>CAWDIK010000019.1:0-358624 GCA_963802345.1 Vicinamibacterales bacterium
GGGATGCGCTCGTGGACGCTGTACGCAAATCCGTAACCAGCATCGATTCCACCAGGGTCGACGCGTTCGACACATGGATCGCGGGCCGTTGAGCAAGGCCCCGCCGCCGCGCTCGGCCATAAACAATTCCTTCCTCGTCGGGTCGTAGATCGCGCCGATCTCGCCCTTGCCGTCGATCTCGAGCGCCAGCGACGAGCAGAAGATCTCCAGTCCGTGTGCGTAGTTGTTGGTGCGGTCGATCGGATTCAGCACCAGCAGTGCGATGAAAATTGCGCCGCCGCATCCTCGCCGAATTCCTCCGCCAGGATCGTGCGATCCGGGAAAGCGCTCCGCGATCATCTTGCGGAACATCGTCTCGACCGCGACGCCGCCTCAGCTACCAGGTCGATCGTGCCTTTGTGCGACACCTCGAATCCGGAGTCGATGGAGCTCATCTGAATCTCGCCGGCTTTCATCACGGCTTCGATGGCCGTTGAGAGCAGCAGTGGATCTCGCGTCATGCGTGCGGAGGGATGTGTTTGGTCATCCGCATCTCCATGCCGCCTGGAGGCACCCGGAGATCGACACCTCGTCGATAAAGTGGCGAATCAGGAACACGCCGCGCCCGCTCGTTCTCAGCACGTTCGCTCGCCAGAGGGACCTTCACCATCTCCGGATTGAAGCCGCGGCCCGGATCGCGCACGGAAACGATAAATTTGGCGAGGCTCGGTCTCGGGCGTGGCGCAGTAATCGATGAACACAATTTTGGAAGGTCGCTCTCGTTGCCGTGTTTGATGGCGTTGACGACGGACTCGCGGACAGCCATCGCCGTCCAGTGGAGAATTCGTCGTCGAAGCCAAGTCGCCGCCCTATGTGTTCGGTGATCGCCTGCACGAGATCAAGCGCTTCGATCGTGCTGTGAATTTCGAGATGCACATCCCGGTACCCGCAGGTCATCGTGTCCGACGTAGTATAGTCTCCTGATGGCTTTGATCGCCGCAACGACGGTGAGGCCTGCCCGCCGCATCACGGGGACGGTGGGGCTTGCCGGCGACAAATCCATTTCTCATCGCTATGCCCTGCTGGCCGCACTGGCAACGGGACCGTCGACGATCGCGCAGTACTCGCAGGGCGCCGATTGCGCCGCCACGCTGGACTGCCTTGCAGGGACTGGCGTGGCCATTCGCCGAACCCGTTCCGCCGAGCGTGGGCTGACGGTCGAAATCGAGGGCCGCGGCTTGCGCGGTCTGCGCGCTCCAGAAGCGCCGCTCGACGCACGGAACTCAGGAACCACGATGCGGCTGCTGTCTGGCGTCCTCGCGGCCCATTCCTTTACGTCGATTCTGGTCGGCGATGAGTCGCTGTCCAGGCGCCCGATGGGGCGCGTCATGGTGCCCCTCGAGCTGATGGGTGCGCGGATTGAATCGCACGACAAAAAGCCGCCGCTCACGATTCGCGGCGGCGCGCTGAATGGGATTCGGTACCGCACAGAAGTGCCGAGCGCCCAGGTGAAGAGTGCCGTGCTTCTGGCCGGCCTCCAGTCGAACGGCAGGACCGTCGTCGAGGAGTCTGCGGCCACTCGAAATCATACGGAGCTCGCCCTGCGCGCCTTTGGCGCGGTCGTCCACTCGAGCGGCAACACGATTGAACTCGATGGAGGCCAGGCACTTCGCGGCGGCGAGTTCGTCGTCCCCGGGGACATTTCATCCGCCGCTTTCTGGGTGGCAGCCGCGGCAGGCATCCCGGGCTCTGACGTAGAGATTCACAACGTTGGGCTCAATCCCACACGTATCGCGCTGCTCGACGTGCTGCGTCAGGGCGGCGCGGTGGTGGACCAGGACGTTGACCGCGAAGCCGGCGGGGAGCCGTCTGGGCGCGTGCGTGTTCGGTACGGGACGCCTCGTTCGTTAACACTAGGAGCAGATCAGGTTCCAATTCATCGACGAGATTCCTGCCCTGGCGGCATGGGCCAGCCACGGAGGAGAGCTCCACGTCACGGGCGCGGCGGAGCTGCGCGTCAAGGAAAGCGACCGTATCAGCGCGCTCGTGCGCGGATTTCAGGCGTTAGGGGCGGATGTCGAGGAGTTCAGCGACGGATTTCACCTGCGGGGCTCGCGCCGTCTGCGCGGCGGGACGGCCGATGCGGCTGGAGACCATCGGCTGGCGATGGCCTTTGCGATTGCCGCGCTCGGCGCGGACTCGCCGTCAATCATCAGCGGCGCCGACTCGGTCGCCATTTCGTATCCCGAGTTCTTCTCCACGCTGGAATCGCTGTGCGACCCGACGACGGCATCGGGGTCGCCGTATCCGGCGCCGGGTGGCGAGTAATCCCCTCTTGAAGACGGACAAAATCTATCTGGTCGGATTCATGGCTGCTGGAAAGACAACTTTGGCACAGGCGTTGGCGCGCCGCCTCGGATGGCGGGCTGACGACGTCGACGCACTCGTCGAGGCGCGCGAGCGGCGAACGGTGGCGGATATTTTTGCTCGCGAGGGAGAGCCCTACTTCCGCGCGGTCGAGCGGCAGGTGATCTGGTCGCTGCTGCCGCAGCGCCACGCCGTCGTGGCCACGGGCGGCGGCACGTTCATCGACGCCGAGAACCGCGCGGCCATCAACGCCGATGGCGTGTCGGTCTGGATCGACGTCCCCTTCGATGTACTCCTCACCCGGATCCCCGCCGACGGACGCCGGCCGCTCGCCAACGACCGCGTCCAGATGGCGATGCTCTACGAGAGCCGTCGCCTCGCGTATCAGCAGGCCCAACTGCGCCTCGACGCCTCGCGTGCGCGCACTGAAGAGCTCGTCGAACAGCTCATCGAGCAGCTCGAGTAGCGATGCGCTACCTGGCCCTCACCGATATCCACAGCAATCTCGAAGCCCTCAACGCGGTGCTCCGCGCGTCGGCAGCGCAGCGCTACGATGCGGTGCTGGTGCTTGGCGATCTGGTGGGATACGGGGCCGATCCCAACGCTGTCGTCGATTGCGTCCGTAATCTCGGCGCGAGGGCGATGGTGAGGGGCAATCACGACAAAGTCGCCTCGGGACTCGACAACGCCGAGGACTTCAATCCGATGGCAAAAGCTGCGGCGCGCTGGACGCGCGAATCGCTGACGCCGCAGAACCTTGATTACCTCCGCGACCTGCCCGCCGGACCGGTGGTCGTCGATGGCGCCATCGAGATCTGCCACGGCTCGCCGCTCGACGAGGATCTGTACGTGGTCGCCGACATCGATGCCGCTCGCTCGATTGCCGTGTCGCGCGCGGCGATCTGCCTGTTCGGCCACACGCACGTCGCGCTCACCGCGAGGATGGACAGCCAGCGGCGGCTCGAGATCGAGGCGCCGCAGGGACACCCGGAATTCGCCGTCACCATCGACGCCGGTTCGAAGTACATGATTAATCCCGGCTCGGTAGGACAGCCCCGTGACGGCGATTCGCGCGCCGCATATGCGATCGCGGACCTCGATCGCATGGTGGTGACGCTCTATCGCGTGGCGTATCCCATCGAGGCGGCCCAGAAGAAGATCCTGGATGCCGGATTGCCGCCTATGCTCGCGTACCGACTCGGAATGGGGAGGTAGCTCGACGCCGGGGCGCCGGGGCGCAGAGGGCGAGCGTGAATGCTCTACGCGCGGTTCTTGCCCTCTGTCTCTCAGTGCAATGGCTAATCCAGATATTCAGCTAAATAGACGAGAGAGCATGGCGGTTTCCGCGGCGCCCCAGCGCCCCGGCGTTGAGGAAATTGCAACGGTACAAGACTAACGAACCTCGCGTCGTTCGCGCTTCTTCATTTCCATCGCCATCGCATCCTGAGCGGCGCGCGAGCCGAGGATCCAGCCGATCACCACTCCCACGAACAAGACGACGGGGATGAAAATGAAGTGCGCCGACGTCATGTTCGCGAAGTTCATGGCCGTTTGTTCACAATCTGCGCGGACAGCGTCTGGAGCTCCTGCTCCACTTTGCCGAGCTTGCGCCACATCGTCCAGACGTAAAACAGGAACGCGAGCCAGACGAATGCGTAGGCGGCGATCACGAGCGGCGCCGACGGTAACTGCTCGCTGGCGGGAATTTCGGTCACCGGCTTGAACTCGGACTGACCGGGCTGCGCGAACGCGACCGTATTCATCAGCAGCAGCGCGGCAAGGAAGATTCGTTTCATTCTTCGCTCTCGAGATAGAGATGATCGAGCATCGTGCGCTGCCGCTCGATGGTCATCCGCAGCATCATCAGCGCAATGTACAGCAGCAGGAAGCCGGCGAACGCGTACCACAGCGGCAACGCGAAATCGACGGGCAGTGTTGGCACAACCGTGGTCAAAGGGTGAATGGTCCGCCAGATGTTGACCGACAGATAGACGAACGGGGATGTGGCCATCCCGAACACCGCAAGGCCCGCCGCCAGCATCTCGGATCCGGGACCGCCGTAGCGCCGGAGCAGCAGATACGAGATGAAAATCATCCACAGGAGAAAAGACATCGTCAACCGTGGATCCCACACCCACCACACGCCCCAGGCCTTCCGCGCCCACAGCGGGCCCGTCACCATCGCGATGAGGCCGTAAAGCACCGTGAGCTCGGCTGCGGCGTAGGCCATCCAGTCGTGGAAAGGCCGTCGCCTGATGAGGTAGATCACGCTGACGACGCCGCAGAAGATCGCCGAGAGGAGCATCAGCATCGCCGGCGGCATGTGGAAGTAAAAGATCTTCTGCACCAGCCCCATCGTCGACTCGTACGGGGCGCGGGCAATGACGATCGGCGCCGTCAGAAAGATGAAGCCGGCAAGCGCAAGAAGTGGAAGGGCAGCTTTTCGCATGGTTATATGGTCAGCTATTCGGTCATCAGAGGTTCGAACGTCCACAGCGACAGCGTGACAAATACGACGTCAAAGGCCAGAAGCAGCGCCATCCACAGCCGCGCCATGTCGAGCTGAGGGTCCGCCGCGAGCAGCGCACTCGTGCCTCGCACGCCTGCGATGATCACTGGGATTGTGACCGGATACAACAGGATCGGCAAGAGCACATCGCGGCTGCGCGCGCGGGCCAGCATGGCCGCGAAGAGCGTGCCGACGCTCGCGAAGCCCGACCGTGCCGAGCACAAGCAGGCCGGCGACCATCGGGAGGTTCCGGAACAGGGCCTGCTGGAACAACAGCGCGACGAGCGGCACGAGGACGATTTCTGTCGCGATGAGCAGGGCGACGAGGCCGACGAGCTTGCCGACGTAGACGGCGGCACGAGGACCCGGCCCCAGAAGCAACGCGCGCAGAGTGTCGCCGTATCGCTCGCGCTCGAAGGTGCGCCCCAGCGCGAGCGTGCCCGAGAACGCGATGGCTATCCACAGGATGCCCGCTGCTGCGTCAGCGGGCGCCTTGCCATCGCCTCCCTCTCCCACGAACGAGACCGAAAACACAATCACGCACGACAGCGCGAAAAAAATCGTCGTGTTGAGCAGCTCGCGGCTTCGCGCCTCGATGGCGAGGTCCTTTCGCGCGACGATCCAGACGACGCGCCAGAACGTGCTCATGAGGCCGCTCCCGCCTGCAGGCGATCCTGGTAGCGCTTCCGGAGGTCCTCGAACGTCGGTCTCGCTCGCGATCAGGCGTCCGTCGTGGAGGATGACGGCTCGATCGAAGACAGCTTCTCCGACGTCGAGGTCGTGGGTCGCCACAAGCATGATGCAGCCGGCCGACCGCAGCTCGCGCAGCCGTTCGATCAACGCCATGGTCGACGCATCATCGAGTCCCGTGAACGGCTCGTCGAGCAGCAGCAGCCGCGGGTTGTGCAGCAGCGCGCGCTCGAGCGCCAGCCGTTGACGCATGCCGCGCGAGAAGCCCGACACCACATCGCCGCCCCGCTCGTCGAGCCGTGCCCGGCGAAGTGCGTCAGCGGCCGCGGTCCGGGCGTTGGCGACGCCGTAGAGCCGCCCGAAAAAAACCAGGTTCTCGAGCGCCGTGAGCTCAGAGTAGAGATGGAGGTCGTGCGACAACACCCCGATGCGCGATCGCAGAGGCGCGCCGATTTCACTCGCTGTGCGGCCGCCGTACCGCACGGATCCCGACGAGGCGGCGGCGAGGGTCGACAGGATGGCCAGGAGCGTTGATTTGCCTGCGCCGTTCGGCCCGAGCAGGCCGACGATCTCGCCGGCGCGGCAGTCGAGCGATACGCGCGATAACGCCCGGCGGCGCCCGAAGTTCCGGCTGAGCTCGCGGATGGAGAGATCGAGAAAGTCGGCGCTCACGCGACGGCGCTGTGGCCCCCCTCGGCGTCGAGGTCGCGATACACACGCTCGAGCTGCGCCATCAGCGCGGGCCGGCGCTCGGCATATTTCGCCGCGTCGATGCTGCCTGTGCGCCGCTGCTGCTCGAGCCGGACGAGCTCGGCGTAGATTTTTTCCCGTTTGCCGCTGAGCTGTTTGACCCTCGCAGCGTTCGCTGCGGGCGTCGGCCGCCGGCCCGCCGCCCAGAACCCGCCGCCGAGCATCAGGATGGCCAGCGTGAGCGCAATTCGCCGCGGCCAGGCGCTGTGGTGAGGCAGCCCGGACACGGTCACGGCCAGCGCTGCACCGGCAGGCAGCGTCGGTCCTTGCGCGAGGATGTATCGCTCCCTTTCGAACACGCGTTCCTGAACGTTGGGAAGCTGCGGCGAGGACATCGAGATGTCGCCGGTCTTCTTCATCAGCACGGCCAGTCCGGGAACGGCCAGCGGAAACGTCTGCTCGAAGGTGACATCGGCGCTCGAGACGGGCATTTGAAATGCGATCTGCACTTCGGTCTGCCCGGACGCGAACGGACCCGTAATGGACACGTGATCGCCAAGCGCGACCGCTTGCGGCGCGCCGCTCAAGACCGTGGCGCTGGCCGCGCCGGACGGCATGTTGACCACCACGGCGGACGGCGGATTGACTGGCGCGCGCGCGCTGTTCCGGATATCGAGGATGTAGTAGACCTGCAGCACAGCGTCGGCGTGGTCGATGATGACGCGGGTCTGGTCGCCGAACACGACGTTTCCGGGCTGTGGCTGAAACACGGGCGGCGGCACGTCGCCACCCTTCGGCGTTGCGACGAGCATCAGGCGGATGCCATCGTTCGCGGGCCACGGAAACTCCTGCGATTCGAGCCGCTCGCCGTCGACGTTCGCGACGGCTTTGACGGTTGTGCCGGGCGCGATGCCGCTGAACTCCGCGCGGCCGTTCTCATCAGTCTTCACGACCATCGGTTTCGTGCCGCCGACGATCTCGACCGGATGTCCCTGGATGTTGTTCGAGAGCTGTCCGCGGATAAGCCGAACGGACACATGTCCGGCCGGCAGATCTGTGACCGGCCGCGGAATGCCCGACATCTGCTTCGGATCGGGCATTTGGAGCTGGGCGGAGGCGGAGCGGGGAAAGTGAAAAGGGAAAAGTGGAAAGTGGAAAAGGCAGGCGAGAGAATCGCAAGGAGCTTGGTTCCGCACGACTTGCAGAACTTCGCATCTTCGTCGTTCACCGTCCCGCAGGCCTGAGCAAACACCCGTCGGCTATCGACTTCCGTCGATGCCCTTCTGCCCTCTGCCGCTCTTTGCTCTATCACGGCTCTGTCGTCGTCCGCGAGCGGTCGACTCGTGCCACCGGCTTTCACCAGGCGCGAAGCGAGCTCCCGCTCGATCAGCTCCCGATACCCGCTGCTCGCGTTGTCGAGCTGCTGCAGCAGGCGCACCGCGCGCGAGCGCAGCCGCGCCGACCATCTCGTCGTAGTCGCCTTCGGCGACCTTGCCCATCGCGCGATCGAACTCCAGCTCCTTGATCGAGCGGAGCAGCAGGTTCTTCTCGCGCTCGAGCGCCACGCGCGTGCGGCTGCCAACCATCTCGGGCTCGCGCGTCTCGCCGGTCGCCAGCGGACGCAGCGCATTCAGCGCGGCGAGGCCAATCAGCGCCGCCGCGAAAATGGACAGGCAGACGAGGATGAGATTCTCGGCGGTCGTGCCGCGGATGATGAACACCGCGGCCGTCGCGCAGACGAGCGCGCCGAGCGTGAAGAATTGCCACGGCCGCAGCGAATCGGACGTCGGTTGCGTGGGAGCCAAGGGACTAATCGAGGTTTTCGAGCTCGCGATCGAGGCGCGCCTGCAGCGCGGCGTCTTCGGCTGACGGCGGCGTGTTCACCGGCGTGCCGCCGGTTCGTCGTGTGAGCGCTGCGACCACTTTCGCACGACGAACACGCCCGCCATCGCGGCGAATCCGCCGACGGCATACGGGAAGAACCACGCCAGGCGGTTGAAGCCCTTGTCGATTGGCGACGAGAGCGGTCCTGGCTGCCGTACTTCGCGACGTAGTACTGGATGATCTCGTCTCGCGTCTTCCCGTTCCTGACGAGCCCGGTGAGCTCCGTGCGCATTTCGGCGGCCTTGCCGCAGGTGCACTCCGCGAGATTTTTCCGTCCACAGGTGCCGCACATGCAGACGATCTCGCGCTGCAACTCGCGCTCGATGCGGCGTGTACAGCTCGCACTGCTACCGGAGCACCGTCCTCTGTATGCTGCGCCAGCGCGGGCGTCGCGAGACAGAACATCAGCAAGAACATGCCGGCGGTCGTCGCCACTTCTGGCGCCGGGAACTTCGCCATCGCGAACGCGAACGTGCGCTCGGGCAGCAGGACGATGCCCGTGCCGAGCGCCATCACCGCGAAGCCGAGCCAGATCCAGTTGACCAGCGGATTAATCGTGATCTCGAGGCTCGCCGACTGGTCCGCGACCTGGAAGTTGTGCATGTTGAGGTACAGGTCTTCCTCGAACTTCCGGCGGATGGCCACTTCGGTCGTGGGCTCTTCATGCTTGTTGAAGAACCATCGCGCGGGATACATCTTCGCGATTTCACGCCCGCCTTCGAACACGGTGAAATGCCCCGTGATCATCTGCTTCTGGTTGTCGTTCGTGACTTTCAGCGCGTCCATCCGGACGATGTAGCTGCCGAGCGTCGTCTGCTGTCCTGGCTTCAACAGCACCTGCTCGACTGCTTGAAGCCCTGCCCCGCAAATCCGAGGCACATCAGCACGATGCCGACGTGCACGATGTAGCCGCCGTAGCGCCGGCGCGAACGGCCGACGAGGCCGATCGTCGCGGTGAAGAGATCGGTGCCCGTGCTCTTGCGACGGATGACCGCGCCGCGCCAGAACTCCTGGCAGATCGTGCCGAGCACGAATCCCGAGAACACGAACGCGATATACGACGCCCACACGCGGACGCCCAGCGCGAACACCACCGACGGCGGTGACGACCGCCGACGTCACTGGCCACAGGAATTGATATTTCAGATTCGAGACCGACGTCTTCCGCCACGCCAGCAGCGGGCCGATGCCGGTCAGCAGCAGCAGCGTCAGGCCGATGGGCACCATCCAGCGGTTGAAGAACGGCGGGCCGATCGTGATGCGCTCGTCCGGTGACGGCCTCGCTCAGCGTCGGGAACATCGTCGCGAACAGCACGAAGAACGCGCAGAACAGCAGGATCCAGTTGTTCACGCAGGAACGCCGCCTCGCGCGACGCCCACGAGTCGAGCTCGTTGCTCGCGCGCAGCAGCGGCAGGCGGTAGATGACCAGCCCGAAGCTGAACACGAGAATCACGACCATGAAGATGCTGAACATCATGGCCAGCTCGGGGTTCTCGCCGAACGAGTGCACCGACTGGACGACGCCCGAGCGGGTCATGAAGGTGCCGAAGATCGTCAGGAAGAACGTGAGGATCACCAGCGTGATGTTCCACACGCGCAGCATGCTGCGGCGTTCCTGCACCATCACCGAGTGAAAGAACGCCGTCGCGGTAAACCACGGCAGCGCGCCCGCGTTCTCGACCGGGTCCCATCCCCAGAATCCGCCCCATCCCAGCTCTTCGTACGCCCAGATCATGCCGAGCGTGAGGCCGAACGACAGGAAGATCCACGCGAACATCGTCCAGCGCCGCACCGCGCGCAGCCACGCATCGTCGAGGTGGCCGGTGATGAGCGCGGCCATGCCGAAGGCGAACGGAATCGTCATCCCGACGAAGCCGATGTACAGCGACGGCGGGTGGATGACCATGTAGAAGTTCTGCAGCAGCGGGTTCAGGCCGTTGCCGTCCGGGGGCACCTGCGTGAGGTAGGTGTTGAACGGATTGTTGTGGACGATCATCAGGAACAGAAAGAACATCTGCACGCCGGAGATCACCGCGACAACATACGGGATCAGCTCGCGATGGCGGTCGCGGTTCACGTGCACCGCCAGGCTGCCGAAGCATGCCAGCAGGAACACCCAGAACATGATCGAGCCGTCGAGGCCGCCCCAATACGACGTGATCTTGAAAAACAGCGGCTGGAACGAATCCGAATAGCGCGACACGTACCTGATCGAAAAGTCGTCGGTGACGAACGCGCGGATGATGAGCACCGATGCCATGACCATCAGCGCGGTCACCATGTGGAATGCGCCGATGCCGCTCTCGACGAGCCGGCGCGAACCGCGGCGCGCGCCGGCGACCGACACTCCGGCGGCGTAACTGCAGACGACGAACGTGGTCAGCAGCGTGAAGTAGCCCAGTGAAGCCATAGTGAACTCGAATCTAGTTCTGAGATCGTAGATCTAGATGTCTAGTTACTCGTGCCTGTCTTCAGGTCGTAGTTGGCCTTCTCCTCGTACTTCGACGGGCACTTGGCCATGACGCCGTTCGGGTCGACCTCGAAGTGGTCGTCGCTGGTCAGCCGTCCCTTCAGCACGACTTCGGCTTCGTCCTTGAAGGTGTCGGGAAGAACGCCCGTGTAGGACGCGAGCACGACTTTGCCCTTGTTTTCGACCTTGAACTGATACTCGAGCGTGTTGGGCTTCTGACCCCACGTCCCTTTCACGACGAAGCCATGGAGCTGGAGCGACTTCCCTTTCCACTGCTCGGGGCTCGCCATCACCTCGTCGACGTGTTTGTAGTAGGCCGTGTCCTGCTGGAGCGAATACCACAACAGCCCCCCAAGGGCCGACAGCAGGACCACCGCGGTGAGCGCGATCTTCGCGAATTTATTCGTCATAAGATGTCTTAAAATGTCGCGGTTTTACTGGGAATTCTCATTCCCAGAATATCACAGCCCAGCTCCTTCAAGAGCTCGTAGACACTGGAGATAGGCAGCCCGACGACGTTGGAGTACGAGCCGTCGATCCCCTCGACGAACCGCGACGCCAGCCCCTGAACGGCGTACGCGCCGGCCTTGTCGAACGGCTCCCCCGTCGAGACATACCAGGCGATTTCAGTCTCGCTCATCCGCGCCATGCGAACGCGGGTCGGCTCGACATGCATCAGCCGCCGCGAGCCGCTGCAGACACATACCCGGTCAGACCTCGTGGGTCCGTCCCGACAGCAGGCGCAGCATCCGCGCGGCGTCATCGGCGCTCGGCCGGTTTCGCCAGCGCCTCGCCGCGGATGACGACCGTCGTGTCGGCGCCGAGCACCACGGCGTCGGGATGGGACGCGGCGGCGGCGTTGGCTTTGGTCTCGGCGAGCCGGGCGACCGCATGCTCGGGCTTTTCACCCTGGCCAAAACGCTCATCGACGTCGACCGGAAAGACGTCGAACGAAAAGCCGGCGGCCCGCAGCAGATCGGCTCGCCGCGGCGAACGGGACGCAAGGACGAGGCGCATGGCCGCGAATGTTACACTGCGGCAGAGGCCGATCCTGATGGATTCTCTACATTCCGTCGTGCCGCGTGCGTTGACGGAGCTGTTCCGGCAGGGCCCGATGTCGCAGGGCAAGCTGGAAGTTGCGTGGCGCGTCGCGGTCGGCGATACGCTCGCCCGCGTCACCACCGTGCGGCTGCAGCCCGACGGCGTTGTCGAAGTGCGGACGGCCGACCAGCGATGGAACAAAGAGCTGAAGCGCTCGTCCGCGATGATCCTGACGCGGCTGATCGGCCTCCTCGGCGACGGCACGCGTATCACGCGTCGTCGTGAAGTGACATGCGCACACCCGTCATCGTCAGCGCCGTCCGCACTCCTTCAGGAAAGTTCCTCGGTGCGCTGAAAACGCTGCAGGCGCCGCAGCTCGGCGCGATTGCCGTGCGCGAGGCGGTCTCTCGCGCCGGCGTCGATCCGGCGGCCGTCGAAGAGTGCATCATGGGCAACGTGCTGTCCGCGGGCGTCGGCCAGGCGCCGGCGCGGCAGGCGGCGCTGAACGGCGGGCTGAGCAACTCGGTCGCGGCGCTCACCATCAACAAAGTATGCGGATCGGGATTGAAGGCGGTGATGCTCGCGGCGCAAGGCATCGCGCTCGGCGATATCGACGTCGCGGTTGCGGGCGGCATGGAGTCGATGAGCAACGCTCCATATCTTCTCTCCCGCGCGCGCGAAGGCCTGCGCATGGGCGATGCAAGCCTTATCGACTCGATGATTCACGACGGCCTGTGGTGCGCATTCGAGCACTGCCACATGGGGGTGTCGGGCGAGCACGTCGCAGAGATCTACGATGTGTCGCGCGAGGAGCAGGATCGCTACGCCGCCGGGAGTCACCAGAAGGCGGCACGCGCGGCCGCCGAAGGGCGTTTCGCGTCTGAAATCGTGCCGGTCGAAGTGCCTCAGCCAAAGGGCTCCCCTCTCGTGATGGATCGCGATGAAACGATCAGGCCCGATTCGACCGTCGACGTGCTCAAAGGGTTGAAACCGGCTTTCAAGAAGGACGGCTCGGTCACGGCGGGAAATGCGCCGGGCGTCAACGACGGCGCCGCGGCGCTCGTTGTGATGTCCGAGGAGCGAGCCACATCGCTCGGTGCCACGCCGATGGCGCGCATCGCCGGCTACGCCACCAGCGGCATCGCGCCGAAGCTTCTGCTGATGACGCCAGTCGAGTCCATTCGGAAGCTTCTGAAGCGGACCGGATGGCGGCTCGAAGACGTCGACCTGTTCGAAATCAACGAAGCGTTTGCTGCACAGATGGTGGCGATCATCAAGGAGCTGGGACTCGACGCGGCGCGCGTCAACGTCAACGGCGGCGCGATTGCGCTTGGCCACCCCATCGGCGCCAGCGGCGCGCGGGTGCTCACGACGCTGCTGTATGCGATGAAGGAACAGGGCGCACGGAGAGGAATCGCCTCTTTGTGTCTGGGCGGCGGAAATGGAGTGGCGCTGGCGGTAGAGATGTAACGAAAAACGAAGAACGAATAGAGATCAGCGTGTCAGCTTGTTGTATTCATTTTTCCTTCTTCCTTTTTCGTTGTCAAAGTCCTCTTACTCCAGAATACCCAGGCAAGAAACAGGCAGGGCGCCAGCAGCACAAACTCCCACATCGCCGCTTTGACATTTCCGATGATGAATTCGTCAGGCAGCCAGTAGCGTCTCGAAATTTCGCCGAACAGATCGAGCCCCGACTTGTAGTAGCGGGACGTGAACGGCCAGAGCACCGTCAATCCTGAAGGCAGGGACGTGTCCTTGCTGGTCCAGTCGAGCGCCAGATGCGACGCGTACGCGGCGGTCAGCGCGGCGGCGCCGGCGGCGCCCGCAGGGCGCGTGCGCAGAACGAGCCAGGCTGCCAGCGCCGACGATTGCGACAGCCGCCGACGCTGTGCGTGTATGTGCGGTGTGACCCGACAAGGATATCGAGGTCGGGCGCGACGGCCACCGCGGCCGACGTCGCCAGCAGCCCGACCGTGAGGGCGGGGCGTCGGGCGAAAGCATTGATGAGGAACGCGGCAGTGAGACCGCCGAGGGCATGGCCAACCGGAGACGGCATTCGGCTGGGCGATCGTTGCAGTACTTCGCAACTTTCTTCAAGAAAAGCGTTGCCGAAACCGCAACCGGCATCGAGGACCGGCGATGGGGCGAAAGTCGTCGTCCTTGTAAGTGATTGAAAACAAGCATTCTGATGGCCGTCGCGATTCTATTTTCGCTTGACATTCGCCCGGCACGTCCCTAGAATGCGCTCACCGTATAAGGAGTGACGCATGCCCCCATCTACTGACAAGCAGGAACGAGACGAGCGGAACGAACGCGGCAAGGCGGTCGAGCTGGCCGTGGGCCAAATCGAAAAGCAGTTCGGCAAGGGCTCCATCATGCGCCTGGGCCAGAAGGGCCCGATTCAGATGATCGAGTCGATTCCGACCGGCTCCATCAGCATCGACTACGCACTGGGTGTCGGGGGGATGCCGCGGGGGCGCGTCATCGAGATCTTCGGGCCCGAGTCGTCCGGCAAAACGACGCTGGCGCTGCAGGTGATTGCGCAGGCGCAGAAGATCGGCGGCGTCTCGGCGTTCGTCGACGCCGAGCACGCCCTCGACGCCGCCTATGCGAAGAAGCTTGGCGTCGATCTCGACAACCTTCTCGTCTCGCAGCCCGACAACGGCGAGCAGGCGCTCGAGATCGTCGAAGTGCTCATCCGCTCGAATGGCGTCGACGTCGTGGTCGTCGACTCGGTCGCCGCGCTGGTGCCGCGCGCGGAAATCGAAGGCGAGATGGGCGACGCGCAAATGGGGCTGCAGGCGCGCCTCATGTCGCAAGCGCTGCGCAAGCTCACCGGCGCGGTGTCGAAATCGAAGACGTGCCTCATCTTCATCAATCAGCTCCGCGAAAAAATCGGCGTCATGTTCGGCAACCCCGAAACGACGACCGGCGGCCGCGCGCTCAAGTTCTACTCGTCTGTGCGCGTCGATATCCGGCGCATCGCCAGCATCAAGGACGGCGACGCGGTGATTGGGGGACGCACGCGCGTCAAGGTCGTGAAGAACAAAGTGGCGCCGCCGTTTCGCGAAGCGGAATTCGACGTGATGTACGGCGAAGGCATCTCCCGCGAAGGCGATCTCCTCGACCTCGCGGTCGACAAGCGGATCGTCGAGAAGAGCGGGACATGGTTCGCCTACGCGGGCGAACGGCTTGGACAGGGGCGTGAAAACGCGAAGACGTTCCTGCGCGAGAACCCGGAGACGTTCAAGCAGATCGAAGAGAAAGTACGCAAGGAGCTCGGGCTCGTGCGCGACGTCGAGGCCGCTCCGGTCTAGCGACCTCGCCGGTTCATGTCAGGCATCATCGAGGCGGTTGGAAGGCTCGATTTCGCGACCTTCCAACTGCTTCGTCTCTACCATTGGCCCGCCCTCGACATCGTCATGGCGAGCCTCAGCGACATCGCCGCCGGCGCCGGCATCTGGGTCGCGCTCACACTGCTGATTGGCTTGATACATCCGCGGCGGTGGCCGGCGGCCATCCAGGTTCTTCTCGCCATCGCGCTCACCATCATCGTCACAGAGTCAGTTGTCAAGCCGCTCGTCAATCGCAGGCGCCCGTTCGAGAGCTACGCCGACACACGCGTCTACGGTTTCCGGTCGACGACGCCGTCATTCCCGTCGGGGCATGCCGCCAACGCGGCTGCCGCGGCCTACGCGCTTACGCGCCTGGCGCCCGAAGGTCGAGCCATTTTCTGGCTCATCGCGCTGCTCATCTCCTTCTCACGCATTTATCTCGGCGTGCACTACCCCACCGACGTCATCGGCGGCGCGCTGATGGGGCTGGCGGTCGCCATGGTTTGTCGTTGGCGGTACGCGGTGGAGCTTTGCAGAATTGGAAGATCGGAAGACTGGCAGATTGAAGGATTAGGAAGGCGTCGGGGTGCTCAGATTTTCGTCGCGGCGCGCGTCAGGAAGGCGCGCGCTAAAGCCACGACTCGATCCAACTTACGCCGGAATTACGCCTGGAAGCGGGTTTGCGCGCGGAGCGAACCGCGTGCTCGTCTGGCCGCAGGCCTCACACCGTCATCGTTCGAACCAGCACAAGATGCCACCATTGTTGGCGATCGAAAGACCGTGCAGCGAGGGTTCGAACTGTTTGATTTTCAGCATTTTCCGCGAAAAATGCGCGCGTCCGCCGGAACGGGTGTGCCGGACTTACCGGAAACGATAAGTATAATAATCCCAGCAGTTTACAGTTATGCCATTTGGCGTAATGGCGAGTGCGGGTTGCCATCGTTCGGCCTGTTTTCTACCTGCTCTAGCCTCGCTTACTTGACCTGGCGCAACGAACAAACGGACCAGGTGAACTACAAATATGAAGTGAAGGCGCATCTTGCTAAGGTCTGAATATCCAACCTTCAGAACGTCCGTCGAGCAGAACGGACGGACGTGAAAAGCGGCTACAAACTCACACGCAAGTGTGTCGATTGCGGTGTCACCTTCGAATGGTCGGCACTGCCGACGCAGCTATTCACGGCGAAGCCGATTAATCCGACACGTTGCATATCGTGTCGGCGCGCGAAGCGTGGGCAGTCGTTGCAGAAAACAAGCCGCTCTAAGTCCCGCCCGCGCAAGCAGTGACCTCTGCTCTACGAAAGTCGGTTGGCCAACAAATCCCTTGACCTTGCAGTTGACTGTAAGGCCTACGCTGTCGCTCACCACCATGCCCAATCAGATCGCCGACCGAAGCGCTTGTCCGGCCTGTGAGGACGCGCACTGGACGTTCCCCCGGCGTTCCACGCGCAGACGGCCTGGGAGCATTCTTACCCTTTGGCGTTGCGTGGCGTGCGGCCTGTATTGGCACGTCGAAACCTCCACTGGTGCCGTTCTAAATTCCCCGACGGAAAATGAGGTATGGGGGAAACTTCTAGATTTTCCGCAGTAACAGTTCTTGGGTTGCGCTGCGGTAGTGCCACCGCGCCGCAAAAATCCGCTGTGCCTACCGCGTGCCTACGGGCCCAAATGCCGCCGCGAACCTCCGCCAGGCGGCATTGCAACCGATTCACTAATGTGGGTTGAATGGTGGCCAGGGACAGAATTGAACTGTCGACACTACGATTTTCAGTCGTATGCTCTACCAACTGAGCTACCTGGCCGTCGGTCGCGGGAAACCGCGCGCGGGAGTTCACAACTATATCAAACAACACTCATGGACGCGACTTCGAGGGAAGTCTTATGGGGGCAGTTCGGCGGGGCGATCGACATGCTCGAGAACGCGATTCGCGCGTGTCCGGACGCGCTGTGGGGCGACCGCGATTGCAAGCCCGAGTTCTGGTATCTCGCGTATCACACGCTGTTCTTCCTCGACTTGTATCTTCACGACGCCGTCGACGGTTTCGCGCCGCCGGCGCCGTTCACGCTCGACGAGCTCGATCCGTCCGGCAAATGCCCGATCGTGTCTACTCGAAAGCGAATTGCTCTCCTATCTCCAGCACGGCAGACACCTCGCGCGCACGCGTATCGCGGCGCTCAATGCAGAGACGGCTATCAAGCGGTGTCGCTACGGCTGGAAGGATGTCACCCACCTGGAGTCGCTGCTGTAGAACATGCGTCACGTGCAGCACCATGCGGCGCAGTTGAACCTGCTGCTTCGACAGGTGACCGATTCAGCTCCCAAGTGGGTGGCGACGAGCCGATCGGCGCTGCACGGCGAGTAGTCACGAACGGCCACAAGCAGACTCAGAGGATCACGCTCAAGGCGTCAGCAGTTTCGCAACTCTGCGAAAAAAGTGGATGCACTCGTTCGGTAGCGGACCGATGGCGCTGCTCAGCGGCGTTATACTTTTAGTGCAATCACCCCTACAGCAGTACTCTCTCAAGGTTGGGCGGTCATGAACGTGCCAGTCGCTGCTCACATTCTTCAGAGGATTAAATCCGAATACATCGAGATGCCGGGTCTCGCGCTGCGGCCGGAACAAGTGCAGCGCTTGTGCGGAGTGGACGGCGCATCGTGCCAGACCGTGCTCGAAGCGCTTGTCGAAACCGGGTTTCTGTCGAAGCGCTCCGACGGCGCGTACGGCCGGTATCGCAATCCGGATATCTCGCGTGCACGCCAGGCCAAAGCCGGCCTCGAGCCTGCCGCGGGCGCTGTTGCGTCGCGTCGGCGCCTGAACGCGAGCTAGCGCGCTGTTGCTGGTGCGACGCTCCCGAGGACGACACGGACCGCGTGCCGTCCGCTGTTGGGTTGTAGAAGGATCGCTCCGCCGTCAACGGCAATGCCGTCGAGCGCGAGTGAACGGACGCCGCCGCCGGAGCCCTCGGCATTTTCCACCTGAATCACATACTCGGCGCCAGGAATGCGATACGTGACGCGATAGCCGTCCCAATGCGCGGGCACACATGGGTTGAATGTCAGCAGGTTGCCTTCGCGCCTGAGGCCGAGGATGTGCTCGATCGTGACGCGATACATCCATCCCGCGGCACCGGTGTACCAGGTCCAGCCGCCTCGTCCGGCGTGGCCGGATGCCGAATAGATGTCGGCGGCGACGACGTAGGGCTCCGCGCGGTACCGCTTTACGCTGTCACGATCGGACGACCGGTGGATCGGATTGATGAAGCTGAGCAGCTCGTGCGCGGCATCTCCGCGCTGCAGCATCGCCTGTGCGAGCACGACCCAAAGCGCGGCATGCGTGTATTGGCCGCCGTTCTCACGCACCCCAGGTACATACCCCTTGATGTAGCCGGGATTCGGCTCGGCTTTGTCGAACGGCGGCGTCAGCAGCAGGATGAGCCGACGTTCGCGGTCGATCAGCTGGGACTCGACCGACGCCATCGCCTGCTGCGATCGCGCCGGATCGCCGAGGCCGGAGATGACCGACCAGCTCTGCGCGATCGAGTCGATGCGGCACTCGACGTTCTGCGCCGAACCGAGCGGCGTCCCGTCATCGAAGTACGCCCGGCGATACCATGCTCCGTCCCACGCCGCTTCCGCGGCGTCTTTGAGCCTCGCCGCGTGCGCCCTGTATGTACGCGCAAGCTGGGCGTCGCCGCGCGAGTCTGCATACGCCGCGAACGGTCCGAGAAGCGAGGCGAGAAACCAGCCAAGCCAGACGCTCTCGCCGCGGCCCTGTTCGCCCACTTCGTCCATGCCGTCGTTCCAATCTCCGGTACCCATCAGCGGCAACCCATGGGTGCCCGTCGGCATCGTCCGCGCGATTGCACGCGTGCAATGCTCGTAGATCGAGATCTCGTCATCGAGGCGCACGGGCGTTTCATACACGCTCGCCTCCTCCGGTCCTGGCGCGCGTTGCGAGATGAGCGGTGCGGTGTCGTCGAAGATGGTCCAGTCGCCCGTCACGCGGGAGTACTCCAGCGCCGCGTACACGAGCCAGAGGCGATCGTCCTGGATGCGCGTGCGCACGCCCTCCCCACCCGGCTCGTGCCACCAGTGTTGGACGTCGCCTTCCGGGAATTGCCGGCCGGCGGCGCGAATGATGTGATTGCGCGCGATGGAGGCATCGAAGTGCACGAACGCCAGCACGTCCTGCAACTGGTCCCTGAATCCGAACGCTCCTCCAGACTGGTAAAACGCCGAGCGCGCGTGGAATCGACAGCCCAGCGTCTGGTACACCAGCCAACGGTTCGTGAGGATGTTCAGCCCCGCGTCGGGCGTGTCTACCTCGATACTTGCAAGCCGCTCGTTCCAGAGGGCGATGACCGACGTCAAGGCGGCCTCGACTGCTCCGGGTGCACGGTAGGCGGCCACAAGTGAGCGGGCTCCCTCCTCGTCCGTCCCTTCGCCGAGCAAGAACGTGATCTCGATCGATTCGCCCGGCGCGACGCTTGCCGTGACCTGCACCGCGCCACAGGGATCGAGCGCTGCCCCGACACGCCCCGGAAGATGCACGAACTCCATTGCGAGTGGATCCGACAAGGTGCCGTTGCGGCCGATGAAGGACGAACGGTCGCCGGTCATCGATCGGCTCTGGGTCACCGTGTCGATGAAGGCGATGCGTCCGCCGAAGTTGGCGCGAAACGCATTGCGCGCAAACAGGGCGCCGCACACCGTGTCGATCGACGTCACAATGTGCGAGGCCGAGCGCGATCGAGTATCCGACAGAGACCAGTCGACGTAGTAAAACGCGCTGAGGTCGCGTTGCGCAGGCCCGTCGTTCCGGATTCTCAGCCGCAGCATCTTGATGGGATCGCGCTCGGGCACGAACGCGGTGAGCTCGACGTCGAGGCCGCGATGCCGGTGCGTGTACGCGGCGTATCCCTGTCCGAATTTCGTGACGTGCTTTATCGCCCCGGCCGCGGGCGACGGCGTGGCCGTCCAGAAATCGCCGCTCTTGTCGTCGCGCAAATACACGACCTCGGACGGCGGATCGACGATAGGGTCGTTGCTCCAGGGGGTCAGCCGGTTGTGATAGCTATTCTCCGACCATGAGGTTCCCAACCCCGAGTCCGTGGCGACAAACCCGAAACGCTCGTTCGCAATCACGTTCGACCATGGCGCGGGCGGCCGCGCGGTGACGTGGAACTCGCGGCCACCGCCGGCGAACCCGCCAAATCCGTTGAAGAACGCCAGCGGCTCGGTTTCCGGTTCGGGTCCGCTCTGCTCGGGCACCGCCGGCTTCTTTCTGATTTTCGGCGGCGGCACAGACGGCAGCAGCGGTCTCCGCAATTGCGCGTCGAGGCCGCCGCGGGCGCCTTCGAGAATCGCTCGCGCGACGGCGCGCAGGAGCACGCGATCGCCTTCAGACATGAGATCCGCGCGGCGCAGGAACAGCCCTCCGGGCCGATCGAGCCATGCATGCGACGGACTCGCGTCCGCCATACGCTGCAGGTCGTCCTGCACGTCCTGGCGATAGCTGGTTGGAATTTCGTTGAGCACGACGAGATCGAATTTGAAGCCGCGGGCCCTCAAGTACTCCTGCGCCCGGACGAGCTCCTGTGCCACGGCGAGATGAGACGCGTCGCCAATCGTGACCAGCACGATGGGTAGGTCGCCGGAGATGCCGTACTTCCACAAATCCGGAGGTGTGCCCGTGTTGCGGGAGATCGCTTCGGGCGACCGAAGACGCGGGTCCGCATAAATCACGCGGCCGGCCAACCGCTGAAAGCGCGACCCGTCTTCGCGGCTGACGCCGAGATGGCGAAGCTCGATCTCGCTGTGCGTGCTGGCGAGCGCGAATGCCCGCGCGCAAACCTGCGGATCGTGATACTTCTCGATCAGCGCCCGCACGCCGTCTTCGTTTTCTGCCACGACCGTCGTGAACGACACGCGCGCGGTGACGCCGGGCGGTACCCTGAGGCGCGTGCGGATGCTGACGATCGGATCGAGCACCGCTCCAGTTGCGCCAGATAACGGCTCGGTGCCGGCGAGCGCGGCGGGCCTGCGCACGCTGCCACCGCGGCCGATGAAGTGTTCACGGTCGGTTTCAAATTCGATTGGCGTCGCCCAGTCGCGGTCTCCCCGCCAGCACGTGACCCATGTACAACCGGCCCTCGTGGGCACGCGGGCGGCGCGCGCAGATGATGGCGTCATTCTCGGGAACGGCGGACGACTCGATGAACAGGTTGCTGAATGCCGGATGCGCGAGGTCGGCGGCGTGCGGCGCCAGCACGACTTCGGCATAGCTGGTGAGCTCGACCTCGCGAATCGAACGTGAGTGGTTTGTGATGGCGATGCGGCGAATCTCCGCATCGTCCTCAGGCGACACGGCGACTTCGATGAAGGTCTCGATCACGCCATCGCGACGGCGAATGACCGCACGATCGGGCGCGAACGTCGCTTCGTAGCTGTCAGCGTCGCGGCCGCTGGGCTGAAAGCCGGCCGACCAGAAGGCATTTGTGCCGGCGCCGTTCTCAGCGTCGGTGAGATCGCGCACATAGCAGAATGTGCCCCAGGAGTCGCACGTGGAGTCCTCGCGCCAGCGTGTGACGGCGACGTCGCGCCAGCGCGTGTACCCTCCGCCGGCATTCGTCAGCATCACACTCAACGAGCCATTCGACAGCAGATGGGCCCGTGGCGTGATCGTGTGCGGCGTCACGTACTGCCGCAGAGGTGACTGCACGGCGCGGCCGGGCGTTTCCTCGACCTTGTGTTCTTCCGGCGGACGATCGAGCGGCACAAGATGCGGGCTGCGCTCCTGCAGCAGCAGCTCGGCGGCCTGGACGCGAGGATCGACGTGGAAGCGCCCCTGCATGATGTTGTCGTTCAGGCAGTTGTTGAGCGCCACCAGGCTCATCCCCTGATGGTGCGCCATGTAGGTGCGGACAACGGCCCGGCGCTGGCCGGGCTCGAGCCGTTCCTTTGTGTAGTCGATCGCCTCGTAGTAGCCCAACGGGCCGAGCGCTCCTTCATGGGCGAGGTGCTCGAGATTGGCGATGACCTCGTGCGGGCGCAACGGCGCCGCGAGCAGACATGCATAGGGCGCGACAACCAGGTCGTCGGCAAGGCCGCGCTTCAGCCCGAGGCCGGGTACGCCGAACGCACGATATTGATAGTTGGCGCCGGCATCCTGCACGTTGTACGCGGACTCCGAGATCCCCCATGGAATCCCTGCCGCCTTCGCATATTCGATGTGGCGGCTGAGGACCGCGTGGTAGGTCTCGTGAAGAAGCGTGCGGTGATAGCTGCGCATCACGAGAAGCGGCATCAGGTACTCGAACATCGACCCGCTCCACGACACGAGCGCGCGATGCGGTCCCACCGGCGTCATCAAGCGGCCCAGCTTGAACCAGTGCTCCTGCGACACGTGGCGCATGGCGATTGCGACGAAGCTCGCGAGACGCGCTTCGGAGGCCAATGCGTCGTAGTAGGTGGCATCCCGCCGGCCCTCGGTGACGTTGTAGCCGATCGCGAAGAGGTGCCGTTCGCGATCGAACAGGAAGTCGAGCTCGGTGTTGTCGATGAACTGTTCGATGGCGTCGTGAAGACGAGCCGCCGTGCGTTGCATGGCGAGCCGCACCTCGTCTGCCGACCGCTGGAATTCGGCAAGATCACGGCGCCGTTGCCTGATCATCGCCGCCGCGCTGTCCAGCCACCAGTTGGCGCTGGCGACCTTCGCGTCTCCGAGCGGCAGCCGGTGCTGCGCATCGTGCAGGCGCGCGGTCAGTACGCTGATTTCTGATGAAACAGACCGAAGCCACTCACTCGTGCCGGCGATGCCGAGCGGCGTCGCGTCGAGTGCGGCGCGAATGCGGCGCAGGTCGGCACGAAAATCCCGCGCGCTTTCCCGGCCCAGTGCCGCGATGACAGGCCGCGCATCGCGCTCGAAGAGATTGAGGGTGTCGGACAACCCGTCCTGAAAGCGGCGATCGATCGACACCTCGGCATCCGCAATCGACGGCAGCGCGCCGGAGATCGTCATCAGATAGCCCAGCAGATTGCCGCTATCGACCGTCGATACGTAAAGCGGCGCGAGGGGGACGAGCGACCGGGTGTCGTACCAGTTGAAGAGATGGCCGCGATAACGAGGCAGCTTCTGCAGCGTGTCGACGATATGGTCGAGGTGCGTCAGGCATTCCCCTGCGGACAAGTAGCCGAGATCCCACGCCGAGACCGCAGCCATCATCTGCAGGCCGATGTTGGTGGGTGACGTGCGGTGCGCAATCGGATCGGGCCTGTTCTCCTGATAATTGTCGGGCACGAGCCAGTTGTCGCCCTGGCTGACCATCTCCTCGAAGAAGCGCCATGTGAGCCTGGCCGTCTGGCGCAGCTCCCGCCGCTCGCGCACGTCCAGAACGTGGCGGTCTCCCTGTTTCGGAAGGCCGGTGCCATAGGCGAAGTACGGCGAGATCGCCCACAACGTGACGACCGGCAGCGCCCACAGTGCATTCGATGGCCGCAGTGCGATGACGGCGAGTGCGAGAGCCAGCGCCGCGACAGGCGCCACCCACATTCGTCGCAAAACCAGCGGCCACTCCCCTTGCAGGCGCTCCGCCGCATCGGCGGCAGTTTCCCATTCGAGTAAGTGCCGCCTGGCGTACAGGCGTACGACAGTGCGTCCGATGGCGTCCGCCATTACAAACGACTGATGCGCGAGAAACGCGCTGTGGAGGAGCACCTGGTGGAGGCTCGACACGAGGTTGTTGCGCTCCGCTCGGAGATGATCCTGGAACCTGACACCGCGCACGCGGTTGGCGAAGGTCTGCCCCCATTGCACGTAGGTCGGAAAGAACAGCACCAGAAACGCCGTGCCGGTCCACAAAGACGGCCCACCCGGCAGCACCAGCCAACCCGCCGCAAGAAGGATGAGCAGCGCGATCGGCAGCAGGCTTCGCCGCAGGTTGTCCGCCATTTTCCAGCGTGCCACTGCGGGCAACACGTTCCGCACGCGCGCGCCGCTCTGTGTTGGGACCGTTCGCCACAACCACGGCAGGAGCTGCCAGTCGCCGCGAACCCATCGGTGCTGGCGCGCAATCCACGTGAGATAGTGGCTCGGGAAATCGTCGATGACTTCAACGTCGGTACACAGCGCCACGCGGGCAAACAGGCCTTCGAACAGGTCGTGGCTCAGCAGCGCGTTGTCGGGCACGCGGCCGTCGAGCGCGCGCTCGAACGCGTCGACGTCGTAAATGCCCTTCCCAACGTAGCTGCCTTCTCCAAAGAGGTCCTGATACACGTCCGACACGGCCGTCGTATAGGGGTCGAGGCCGACGTGCCCTGAGAACACCTCGGAAAACGTCGACGCCGATGCGCTGACCGCGTCGATTGCGACGCGCGGCTGAAGAACGCCGTACCCTTCAGTGACGCGGCCCGTTTGCGCATCGAAGCGGGCGCGATTCAGCGGGTGGGCCAGCGTGCCCACCAACTTGCGTCCCGCGTCCAGCGGCAGATCGGTGTCCGAGTCGAGCGTGATCACGTACCGCACGGTTTGCAACTGGCGCGCATCGCCGACGACGATGTCGAACGTCGTGTCGGTGGCCCCTCGCAGCACCCGATTGAATTCGTGCAGCTTCCCGCGCTTCCTTTCCCATCCCATCCAGCGCCGCTCCGACGTATTCCAGACGCGGCGGCGGTTCAACAGGTAGAAGCGATCTGCACCGTACCGAGTGTTCAGGCCCGGCAATCAATTCGGCGGCGAGATCCACGACCTCTTGATCAGCGGGCGTGATTTCAGCGGAGGCGTCAGGAAGATCGGCAAGCAGCGCGAACCGGAGATTCTCGTCGTGATTAGCCAGGGCGCGGACTTCCAGCGCCTCGACAAGCTCCCTCACGCGAGCGGAGGACGACAGGATGGTCGGCACCGCGACGACCGTCCGCAGGTCGTCGGGAACGCCGTGGCGCAAGGCGAGCTTCGGCAGCGCGCGCGGAGGGATGAGCGTGGTGAGAATCGTGTTGAGAAAGCTCAAGGCGAGCTCCGACACCGGCAGCACGGTGACGAGCGCGACAAATGCGATCATCCACGGCGAGGCGCCCTGATTTCGCGCGTACACGAGCAAGCTCGTCTCGAACACGATGGTCGTCAGCGCGAGCGTGCCGAGGTATCCGATGGCCGGATGCTTGAAAAACAGCCGTGCGAGCCGCTCGCTGGCCGTAGGCGCGTAGTCGAGTTCGCGCTCGAGCTCGAAACGGCCGCGCGAGATCAGGTAATAGCCGACGTGATGCGCGCGGTCGGCGTTGGGCCGCTCGTGCCGGGCGCGCTCCGCCGCGGCAATGGCACGCTCGGCGACGTCGAGCTCGTCGGTGCCGGAACGGCGTGACAGCTGTTCCACCGACTTCCGGTAGCGGTCGCGCGTCGGGCGATCCATGTCGACGTATGCCCCGGCCGGATCGCGCCGGAGGATCCGCTCGACGCGGCTGACGCCCTCGACGAACGTCGGCCAGTCGAGCGCCGAGAGCGCCCGCATCGTATTGATGATGTTGGCGATGGATAGCTGCTCGATCGCCTCCCGCTGCTGCTCGATGCGCAGCACCTCGTCCGACGACAGGCCGCGCGCGGTCAACCTGGTTTGCAGCCAGCGCCACGCCGCCGTCGAAGCAACGGACTGATCGCGGAGGCTGTGGAGGATCTCGACGAGAAACGTGGAAGACGCCTTGTCGGTGAACTGTCTCAGGCGCCGTTCAGTTTCGGGGACTCCCAGCAGCTCCGTGGCAAAGCTGCGGGCGGCATCGCGATCCTGGCGCGCGCGCAACGTCTGCACCGCCAGCCCGGAGAGGTGTTCGACCAGGGCCAGCCGAAGCATGATCGGAATGGCCCATAGCTCGCCAATGGTGAGCGGCGCGACGTCCTGGTACGCATCAGCGAACCGGTGCAGCAGGTCCTGACCGAATCGGCCGGCCGTATGCGCGACGAAGTCGCGCGCGAACACGTAGACGCGGGGATAGCGGCGCCATCGGCCGCTGACGAGCGTCGGAAGCTCCTCGTAGTATTTCCTCGGAAGGTTCCGGCGAATCTCGAGGAGCTGCACGCGAACGACATAGTGGTTGTCGCGCAGCCATTCTTCGGAGGGGGTCTCGGCAGGTTCGGAGAACCCCTGCTCCGCGAGCTTTCGGTAAATCTGCTCGAGCTGCGCTGCATTCCGCTCGAGGCGAGCCAGTAACTCGCGCCGCGGCCCACCGCGGGCGGTCGCCACATGCTCCGCAGCGAGCTGACGCGCGTGCGCTTCGAGCTGATCGAGCGGCAGCGGCGCGCGCCCGCCTTCGAAGTCGTCGTCTGTATCCGGCAAGGGGCCGCCGGCTGATGGTGGAAGTTGGGACAGAGTTGGCACTAGGAGAAGTAACCGCTCGTTGCATAGGGAGTGCCAAATCTCAAATGGCTTTCAGTCGAGAGGCGGGAAGATTCTGTTCGGCTGCCTACGAAACGGCGGGGAAAGTGACGCGGTTTACGACACTTACTGCTGCCGTTCGAGAATCCACGCGAAGGGTCGACGATTTTTCGAAGAGCGGCCGCTGTCGCCATGTCGTATTCCGCTCCATCATGGGGAAATGAAGGCGCGCCGCGTCGCCGGATAGAACTGCGCGCTCGCCGGTGGCAAAGAAATGACGGATCCCACCATTCCCGTTCGCCTCGACGTCTGGCTCGACGTGGCGTGCCTGTACCGGACCCGCTCCGAGGCGCAGAAGGCGTGCCTTGGAGGAAAGGTCGAGGTCAATGGCCAGAGCTGTAAACCGCATCGCCACCTGCGCGTCGGCGACGAGCTGCGGCTGAGCCGCCCGTTCGGGCGAAAGCAGACAGTCACCGTCGTCGGCCTGGCTGACCGCCACTTACCGAAATCCGAGGCGCGACTCCTCTATCAGGACACCAGTCCCCCGTTATCCGAGGAGGAAAAGGAAATGCGGCGAATTGAACGGGTGTATCGCGCGAGCATGCAGCGCACGCACGCCCCCGACAAGCGCGAGCGGCGGGCGCTGCGCAAGCTCAAAGGGCGCTAGTTGAACGGGAGATCCTTGTCCATCTGATCGACGTCGTGCGCCGCGGCTTCCTCTTCGGCTTCGACGTGCGGGTGTTGCCGCGCGTAAAAAAACGCAATTGCGAAGATGACGACAATGAGGCCGAGCGCAATCCACTTCGGAATCTCGAAATGCACGTATCCCTGCTGGTGCGCGAACTCGAGCAGCAGTTTGATGCCGACCCACGCGATGATGACGAAGGCGCCGTCGACAAGCGCGGGGTATCTCTGGATGAGCGCGAGCAGCTTGCCGATGACGAGCCGCATGGCGACGATGCCCAGAATGCCGCCGGTGAGGATGACCCACGTCTTGTTCGACATCGCCACCGCGACCAGAATCGAGTCGATCGCGAACACGATATCGGTCAGCTCGACTTTGACGACCGTTGCCCAGAACGCGGTCAGCCCGAGCATCGCTTTGGCCGGCTTGGGCGCGCGCCGATCGTGCCCTTCTTCCCCGCCGAAGAAATGCGCGTACGGCAGATAGAGCAGGTACGCTGCGCCGGCGAGCTTCACCCAGCTGAGCTCGATCAGGTACACCGCGAGGAGGGTTGCGACCGCCCGGAAAAAGAACGCCCCGAGGATGCCGTAACGAAGCGCTTTCTTCTGTTGATCCTTCGGAAGCCCGAGCACGAGAATGGCCAGCACCAGCGCGTTGTCCGCGCTGAGCAAACCTTCGAGCAGAACCAGCAGACCAATTGTCAGGACATCAGACCACTCAAGCATCGGTATCGGAGAAAAACGTCAGCGGCGTCCTTCGCCGTAAGACCTTCCAGGTGTCGAACGTGGTGACGAGCGGCTTCTCGTTGCGCGTAGACCAGCGAGACCGCGAAGATGCCGACGATGACCGTCAGCGAGAGCCACTGCGGGATTTCCACCGGAATGTAGCCTTCCGGTGCGGTATCCACCAAAAGCTTACTCCCAACCCACGCGATAATGATGAAGGCGCCGTCGACGATCGCCGGATATTCTGAATCAGCGTGAGCAGTTGGCCGACGACCAGCCGCATCGCGACGATCCCCAGTATTCCCCCGGCCAAACTACGGTCATTTTGGGAGACTGCCAGAACGCGGAAAGGTCTCCCACTCGAACATCCGGAGATCATACCCGGCATTGACTAGATTTTTGGCAGACCCTACAGTTGAATCGAGGGGTGATGGAATTCAAGGACTACTACGCAACGCTGGGCGTACCCAAGACCGCGAGCGCCAAAGAGATCAAACAGGCGTTCCGGAAAATGGCTCGGAAGTACCACCCTGACGTCAATCCGGGCGACAAGGCGGCCGAATCGCGGTTCAAGGAGATCAACGAAGCGTACGAAGTGGTCGGCGATGCCGACAAGCGCAAGAAATACGACGAGCTGGGATCGAACTGGAAGATGTACGAGCAGGCGCAGCGCGCCGGCGGCGGTGCGGGCGGATTCGATCCGTCTCAGTGGAACACGAATTTCGGTGGCGGAGCCGGCGGTGGGCGTACACAGGGCAATTATCGTACTGTGACTCCGGAGGAGATGCGGGATCTCTTCGGCGACGAGGACCCGTTCTCTGATTTCTTTCATGCGTTCTTCTCGGGCGGGGGTGAGCCGCAAATGCGAGGCCGGCGCGCCGGCGGCGCGCCGCGCTCCCCGCGCTCGACAGGGCCGCGACCTCGAACATCCGCTCGATCTATCCATCGAGGACGCCTATCGCGGCGCAACGCGGCGTTTGTCGTTCGAGCGCGATGGCGCCGCACGCACAGTCGACGTGAGAATTCCCGCAGGTGTGGGAGAAGGTTCACGGGTCCGCGTCTCGGGCGAAGGCGAACAGGGCGCCGGCGGCGCAACCTCAGGGGATCTCTACCTCCGCGTCCACATGACGCCCGACGCACGGTTCGAGCGCAAGGGGCAGGACCTCCACGCGAAGGTCCGGGTTCCCGTCACGACCGCAGTGCTCGGCGGCGAAGCCGATGTGGCGAGTCCGACAGGGAAACCAATCCGTCTCCGAATTCCTCCAGGCACCCAGAACGGGCAGGTTTTTCGTCTTCGGGGCAAAGGGATGCCGCTCGTGGGCAAGCCGAACGAGTTTGGCGACCTCTATGCAACAGTCGACGCAGAACTGCCGCGGCAACTGACGCCGGAGGAGCGCAGCCATTACGAAGCGCTCGCAAAGCTGGCTGGCGGCAAGACGTCGGCTGCGTAGAAACGACGACGATAGCGCAGACGCTTCGATCGTGATCGTACGGAACATGTATGAACCTGAACAAGTACACCGAAAAGGCGCAGGAAGCGATCCTCGCGGCGCAACGGGTCGCCGAGCAGAGTAACCATGCCCAGATCGAGCCCGAGCACCTGCTTCTGGCGCTCGTCGAGCAGGCCGACGGCATCGTCCCTGCCCTGCTTCGCAAGATGAACGTCGAGCCCAAACCGGTCGTGGACCAGTTGCGGGCTGAGCTCGCGAAACAGCCCGCCGCCTACGGCGGCTCGCAGCCGGCGTTGTCTCCCCGCTTGAGAAAGGTCACCGACGCCGCTGAAAGCGAGGCTGAGCGCCTCAAGGACGAGTTCGTCAGCACCGAGCACCTCCTCCTCGGTATCGTCAGCGAAGGCGGGCGCGGCATCTCGTCGCGCGTCCTGCAGCAGCACGGCATCACGAAAGATCGCATTTTCGAAGTCCTTACACAGGTGCGAGGCGCGCAGCGCGTCACCGATCAGAATCCCGAAGCGAAATACGAAGCGCTCGAGAAGTACGGGCGCGACCTCACCCAACTCGCGCGCCGCGGCAAGCTCGATCCCGTCATCGGACGAGACGAGGAGATCCGCCGGGTCATCCAGGTGCTGTCGCGACGCACCAAGAACAATCCCGTGCTCATCGGCGAGCCCGGCGTCGGCAAGACCGCTATCGTGGAAGGTCTCGCCCGCCGCATCGTCGATCAGGACGTGCCGGAGGGACTGAAGAACAAGAAAATCATCGCGCTCGACATGGGCGCGCTGATCGCCGGCGCGAAATACCGCGGCGAGTTCGAAGATCGGCTCAAGGCCGTCCTCAACGAGGTCGCGCAGTCAGAGGGGGAGATCATCCTCTTCATCGACGAGCTGCACACCGTCGTGGGCGCCGGGGCGTCGGAAGGATCGATGGACGCGTCGAACATGCTGAAGCCGATGCTCGCGCGCGGCGAGCTTCATACGATCGGCGCCACGACGCTCGACGAGTACCGCAAGTACATCGAAAAGGACGCAGCGCTCGAGCGGCGGTTCCAGCCTGTGATGGTCGACGAGCCGACCGTCGAAGACACCATCAGCATCCTGCGCGGGCTTCGCGAGCGCTACGAGATTCATCATGGCGTCCGCATCAAGGACGCGGCACTCGTGGCGGCGGCGGTACTGTCCCATCGCTACATCACCGATCGTTTCCTGCCCGACAAAGCCATCGATCTCGTGGACGAGGCGGCCTCGAAGCTGCGAATGGAGATCGACTCGATGCCGGCCGAGCTCGACGAGATCAACCGCCGCGTCATGCAGCTCGAGATCGAGCGCGAAGCGCTGCGGAAAGAGAAAGACAAGGCCTCGAAGGAGCGGCTCGAGAAGCTCGAGAAGGAGCTGGCCGATCTCAAGGAGCAGCACAACGCGCTGATGGCGCGGTGGCAGCAGGAGAAGGAAGCCATTCAGCGGCAGCGCAAGCTCAAGGAAGAGCTCGAGCGGCTGCGGACGGAGATTGAGCGCGTCCAGCGCGCCGGCGATTACGGGAAAGCGTCCGAGCTGCAGTATGGCAGGCTGCCCGAGGTCGAGCGGCAGATCCGCGCCGAAGAAGAAGGTATGGCGGCTGCGGCAAAACAGGGCCTGGGCATGCTCAAGGAAGAGGTCGACGAAGAAGACATCGCCGATGTCGTCAGCAAGTGGACGCACATTCCCGTCAGCCGCCTGATGGAAGGCGAAGTCCAGAAGCTCATCCATATGGAAGAGCGCCTGCATCAGCGAGTCGTGGGACAGGATGAGGCGATTCGCGCCGTGGCAAACGCCATTCGCCGCGCACGGGCCGGCCTGCAGGATCCGAATCGCCCGCTCGGCAGTTTCATCTTTCTGGGCCCGACCGGCGTCGGCAAGACCGAGCTCGCGCGCGCGCTTGCCGAGTTCCTGTTCGACGATGAGCACGCGATGATTCGCATCGACATGTCCGAGTATCAGGAGAAGCACACGGTGTCGCGCCTCCTCGGCGCGCCCCCTGGATACGTCGGCTACGAAGAGGCGGGACAGCTGACCGAGGCAGTGCGGCGCCGCCCGTATTCAGTCGTCCTCTTCGACGAGATTGAGAAGGCGCATCCTGAAGTGTTGAACGTCCTGTTGCAGCTGCTCGACGACGGGCGCCTGACCGACGGGAAGGGGCGCACGGTCGATTTCAAGAACACCGTCGTCATCATGACGTCGAATCTTGGAAGTGCGTACCTCGCCGATCTTGGCGATCGTGGAGTGGACGAGGGCGCTCGGCGCCAGGTGATGGACGCGCTCCGCGCGCACTTCCGCCCCGAGTTCATCAATCGCGTCGACGAGATCATCGTCTTCCATCCGCTGAGCCGCGAGCAGATGAAGACGATCATCGACATCCAGGTGAAAGGGCTCCTGCGGCGGCTCGAAGAGAGAAAGATCTTCGTCGTGCTGACCGACGCCGCCAAGGAGTGGCTCGTGCGGGAAGGCTACGACCCGGCGTACGGCGCGCGGCCGCTCAAGCGCGCGATTCAACGCCACATCCTCGATCCGCTCGCCATGCGCGTGCTCGAGGGAGAATTCCGCGAGGGCGACGTCGTGAGGGTCGACGCCGGGCCTGGCGGCCTGCGCTTCGAAAAACAGCAGGCCGGCGCGGTTGTTGGAGGCTGATTGGTGCCTCCGTCGACGAGACCCCCAAACCCCCGAGGAGAGCGCCGTTCGGTCCCGCGCCGGCCCTCCGGCACGATGTGGTACGGTCTCGCCTTCCTCGTTCTGCTCCTGCTCGCGCAGACGTATTTCCTGGTGCCCGCAGGACGTCAGATCCCCTACAGCGAGTTCAAATCCCTCGTCGCACAAGGCAAGGTCTCGGAGGCGACTGTCGGCGAGCAGATTATTCGCGGCACGCTGAAGCCCGCCGACGCGAACGCGAAATCCGAGCCGTTCGTGACCACCCGGATCGAGGACCCCTCGCTCGTGGCCGAGCTCGAGAAGGCCGGCGTCAAGTACAGCGGCGAGCTGATGAACCGATGGCTGCCCGAGCTGTTGAGCTGGATTGTTCCGCTGCTGCTCCTGGTCGGGCTCTGGAGCTTCTTCTTCAGGAGGATGGGGGGCGCCGAGGGGGGCGTGATGGCGTTCGCGCGGAGCCGCGCGAAGATCTATGCCGAAGACGACGTGAAGGTGCGCTTCGGCGATGTCGCTGGCGTCGACGAGGCCAAGGAAGAGCTGATGGAGATCGTCGAGTTTCTGCAGCATCCGAAGAAATACACGAGCATCGGGGGCCGAATTCCGAAGGGAGTGTTGCTCGTCGGACCTCCCGGTACGGGCAAGACGCTGCTCGCCAAAGCCGTGGCCGGCGAGGCCAAGGTGCCGTTCTTCAGCTTGAGCGGCTCGGAGTTCGTGGAGATGTTCGTCGGCGTCGGCGCCGCGCGCGTCCGCGATTTGTTTGCGCAAGCCGAGGCGAAGGCGCCCTGCATCGTCTTCATCGACGAGCTCGACGCACTCGGAAAGGTGCGTGTGCAGAGCCCGATGGGCAGCCACGAGGAGCGCGAGCAGACCCTCAACCAGCTGCTCGCCGAGATGGACGGCTTCGACTCGCGCAAGGGCGTCATCATCATGGGCGCCACCAATCGGCCGGAAGTACTCGACCCTGCCCTGCTCCGCCCAGGCCGCTTCGATCGCCAGGTGCTGGTGGACAAGCCCGATGTCCGTGGCCGCGAAGAGATTCTCCGCATCCACGCGAGGCAGGTGAAGATGACCACGAATGTCGATCTCCGCGTCGTCGCGCAGCGCACTGCCGGCTTTGCGGGTGCCGACCTCGCGAATCTCGTGAACGAAGCCGCGCTGCTGGCGGCTCGCCGCAACAAGGAAGCCGTCGAGATGAGCGACTTCAACGATGCGATCGATCGGCTGATCGCCGGGCTCGAAAAGAAACGCGTGATGAGCGTGCGCGAGCGTGAGATGGTCGCCTACCACGAGTCCGGCCACGCAATCGTCGCGAGCGTGCTGCCCGAATCTCGACCCCGTCCATAAGATTTCCATCGTGCAGCGCGGATTCGGCGCTCTGGGCTACACGATGCAGCTGCCGCTCGAAGATCGCTACCTGCTGACGCGGAAGGATCTCGAAAACCAGATGGCCGTCCTGCTCGGCGGAAGAACGGCCGAGGAAATCGCGATCGGGGAGATCTCGACCGGCGCGCAGAACGATCTGCAGCGCGCCACCGACATCGCGCGCGCGATGGTCACGCAGTTCGGCATGAGCGAGGAGCTCGGCACCGTCAACTACGAAGGCTCACGGCGCAACGCGTTTCTCGACATCCCGCTGGGGCCCGAGCGCGGGCCATACGGCGAGGAGACGGCCCAGCGGATCGACGCCGAGGTCAGGCGGCTGCTGGAGGACGCGCACGACCGGGCGCGACAGGTCTCAACGAGCGGCGTCAGCTGCTCGAGACGGTCACGCGCCGGCTGCTGGAAAAGGAAGTGATCGAAGGTGAGGAACTGCAGGAACTGATTGCGCAGTCGGCTGCGCAACCAGTTCCGTAGGACTACGCAGCTATCGGCTACCATCTACCGGCTATCTACCACTTCATCTGGAAGGCCAGTCGCATCAGGCGGCCCTGCAGAATCGTCTGGATCTGTCCGAGTGAAGTGCCCACCTGGCTGACCTGCGAGAACACGGCATTGCCGTTCAGCAGGTTGAACCAGTCGACCTGTCCTGAGAAGGTCTTGCGGCCTGCCCGGAACGTCTTCTTGATGTTGAAGTCCACCTGGTTGTAGCGCGGATAGTACAGCGAGCCCGGCTCGTTCAGCGTTACCGTTTCCGACCGGGTGCGCCCGCCCGGGAACACGCCCGCGGCGGGCACCCACGTAATCACGCGCTCGCCGCCGGCATAGCTCTGCAGCACTGCGCCGAGGTCGATGCCCCAACGCACAGGGACGCTGCCGGCCATCTTGAACTCGTGCCGGAGCGGCACGTCGAAGCGCACCCTGATCGCAGAAGGCGCCGCCGGCCGAGACGTTCGAACCGGTGTAGCGGTCGGCCGTCAGCACGCCGTTCGGATTGTCGTCGTTCGCGCAATAGTTTGAAATGTTTCTCTCGACGGTCCAGCTGCCGAACACCGTTCCGCCGCCGGCGTTCTCGCCGTCATCGCGAAATCGAATCCGTTGTAGGTCGAGGTCAAATCCGGAATCGTCTTGTCGCGCTGCTGCGAGGTGTAGACCGGCAGCTTCGCGGCGTTCAGGTTGTAGATCGTTACCAGGTCGCCTGGGCTCATCAGGGCCGCGACGTCCGGATCGCGGGCGATGTCGGCCGGGAGCGGGGCCCGGAACGAGGTGTAATCCGCGTGCGTGATGAGCTCGCGGTCGAGCATCTCCATGTCCTGGAACGTCCGGTTGTAATACTGGGCAATGACTGACACGCGCGAGAACAACTGATGCTGCACGCCGAACGTGATTTCGGTGTTGCGCTCGCGCTGAATGGCGGGATCGAAGTCGCGATCCTCGCGAATGCCGAACGTCGCGCCACCCGGGCCAATCTCATGGGCCTGCGCGATGTCGTCGCCGTCGGTCGGCGTGGACACGCCGGTCGCGCACGCGTTGCCGGCCGCGTTGATCGTGCAGTCGAACCAGTTGCGGGTCTCGTTGGCTGCGCCCGGCGAGTAGCGATCGGCGAAGCCGCCCGTGAGCGGATCGAGATACCGGCTGAAGCTCGCTTTCAGCGCGGTCCGGCCGTTGCCGAACAGGTCGTAGGCCATGCTGACTCGCGGCGACACGTCCCAGAGCCACTGCGGAACGTGCTCGCGCTCGGGGAAATACCGCTCGCCGGCAAATCGGCCCGCGGGCATCGAGGTCGCCTCGATCATCGAATCGAAGTTGTCGAGGCGGACGCCAAAGTTCAGCGTCAGTCGTTTAATCGTCCACGCATCCTGCGCGAAGATGCCCATGTCGTAGTTGACATAGCTGAAACGATTGTACGGAGTCGTGTAGACCGTCACGGATGTCGGCCGGCCGTTGTTGTAGGTCTGGACCAGGTCCGCCTGCCGATCGGTGAACACGTGGACAGGCCCGAACGAGTCGGAGAAGCCAACCTTGAAGTTATGGCTGCCCGTCACGTATGACATTGAGCTGGCCACGCGGAAACCGGCATCCGCCGTCCGTTGATCCTGCCCGTTCGACACCCAGGCGGTGCAGCCGAACGAGTAGGCGCAGCGCGGCGTGATGAACAGCGCGTTCGCCTCGCGTCGGGCGTTGTTCAGCCACGCCGGGTTGATCTGGCCGTTCGCGAGGTAGCGGTCCTCCACCACTTCCGGCTGGTTGAAGCCGGTCCAGTGCTGGTACGAGCTCGAGTAGCCGGCCTCGAACAGAATCTTGCTGGTCATCGTGCTCGTGAATTTGCCCTGCCCGACACCGTAGTGCGCCTTGTTCGGATCGCGCTGCGTGCCCGAGCGCGGATCCTGCCCGAAGCCGAAATCCTTGCCCTTGCGCTTCCACGTGCGCTCGAAGAACACGGCGAACTTGTTCTTCGGGCTGACCTGCCAGGTTACACGCCCGAGCACGTCGCGGATGTACTGATCGAGCGTGCTGCGGATCAGCTCGCCGTCTGGCGCGGTCACGTATTCATCGACGTTGGCCACGAGTTCGTCGGTCGAGATGTGGCGCGCCGAGGCGAAGAACCACAGCTTGTCCCGCCAGATCGGCCCGCCCATCGAGCGCGTTGAAGTTCTGGATGTGCGCGATGCCGTTGGCGCTGCGTGAAGTTCTGCGCGCGCATCTCGTCGCTGACGTTGTTGCTCTGCCAGGCGCCGTCGGATCCGCCGAAGAAGATGCTGCCGCTGACGCTGTTGCCGCCGTCCTTCGGAATCATGTTGGTGCGCAGCCCGCCCGACTGAATCTCCGCGGGATGCGCGCTGCGTGCTGACCGTCACCTCGGCGCTCAGCGCGTCGTTGATGTAGCTCTGCTGGTTCGAGGTTTCCTGGCTGTTCACGCTCATGCCGTCGATGTGCTGGACGGTGTGCTTCGCCGCGATGCCATGGCCGCGCGGGTTGGTCTGCTCCATCTGTCGCGACCCGCCCACGTCGGGCGTGCCAAGACGAATGCCGGGCACCATCATCCCGACCGACATGATGTTGCGCGTCGACGGCAGCGCGTCGATCAGGTCGCGCGTCAGCACGGTCGTGCGTGTCGCCTGCGTGACGTCAACCAGCGGTGTCTGGCCCGGACACCGTGATCGTCTCTTCGAGCGCGCCGACCTTGAGATCCGCGTTGGCGGTCACCGCGACGCCGCCGGGCACTTCCAGGCCCTCGCGCACGACGGTGTTGAAGCCGGCCAACGTGAAGGTGATGCGGTAGACGCCGGGGCGAAGATCGACGATGTTGAATCGCCCTTGATCGTCGGTGACGGCCGATCGCACTTTCTCGATGAGCACCGGGCTCGAGGCCTCGACGGTGACACCGGGAAGCACGCCGCCCGATTCGTCGCGCGCGACGCCGTTAATCTGACTCTGCGCCGCCGCACCCTCTGGAAACAGGAGCACGCAGGCGAGCAGTACCAGCAGAAAACCGCCAAGGTTCCGCACCATAGAGATACCTCCATCAATCGAACGTTGCCGTAAAAACGACGACGCACTGCCAAGCAGTCGACGATTGCTGCGTTTGTCTTTTTCGAGCGTTATATCATGGATTCATTCGATTTAGGCGCTCCGCTTCGTGGTGAGTTGCAGGATCCATTTGGATGAATAAGCCGATTCACTTTGCCGTAGCTCTTGTTGCAATTTGTGCGTCCGCGACGCGCGCTTCAGGGCAGGAACGGCGCACCTTTTCTCGCGACGTCGCGCCCGTTCTCTTCAAGCATTGCGTCAGCTGCCATCGCCCGGGACAGACGGCCCCCTTCAGCCTGCAGACCTTCGAGGACGTGCGGCCGCGCGCCGCCCGAATTGCTGACGTCACTCGCGCCCGCGTGATGCCGCCGTGGAAACCCGACCCGGGCCACGGCCGCTTCCAGGACCAGCGCCAGTTGACGGATGCCGAAATCGCTGCGATTCAGGAATGGGTGGAGCAAGGGATGACGCGAGGCAACGCCGCGGATCTGCCCCCGGCTCCGGAATTTTCCGACGCGTGGCAGCTCGGGACGCCCGACGTGATCGTCGAAATGCCCGAAGCGTACATGCTGCCGGCGCAAAGGAATGACGTCTTTCGCAGCTTCGTGATTCCGATTCCCTTGAGCACGCCGGCCTACGTCCGTGCAGTGGAATTCCGGCCGGGAAACGCGAAAGTCGTGCATCACGCCAACATCAAGGTCGATCGCACGCGGCTGTCGAGGAGGCGGGACGACGACGAGGCGGGACCGGGATACGAGGGCGGAGGAAGCCGCGAGGCGAGGTTCCCCGACGGGATGTTTCTCGGATGGACGCCCGGGCAGTCGCCACGCACGTCGCCCAAGGGAATGAGCTGGCATCTCGAGCCGCACAGCGATCTCGTCGTCGAGCTCCATCTGATGCCCGCCGCGGTGCCCGAGCCTGTGCGCGTGAGCGTTGGTCTCTACTTGACCGACGAACGCCCGTCGCGAACCGGCTACATGCTGCGCCTCGGGCGCCAGGACATCGACATCCCCGCCGGCCGCCGCGATTACGTAAACGCCGATGCGTACACGCTTCCGGTCGATGTCGATGCGATCGCCGTGCAACCGCACGCGCATTTTCTGGCGAAGGACGTTCGGGCATGGGCGACGCTGCCCGGTGGCGCGATCGTGCCGCTCATCCGCATCAGCAATTGGGACTTCCACTGGCAGGACGTTTACACGTACGCGGAGCCGCTGCTGTTGCCCAAGGGCACCGTCGTCGAGATGCGCTATACGTACGACAACTCCGCGGCGAATCGTGCAAACCCGAATCGCCCTCCCAGGCGTGTGACGTTCGGTCAGACCAGCGCATCAGAGATGGGGTCGTTGTGGCTGCAGGTGGTACCGCGCCGGCAGGCCGATCTCGCGCGGCTCGAACAGGACTTCGGCCCGAAGATTCTTCGCGATGACATCGCAGGAAATGAGAAGTGGCTCGAAGTAGAGCCGCGCAACGCGCAGCTGCGCGCCGAGCTCGCGGCCTGCTACCTCGAAGCGAACCGCCCATTGGATGCGCTGCGAGAGCTCAAGGAGGCCGCGCGGCTCGATCCAACCGCGGGACGCTACTACGACGTCGGGCGTGTGCAGCTGATCCAGCAGGATTACAACGCCGCCGAGGCGTCGTTTCGACAGGCGCTCAGTCTGAAGCCCGCGTTTGCCGAGGCGCTCTACGGCTTCGCCGTCGTCCGGCACGCGCAGCACAATCTGGACGATGCGATTGAGTTGTACGGGCGAGCGTTGGGTGCCGATCCGTTGAACGCCGCCGGTCACTACAACCTCGGGCGCGCGTTGGCCGAGCGCGGCCAGGTGGATCGCGCCATCCAGAGCTACCAGAAGGCGATCGAGCTCTCGCCCGAAGATGCCGATGCGCATCAGAGCCTCGCGCGCGCGCTCGTGCTGCAGAACCAGCTCGCCGAAGCGATCTACCGCTATCGCCGCACGCTCGAAATCGAGCCCGATCGGGTGGGCGCCCTGCTCGATCTGGCGTGGATTATCGCGACGGCGCCGAATCTGGAGCTGCGTGTGCCGGCGGAAGGGGTGAGGCTGGCTGAGCGCGCCGTCCGCCTGACCGATGGGCGGAACGCCACTGCGCTCGACACGCTGGGAGCGGCGTATGCGGCGGCCGGACAATCAGAGCTGGCGGTCGAGACAGCGGAACGCGCATTGAAAATTGCGCTGGACAGCGGCGAACAGGATCTCGCCGCACAAATTCGCGCGCGGCTCGATCGCTACCGCGCCAGATGACGGCTGACGCCGACCTGAAGGTCGGCACTACGACGTGCCGACCTGAAGGTCGTACACGGTCGGTCGACTGGCGTTCGGCCGACCTGAAGTCGACTTCAGGTCGGCTGATCTTTCGTAGTGCCGACCTTCAGGTCGGCTACGTTGCAGGTTTGTCTTCGGACCCCGGCACCGCAGCTTCGGCAGCCTGGAAGCCGATCTTCGAGTGCGTGCCGTCACAGAACGGCTTGGTCGTCGACCCGCCGCACCTGCAGAGCGCGATCGGTTGCTTCGCGATTGGATACGGATTCCCGTTCCAATCCACGACCGTCACGTCCTCACCCTCGACCCGGTACGGGCCATTCTGTCGAACACGAATCACTGTTGCCATCGACGATCTAGCTCAGCCCATTTTCTGCATCGCCGAGAGGAACTCGGTGTTCCCCTTCGTCTTGCCCATCTTGTCGAGCAGCAATTCCATCGCTTCCACCGGCGACAGCGGGTTCAACACCTTGCGGAGGACCCAGATGCGATTGAGGTCGTCCTTCGGAATGAGCAGCTCTTCTTTTCGCGTGCCGCTCTTCTGGAGGTCGATCGCCGGGAACACGCGCTTGTCGGCCAGCTTCCGATCGAGATGGATTTCCATGTTGCCCGTGCCCTTGAACTCTTCGAAGATGACGTCGTCCATGCGCGAGCCGGTGTCGATGAGCGCGGTGGCGATGATCGTGAGCGAGCCGCCTTCCTCGATGTTCCGTGCGGCGCCGAAGAATCGCTTCGGCTTCTGAAGGGCGTTCGAGTCGAGACCGCCTGAGAGCACCTTGCCAGACGGCGGGATGACGGTGTTATAGGCGCGAGCCAGGCGCGTCACCGAGTCCAGCAGAATCAGCACGTCCTTCTTGTGCTCGACGAGGCGCTTCGCTTTTTCGATGACCATCTCGGCCACCTGCACGTGACGCTGCGCCGGTTCGTCGAACGTCGACGAGATGACTTCGCCGTCGACCGACCGCTGCATGTCGGTGACTTCTTCCGGCCGTTCGTCGATGAGCAGCACGATGAGAAAGACTTCAGGATGATTCTGCACGACCGACTGCGCGATGTTCTGCAGCAGCATGGTTTTGCCGGTGCGCGGCGGTGCGACGATGAGGCCGCGCTGCCCTTTGCCGATCGGCGTCCACAGGTCCATGACGCGTGCGGACAGGTTCTCGCCAGACGTCTCGAGCTTCAGCCGCTCCTGCGGGTACAGCGGCGTGAGGTTTTCGAAGAACAGCTTGTCGCGCGCCTGCTCGGGCTGCTCGAAGTTGACGGCCTCGACCTTGATGAGGGCGAAGTAGCGCTCCCCTTCCTTCGGCGGACGAATCTGTCCTGAGACCGTGTCGCCGGTCTGCAAATCGAACTTGCGAATCTGCGATGGCGAGACGTAAATGTCGTCGGGACCCGGCAGATAGTTGTAATCGGGCGCCCGCAGGAACCCGAACCCGTCCGGCAGCACTTCGAGCACGCCTTCGGAAAAGATAAAGCCGCTCTGCTCGGTCTGCGCCTTGAGGATCTGGAAGATCAGCTCCTGTTTGCGCATGCCGGTGGCGCCTGCGACGTTCAACTCCTTGGCGATCTGGGTGAGCTTCTGAATGCTCATGTCCTTCAGCTCGCCAATGTTGAGCCCTTCCCCGCGACGCTGTCCCTGGCCCTGCTGTGGCGGGCGCTGTTGCGGCGGCGGCGCCGGTGATGCTGCGGGCGCCTGCTGGGCTTGCGGTGCGTCCACCTTCGCGCTGCGCGCTTCCACCTTCGCGCCTCGCGCTTCGGCGGACAGGTCGGCGGACACTCGCACCGGTGCGGCCTGCGGACAGGCGTCTCGGTGGCGGTTGCGGGTTGCTCTGGTGACGCCGCTAGTTCGTTCGCAGAACCGCGCGACGCCGGATTTTGGCGCTTGTGATTTGTGGGCATAGACTCGTACTGGTTGTTTTGGGGTGTGATGTGCGCACGCTTATAACCACAAAGCGTGGGCGTTACAGTGCCGGAACAAAGTTGAACGTGTGATCAAATTGCGGGGAAATCCGTGCTTATCAAACACCGCGGGTCCGAGAGAAAAAGCCCGCGTCCCATTCAGACAGGAAATAATGCTGGTTTCGAGTATAGGACCCGACTCGCACGCTGTCAAGTAACGCCGGCCTAGTGCCGACCTTCAGGTCGGCTACGCGTAAGGGTTCTCTCCAATCCCGATGATGCTGCAGGCGATGATCGGTTCGACGTCCAGCGAGCGCGCCAGCCGAATCAGCGCGTCGCTCTCCGACCCCGGGTTCAACCACACCTCGGGAATTTTCTTTCGCGCAACCTCCGGCATGACCTTCTCTCCCACGTCCGGCGGAACGTAGAAGGTCGCCATGTCGATCGCGTCGGGCACGTCCAGCACCGATGCGTACGTTTTCAAACCCTCAACCACCGTCTCGTTCGGGTTGATCGGGAGGACGGTGTAACCCTGCCGGCGAAATGCCCTCAGCGCGCGATTGCCGAATTTCCGCCGATCGCTCGAGGCGCCAATCACCGCGACGATTTTAGCCATCTGGAAAGATCTTACCTGGATTCAGGATGCCGTTCGGGTCGAACGCGGCCTTCACGCGCTTCATGAGCGCGATCTCCTCCGCCGACAGCTCGAGGCCAAGGTACGGCGCCTTCGTGAATCCGATTCCATGTTCCCCGCTGATGGAGCCTTCGAGCGCCACGACGCCTTCGAACAGGCGCCGGACCGATTTCTCCCCTTGCTCTTTGCTCTTTGCTCTCTGCTCTTCGGTGCCAGTCTCTGGGATCATGATGTTGACGTGAATGTTCCCGTCGCCGGCGTGACCAAACGACGCGATCGGAAGCCCGCTCTCCTGCTGGATGTCCTTGACGAGCGCGAAGAGCTCCGGTATCCGGCCGCGCGGGACGACCACGTCGTTGTTCAGCTTGATGTTCGAGATTTTCTTCAGCGCGGGCGAGAGCTCCCGGCGCACCGCCCAAAGCATGTTGCGCTCTTCTTCTGACTTTGCGCGCCGCACATCAGTGGCCGTTGCGGTGCGGCACGCCTGCTCCACCAACGCGATTTCTTCGTCAACGGCCTCCGACATGCCATCCACTTCGATGAGCACCGCGGCGCGCGTGCCGGGCCTGGTCATCGACCAACCCACGTGTGCCGCCACCGCGTCAAGCGACGCGCCATCAATCAACTCGATTGCAGCCGGCACGACGCGAAGCTGAATCAGGTTCGTCACGGCGTCCACCGCGTTCTCGATCGTCGAAAACTCGGCGAGAAGCGTCGCCTGTGCGGGCGGCTTCGGAATGAGCCGCAGCGTGATCTCCGTGATGATGGCGAGCGTGCCCTCGGAGCCGACAAGCAGTTGGGTGAGATCGTATCCAACGACGTTCTTCACGGCCTTCGACCCGGTATGGATGATCTCTCCGTTTGCGAGGACAGCCTCGAGCGCCAGCACGTAGCGTTTCGTCGTCCCGTACTTGAACGCGCGCGGACCGCCCGCGCATTCCGCAACGTTGCCGCCGAGCGCCGACAGCCTGAGGCTCGCCGGATCCGGCGGATAGAACAACCCGACCTTCTCGACGGCATCCTGCAAGTCGCCGGTAATGACGTTCGGCTGCACGCGGGCGAGCAGGTTCAGCCGATCGATCTCGAGGATGCGGTTCATCCGTTCGAGCGACAGGACGACTCCGCCGCGCGTGGGAACCGCCCCGCCGGTATATCCCGTCCCGGCGCCGCGCGGCACGATCGGAATGCGCTCGTCGTTGCACAGCTTCGCGAGCTGAGAGATCTCCTGGGTCGAGCCTGGAAGGACGACGAGATCGGCGGGCGAGCCGTGTTTCGTGCCGTCCGTGCCGTACGTCTCGCGCGCGGACGCGTCCTGAAACACGAACGGGCCGCCGACAATGCCGGCAGCCCGTGAGATGAAGCCCGAAGGGAGTCTGCCCACTACCTGACGGCTGCGGCCTTCTGCTCGTGCTTCTTGACGAAGTCGAGAATCCGCGTCGTGCCTTCGCGCAGCCGATCCAGCGATGTCGCGTACGAGATGCGGAGGAACCCGGGTGCGTCGAATCCCTCACCCGCGGTCAGCGCCACGCGCGCTTCGTCGAGGAGCATCTGCGAGAAATCGCCGCTGCTGGCGATGCCCGTTGCCTCGAGCACCTTCGTGATGCGCGGGAACAGGTAGAACGCGCCGCCCGGCTTCACGCACTCGAACCGCGGATCTTCCGAGAACCATTCCATCAGCTTGTCGCGGCGCGTCTTGTACTCGCTCAGCATCGCGCCGACGGGATCCTGCGATCCGGTAAGCGCCTGCTGGGCGGCCTTCTGCGAGATCGACGCGACGTTCGACGTCGAGTGCCCTTGCAGCGTGTCGGCAGCGGTGACGACTTCCTTCGGGCCGAGAATCCAGCCGCAGCGCCAGCCGGTCATCGAGTACGCCTTCGACGCCGAGCCGCAGATGATCGTGCGATCGCGCATGCGATCGGTGAGCACCTTCACCAGGTTGTGCGGCACGTTGTCGTAAATCAGCTTCTCGTAGCACAGGTCCACGATCACCCAGATGCCGCGCTTGGCCGCCGCATCCGCGATCGCGGCAAGATGCTCTTCGGAGATCACCGCACCCGTCGGGTTCGCCGGCGAGTTGACGATGATCGCCTTCGTCCGCGGCGTGATGGCCGCGATGATCGTCTCGGGATGAATGGCGAACCCGTCCTCGGCTTTCGTCTGGACGATCACCGGCGTGGCGTCGGCGAGCTTCACCTGCTCGGGAATCGTCGGCCAGTACGGCGCGTGCGTAATCACTTCGTCGCCGGCGTTGTAGAGGACCATCGCCGCGTTGTAGAGCGCCTGCTTGCCGCCCGCCGTGACGATGCATTCCGCTTCCGAGAAGCTGACGCCGTAATCGGTCTTGTACCGGGCGCAGATCGCCTGCTTCAGGTCGGGCGTGCCGGCCGGCGGCGTGTATTTCGTGAAGTTCTGGTCGATCGCGGTCTTCGCCGCGTCCTTCGCCGGCTGCGGCGTCGGAAAATCGGGCTCTCCTGCCCCGAAATCGACGACGTCGACGCCCTGGCGCTTCAATTTTGCCGCCTCGCCGGCGACCTTCATCGTCGGCGACGTGGAGACTCTGCTCATCCGCTCAGCTAACATGGGCTTTCCCTCTCTGCTTCTCGCGCAGACGGCTTTCCACGATCTCGGGTACGAGGCCGCGCACCTGGCCGCCCAGCGAGAACACTTCCTTGATCAGGCGCGAGCTGATGTAGGTGTACTGCTCGGCCGGCATCATGAAGACCGTCTCGATATGCGGGCTCAGCCGCCGGTTCATCAGCGCCATCTGAAATTCCGTTTCGAAATCCGACAACGCGCGCAGTCCGCGGACGATGACGTCGGCCTTGCGCGCCGCCACGTAATCGACCAGCAGCCCCTCGAACGTGTCGACCTCGACGTTGGGGTGTCCCTTGAACACCTCGCGCACGATCTCGACGCGCTCCTGCATGCTGAACAGGGGTGATTTCTCGACGTTCACCAGGATCGCGACGATGATCTTGTCGAACAGGCGCGTGCCCCGCTCGATGATGTCGACGTGCCCGTTGGTCAGCGGATCAAACGATCCTGGGTAAACGGCGAGTTTCATGATTAATCGCTGCGCGCGCCTGCACTTGAATAGAAGGCCAGCGCGCTGTCTCCGGACACCAAGTCCCGCGACATCCGCAATCGTCCTGCCTGCTCCGGCACCGGACGGCGGCGCGCGTGTTCGAGCACAAGCAACCCACCGGGCGCAATCAGGGGCTCGGCTGCGACAATCGCGGCCGTCAGATCGGGTTCGTCGTAGGGCGGATCCAGCACGGCGAGATCGATCGATCCGGCCGGCAGTGATTGCGGCGTTCGGATAATAACATAGCGGTCCGTGACGCCGCAGTGACGCAGGTTTTCAGCGATCAGCGTCAACGCGCGTGGATCGGCATCGACGAAGGTCACATGCGCCGCACCTCGGCTGATCGCCTCGATTCCGATCGCGCCGGTGCCCGCGTAATGATCGAGCACGCGCGCACCTTCGACGCGCGGCGCAACGACGTTGAACAGCGTCTCGCGCAGCTTGTCTGACGTCGGACGGAGCCCCGTCCACTTCGGGGTCTTCAGACGGCGTCCTTTCAGTTGACCCGCGATTATTCGCATCAGCGTTTTGCTGTCTCAACGCAAGGCGCGAGACGCGAAGAAACGATTGCTGATCTTTGCAGCCTCTGCGGTTCTGCGTTGAGATACGTATCAACCAATATCCATCAATCCAAATCTGCTCGGCCAGGCGGCTTTCATGCGTTCGACCAGCGGTGCCGTGAGCGTCTGCTTGTCGAGGAAGCGCATGGCTTCGTCGCGCGCCTGCTCCATCAGCGAATGATCCCGCAGCAGATCGCCCGTGCGCAGCGTCGGCAGCCCTGACTGCCGGGTGCCGAAGAAATCTCCAGGGCCGCGCAGCTCGAGATCGCGCTCGGAGATCTCGAACCCGTTGGTCGTCGACGCCAGCGCCCGCAGACGCGACTTTCCCTGTTCTGAAATCGGGTACTGGTACAACAGGACGCAGTGCGACTGGTGCGCTCCACGCCCGACGCGCCCGCGCAACTGGTGCAGCTGCGACAGCCCGAAACGCTCGGCGTGTTCGATGACCATGACCGTGGCGTTGGGCACGTCAATGCCGACCTCGATCACGGTCGTGGAGACGAGCACGTGGATCTCGCCGCCGGCGAACGCGCGCATGACGCGCTCTTTGGCGTCCTGCTTCATCTTGCCGTGCAGAAGCGCGACGCGATACTCGGGAAAGACATCCTGCGCGAGCGTATCTGCCATTTCCGTCGCCGCTTTGAGATCGACTTTCTCCGACTCCTCGATCAACGGATAGACGATGTAGACCTGGCGGCCCTCGTCGAGCGCCTTCCTTACCAGCGAGTACACCTCCTCGCGGCGCGACTCGGGCTTCACGATCGTCTGTATGGCGCGGCGGCCCGGCGGCATGTCGCGAATGACCGACACGTCGAGATCGCCATACACCGTCAGCGCGAGCGTTCGCGGAATGGGTGTGGCGGTCATCACCAGCACGTCAGGCATCAGCCCTTTCGCTCGCAGCGTCGCGCGCTGGACGACGCCGAAACGGTGCTGCTCGTCGATGATGGCCAGGCCCAGCGATCGGAAGTTGACGGTCCCCTGCACGAGCGCGTGAGTACCCACGACAAGGTTGATGTCACCTGCAGCCAGGCGGGCGACGAGATCGCGCCGCTTCAGGCCGGTCGTCGCGCCCGTGATGAGCTCGACACGAAAGCGTGACTTCTCCAGGAGCGTTCGCAGGCTGAGGAAATGCTGCTCCGCGAGAATTTCCGTCGGCGCCATGAATGCGACCTGCAGGCCGTTCTCCATCGCGACCAGCGCCGCCAGCAGCGCGACGATGGTCTTGCCCGCGCCGACATCTCCCTGCAGCAGCCGGTTCATCGGCGTCGCGCGCTGCATGTCTTCGACGATTTCCTTCAACGCGGTCCGCTGCCCTTCCGTGAGCTTGAACGGCAGGATGCTGCGGGCCGACTCGCGGATCCGATCGTCCACGTGGATCACCCGCGGCTTCGACTCCCGGACCGCCGCGCGCTTGCGCAGCATCAACCCGAGCTGGAACAGGAAGAACTCTTCGAAGATGAGCCGGACCTGCGCCGGTGTTCTGAATGCGTTCAGCTGATCGGCCGGCGTGTGCGCGGCGGGGAAATGCGTGCCAATCAGCGCCGCGCGTCGGTCCGGCAGATTCAGGCGTTGGCGGACGTCTTCTGGAAAAGGATCGGCCACGGCTGTCCGGCAGGTTCGACAGCACATCGAAGACGAGGCGCCGCTGCATCTTCGGCGTCATCGCGCCGGCCTTTTCGTACACCGGCACGATGCGGCCTGTGTGGATCGTCTGCGCCGCCTCTTCGGATTCGGCACCATCACCGTCGCCGCCGATGACTTCGTAGTCCGGATTCATGATCTGGAGCGCCGGCCGCGCCTCGATGGTTCCGAAGAGGACCACATGTACGTCGCGCCTAAGGATGTCTTTCAGGAACGATTGGTTCATCCACAGCGCGACGATCGATCCGGTGGCGTCGCCGATGAGCGCCTCGAAAATCTTGAATCCAGGACGACGGGTTGTGCGCAGACGGCTGCTTTGGATTCGCCCGGCAATCGCCACCTGCTGGCCCGGCTTCAGCGAGGCAATGGGTTGCAGTCGTCCGCGATCTTCATAGCGGAGAGGGAATCGATAGAGGAAATCTTCGACGGTGACAAGGCCGACGCGCTGCAGGTCGGCAGCCCGCTTGGGCCCGACGCCTTTCAAAAACTGGAGTGGAGTTTGGAGGTAGTCGGTGGACACGAGACTGGTCGGTTCCGGTTCCGGTTCCTGAGTTCCGCGTTCGAACGCGGAACGCGGAACCGGAACCGGAACCCGGAACCTGACTATTGCACCACCGTCGCTTGCCCACGCGCGGTCTGGATTTCGCGGATCCCGTTGGGGAGGACGAACGGCTTGTCGAGGGCGACGCCGTTCGGCGACGATTCCGACTTGGAGTAATAGCTCACGATTTCCTGGACCATCCATAGCGGCACAGGCACGCTCGAAATTGACGCCGACTCGACGGCAAACGTCCCGACGCCGTTTTTGGTCCGCAGAACGCCGTTCACAGTCAGGGGCAACGAGCCGGTCAGGAGATTGAAGGGGTCCAGCATGCCGCCCGACTTGCGGCTCTCCCCTACGCGGGCGAGGTCGACGGTGGCCCGGCCCGACAACCGTCCCTCTTCGAGAATCGACAGCCACGGGTCCGTGACACCGGGTGGAATGCGGTCGCCCAACTCATACCGTAAATAGGAATTGATCTCGGTCTCGGTGATGGGCGTCGTCGCGAGCAGTCTTGCCTCCCGTGAGGCTGCCCTTGGCAATTCGATCGAGTTTGGCCTGGAGCCGCGCCGCGTCCCGCCGCGACACGGGGTCGGCGGCAAATACGGTGACCGCGAGCAAACCGGCGACGAGCATGTACAGGGCTATGCGTTTCATGCGTGCTCAGCTATTTCGTTTGGAAAGGCGCTGATTCGCAGTTTACCGCAAATGGAGGATGCGATCGACGGTCGCCACGTTCGCGATGGTCCGGTATGACGTTTGCTCTATTTATTGGCAGGGCTACCACATATTCGCGAGTCCACACACGATGGCCGGAAAATCACCCTGAACCAAAACCTCACCGACGAGCAGCGACTCGAGCGACTGACGCAATTGTGCGACGAACTGCAAGCCGCGGTCGACCAGGCGGGCGATCATCGGCGGCTGCTCGAGCAAGTGAAGCAGACCGCGCAGGAACTCTTGAACGACCAGGAGGCGCAGCCGGAGCGTTCGAAAACCGGTCGCAAGCGAATCGGGAGGTGACCAGGAATACATCGCGCGTCCCGATTGACCTTCGCCTTTCTTTTGCGTATAGTGAGCGCGACTGGAGGGCGATGACGTGCTCCCGCTAACCAAGCGCCAACGCGAGATTCTCGACTACCTGCAGGACTTCATTCAGCAGCACGGATACGCGCCCAGCCTCGAGGAAATCGGCCGCCGCTTCGGCCTCTCGTCGCTGGCGACGGTCCACAAGCACCTGACCAACCTTCAGGAAAAGGGCTTCATCAAGCGGGCGTGGAACCGCAGCCGGTCGGTCGAGATGATTCCGACCAGTTCGGGCGGGCGCTCCGTCGATCTGCCGCTGCTTGGCTATGTCGCGGCGGGCGTGCCGATCGAGGCGGTCGCCACCAACGAGACGATTGCCGTTCCCGAGGATCTCGTGGGCCGGCGGGATACCTACGTGCTGCGGGTGCGCGGCAATTCGATGATCGACGAACAAATCTGCGACGGCGACTTCGTCATCGTCGAGGATCGCAAGACCGCGCAAAACGGCGAGACGGTCGTCGCGCTGCTGAGCGGGTCGGATGTCACCTTGAAAAAGCTGTATCGCGAGAACGGCCGCGTCCGTCTGCAGCCTGCGAATCCGACCATGCAGCCCCTCTTTGTCGAAGCCGACCAGGTGCAGGTGCAGGGAGTCGTCGTCGGGGTCATGCGAAAGTATTGAGATGAGCGAATCAAAGCAGATCAACTTCACGATCATCCCCGACGAGACGTCCGAGGCGGCGCGCACCTACGCAAATTTCTGCGCCGTGAATCACACCCCCTTCGACTTCACGCTCACATTCTGCGAAATGGCGCCCTTGTCCGAAAAGGACATCAGGGCCGCCGAATCCGATCACGTCGTCCGCGCGCCAATCAAGACGCGCGTGGTGTTGCCTGTGCAGGTCGTGCCGACGCTCATCGCGGCTCTGCAGGAGCAGATGCGCATCTACACGGAGTCGGCCGGAAACGCGGAACGTGGTCCGATCCATTAAGAAGAAACCCGCAGGGCGCGGCGTCGGCCGTGCCTTGCCCGTGCTTCGCAAGCTGTACACGCAACATCCCGACGCCGACACCGAGCTCGACTACAAGAACCCCTATCAGCTTCTAGTGGCGACCATCCTCTCGGCGCAGTCGACCGACGCCGGCGTCAATCGCGCCACGCCTGCCCTCTTCGCCCGCTATCCGAATGCCGCGGCGCTTGGCCAAGGCGTCGGCCGTCGAGCTCGAGCCTCTCATTCACTCGACCGGCTTCTATCGTTCCAAGGCCAAGTCCCTGATGGGAATGGCTGCCGCGCTGGTCGCGCACCATCAGGGCGAGGTGCCGAACACGATGGAGGCGCTGGTGGAGCTCCCGGGTGTCGGACGCAAGACGGCGAACGTCGTGCTCGGCCATGCGCTGGGCATTCCCGGTTTGCCCGTCGATCGCCACGTGCTGCGCGTCTCGAATCGCATTGGCATCGCCCGATCCGACGATCCGGTCGAGGTCGAACGGCAGCTCTGCAGCGCGTTGCCTCCCGCCGAGTGGACCAAGGCTTCCGACACACTCATCCTGCACGGCCGGCGTATCTGCAAGCCGAAGCCGCTGTGCGACCAGTGTGTTGTTCGCGACGAGTGCGAGTTCTATCGATCGCTCGCCGCAGGGCCGAAGGCCAGGAAACCGCGACGCCGGGCCTGAAGCTGGACACGATCGACGCACTGTGGCACCACGCACACGCAAGCGATTCGGCCAACATTTTCTCGAGCCGGTCTGGGGCGACAAGGTGGCCGAAGCGATTGCCCCTTCACCGGGCGATGTGTTCCTCGAGATCGGCCCCGGGCCCGGCATTCTGACGTTGAAACTGGCGCCGAAAGTGGCGCGGCTGATCGCCATCGAGATCGACCGCGATCTCATCGCGTCGCTCACGCCGAAGCTTCCGTCGAACGCGACGATCGTCGCGGGCGATGTGCTCGACCTCGACATCGACGCCGCGCTGCCGCCAGCCGACACGCCGATACGCGTCGCCGGCAACCTTCCCTACAACATCTCGTCGCCGATCCTGTTCCGGCTGCTCGAGCTCGAATCGCGGCGGCATATCAAAGACGCAACCCTGATGCTCCAGCGAGAAGTCGCCGACCGCATCGTCGCGAGGCCCGGCACGGCGGAGTACGGAGTGCTGAGCGTGCTGACGCAGTGGCGCGCCGACGTGGTCCGCCTGCTCGCCATTCCGCCGGGAGCGTTTCGACCTCCGCCCGAGGTGCGCTCGGCGCTGATCCGCCTCACGTTCCGGCCGCCTGCCTTCGAGCTGAGGGACGCCGCCCTGTTCGAGCGGATGGTACGAAGCATGTTCACTCAACGGCGGAAAACCCTGGCCAATGCCCTGGGGGCGTTCGCTGATCGAGCGTGGTGTCGATGTGAACAGAGCGCTCGCCGACGCAGGCGTCGATCCGCGCCGACGACCCGAGACGCTGGAGGTTATTGAAACGGCGAGACTTGCCGACATTTTTGCGGCGGCGAGGAGCTGACTCTGTGCTATCCTTTCCCCCTCTCCTCAGGCAGCGCCCAGCAGCCTGGTCGCGTGGCCGCGCGTAACGGCGTGCCACGGTAAATCGACGCGCGACGAAGGATTCAGACTCCTTTTTCGCCTTTTTATGGCTCCAACTCTACAAGTGGTCCCGCTCGGCGGGCTCGGCGAATTCGGCATGAACTCGATGGCGGTGTCGACCGATCAGGCGACGCTCGTCATCGATGCCGGCGTCATGTTCGCGGGTCCGGAATTGCCGGGCGTCGATCTGCTGATACCGGATTTGACGTACCTGCAGCAGTGCCAGCCGCGGCCGTCGGCGCTGTTGCTGACGCACGGCCACGAGGACCACATCGGCGGCGTTCCGTACGTATGGCCGCTGATTGAAGGCAACGTGTACGGCACGCCGCTGACGCTCGCGCTGCTGCGGCCGAAGCTCGAAGAGCATGGAATCGATCCTGGCGACCGCCTGGTGGCGGTGCAGCCGCGCCAGCGCGTGCGCATCGGCGACTGCGAGGTCGAGTTCCTGCGCGTCACGCACAGCATGCCCGATTGCGTCGCGCTGGCGGTGCACACGCCGGCCGGGACCATCGTGCACACGGGCGACTTCAAGATCGATCAGACGCCGATCGACGGACAGCATTTCGACGTGCACCGATTTGCCGAACTCGGCAGCGCCGGCGTGCTGGCGTTGTTCTGCGACAGCACGAACATCGACCGCCGCGGCTTCACGGGGTCGGAGCTGGAAGTCAAGGACGCGTTCGAGGAAGTGTTCACGACGGCCACGGGCAAGCTGCTCGTGACGGCGTTCGCGTCGAGCGTGTACCGGATGCAGATTCTCGTCGACCTGGCGGATCAGTTTCAGCGCAAGGTCGCGTTCGTGGGGCGCGGGATGCTGCAGACTTCCGACGCCGCACAGCGGCTCGGCTATCTGAGGCTGCCGGCCGGCCGGATGATTCGCGACACCGAGGTGGAATCGCTGCCGCCGTCGCATGTCCTCTGCATTGCGACAGGCTCGCAGGGGGAGCCGTTTGCCGCGATGTCGCGCATTGCGATCGACGATCACCGCTATGTGAAGGTCGGCGCACGACGACACGGTCGTATTTTCCGCCCGGGCGATTCCGGGGAACGAAAAGGCCATCGGTCACGTCATGAATCACCTGGCGCGCCGCGGTGCCGACGTGATCTACGAGGGCATCAAACACGTGCACGTGTCCGGACACGGCAGCGAGGAGGAGCTGAAGCTGGTGCTCTCGCTCGTGCGCCCGAGGCATTTCGTCCCGATTCACGGCGAATACCGCCAGCTCTCGCAGCACGCCCGCGTGGCCGAGCGCGTGACCGCGGGCCTCACGCCGAAGGTGAAGGTGATGCTGATCGAGAACGGCGACATCCTGCGCTTCGACGAGAACGGCGGCGCGGTTGTGGGAAAAGCGCCGACCGGCCGCGTGCTGATCGACGCGTCAGGCTCGGGCGAAGTGATCGACGAGGTCCTGCGCGATCGCCGGCACCTCGCCGAGGATGGCGTCGTGGTGCCTGTCGTCGCGATCAACAGCCAGACAGGCGCCGTCGAAGGCGATCCGGACGTCGTCAGCCGGGGGCTCGTGCAGGACGCGGGCAGCGCCGAACTGCTGCGCGAAGCGGCGAAGCTCGTCGGCGACGTCATTCAGGGAGCGAGTATTGAAGAACGGACCGATCAGGGGCTCATCAAGGAAAAAATCCGCGTCGAGCTACGGCGCTTCTTCCGAAAGCGGTCGGGGCGGCGGCCGCTCATCGTACCGGTCATCATGGAGGTCTAGCGTGGCAGGATCCACCGTTTCACGCCGGGTCAGCGAATTCTTCGGCGTCGCGCTGTTCGCTGCCGCGCTCATCTGGCTGATAGCACTGGCCACCTACGAGCCGACCGACCCGGTATGGTTTTTCAGCGCCGGCTCCGCCGCGCAGCCGGCAAATTTCGCTGGCCGCGTCGGCGCATTTCTCGCCGAGCTGTCGTTTCAGCTGCTCGGCTACGCGTCGCATCTCATCCCCGCTGCGATGGTGGTCCTCGGATGGCACTACTTCTGGTGCCGTACGCTTGATGCGCAGTACACGAAGCTCGTCGGCGCCGGCCTCCTGTTCGGCTGTGTCAGCTCTCTGCTGAGTCTGGCGTTCGGCAGCGTCGATGTCGACGGCAAACCCTTCAGGGCTGGCGGCTATCTCGGCGAATGGCTCGCCTCGTGGATGGCGGAATACCTGAACCGGACGGGATCGATCATCGTCATCCTGACGCTTCTGTTTCTCGCGATCGTGCTCTCGACGCAGTTCTCGCTCGGCAGGATGTTCTCGTCGGCCACTCGCGTAAGCCGGTCTGGCGGGTCGCGGATGTTCGGCGCGCTGCGGGGTTGGCTCGACGAACGCAGACGCACGCCGTCAGCGGAAGGCGTTGCTCGCAAAGCAAGCCAAGAAGGCCGAGAAGCCTGTACCTGTCGTCGCCGTACCGAAGGAGCCCGCTGAAATCCCCTCCGTCCGAGCCGCTGCAGTCGAAGCCGACAGACTACCGGCCGACGAACGCCGGCCGCCCGTGATGGCGAAGCGGCCGAAGACGATTGAAAATCCGCCGCTCCCATTGCCCGACCCGGAGCCGCGACAGCCACGCCGCAACGGGGCGTTCACGATTCCGCCGTTGTCGCTGCTCGACGCGCCGAAAACCGAGCGCAAGATCGACGAGCGCGAGCTCATGGAAGGCGCGCGTCTGCTCGAGGAAAAATGCCGCGAGTTCGCCGTCGAGGGCGCCGTCGCGCAGATTCATCCCGGCCCGGTGGTCACGACATTCGAGTTCAAGCCGGACGCCGGGGTGAAATACGGAAAGATCACCAGCCTCGCCGACGATCTCTGTCTTGCGATGCAGGCCGAATCGGTGCTCATCGATCGGATTCCCGGGAAATCGACCGTGGGCATCCAGATTCCCAATCACACACGCGAGCAAATCTCGCTCCGCGAGCTGCTGCAGTCGGAGATGTACCAGCGCTCGGCATCGAAGTTGACGCTCGCGCTCGGCAAGACGATTCACGGCGAGCCGTACATGACAGACCTCGCCACGATGCCCCACCTGCTGATCGCCGGGTCGACCGGAACAGGCAAGTCGGTCGCGATCAACTCGATGCTCTCGAGCATCCTGTTCCGCGCGACGCCGGACGAGGTGCGCCTGATCATGATCGACCCGAAGCGCGTCGAGCTCGGGATGTACGAAGAGATCCCCCATCTGATGACGCCGGTCGTCGTCGATCCCAAGCAGGCCGTCAACGCCCTGCGATGGGCTGTCAAGGAGATGGAGGAACGCTACAAGAAGCTGGCGAAGGCCGGCGTGCGAAACATCGAGCAGTACAACCGTAACGCGGCGCATCAGGCCAAGGACAAGACCGCCGCGGAGTCGGAAGAGCTTCTGATGCCGCTCCCCTACATCGTGGTCGTCATCGACGAGCTCGCCGACCTCATGATGGTGGCCCGCGGCGACGTCGAAGAGTCGATCGCGCGCCTGGCCCAGATGGCGCGCGCGGTCGGCGTGCACCTGCTGCTCGCGACACAGCGGCCGTCGGTCGACGTCATCACCGGCCTGATCAAGGCGAACCTTCCTTCGCGCATCTCGTTTCGGGTGCAGTCGAAGGTCGACTCGCGAACCATTCTCGACGGCAACGGCGCAGAACAGCTGCTCGGGCGCGGCGACATGCTGTTCATGCCGCCGGGGTCTTCTCGTGCGGTACGGCTCCACGGCCCGTACATCTCCGAGCAGGAGAGCGCGAGGCTCGCGAGCTTTCTGCGGAAGCAGGGCAAGCCTATTTACAACACGTCGATTACCGCGGAAGAGAAGAAAGTCGATGGCATCGAAATGGAGAAGGACGACCTCTACGACGAAGCGTCCCGCATCGTCGTCTCGAGCGGACAGGCGTCCATCTCGTATTTGCAGCGCAGGCTTCGTATCGGTTTCAGCCGCGCCGCGCGCCTGGTCGACATGATGGAAATGGACGGTCTCGTGTCGCCTGGCGTCGGAGGCAAGCCCCGGGAAGTGCTGGTAGACAAAGCGTATTTCGACGAAGTCGATGCACAGCTTCGGTAGATATTGCACGGCGGTCATCGTGGCGCTCGCGTCGCTGGACGTGTGCGCGCAAGCCGACCTGAAGGCGGCGCTACGCCGGTCATCCGCCGCGGTGCCATCATCTGCTGCCAAGGTTCCGCCAACTGCCGGAGCCAACGCAAGTCGCCTGCCGCGGCGCGGTACGAAGAACTGCTTGCCCAGGAGCAGAGCGTCTCGCAATCCACCGGCATCACTGTCGAGGATCTCCGTGTGGTCATCAACCGCTACTGGAGCTTCGTCCAGCGGTACCCTACCAGCGGGTTCGCGGACAACGCGCTCTGGCAGGCCGCCGCCCTTTCGGCGCAGGCGTTCGAGCGGTTCAGTCAGGAGCGCGACAAATACCGCGCGGTCCAGCTTTTTCAATGGCTGCGCGATCAATACCCGCACAGCCCGCTGCAGGCCAAGGCGGGACCGCAAATCGAAAAGCTCGAGACAATTGCCGCGGCGGCAGCCCCGACCACAACTCCTGCGGTGGCCGACACGACGATTCGCGCCGTCCATCGCACGGTGCTCGCCGAAGTCGTCCGCGTCACGCTCGAGCTCGATCGCGAGGTGCCCTTCTATCAGGAGCGTCTGGAAGGACCCGCGCGCGTGTTCTTCGATCTGAAAGGCACAAAGACGGTCCCGTCGCTCGTGGACGCCACGTTCCGGTACGACTCGGACGTCATCCGGCATATCCGGATCGGCCGCCATCCGAACAACACGACACGCGTCGTGCTCGATCTGGAAAACGTCAGCCGCTTCAGCGTGTTCACGCTCTACAACCCGTACCGGATTGTCATCGATGCGGAGCGTTCCGCGGGGATCGTTCCCAAACCGGCCGGTCCGACGCTGCTTGTCGCACGGATCATCGCACCAAGACGGTCATGCCGTTCGCGCGACTGGCACCGGTCCTCACGCATTGCGCCCGTCTGCACCCGTCGCACTCGCATCACGGCGCCTGCCCGGTTCGCGCCGCCGTGCCGGTGGCAGTTATCGCACGCGCCGCGATTGTTCTGCCGGCCGCTCCTCCTCCAAGTGCCGCGGCCAAGCGCGTGGTGCCGACAGTACCCACACCGCCGATTGCACCGCCGGCCCCGGCCGCCGCCGCGAATGCGCCGGCGCCGCCGCCAAGTGCCCCGGTTGCGACCGCGGGCGCGGTCATCGCGGGGAAACCGATCGCGCCGTCTGCCAATTCGAGCGGAAAGTTTTCGGTTGCGCGCCAGCTGGGACTCGGCGTCTCGCGGATCGTGATTGACGCCGGTCATGGCGGCCACGACCCAGGCGCATCGGCGTTCGGCATTTCAGAAGCGGAGCTCGTGCTCGACGTGACGCTTCGTCTCGAAGCCTTGCTCTTGCAGCAGCCAGGGACGGAGGTTGTGCTCACACGCCGCACGAACGATTTCCTTCCGTTGGAAGAGCGGACGGAGATCGCCAATCGCGAGTCGGCGGACCTCTTTCTCTCCGTGCACGCAAACGCCAGCGCCAATGCCGCGGCGAGCGGCGTCGAGACGTATTTTCTGAACTTTGCGCTCAATCCTCAGGCCGAGGCTGTGGCGGCGCGCGAAAACGCCGCCTCCGGCAAGACGATGAGCAGCCTGCCGAGCATCATCAAAGCCATCACGTTGAACAGCAAGCTGAACGAGTCGCGTGATTTCGCCGCCAGCGTTCAACGCTCGATGGTGCGCGGCATGCGGCCCGCGCAACAAGACGCTGCGCGATCTCGGCGTGAAGCAGGCGCCCTTCATGGTGCTCATTGGCGCGTCGATGCCCAGCGTGCTCGCCGAAATTTCCTTCGTGACCAATCAACAGGAGGCCCGCCTGCTCAAGGATCCCGCGTACCGTCAGCGTATTGCGGAGTCGCTGCTTGCGGGAATCCTGCGCTATCAACAGTCGCTCAAGAAAGTGCAAACGGCGACGGTCAACTGAAACCTGAAATCTAAAAACTGGAATCTAGAAACTAGAATCTTGCGCCGGGAAGTTGGATCAGCTAATCTGAGATCTGTTAATGCCCTAAAACAATGGAGGAATTGCTTATCACGTGAGCGAGGTCCAGTGATCGTCATGCCAGGGCTTCGTTGGCTAATCTAGCCTGTGCATAACCCGGCGGATGGATTCGGCACAACTCCCTCGCGTGCGAAGACGGTTTGCTGTTAGACTCGCTACGAGTTCTATCGCAAGTTACCGAAAACTTCGGAGGCGCAAGTTCCTGGCGATCCGGTCTATACGCGCTGCGACGTCTGCCTGGTACTAACTATCTTGCAGCTCTCCGAACGAAGCCGATCGCGGCCCGAGTTCATTTGAAACTTGGTATAGCGGTCGAGGAGATAGACGAAGCAGTCGGTTGGCTTGAGTTTATGGACAAGGGTGAATGCACCGATAGGCCGACTGAACTCGGCCACTCCCGCGTGATGATGCGAGATGTACGCATCCTGAGACATCCGGCGGAAATGCGACAACGGCGACGCAACGCACGAAACGCCACGAAACAAGAATGGCGCGCGCATTAGTGTCGTGAAGCTTCCATGATTCCAGTTTCTAGATCCGAGTTCATAGATTATAGATTTCAGATTCGAGGTCTCCTGCATGAGCACCATCGAGCGGTCGATCATTTCTCACATCGTCCCTCGCTATGGCGCTTTCAGCACGCTTCAGCTCAAGCCATCGACGCGGCACAGCAGCGCGGCGGCTGGGAACCCGCGCCGGATTGACATGCACCATCATTTCGCGCCGCCGGCATGGGTCGCGGACATCAAGGGCCGGCCGCTGCTGCAGCCGGCGTCAGTACACGATGGACGATCCCGAACAAGCGATGTGAAGACATCGGATAATGGGGGCGTCGCCGCCAGCTGTGGTGTCGATAACCAATCCGTGGCTTGATGGTTTGGCGACGCAGGCCTAGTCACGCCGTACTTGCGCGTGCGTGCATGCGTACGGCGCCAGGCTGGTCCGGATGATCCCGTCGGTTTCGTCTGGCCGTCCGCCAAACCGACGCAACGCTTGCTGAGATTACCTAAGCGTACGACACGCTCAAAACCGACGCCATGGCGCTCTTTACGAGCTACGGTGACAAATGGTTGGGCGACCGAGTCATTCGGGCCGGTCCATGCAGTGAACTGATCGGCGTAAGGCTGTGGTAGCGGTTCACACGACAGCCGCTGATTGTCTGCAGGAACCTCGCCTACGCTCCAGGTGTCGGCCCAGGAAGCGTTGAATACGGAACGACACGACGCGCGCCATCATGGGCGTGGCGTTCAGTGGCGACGCCGTGCGAGCTTTCCGGATATCGTTTCATCTGGTCTCACGCGGGAGGGACGGTGCCCTTCCTGACCGGCCGCATAGCGAGGGCTGCCGCCAGTGGCGCGAAATGAGCGCACGGCTCAACGGATTTGGCGCATGAGGTGAAGAGGTTTTACTACGACGTCGCCGGCACAGCCAATCGCTGGCGCCCTGGCGTCGCTGCTGCAAGCTTGTGTCACTCGACACTAGATTGTCTTCGGCAGAACTTTCAGCCTCGCCAGCGCAGCGGAGCGGCCGTTGCCAAGGCTCTGGCTGACGTCGGCCTTATTCGACTGCGCGCGCTCGCCAGCCATCGACCGCGGAAGATGTCAGATCGGCTTGCTTCCGCGCTTCGCCGCTGCTAGCTTCTAGCTTCCAGTTTTAAGATTCCAGATGATTCCAGTTTCGATTCTAGTTTCATTTCCAGATTCCACATTCCAGAGCTCCTTTCAGGCCTGCAGTACAATCGAGGCATGCAGGCGCCAAGCACGCCGATCGTAGTGAAAATCGTCGAGGGCAACGAAATCTCCGGCCTTGGGGATGTCATGCTCGACGCGATCGGCCTCACGGGGGTCATCGTCGTGGGCGCCGCGCTCTTCGGCATCGTACTGGCCATCGTCATCGTTGGCTACCGTAAGATTCAGGCTCGCCTGCATCCGGACGAAGAAGCCCAGACACAGCCCCTCGGCCTCACTCCGACAGAACATCAATAGCGGCGATTCGCACTGCGCCCGTTTCGTCAATGCGCGGCGCGCACGGCCCAGCGTAATTTTGCCGCAGAGGCCCGCCGGTTGGCGAACGTCTCGTCCTTCGCGGAGCGGATGACCTCGTCTGCGATGGCTTGATATACGCCGGCTCGATGGCCCGCCTGGAATGCCTTCTTCACGCGTCGATCCTCGCCCGAGTGGAATGTCAGCATCGCAACGCGACCTCCGGGTGCGAGGCACTGTGGCAGCACCCGCAGCAACGCGTCGAGCGCGGCGAACTCGTCGTTGACGGCGATGCGCAGAGCCTGAAACGTGCGGCGCACGGACATCTTTACGTCGGCTTTCGTTGCTCGCGGCACCGCCGATTGAAGGCCTGACCGCAGAATCCGTTCGGCAGCATGCGTCGTCCCGGGTGACTGCTCCTTCAACATGCGGGCGATGAGATGCGCATGCGGTTCGTCGGCATTCTCATCGAGCAGATGCGCGAGCTCCTCTTGCGTCGAGCGCGCGATCAGTTGCGCTGCGGACTCGCCTTTCTGCGGGTTCATCCGCATGTCGAGCGGACCGGCGCCCTTATAGCTGAACCCGCGATCGGGATTGTCGAACTGCATCGATGAGACGCCAAGATCGGCGAGAACGACGTCGACCTGCGTAAGGCCCTCCGCGGCGAGCACGGTTGGCAGCGCGGCGAAGTTGCCATGCCGCGCGACGAACACATCCGGCCCATAGCCCGATGCACGGAGGCGAGCTTCCGCGCGCGGTAGTTCAATCGGATCGACGTCGATACCGACAAGGCGGCCTCCGGGCTGCACTCGCTCGAGGATCGCGCGCGCATGGCCGCCCCATCCGAGGGTGCAATCCACGGCGATGTCGCCCGCCGCCGGACGCAGGCAGTCCAGTACTTCCCGCGCCATTATCGGAACATGCATGCCGGCCGGTGTCCGGCCGGAGGCGAGGACCTTCTGCACGTCCGCGGCGTACTGCTCGGGATTCAGCTCTTTGTACTTGTCGTGGAAACCTCGCGGGTGCCGGCCGGCGTAGCGCCGTCGTCGCACGCGCTGCGGCGGATCATCAGGGGGCGCCAACGTCTCTCCACGCGTGCGACGTAAACGCCAGCTCGATCAGCGTCCGCACTCCCACGCCCGTGGGCCCCTTCGGCATGAACGGTTTGCTCTCGTCGGCCCATGCGGTGCCGGCGATATCGAGATGAATCCACGGAAGCCCGCCCGTGAACTCCTTGAGGAACAGGGCGGCCGTAATCGCCCCGCCCAGTCTCCCGCCGGTGTTGATCATGTCGGCGATCTCGCTGCGAAGCTGATCTTTGTATTCGTCGAAGAGAGGCAGCGGCCAGCACCGATCGCCTGCGCGCTCCGCGACATCCCGCACGTGTTCGACGAACGCCGCGGGCGTGCCGAACAGGCCGCTGGCAATCCGTCCGAGCGCGATGCTGATCGCGCCCGTCAGCGTGGCGATATCGACGAGGTGCGTGGCGCCAAGCTGCCGGGCGTACCACAGCGCATCGCCGAGAATCAGCCGGCCTTCGGCGTCGGTGTTGATGACCTCGACGGTTTTTCCCGAGGCACTCTTCAGTACATCGCCGGGCCGGATCGCTCGGCCTCCTGGCATGTTCTCCGCGATGGGGATGATCCCGATGACGCGGATCGGCGCCTTCAGCTCGGCCAGCGCGCGAATCGCACATGCGACAGCCGCTCCGCCGGCCATGTCGTCTTTCATCCGATCCATGTCCGCAGCCGGCTTGATGGAGATGCCGCCCGTGTCGAATGTGATTCCCTTTCCCACCAAGTCCGAGCACCGGCGATTCGGGGGCACCGGCAGGGTCGTATCGGATTGCCACCAGCCGCGGCGGCTCGGCGCTGCCGCGCCCGACACCGAGAAGCATGCCCATGCCGAGGCGCTCGAGCTCGTGATGATCGAGCACACTCACAGATAGCCCGCCACCACGCGCGATTTGCGAGAGCCGCTCGGCAAATGTCGAGGGCGTGAGCGTATTTCCCGGTTCGTTGTCGAGCTGGCGCGCCATGTTGCAGTGCTCGCCGACCACTCGCCCGCGGCGCGCTGCGTCGCGCGCGGCGCGCTCGCGCGCTCGCCCGCTCGACAACGATGATGCCGAGTCCCGTCAGCTCGAAGGGGTCGTACCCGGCCGTCTTGTATCTCCCGGCGTCGAACTCCGCCAGGGTCATTCCCTCGGCGATGGCCTGGATCATTTCAGGCGAGTCCAGCTCCCCGTCCGCGCGAAACGCGATGCGGGCAATTCTCTTCTGGCGGGCATTGATGGCGATCGCGGCGGCCGAACGCCGGGCGCGGTCGACGGTGAAGTCGCTGCGCCGTCCGAGACCGATTGCGGCGATGCGTCTCGCCCGATACGCCCGATCGACGATGGGCGTGAGAAACGTTTCGAAGAGCTTGCCGGTGAACTCATTCGAGGCGATTGCGCGATCAAGTTCGCCGCCGGTTGGCGCCGACCACTCCGCAGCCAGAGCCGCAGCCTCTCCTTCGAACGCCGTGACGATCACAAGATCGGTGTCTGCTACGCGTGGATCTCCAACGAAAACATCCATAGGTTTGGATTTTTGCCCTTCTGGCATCGCGCACATTATGCCCGCTTGCCGTTCGGTTTCGCGGGCGGTAGGATCAGGGCTGACATGTCTCGTTTGACGGCAACCACGCTCTGCGCGGCCGCCATCCTGCTCGTGACCGATGTATCGGTCCCAGCACAGTCGGGCGACAAGGACGAGAAGAAGGACCCCAAGCGTCCGTCCCTGTCACTGAAGGCGACCCCTGGTACCGGTATGGTACCCGTACGCGTGTCGGCAACTGCCGAGTTCAAAGGCGGGGACGACGACTTCCAGGAATATTACTGCGCCGCGCGTCGAATGGAATTGGGGCGACGGCACAGTCTCGGAGGCCGCGAACGACTGCGAGCCATACGAGTCGCGGCGTCTCACAAATCAAGCGCCGTTTCTCTCAGTCGCACACCTACAAACGCGCCGGCGCGTTTCGCATCGTGTTCCGGCTGAAGCATCGCGATAGGGTGCTGACGTCGCAGACCACGATCGTCAGGCTGCTCGGCGGCGGATTCTAGGCAGCCGCCTTCAGCGCTGAACGCTCAGTTCCACGAGCGTATAGACGCCCGCCTCGATTCGATACGCACGCACGTCATCCCCGATCGGCGAGACAATCACGTAAAGAAAATCAGATCCGCTGTCGGCTTCTGCGATGTCGGTTGCAGACGGTACCGGTGCGCTCGATGGATGGGAATGGTAGGCGCCAACAACTTCCAGGCCTTCGGTGCGGGCGGACCGGATAGCGGCGAAGTGATCCTCGGGATCTATAAGGTAGCGTGTCGCTTTGGCATCGAGATTCCGCGCGCGCACGCTGCGGACGATTGACGTCTCGCGGCCAACAAGCAAGCCGCAGCACTCACGCGGCGCTTCCTCGCGCGCGTGCGCCAACATGCCGCTTACGACCGCCGCTGGAATTCGGATGCTTGTCACGATCAACACGAAGCCACGAAGAGCGCGATTCCCCACGCGACCCCACGCACCCTACGACCCTTATTCGACAACAGCGTTTCTCTCCAGAGGTTCGCCGACTCGAACACCTGATCGATCGATTTCCCCGTCTGTAGATCCGCACGGAGCTGGCGCAGCACCGAAATCAACGCATCGAGCGCCGAGCCGATCTCGTCCGCATTGGTGGCGCACGTTTCCTTCCAGATGTCGGCAGGGCTCGATGCCAGACGCGTCGTGTCCTGCAGGCCGCGCCCGCTGAGGCTCGAGGCCTTCGTCGCGTGCGGCTTCGCCGACGACGTGCATCAACGCGCTGACGGTGAGCTGCGGGAGGTGGCTGATGAATGCGAGCAGGCGATCGTGTTCTTCGGGTGAGAGCGTCTGAGGCACCGCGCCGAGGCCGGCGGCGAATGCTTTCAGCTTGTCGAGAGCTGCAGCGTCGTGGCCCTTGGAAGGGGTAAAGAGCCACGGCCGGCCGGTGAACATGTCGGGTCTCGCGTGCTCGATTCCGCCGCGCGCCGCGCCGCCGAGTGGATGACCGCCGATGAACGTCAAGCGATCTGGCAGCGCCGCCGCGACTTCGACGACAGCCCGCTTGGTGCTGCCGGTGTCGGTCACGACTGCCGCGCCGGTGACGTTCTCGCTGAGCTCTCGAAGTATCTCGAGGTTTTGCTGAATGGGTGCCGCGAGGATGACGAGATCCGCCTCGGCCAGCACCACCGCATCGTCTGCGGCAACGTCGATGGCGTGCAGCACCATCGCGCGCTCGAGCACGTCCTTCCGATCGACCCCAATCACGAGACTGGCCGGCCAGATCTGCCGCGCCGCAAGCGCGATCGATCCTCCGATGAGCCCTAATCCGACGATGCCAACGCGTTGGAAGATCGGCGCTTGTCCCGGGGTTTTCTCCGGACGCAGCATCGGCAGCTGCTTTCCCTCAGACACTCACGCTCCCCAATCTTCCAATCTTCCAATCTTCCAATCTACCAATTCCAATTCTTAGCGTCCCCAGCCGCGTTTCACCACGGGCTCGACGCAGATGCTGCGCCCGATCGCCGGCGCGATGATGCGGAGCTCGGCCATGACGCGATCGAACTGCGCCGGGAACATCGACTGCGCGCCATCGCTCAGCGCCTTGTCGGGGTTGCAGTGCACCTCGACGATGATGCCGTCGGCGCCGGCTGCCACCGAGGCTCTGGCCATCGGCGCGACTTTATTGCGCATGCCCGTGGCATGGCTCGGGTCCGTGATGATCGGCAAGTGGCTGAGCTTCTTGATAACGGGAATCGCCGAGATGTCGAGCGTGTTGCGGGTGTAGCTCTCGAACGTGCGGATGCCGCGCTCGCACAGGATGACGTCGTTGTTGCCGCCGGCGAGGATGTACTCGGCCGACAAGAGCCACTCTTCGATGGTCGCCGCGATGCCTCGCTTCAGCAGCACGGGTTTCCGCGTGCGTCCCAGCTCGCGCAGCAGCGTGAAGTTCTGCATGTTGCGGGCGCCGACCTGGTAGATGTCGGCGTAACGTCCGACCAGCTCGATCTGGCTGACGTCCATCACTTCCGACACCAGCTTCATGTTGTGCTGGTCCGCCGCTTCGCGCAGCATGCGCAGGCCCTCTTCGCCGAGCCCCTGGAAGCTGTACGGCGAGCTGCGCGGCTTGAAGGCGCCGCCGCGGAGGATCTTGGCGCCGGCCTTCTTCACCGCTGCCGCGGTCGTGAAGACCTGCTCTTCGGTCTCCGCCGAGCACGGGCCGGCCATCACGATGACCTCGTCGCCGCCGATCCGCACGTCGTCGATGACGACGACGGTGCCTTCGGGCTTGAACGTGCGGCTCGCCAGTTTGTACGGCTCGGTGATGCGAAGCACCTCGTGGACGCCGTCCATCACCGAAATCAACGCCGAATCCACTTTGTGCGCGCCGACGACCCCGAGCACGGTGCGATTGACGCCCGTGGACCGGTGCACGTCCATGCCCGCCTCGACCAGCGACGCGACGACTTTTTCGATCTGCGCCTCAGTTGCCCGCTCTTCCATTACCACCACCATGGCTATCAATCCTCCCCTTTACCGGCTTGCCCCGTCCCGCGACTATCGCTCGGGACGCCCTGAGTATGGTCGAAGGGCGCCGTAGCGTCTCCGCGAAGGCGGGTCGAATTATGAGCCGTTGCGCGCTCGATACGCCTCGCCTCGTCGATGATCCGTTCGAACACCCGTACGATGGCGTCCCCCTCGAGCGGACTGCCTGTGTGCTTGCCGTGGGTGCGCACATGGTGCAGCACCTGCTTCTCACGGTCGGGCTGGTACACCTCGAGCCCGAGCGTCTGCTTCAATTTCCCGATCTCGAGCGCGCAATGGGCGCGCTCGCTGAGCAGCTCGACCAGCTGCTCGTCAAGCTGATCGATCCGCTGCCTGAGCTCGTCGATTGTCATGAGTATCTGCGTCGCCTCTTAGCCAGCGAACATAGGATTCTACCCTTTCAACGAGATCAGGGCTCTTTCCCGCTTCTGCAATGACGCCGACGAGCCCGCTCCCGACAACGGCGGCATCCGCGAACTTGCCGATCTGCCGGACATGCGCGGGCGAGGAGATTCCAAAGCCGAGAGCGATCGGCAGAGAGGTCGCAGCCCGCATGCGACCGGCCAGTGCCTCCGCGCCGTCAGCCACCGTGTCCCTGGTCCCTGTCACACCGAGCCGCGAGATGCCGTACAGGAACCCTCTCCCCAGCCTCGCGGCATCCTTCAGCCGCACGTCCGTCGTCGTCGGGCTCAGCAGAAAGATCATGTCGATGTCGCGCGCGGCTATCGCGTCGCGAAACCCTCCGGCTTCTTCAATCGGCAGATCCAGCACGAGCACACCGTCTACGCCGGCGTCTCGCGCACGATCGCCGAATGTGTCGATGCCCATCCTCAGCACGGGGTTGGCGTACGTGAAGAGCACAATCGGCGCCTTCACGTCCTGGCGGACGCGCTTGACGAGATCGAGCACGCCCGACGCCGTTGCCCCAGCCGCGAGCGCCCGCTCTGTTGCGCGCTGAATGACCGGACCGTCGGCAAGCGGTTCCGAGAACGGAATCCCCACCTCGAGCACGTCGGCGCCGGCGCGGTCCAGCCCACACAGAATATCGGCCGAACGCGACAGGTCCGGATCGCCGGCCGTCACGTATGTAACGAGACCGGTGCGCTTTTCTGCGCGAATGCGGTCGAACGCCGCCGAGAGTCTAGACGCCAACTTCGGCACCCGCCTTCATTTCAAGATATTGCGAGACGCTCTGGACATCTTTGTCGCCTCGGCCCGACAAATTGATGAGGATGTGCGCATCTGGACCGAGCGTCTGCGCGAGCGTCGCCGCATACGCGATGGCGTGCGACGACTCGAGCGCGGGGATGATGCCTTCGGTCCGGGCGAGTTGCTGAAAGGCGGCGAGCGCATCTTCGTCGCCGATCCACGAGTACTCGGCTCGGCCGAGATCTTTGAGCCACGCGTGTTCTGGCCCGACGGCCGCGTAGTCGAGGCCAGCGGATATCGAATGTGTCAGCTCGATGTTCCCGTTCGCGTCCTGCAGCACATACGTGCGCGTGCCCTGCAACACGCCCGCGAGCCCCGTCGCAAAGCGGGCGGCATGGCGTCCGGCGGTCAGCGCTTCTCCCCCGGCCTCGACGCCAATCAGCCGCACCGATTGATCCGGGATGAACGCATCGAAGATGCCGAGCGCATTGCTGCCGCCGCCGACGCACGCGACGACGGCATCTGGCAGGCGGCCGGTCAGCGCCTGAATCTGCTCGCGCGCCTCACGGCCAATCACCGATTGGAACTCGCGGACCATCAGCGGGTAGGGATGCGGACCGAGCACCGAGCCAAGCAGGTAATAGCTGTTGGTGACGTTCGTCACCCAGTCCCGCATCGCTTCGTTAATGGCATCCTTCAGAGTCCGGCTGCCCGCCGAGACGCCACGAACCGTCGCCCCGAGAAGACGCATCCGCACCACATTCAGGGCCTGGCGCGCCATGTCGTCGGTACCCATGTACACGTGGCATTCGAGGCCGAGAAGCGCGCAGACCGTAGCCGTGGCGACGCCGTGCTGGCCGGCGCCGGTTTCGGCAATCACGCGGCTCTTTCCCATGCGCTTGGCCAGGAGCGCCTGGCCAAGGGCGTTGTTGATCTTGTGCGCCCCGGTGTGCGCCAGGTCTTCACGCTTGAGAAACATGCGCGCGGCGGGTTTCGTCAGCGATGCGCGCAGCCGACCGGCTTCGTACACCGGCGTGGGCCGGCCCACGTAGTGGGCGAGAAGGCGATCGAACTCCGCCAGGAACGCGGCGTCCTGGCGCGCCTCGAGATACGCATTCTGCAGCTCTTCGACGGGCGCAACGAGGGTTTCCGGGACGAACTTGCCCCCGTAGTCGCCGTAGTACCCGCGCGCGTTCGGATCGCGCCGGCCAAATCGTGTGTCAGTCATGCAGCGCCTCAAAAAACGATCGCAACCGGTTTGGATCCTTGATCCCTGGGGCCGATTCCACGCCCGACGAGACGTCGACGCCGTACGGGCGAACGGATCGAACAGCCAGCTTGATGTTGGCCGCGTTCAAACCACCCGCAAGAATCGTCCGCCGTGTCGCGGCGATCTCGCGCGCCGCGTCCCAGTTGACGGTCTTGCCGGTTCCACCGAAACGCTCTGGATCGTGCGCATCGACGAGCAGGACGACGTCAGGGTCGAAGTCTTCGATGTTCAACGAGCCGTTGTCTGTCATCCCGACGGCCTTGAAGATCGTCCGGGCCGTGAGTTGCCGGCAATACTCTGGACTCTCGTGCCCGTGCAGCTGCGCGACATCAAGTCCAACTTCGTCCATGGTGTGCGCGACCTCGGTCGACAGGCTGATCCACGAACACACCGACCTTCAACACATTCGCCGGCACGTTCGCGGCGATCGCTTTCGCCGTGGCCGCGCTGACGCCACGCGGGCTGCCCGGCCAGAACACAAACCCCAGCGCCCGGGCGCCGAGCCCCGCCGCCAGCTCTGCGTCTTGAGGACGCGTGATCCCGCAGATCTTCACGAAGAGCTGATTCACTGCCCGGCGCTCCCGAGCAGACCGGCAAGCGCATCGCCGGGATCGCCGGCGGTCATGAACCGCTCGCCCATCAGGAACGCGTCGTATCCGGCGCTCTTCAAATCCTGAAGGTCACCCGCACTGGTCAAGCCGCTTTCGGCCACCGCGATGACCTCGTCCGGAATGAGATCAACAGCCGCGCGGCTGACGTCGGTATTCACCGCCAGCGTGCGCAGATTCCGGTTGTTCACGCCGACGATCGACGCGCCGGCATCGAGTGCGATGGGCAACTCGAAAAGGTCGTGAATCTCGACCAGGACATCCAACCCCGCTTCTGTGGCCGCCTGGTGCAGCTGCGTGAGCGCCGGCGGCGTCAGCGCCGCCACAATCAGCAGAATGGCATTCGCCCCGGCAGCGCGCGCTTCGAGTATCTGGTACCGATCGACGATGAAGTCCTTGCGTAATATCGGCACAGATGTCACCTGCCGTGCCGCAACGAGATGATCCAGGTGACCATCGAAGAAAGCCGGCTCGGTCAGCACGGAGATCGCTGCGGCGCCTGCGCGCTCGTACCCGCGCGCGATGGACGCGGGATCGTAATTCGCCTTCAAGACGCCACGCGATGGCGAGCGCCGTTTGCACTCGGCGATCACGTTGAGGCGATCGGTTCGTGACAACGCCTCTTTGAAGAAACCCGGTCGAGGCTCGACGCCGGCGGCTCGGCGGTCGAGTTCGTCGAGCGGCATCCGTGCGGCGCGCACGTCGACCATACGCCGCGTCGCCGCGACGATGGCCGCGAGCAAATCAGGGGCTTCGATGGTCGACGTCATGCGCCGCCTCCGCGCGATTGGGCTCCGGCGGGAGCGCGATCGCCGCCATCACGGGACGTGTCGGTCAGACTCGCATGCGAGGCCGCGACCATCGCCTCGAGGGTCGCGCGCCGCGGCGCCGGAATCGATCGCGTGCGCGGCACGCTCGATGCCTTCGCGCACCGACGCCGCTTTCCCGCCGACGAAGAGCGATGCGCCGGCGTTCAGCAGCACGACATCGCGCTGCGGACCTTTCCGTCCGGCGAGCACGTCCTGAAGGATCGCCGCGTTGGCGGCTGCGTTCCCGCCTTGAAGCTCACGGCGTTCGGCTTTCGAAATCCCGAAATCCGACGGATGCACGTAAAACGTCGAGACCGCGCCGTTCCGGCACTCGGAGATTTTTGTGTGCCCGGTCGTCGACAACTCGTCGATGCCGTCCGCTCCGTGCACGACCCACGCGCGTTCCGATCCCAGGAGCAATAAGGCCCGGGCGAGCAGCTCGGTCAGCTCCGAATGCGGAACGCCCACGAGCTGCCGCCGCGCGGCGGCAGGGTTCGTCAGCGGCCCGAGCAGGTTGAATGCGGTGCGAACCCCGAGCTCTCGCCTGACGGGGCCGGCCTGCCGCATCGAAGGATGGAAGGTCGGCGCAAAGAAGAACGCGATGCCGACAGTATCAAGCGATCGTTCGACAATCGCGGGTGCGGCCGAGATATTGACGCCGAGCGCTTCGTACACGTCGGCGCTGCCGCACTGGCTCGAGACCGACCGGTTGCCGTGCTTCGCCATGCGCATTCCGGCAGCCGCGGCCACGAGTGCCGCGGCCGACGAAATATTGAAGGTGCCGGAGCGATCGCCGCCGGTTCCGCACGTGTCGAAGACATCGTCGAACGTCCGCGACAGCTGCACCGCATTGGCGCGCATCGTCTTTGCCAGCCCGACGATCTCGGAAGGACGTTCGCCCTTCATCGTGAGGCCGACGAGCAGCGCGCCGACCTGCGCCGGCGTCGCATCGCCGCTCATGATCGCGCCCATCGCCTCGGCGGCCTCATCGACCGTCAGGTTCTCGCGCCGCATCAGTTTTTCCAGCAACCCGGAAATATTCATGTTCATTCACGGCCGACCTGAAGGTCGGCACTACGGTCTCAGCCGTCATCGATACGTACCGTCGTCACTCTGTCGTAGTGCCGACCTTCAGGTCGGCGTTCACACCTTCAAAAAATTCCGCAGCAGGTGCTGCCCTTCGCGCGTCATGATCGATTCCGGATGAAACTGCACGCCGTGAATCGGGTACTTCCGATGACGCAGTGCCATCACCGTGCCGTCATCCTCGGTCTGCGCCGTGATTTCCAGCTCCTGCGGCCACGCATTGCGATCCACGACAAGCGAGTGATAGCGCGCGACAGTCAGCGGCGTCGCGATGCCGGCAAAGACGCCCTGGCCGTCGTGCGTAATCGTCGACGTCTTGCCGTGCATCGGCGCTTTGGCCCGCACCACGGCTCCGCCGAACGCCATTCCGATCGCCTGATGACCGAGGCAGACGCCCAGCAGCGGCGTCCCCGGTCCGAAGCGCTTGATCACGTCGAGCGTAATGCCTGCCTGCTCCGGACGTCCGGGCCCCGGCGAAATGACGATCCGCTCCGGTGCGAGCGACGCGATTTCGTCGAGCGTCACCTCGTTGTTCCGCCGGACGAGCGGCTGCGTGCCCAGCTCGCCGAGGTACTGCACGAGGTTGTAGGTAAAGGAGTCGTAGTTGTCGATGACCAGAATCACAGGCCCTCCTGTGCCAATTCCAGCGCTCGAATCAACGCCTTTGCCTTGTCCTGCGTTTCCTGATACTCGGCCGATGGGTTCGAGTCCGCGACGATGCCGGCGCCTGCCTGCACCATGGCACGAGTCCCGGTGATGACGAGCGTGCGGATGGTGATGCAGAAATCGAGATTACCCGCGAAGTCGAGGTAGCCGACCGCGCCTGCATAGATGCCTCGGCGATCGGGTTCGAGCTCGGCGATGATCTCCATCGCCCGCACCTTGGGAGCGCCGGATACGGTGCCGGCCGGGAAGCAGGCGACCAGCGCGTCGAGCCGATCCTGATCGTCGGCGAGCTTCCCTTCGACGATCGACACCAGGTGCATCACGTGCGAGTACTTCTCCAGGCCCATGAACTGCGGCACGCGCACCGTGCCGAATTGCGAGACGCGGCCGAGGTCGTTGCGCCCGAGATCGACGAGCATCACGTGTTCCGAGCGCTCTTTCTCGTTGCGCTTCAGCTCTTCCGCAAGCCTGGTGTCTTCCTCATCGCTCTTGCCCCGCGGACGGGTCCCTGCAATCGGATGCGTCTGGGCCATCCCACCTTCGACGCGCACGAGCATCTCGGGCGATGACCCGACAATCGAAACCTTCCCGATCCGGAGGAAATACATGTACGGCGAAGGGTTCACATGACGAAGCGCGCGATACACGGTAAACGGATCCGCGCTGATCTCCGCTTCGAATCGCTGCGACAGCACGACCTGATAGATGTCGCCGGCCGCGATGTACTCCTTCGCGGTCTTGACCATCTCCAGAAACCGCTCGCGCGGCACGTTCGATGTCACTTCGATGCTGGTGCCGGGCCGGGGTTGCGGATGCGAGAGATCCCGCCGCAGCTCGCGCTCGAGGAAATCGATCTTCGTGCAGGCGAACTGGTAGAGCGCCTCGAGATCGTCATCGGGCGTGATCCGCGCGTTCGCGATGATCAGGATCCGATGCTGCACGTGATCGAACGCCAGCACGGTGTCGAAGATCATGAATCCGGCTTCGTCCTGCAGCGCGGGATCCGGCTGGCCATCGTTCTGCAGCGTCACCGGCTCGAACCACGCGGCCGTGTCGTAGCTGAAATAGCCGACGGCGCCGCCGGTGAATCGCGGGAGCTCGGGAACGAACGGCGAGCTGAAGTCGGCCATCGTCCGGCGCAGCACGTCGACGAACTCCCCGGGCGTCTCCGTGGTCACGCCCGCTTTGTCGACGATGGTTTTCCCATCGCGAGCCCGGAGCATGACGAAAGGGTCTTTTCCGAGAAAGGAGTAGCGGCCGACGTGCTCTCCGCCTTCGACGCTCTCGAGCAGGAAGGCGTAGTCAGAGTGCTCGGCGATGCGCAGGAACGCGGATACAGGTGTCAGCAGATCGGCGACGAGCTCCTTCACAACGGGCACGAAGGTGCTCCGCTGCGCGAGCTCGGTAAACGTCTCGAAGGATGTTTGCTTCATAGCGCCCCTAACGCTGCCTGTCTCATGAGACCTGACGGTGGCCGCCGCCCGAGCCACCATTCGGACTGGTCTTCAGCCTGGGCCACCAGCATGTCGAGTCCGCCAATCGTCTCGCACCCCGCTGCCGCCGCTTCCTTGAGCAGTCGCGTGTCCATCGGGTTGTAGACCAGGTCGTACACGATGCGGCCGTCGAACGCGCCTTCGAACGGCGTCTCCTCCACGTTCGGAAACATGCCTACCGGCGTCGTGTTGACGAGAAGGTCCCAGCTTTTCGGCGCGACTGGAAACGTGCCTACCGTTCCCTCCGCCAGCTTCGCGACCTCTTTCGCTTTGCCGCGATTCCTGCCGTACACCGTCACTGAGCTGCCGGCAGACGCGAGCGCCACGGCAACCGCCCGCGCCGCGCCGCCCGCGCCGAGGATCGTCGCGCGCGCACCGCGCAGGTCGAGGCGCCCACTCAACGGCGCGAGAAACCCGCTGACGTCGGTATTTCGGGCTTCCCAGCGGAGGGCGTCGCGGCGGTAGGTGTTGACCGCGCCCACCCGGCGGCTGAGATCGTCCATGTCGTCCGCGCGCTCGAACAAACCCACCTTGTAGGGAATCGTGATGCTGACGCCCTGCACGCCGAGCGCCGTCGCAAAGATCGTGAAGTCTTCCGCGCTCGATGCCACCATCGGCACGTAGACAGCGTCGACGCCGGCCGCGCGGAATGCGGCGTTGTGCATCGCCGGCGAGACCGAGTGCGTGAGCGGCGAACCCACGACGCCGTAGATGGCGGTCTGGTCGGTTACCTCGCGGAACCTGAATTCGTTCAGCGTCCGCGCCGCCGAAATCTGGCCAGGAGCGTAGCCGTCGCCGGCGTATGACCACAGAGAGTGAAAGTGCGCGGCCAGGAGACGTGTCGGTGCACCCGACGGCCCCATCCCAATCAGCACCGTATTCGCCGCGCGTTCGAGCTGAAGGAGGCGCAGGTTGTCGGACAACGAGTGAGCCATCGCGGCCACCTTGACGATCTCCGCGCGCGCTGCGCGCATGGCGCGAACACGCTCTATGAGATCAGCCGGCACGCCCTCGAAATCGTGGGTCGACAGAACGATTCGCTTGCCGCCGGTCGCGGCGATCAGCTCTGAACAAAACCCGGCTTTGAACTCGACATCGACATACTCGGCGCCCTGTTGAAGCGCACACTCGAGAATCCGCCGTCGCTCGGCTTCGGAGTCTTTGAACGCTCCGCCTTCCCACTCGGGCCGGCATGTCACGATGACGGGAGTGGTCCGTCCCGCCAGCGCGGCCGCGATGTCCGGGTCGGCCACCGAATCGATCCGCAGCTCGACCAGATCGGCCCCGGCCAGGGCAGCGGCGTCGCGGCGCCGGCGCAGCTCCGCCGTCGTGGGTGCGGACGCGACGATGACGAGAAGTGGTCTGGACATAAAAAAAGCCTCTTCAACCGTTACGGCTGAAGAGGCTTTGTTGGCTCCGGATTACGTCGGTCTCAGGCCAAGGCAGTCGCCCCTTCAGTCTGGGCGTAATACCACCATCCAAAACCAAACGAGAGATTTCCCAGCGCGACGACGATTGGGCGCGGTGGACGTTTGGTCGAGGCCATGAAGCGCCGACGATATCAGGAAGTCTTTGAAATTGTCAAGACATGTGCCACTATAAGTAAACGGATTTCCCAATAGATTCAACGACATGAAGAGACTTTTTTTCGCCCTCTTTGCGAGCCTGGCGCTGCTGGTTGTGTCGCTTCCAGCCGCTCCGCCCTACTACCCGATTGATCAGATCAAAGCCGGAATGGTGGCCACGGGTCACACCGTGTGGCAGGGCGACAAGATCGAAGAATTCCAGGTTCACATCATCGGCGTGCTTCGCAACGTCGTTGGACCGCGCCGCGATCTCATCCTCGCCAGGCTCGAAGGTGGGCCGCTTGCCCAGACCGGCGTTATCGCCGGCATGAGCGGCAGCCCGGTCTACCTCGACGGCAAGCTGGTCGGCGCCGTGTCCTACTCGTTGGGAGCGTTCTCCAAGGAACCGATAGCCGGGATCACGCCGATTGCAGAGATGATCGACGCGGCGACGCTCGATACGCCGCGGCCTCCAATGGGCACGCGGGCGCGGCTGGAGCTGCCTGTGACGCGCGAGAGCGTCGCCGCCGCCATGCGCGCCTCGTTGTCGTGGGCCCGTCCGTTCGCCGACCGCCCGGGCGACGTCCAGATTTTCGGCGACGGCGTCAGCGGCCAGATCGCGACGATGCTTCGCCCGATCGCGACGCCGCTCAACCTCGGTGGATTCTCGCCGGACGTTGCCGAGATGCTTGGCGCGTCGTTCCGCGACTACGGCTTTCTGCCGGTCGCCGGCGCGGCAGCTGCCGCACAGGCGCCCTCGATGAGCAGCTCGCCGCTTCGCCCAGGTTCGGCGGTGGGTATCAACATCGTGAGCGGCGACTTCAACATGGGCGCCACGGGCACCGTCACCGAAGTCGTCGGCAACAAGATCTACGCCTTCGGCCATCCGTTCTTCAATCTCGGGCCGATCGCGTTTCCGATGACGCAGGCCTACATTCACGCGCTGCTGCCGAGCATGACCTCGTCGATGAAGATCTCGACGCTCGGCGATGTCATCGGCACGGTTCGCCAGGATCGCGCCACGACGATTGCCGGCCTGACTGGTGATGGGCCTGCGACCATTCCTGTGAAGATCGCGCTCGAGTCCGATCGCGGCTTCAAGAAGCAGTTCGAATTCAGGGTCGTCAACGATCAGCTGTTCACGCCGCTGTTCACCTACGCGTCCATTTTGAGCACGCTGACGTCGTACGAGCGTGAGACAGGCGCGGCCACGTTCAGCATCAAAGGCACGATGAACGTGAAGTCGCACGGCGAGGTCAAGATCGAGGATCTGTTCTCCGGCAACAGCGCCTCGATGAGCACGGCAGGGTCGATCATGGCGCCGCTGACGTTTCTGCTCGACAACGACTTCGAGCCGATTCAAATCGAGGCCGTCGATCTGACGATTCAATCGACCGAGCAGCCGCGGACCGCGACGATCGAGCGCGTGTGGCTCGACGGCGTGCGCGCGCGCGCCGGCCGCACGGTGCCGCTGAAGGTGCTGATGCGCACGTATCGCGGAGAGGAAGTCGTGCACACAGTGCCGCTGGAGATTCCAGCCAATGCGACGGGCTCGCTGTCGGTGATGGTCTCTGACGGCACCAGGCTGGCGCAGTGGGAGCGTCGCGAAGTGCGGCAGCCGTCCGAGCCGCGCAGCGTGCCGCAGCTGATGCGCGCGCTCAACACCCTGCGAAAAAACAATCGGCTCTATGTGCGCCTGCTCGCGTCCGACTCGGGTGCGGTGGTCCGCGGAGAGCCGCTGTCGTCGTTGCCGCCGTCGGTGCTCGGCGTGCTCGAGGCCGACCGCAGCACGGGCGACTTCATTCCGCTTCGGAACTCCACGCTCGGCGAATGGAACCTGCCGACCGAGTATGCGGTCGTCGGGTCGCGCGTGCTGACCGTCAACATCGAGTAAGCATCGAATGCGTTTATTGCTGCGAAGTCTCTTCGTACTCACTGTAGCTGCGGCTTCGGCCGTCACACTCACCGCCTCGAAGCCGGTCTTCTGGCAGACGGCCACGCTGAATGACTTTCTCCGCGGCGAGGTCGAGAACCTGTCGGTCGACGGGCATGGCCGTCTCGTGCTCGGACCAGCGACCGAGCTCGTCGCCGAGACCACCTCCCCGTTTCTCTGGGCAATGGCGGTGGCGCCGGATGGGTCCATTTACGTGGGCAGCGGCAACGAGGGGAAGGTCTTCAAGATCGACAGCGCCGGCAAGATCGCGACGTTCTTCGACACGACCGAGCTCGAAGTGCACGCGCTCGCGCTGGCCCCCGATGGCTCGCTCTACGCCGCGACGTCGCCAGACGGGCGGATCTACAAGATCGACCGCAGCGGCAAGGGCGGGCCGTTCTTCGACCCTGAAGACAAGTACATCTGGAGTCTCGCGCTGGACGGCCAGGGCAACGTGTACGCCGGCACCGGCGAGAAGGGGCTGATCTACAAAATCACCCAGGACGGCAAAGGCAGCCCGTTCTACGCGACGAAGGCCACCCACGTCATCGCGCTCACGTTCGAGCGCAATGGCCAGCTGCTGGCCGGTACGGAGGGGCCCGGACGATTGTTCCGCGTCGATCAATCGGGCAAGGCGTTCCTCCTGCTCGATTCGACGCATCAGGAGATTCGCGCGATCCGTCTCGATCCGCAGGGCAACATCTACCTCGCCGCGTTGAGCGGGCGCACGAGCTCGACCAGCCAGCCGCCGGCGTCGACGCCATCGGAGCCCGCGCCCCCGTCTACGCGCGAGCCCGTCCCGACAGTCACGACCGAAGTGACGGCGATTGCCGTTGTCGACTCGGGCGGTGCGTCGGTCGGATCGGCCGATGCTCCGGCGCGCGAGGATAGACGAGGCGGGCGCGGCGCGATTTATCGCATCAAGCCCGACGGTCTCTGGGACATCCTCTGGGAGTCCGCGGACGATTCACCCTACGACCTCGCGCTCGACAGCGCGGGTGCCCTGATCGTCGGCACCGGGCGGAACGGCAAGCTCTACAGCCTGACCGGCGATCCGACCACCGCCACGCTGCTGATGCAGGCGTCGGCGCAGCAGGTGACCGGCTTCGCGCGTGACGCGAAGGGCAACATCATCTACGCGACATCGAATCCAGGAAAAGTGTTCAGGCTCTCGCCGCAGCGCGCATCGGAGGGCACATACACGTCGCTCGTGCGCGATGCCCAGACCGTCGCCGATTGGGGCACGCTCAGCTGGCGCGCGTCGGTCCCCGCAGGCAGCCGCATCGACGTCTTCACGCGATCCGGCAACACGGCAACGCCGGACGATACATGGAGCCCGTGGAGCGGGCCGTATGCCGCGTCCAATGGCGAGGAGATCAAGAGCCCAAACGCGCGGTACCTGCAGTGGAAGGCGGTGCTGAACGGCAAAGCCGGCACACCTGTGCTCACATCGGTTTCGGCGGCGTACGTGCAGCGTAATCTACGGCCCAAGGTAACGAGCCTCACGGTACATCCCGCGGGCACAGTGTTTCAGAAGCCCTACCCCACCGGCGATCCGGACATCGCGGGCTTCGACGATCAGGCGCCCGACCGCCGCATCCTGAGCGCGACGCCGAATCCGGGCGGCGCAAGCTCGACCCTCGGGCGCCGCGCGTACCAGCGTGGGTTGCAGACGTTCGTGTGGCGCGCCGAAGACGCGAACGACGACGAGCTGCGGTACGAGATCTTGTATCGTCGCGAAGGAGACACCGGCTGGAAATCGCTGAAGAGCGGCCTGGAGGAAGCGATCTTCGTCTGGGACACGACCTCCGTGCCGAACGGCACCTACGTCGTGAAAGTGATGGCGTCGGATGGCGCCTCGAACACGCCTGAGGCGACGCTCGAAGGCGAGCTCGAGAGCTCGGCGTTCGACATCGACAACGGGCCTCCGGCTGTCATCGTGACGAGCGCGCGCCCTGTGAATGGGCGCACCACGATCGAGTTCGAGGTGCGCGACGACTGGTCGTCGATCTCGAAGGTGGAATATTCGCTCGACGCGCAGCGCTGGCAGGTGATCTATCCGCGCGACGGGATCTTCGACGGCCGGTCCGAGCAATTCGAGCTGACGCTCGACAGCGCAGAGGCCGCCAAGGGGCTCATCATCCGCGCCTACGACGCAAAAAACAACTCCGCGACTGCGCGAGGGGATGCTCCCTCGAAGTAACGAAGAAACGAATAACGACAGTCACGGGTATCGTCACGCCACGGTACGCTACAGCGTGCATTTTTCGTTTTCGTATACAGCGTAAGCTAGAGCATCTTCCAGCCGTCGACGCGCACGTGGACGTAGGCGCGCAGGGGCGCGCGCACGGTCGTGTGCGAGACCAGCCAGACGACATTCTGCGAGACGGGAGCGCCGGCGGCGCGAGCGGGTTCGAAGCGCGCGGTCGCGACGGCGTTGAGCAATTCCGATAGCTGCGCGTGGGTGGGCAGATTGCGCCGGCCTTCGACACGGTCTCCAATCAACTTCACATCCTCGAGATAGCCGTCCGCCGTCACCAGCGCGGCGAACGCCACCTCCTCGTCGTCGCGGTTCATCACCGTCGCCGGCATGATCGCTTCGGCATACGCGCGCGGCAGCAGTTCGACCTGCGGGAGATAGATGTCGACCGTGCGGGCGCGCGAGCTCAGCGTCATCGCGGCTTTCAGCGACTCTGGATGGCGGATGGGACTCTGCGCGACGACAAAGGCCGCCATCGCGAGAAAGAGCGACGCGACCAGCGACACGCCGACGCTCGCAGAAGCACGGCGGGGGTCGTCGAAGAGGTTTCGAATCGTGCGCCCGAAGGACGCGCGTTCTTCGGCATTCCAGCGCTCGAGAATGTCGGCCTGGAGGCGGCTGAGGCCGGGCATCACGGCGACGTCCTCCACGCGTGCCGTCGCCTGCAGCGCGTCGCCGATCAGCTCGAGATCGTCGGCCTCGAGACGGCACGATGGGCATCGATCGAGATGATCGCGGATGGCAATGCGAGCGGTGACCGGCAGCTCTTCATCGTAGAAGGCCGACAGCTCCGCGCGCACCTGCTCGCAGCTCCAGGTCAGCATCGCAGGTCTCCGAGCTGGGCCCGCAGCGTCTGGCGCGCGCGGGTAAGCCTCGACTTGACGGTTCCCACCGGCAATCCGAGCGAGAATGCGATTTCTTCGTACTTCAATCCTTCTATCTCCCGCAGCACGAGCGCTGTCCGCTGCTCGAACGGCAGATTCTGAATCGCCGTTTTCAGCCGCGTGCCGATCTCTTTACGAGTGAGCTCGCGATCGGGCGTCGACGCATCGGCACCCAGCACCATCTCGCCGTGATCGCGAATGTGCTCGTCGAGCGATATCTGATTGGCCCGCTGGCGGCGCTTCCACCAGCGCTGCCGATTCCGCACCTGGTTGACGACGATCCGGAAGATCCACGTGCGCAGCGACGACTGCGCCCGGAAACGGTGGAGGGTGCGGAAGACCCGCAAGAACACCTCCTGCGACAAATCGAGCGCCTCTTCACGGTCGCCCAGGAGATGGGTGGCGAGCCCGAGCACCAGACGGTGATGCTCGAACACGAGCGCCGCGTGCGCGAGGTCGTCTCCGGCAATGCACCGCTCGATGAGTGCGGCTTCGCCACTGCCGACCTCGGACGACCATCCAATGGCTTCTGCCGGTTTGGCTGAAAAATTTCCTGCCACGTGGGTACCCCCGAATATAGCAGGTTCTGGCAGATTCGACCCCGAAATGGCGCAATTGTTCCCCTTGCCCTCCCGCGGCAAACGGTGGAGATCCTGTTACGATCGGCCCAGTGAAAAAGCTCGTCGCGGGCATCATCGTGCTGGGCGGCCTGGCTGCGGCCGGGCTGCTGGCCGACCAGGCGGTCGAGCGCGATCGCGAATACCGGCGGCTGATCGTGCAGGGTGACGAGGCGCTCGGGCGCGGCCAGACGTTTGTGGCCATCGAGTCCTACAGCGAAGCGATCGCGCTGAAGCGCGATTCCATGCTCGCGTACCTGAAGCGCGGCGAGGCGCACCAGCGCCGCGGCGATACGCCCGAGACCCTCACCGCGGCGCTGAGGGACTTGCGAATGGCCGCGGAGCTCGATCCGGGCGCGACCCGGACCCTCGAAAAGCTGGGCGACGTCAACACGGCGCTCCATCGTTACGGGAACGCCGTCGAGAACTATGAGGCATACATCCGCCTCGACGACCACTCTGCCACGCTGTTCTACAAGCTTGCGCTCGCATCGCGCGGCGATGGACGACTCACACGGGCAATCGGGGCCCTCCAGCAGGCGATCACGCTCAATCCGAGCTTCCACGAGGCCTATTACGTGCTGGGCCTGTGCCGGAAAGACCGCGGAGAGCTCGCTGACGCGCGCGCCGCGTTCGAGCGCGCCATCGCCCTCGCCCCTGCGTTCATTTCCGCTCGCGAAGAGCTCGCCGATCTGCACCGGCTCCAGCAGCGCACGCGCGACGAAATCGAGCAGCTCGAAGCGCTCTATGCCCTCGATCCGATCAAGCCCGAGCGCTTGATCGCCGTCGGCCGGGCATATCTGCGTGCCGGCAATCGCGAGCGCGCCGTGATCGCGCTGGTACGGGCGGCAGAGAGCTTCAAGGACTACCCGGGTGTCTACGCGGCTCTTGGCCAGGTCTGGCTCGATGCCGCGGAAGAACGGGAGGATCCGAGCGATCTGCGAAAGGCGCTCGAAGCGCTCGAGGTGGGCGCCGGGCAGTCGACCGCTACCAGCGAGACGCTCGGACTCTACGGCCGCGCGCTGATGCTTGCGGGGCGGCATGAAGAAGCAGAAGCGATCTTCAGGCAGGCGTCGCAGCGTCTTCCGACCGATCCCGAGGTGCTTCCCCACTTCGCCTCGGTCGCTCAGCGTCTCGGTCATCTGGACGAAGCTCGCCAGGCGCTGGTGAAGTATTCAATCCTGGTTGACGACGATCGAGACGATGCTTTGCACGCGGCGCGCATCGCTGATTTGTCGATGCAGCTGAACGACGCAACAGCGGCGGTCGCGTGGTATCGGCGATCGGATGCGCTCCGCACGAGTGACGCATCCTTGCTTGCCCGGATGGCGGACGCGCAATGGCGGGCGGGTGAGACCGAAGACGCGCTCGCGACGCTCCAGCGTGCCGTGGAGAAAGATCCGAACCATCCTCTCGTGCGCGCGGTCGCGCGCCGGCTTCAGGCTCGATAGCGCTTCGGATCGAGCGCGTCGCGCAAACCATCTCCGAGAAAATTGAACCCGAGTACCAGCGCTGCGATGGCTGCGCCCGGGAAGATCGTCAGGTGGGGCGCATCAAGCAGGTGCAGCCGGCCGCCGTTGAGCATCGTCCCCCAGCTTGGCGTCGGCGGCTGCACGCCGAGGCCAAGAAAGCTCAGCGAGGCCTCCGCAAGAATGGCGCCTGCCATCCCGAGGGTTGCCTGCACCATCACCGCCGGCATTGTCGTCGGCACCACGTGACGAAGCAGGATGCGGGACGTCCCCGCGCCAAGCGCGCGCGCAGCCTGCACGAACTCCAGTTCGCGCGCCTTGAGCACTTGCCCTCGGACGAGGCGGGCGTAGCCAACCCAGCCGATCACGGACAACGCCATCACGACGTTGGACAGGCTTGGGCCAAGCACCGCCACCAGCGCAATCGCCAGGAGGATTCCGGGGAACGCGAGCAGCACGTCGATCGTGCGGCTGATCACATCGTCGAGCCAGCCGCCGAAGTATCCCGCGATCGAGCCGAGCAGGACGCCGACAACCGACGAGATGCCCACGACAGTCAGACCGACAAACAACGAGATGCGCGCGCCGGCGAGCACGCGCGAAAAAATATCGCGGCCCAGCTCGTCGAGGCCGAACGGATGCTGCAGGCTCGGCCGTTCGAGACGCAGCGCGAGCTCCTGCCCTGCTGGATCGTACGGGACGGCCCATGGGGCGATGATGGCGCCGATCACGGTCAGCAGCACGATCGCCGCGCCGACTTTGATCACGGCCGATCCACCCGAATGCGCGGATCGAGGAAGCCGTAGGTCAAATCGGTGATCAGGTTGACGCCGACGTAGGTAACGGCGATCAGGAGCACGCAGCCTTGCACCGTCGGGTAGTCGCGAAAGCTGATCGACTGGATCAACAAGCGGCCGATGCCGGGCCACGCAAAGATCGTTTCGGTGATGACGGCTCCGGTGAGCACGACGCCGAATTGCAAGCCGAGGATGGTGACGATGGGAATGAGGCTGTTGCGAAACGCGTGATGCAGGATGGCGCGCGTGCGGGATACGCCTTTCGCGCGGGCGGCCAGCACGTAGGGCTCCCGCAGCTCCTCCAACAGGCTCGCGCGCGTCATGCGCGCGAGGATCGCCGCGAGCGCCGCTCCGAGGGTGACCGCCGGAAGCACCAGATGCGCGAGCGTCCCCCGTCCGCCAACCGGCAGCCAGCCGAGCTCGACGGCGAAGACGATCGCAAGCAGCGGCCCCAGCCAGAAGTTCGGTATCGAGATGCCGACAAGTGAGAGCGTCATCGCGCCGTAGTCGACGGCTGTGCCCCGCCAGACGGCCGCAATAATGCCGAGCGGCAGCGCGATGAGCACGGCGACGGCCATCGACGCGAACGCCAGCTCCGCGGTCGCCGGCATGCGTTCGACAATCTGCTGCAGCACCGGCTGATCGTTCCGCAGCGACACGCCGAGATCGCCGTGTGCCAACCCTTGAAGAAACGACCCGTACTGCACGAGGAGTGGCCGGTCGAGGCCAAGCCGCGCACGGAGCTGCGCGACGTCCTCCGGCGCGGCGCCTTCGCCAAGCATCGCCTGAGCGGGATCGCCGGGAATGAAGTGGATGAGGGAGAACACCAGCGTCGCCACACCGAGGAGCACGGGGATGGTGAGCAGCAGCCGGCGGACGAGGTATCTATGCATCGAGGTGAAGGCGCTGCATCAGCTTCGCAAGACCCTGACGGCTCAATCCAAGCGCCGCGGCCGTCTGGCCGCGATGCCCCGCCGCTCGAGCGAGCGCCGCGCGGACGAATCGCTCTTCGAACTTGATTCGCGCGTGCTCCAGCGATTCGTGCGACGACACGTGCGCAGCTCGCGCGATCGCGGCCGGCAACTCCGATGCGCTGACGACACCGCGCTGCGGAACCGCGACGACGAGCGCGGCGAGAACGTTTTGAAGCTCTCGAACGTTGCCAGGCCAATCATATCGCGCGAGCGCGCAAACGGCGCTCTGTGCCAGGACCGCTTTGCTGCCGATGCGGTCCGCCGATTGCCGCCAGAATCGCGCCGCGAGCAGCGGGATGTCTTCCACGCGCTCGCGAAGCGGCGGCACGTTGATGCGAATCACGTCGAGACGGTACAGCAGGTCCTGCCGGAACCGTCCCGCGTCCACCAGGCCACGCAGCGGGCGATTCGTCGCAGCGACGAGGCGCGCGTCGAACGGCCTCGTGAAGTTCTCTCCGATGCGACGAATCTCCCCCTCCTGCAGGACGCGCAGGACCTTGGCCTGAGCCCGCGCCGACAGCTCACCTACCTCGTCCAGAAACACCGTGCCTCCCTCGGCGCTCTCGAACAGCCCGAGCCGCTCGGTTGCCGCGCCGGTAAATGCGCCCTTCGCATGACCGAACAGCTCGGCGTCGACGAGATCTTCGGGCATCGCCGCGCAATTGAAGGCCGAATACCGGCGCTCGCGCCGGCTGCCGGCTCGATGAATGGCCCGCGCCACAAGCTCCTTCCCCGATCCGCTCTCTCCTTCGATGAGCACCGTGAACGGCGCATTCGCCGCGCGGGCGATGGCTTTGCGCACTTGCTCGATGGCGGGGCTCGTGCCCACCAGATCGAACGCCGCTTCGGTGGTCGCCGGCGCGTCCTGCCGCTCGATCAGCACGTACACGAGCGGAGCGCACACGGCGGCAGCCGCTCCGCAGAATGCCAGCGCACGCTCAGCATTCTCAGGCCCTTCGATGCTCCAGCGCATGGCGACAGCCCCCAGCGTGCGTCCGAGGTATTGGATTGGCACGGCTGCCTCTACGCCAGTGGGAGACCGTTCCGGCCGGATGGGTTGGCCGACGTCAATCGCGCGCCGCGCAGCGGTAGAGCTCGCAGTTCCTGAGGACGCAAGCGTCCTGGGCGAGGTGTCGCTCCGGCCGAAGATGGCAACGCCGAGCGCATGTGTATGGCGACGAATCGCCTGCGCCGCGTGTGCGAGCACGGCGGTCTCGTCGCCATTGTGATGGGCACTGGCCAGCAATTCGCGCAGCCCGTCGAGATCATCCACGTCGCCAGTGGCGCGAGACGCGCTGAAAAGGAAACGTCGTCTCGCGTACGGCCGGTGGCTTGTTGAGCGCGCCGAGCACTGACTCGATGCGTGATTTCAGCAGCGGCGGCACCGCGCGGCCGCGAATGTCGGCGAGATGACGCGCGGCTGTTCGTGCCTGGGCAAATCGTTCTGCCCGGTGAAGCCCTTCGATGTAGGTGAGGCGGAGTTTGATCGCCTGGAGCGGGAGCCGGGCGCGACGGGCGGCGGCCAGACCATTGGCGACGTGAATCCGAAGCGCCTCGGCGTCGCCAAGCCTGCCTTGCACGGCCGCCTCGCACTCGCACACCACGGATTCGATGACCGAAGTTAGACCTGATGAAGGTGGCCGGGCGCGCTCGACCGAGCGCCATGCGTCGGCTACCGCATCGGCCGCGATTCGCAGCCGTGCTGCCAGGCACCAATATCTCGCGCATTGTTCGGTGTCTCCCACGGGCGCAACCGCATCCAGAATCGACCGCGCGTCTGCATGCCGTCCCTGCCAGATCAACGAACGCACGAGCGCGAGTGCTGGAAACAACACCGCTTCGGAACCGAGCGCGGAGGCGGCCGAGTACGCGACGCGGCATGTCTGCTCCGCATCAGTCAGGTGCGCGAGATCGGTTTGGGCAAGGCCGAGAAACACGAGGGCCTCGAGCGATTCTCCAACAGCCCGCTCGCGCTGAAATCGCTCGTGCGCCTCGGCAAACATGGATTTCGCTTCCGCAGCGCGCCCGCGGCCCAGCAGTAGACGTCCGAGTGTGAGTTCGGCGGCGCCGGCGCGGCGCGCATCGCTGCGCCGATCGAACGCGGCAATCGCTTCGCGAAGTGTCCGCTCCGCGGCTGCGTGTCGGCCTCGCAGCGTCAGTCGCTCCACTTCGGCGATCAACCTGCCCGCTCGCGCGTCCAGCAATCGTGGCGTTCCCCCGTACGTCGCGCGCCCTTCAGCCGCCGCCATGACGTGGGCGCGCGGGGATTCGCGGCGCAGGGCAACAAGGCGGAAATCTCGAACGCGACACCCCGCCAGGCTGAGCAATGCGAGTGCCGCGCGCACCGGGGAACCTCGCGAATCGAGCAGCGCCACCGAGCGTCCCGAAAGTACTGCGCGCGCATCCCCGCAACAGGCGGGATCGTCCAGCAGCGCAGTGTCGCACGGCACGAACCCGCGCTGCCGCACTGCCCGGATGTCGGGGAGCTCCGCGACCTGCAGAACCCTTGACGATGACGGCCGTGCTTCGTCGAGCCACTCGACGATCTCAGTCGTTTCCTTCGCGCGTCGAGACGACGATGATTCTCCGCGCTGCGGTCGCGCTTCGAAACGATCCCCACAGCCGATGAATCCAAAATCAACGAGTGTGCCTTCGGCATGCGCGCGTGTGCACGCGTCGGTCCACGCTTGCTGCGCCGCACGCGTGCCGGCAGGCTCGATGCGGAGGCGTACGCGCGCGCCTGTTGCGAGGTCGAGCGCAGGACCCGCAGCGCGCACGACGAACCGATCAGCGATCAGGGTTGTCGTCATACGCGCATGCACCATTGCAATCGGCTCGCCCGCGAGAATGGGCGAGATCGCGCCCGTCCGCGGCGGGAGAGCGCAGAAACTTCGTATAGAATGACGAGGCAATGCTGCGTTTTCTCACCGCCGGCGAGTCCCACGGCAAAGGGCTGGTCGTGATACTCGAAGGCATGCCGGCCGGACTGCATATCGATTTCGACGCCATCACCGAGCAGCTCAAGCGGCGCCAGGGCGGGTACGGGCGCGGGCGGCGCATGGCGATCGAATCCGACAAAGCCGAGATTCTGTCCGGCGTGCGAGCGGGCGAAACGCTGGGCTCGCCGATCTCGCTGCTGATTCGCAACAAGGACTGGGAGAACTGGCAGCAGACGATGCATGCGGAGGATGAGGCGCCGGCAGGCGCCTCTGGAACGCTCCGGCCCGTCGTGACACGGCCTCGTCCCGGGCACGCCGATCTCGCAGGCGCCATCAAGTACGATCGCACCGACATTCGCGATGTGCTCGAGCGCGCGAGCGCGCGCGAGACCGCCGCGCGCGTGGCCGCAGGCGCCATCGCGCGCCAGCTGCTCAGGATGTTCGACGTCGAGATCGTGAGCCACGTGTATCGCGTCAACGGCGTCGGACTCGACTCTCCTCTGCGCGTCACGTTCGAAGCGGCTCGCGACATCGGGTCCGACTCGGCGCTGCGCTGTGCCGATCTCGACGCGGAAGTCAGCATGATTGCGGAGATCGATCGCTGCCGCGACGCCGGCGACACGGCCGGAGGCGCCTTCGAGGTGATCGCGCGCGGCCTGCCGGTTGGTCTGGGCAGCTACGTGCACTGGGATCGCAAGCTCGACGGCCGCCTTGCGCAGGCGATGATGTCGATTCCGGCGATCAAGGGCGTGGGCATCGGCATCGGACCGAACGCCGCATCGGTGCCCGGCTCACAAATGCACGACGAAATCGTCCCCGCGCCCAGCCGCACGAAGCCGCCTATCGGCGTCGCGCGCCCCACGAACAACGCCGGCGGCCTCGAGGGTGGTGTGACCAACGGCGAGGACCTGCGGGTTTCCGGCTTCATGAAGCCCATCGCGACGCTCATGAAGCCTTTACGCTCGGTCGATCTCGCCGGCATGGCCGCCGCGCCGGCCGTTATCGAGCGGAGCGACGTCTGCGCGATCTCCGCCGCGGCCGTCGTGGGCGAGGCTGTCGTGAGCCTTGTGCTCGCTGATGCGTTTCTGGAGAAGTTCAGCGGCGATTCGCTCGGCGAGATCCAGCGCAACTACGCCACCGCCACAGATCGGCTGCAGGCGAGGTTTTCCACCCGACGATCGTGATTCGCCCGATTCTGAGGTTCGGCGAGCCGCCGCTGCAGGCTCGAGCGGCAGACGTGGGCGAGCTGACCCCCGACATCCAGAAGCTCATCGACGACATGATCGAGACCATGTATGCGGCGCCCGGCATCGGCCTGGCGGCGCCGCAGATCGGCGCGTCGCTTCGCATCTTCGTCGTCGATCTGTCGCTCGGACGCAAGCCCGACGACCTGATGGTGTTCATCAATCCCGAGTTCGTCGAGCTCGAAGGGATGCAGCTCGAGGAAGAAGGGTGCCTCAGCGTTCCCGGCTTCAATGCGACGGTCGCGCGGCCGATGCGAGCGGTCATTCGCGGCCTGGATCGCCAGGGAGCGATGCGCACGGTCGAAGCCACGGAGCTGCTCGCGCGCGCCTTTCAGCACGAAATGGATCACCTCGACGGCAAGCTCTTTCTCGACCGGGTTCGCGGCATCAAGCGCGATCTCATCGTCAAGAAGATCCGCAAAATGGCTCGCGCGGGAAAATGGTGACGCCGGTCGCGCCTCTTCGAGTTGTGTTCTTCGGCACTCCGGATTTCGCTGTTCCAACGCTCGAAGCGCTGCATCGATCGCGGCATCAGGTGGTGGGCGTCGTCACACAGCCCGATCGCGCCCGTGGGCGCGGCCATCATTCGCAGGCCTCCCCCGTAAAGCAGCTCTCGGAACGGCTTGGATTGACGGTCCTGCAGCCACAGCGGCTGCGTGACGAGAGCGTTTCTCGATACGTTCCGCTCGCTTGACGCCGATCTCGGCGTCGTCGCGGCCTACGGAAAAATCCTGACCGACGCCGTGCTCGCGGTTCCGACGCTCGGCCTCATCAACGTTCACGCCTCACTGCTGCCCAAATTCCGCGGCGCGGCGCCGATTCATCGAGCGGTGATGGCGGGCGAGACAGCAACCGGCGTGACCATCATGCGCGTCGTCAAAGCGCTCGACGCCGGGCCGATGATCGCGAAAGCGACGCGCCCAATCGGCGATGACGAAACGAGCGCGGACGTCGAGCACGACATCGCGCGGCTCGGCGCGGATTTGCTCGTCGAGGCCGTCGACGCCATCGCCGAGGGACGCGCCTCCGAGACGCCGCAGGACGAATCCGAGGCGACCTACGCCCACAAGATCGAGAAGACAGACGGCATCATCGACTGGTCGCGGCCGGCGCGCGACATTCACAATCAGATTCGCGGTCTCCATCCATGGCCGCACGCCTACTCGGATCTTCAGGGCGAGCGAACCATTCTTCTTCGATCGGAAGTCGAAGGCGAACGACACGGGCCGCATATCGACCCGGGCACGGTGCTGGACGCCCGTCCGGATCGCTTCGCGGTCCAGGCAGGTGTCGGCGTGGTTCGGTTGCTGATGCTCCAGCGAGAGGGCCGGCGCCCCGTCACGGCCCGCGAGTTCCTGGCTGGAAGACGCATCGAGCCCGGTGCCAGGTTCGTGTCTTCTCGAATTGCGTCATGATCGCGCCCGCGCGCGCGGCGGCGTTCACCGCGCTTCGCGATGTGAATGCCGGCCGCGCCGACCTGCCGGCGGCGCTTGCGGCTGTCCGCCCCACACTTGCAGGACGAGCGCGATCGCGCGCTCGCGACCGACCTGGTCACCGGCACTCTGCGCTGGCAGCGCCAGCTCGACTATCTCATCGAGCATTTTTCCAAGCGTCCGCTGTCGAAGCTCGATTTCGAGGTCTTGCAGATTCTGCGGCTTGGGGCGTATCAGCTGCTTCACCTCGATCGTGTGCCGGCTTCGGCCGCGGTCAATGACGCGGTGGCCATGACGCGTCGCGCGCGCAAAACGAGCGCCGCGGGACTTGTGAATGCCGTGCTGCGGGCGATTTCGCGAAATGCGCACAGGCTGCCGCTGCCATTGCGGCCACCGGCAGGCGATCCGCTTCCCTACCTTGAAGTCTCGCTCTCGCACCCCGCATGGCTCGCGAACCGGTGGTTGGAGCGGTACGGATTCGATGGAGCCGAAGCGTGGGAGCAGTTCAACAACATTCCGCCGCCGCTCACGCTTCGCGTGAACCGTTTGAAGACCGACCGCGAGTCGCTCGTGCGCGCGCTGGCAGGGCATGGCGTCAGCGTCGAGCCCGCGCGCTTTGCGCCCGACGGCCTGATCGTGACCAGCGGCAATCCGCTGCGCACGCCGCTTGCCGGCACGGGACAATTTGTTCTTCAGGATGAAGCATCGCAGCTCGTGGCGTTGCTCGGCGCTCCTGAAGCGGGCATGCGGGTGCTCGATACGTGCGCTTCTCCCGGCGGCAAGACCACGGCGATGGCGGCGATGGCCGGAGATCGCGCCGAAATTGTCGCCGCCGACGTCCGCGGCGCACGCGTGCAGCTGCTGCGCGAGACCGTCAGCGCAAGCGGCGCACAACACGTGCGTGTCGTTCAGGCCGATCTGGAGGCCGGGCTGCCGTTCGGGCCGGCATTTGACGTGGTTTTCGTCGATGCGCCGTGCTCGGGCCTCGGCACGGTGCGGCGCGATCCGGACATTCGGTGGCGTCGCGCAGAGGATGATCTCGCGCCGCTGGCGAGCGCTCAGTTGACGATGCTGCGGCACGCCGCCGAGGCGGTGCGCAGCAGTGGCCGCCTGGTTTATGCCACCTGCTCCAGCGAGCCTGAAGAAAACGATCGAGTCGTGGCCAGTTTTCTCGCCGGCAATTCAGATTTTGCGAAAGTCGATTTACGGACCGACAAACCGGCGCACTTCGACGCGCTCGCCCCTGTGATCGATGAAGGCGGTGTCCTGCGCACGTCCCCTCGAGAACATGGCCTCGAGGCCTTCTACGGCGCTGTCCTGCGCCGTGTAAAATAGGGCTCTTCGAGATGCAGTTCAGGAACCGAATGTGGAGCGCCGGGCGGCTGTTTGCGATTGCCGCCTGCCTGGTCGCCACGTATGTGCTTTTTGCCGTCACGGCGATGCGCGTCGCGTTGCGCGTCCGCGAGGTGCCCGTTCCTGATCTGCGCAATCGCACAGTCGCCGAAGCCACGGCACAGCTGCAGGATGCCGGTCTCGCCCTGACCGTCGACCAGAGCGGGCGTCTGGATCCGAAAGTTCCGGCCGGCCGCATCGCGCTGCAGGAGCCGGCGGCAGGCGCCGTCACCCGCCGCCAACGCAGCGTCCGCGTGTGGATGAGCCAGGGGCCGAGAATTACGACCATTCCAACGTTGACGGGCGAGTCGGAGCGCGCCGCGCAGCTGCGGCTGCAGCAGGACGGACTGGCCGTCACGTCACTCGCAGAAGTGCGATCGTCCGATTTCCCGAGCGGCACGATCATCGCGCAGGAGCCGCCTGGCAGCGCGAGGGGCACCGAGGTCGCGCTGCTCGTCAATCGCGGCGAGCGCAGCCACAATTACGTGATGCCTGATCTGATCGGCGTGGCCGGATCGCGTGCGGTCGACTTGCTCCGCGCTCGAGGATTTCGAGTCACCATCGTCGGCGAGCTGCCCTATCCGGGAGTCCCCGCGGGTATCGTGCTTCGCCAGTTCCCGGCCGCGGGTTTTCAAATCGCGGCAGGCGATCCGATTTCGCTGGAGGTCAGCCGTTGAGCGGTAAACCCGTCCGTATTGCGCCGTCGATTCTGTCTGCGGATTTTGCCGCCCTGGGCTCGGCCATCGCGGCCGCCGAAAAAGGCGGCGCCGATTTGATCCACGTCGATGTGATGGATGGGCACTTCGTCCCGAACATCACCATCGGCCCGCCGGTCGTCAGGTCCATCAAGCGCGTGGCTCGAGTGCCGCTCGACGTGCATCTGATGATCACCGATCCAGACAAGTACGCCGAAGCGTTCGTCGAGGCCGGCGCCGATATGCTGTCGGTCCACGTCGAGGTGTTGCCGCATCTGCACCGGACCATCGCGCTGATCAAAAGCCTGGGCATCAAGGCCGGCGCGGTGCTCAACCCGTCGACTCCCGTGTCGGCGTTGGAGGAAATCGCCGGCGACGTCGACTTCATTCTCGTGATGTCGGTGAACCCGGGGTTCGGGGGGCAGAAATTCATTCCGAGAAGCCTGCGCAAGGTGACCGCGATACGCGAACTTCTCGACCGCGCCGGAAACACCGCCGCGGCTATCGAGATCGACGGCGGCATCGACCTGTCGAACATCGCTCGCGCCGTCGACGCGGGTGTGGAGATCGTCGTCGCCGGCTCAGCGATCTTCAACGCGCCCGATCCCACCGCAGCGACGAAGGCTCTCAAAGACGCCGCGGCGGCAGTCGCGTCCTGATGACCGCACAGACCCCTCAAACCATCAATATTCGCGTCCGTTACGCCGAGACCGACAAGATGGGCGTCGTCTACCACGCCAACTACTTCACGTGGTTTGAAATCGGCCGATGCGAGCTGCTTCGCTCGATTGGCCGCAGCTATCGAGAGATGGAAGCGTCGGGTATCGGCCTGCCAGTCATCGAGGCGCACTGCGAATACAAGTCGCCGGCGCGCTATGACGATGAGCTGGTGGTCACGACGCGAGGCAGGTTGTTGTCTCCGGCGCGCGTCGAGTTTGCGTATGAGATCAGCCGGCCCATCGATGCAACCGTCAACGCCATCGGCCGCACCGTTCATGCGGCCGTCGACACGACCGGGCGGCCGTGCCGGCTGCCCGATTACATTCGAGGTCTGTTGGAATGAGGGCGCTGGTCACCGGCGCGGCCGGATTCATCGGATCGCATTTGTCTGCCGCGCTGCTCGATTCGGGTGCGAGCGTCACGGGCATCGACAGCTTCACCGACTACTACTCTCGCGCCATCAAGGAAGCGAATCTTGGCACCGTGAAAGGGCGGCCGGGATTCAATTTCGTGGAAGCGGCGCTTCAGGATGTCGATCTCACCGCGCTCCTGACCGGCGTGACCCACGTATTCCATCTGGCGGGCCAGGCCGGTGTTCGGAAAAGCTGGGGAGGCGACTTCGACGTCTATATCAGGGACAACATCCAGGCGACTCAGCGCCTGCTCGAGGCGGTCGCACGGATGCCGATCCAAAAATACGTGTACTCCTCGAGCTCATCGGTTTACGGCAACCACGTACCGCTGCCGATGCGCGAAGACACGTATTTACAGCCGCTCTCCCCTTACGGTGTCACGAAGCTGGCAGGAGAGCATCTCGGCAATTTGTATTGCGCCAATCATGGCGTGCCCGCAGTGTCGCTGCGCTATTTCACGGTGTATGGGCCGCGACAGAGGCCTGATATGGCGTTTCAGCGCTTTCTGACCGCCGCGAGAGACGGCACGCCCATCACGATGTACGGTGATGGCGAGCAGACCCGTGACTTCACGTTCGTGGCCGACATCGTGGCGGCGAACATGGCGGCGGCGGTTCAGGGCCGCCCTGGCAGCGTGTACAATATTGGTGGTGGTTCGCGAGTGACGTTGAACCACGTCCTCGATTTGATACGGAATGTGACCGGGAAGACGATTGAGGTTCGGCGCGAACCGGAGCAGAAAGGCGACATGCGCCACACCTACGCCGACACATCGGCCGCGCGCCGCGACCTCGAGTTCAGCCCGCGAGTGACCCTCGAGAACGGCCTCGACCAGCAGTATCGGTGGCTTACGAAATGAAACGATCGCAGTCTCTGCCCTTTGCCCTTTGCCCTCTGCTCTTACTGGCGGTCCTGATCGCCGGCTGTGCCTCCAATGCTCCCGTGACCGCCGGACCCGGTGAGGCGGACCAGATTCTGCTCGATCGCGGGAATGCCGAGCTTAAAGAAAAATCGTGGACCAAGGCGCGCACCTACTTCTCCGAATTGCTCGAGTCGTATCCGCAGAGCCCTCTGCGTGCCGACGCGAAGCTTGGTGTCGGAGACACGTTTCTCGGCGAAAACAACACCGCCTCGTACGTCTACGCGCAGAACGAATTTCGTGAGTTTCTGGCGTTTTATCCGACCAATCCGAGGGCTGACTACGCGCAGATGCAGCTCGGCATGGTGCACTTCAACCAGATGCTGAGCCCGCAGCGCGACCAGACCGAGACGAGAGAAGCGATCAAGGAATTTCAGACCTTCGTCGATCGATATCCCAACAGCCCGCTGATCAACCAGGTGAAGCAGCGGTTGCGCGAGGCCAGGGATCGGCTGTCGGACGCGGACATGATCGTGGCGAATTTCTATCTGAGTATTCGTCTGTATACCGGGGCCGAGCCGCGCTATCGCCACGTGTTGGAAACGGACCCCGAATACACCCGCAAGGACTCTCTCTATTTCCACCTGGGCGAGACCCTCGAAAAAACCAACAAGAAGGCCGAAGCGCTCCCGTATTACGAGCGCCTGTTGAAGGAATTCGAGAAAAGCGAGTATCTGGAAGAAACGACGCGGCGCGTCGACCGGCTCAAGCAGGAGCTGAAGCTCGGCGCCGTTGTCGAAGGATAGCCGCGGCTAGCGGAAACCCCCAAAAAGTCCGATAAGACAGCCGAAGCTCTGCCGTATCTCGAGCCTCGCGAACGACGCTCCGGCAGGGTTGTAACCTACGCTCCCTTAAGGACTTCCGTATGCGTAACCGTGCGTCTGCGTGTGCGCTGTTTTTCACTCTGGTGGCTGTGCCTGCCTTCGCTCAGGCTCCGCCGGCTCCCTCCGCCGACACTCAGCTCGTGCCGCCGCCGGCCTGGGCCTTCAACGACGTGGCCTGCGCGCCTGCGCTGCTGACGACAAAACGAGACAAGACCAACGAGCCTCCTCTTCGCGTGGTGGGCGTCCAGGACCCTGCCATCCGCGAACTGTTCGGCCCTGGCGATACCCTGGTCATCAGCGGAGGCGCGAATGCCGGGCTGCAGCCTGGGCAGCGATTTTTCGTCCGTCGCGTGATACCGCAGGTGACCGTGACAGGACCGACGCCGCAGCCGACGATTCACACCTCGGGGTGGGTCCAGATTCTTGGTGTCGACACGATGGTGTCCACCGCCCTGGTGATCCATGCGTGTGAGGCGATCATGTTCGACGATTATCTCGAACCGTTCGTGGCGCCGACCATTGCCGCCCGTCCCCTGCCCGGCACGACGCCGCAGTATGAAAACATGGGGCACATCGTCACCGGCATCGAAGGGCTCCACAGCGCAGCGCCAGGCAACGTCATGACGATCGATCGCGGCGCGAACGCCGGCGTCGTCCTGGGCCAGCGGTACCTCGTCTTCCGGGACAAGCGCGACCAGCACGTCGACATGACCGGACGATCGCCGGCGTTTGTCGCCCAGGCCCGCAACACGCCGCTCGTTGAAGTTGGAGAGGTCCTGGTGGTGGCGGTGCGGGCAGAAGATGCGACCGTGCAGGTCGTCGCCTCGAGAGACGCCGTATCTGCACGGCGATCTGATCGCGCCTATTCGCTAGCTACTAGCTAGCCTTACGCGGGCGTTCGACCTGCGGGAACGACGCGACTTTCGCGGGAATCTGGCTGAAGCGGCGGTAGTAATCGGCCGCCGAAATCAGCGCGGTTGCCACCACGACCCATAGCGCCGCGTAGCCGAGCGTGCCGAGCGGCTGCAGGCGCTCTTCCTCACCCAGAATCAGCGCCAGAATCGCGACGACCTGCGCCACCATTTTCACTTTGCCAAGGGGCGATGCCGGAATGACGACGCCCCGCGCGTAGGCGATGCCGCGAAGCGTGGTCACCGCGAGCTCGCGCCCGATGATGACCGCGATCATCCAGGCCGGCGCGAGACCCATCTGGATCAGCGAGATGAACGCCGCCGACGTCAGCAGCTTGTCGGCGATCGGGTCGATCATCTGCCCGAGCGTCGTGACCTGCTTGCGGCGCCTGGCCAGATAGCCGTCGAGCCAGTCAGTGAGCGAGGCCAGTCCAAAAATCGCCGCGCCGATCAGTTCTTTGCGCACGCCGAAGACGAGACGGCCTTCGAAGTTCGTCAGCAGCACGACAACGAGCAGCGGCACCAGAAAGATGCGCGTCGCGGTCAGCGCGTTGGGCAGATTGATGGTGGGGCGCACGGTCTGGCCCAATTGTAATGCAGTATCATCACGGGTCGATATGAAGGCGCTTCTTCTCGTCGGCGGCCAGGGCACGAGGCTCCGCCCGCTGACCATTCACGGACCGAAATCGATCGTTCCGATCTTCAACCGGCCGTTTCTCCACTATCAGCTCGATCTCATCAAGCAGGTGCCGGAAATCGACGAGGTGATCCTCAGCCTGAACTACCAGCCCCATCGCATCGAAGAGGTCTTTGGCGATGGGCGCGACGCCGGCATCAAGATCCGCTACGTCGTGGAGCCGACGCCGCTCGGCACCGCCGGCGCCGTACGGTACGCGGCGCAGGGAGTGCGCGACACGATCGTCGTCTTCAACGGCGACGTGCTGACCCAGGTCGATTTGCGCGGCCTTATCGATTTTCATCGCGGCCGCCGGGCACGGGCCACCATCGTGCTGACGCCGGTCGACAACCCGACCGCCTACGGCCTCGTGGAGACCGACCCTGCCAGCAACATCCTGCGCTTTCTCGAGAAGCCGAAGGCCGAAGAAATCACCTGCAACACCATCAACGCCGGCATCTACGTGCTGGAGCCGGAGACGTTCGATCGCATTCCGGCGGACGTCGCGTGGTCGATCGAGCGAAGCTTCTTTCCGTCGTTCATCGAACGCGGCGAGACGTTTCTCGCGTCGATCTACCGCGACTACTGGATCGACATCGGCACGCCGGAGAAATACATGCAGGTGCACCGCGACATCATGGACGGACGCTATTCGATGCCTCCGTTCAATGGCCGGCCCGGCGTGGCGTGGGTTGCGCCGACGGCGCGCGTCGACGCCGACGCGAGCCTCGAAGGGCCGCTGTTCGTCGATGACGGCTGCGTTGTGAAAGCCGGGGCGCGGCTCGGACCCTACACGGTGCTCGGACAGGACTGCGAAGTGGACGCCGGCGCCAACGTGTCCGGCGCCATCGTGTGGGCAGGCTCCCGCATCGGGCCGCGGGGCTACAGTGACAGACGCCATCATCGGCCGATCGGGACTGATCGGCCGCCACGCCACGCTGCGCGGTGGCGTGCTCGGGGACACCACTTCCATCGCGGAATACAGCCGCTTATGAACCCACAAATTTTCAAAGCCTACGACGTTCGCGGTCTCTATCCGGCAGAGCTCGACGAGCAGATCTTTCACCAGATCGGCCGCGCCTTCGTCGCGTATCTCAAGGCGAAACGGATCGGCGTCGGACGCGACATGCGGATGTCGTCGCCGAGCCTGGCCGCGGCGTTCATCGCCGGCGCGCGTGAGCAAGGCGCGGACGTCATCGACTACGGGATGATCGCGACCGACATGATCTATTACGCCGTCGCGACCGACGACCTCGACGGCGGCGCGCAGATCACGGCGTCACACAATCCCAAGCAGTACAACGGCTGCAAGATGGTCGGCCGCGGGAATCACCCTCTCAGCGGTGACGAGGGCATCTCCGATATTCGCGACATGATTGCCGGCAACCGCATACCCGCCCGCTGCGGCGACGCCCGGAGGTCTGTCCCAACGGACGATTCTCGACGGGTACGCCAGGCATGTGCTCGGCTTCATCGACTCCTCCATCATCAAGCCATTCAAGGTCGTCCTCGATGCGGGCTGCGGGATGGCGGGGCTGGCGGCGCCTGAGCTCTTCAAGACGCTGCCGTGCAAGGTCGACAGCTTGTGCTTCACGATCGACGGCACCTTCCCCACTCACGAAGCCAATCCGCTGATCGAGGAAAACCGCCTCGACATCGTCGCGCGGGTGAAAGCGACGCGCGCGGAGATCGGCATCGCCTGGGACGGCGACGCCGATCGCTGCTTCTTCATCGACGAAGACGGCGAGTTCATTCCAGGCGATTTCGTCACGGCGCTGCTGGCCGAGGCGTTCCTGCTGAAGGAGCCCGGCGCGACGATCGTCTACGATCTCCGCGCCAGTTATGCCGTCAAGGACGTGGCGGCGAGGTATGGCGGCACGGCGGTGATGAATCGCGTCGGTCACGCGTTCTTCAAGGGCCGCATGCGCGAGCTGAATGCGGTGTTCGGGGGCGAGGTCACCGGGCATTACTACTTCCGCGACAACTTCTACTGCGACAACGGCTTCATCCCCGCTTTGCTGATCCTCGAGCTGATGTCGAAGAAGCAGCAGTCGTTGAAGCAGCTGCTCGAGCCGCTTCGCGCGAAATATTTCATCTCCGGAGAAATCAACACGAAGATGCCGAGCATGGAGGCGATGTCGGCGCGCATCGCCGCCATCGAAGCACGGTATCCCGACGCGAAGATCTCGAAGCTCGACGGCATCTCGATCGAATATCCGGACTGGCATTTCAACGTGCGGGCGTCGAATACGGAGCCATTGCTGCGATTGAATCTCGAAGGGACGACGTCGGAGCTGATGGAGCGCAAGCGAGACGAGGTGCTGTCGATTATCCGCAAGGCCTGATCCGAGTGAGTGTGGTCTCGCGAAAGGCAATTCCGCCGCAGCGAGAGGAGGCCGTTATGATCGTCATCCGCAACGTGTTTCGACTCAAGTTTGGAAAAGCGAAGGAAGCCGTCGCACTCATGAAGGAAGGGCTGGCTATTCAGAAGCGCGTGATGGCCGGCCAGGAATTTTCTACCCGCGTCCTCACCGATGTCACCGGGCCCTTCTACACCCTGGTTCTGGAGATCACTGCACCGAATCTGGCGACGTTTGAAAGCAACGCGCCCCGCATATTCGGCGACAAGGAATGGCAGGCGAACTATCAGAAGGTGGGTGCACTCGTAGAATCGGGCTATCGTGAGGTGTTCACGATCGTCGAATAGCACGGTAGAATAGCAGCGCCGTTTGCGGGGTTAGCATAGTGGTAATGCTCTGGCTTCCCAAGCCAGCTAGGCGGGTTCGATTCCCGTACCCCGCTCCAGTACATTCGCATGGGCGATAGGAGATAGAGCGTACGGTCATATCACCTATCGTCTATCGCCCGATCGCCAATCACCTGCTCCCTGCCTCCGCCTCTCCAATCACCGTTTGGCTTCGGCTTGCTCCATACATAGGCAGGAGGCAACCATGGATCGTTATGACCGTCCGGATGACTCAGCAAGAACCGTCATGCGCCAGGATCGGTAAGCGAAGAGGTTTCGGGAATTGGTCAGCGCGTCAAGGGCGCTGTGAAGAGAGAAGTTGGCGACGCCATTGACGACGAGCAGATGGAAGACAAGGGCGCGCGCGAGAACCAGGCCGGCAAGGATCGACAGCGGCGGAACAACGCGGTGTAAACGTGTAGCATCCGGCTCCAGCCGGATCGATCAATACAACGACTTCGCAGGGGCGGCGCCTGGCGTGGACGCAGAAGGCTGGGCGTCGCCTTTCGACTGCTGAACAATCTTGACGCCGGCGCTTGCGCCCACACGGCTTGCGCCCGCGCTCACCAGGTTCTTCAGCGCCTCGTAGTCACGGACCCCTCCGGCGGCCTTGACGCCGATATCCGGGCCTACCACCCTTCTCATCAGCTCGACGTCCGCAACCGTTGCGCCGCCGGGGCCAAATCCCGTCGACGTCTTGACGTAGTCGGCGCCCGCGGCCTTCGACAGCACGCAGGCCGATACTTTTTCTTCGTCCGTCAGCAGCGCGGCCTCGATGATCACCTTGCTCAGGACACCGCAGTCTTTGCACGCCGATACGACCGCGGCGATGTCGCACTCGACAAGCGCGAGGTCGCCCGACTTCAGGGCGCCAACATTGATGACCATGTCAACTTCCGTGGCCCCGTCGTAGATGACCCGCCGCGTTTCGTATTGCTTGACGTCGGGGGTCGTAGCACCCAGCGGAAATCCGACCACTGTGCAGACTCCCGTGCTGCTGCCGCGGAGCAATCGCGCGCACACCGACACCCAGGTGGGATTCACGCAGACGGTGGCAAAACCGAATTCGCGCGCCTCCCTGCAGAGCTTCTCGATCTCCTGGCGAGTGGCGTCGGCCTTGAGCAGCGTGTGATCGATCAGTGCCGCGACGTCCGACGGCACTTTCTCCCCGGCGTACAGGCCGAGACGTGACGCCCCGGCGCCGATCACGCCGCGCACGCGATCTGGACAGCAATCGTAGAGCACCGAATGACAGTCGCACGTGCGCGTTCGTCCGCGCGCCAGCGCGGCCGCCACTTCCTCAGCGATGATTCGTTGCAGGTCAGCCCATTGCATGCCGTTTGCCGTTCACCTTTACCGTTCACCGTTTGCCGTTGGTTTCGAGCGCCTGGATCTTCGCGAGCCGCCTGATGTAGCGCGGCTCGGTCATCGCCGTATTCAGCCACACGTTGACGACATCGAGCGCATCCTTGGGCTGGATGAGCGTGGCCCCGAGGCTCAGCACGTTTGCGCCGTTGTGCTGCCGCGCATAACGCGCCATCGTCTGGTCGTGGCACACGGCCGCCCGGACTCCAGGGATCTTGTTGGCCGCAATGGCCGACCCTATGCCCGCTCCGTCGATCACAATGCCCGCGTCTGCCTCGCCCCTGGCCACGGAATGCGCAACGCGCGCCGCCGTATCGGGATAATCAACGGGGTCGGCGGTGAGAGTGCCGAGATCGTCCACGGCAATGCCCTTGCCGCGAAGAGCCGAAATAATTGCGGATTTCAGTTCGAGGCCGCTGTGGTCGCTGCCAATTGCGACACGACGCACATCGCCGGCTGGAGCGAGACCGTCGTGCGACCGATCGACGACGTCTTCGGCGACCACCGTTACACGGCGAGATTTCAGCGTATCGGCTGCCAGCGGCGTGACGTGGCCCCCTTTGCGCAGGGCGACCGTCTCGCCGACATCGAGCGACCGCGCATCGGCTTCGGTGATGATCTCAAACCGTTTCATGTTATCGTTCGCGCCACGTGACGACGCTCCTCACAGCAGACCAGATCCAGCGCCGGATTATCGAGCTGGCCGCACAAATCAACGCAGACTATCCCGACGGCGAGCCGCTCCACTTCGTCGCCGTGCTGAAGGGCGCGTTCGTGTTCCTGTCCGACCTCGCGCGCGCCATGTCCCCGCGTCCGGTCACGCTCGACTTCATCGCGGTCTCGAGCTATGGCGCCGCGACGAAGACCTCGGGTGAGGTGCGGCTGCTTAAAGACCTCGACACACCGCTGCAAGGGCGCGACGTCATTATCGTCGAAGATATCGTCGATACCGGTCTCACGCTGCATTATCTGCAGGACGTCATGCGCGCCCGCGAGCCGAAATCGCTTCGAACCGCGTGCCTCCTGAGCAAGCCCAGCCGCCGCAAGGTCGACGTCGAGGTCGAATACATCGGATTCGAGATCGAGGACAAGTTTGTCGTCGGATACGGCCTCGACAACGCCGGCCAGTTTCGCCACCTGCCCTTCATCGGCGTTCAGGAATTAGGTTACTTCCCCACCGCAGCGCGCACTGCTTCCGCGAACTTACGCGCTTCGGCGAGCACCGCCGGCTCGTCGAGCGTGAGCATCTTGCGGTCGCGCATCAGCACACGGCCGTTCACCATCACGGTGCGCACGTCTTCGCCGTGCGCTGCATACACGAGGTGTGACACCGCATCGTACATCGGCGTGAGCCGCGCACTCGACGCCGACACGACGACAAGATCGGCACGCTTTCCGGCTTCGATCGATCCAATCTGCCGCTCGAGTCCCAGGGCCCTCGCTCCCTGAATCGTGGCCATTTCGAGCGCCGTAGCCGCCGGGATCGCCCGCGGATCGCCCGTCTTCACTTTGTGAAGCAGCGCGGCGAATCGCATCGCCTCGAACATGTCCAGGTCGTTGTTGCTGGCGGCTCCGTCCGTGCCAAGTCCCACTGTCACGCCCGCAGCGAGGTAGTCCGGCACGGGCGCGATGCCGCTGGCGAGCTTCATGTTGCTTTCGGGGTTATGCGACACCGCCACCTCGTGGCTGCGGAGCAGCTTGATGTCTGCCGCGTCCACCCACACTCCATGCTTGACGACGGTGCGCGGACCCCAGAAGCCGATCGACTGCAGGTAGGCGACCGGACTCATGCCCGAATGCGCCTTCTGCGATGCGTCGCAGCTCTGTTTCGGTCTCGGCGACGTGGATCAGCACGGGCACGCCGTACTTCGTCGCCAGCGCGCGCGACGCGAGCAGATCCTTGGCGTCGAGTGTATAAGGCGAATGCGGCGCGACCGCGGGGACGATGAGGTCGTCCTTCGCGAACTCCTTGATGAACGCCTCGGTCCGCGCCAGGGCCTCCTGCGGCGTCTTCGCATCGGCGACCGGAAACTGGATGATGGTCTGCCCGAGGACGCCGCGCATGCCCGCGGCTTTTGTCACGCGCGCGATCTCTTCCTCGAAGTAATACATGTCGGCATAGGCCGTTGTGCCGGACTGGATCATCTCGAGCGCGGCGAGCCGCGTGCCGGCGCGCACCATCTCGCGCGACACTGTTTTCGCTTCGGCCGGGAAGATGTATTTCTCGAGCCAGTCCTGCAGGCGCAGATCGTCGGCGAGGCCGCGGTACAGCACCATCGGCGCGTGCCCGTGCGTGTTGATGAGACCGGGGATGACGATGGAACCGGCCGCGTTGATCTGATCGGCGGCCTTGAAGCGCGCCGCGATATCGGCCGCCGCTCCAACGGCCACGATGGTTGTCCCATCGATTGCCACGGCGCCAGGGTTGTAGATGTGTCTCTCGCTGTCGACGGTCACCACCGTGCCGCCCGAGACGATCGTCGTCACCTGGCGCGGTGCCGTCTGCGCCGCAACGCCGACGAGGAACGCCGCACTCAGCAGCGAGGCGAGCCGAAGCGATTTCATCCGGCGATTCTACTATCGTGGAGCGTGTTATATAGTGCCGCGCATGTCAGTGCACCTCGTGCCACATCCGCTGATCCAGGACGCGCTCAGCCAGCTGCGCGACGTGAACACCGAGACGGAACATTTCAGGCAGATCGCCAATCGCATCAGTGTGCTGCTCGTCGCAGAGGCACTGCGCGATCTGCCGACCGAGCGCGCCGTCGTGCAGACGCCTCTGGAGAAAGCTGAAGGGCGCCGCGTGGCGCGCGACGTCGTGGTCGTGCCGGTCCTGAGAGCCGGCCTCGGCATGCTCGATGCGGTGCTGGAGCTGCTGCCGGCCGCGCGCGTGGGTCACATCGGGCTGCAGCGCGATGAATCGACGGCCGTCGCCTCGCAGTACTACGCGAAGCTTCCAAACAACCTGCCGTCGAGTTATGTCGTGCTGGTCGACCCGATGCTCGCGACCGGAGGCAGCGCCATCGCTGCGCTCGACGTGCTCAAGGGAGCGGGCGCCACCAACATCAAGATCGTATGCATCGTCGCCGCGCCCGAAGGCATCGCGCTCGTCGAACAATCGCACCCGGACGTCGAAATCTACACGCCGGTCATCGACCGCGAGCTCAACGCGCAGAAGTACATCCTGCCCGGCCTCGGAGATTTCGGCGACCGGTTGTACGGCACGTGTTGAATTAGGATAAAATTGGCCGTTCCGGAAGTTGGGCGCTTGGCTCAGCGGTAGAGCACCGCCTTCACACGGCGGGGGTCAGTGGTTCGAATCCACTAGCGCCCACCACCCTTCGCTCCGATGTTCCGCGAGCGAGCTACGGGTGGCGAGCCAGCTTTCGGTGCGTAACGTCGGACCGGCTATTTTTTCGCCTCGGCCAGCAGCGCGCCCAGAATGCGCGCGTATTCCTCATCGGCCGCGGCGAACGCCTTGGCGTACTCCGCATCCGACATCTTCTGCTTCTCGTTCTCCCCGTCGAACATCACAATCTTGCCGGCCTGCGTCCACGTGTCGTACATGTTTTCCTGCTTCTTCGGCGACAGGCCGGGCTCCCCCATGTCCTGCACGAAAATCTTCGAGTCGGGGGCTACGGTTCCGCTGAGCTCCATGTAGGTGTCGCGATACTGCTTGCCGGCCAGGCGGGGCTCCATCAGCTGCGGCGCCGAGTAACGGCCGGAGATGACGAGGAGCTGCACGTTCGGGAAGTACAAAGCGGCAGCATAATGTCCCTCGCCCGTCGGGTGTTTTCGCCGCGATCGAGTCGAGCTTCTTTGCATCCAACACCTGAACGAGCTCTTTCGCGATGGCGGCCGACTTCGACGCCGGCGCCTGCGCCGCAGCCGTCAACGGCAGACCCACGAGCATGAGGCCGACGATGGCGAAACGAAGACACGTGCGGTTCATCATAGGAACCCCCTCTACACCGGTTACGGCCCGGAAGCCGGCCTCAGTACTGCGCAATTTGAACGGATTGATGGCCGATTTCTATCACCGTTGGTTAGCGGCGTCAATCAGGCGAAGGCAGGATGGCAGGGCTGAAACGCTGTGCTAGCCGATAAATAGCGTGTCTTCGTCTTCCTTGCGGGTGGGAGTCTGATTCGAGCGGCCCGTCAGCTCTCGAAACACCTCGATGACTGCCTTGACCCCCGCCATGATGGCGGCGCCTTCGCGCAGGGGCCTCAGGATGGCGTCCTGCACGGTCGTAGCGGTCTGCTCGATGCGGAAGGTCAGCTCGTTCACCAGGCGGTCGACGCGCTCCACCTGACCCGCTGCAAGCGAGCTGATGCGCGCCGCATCGCGGGCGATCGTGTTCACGCTCTCGGCCAGAGGCTTCATCTCGCGCTCCACCTCGGTAAGCAGCTGATTCAGCCGGCGAGCGACGCCCATCCCGTAGACGATGACGCCGACCTGAATCGCGGCCATCGTGAAGGTTGCAAGCGCAATCACCCCGAGAAACACTTCGGCCCAGATGCTCACACGTTCTCCTTACTGCGTAGTGTCGGTCGTTTGCCCCTCGCCCCTTAACCCTTGCCCTCTGCCCTCGGCTCTCTGGCTCTGGCTCTAGAAGATGCTCATCCTGAAGTTCAGGAACTTCTTGGGGTCCTTCCGGATGTCGGCAAGGAGCTGCTGCATCTCCAGAATCGTCTTGTTGATGTTGTCATGAAGCTGGGTGTCCGTCATCAGCTTCCCAGCGGTCCCCTGGCCCTGGTTCAGTTTAGCCGTCAATTGCTCCAGATTCGTCGTCACGGCGTCCAGCCGCTTGTAGAGGGCGTCGTTGTTCATCAGCTGGCCCATCGTGCCTTCGCCCTTGTTGAGCCTGCTCGAAATGCTGCTCGAAGTTGGCGGTGACGGCGGTCAGGTTCTTCGCCAGGGCGGGGTCGTTCATCAACTGGCCGATGCTGCCCTGCCCCGCGTTGATCTTGTTGGTGATCTCAGTGAGGTTTTTCAGCGAATTTTCGAGCTGCCGCGCGCTCTCGGGGTTGTTCAGCAGCTGGCCAAGCGTGCCCTTGCCTTTCGACAGTCCTTCCGTGACTTCGCGCGCAGCCGCAGGTGAACTGCTGAAGATCGGCGTAGAGCTGCTCGTCGGTCATCAGCTTGCCGACCGTGCCCTTGCCCGCGCGGATGTCCGTGCATGAGCGCGGTGAGCTCGGCGATGCCCTTGTTCGCCTGTGCCGTCACGTCGGCAAGCTGCGGCGGCGGCGGATCCGATGGCACATAACCCCACTTCCGGTATCGGCTGGCCGGTCGTGGTCGGCGTTGATGTCGACTGCGCCTTCGCCGAGCAGCGACACCGACCCGATCGTCGCGCGCGACGTCGTCCTGACGCGCTCCTGCATGTCTTCGCGCAGCTCGAGCACCATCTCGACGTCGGAGCCCGACGAACTGCATGTCCGTCACCGCGCCGACGGTGACTCCGGCGACGCGCACGGGCGAGCCCCGCTGCACGCCGCCGGCGTTCGCGAACTTCACCTTCAGGTTATAACGCTGCCAGAAGAAGCCGCCCTCGCCGCCCAGCGCCAGAATCAGCGCGGCCGCGATCAGCAGGGCCACGACAGCCATGATGCCGATTTTCAGTTCCGACCATTTCAGAGAACGTGTGCGAGGCATGGATCAATTCCTTATAAGCCGACCTGAAGGTCGGCACTACGAACGAAGTCGGACAACCCTACGACAAGAACGCCTGGATGTACGGGTCCTTCGATGCGCGAAGCTCGTCGGCGGTCCCCTCGAAAATGATGAGGCCGTCTTTCAGCATCATGAACTCGGCCTCCTCCATCTTGGCCGGCCCGGCATCGACGAAATCCACTTTGTCGCCCTGCCGGACCGCTTCTTGCGTGGCGACGAAAAACGCATCGCGCAGCTGATGCGTCACGAGAATGGAGGTGACCTCCTCGAAGTCGCGAAGCTTGACGATTTCTTCGTCAATGGTCGTGCTCGTGATCGGATCGAGCCCGGTCGTCGGCTCGTCGTACAGGAGGATGCCGGGCTTCACCGTCATGGCGCGGGCGATCGCGACGCGGCGCCGCTGTCCGCCCGACAGCTCGGAGGGCTTCCGGTCGATGAACTGCGACAATCGAACGAAGCCGAGCACCTCTTCGACGCGCTTGCGGACGACGTCGAGCGGCTGATCGGTTTCCTCGTACAGCTTGAAACCCACGTTCTCCCCGACGGTGAGGGAGTCGAAGAGCGCGCCTTCCTGAAACACCATGCCGATGTCGGCGCGCACTTTCATCATCTGCTCCTCGGTGTAATCGTTGACGAGCTGGCCGTTCACCCAGACCTTGCCGGCATCGGCCTTCAGCAGGCCAAGGATCAGCTTCAACGATATCGACTTGCCGGCGCCGCTTGCGCCGAGGATGATCTTCGTGTGGCCGCGGCGAAGCTCGAAGCTGACGTCGCGCAGTACGACCGTATCATCAAACGCCAGTGACACGTGGTCGAAGACGATGATCGGATCGTCGGGCCCCGCCGCGGGCCGATCTGCGACTGCCGTTCGTGTCTGGAAGGTCTCCATATCAATAGAACAGCGTGATCATCAGCCGGGTGATGAAGAAGTCCAGCACGAGCACTGCCACCGACGCCGCCACGACGGCGTTCGTCGTGGCGCGGCCAACGCCCTGCGTGCCGCCTTTCGTCCGCAAGCCGACGTGGCACCCGATGCTGACGATGGCAAACCCGAGAAAAAACGGCTTGATGATCCCCATCCAGACGTCCTGCATGTACAGGCCGTCGGTGATCGATTTCCAGTACACGCTCGAAGGCACCTGCAGCTGCTGAATCGCGATGATCCCGCCTCCCAGAATGCCCATGAAGTCGGAAATGATCGTCAGGACAGGCGCCATCAGCACTCCCGCGATCACGCGCGGCACCACCAGCTTGCGGATGGGATCGGTGCCGAGCGCGCGCAGCGCGTTGATCTGATCGGTCACGACCATCGACCCGAGCTCTGCGGCAATGCCCGATCCCACGCGCCCGGCGAGCATCAGCGCGGTCAGCACCGGCCCGAGCTCTTTCACCATCGACGCGCTGACGAGACGGCCGACGACGGGCCGTGCACCGAACTGATCGAGCGTGAGCCCGCTCTGCAGCGCGAGCACGGCGCCCGTGAAGATCCCCGTGAGCAGCACGACGGTCAGGGATCCGATACCGATGGCCTCGAGCTGCTCGACAACGTCGTGAAAATAGAACGGGCGGGTGAACGAATTCCGGGCGGCTGCCCAACTGAGCTTGACGTATTCCTGGACTTCGAGAAGGGCTTGCTTTCAGCCAGTTGGCGACGAGACTCAGCACATCAGCTCCGGTCCGACCTCACGCCGGCGAAGCCAAGCTCGCGGCTCTTCATCGTCTTGATTTTGTCACGCAGGGTCGCTGCGCGCTCGAAGTCCAGGTTGGCGGCGGCCTGGCGCATCTGGCCCTGCAATTCTTCAATCCGAGAATCGAGCTCGTCCGGGCTCAGATAGGCCTCGCGATCCTCCATGACGGCCGGCGTGCCGTAATCGAGGTTGTAGACGCTCAGCGAGATGTCGTCGATGGCCTTGACGATGCTGGCGGGAGTGATGCCGTGCTCGGTGTTGTAGGCCTCCTGCATCACGCGCCGCCTCGAGGTTTCCTCCAGGGCGACGCGCATCGATTCGGTCACTGTGTCAGCATACATGATGACGCGCCCGGCCACGTTTCGCGCGGCGCGGCCCGATGTCTGAATCAACGACCCGGCGGAACGCAGGAACCCTTCCTTGTCGGCGTCGAGAATCGCGACAAGCGACACTTCCGGCAGGTCGAGCCCCTCGCGAAGCAGGTTGATGCCCACCAGCACGTCGAATTCGCCGAGGCGCAGGTCGCGAAGAATCTGGATTCGCTCGAGCGTTTCGACTTCCGAGTGAAGGTAGCGAACCCGCACGCCGAGCTCCTGATAGTAGGTCGTGAGATCTTCGGCCATACGCTTCGTGAGCGTCGTCACGAGCGTCCGCGTGCCTTGCGCCGCTCGTGCGCGGATCTCGCCGAGCAAATCGTCGATCTGTCCCTTGACGGGGCGAACTTCGATTGGCGGATCCATGAGGCCGGTGGGTCGAATAATCTGCTCGACCACCACACCGCCCGATTTCGACAGCTCGTACGGTCCCGGGGTGGCGGACACGTAGACCGTCTGAGTCGCACGCGCCTCCCATTCGGCAAATGTCAGCGGCCGGTTGTCGAGCGCCGATGGAAGCCGGAATCCGAACTCGACGAGCGTCATCTTGCGCGATCGGTCGCCCGCGTACATGCCACGAATCTGCGGCACCGTCTGATGGCTCTCGTCAACAACCAGAAGCGCGTCGTCCGGCAGATAGTCGAGCAGCGTCGGGGGCGGCTCGCCGGGAGCCCGGCCGCTGAGATGGCGCGAGTAGTTCTCCACCCCGTGGCAGTAGCCGATCTCTTTCATCATCTCGAGATCGAACATCGTCCGCTGATGGAGGCGCTGCGCCTCGAGCACCTTTCCCAGGGATTCGAGCTCGGTCCTGCGTTCGATCAATTCCGCTTTGATCGACTCGACCGCCGATCGCGTCTGGTCGCGCGGCGCGACGAAATGCGTCTTCGGAAAAATCGCGACCTTGTCGTGCTTGCGCCCGCTCTTTCCGGTGAGAGGATCGAACGTCGTCAGGGCGTCCACGTCGTCGCCGAAGAGCTCGATGCGCAGCGCCTGTTCTTCGTACGACGGATACACCTCCACGACGTCCCCGCGCACGCGGAACGTGCCGCGCGCAAAGTCGGTGTCGTTTCGCTCGTATTGGATTTCGACGAGCTTGCGAAGGATCTGATCGCGGGGGATCCGCTGCCCCAGCTGCAGCGGCAGCAGCATGCCGTAGTAGGCCTCGGGCGATCCCAACCCGTAGATGCAGGACACGCTCGACACGATGATGACGTCGCGGCGCTCGAACAGCGACCGCGTCGCCGACAGACGCATCCGGTCGATCTCGTCGTTGATGATCGCTTCTTTCTCGATATACGAGTCGGTGGACGGGACGTACGCCTCGGGCTGGTAGTAGTCGTAGTAGCTGACGAAATACTCCACCGCGTTCTCCGGGAAGAACCGGCGGAACTCCTGATACAGCTGCGCGGCCAGGGTCTTGTTGTGGACCATCACCAGCGTTGGCCGGTTGACCGCTTCGATGACCTTGGCCATCGTGAAGGTCTTGCCGGATCCCGTCACGCCGAGCAGGACCTGGCTCTGATCGCCGCGGTTCAGCCCCTCGACCAGCTCGGGGATCGCCCGCGCCTGGTCGCCTTTGAGCTCGAAATCGGAAACGAGTTTGAATTTGTCGTAGAGCGAAGGCATAAGCACGATCGCACGGCCGGGAATTTGTCGCCGAGCTGAACTGTCAATCGTCCTACAGAGTGACGGGCGGTTCTAGGTTCTGGGGTTCTGGGTGCTGGTTCTGGTTCTGGTTCTGGTTCTGGGTTCGCTCAGCCATGGCAGGCCGTGTGCACTGGGGCGTGCATGGCTGGAATCAAAAGACCCGAGGATTTCGATGTCTGGAAGCTTGCGTGGGAATTGAAGCGGCGAGTGTACGCGCTTACGGCGACGTCACCGGCAACGAGCGATCGCAGATTCTGCGACGACATCAGTCGCGCAGCACGTCTGGCCCGGACTGGTCGGAAGGCTACTACCGATTCAACCCGCGCGAGTTTCATCGGTTTCTGAACGACGCGAAGGCATCCCTTGGCGAGGTGCGAAACCAATGATGCACGCCAGGATGAGTGCCGTATGAGTCGAGTTTCGCGAATGACGAGCCTGGCGAACCGCGCCATTGGCGCGGCGAATGGGCTTCAGAAGTACCTGAGAAGCTGCCCCTCAAAGTTCGAGCCCGCGCGGATCGAACGCCCGCGCGCGAACCAAGAACCCAAACCCTGAACCTAAACCCTGAACCAAGAACCGGCACCTAGAACCCCAGCACCAAGAACCGTGAACCACAGCGTTCAAGGCATTCTATCGCCGCTTCTTTTTCTGCGGCTTCTCGGTGTTCTGCCACGCCAGCGTCAACGCTTCGCCGGCCGCCTCCTCCGTCGCAGCTTTCAAAATCACCCGCGTGCATCCTCTACGCCCCCACGCGCCGGCTTCGGGCGTAAACGCGTTCGGATAGTCTTCGATGAATGACGCCTGTTGATCCGGCGTCAGGTTCACCATGCCGAACTGATCCTCGTGGTGCAGCGAGGCAAAAATGCGCTTGTCGACGCGGAAATCAGGATGCCCCATGTGCGCGCCCTCGATGGCGCCATCAAGCGCGAGGGCAATGCGGCGGAAACGCTTGTGCTGTCATGTTTGAACCGCAGGTTCACTTGACCGGCGCAAAGTACCCTTCGCGCGTGCGAATCTGCGTGCGCTCGGATGGGGAACGTTTCAACTTGATCTCGACTTTTCGCCATTTCCCGTCACGCGCCGTATTCGTCGGCACGTAGCCCAGGAGATATTGCCCCTGGATTTCCGCGGCAATTGACGCATACATCGGGTCGAGGTCCTTCATCGTGCCTGGGAACGCCGCCCGCCCGCCGGTAAGCCGCGCAATCTCGATGAGCTTCGACTGCAGCCCCAGGCGCGCCGAGCCGCGATTCGACAGAAACCCCATCGGGTAGACGATCACGTCGGACGCACGCAGCAGACGCACCGTTTCATCCCAGCGACGCGAGCTCGACGTGTCATCGCCGTCCGTGAAGATCACAAGGACCTTCCTGCCTGTCTGGTCGTACGCGCTGCCGAGAAACACCGTCACCGCATCGTAGAGCGACGTGCGCCCCTTGGCCTTGCTGCTCCGAATCCGCTCGACCAGGCGTGGGAACTCGGCCTGTGAAAACCGCGCCGCCCGTACATCGTCTGCAAACTCGACCACGGTGAAGTCGATAGCCTTGGCAAACGTCTTGAGGAACTTGATGGCGGCGTTGCGCGAGAACGCCAGATCCCTGTCCATGCTCTCGCTGGTATCAAAGAGCAGCCCGATATGGAGCGGCACAGTCTCTTCCGCCGCTGCCGGTCGCGAAATATGTCACCGACTGCGGCACTCCGTCCTCGCGCACATCGAAATCGTCAGCTTTCAGGTCTGCGACGGTCTCCCCGGCCTTGTCGACCACGGTCACGGCGAATCCCGCCACGTCGACGTGCGTCTTGTACGAGAACTGCGCCCGTGCCGATAAGGTGTACAGCGCCGCGAGCGCGACGGCGGCCAAGGCGGTTCGGGCTGGCGGGGTCATAAGAGGCGTATAATGGATAGTTTACAGCGATAGCCTGGCGAGCCTGCGAGCGAAACGGAGCGGAGCGATGGGGCCCCGCGAGTGGAGCGAGGACGCCGGGGGGCAAGGGCCCCCGGAACAAACAATGCGGTGTCTAGCGGTTTGCCAAGATGAGCTGGTTATCAGGATGCTCGACCAAATCCTGGCGCCCAGCGTCGAGGTCGAGTTCCTGGTCGAGAGCCGTGCGCTCGCGCGCAAGCTGCAGGCTGCCGATCTACCGATTCTGGTTGGCGACCCCAAGCGCACCGACACCTACCTGAAAGCGGACGTCTCGCCCCAGACGTGCATCATCATCGAGGACAGCGGCCGGAAATATCTGCCGAAGATGATCGAGGCCGTACGCGACGCCGGCGGCTCGCTCATCTATGTCCTTGGCGTCGGCACGGCCGACCGCGAGAAGCGGGCCGAGACGATTCGCGACCACTTTCCCGATGTGTCCTATCTGTCGCTGTCCGAGTTGTTCGAAGCGCCTCTGCTCACCGAGTTCAGCCGCGCGCTGACCCGCGCCCGCGTGCAGCAGTACCAGCGCTATCTCGCGGACGCGGACCGCATCCTGATCCTGCTTCACAACGAACCCGATCCCGACGCGATGGCGAGCGGACTCGCGCTGCGCACGGTGCTGCACCGCACACGAACCACGGCCGTGATTGCCGCGCTCGAAGGCGTGACACGCCCCGAGAACGTCCGCATGGCGAACCTGCTCGACATCCACGTCGAGACCATCACGCACGACGGGATACAGGAATTCGACCGCATCTGCATGGTCGACGTGCAGCCGCACTACTTCGCCGGGCTCGACCGCGTCGACCTCGTGATCGACCATCATCCCGAGCAGCATGGCTACAACGCCGTCTTCAAGGACATTCGCGAAGACTACGGGTCGACCTGCACGATCCTCACCGAGCATCTGCGCGCGATCGACGCCAGCATCTCGGAGCGCACGGCCACGGCGATGCTCTACGCGATCAAGTCCGACACCCTGTTTTTCAACCGGCAGGCGAATCGCTGCGATATCGAAGCATTCTCGTACCTGTATCCGCTCGCGGACGCCAACCTGATCCGCAAGATGGAGGGGGCCGAAATCACGATGGAGCGGCTGCAGCTGATTACCAAATCGACGCAGCGCGGCCAGATGGTCGATCAGATTTTCTCTGTGTTTCTGGGCGAAGTGCCGCGCGACGATGCGATCCCGTATGTGGCGGATTTCTTTCTGCAGCTGGAAAATGTCCGCTGGACGCTGGTCTCGGGCATCGTCCATGGCTCGTTCGTGATGTCGGTGCGCAACCTGGGATACACGAAGAACGCCGGCGATTTCGTGCGGCGCTTTTTTTCCGACATCGGATCGGCCGGCGGGCATCGGGCGATGGCCAAGGCGGTTGTGCCGCTCGAGGCGTTCCAATCGCGGTTCGGTCCAATCGACGAAAACGTCGGCCGGAAGATGTCAGAACTGCTGCAGGATTTCCTGCATGAAGCGACCGACGACAAGAAGCGCAAAGAGCCCGTGGGGAGCCACTAGTTAATCGGTCCCGCCCACTATCGGCTCGATAAACTGCCGATACGCGTCCTCGTAACCTCTATCGACCAACTCGCCAAGACTCTGATATCTGTCTGACCGTTCGTCGTACGTGCCCTCGAAGTCCAGCGGGCCGATTGGGTTGTGCAGTGGTTGGATGAGAAAGATTCCCTTGAATCGCTTCTTCTGGAGGGACACGGCGTCCTTGACGGCGCTCGTCTCGGCCGCGGACAGATGCTCGGACACGCGCGACCGGAGTGAGCCCGTCGGTTTTCCCAGCCGGTGCGGCGCCGAGCGCTCCGAGTCCGGGCACACCACAATCACCTGCTCGACACCTGCGGCGGCCAACTCCTCGAGCAATCGCGCGACCGCGCCGATCCGATCGCACGTGCGATGCGCCTCGCCTTTCCAATAGCTTTCGGGTGAGAACGCGACGAGATGCGGCTCGGCGAGCCCGGGCACGCACAGGGCGCCCGCGAGCGCGTCGAAGACCTGATTGCGGCCCACGCCGCTCAGATCGATGAGGTCGCCGCGCCCGCGCTGAAAAAAAGGCTGCCGGCGCGCTTCGCCAATCGCCGCAAACACCAGGTCACCGCGTGTTTCGACGTCGAGTGTGGCGATAATCAGCTCCCGGAATCCGGGTTGTCCAAGGTTCTCCAGCAGAAGCTCGGTGTAGCGGCGGCTGAGATCGGGCGCGGACGGCTCTTTCGCAGTCGCGGGACCGCGGAATAGATGCCAGAGCGACGTGCGGAAATGGCGCAGCCCCGGCTCCGCGCTCCACGGCGCGCCCACGACGCGGGCCCACCATCGGCCGCGATCGCGGTTCGCCTTTCCTTGCGAGATGTCGGGCCGCTGCGCTACCGCCGACACGGCCAACACCAGAAACGCGGCCGCAAAGCACAGCGTCACAAGGCGCGGAACGACCGTCGGCAGCGCGGGCGCCGCGAAGGCATACCGCACCATGTCGGCGTAGGCCGTCGCCAGACGAAAACCCGCGTCCACGCTCACCATCTGGACGAGGAAGCTGAGAGGATACGCGACGAGCGCTGTCGACAGCACCAGCAAGGGGAACGCGAGTACCGCCACAGCCGCGAGCACGAGAGCGCCCGCCCATTGCAGCGGCGGCCGCCACTGGTAAATTCTGGGTGGCGGCTTGCGGCGCCACACTCCCCCGTCCTCCCACGTCTTGCCGCCGGCATCAATCGCCGCGAACAGCGCGCAGACGACGCCAATGCCACGACCGCTCATCACGTCGATCTTGATGCCCGCTTCGTGAAGCGCCCGCAGCACGCCCGCATGGTACGCCCCGCCGGTGCCGTTACCGGTGAGGAGAACGGCAGTTCTCAGGTGCGGTGAATAGCTCACGCCTCGTCGTGGATAGTGACGAGCTTGATGATCTCGAAGTTGCGGGTGCCGCTCGGGGTCGTGACTTTGATCTCGTCGCCTTCGTTCTTACCGACGATGGCGCGGCCAATCGGCGAGCTGGTCGAGATGAGTCCTTTCGCCGCGTCGGCTTCCTCTGGCATGACGAGCTGATAGGTGATCGAGTCGCCGTTGTCTTCGCGCAGCTGGACGGTCGATCCGAATGCCGCGCGATCGTGCGGAATCTTGTCGAGATTCATGATCGAGATCTCGGCAATCCGCTTCTTCAGCATGGCAATGCGCGCATTGACGATGCCCTGCCGATCTTTCGCCGCCTGATATTCCGCGTTCTCCCGCAGGTCGCCGAGCTCGCGCGCGCGCTGGATTTCCTTCGGCAGTTCGCGGTGAAGCTCGCGCTCGAGCTCCATCACTTCGTCCTCGAATTTCTTGAGTATTTTCGCCTTCATCCGCAGGAAGATCCTAGCACATCTGTTATGCTCTCCAGATGACTGGAGCATCGCACTCCAGCGTCAAACGCTATCGCGAGCTCGCTCGCAATCCCCACAAAAACGGACACGAACGCGAGCTGCTGCTCGACGGCCCGCACCTCCTGTTCGAGGCGCGCAAGTCTGGGTTGCCGATCGAGAGCGCGGCGTTCGAACAGGACGCGCTCGCCGATCCGTCGATCCGTACCTTGGCGGAACAGCTCGCCGGCGATGGCGCGGATGTGTTCATCGTGTCGCGAAAGACGCTCCACACGATGAGCCCCGTGCGAACGCCTGCGGGCGCAGTCGGGATCGCTCGTCGCACGGTGCCGACTCTGGCCGATGCGCTCGCATCCCCACGCGCGCTCGTCGTCGTCGCGCACGATGTTCAAGACCCGGGGAATGTGGGCGGCATCATGCGCACGGCCGAAGCTGCCGGCGCCACTGCGTTCGTCGCGACTGCCGCGACCGCGGACCCCTTCGGTTGGAAGGCCGTGCGAGGATCGATGGGCAGTGCGCTGCGATTGCCGATCGCGCGGGGAGACATTGAAGACGTGCTCGCCGCGTTGCGAAAGAGCGGCATCGTGACCAACGCGCTCGTGCCACACGGAGGAGACCCGTTGTTCGCTGCAGACTTCACAAAACCTTCGGCTCTCGTGCTCGGCAGCGAAGGTCTTGGCCTGTCGCCTGAACTGTTGCAGCGCGTCGATTGCCGCATAACGGTTCCCATGCACCGGCCCGTAGAGTCTCTGAACGTCGGTGTCGCCGCCGCGCTGGTGCTCTACGAGGCGTTCAGGCAACGAGGCTGATGTCCCTATTCGACGACCCTTCTACCGACACACCCGCCGCCACCGCGGCCGGCACTCCCCTCGCCGAACGCATGCGTCCGGCCAGCTTCGACGAGTTCGTCGGCCAGCAGGACATCCTTGCACCCGGGAAGCCACTGCGCGAGGCCATCGAACACGATCGACTGCGATCGATCATCCTGTGGGGCCCGCCGGGCACCGGCAAGACGACGCTCGCCAGGCTGATTGCCAAGGCGACGCGCGCACGCTTTGTCTCCTTCAGTGCGGTGCTTGCGGGCATCAAGGAGATCAAAGAAGTGATGGCCGCTGCCGAGCAATCACGGCGTCAGCTGAACCGGCGCACGATCGTGTTCGTCGACGAGATCCACCGCTTCAACAAGTCCCAGCAGGATGCCTTTCTGCCGCGCGTCGAGGCCGGCGACATCGTGCTGATCGGCGCGACCACGGAGAACCCGTCGTTCGAGGTCAATGCGGCGCTTCTGTCGCGCTCGAAGGTCTACACACTGCGGGGGCTCAAGGAGGATGAGATCGCGGCGATTCTCGAGCGCGCGCTCGAAGACCGCGAGCGCGGACTGGGCGCGGAGCCGATCCGCGTCGAAGACGGCGCCTTGCAGGCGATCGCGCGCTTTTCGAACGGCGATGCGAGGGCCGCGTTGAACCTGCTCGAGTTGACGAGCGCGGCCGCGCCCCGCGAAGCGGACGGAACAACGCGCACGATCGGCCTCGAGACGGTGCAGCAGTCTGTGCAGCGCCGGGCGCTGCTCTACGACAAGAGCGGCGAAGAGCATTACAACATCATGTCAGCGCTGCATAAATCGATGCGCAACAGCGACCCGGACGCCTCGGTGTACTGGCTCGCGCGCATGCTCGAGGCGGGTGAAGATCCGCTGTATGTCGCGCGGAGGCTCATCCGATTTGCGTCCGAGGACATCGGCAATGCGGATCCCCAGGCGCTGACCGTCGCCGTGGCGGCAAAGGACGCCGTGCATTTCATCGGGATGCCCGAGGGGAACACTGCGCTGGCGCAGGCGGCCATCTATCTCGCCACCGCTCCGAAGAGCAACGCCGTCTACGTCGCGTATAACGAGGCCGCGGAGGACGCGTTGAAGCAGATAGCCGAGCCCGTGCCGCTGCACATCCGCAACGCCCCGACGAAATTAATGAAGGAGCTCGACTACGGAAAGGGTTATAAATACGCGCACAACGAGGCGGCTGGCGTGGCGGACATGGACTGCCTTCCGCCGTCGCTGAGCGGCAAGACGTACTATCAACCGACCTCGCGCGGGTTCGAAGACACGATCCGGAAGCGGATTGACGAATGGAAACGGTTGAAAGCGCGTCTCCCATCCAATGAATGAGACTGAGATTGTCGAAGCCGTAACAAGCGCCGACTACGCGGTCGGACGCGCGATGTTCGAGGAGTACGCGCGCTCCATCGACGTCGACTTGTGCTTTCAGGACTTCGCGGCCGAGCTCGATCGGTTGTCGGTGATGTATGCGCCTCCCGCCGGCGCCCTCCTGCTGGCAAAGGCCGGTTCAGAGGTCGCTGGATGCGTCGGGCTGCGCAAGCTGCGCGACGACATATCCGAGATGAAGCGGCTTTACGTACGGCCCGAGTTTCGGCGCCACCATCTGGGCCGACGGATGGCGGAGGAAATCGCACGCCGCGCACGCGAGCTCGGCTATCGAACCCTGGTGCTCGACACCCTGGGCACCATGGAAGCTGCCCAGCGGCTCTACGAGTCGATGGGGTTCAAACCCGCCACGTCGTATTACGTCAATCCGCTTCCCAACGTGAAGTACTTCTCGCTCGACCTTCGGAAAGGCTAAACTCCGCCCATGAATCGCAGAGACCTGCTGAAAGCCGCACTGCTCGCGCTTGTGCCACGGCCGGCGTTTGCGGCATCGGTGTCCACGCTCATCGGCAACGGCTCGCCCGGGTTGAGCGACTCGCAGGTGAACAACCCGTACGGCGTCATCCTCGCGCGCGACGGGGGGCTGTATTTCTGCGACGTCGACAACCAGCGTATACGCCGGTTTGATTTCGCCTCCCGCGCGACGCGAACGATCGCAGGCGACGGTCAGCGGGCGTACAGAGGTGACGGCGGACCGGCCACGGCCGGCTCTCTGAACATGCCTCACGAGGTCGTCTTCGACGCGCGCGGTCACATGTATATCGCCGAGCGCGACAGCCACGTCGTGCGAAAGGTCGACGGCGCGACCGGCGTGATCTCAACGCTCGCCGGGACCGGAGTCGCCGGGTTCTCGGGAGATCTTGGTCCGGCCGCGCAGGCCCAATTGCGGCAGCCCCATAGCATCTACATCGGGCCGGACGACCACCTGATGATCTGCGATATCGGCAACCATCGAATTCGATCCGTTGACTTGCGCACCGGGATCATCGACACAATCGGCGGCACGGGCGAACGTCTGCCGACCCCGGATGGCGCTCCGCTGAAGGGCACGCCGCTCAACGGCCCGCGCACGATGGTGATCGATCGGGACGGCACGATCTACCTCGCGCTGCGCGAGGGCAACGCGCTCTATCGCATCGATCCCAAAACCCGCACGCTTCATCACCTTGCGGGCACCGGAGAGCAGGGCTGGACGGGCGACGGCGGACCCGCGCGCATGGCGAAGCTTTCCGGACCGAAGGGGCTCGCGCTGTCCGGACGAAGCCTCTATGTCGCCGACACCGAGAGTCACACGATCCGCCGTATAAACCTCGACACAGGCATCATCACAACGGTGCTCGGCGCAGGTGTACGCGGCGATGGTCCTGAATCCGATCCTCTGCAATGCAAGTTGTCCCGTCCGCACGGGCTTTTCGCGGCGCCGGATGGAACGCTTTACGTCACCGACAGCGAAGCCCATCGTATCCGGGTGCTGAAGCCGTAATGACACCTGCAGCGCTGCTGCTCGTCGCCGTGGCGTTTGCGTTCCCAAACGAGCAAGGGACGCAGCTTCTCGCGACAGGCGAGATCGCGACGCCGCAGGCGCTGCGCGTGGCGATCTGCTCAGATGGCCGGCAGGTTCCGATCCAATTCGACCGGCGACAATCGGAAGGCCGAAACGGTACCAGGACGGCAGACGCCGCAGAATTTCGCGAATACTGCAGGATACGTGTTTCGAATCGTCAGCGGCACGATCAGCGGCTGACGCCAGCTGCCTCATCGCTGACGAGGCGTTTCTCGCCGGCGCCATCTCGGTCCCGATAGCCCGTCCTCCCGAGACGGCACGGTGCGCGAAAGCGATGTATCCAGACTTTCAGGCCGACAAAGGCCGGCCGGTGGTCGGCTGCTGGCCGATAGGGGGTTCGGGGGGCGTTCAGGTCGCGATCATCGAATTCACACGCCGGCTGAATCAAGCCCTGGCGGCGCTTGTCGTCGTGGATGGGGATCGACGTATCTACATCGACTACCCGGCTGACTTCCGTGGACCCGGCTCGGATCTCTGGCGCGCCGACGACGGCGGCGAGATCCATGCGGAGGGTTTTGGCGTCGTGTTTCTCCTGAAGCGCGGGTCGACCTATCTGCTGGCGCTCGACTGGAAAGGCGCCGAAGGCAGCGCCTTGTCGCTGCACACGTCGGACGGCGCCGGTCAATTCAAGGAACTCTTCAGCGAGTCATGGTACAGGGCTCCGATGTAATGTGCCGAGGCCGCCGCGCTCTGAATGCCGCGCTGGCGTGCGCGGCGGCGCTCGCGCTTCCCGTCTTCGCGGCTGCCGGCGCCCAGGCGCCGCCGACTGTCGACGATCTGCTGGCCCGCGTCAGCGAACGAGTCGCAGAGTTCTACACGCGCGCGAAGAACGTCGTCTGCACCGAGACGTCCAGAGTACAGCCCATCGACCTCGATAATGCGCCGCTTGGGTTCTCGCGAACCGTCGAGTCCGAGCTGCGGATTGAAACCGAGAACCCAGACGTCCCGAGTGCGGCGGCAATCCTGCGGAAAATCCTGAGAGTCAACGGCCGGATTCCACGAGAAAGCGAGAAGAAGGATCGGGCGAGCTGCACCGACCCGAACCCGCTATCCTCCGAACCGATCGCGTTTCTGCTGCCGGGTCACCGTTCCGAGTACCAATTTCAGACCGCCGGCGTCGCGAAAGATAGAAACCGCACCGCTCTCCTGATTGACTTCGAGTCGATCGATCGCAGGAGCAACCCCGAACTGATCCGGGATCCGGAAGGGCGTGATGACTGCTTCGACTGGTCGGGGCGAATCGCATCGAGGGGAAGGGTCTGGGTCGACGCCAGCAACTACGATGTGCTGCGTGTCGAACGACGGCTCAGAGGGCCGGTCGACGTGAAGGTGCCGATGTTGATCCAGCGCCGTCATCGCCTCGACCCGTTCGTGGTCATCGTACGCGACGAAGTCACGATTCGATACAGGACCGTCGCCTTCAGCGATCCTGACGAGGTGCTGCTTCTTCCGGAATCGATCGACACGTTCACGATGGTCCGGGGCGGCCTTCAGTCGACCCGGCGAAGCCAGACGTTCTCCGACTACAGGCGGTTCGTCACAGGAGGGCGGGTCATTTCCGCGACGTCTGACGCACCATGAGCCACCCGGCGATGAACATGGCGACGCCGACATAAAACGGATTTGGCGCCGGTCCCATGGGACCGGCCATGAACACATCGAGAAGCAGAATCCACATCGCGAAGGCCTGCAGAAAACGGCCAACCCACCAGAGAGCGCTACCGACGCCAGGATTCATGATTTGTCGCGGCCCCTCCCCCCCCGCGCCGCTCGCGGCTCATATCCGTTGAAAGTTCTTTTCAAGCTCGCGCCGCGTGAGGCGCAGCATCACAGGCCGCCCGTGCGGGCACACCGTCGAATACGCCGTGCGCCGCAAGCTCTTCCAGAATGTGCAGCATTTTCTCGTGCGTGAGCGGGTAATTGGCTTTCACGGCCGCATGGCAGGCCGTGGTCGCCGCAATGCGCCGCAACGCATCGCCCACGTCCCTGCCGCGATCCAGCCCTTCCAGATCCTCTGCCAACGCGCGTATGGCGGTGAGCGCAGCCTCGCCAACCAGGACCGCCGGCACGGCCGTGACGCGCAGCGTATCGCCTCCGAAATCATCCACCCCAAAGCCGAGCCTGTCGAGATCGTCCGCATGGCTCAGGAGCGCCTGGCGCCCTTCGGGCGAGAGCTCGACCAGGATAGGCTCGAGCAATCGCTGGCTCTCGAGTCGTCCGGAGCTGAGTTTCTCCATCACGCGCTCGAACAGGACGCGCTCGTGCGCCACATGCTGGTCGATAATCGCGATGCCGTCAGCATCCACGGCGATGATGAACGTGTCGCGGAATTGGCCGAGCGGCATCAAGGGTTTCAGCAGATCGCGGGTTCCGGGTTCCCCGGTTCCAGTTCCGAGTTCCGGTTCTACGCCTGCGTATCGCACCCGTTGCACCCTGCACGCGTCGCACCCATCGCACCTGCTGCACCCATCGCACCCGTTGCACCCGTTGCGTTCCAGCGGCTCGGGTAGATGCCTCCGCTCAGCACGTTTGGAATCGACTGCGGCATCGGCATCGGATCGCGGTAGCTGCTCGGGAGGAGCTGCAGCTCGGGCACCGCCCCCTTCCCTATGGCATCAGCGACCGCGTGCTTGACCGCCTCATGGACGAACGACTGGTCGCGAAACCGTACTTCGGCCTTCGTCGGATGCACGTTCACGTCGATACGATCCGCGGGTATGTCGAGGAACAGGTGGACTTCGGGGCTGCGCTCCTTGATGGACGCGTTGCTGTAGGCCTCGATAATCGCGTGCGCGATCGTCTTGTCTTTGACGATGCGCCGGTTGACGAAGACGTTCTGGGCGCCGCGCGTCGGCCCCTGTTCGGCAAGCGCGGCGACGACGCCTTTGATCCTGAACCCCGTGAGCGCCTTGCCAACCGGCACGAGATCGGGACGATCGCCGAAGATCTGATACAGACGGTCTTCGAACTTCCCCACCGCCGGCCAGCTGAACATCGTTCGGGGCCCGCTCGTCAGCGCGAAGCCGAGCTCCGGGTAGCCGAGCGCAAATTGCGTGACGACTCGGGATACCTGCGTCGCTTCACCAGTGTCTGTCTTGAGAAACTTGCGCCGCGCCGGCAGGTTGTAAAACAGATCGCCGACTTCGATTGACGTGCCCTCCGGCGTGCCGATCTCCTGGACGGCAGCGACGGCGCCTCCGTTGACGCGAATCTCGGTGCCTGCGATCTCGCCGCGGCGCCGCGTCTTCATGATGAAATGCGAGACGGATGCGATGCTGGGCAGCGCTTCGCCGCGAAAGCCGAGGGTCTGAATCGCGGCGAGGTCGTCGGCCCGCTGAATCTTGCTCGTGGCGTGGCGCTCGAGCGAGAGGCGCGCATCCTCGGGACTCATGCCTTCGCCATCGTCCTCGACACGTACGAGGCGCTTGCCGCCCAGCTCGATGTATACCTGGATGCGCCGCGCGCCCGCGTCGATGGCGTTTTCGATCAGCTCTTTGACGACCGACGCGGGCCGCTCGACCACCTCGCCGGCGGCGATCTGATTGGCGAGGTCGGACGGGAGAAGGTTGATGCTGCCCATAGGCTAGTGATTAGGGGTTGGGGATTCGGGATTAGGCGTCACGGTACACGCCAGTCAGCCTAATCCCAGAGTCCCCAATCCCTGACGTTTAGTCGCCGACTTTCACAGACAGCGCGGCTTGAGCAGCAGCCAGCCGCGCCACAGGCACGCGATACGGCGACATGGACACGTAGTTCAGCCCGACCTTCTCGAAGAAGTGAATCGACGAGGGATCGCCGCCGTGCTCGCCGCAAATGCCCAACTTGATGTCGGGACGCGTCGAGCGTCCCTTCTCGACAGCGGTCCGGACGAGCGAGCCGACGCCGACCGTATCGATGGTGCTGAACGGGTCTTTGTCCAGGATCTTCTTGTCCTGATACGCGCCGAGGAACTTGCCGATGTCGTCGCGCGAGAACCCGAACGTCGTCTGCGTGAGGTCGTTGGTGCCGAACGAGAAGAACTGCGCCTCGACGGCGATCTCGTCGGCCGTCACGGCCCCGCGCGGCACTTCGATCATCGTGCCCACCAGGTAGTCGATCTTCACGCCGTGCTCCTTCATCGTCTCGGCCGCCACGCGATCGACGACCGTCTTCTGGTCCTTCAGCTCTTTCACATGGCCGACAAGCGGAATCATGATCTCGGGGACGACCTTCAGCCCTTCTTTCTTCAGCTGAATCGCCGCCTCGATGATGGCCCGCGTCTGCATCTCGGTGATCTCGGGATACGTGATGCCGAGCCGGACACCGCGGTGCCCGAGCATGGGATTGAACTCGTGCAGCTGTTCGACCCGCGCCAGCAACTTGCGCTTGGTCTCGAGCTCGCGTTTGTCGCCGTTGGTCGCTTCGAGTTTCGCGACCTCGACCATCAGGTCTTCACGCTTCGGCAGGAACTCGTGCAGCGGCGGATCGATCGTCCGGATGGTGACGGGCTGCCCCTTCATCGCCTTGAAGACGCCGTAGAAATCCGCCCGCTGGAGCGGCAGAAGCTCGAGGACCGCTTTCTTCCGGTCCGTGACGTTGTCCGCGAGGATCATGCGCTGCACGATCGGCAGCCGATCCTCACCGAAGAACATGTGCTCCGTACGGCAAAGGCCAATGCCGCGCGCGCCGAACGCATAGGCGAGCTCTGCCTGATCCGGCAGATCCGCGTTGGCGCGGATGCCCAGGCGCCGCACCTTGTCGGCCCACTCGAGGATTTTGCTGAAGCGCTGATAAATATCCGATTTCTTCGCCTCGAGCTGACCGTTGACGACCTGAAGAATCTCGCTCGGCTTCGACGCCATTTTCCCAAGCTTGATTTCGCCCTTGAGGCCGTCGAACGACACGAACTCCCCTTCCTTGACCACCTTGCCGCCGACGGTGAACTGCTTGTCCTTCTCGGAGATCGTCAGTGAGCCGGCGCCGACGATCGACGGCTTGCCCATCTGGCGTCCGACGACCGCAGCGTGCGACGTCATGCCGCCCGTCGCCGTCAGGATGCCCTGCGCGACGTGCATGCCGTGGATGTCATCTGGAACCGTTTCTTTCCGGACGAGGATCACCTGCTTGCCCTGGCGCGTCCATTCCACCGCATCGTCCGCGGTAAACACCACCTGGCCGGAGGCCGCACCGGGTGAGGCGGGAAGACCTTTGGCGAGGATCGGGACCTTCGCCCACTCTGCTGGATCGAATCCCGGCGAGAGCAGCTGCGAGAGCGCTTCCGGATCGACCAGGAGCAGCGCTTCCTTCGGCGACACGATCTTCTCGTTCGCGAGGTCCGTGGCAATCACGACCGCCGCATAGCCCGTGCGCTTGCCGCTGCGGGTCTGCAGCATGAAGAGCTTCTCGTCCTGAATCGTGAACTCGAAGTCCTGGACGTCCTTGTAGTGCTTCTCGAGGCGCGTCGTGATCTCGCGAAGCTGCTTGTAAGCCTTCGGCAGTACCTTTTCGAGCTCTTTAATCTGCTGCGGAGTCCGTACGCCGGAAACCACGTCCTCGCCCTGGGCGTTGACGAGGAACTCCCCGTAGAACTCTTTCGCGCCCGTTGCCGGGCTCCGGGTAAAGCCAACGCCGGTCGCCGAGCGATCGCCGGTGTTGCCGAACACCATCTGCTGCACGTTGACGGCCGTCCCGATGTAATCGGGAATGTCGTAAATGCGGCGATATTCCTTGGCGCGCGGGTTCTGCCACGAGCGGAACACGGCATTGCGCGAGCCCTTGAGCTGCTCGATCGGATCCTGCGGAAAATCCTTGCCGGTCTTGTTCTTCACGACCTTCTTGTAGCGCTCGATCACTTCGCGCAGCGCCTTTTCGTCGAGGTCGGTGTCTGCTTTCACGCCGCGCGATTTCTTCACGGCGTCGAGCTCGTGCTCGAACACGTCTTTCGGAATCTCGAGCACCACGTTGCCGAACATCTGAATGAAGCGGCGATAGCTGTCGGCGGCGAATCGGCCGTTGCCGGTCTCCTGCTTCAGCGATTCGACGGTCTGGTCGTTGAGGCCGAGGTTCAGGATCGTGTCCATCATGCCGGGCATCGAGAATTTCGCGCCCGAGCGCACCGACACGAGGAGCGGTTTTTTTGTGTCGCCAAGCTTGCGGCCGGCCGATTTCTCGAGCTTCCGCAGGTTGTCGATCATTTCCTTGTCGATGGCCGCAGGAATCTTCCCGCCCTCTTTGTAATAGATCGTGCAGACGGGCGTCGAAATCGTGAAGCCTGCCGGCACGGGCAGCTTCGCGTTCGTCATCTCCGCGAGGCCGGAGCCCTTGCCGCCGAGCAGGTCCTTCATCGTGCGATCGCCGTCGGCCTTGCCGTCGCCGAAGTAGTAGACGTATTTCCCGGGCCTGGCCAGCTTCGCCACTTTCTCGGTGTCGGTTTTTACAACTTTCTTCGCCATTCGACTGTTTACTCCGTCTCCGAAACGATTTCGGAAATGTCTGCGATTCGTAGGATTTGCTGTTCGAGACGCTTCATGAGGCGCAGCCGCGCCTTACGCAGGGCTGGGTCATCTACCATCACGAAGATTTCGGTGAAGAATCGATCGACTGCAGGACCGAACTGGGCTGCCTCGACAAATGCGCGGCGCAAATTTTCCCCCGATTCGAGCACGCTGTCAATTGCGGGGCCTCGGCGCTCGAGTTCTTGCAGCAGCGACAGTTCGGCAGGTTCCTTGAGCAATGTCGCGAGCGGAGGCTCGATCACGTCTGCGACCGTGTGGTTCTCGTCAGGCAACTCGCGCGCGATGTTCTTGACGCGCTTGAAGGCGACGGCCAGCTTCTGAAAATCGGCAGACGTCGTGAATTCCGGCAGCACCTCGAGCCGCTTGAGCGCGTCGGCGGGACTCAGCAGCGCGAACCGCGACTGCTGCAGCACCGCGCGCACGTTCCGAACGTCGAAACCGCGATACTCGAGCACGTAGCGATAGCGGTCGAGCAGGAACGTGTTCATCGCCTCCCGGTTTTCCGCGGGCCATTCGCTGAGCGGCGCAAACGCGTTCGCGGCTTCTTCGAGCAGCGTGTAGAGCGGCGGACGTGCCGAAAGCCCGGTCAGCGTCGGGAGATCGACCAGGATTTTGAAAATCCCGTGCGCCTGCCGCCGCAACCCGAAGGGATCGCGCGATCCGGTCGGCTTCTCTCCGGCGTAGAACATGCCGACGACTGTGTCGAGCTTGTCGGCGAGCGAGACCGCAGCCCAACTAACCGCGGCATCGCCAAGCTGTTGCCGCGTCGGAGGCGCATCGGCGGCAACCGAGTCCGGGAGGTAGTGGTAGTAAATCGCCTTCCAGACGCGCTCCGGCTGCCCTTCTTCGCGCGCGTAGATGCCGCCCATCACCCCTTGCAGCTCGGTGAGCTCGGCGACCATCTCGGTCGCGAGGTCGGCCTTCGCCAGGCGTCCTGCTGCGGCAGCGGCGTCCCCAAGTGCGGGCGACTGAAGCGGCTCTGTTGCAATCCAGCGGGCCAACTTTTCCATTCGCTGCGACTTCTCGAAATAGCTGCCCAGCTTCTTGTGAAACCGGATCGTGCGCAGCCGCTCGATCCGCTCGTCGAGCGGCACCTGGCGATCCGCATCCCAGAAGAAACGCGCATCTCGGAGCCGCGCGGTCAGCACCCGCTCGTAATTTCGCGCAACAACTTTCTCGTTTGCCGCATCCGTGTTCGTGACGACCAGAAACGCCGGCTTCAACCGGCCCGTTTCGTCGACAACCGGGAAGTTGTGTTGATGATGAATCATCGTCGTCGTCAGCACTTCTTCGGGCAGCGAGAGAAACTCTTTGGAGAAGGTGCCGGCCATGACCGTCGGGTATTCGATGAGATCCGGCACCTCTTCCAGAAGCGTCGAGTGCAGCATCGCCGCGGCGCCAACCCGTCCGCCAAGGCTTCGGGCCTTTGCCTCGAGGCCGCGCCCGATGCGATCCTGCCGTTCCTGCCGATCGAGAATGACGAAATGTTCAGCAAGACGCGCCGTGTAATCGTCGAAGGTACGCACCTTCACTGCACGTCCGGCTCTGCCGCTCGTCGTGAGAAAGCGGTGGCCATAGGTGACGGCGGCCGACACGACTTCCTGGACCGCCGAAGACTCGGACAATTCGGTGCGCCGGATGGTGAACGGGACGACGCGCCCGCCGTAGAGGTAGAGAATCCAGCGGATTGGGCGTCCGAACAGCAGATCGCCCTTCCCGTCCTCGAGGTAGGCGTCCCAATGCATCGCCTTCGGGAAGCTGAACGATCGAAGGGTTGTGGCGAGGACATCGGGCAGCACGTCGACGGCTGCCTTGCCGCGCTGATGTTTGCGGAGGCCCAGATAGGTGCCTTTGGGTGTGTCCACGTGCTCGAGCTGGGCAACGTCGACGTTGTTCTTGCGCGCAAACCCCGCCGCCGCCGGGGTCGGAGCACCGTCGGCGCCGAACGCCGCGGCGACCGGAGGGCCGGTCACCAGCTCTTCGAGGTCGGTCTGCCGCTCGGCGATCTTCGCGATGCGTGCGGTCAGCCGCCGGGGTGTGCTGTAGCCTTCAACCGGCGCATCCGCGACCAGCCGGTGCGCTCGCAGCGCGCCGTCGAGGCCGTCCCGAATCTGCCGGGTCAGAAGGGGCAGCCACGATGCGGGCAGCTCTTCAGTTCCGAGTTCAACAGTAATTCTCGATCCATAAGTGTCGGGGTCTGATCCCCGTAACTACGGGGGTCAGACCCCATTGTCACGATTCCGTCTGTTCGCGTGTCTGTACGGGGGTCAGACCGGTCCCGCTGGTCCGTCTTCCGCCACGTAGGCCTGGGAAATCGCGATGGCAATCTGGCGCACTTTCAGCACGTACGCCGTGCGCTCGCTGACGCCGACGCTGCCGCTCGAGTCGAGAATGTTGAACACGTGCGAGCACTTCAACGCGTACTCGAGCGCCGGCAGGATGAGTTGGCTCTTCAACAGCCGCTCGGCCATGCCGTAATACTTGTCGAACAAGTCACGATGGAACCCGGCGAAGTCCTCGCGGGACATCCCGTCGACCTGACCGTATACATATCTGGACTGTTCGATCTCCTCGCGCAGCCGCACCTCTCCGTACTTCACGCCACCGCCCCACTCGAGGTCGAAGACGTTGTCGACCTTCTGCAGCAGCATGGCGATGCGCTCGAGTCCGTAGGTCAGCTCGGCACCCACGGGCGCCAGATTCACGCCGCCGACCTGCTGAAAGTAGGTGAACTGCGTGATTTCGAGGCCGTCGAACAGCACCTGCCAGCCGATCCCCCACGCGCCGAGGGTGGGCGATTCCCAGTTGTCATCTTCGAACCGGATGTCGTGCGCGCGCGGTTCGATACCGACTGCCTCCAGGCTCTGCAGATAAATCTGCTGCACCTCATCTGGCGCGGGCTTCAGAATCACCTGAAACTGATGGTGCTTGAAGAGGCGGTTAGGGTTCTCGCCGAACCGGCCGTCATCGGGACGCCGCGACGGCTGCACGTACGCAACGTTCCACGGCTTCGGCCCGAGCACCCGCAACAGCGTCTCTGGATGCGATGTGCCCGCCCCGACTTCGAGATCGAGCGGCTGTTGAATGATGCATCCTTGCGAGGCCCAGAAGGCGCTCAATTTGAGGATGAGATCTTGGAGGGTCACAAACGCGTCATGTCCTTTAGCACTTTGATCGACCGCGGCTCGCGCTCGAGATGCGTCGCGATGATGCTGCGATGCAGCGACTCGAGCTCGCGCAGCATCGCGCGATCGGCGGCCACGCCGCCTAACTCCTGCGGACCCGTCTTTCGCGCCGCCGCCAGAAACGCCTGCGCTTCAGGGGACAGGCTCGGGACGCGGCCCGCCGGATACACGCCCTGCAGGCTGAGCAGCCAGTACTCGAAATACCGCGTCAACGGCTCTGACGGCACCCCGGCCGCAATCGCTTCCACCATCGACACGCCGAGCCGGTAGAGGCGCTCGTCCTCGTGGCTCTCGGCTGCCCATTCGTCGATGAGCTCGGCGAAATACGTCGCGCAGCCGAGCCCTTCGATCGTTCCCGACGACAACACCGACCGCGACGCCTCGGAGTAGTTCAGGTTGACCAGCTCGCGCCGCTCTTTCTCGAAGTACGCCACGCGCGCGTGCGTGAGCGGCTCGAGCGCGCCGACGAAGTTCGATTTCGGCCGCCGCGCGCCTTTCGCGACGCCGCGCTTCTTGCCCCGATCGCGCGTCAGGAACACCACGATCCGGTCTGCCTCGCCGAGCTTGTAGGTTCGGAGAATAAGGGCGTCGGCGCTGTATAGGGGCATTGAAGCGCCTCGCCGCGCTCGCAAGCTTCAGCGGAGGCGGGCCCCCATATTCTACCCCGCGCGTTGAAAGTAACGCGTGAACAGCGTGGCCAATCCGAGGAATGAGGCAAATCCGCAGACGTCGGTAAACGTGGTAATGAACACGGCCGAAGCCAGGGCCGGGTCAATCTTCAGTGCCTTGAGACCCAACGGGATGAGCGTGCCCACAAGGCCAGCCACGAACAGGTTTATGACCATGGCCATCGCCAGGATAATGCCCAGTCGGAAGTCGCCGTTCATCACCCACGCGACGAGGGCTGCAATGGCGCCCACGACGACGCCGTTGCCGACGCCGACCAGCACGTTCTTGAGGAGGGCCTTCCGGGAATTGCTCCAGGTGAGCTCCCCCAGGGCGATGCCACGGATGATGACCGTCAGCGTCTGCGTGGCGGCGTTGCCGCCCATGCCGGCCACGATCGGCATGAACACCGCGAGCGCCACCCAGGAGGCGATCGTCTGCTGAAACACTCCGACAACGGCCGCGGCGAGAAAGGCCGTCGCCAGGTTGACGATGAGCCATGGCATGCGCTTGCGCAGCGACTCGCTGGCGGGCGTAAAGACCCGCTCGTCGCTCGACACGCCGGCAAGGCGATACAGGTCCTCGGTGGCCTCGTCCTTGATGACGTCGATCACGTCGTCAACCGTAATGACGCCGACGAGCTTGTTGTGTTCGTCAACGACCGGAATCGCCAGCAGGTTGTAGGATGCGACCAGGCGCGCGACTTCTTCCTGGTCCATGTCGACGCGGGCGCTGATGGGATCGGCCGTCATGATGCGCTTGAGCGGCGTCTCTGGCGAGACGAGCAACAACCGGCGCAACGACGTCACCCCGACGAGATGCCCGCGCGCGTCGACGATGTAGAGATAGAACACCATCTCGACGTCGCGAGAGCTCTGCAGGGCCGTGATTGCCTCACCGACCGTCAGGTCCTCGGCAAGCGCGAAGACATGCGGGTTCATGATGCGGCCCGCGGTCCGCTCCGGATACTCGAGCAGGTTTTCGACCTCGCCCGATTCCTTGCGGCCCATGAACTCGAGCACGGCCGTTGAGAGCTCTTCGGGCAGGTTATCGATCAGGGCCGCCGCATCGTCTGACGGCAGCTCCTGGACGAGCTTGGCGATTTCTTCGGCGGACCGGCCGGCGAGCAAATGGGCGCCGGCTTCGGGGCCCAGCTCGCTGAGCGTCTCCATGGCCAGCCGGCTGTTGCGCTCGACCAATACGGAAAACGCCGCGATCCGATCGCGGTCGGCCAGCTCACCGAATATCTGCGCAAGATCCGCCGGGTGTTGTTTCTGGAGGAGATTCGACAGGTTTGCCGTGGCGCCGACCCTCAGAAGGCGCTTGACGGAATCGAAGACGAGATCGACCTTGCGCTGCGGCGGCATACGAACCCGTTACTGTAACATGCTGAACCAATAGAACATTGGAGAATGTGCGATTGGTGACTGGTGTCATTGGAGGATGCTGACGAGCGGAATCTTGGCTGATGTGGTGCATCGACTGGCGCAGCTCAGAAACCGCGGCGAAGCGCATCAGATTCGTCCGATTCATTTCTCGGGAGGTTTCATGCCCATCTGATCGAGCAGGCGCTCGTCTTCCCGCCACTGCTCTTTCACCGCGACACGAAGGTCCAGGAACACCCGATTCTGCAGGAACGTCTCGATGGCGTGGCGCGCCGACGTGCCGACTTCCTTGATCATCTCGCCTCCGCGGCCGATGACGATGGGCTTCTGCGATTCACGCTCGACGAGAATCGTCGCCCAGATGCGGGTCATGTGGTCGTCGGCCGTTGGCTCCTGAAACTTGTCGATCAGCACCGCCGTCGAAAAAGGCAGCTCATCGCGTGTCAGGCGAAGCACCTGCTCGCGGATCATCTCGGCGACCATGTTCCGCTCTGGTTGATCGGTGAGGTAGTCGGCCGGGTACAGCGCCTCACCCTCGGGGAGCGCGCTCAGAATCACGTCCTCCAGGTGGGAGACGTTATCGCCAGACAGCGCGGAGACCGGGACAATGGCGTGCCAGTCGCGTTCCTTGTTCAACTGGTCGAGCACGGGGAGCAGCTTGTGCTTCTTTACGAGATCGATCTTATTGACAATCAGAATGGCCTTCGCCCTGGTGTCTTTCACGAGGTCGAGTAGATATCGAAGCCCGGCTCCCGGCTTCTCAGACCCGTCGATGACGACCCCGACCACGTCCACTTCGCCGAGGGTGTCGACGGCGCTGTCCACCATCCGCACGTTCATCCGGTGCAGGGGACGGTGAATCCCGGGCGTGTCGACGAAAATGGCCTGCCCCTCGGGATAGTTCTTCACGCCCATGATGCGGTGGCGTGTCGTCTGCGGCTTATCAGAGACGATGGCGAGTTTCTCGCCGATGATGCGGTTCAGCAGCGACGACTTACCCGCGTTCGGACGCCCGATCAGCGAAACAAAACCCGATTTCATTGCTGGTGCCGGGGCCTGTGAGCCGCGCTCATTCGCGCGCGTGGCCGATTTCTTCTTTTTCGCTGTCGTCCTGTGGCAACACGCGGGTGATGCGCACTTTGCGTACACGGCGCCGTTCCGCATCGATGACTTCGACGTGAAGGCCATCGATATCGAACGTCTCGCCAATGGCCGGGACATGGCCAAGGTGGCTCAGGAGGAAGCCGCCGACTGTCTCGAACCCCTCGCGCTCGATGGGCACGTGCAGGCGATCGCCAATTTCGTCGACGTCAGCCGCGCCGCTGAACACGAACGCGCCGTCGCGTTCCTCGACGACCGGCTCGGCTTCGACGTCGTACTCGTCACGGATCTCGCCGAAGATCTCTTCGACGAGATCCTCGAGCGTCACGAGGCCGGCGGTGCCGCCGTACTCGTCGACCACGATGGCGCTCTGAATGCGCTGATGCTGGAATTCGCGCAGCAACTCGCTGACGAGCTTGGTCTCGGGAACGAAATGGGCGGGCCGCAGATGATTCGTGATGGGCGCGTCGCCCTGGAGCGAATCGCCGAGCAGAATCAGATCCTTGACGTACACGAAGCCCAGGATGTTGTCGAGGTTGTCGCGGAAGACGGGAATCCGCGAGTACTCCTGCTCGCGAAACAGCGCGCGGAGCCCGTCGAGGGTCTGGTCGGCGGGAATCGCGACGATGTCGGGGCGCGGCGTCATCACTTCGCGGACGAGCGTATCGCCGAAGTCGACGATTGATTTCAGGAGCTTGCGCTCATCCTGGCCGTTCGACCCGCCGGCCTCGCTCGTCGACGTGCCGTTGATGATTTCTCCGTCGTCGTTCACTTCGTCGCGGTTGACCGATACCGGCGCCGCCCGCTCCTTGCGTGAATGATTGAGAAGGTGCAGCAGTCCGCGGGTAAGCGGCGCCAGCGGGCGGGAGAGCATCCGGAAGCCTGGCAGCAGCAGCTCGAGAACGCGCTCGGGATCTCTCGAGACAATCAGAAACGGCACGAGAAATTCGCAGATCGCCCCGAAGGCGACCATCGAGCCCGCCAGCAGCAGGAACGAGCCCGGGGTCGAGACCCCGATCATGAGCGCGAGCAGCAAGACGACAAATCCCTCGATCAGGCCCAGCAGCGTGCGAAGCGGGAGGAACAGCAGCAGCGGTTCCTGGAGATAGTTTTCGAGATCCGGCGCGCGGCCGCTGCCCTCGGCGAGCAGCCTCAGCGAGACACGCATCAAGGCGTTGAACGCCGCCTGGATGGTGCCGAGATACATCGCACCGCACGCGAGGAGAAAGAGGGTTAACGGAATCATGAAGAGCGCGCGATCAAACCGCGCGGCAGCCGGGCCTTACGGCGCAGCCTTGCTTCCGTCCGAGCCATCCGCCCGTTGTCACTTTCGTGATCGTAACCGAGAAGGTGCAAAAGACCATGTAGGGCAAGAACCCTAAACTCGGTCGCAAGCGAATGTCCGAGCATTTTGGCCTGTTTTTGGGCAATTCCGAGCGAAATGGCGATATCGCCCAGGTATTCCCCGGTTCCGGAGAAGGACAGCACATCCGTTCCGGAGTTCTTGCGGCGGTATTTGCGGTTCAGGGCTTTGACTTGCACGGTCCGGAAGAATGGCGATGGTGACTATGCCGCGGGCAGACCGCGGAGCGATCCTCGCGAGCCAGCGGCCCAGGCCTCTCGCGCTCGGGTGCGTGGTTCCGACTTGAACCACGCTCACCTGGAGGCTCAGACCGGTCCGCCCTTGCCGGTGAACGCCTCGTAGGCCTTGACGATCTGCTGCACCAGTTTGTGGCGTACAACGTCGCGGTCGTCGAAATGGATGAATGAGATCCCTTCGATGTTCGACACGACTTTCATCGCTTCGACCAGTCCAGAGATGCGCGCCGTCGGCAGGTCGATCTGCGTGATGTCGCCGGTCACGACCGCCTTGGAGCCGAAGCCCAGGCGCGTGAGGAACATCTTCATCTGCTCGGACGTCGTGTTCTGCGCTTCGTCGAGGATGACGAACGCGTCGTTCAACGTGCGGCCGCGCATGAACGCGATCGGCGCGATCTCAATCGTGCCGCGCTCGATCAGCCGCTCCGCGCGTTCGACCTCGACCATGTCGTACAGGGCATCGTAGAGCGGCCGCAGGTACGGATTGACCTTTTCCTGCAGGTCGCCCGGCAGGAAACCCAGCTTCTCTCCCGCTTCGACGGCCGGCCGCGCAAGGATGATGCGGTTGACGCGTTTTGAAAGTAGAAACGAGACGGCCTGGGCCATCGCGAGGTACGTCTTGCCCGTGCCCGCCGGTCCTATGCCGAACACGATGTCGTTCTGCTCTATCGCATCGAGATAGCGCCGCTGGTTGACGGTCTTCGGGACAACGCGACGCTTGCCGGATTGCGTCTGCGTGCTCTTGAGGAAATATTCGCGGAGATCGATATTGGGATCGCTGGCGATCAGCTGCGCCGCGGTCTTCACATCGCCATTCGAGACGCGGTAACCTTCCTGGAAGAGCGCGCCGAGTTGTGAGAACAGACGCTCCACTTTGCCGACGTCGGGGGGCGCGCCGTCAACGATCACGTCGTGTCCTTGCGTGCGAAGGCGGACGCCGAACTGCGACTCGAGGTGCTTGAGGTTCTCGTCGTAGGAGCCGAAGAGCGTTTCGATCCCGGATTCGGGAAGCGTGATTCTTGCCACGTGTGTCTAGTCTAATCCCTAGTCCCGCAGTCCCTAGTCCCTAGTGCGTTTCTTCTCAGTATCTGAATATGCAGCTCGCGAAGCTGCTTCTCGGTCACCGGAGAGGGCGCCCCCATCAGAAGGTCTTCTGCGTTCTGCGTCATCGGAAACGCGATGACCTCCCGGATGTTGGGCTCCTTCGCCAGCAGCATGACGATGCGATCGACGCCCGGCGCGAGGCCACCGTGTGGTGGCGCACCATACTTGAAGGCATTCAGCATGCCGCCGAAGCGCTTTTCAACTTCTTCCGGCCCGTAGCCCGCAATCTCGAACGCGCGAAGCATGATGTCGGGCCGGTGATTTCGAATCGCGCCGCTCGACAGCTCGACGCCGTTGCACACGATGTCGTACTGGTATGCCTTGATCGCCAGCGGATCCATCGTGTTGAGCGCGTCGAGCCCTCCCTGCGGCATCGAAAACGGGTTGTGACTGAACGCCACCTGGCCCGTTTCAGGATCCCGCTCGTAGAAGGGAAAATCCGTGATCCAGCAAAACTTGTAGGTGTTCCCCTCGATGATGTCGAGCTCGCGCCCGAGGTGCGCGCGCAGGCCATCCACCGGGCGGCCGATCTTGCCGGCCGCATCAGAGACGAAAAAGATCGCGTCGCCGGGCTTTGCGCCGGTGGCCGCGATCAGCTCGCCGCGCTTGTCGTCGGACAGAAATTTCGCAATCGGCCCCTTGGCCTGCTCCGCCAGCACCAGATACGCGACGCCCGCGAGGCCGAGCGCCTGTCCGGCCTCGACCGTCTTGTCGAAAAAGCTGCGCGATTTCTCAGCCGCGCCTGGGGCGACAATCGCCCGCACGACGTTCCCGGCCGCCACTGCCTTGGCGAATACCGCAAACCCCGAATCCCGGAAAACCTCGCTGACGTCGATCGCGCGGATCGGGTTGCGCAAGTCGGGCTTGTCGCTGCCGTAGGCAGTCATCGCCTCGTCATACGGAATGCGCGGAAACGGCGGGCTCGTCACCTTCCAGTCGGAAAACTCGGAGAAGAGCCCCGACAGCACCGGCTCGATCGCCCCGAACACGTCGTCCTGCTCGACGAACGACATCTCGAGGTCGAGCTGATAGAACTCCCCGGGCGATCGATCCGCGCGCGCGTCCTCGTCACGGAAGCAGGGAGCAATCTGAAAATAGCGATCGAAGCCCGAGACCATCAACAGCTGTTTGAACTGCTGCGGCGCCTGGGGAAGCGCGTAGAACTTCCCTGCATGAATGCGGCTCGGGACCAGATAGTCCCGCGCCCCTTCCGGGGAGCTCGACGTGAGAATCGGCGTCTGATACTCGAGAAATCCCTGCTCCACCATGCGGCGCCTGATGCTCGAGATGACCCTCGAGCGCAGCACGACATTGCTGTGGATCTTGTCGCGGCGAAGATCGAGAAAGCGGTATCGGAGCCGTTGTTCTTCGGGAATCTCCTGCGTGCCCGCCACCTGGAATGGGAGTACGTCGGCGGCCGACAGAACCTCCAGCCTGTCCGCCACGACCTCGATACGCCCGGTCGGCAGCGCCGGATTGATGTTCTCGTCGGTGCGAGCGGTCACTTTCCCCGACACCGTGATGACGCTTTCCAGCTTCACGGCCTCGGCGGCCTTGAACGCGTCCGAATCGGGCGTAAACACCACCTGCGTCACGCCGTAGTGATCGCGCAAATCGATGAACAGCAGATTGCCGTGGTCGCGCTTGCGATGCACCCAACCGGAAACCCGGACCTGGTGTCCCACGTGCTCGGGACGGAGCTCGTCGTTCTTGTGCGTGCGGTACTTGTTGCCTCTGCTGTCACGTCATCCTTAGAGGCTCGCGGGGCCCCACCCCGCTCGCTGAAGACCCGACCTCTCGCGCTACGCGCTCGGGTCGGGCTTGTCTTGTAAAGCGCGTTGAATAAACGACGCCGCTTGCGTGCCGGCCATCGTTTCCTTTGTCTTCGTCGCGACGTTTCGCACTGTCACAGTGCCCGCGGCCACTTCGTCGCTGCCGAGAATCGCGATGAACTTCGCCTGGCGTTGATCGACGTACTTGAAAATCCTGTCCATTTTCTTCGCGACGTCGGGATACAGATCGACCCGCAGCATCCCGCTGCGCCGCAGCTCGGCGGCGGTCTCCATCGCCGCGCACTGCGCGCTCTCGTCGAGCGCCGCGACGACGACGTCGATCGACGACTGCTCCACGTCGGGCGGAAACATGCCGCGTTCCTGCATGATCACCAGAATCCGCTCGAGCCCGACTGAGAAGCCGCAGGCCGGCACTTCGCTTCCGAGGAACATGCCGATCAGGTTGTCGTAGCGCCCGCCGCCGGCGATGCTTCCCGGCATGTCCTTGACGTTGATCTCCATGATCGCGCCTGTGTAATACCCGAGCCCGCGGGCGAGCGACGGATCGATCCGAAGTTTGCTGGCCGCGGCGGTGTTCGACGTCAGACGCAGGATCTGCCGCAGATTGTCGAGGCCGCTGTCCGCAGTCCCGGAGAATTGCCCGGCAACCGAGTCGAGCCATTCGGGCGGGTGATGCTCGCCGATCCAGGCGGTGATGCCGGCAATCTGCGCATCGCTGTACCCCTTCTCCGCCAGTTCCTTCGCGACGCCCTCCTTGCCAATCTTGTCGACCTTGTCGATGGTGACCAGCACATCCCCGAAGCGCTCATCCGCCACGGGAACCGGCTCAGCCACGCGGCAATGAATCTGCGGTGATTAATCCGAATCACGAAATCGTGGAACCCGAGGGCCGTCAGAATGTCGGACACCGCCGCGATTTGTTCCGCCTCGACGACCGGCGACGCCGACCCGACACTGTCGATGTCGCATTGGTAGAACTCGCGGAATCGCCCTCTGTGCCGGCCGATCGGCGCGCCAGACGGGTTGAATCTGGTACCGCTTGAAGACCCGCGGCAGCCTGGACTGATACTCGGCCACCACCCGCGCCAGCGGCACCGTGAGGTCGTAACGCAGCGCCAGGTCGGCCTGGCCGCTGGCCTCGTGCTCGCCGCGCCTCAGAATCTTGAAGATGAGCTTGTTGCCCTCGTCTCCGTATTTGCCGAGGAGCGTCTCGATGTTCTCGGCCGCCGGCGTCTCCAGCGGCTCGAATCCGTATCGATCGTAGACGCCCTTGACGATCCCGACCACGTAGTCGCGACGGCGCACATCTTCCGGCAGAAAATCGCGCATGCCGCGCGCGGGCTGGGTACTCATTCAGAAGTAGTCTTTGCGGTAGCCGACGTAGCGGTCCGCGTAGTCGCGGATGCTGGCGACTTCTTTGTCGGTCAGCTCACGCTTGAGCGCCGCAGGCCGGCCCATCAGGAGCGAACGCGCGGGAAATTTCTTTTCCTCGGGCACGAGCGTCCCGGCCGCGACGATGGAGTCCTCGCCAATCTCCGCGCCGTTCAGCAGCAACGCTCCCATCCCGATGAGCACGCGGTCGTGAATCGTGCAGCCGTGCAGAATCGCGGCGTGTCCGACCGTCACCTCGTGGCCGATGTGCGTCGCGTGCGTGCCGCGCATCACGTGAATGACGGTGCCGTCCTGAATATTCGAGCGATCGCCGATCCGTATCGCGTTGACGTCGCCGCGGATGACGACGTTCATCCAGACACTGCTCTCCTGACCGATGACGACATCCCCGATAACCTGGGCGCTCTGGTCGATATAGGCGGTCGGATGAACGGTCGGAAGGACGGAACGGAACGAGCGGAGCATGCGCGTGAATTATATCTTGGCGGGACTATCGGACTAGGGATTGGGGATTCGGGCTTTGGGGCCGGCCCTGAAGGCCGGCACTACGACCGTGGCAAGAACGCGACATTCGACGGTCGCATTGAATCACGACATTCGTAGTGCCGACCTTCAGGTCGGTTAATTGGTGCTCGTCGTCACCGGCCGTTTCGGGCTCGGGCCGCCGCGCAGCGTCATCAGGTGGTCCCTGATCGCGCGAATCTGCGTTTCGGCATCCTCGCCGAGCGCGGGAACGACGACTTCGGATACGGCGGCGTCGGCCAGAACTGCGGCATGCGCGTTCCGGGCTGAATCCGTGCCGGGGTTCCGCAGCCAGTCGAGAATCCACTCCGGCTTCAGCCGCTCGTGCGTCATCCGCAGGTCCGGCGCAAGGTTCGAAACCGGCTGATCGGCTGGGATCGCGCCCGAGCACGTGGCACTGCTGGCACTTCAGCAGGTCGAACAGCTCGCGTCCCGGGCCGGCCATGCTCGTCAGCTCGGCGTGGTCGTAGGTCCGGAACGACCCGATCGAGTTGCCCGTCGCTTCGAAGTAATCGATGATGGCGTTCCACCGCCCGTCATCCAGACCGAACGTCGGCATGCGCACGTTCAGCCACGGCCGAATCGTGATCGGCGCCTGAAGGAACGCATACATCCAGTCCGGCTGCACCTTCGCGCCTTCAGGCGTCAGCATCGGCGGCGCGAGCGTCGGGTCGCTCACGACCGTTCGATAGTCGCCGCCATCCCCTTCGATCTCGTGGCAGCCGACGCAGTTCTGCCGGCGGACGAGCGCGCGGCCGCGCACCGTGTAGTCGCGCTTTGCCGTGCGCAGCAGGCAGCGCCGACGCCGGCTGGACGTCGCGCTGGAAGCTCATGATCGCCGTCCGCAGGCGCTCGTTCTCGACTTCGTTGAAGTGGAAGTCGGGCATCCGCAGCTTCTCGAGCGGCTCCAGCACGCGCCCCTGATCGAACGAGCGCGGATCCTTCAGCTTCTGATGGAACCAGTCGAGCTTCGAGTGCTCGATGTCGACGAACGCAAAGTCGAGCCGCGTGACGAGCTTGCTGCCCTCTTCCGAGAGGTCGACGCCAATCGGCTGCGTCGTCTCGAACCCCTTGATGTCGTGGCAGCTGAAGCAGCCGTAGCGCGCGATGACGCGCTGCCCTAGATCGAGCTGCTTCGCGGTCGCGTCCATCTTCGCCAGGCGCCCCTGCGCCTCGGCGAGCGGCATCAGGTTGCGCAGGTAATCGAGCAACACCGCGTCAACCTGCGCCTGCGTCGGCTGCACCGGCGCCGGCGTTCCGGCCGGCCCGGTCAGCGTCGTCAGATAAGTCGCGACGTCGGCCACCTGCGGATCGGTGAGCCGCAGGTCGGGCATGTACGTGCCCGGGTTGTAGTGCTTCGGATCGCGAACCCAGTTGTAGAGCCAGGCATAGTTCGTCTTGCTGCCGACGCTCTTCAGCGGCTGACCGAACGTGCGGCGCGGGCCGGCCGCGGCGCGATCGTTTTCGTCGATGATGTGGCAGCCGAGACACCCGACCGAGCGCACGATCTGCTCGCCCGCCTTCGGATCTCCGCGCGGCGGCGACGCGACAGCCGGCGTGTAGGTGTCGCTGTTGGCGAAGAGGTAGGCAACCGCCGCGTTGATTTCCGCTTCGTTGCGCGGATGATCGGCCGGCGCGTTGCTGTTCGAGTTGTACCAGACCTTCGGCATCCAGGTGACGTTCTTGATCGCGGCCGGATCGCGCACCCAGTTCTTCACCCAGTCTTCGGTCAGCTTGCCTTTGATCTTCGTCAGAATCGGGCCTGGCTTCCGAAGATTCTCGAAGCCCTTGGTCTTGTGGCACGCGTAGCAGCCCGCGCGCTCGAACGTCGCATAGGCGACGGCCAGCTTCGGCGCGTTCGGAACGTAAATCTCCTGCCGATGACACTGCACGCACGACGCTTCCGTCATGTTCGTCGGCAGCATCGGGTAGTCCCACATGTGCGGCTCGTGCCAGTGGTACTTCTCTTCCCACTCCTGGCGCTGCTTCACGTTGCTCGGATAGTGCGAGGCATCGTTGAAGCTCGTCGACCCGCCGAGTCCCTGGTGGCACACGGTGCAGCCGGTCGTCGCCAGCGGATGCGGCGAGTCGCTGCCGACATACGCGGAGAGGTTCGGATGCGTGCGGTACGGCTGCGGATACTTCTCGTAGCCGCGGCGATCGATGGCCAGGTGGCACGTCGTGCACCGATCCATCTTCATCACGCGCGCGAAGTTCACATCGTCGACGACGTTCGGCGTCACGACCTGGCGCACCGTCAGCGTCGGCGCCATGAAGTCGAGCAGCGGCGCGTTGAGGAAGTAATCCTTGATGAAGCTCGGCTCGATGTTCGAGACGACGCGGTTCAGGCGGTTCTGCTCGAAGTTGATCTCGTCGAGCTCCTTCTGCAGCCGGCCGACTTCGGACGTGTACTTGCCCAGCTCGGCCTGCAGCGCCGTGCGCTCGGCCTCGATCTTCTGCACTTCAAGGTTCAGCTCGTTCAACCGCTGAGCCTCGGCCTCGATTTCTTTCTGCTCCTCGCCGACGCCTTCGGGATTCTTCGTCCGATGCTTCTTCGAACGCATAGCGGTTGACGTCGTAGGTCGCCTTGGCGAACTGCGCCGCCTTGTTCGCGCGGAAGAGACGCCGGTCCACTTCGGCGAGCCGCTCGTTGACGTCATCGATGCGCTCGCGATTGGCTTCCATCGCCTTCTGCGCCGCGGCGAGCTGGTTCGTCAGCCCGGTGAGCTTCGCCTTGTCGATGCCCCGCGCGTTCGCCGCGAGCTGCTGCCGCGTCACCTCGAGCTCGAGCTGGGTGAACTGCCGCTGCGTGTTCTTCCAGTCGCGATCGAAGTCGTCCCACACCATCCAGATCGTCGAGACGAACAGAAAGATGCTCGACGCGGCAAAGACGACGTTCAGGAAGTCGATGTTATAGGCGTGCCCGACAGCCTTTTTTTCAGCCATAGCGGTCTCAGATATTGAAGAAGATCTCAGGAATCGCCACGATGTACTTCAGGTTGAAAATCCACCGAAGCAGCATCTTGATCGGCAGCGACATCATCATCAGGAACAGAAACACCGTCACGTAGAACCGCGGCGCGCCCAGCTTGCCGTAAAACGACTTGAACGCGCCTTTCGCGAGCACCACGGGTAAGACCGCGACGTAGATCAGGCAGAGGATGATGCCCGGCAGCTCTCTGATGAAGTAGTTGGTCGGCAGCCCCTGGCCGAGCATGCGCACCCAGAAGTACTCGGATAGATCGACGTTGGTCAGCGCCTCGAGCTTGTGCGTGTCCCAGGTACTCAAACGGGCCGAAAAAGTTCCAGTTCGGGCCGCGCAGGAACGTGCCGAGCACGATGAGCGACGACCACAGAATCACGAAGCCGAACAGGAACATCGTGATCTCGACCTTGCGCTCGGCGAACGTGTAGTAGCCGTTCCCCTTCGGGTTCTTGTCGATATAGGGAATCGCGATGAGGCCGACGATGATCAGGCTTGGCAGCACGACGCCGGCGAGCCAGGGGTCGAAGTAGACGAGCATTTCCTGCAGGCCCAGGAAATACCACGGCGCCTTCGACGGATTCGGCGTCACGGCGCGGTTTGCCGGCTGCTCGAGCGGCGCCTTCAGCAGGATCGACCAGACGATCAGCACCACCGTGCACAGGATCAGCGAGATCAGCTCGGTGTAGACGAGGTCGGGCCAGACCCAGACACGGTCGGATTCCTGCTTCTCGATCGGGCCCTCACCCCTGGCGATGCGCTGGTCGTTCAGCACAGCCTCGCGCATCGAGTACCAGGTGAAGAACACGAGCAGGAATATCAGGCCGACGATCGGCACGTTGTCGGGCTTGGTGACGATGAGCTGGAAGTTCGGGTCCAGGCCGCCCAGCCCGAAAAACAGCGTCAGGAAGAGCAGTATCCCGTAGCCCACGGCCTTGGAGGTGAAGATTTCGCGCTTCCACACCATGCCGACGAGCGCCAGGACCATGAGGCCGAAATACAGCCGGGGGTCGGCAATCGCGTTAAAGAACCATTTAATGAGTTCCATAGTTAGCTACCAGCTACAGGCTACCGGCCACCAGCTAGAGCGGACCGCTGATTCCGCCGTCCTTACGGACGCGCCAGAAATGCACGGCCATCAGCACCGCAATGCCGAGCGGCAAACCGACACAGTGGAGCACGTAAAACCGCAGGAGCGCGCCCTCACCCACGAACGTGCCACCCAGCAGCGCAAACCGCGCATCGTCTGCGGCGTGAATCAGCTTGACGTCGCCGAGCGCCAGCAGCGCCGCGCCCGGACCTTCGTGTCCAAGGAACGGTGTCGCGCGCGCCATGTTCGAGCCGACCGTGATGGCCCAGATCGCCAGCTGGTCCCACGGCAGCAGGTACCCGGTGAACGACAGCAGCAGCGTCAGCACCAGCATGATCACGCCGATGCTCCAGTTGAACTCGCGCGGCGGTTTGTACGAGCCCGTCATGAACACGCGGAACATGTGGAGCCACACCGTGATGACCATGGCATGGGCGCCCCACCGGTGAATTTCGCGCATGATGCCGAGCGGCACGTGCTCGCGCAGCCCGACGATGTCACTGTAGGCGTACTCGAGCGTCGGCCGGTAGTAGAACATCAGCAGCAGACCGGTGAAGGTCAGCACCAGAAAGAGGAAGAAGCTGAGGCCGCCCATGCACCAGGTGTAGCGCAGCTTGACGCCGGACTTGCGAATGCGGACCGGGTGCAGATGCAGAAAGACGTTCGACAGCATCACGAGCACGCGGTTACGATCGGTGTTGGGCCGCTCGTGACGGAACACCGACGTCCAGACCTGGGTTTCTGTCAGCCAGTTCCAGAACCGCGTTGGCGCGCTTTCCTGCGGTTTTACCGTTTTGGTCTCTGTGGCCATAGTTTTCGATTCTAGATTTCAGTTTCCAGTTCTAGTTTCTAGATTTCCGACCTCATATCTGCAGGAACGCGTCCGGGTCGATCCACTGTCCGAGCTCGTACTGGAACTTCCGGCTCTTGTCGATCAGGATCTGGCCGTCCTCTGCGAGCACGATGCGATTGCGCTCCAGAGGGCGCGGCGCCGGGCCTTCGAAATTGATACCGGTCGGTCTGAACCCGCTCCCATGGCACGGGCACTTGAACTTGGATTCAGCCGCCAGGAAGTTCGGTGTGCAGCCGAGATGCGTGCACGTCGTGTTCAGCACATAGAAGCCGCTCGCGCGATGGACGATGTCGTCGGCTGTGCGAACGATCCAGACGCCGTTGGACTCCTTGAAACGCTCGTCCACCCCCATGCCGAAGTCGGCCGGAAAGCCCACCTTGAACTGCTGGGGCGGCTCGTTGAGCACGTTCGGGAACATGAAGCGGCCGGTCGCAGCCAGTGCCGCAGCCGACGCCGCGGAAAACGCGCCCCACGCCATTCCCAGCCACATGCGCCGCGTGACGAGCGGCGAGCTGTCGTCCGGATCGCGCGAGCTGACCTTCGCCGCAGTGGCCGCGGCCGTGGTCGTCTTGCCTGCGAGATCGACAGCCGGAGCTGCGGGCTTTGCGGCGATGGGCGGAGCCGGTGGCTTGGGTGCGACGGGTGCAGCAGGCGCACTGGGTGCAACAGGCTTGTCCGCCGAGGCGCCCGGAGGCGCGGAGGCGGATGCGGTGCGGAGGCGCCGGAGGTTTGGTCTCGTCAGCCATTATTCGTTTACCGTCTATCGTGGCATTACGGTTTGCCGTCAAAGATTCTTCAGCGCTTCGATTGCGGCTTGCCGGACTTTCAGGTTCTGGTCGCCGGTGCTGAGGGTTTTCACCTCGTCCGACAGCGCTCCTGCCTTGAGGGCCGCGATCGCGCGCAGACCGCTGATCATCACTTCGCCGACCGGATCCACCTCGTCGCGGGCCTGCGGCTGTCGCGTCACATTGCGTTCGACGTACGCGCGATCGAGCATGCGCCGGAGCACCGGCACTCCTTCGTGACGGCCGTGCCGGGCGAGCGCAATCGCGGCGTTCCACTGGACGTCCGGCTCGGCGTCCTCGAGCGCCTTGATGAGCGTGTCGTTGCCGATCTCAACCGGCATCGAGCCCAACGCGTAGACCGCCATCTTGCGGACGCCGGCGTCTTCGGATTGGTACTGCCGCTCAATATCGGCCGAGACCACAGCCTCCCCTGTCGATCCAAGCGCCCAAATCGCGCTGATGCGTGTCTGGCTGTCCGCGTCGCTCAGCGCCTCGACCAGAAGCTGCCGCGTCTCGACGGGCAGCGGCGGCGTCAGGCGGCCCAGCGTCAACGCGAGATACTGCCGGACGCGAGGGTCGTCGTTCTTCGACTCGGCGAATGCCTTCGTGAGCTCAGGCGCGAGCGACCGCTTCTTCCCGTTTGGCAAACTCGGGGTCGGCCATCAATCGCGAAAGCTCGTAGGCCGCCGGCCAGCGGCGGTTGCTGCCGCCGGATCGGATGTCGGTAAGGTACTCCTCGGCCGATCGATCGTCGCTGAGCAACCCGCGAAAACCGATGTACACCAGCACCGTAGCGCCGACGACAAGCAACGGGATGAGGAAGAACTGAACGGCGATCGCGGGCGCAGTGCTCAGCGGGCTGCGAGCGCCCGCTTCTCGCTCGACTAGTTTGTCCATTTAGCGCGAAACAGAAAACCCCCTGGGTTGTTCGGATGAAACCGCGCCAAATTTATATAAATGTAGGGAGTACGTCAAATCTTGGGAAGCGTCACACCGGTCTGCGCCTGATACTTGCCCTTCTTGTCCTTGTACGACATCTCGCACGGCTCATCGCTTTGGAAAAACAAGACTTGCGCGATCCCCTCGTTGGCGTAGATTTTCGCCGGCAAAGGGGTGGTATTGGAGATTTCGAGCGTCACGGTCCCCTCCCATTCGGGTTCGAACGGCGTGACGTTGACGATGATCCCGCAGCGCGCGTAGGTGGACTTGCCAAGGCAAATCGTCAGCACGTCGCGCGGGATCCGGAAATACTCGATGGTGCGGGCGAGCGCAAACGAGTTCGGCGGGACGATGCAGACGTCGGTCTTCACGTCGACGAACGATCGCGGATCGAAGTTCTTCGGATCGATGACGGTATTGTTGATGTTGGTGAAGATCTTGAACTCGTCGGCTACCCGGATGTCGTAGCCATACGACGACACGCCATAGGAAATGGCGCTGCCGCGCACCTGGCTTTCGACAAACGGCTCGATCATCCGGTGCTCGCGAGCCATCCGCTTAATCCATCTATCAGCTTTAATAGTCATTAGTCGTCAGTCGGTAGTCATCAGTCGGCAGTCTCGCTCCGGCGTCGCCGTCTGCGCGGCACGCCGACGCTTGACTGCTCGCTGTTCATCTCCGAAACAGCAACATCAGGAGCGTGAACAATATGCTCAAGAGGATCGACGAGGCCAGCGGAAAGTAGAACGTGACCGGGCCGCGCTTCACCGTGAAGTCTCCGGGAAGCCGGAACAGCGGGAAACCCGGCGAGCACGAGCAGGCCGAGGAGCACCAGCACCGCTCCGCCGACGACCAGCACTCTTCCCATTACTTAGTATGTCGCGGGGCCCCACCCCCGCGACCAACCACCTCGCGCTCGATGCATCACGACTCGCGCTCGGCGACTGTCTACTCAACGAGTTCCAACCCCGAGAAGAAGTATCCGATCTCGAATGCGGCCGTTTCGGGCGCGTCCGAACCGTGCGTCGCGTTCTCGCCGATCGAGCTCGCGAACTCCTTCCGGATCGTGCCGGCCTCGGCTTTCGCCGGGTCCGTCGCCCCCATCAGCGTGCGCCACTTCTTGACGGCGTCGGGCGCCTCGAGCACGAGCGCGACGATCGGACCCGAGGACATGAACTCGGTGAGCCCTTTGAAAAACGGCCGCTCCCGATGAACAGCGTAGAAGCCCTCGGCCTCGCGCTGCGTCAATCGCATGGTCTTCATGGCATGGATTCTGAATCCAGCCTGCTCGATACGCTGGAGAATTTTGCCGGTGTAGCCCTTCGCGGTGGCGTCCGGCTTGATGATCGCGAATGTTCGTTCCATAGAAGCGGCTAATTATATAGGAGTCAAGGATGACCGTTCCGCCAGTTCACCCCAAACCGACTGACCCGGATCAGGACAAGGGCGCCGTCGAAGGTGACCGTCCTACGGACAAACAGCAAGGGAACGCCAACGCCGACCAGGCGCTCGACGCGGAGGGCCTGCCCAAGGACCGCGTGGCCATTGCCGAGGATGTGATTGGGGCGAACGTCGACCAGACACAAGGGTAAGGAGCTTGCGCAGAATTGGAAGGTCGGTAGATTGGAAGATTGGTAGATCTACCAATCTTCCAATTCTTCTAGCGCAGCGATTCCATTATTTCATCGAGCGCCGCCTTGGGCGGACGCGTGCGTTCCAGCGGCAGGGTGGCGAGGGGCTCGTCCACGACGTTGAGCTGGCGCAGGAAATCGTCGCGATCGGGCTCGATGTAGATGATGCCCGTGGCGAACTCGCCGCGGCGCGCTGTCTCGTGGAGCACCCGCATCGCCGCAATCTTGTCGGTCGGATCGTAGGACTCTTCAAGCTTCTTCAGCAGCAGCCGCGACCCGTCGTGCATCTTCACTTCCTGTGTCGTGCCCGGGTCATAGTCGACGGAAATGTCTTCGAAGAACGGCACGAAGCTGACCTCCTCGAGCGGGTCGTCGTGGTCCTTCACGTAGGCGTAGCTCTTGGTCGAGCCCTCGTGATCGTTGAACGTCACGCACGGTGAAATGACGTCGAGCATCACGGTGCCGCGATGGCTGAGCGCCGCCTTCAACAGCGAGAGCAGCTGCTTCTTGTCGCCCGAGAACGACCGCGCCACGAACGTCGCGCCGAGCTGGATCGCCAGCGCGCACGTGTCGATCGGCTGCAGGTCGTTGACGACCCCGTTCTTCAGCTTCGAGCCGAGGTCGGCGGTCGGCGAGAACTGCCCTTTCGTCAGGCCGTAACAGCCGTTGTCCTCGATGATGTAGATGATCGGCAGATTGCGCCGCATCAGGTGCACGAACTGGCCGATGCCGATGGCGCCGGTGTCGCCGTCGCCACTCACGCCGATGGCGATGAGCTTCTGATTCGCGAGCATGGCGCCGGTTCCGACCGACGGCATGCGGCCGTGGACTGCGTTGAAGCCATGGGAGCCACCCAGGAAATACGCCGGGCTCTTGCTCGAGCAGCCGATCCCCGACAGCTTCACGACCTGCTTGGGATCGATCCCCATTTCGTAGAACGCGTCGATGATGCGCTCGGAGATGGCATTGTGCCCGCATCCCGCGCACAGCGTCGTTTTGCCGCCCTTGTAGACCTGAGGTTCGAGCCCGATCCGATTGACCTTGATTGGAGTCGCCATGTGTATGTCTGTCCTATTCGCCGCCGGTCATCGACGATGCCGAGGCCGGAGCCACCCGCTTGATCACTTCGTACCCTTCCTGCGCCAGGATGTCGTCGCTGATGCTGCGCGCGTCGATCGGCAGCCCGCTGTAGTGCAGCACGCTGCGCAGCTTCGAGATCTGCTCGGGCGAGAGCTCGAGCTTCATCAACATCAAGAGCTGCGCGTCGCGGTTCTGCTCGACGACATAGAGGCGCTCGTGCGCGTCTATGAAGCTGAGCAGATCCTCGTTGAAGGGATAGGCCCGCACCCGCAGGTACGAGGTCTCGACGTTGGTTTCCTCGCGAAGCTGGTCGCGGCTCTCGGTGATCGCCCAGTGCGACGTCCCGTAGCCGATGATGCCGATCTTCGCCTTCCTGTTCGTCTCGACAATCGGCGCCGGCACGTGCGTGCGCGCCGTTTCGAATTTGCGCGCGAGCCGATCCATGTTGTCGACGTAGTCGTCCGGCCGCTCGCTGTATTGCGCCTTCGCGTTGTGCCCCGAGCCGCGCGTGAAGAACGCGGGCATGCCGTCACCCGGAACCGTGCGATACGGGATGCCGTCGCCGTCCACGTCCTTGTAGCGGCCCCAATCGCCGATGCTTCTTCAGCACCTCCGGGGTGAGGAGCTTGCCGCGATCGATCGGCCTGGTCGGATACTCGAAGCCGTTCGACATCCAGTTGTTCATGCCGAGGTCGAGGTCCATCATCACGAAAATCGGCGTTTGGAAGCCTTCGGACAAATCGAACGCCTGCATCGCCAGCTCGTAGCACTCTTCCACGGAGCTCGGGATGAGAAGGATGTGCTTGGTGTCGCCGTGCGAGAGAAATGCCGTGCTCAGCAGGTCCCCCTGCGCCGTGCGTGTCGGCAGGCCGGTCGACGGCCCGACGCGCTGCACGTCGAAGATGACCGCCGGCGTCTCGGCGTAATACGCAAGGCCGGCGAACTCGGACATCAGCGAGATGCCCGGGCCGGCCGTGGCCGTCATCGCGCGCGCGCCCGCCCAGCCGGCGCCGATGACCATCCCCAGCGAGGCAATTTCGTCCTCGGCCTGGACAATGGCGAACGTCGCCTTGCCGGTTTCCTTGTCGATGCGGTATTTCCGCATGTAGCCGATGAGCGACTCGCACAACGAAGACGACGGGGTAATCGGATACCACGCCACGACCGTGACGCCGGCCATCATGCAGCCAATCGCCGCCGCGGCGTTCCCCTCGATGAGGATCTTGCCGGCCGTCTCGTTCATCCGCTCGATGTGAAACGGATCCTGCTTGGTGAAATTCGCTTCGGCGTAATCCCAGCCGGCTTTGAGCGCCCCCTGGTTCAGCGTCACCGCTTTGGCCTTCTTGCCGAGCTGTTTGCCAAGGGCCTGCTCCATCAATGACATGTCGATGCCGAGCAGCTTCGCGAGCACGCCGTCGTAAATCATGTTGCGGACGAGGCGGCGGAGCTTGGCGTCCGGGCAGACCGCGGTGACCAGCTTGTCGAAGGGGACAGGATAAAAGGTGAGGTCCGAACGGAGCGCGTTCAGCTTCAGCGGCTCGTCATAGACGACCGCGGCGCCTGCGTCCAGCGTCAGCACATCCTCTTTCGCCGTTTCCGGGTTCATGGCGACGAGGAAATCGACTTCCTTTTTTCGTCCGATGTAGCCGCGCTTGCTTGCGCGAATCGTGTACCAGGTCGGCAGTCCCGCGATATTCGACGGGAACATGTTCTTACCCGACACCGGTATGCCCATCAGCAGGATGGAGCGAAGAAGAACGAGGTTGGCGGTCTGGCTTCCCGATCCGTTGACGGTCGCAACCTGAATGCTGAAATCGTTGACGACTTTGGTTCGTGCCGGGGTGGTCTGCTCCTGTGAAACGACGTCAGTCGGTGACATGCCTGGTCCTTGGAATGGCGTTAGGGCGATTTGGTATCAGCGGCGTAAAACTTCCGTACCCAACCAGAGATTATACCGCCAAACCGCTCAGATCAGGCTCTTTACAGCAGTTCCGATGTCTGCCGGGCTCTTTACAACATTGACACCCGCCGCCGACAGCGCCGCCATCTTCTCCGCCGCGGTTCCCTTCCCGCCCGCGATGATCGCGCCCGCGTGCCCCATGCGGCGTCCGGGCGGAGCCGTCTGTCCCGCAATGAATCCGACGACCGGCTTCGTGAAGCTCTTCTTGATGAACTGAGCAGCGTCCTCCTCCGCCGTTCCGCCGATCTCGCCGATCATCACGACCGCGTCGGTTTCCGGATCGTCCTGAAACAGCTTCAGCACATCGACGAACGACGTCCCGATGAGCGGATCGCCGCCGATGCCGATGCACGAGGACTGCCCCATGCCAAGCTGCGTCAACTGATGAATCGCTTCGTAGGTCAGCGTGCCGCTCTTCGACACGATGCCGACGCGCCCCTCGCGGCAGATGTGGCCGGGGATGATGCCTGCCTTCGCTTTGCCCGGCGAAATCGCGCCCGGACAATTCGGACCGATGACCCGCGTCGGCTTGTCTTTGAGGTACGTGAACGCGCGCATCATGTCGAGCGTCGGAATGCCTTCGGTGATGCAGACGACCAGGCGCACGCCGGCGTCGGCGGACTCCATCACCGCGTCGGCTGCGAACGCCGCGGGCACGAAGATCACTGACGTGTTCGCGCCCGTCTGATTCACTGCCTCGGCGACCGTGTTGAACACCGGCCACCCCTCGTGCGTCGTCCCGCCCTTGCCGGGGGTGACGCCTCCCACAACCTGCGTCCCGTATGCCGCCGCCTGCTTCGCGTGAAACGTGCCTTCCTTGCCGGTCAGACCCTGGACTATCAAACGTGTGGACTTATCTAAAAGTATCGCCATGATGCTCCCGACTCTTCCGACTCCCCGACTCTTTTCGACTCTACGAGCGCGCCAGCGCAACGACTCTTTCCGCTGCCTCACCCATGGAGTTCGCGGTCGTGAAATTGAGTCCGCTTTCCTTGAGCATCTTCTTGCCTTCCTCGACGTTGGTGCCTTCCATCCGGATGACGATCGGCACAGGCACGCCGAGTTCCTGCACGGCGGCGATCACGCCGGCGGCGAGCACGTCGCATCGCAGGATGCCGCCAAAGATATTGATGAGCACCGCGCGCACGTTCTTGTCGGCCATCAGAATCTTGAACGCGTTGCGAATCTGCTCCTTGTTCGCGCCGCCGCCGACATCGAGGAAATTCGCCGGCTCGCCGCCCGCCAGCTTGATGATGTCCATCGTCGCCATGGCGAGGCCCGCGCCGTTCACCATGCAGCCGATCGTGCCGTCGAGCCGGATGTAATTGAGGTTGAACTTCGACGCCTCAATCTCGAGCGGATCCTCTTCTTCGAGGTCGCGCAGTTCCTTGAGAGCGGGATGGCGTCCGAGCGCGCTGTCGTCGATGTTCATCTTCGCGTCGAGCGCCAGCAAATCGCCGGTCTTCGTGACGATCAGCGGGTTGATCTCGAGCAGCGAGGCGTCGGTGCCCACGAACGCGCTATAGAGCGACGTGAGCAGCTTCGTGAACTTGCCGACCTGATCCCCTTCGAGCCCGAGCGCGAACGCGAGTTTTCGCGCCTGAAACGGCACGAGGCCCGTCGCCGGGTTCACATATTCCTTGTGAATCCGTTCCGGCGTCTTCTCCGCAACCGCTTCGATCTCCATCCCGCCGTCCTGGCTCGCCATGATGACCGGCCAGCCGGCCGCGCGATCGACGACGATGCCGAGATACAGTTCGCGCGCGATCGGCAGCCCCTGCTCGATGAGCAGCCGCGATACCCGCCGCCCTTCGGGACCGGTCTGGTGCGTGACGAGGGTCATGCCGTGGATCTGATGCGCGAGCGCGTCGGCCTCGGCTGGGTTCGCGGCGAGCTTGACGCCGCCGCCCTTGCCTCTGCCGCCGGCGTGAATCTGCGCCTTCACGACGACGGTGCCGCCGCCGAGCCGCTCAGCCACGCCTTTCGCCTCGGACGGGTTCATCACCGCCTCGCCGGCCGGGACTGGGACACCGAACTTCGCAAGAATTTGTTTGGCTTGATATTCGTGAATTTTCATACGTGAGAAGCAGGCAATCGTAGCGTTCGCCGTTTGTCTGCGTCAAGCAGTTGCGAATAGAATTCACCACATGACGACCCGACGGAGCGCTCTCCGTTCGCTGATCACCACCAAATTGATTATCGGCGTGACGGGCATCCTGCTCTTCGCGTACCTGATTCTGCACATCGCCGGCAACTTGATGGTCTTTCTCGGACGGGACGCCTTCAACACCTACTCGCACGCACTCATAAGCAATCCGCTTGTCGTCCCGGTCGAAATCGGACTCCTGGTGGTGTTCCTGATTCATCTCTTCAAAGCGATCAGGATGACCTTTCAGAATCAGTCGGCGAGGCCGGTGAAGTACGCGACGAAGACGTGGGCCGGCGGCGCCAGTCAGAAGAGCCTCGCGTCTTCGTCCATGATCCTCACCGGGCTCGCCATTCTGATCTTCGTGCCGATTCACGTGAAGACGTTCAAGTACGGCGCCTTCTACGACGTCGGCGACGGCGTGCGCGACCTCTACCGGATGGAGGCCGAGAACTTCAGCTCTCCCCTCGCCGTGGCGTTTTATGTCGTCATGATGGTCGTGGTCGGACTCCATCTGTGGCACGGCGTGGCGAGCTCGTTTCAGTCCGTCGGATTGAACGGGCCGCGCTTCACGCCGCTCATCCGGAAAATCGGCAAAGTGTCCGCTGTCGTGATTGCCGGCGGCTTCATCGTCATCACCCTCTGGGTGTTCCTGGTGGGAGGACGGTCATGACGCTGGATCCGAAGATTCCAGGCGGCTCCCTCGACAGCAAGTGGGAACGGCGGAAATTCGAAAACAAGCTGGTCAACCCGGCGAACCGGCGCAAGTACGAAATCATCATCGTCGGCACCGGGCTGGCGGGATCGTCCGCCGCCGCGGCGCTCGGCGAGCAGGGCTACCGCGTCAAACTGTTCTGCATCCTCGACAGCCCGCGCCGCGCGCACAGCATCGCCGCGCAGGGCGGCATCAACGCCGCCAAGAATTATCGGAATGACGGCGACAGCGTCTACCGCCTCTTCTACGACACGGTGAAGGGCGGCGACTATCGCGCGCGCGAAGCGAACGTGTACCGGCTCGCGCAGCTCAGCGTCGACATCATCGACCAATGCGTGGCGACGGGCGTGCCGTTTGCGCGCGAATACGGCGGGCTGCTCGACAATCGATCCTTCGGCGGCGCGCAGGTGTCGCGTACGTTCTACGCGCGCGGACAGACAGGCCAGCAGCTCCTGCTCGGTGCGTATCAGTCGATGCTGCGGCAGGTCGACGCGGGCACGGTCACGCTGTTCACGCGCCGCGAGATGCTCGACCTGGTCGTGGCCGACGGACAGGCCCGTGGCATCGTGACGCGCAACCTCATCACGGGGGAGCTCGAGCGCCACGAAGGACAGGCTGTTCTGCTTTGCACCGGCGGCTACGGCACCGTCTATTACCTGTCGACCAATGCGGTGAACTCGAACGTGACGGCAGCATGGCGCGCGCACAAGCGCGGAGCGCTATTTGCCAATCCGTGCTTCACGCAGATCCATCCAACCTGTATCCCGATGAGCGGCGACGATCAGTCGAAGCTGACGCTCATGTCGGAGAGCCTGAGAAACGACGGCCGCGTCTGGGTTCCGCAGAAGAAGGGCGACACGCGTCCGCCGGACCAGATCCCGGACTCGGAGCGCGACTACTACCTCGAACGGCGGTACCCGAGCTTCGGCAACCTGGTGCCGCGAGACGTCGCGTCGCGCGCGGCAAAGCAACAGTCGGACGAAGGCTTCGGCGTCGGCGACACCGGCCTTTCCGTCTATCTCGATTTCAAGGAGGCCATCGACCGTCTCGGCGTCGAGATCATCAAGGCGCGCTACGGCAACCTGTTCGAGATGTACGAACGGATTACAGCCGAGGATCCTTACAAGGTCCCGATGCGCATCTATCCCGCCATCCATTACACGATGGGCGGCCTGTGGGTCGACTACAACCTGGAAAGCACGATTCCGGGCTTGTTCGTGATGGGGGAAGCGAACTTCTCTGATCACGGCGCGAATCGTCTCGGGGCGAGCGCGCTCATGCAGGGGCTGGCCGACGGTTACTTCATCGCACCTTACACCGTCGCCAACTACCTCGCCAGCGCGAAGCTGCCAATGCTGTCCGTCAATCATGACGCCTTCAAAGAGGCGGAGAGTGCGGCCCAGCGGCGCATCGATGCAGTGCTGCGAGTCAAGGGCAAGCGCACCGTCAGGCAATTCCACCGGCAGCTTGGCCACATCATGTGGGATTACGTCGGGATGGCACGCAACGAAGCGGGGCTGAAAGAGGCCCTGCAGAAGATTCGCACCCTTCGCAGCGAGTTCTGGCAGGACGTCGTCGTGCCCGGCGAGAAGAACAACCTCAACCCGATGCTCGACTATGCCGGCCGCGTCGCCGATTACATGGAGTTCGGCGAGCTCCTGACGCTCGACGCGCTCCAACGCAACGAATCGTGCGGCGGCCACTTCCGCGAGGAGTTCCAGACTCCCGAGGGCGAAGCGCTGCGCGACGACGAGCACTACAGCTACGTCGCGGCCTGGGAGTTTACCGGCGTCGATTCGGAGCCGAAGGTTGCACAAGGAGCCGCTGGTGTTCGATGAGGTGCATCCCTCGCAGACGGAGTTACAAGTAGAGGAGACGCATGTCAGCGAAGACGATTACGGTAAATCTGCGGGTATGGCGCCAGCCGTCGAAGGATCAGCCCGGCCGCCTGGTGGACTACGTGGCGAGGAACATCTCGACTGACATGTCCTTTCTGGAAATGCTGGACGTCGTCAACGAAGATCTCATCCGCAAGGGCGAGGACGCGATCGCGTTCGACTCGGACTGCCGCGAAGGCATCTGCGGCGCGTGCGGGTGCATGATCAACGGCGTCGCGCACGGCCCCGATGCCGGCACGACTACCTGCCAGCTCCACATGCGGCGCTTCGCCGACGGGCAGACCATCGTCGTCGAGCCCTGGCGCGCCAAGGCATTCCCCGTGCTGAAGGATCTCACCGTCGACCGTAGTTCTTTCGATCGGATCATCGCCGCGGGCGGCTACATCTCGGCGGGCGTCGGCGGAGCGCAGGACGCGAACAACATCCTCGTTCCCAAAGAGCGGTCCGACGGAGCGATGGATTCCGCGGCGTGCATCGGCTGCGGCGCGTGCGTCGCGGCCTGCAAGAATGCCGCGGCGCACCTGTTTACCAGCGCCAAAATCACGCACCTCGCGCTTCTGCCGCAGGGAGAGCCCGAGCGCGAGCTCCGCGTCGTGCGCATGGTCGAGCAGATGGAAGCCGAAGGATTCGGAAACTGCTCGAACGAAGGCGAATGCGAAGCCGTCTGCCCCAAACTGATCCCGATTTCCAATATTGCGAAGATGGTACGCGAGTACACGCGAGCCGTGTGGAAGGGCGCGCGCGCCTAACGCGCGCGCGGCTTTCTCGATCGCGCCGCTGTTCGCGCGGTCTTCCGCTTCTTCGAGTTCTTCCTCTCAGGCTTTTTCTTTTCCGCCTTCTTCTTCGTCTTCTTCTTTGTCGCCTTCGCGCCGCGCCGCCGCGCGTGTCCGCGGATGGCCTCGGCGCCGCGCTCGAACGCCGGCTCATCGCCAATCTCCGGCGGTGTGCGCGCCGTCCCGCGCGTGATGGTTTCGTCGACCACTCCAAGGACGGCGCGCGCAACGGCATAAAACTTCCGCCGGTCGTCCAGCCCGTTGAAGCCGCCGTTGATGCGCCTGGTGATCTCGCGAAACGCCTCGTCTGTCGCCCGGTCGGCCAGCTCGCTCAACCCTTTCTTCGACCAGAACAGGCCGGCGATTCGAAACGCCAGCTCAGGGTGGGCGGCACGCGCGGGATCGGACACGAGATCAACCCCGAGAAGATCGCCGAAGCGCCGATAATTCGCGCGTCCCGTAATCTGAATAGGTCCGCGCCCTTTGAACCGCTTGCCATCGCCCGACTCGGTATTCCCCAGCGTTGCCGCCAACGTGCTTACAGGTTCGTAACGCCGCTGCGCCGGGGTCGGGCCCCATATTTCTTCCATGAACAGAAACTGTCCGGACTCGTGCGCCAACTGCGCAACGAAGGCCGCGACCCTCGCCGGCGTCTCGATGGCGAATTCAGTCATCGCGGCCTGCAAGAACGGCAGGAGCGCCTCTCTCCTGGCCGTGGGAATCGACGGCATGATCGATTGCAGCTGTTGCCCCGTCAGCACATTTACCTCCTACCGCAACGCGCGCCGCTAGCGAGTCTGCGCGACGGCGGACGCAAAGGCGTACGTCACGGCCTCGTTGGTCACGTCGCCGTGGTTCTTGATGAACCCACCAGAGCCATCGAGGTTGTTGATGACCCCCGGCTTGTACTCGTACGCCGTTGACGGTTTCCTGAACGGCGCGTTCGCAACTTCTTTGGTCTTGAGCGGCCCGTTGCGGCCGATACCACCAAATTCATCCGAGGCGTCGCCAATCCCTCGCGTGTTGTCCCGCGCAAGCCGCGACATGACGGCATACGCATAGCCGACGACCGTATCCTCCGTGGAAAAGGTCGACACGAACGGCCCTTTCACGACCTGGTTGACGATCACATCCCTGAAGAAGCCGGGCACGCCGTGCCCGTTGTCCGCGCTGAAGCCGAAGTGCGAGAACGCCGCCTCCAGGAGCGTCAACGAATCGACCTGAAGCCGCGGCGCTTCACCAAGTGCCTTCGCGCAGCCCGCCATCAGGCGGCCGCCCAGGCTGTGACCAACGAGATGGATGCGGACGTCAGGACAGCTCTTGTGGAACTCCCGGACCGCGCTCGCCAATCCAGTGCTTCCCACGACGCCCGATCGGTTCTTCATCACGTACCATTTCGTCAGGTTCAGGAACCGGCCGATACCTCCCGCGATTCCTCCAGCCACGTCGCCGATGCCCCGGGTTCCCGCGGCCGGCCCGGAAAGATTCGCGAGCACTTCCGAGCCGGAACGCGCGCGCACCTGCGGCAGGCCTTCGGTGGCGTCCAGCGCCGAGTCGTCGAGCAACGACCAGACCAGTTTCACGAAGTCGTCCTGCGCCTTGGGATTCCCATCGAGCTTCGGCAGCAGCTTGATCGCCTTATCGAGTTTGCGCCGCTGCGCCGGAGTCGCGTCGTCCTTCTTGAGCTCCTCCAGCTCCGCTTTCGCATCGGCCATTGCGTTCGACGGGTTCTGAAGCCCGCGCGTGCCGCCGCTCTCGCTGCCGTAGGTCTCTCTGAAGGGCTTGGACGGCCAGTACACGCCCGCGGCAAGGAATTGACGGCCCGCAATGTCTTTGAACTCGGTCCGGGACAGATGCGCTCTGAAGTTTCGGAGAAACGTGCTGTACAGCCTGCTCGCGTCGTTGACGTCGTTGCGAAACCCGTGGGCGAGGAAAACGGCGTCCGTGGCGCGGGGCGCCGTCTTCGCCCGCTCGACCATCGCGCCGAACTCATCGCGCGACTCGAGCGCGCCATTCTGATCGAACGTCAACGAGAAAAACGGGAATCCTTCAATCGTCTGCATATACACCTCGTTTGCCATCGATGAGCGGCGTGGTCGGCAGCAGCAAGCCGCGTCCCGCGAAGCCCGTCAGACTGTCGAGTCGCGAGAAAAACGCTGTGCGGAGGGCTGGTGTCGGCGTGAGCGCCCACATGACTTCGGCATTCGTCCACGCGGCGGCGCGCGCAGCGCGCACCTTCCACATCGCAATCGCGTCGTCGACGTCGCCGCACGCGGCATCCACCAGCATCACGAGACCCGTGGAGAACTCAACCTTGATCTGCGCCTCGACAGCCTCGAGGAGATCATTGACCTTGTCGAAGTCGTGGTGCCGCGGGCTTCCTTCGGCGGGCGCGCCTTCAGTGGCTCGATAGCTGGTGACGATCGCTTGTGGAAGGTCGCGGTTGATGTGCGCGTTCATCCCGGCCAGGGCGAACTGAAGCGGGCGAATGCCGCGACGGCGGCGGCACTCGAACAAGGGACGCCATGCCGACGGCGCTCGTGCGGGATCGGCATCGCCGGCGCCGACCGCGTCGAAATAGAGATTCGCGAATACGACATCGAGCGTCGCGAGGAAGGCCGGGTCCAGGTACGTCGTCGTGGTGACCGCGTCGCGCACCGCGACCGTGACCTGCAGATACAGCCGATTGAACCACTTCAATCCATCGGCGTCGGGCAGGCTGCGGTCCAGCGACGTCATGATGTCGACAGCCTCTTGAATGGTTGCGGCACGGCGGCCCGCTGCGAGATCACTCAGCACTGGTGGGTTCCTCTTCGGGATGGGCGAACTCGCGTAGCTGCGCGAGCAGGGCCTTGGCGACCGCCCTGTCACGTCCGACGACACGAACTGCGTAGCTCGGAAGGACCAGGCAGGCGGTGTCATACACTGACGACCACATCCGTGTGGCCGCGACACGCTTGTGCAGGTCCTGATACGCCTTGAGGAGCTGCGGATAGGCCGCCGCAAGCCTTTTCCGCGCGATGGCCTGGTACTGGCGCAGCTCGATTTCGCCGACGACGCTCCAGAAATCGGCATCGTTCGCGCGCTTGGCCTCGAGGCTGGAGGCCACGACCGCAGCGATCTCGCGATCAAGACCACGCCATCCGCGTTTGCCGGCATTGAGGGCGACATCGGCCGCGAGGCGGTTCGACGCAGGATAGTAGACGTCCTTCACGCCATTGGCGGAACCGATCTCTTGCGCGCGTTCGTAGTGCCGCAGCATCTGGCGAAGACTGGCGGCAATCCGCGCGCGCCGGCCGACCGCCTCATCGATCAGCGCCCTGCGTTTATAGATCGACCCAATCAAGCTGGCGCGCTCGAGCGTTTTCTCGAGGTCCTGCAATTCGCCGAGCAATCGCAGCGCCTGGTTGATCAGGCGGTCCGCTCGCCTCACGGCTTTTCTCAGCGTTCGATCGGCATCGACCCGGGCACGGCGTGCAGCCGCGCGCGCCTTTCCCGATCGCGCACCTGTTTTCTCACGCCTGATGGCAGCGTCTCGCTGGCGGCGCGCCTGATCGACAATTTCCCAGGCGAGCCGGCCACGGATGTTTGCGAGTTGCTCCGACGCCTTCATCGACGCCCGGCCGTCCTGCGCGCCCACCGCGCGCTCGTACCACCGAAGCCCCCTCTCAACAGCGCCGGTCTCGACGAACGCCTCCGCAAACAGCTCGGCAATAGCGCCGCCGCTACCCCATTTTTCGGTGAAGAGCTCTTCCAGTTTGGTGAGGTTCGCGAGTTGCGTTACGGGGTCGGCGCCCTGGAACTTCGTCTGCACGATGATGCGCTCGAGCGCGAACCGGAGCGATGTGGCTGAGGCAATCCCCGTAAAATCGTCGAGCAACGGCGCGCTTGCCTGGTTCGGGTCCTCGGCCTTCTGCCTGAACACCCAGTCCGGATCGCCGTAGCACTGGTACGCCGCCCATGTGTTGACGTGCGGGCTTTGTTCGTACGTGGCTTTGCGCGCCTCATCAACAGCATCGATGAACCGATTCCCTCTAAGGAGCGACGCGTAGAAGGTCTCTGCGAATACGCCGGCACCATCATCGTCGACGGCCCAGCCGGCGGCGACCACACAGCGCACGCCAATCTCAATCAGCGCGCCGGCAACGCCGGATGCGAAGCTCGCCCTGTCGTAATTGAGGAGCTGTTTGTCGTCGCCACTTGCCAGATGGCAGCAGTTCACGAACACCAGCTCGGGAACCGTCCGCATGTTGCGGATTTCATCGGGCCCGAGGAACGCGCCCGTCGACAGCACCACGCCGCCCCCGCTGCCATCGGCGGTGGGCATGCCGTGACCTGCAATGTGCACGATGCGCCAACGCTGCTCGAATATCGCGTTCACGACCGTTCGAGCGTCCGGACCTGGCTGATCCGCGTCCTCGCTGATGAGTGCGCGTACCAGCGTGGCATCCAGCCCGCCAGAACCGGTCAGGCAGTTCCGAACAACCTCGGCTTCGCGGCGCGCGCCGTACAGCCGCGGGTATTGTTCCGGACATTCGGGCTCGCCAATGACGAGCACGCGATCGCTGGGATCGGCGTCGATCACCTGCTCGCGATAGCGCGCCGTTCTCAACTTCCGCAGCAGCTTGACGCGAATCGCCCAGGGAGGCGGCTCGCTCGCGTCGCGATCGAGCAGTTCCCATGGAATCCTCGCGGTGCTCGAATCAAGCTCGATGACGATTTCGCCGCTGCTCGCCAGGTAGGCCTCGATCTCGATCGGCACAAGCAGATTGAACAGCGTGCGTCCGAGGTTTTCATCGTGATTCTGATCGCTCGACGCTTTGGCGACGAGGTCTCGAATCAGCGCGCTCTGCGCCCGCTGCCCCCTCACCTCGCTGCGCGCCCTCCTCGTATCGAGCGTGAATGCGATCGTCGGCTCGGCACCTTTGTCGTTCGTGGTTTCGATGGTGATGAAATCGTAATTGGTGCCCCGATACCCGGTGTCGGGCGGCCGCTGCAATGGCCCGGTCCCCACCATGACCCTATCGACGATGTCGTATTGACCGGGCTTCGACGCGTCCTGCATCCGCAGAGATCGCCATGCGTCTGCGGCGCGATCCAGGTACAACTCGATGAAGTGGAGATGGCTCGCGTAGGGCCATTTGCCGTCTGTCCTGAGAATCGCGTTTGCTTCGCTGACGCCTTGTGCAATCAAACGCGCCGACTCGCCGGCTGTAATACCTGTTCCCCCGCTGCCGATGAGCGTCGTCGCCAGAGCAAAATCCTTGACGGGGTGCCGCTTGTCCTCCGCCAGCCGCTGCGCCCACGCGATGACAGCCTGGCGCACGCTGGTCGCGAGGCTCAGCGCCTGGAGTTTCCCCTCTTCGCCCAACCCCACGACGACCACGGCCTTTGGGCGCGGCATGAACGTGCCGCGCTCGAGATCGGGTCGGTTGTTGATGAAGATCTGATGGGAGCCGATCGACGATGGGTACACCCCGGACCGTAAGGCTTGCCCCATTGCGCCGCCGATGAGCCGGTCCATCACGCCCTCGGTTCCCGTCAGGCGCATCGAGCGATAGTGGCCGAGAAACAGGACGTCTCGCTCGAAGGTCAGGTCGCCGTTGGTCACGGTGATGCGAAGAGGAGCCAACGCCGGCACTTTTCGTCGAGATCGCGCCGGCTTCGCGCCCTTCGGTGCAGTCGCGCGCGCGCCGATGTCACGCAGCCGCTTCGCGAGCTCGCAGCAGCCACACGGCGATCGGGCAGATGTTTCCTCAGGTCGATGGGGCTGAGAGGTTGCGGTTGACCCAGCAGCCCATTCACCAGAAAGTCCACGGCCGCAGGCTGCGAAAAGAACCCGACATGCGTGACCGCGTCCTCAGGCAGGTTGCCGCCGGGTCCGAAGCACGCAATGCGGGCCGCCGGGATGCCTGTGTTGGATCCGTCGACGCGCCATCCGCCTTCCGACGGCACAACGAGATCGTTCGCCGTGCCGAAGAATTGATCGATACCCGCGTCCATGAGGCGGCGCAGCGTGTCACCCGTCGGTTGATAGTTGGCCACCAACGCCGAGTACGCATTTTCCGGCGGTCCGGGTGGCATTTGAATGTCGGCGATCAGCTCGCCGTCGCCGTCCATCGAATGGAGACCCGGCAGATCGCCCGACGCGTGATTGGCAAGCCATACGAGGCCGTTCGCGACAAACGATGCACCGGTCGTGAACGGGTTATCCGGAAACATCTCCAGAAGGTTGGCGAACCAGCCGACCGTGTCGTCCCACCGCTGTGGCGTCGCGAGCGGAGTGCCTTCGTTCGGCGACGCGACCAGCACGGCGCGACCGAGCTTGAACCGGCTGCCGGCGGCGCCGAGGCGCTTCGAACGCTCGACAAGGTTGCGAAGGACGAGACCGCCACGCGAATGTGTGACGACGTCGAACGTCGTGACCTGCTGCGGCAGGCTATCGACAATCATCCGCGCGTTTTGTTCGGGCGTGCGGCTGATGGTGAAGTGATCGAACGCGAACACGCGGTCGCCATACGTGCGTGCGACACGCTCAAAAAACGTGGACGCGGCCAGCGGCCGGAATGCCGCGGCCGCGTTTGAGAATGTTCCGTGGATGAGCAGCAACGAGCGTTCGGGCGAGACCGGTGTGGCCGCAGCCAACGCGCCGGCGGCGAGCGTGTCTTTGGTGACCTTCAGCCATCCCTCTTTGAGGCCATGCTTTTTCCACGACGCCCTCTCGTACGCTTCCGCGAGCTTCGGCAGCGCCAGGCTCACAGCTTTGTCCGCGCCGAGCTTGACGACTTCAACCACGATCGCTTTGATCGCCTGACCGAAGAGACCACGAGTCCGGGTGTTCCGAACGGGCACCTGGAAGCGGACAGCCGAAGGACCAGTCACACCGCGGCTGGTCGTTTGAAGCGGCCGATGAAACGTCAGCGCGCCAGACGGCAGGCGGGTGGCGAGTATCGCGGTGTGACCACGCGGGACGTCGCAGGTGACGTCGATGACGTCCGAGTCCGGCGCCAAGGCCGCGGGTGCCGGCGACCGGCTCGAGCATCACCTCATCCTGGACGCGCGACGCAGGCGTGAGAAAATCCGCTGGAAGTCCCGGCAACCCGCCGGCGTCGGCGCGCAACCCTCCCCGGGACGCGCCGGCTCGCCTCACCTTCCAACCTGGCGAATTGATCTGAACGGCCATCTCTTACGACACGGATTTCTTTCGTTTCACCGGCGCGCGGGCGGAACGGCGCCGCGGCCGCCGCGCCGCCACGCGGCGCGTGGATGCGCCTCGCGTCCTCGATGACACCCGCTTCAGCGTGAGGGTCGGAGCCGCACGCCGCGTGGTCGAAGGCGCGGGGTCGAGCGTGTAGCGCGGCAGGATGCCCTGCGCGTAGAGCTGCGCGTAGACGAGCGCCTGGTTCGTCTTGTGGCCCGGGCGGAACACGTTGTTCTCGAGCCACTCTTTTGCGTGCGCCAATCCGCGCCCAAGGTCGATGTCGACGTCGGCCGAGTGCGTCAGGGCCGATGCTCCCGCCACAGACGCCGCATCCTTCGAGAACGAGAGCTGAATATTGCCCTCGGCGTAGCGGACGTGTTTCCAGCTGTCCGGATGATCGGGAAGGTCCGGCAAACGCTTGGGTGCCGCGTGACCAGGGGCGCTGGCAAATTCAGTTGCGCGAGCCATCCGCGCCTTCAGCCCCGGATCGAAGCGAAGGAAGACGCGATCCACGGCGACGTGGCTGACACCCCGAACGAACGACATCAAGGGGGAACCGTCGATCGACGTTTCTCGCAGCTTCGCCTCGATGTTGAGAAACGCCATCTTCGCCGGCTCAGCCAGCGCGTCGAACGCTTCTGCCGTGATTCCGCTTGCCGGAGCCGCGAAGGGGGACCCTATCTGCCGGATTCGCTCGAACGCGTTTGGAAGATCACTGGTCCCCGGCGAGTCCGGCATGAGCATCAATCTCAGAATCACATCGTCGACTTCCACCCGTTCGGCGGCGCGGATGAAGTCGGCGCGCCGCACAAGTTGCCACGCAGGACGATGGTCTGGAGCCGAGAAGGTGAAGCCGTAGACCTGGCCGGCATCGAACGGCAACTGCAGCCGAAGATCGATCGTCGCCTCTTCACTGCGTCCCTCGTACAAAGGGCGCGGCCCGCCAGCGGCGAAGATGTCGACAATTCGCAAATCGACGGGGCCGCCCCGCCAGATGGCGCGGTCGCATCCGTAAAGAATGACTGTCAGGCGCTTGTCACTCATGAGAACAGGGGCGCGTCGAATCGCGCTGTCCGTCCCTCCAGTTGGGGAACCTGATCGAACTTCCTGGTCTTCAGCACGGTCAACGCGCGATCGTGAAGATCCTTGTACGTCAGGCGTCCCTTGCTCTTTCGAATCGCCTCGACGAGCGCGAACGTGAGCGCACCGTTGTACCTGTCGTTGATGAAGGCGTCGGCCGACGTCTGTGTGTCACGGCACCCCGTGATGAGCACTTCGGGCAGGTCCGCGTTGACGATATCTTTGCCTTTACGCGCCGACCGCGGCGAGCGCCGGAGCTCGCTCGTGACTTTCCTCGGCAGGCTTCGTCCCGACTCTGCAGCGCCGATGCCCCAGGGGCTCGGGAGATACCGCTGCTTCACCTTCACATCCGGCGGCTGGATCGCGCGCGTGTTCGTCCCCGAGTGACAGCAATCCATGATTACAGTGAAACTAACGCCGGCGGGCAGCGTATCGAACGTGTCGCGCAGCCAGTCGTCTCTCATCGTGTCGTCCCAGTTGAGGTCGGTGGGACACAGAATCTCGTCTCGCCCGTCGGCCTCGTCCCCATTGTCGTCCGGCACATTCGAGCCGTGGCCGGAGTAGTGCAGAACGAGTGATGTCGCCTTTTTTCGCGCCGCGCAGGAGCGACTTGATCCCCGCCTTCATCGCTTTCTGCGTTGCAGCGCCGTCCAGCAGCGTGGTGATGTCGCGTTTCTTGAAGCCGTGAAACTCGATGAGCGCTGCGCTCAAGTCCTTGACGTCGTTGACACAGCCTCTGAGGTCGGCGCCCGGAATCTGATACTTGTTGATGCCGATCAGCAACGCTCGCTTCGCCATAACCCATCCTCTCGTTCCCGCACCACATCTGAACACCAGGGAGGCGCGAACCCGCGGATTATAGTCGACTGCCAGTGCACCATTCCCGCGGACTCACTTCGCTTTCACACAATTGCACGGGGCGGCCACGCTAGAATGTTTCGCGACGATGGCCAATCGCGCGATCTGCGTCGGCATCAACGACTACCCGGGCACGAACATGGACCTCTCCGGATGCGTCAACGACGCAAAGGAGTGGCAGGCGCTGCTCGAACGTCGAGGTTACCGCGTCGACGCGCTCCACGATCGCGAGGCGACGCGCGCCCGCATCGTCGATGCCCTCAGGACCGCGATTCGTCAGACCGCCGAGAACGAGGCGTTCGTCTTCACCTTCTCGGGCCACGGATCCTGGCTGCCGGACGACGACCGCGACGAACCTGACGCCCGCGATGAGATGATCTGCCCGCATGACGTCATGAAAGAGCAATATCTGCTCGATGACGAGCTGCACGAAATCTTCTGCACGAAACAGGCCGGCGCCCGCATCTATGTGGTAGCCGACTCGTGTCATTCCGGCTCGGTCGCGAGATACGCTTCTGCACCGGCCCAGCCCGACAGCGCGCCGTTGAAGGCACGGTTTCTTCCGCCTTACGTCTTCGCTCGCGGCAATCGTCTCTTCGAGCGGGCGATCGACCGCGCGATCAATACCCCGGCCCCCACGAAGCTGCGCTATCCCGCGGTCCTCTTCTCGGGTTGCCACGACACCGAGTTCAGCTACGACACAGCTTTCAATGGGCGGCCGAACGGCGCGTTCACGCGCGTCGCGATCGACGCGCTGCAGGATGCGAAAATTGAAACCCCGCGGGCGTTGTACGACGCTGTCAGGCAGAAGCTTCCCGCGCCGTCACTGCCGCAGACCCCGCAACTGTTCGGGAGCCGCGACGCCAAGCTGGGTCGCTTGTTCTGATGACTGAGCCCAACGCGCAAGAGGACGCAAACACACACGGGTTTCAGGAATGGGCCGCGCTGTTCTACCTCTGCGGCCACTACAACCGGCCCGGCGAACATGACCCGTTCGTAGCCGCCCTCAACGAAATTCGCGCGATCGGGGGAAGCACGGCGATGTCCGCGGCCGTGTATCTCGACCTCGAGTCCGGCGCGCAACGCATCGCGCTGCGCGCCGGAGAGCAGGCGGAGTCAGAGGCGCTGGGCGCGGTCAACAGCGGCGATCCGGAGACCCTCGAGCAGTTCCTGTTGTGGGCCTTCGATGCCTGCCCCGCACGCCGCTACGTGCTCGTGATGGCCGGTCTGGGCATCATGGACTCAGACTCGGTCGTAGGCCGTCCGCCTTTCGACGCCGCCCGCCTGTTCGCGATTTGCGACGACAGGGCGACGAACGATGCGATCGAGCTGCACGAGCTGAGCGCCGCGTTGAAGGGGGCGTTCCCCGTCGACGGAACGCGACGCCTTGTCATGCTCGCATGCGACATGTACGCGATGCAGTTCATGGAAGTGTCCTACGAGCTCCGAGGCGTGCTCGATCTCATCGTTGGCATTCAGCCGGATGAGCGTCAGGAGGACGCGCCACTTCCCCACTGGCCCTACGCGCGATGTCTGAAGCGCTGGCAGGAGATCGTGGCGACTCCCACGGAAGCCCAGGTTCCGCGGTGGCGTTCCGCGGTCGACCCGCAGGGGCTGCTGCTCGCCAAGGAGACCGTCGCGGTTCTCGCCGAGCACTACACCAGCAATCCGGCAAAGGGCATGCCGGTCACGGTGTCTGCGATCGATCTCGAGGCCCTCGTGCCTGTCGCGCAGGCGCTCGACACGTTCAGCGTCGTGTATCTGCAATGGTTGAGCAACGACGTCATCTGGCGGGCCCGCGAGATGGTCTTCAGAAGTCACTCGAAGACGCTCGAGCAGTCGTGGAGCTACGACCTTAGAGAGGTAGCGACGGCAATCGTCGCATCGCTGAAACTCGCATCTGCGGAGGCCGTCGTCCGATGGGCCGCCGAGGCGGTTCCAGCCATGCCGTACCCGTCGCTGTCGCGCACGCTGCGCGTGATGGCCTCGACCGCGCGCAAGCTGGCGGCAAGCGGGCCGAGCGCGGACGCGTATCGCCGAATCGCCAACGAGGTCGCCGCGTGCCGGGCTGGTGTCGAGCGCCTGCTCGCCGTCGTGGCCGACGAAACCCCAGACGGCAAGCTGCCCGAGCACAGCGGAGTAGACGCGAGCGTTCGAGCGCTGTTTTCCGATCCGGCCAATCCAGACAGCGTCCGGAACGCGGCGGAGTGGTCGGCGATTATCGAGCGTGCCCGGGACAGGTTCACGGGCCCTGCGGCGCGCGAGCTCGCCGACGCGCTCGACGGCATTGAAGCGGCCAAACAGCTCGGACGGCTGGCGAAGCGAGTATCGGACCTTCTGCAAGGCAAGCCAGACCATCAGACTATCGTGGCGGTCTGGCCGCCCGATCGCCGATGCGGTCTGGCCTTGTACCGGCCGATCGACCTCGACAAGCTCGCTGAGTCGAACTACCTGGAGCTGCGATTCAGTCGCGATCTCCATTGGACGGCCCTGCTGACCGCCGTCGATCTCATCAAGAACCATGCCCGCATGTTGTGGCGGCTCCTCGAATCACAGTTGACCGCCGCACCGCTTGAAGCCAGGTATCAATTGATGCGCCGTCTCGCCGGCGATCGCGCGCTGACCGGAAGACATGCCGACCAGCTGCGGGCACTTTCGGCGCCGGATGCGCTCTTTCTCACCATCGATCCAGCCGATGAGGAGCCCGTTTCGCCACCTTCCTGGCGGCCATGGGCAACCGGTGGCAGGTCGCGGGCCCGACGATCCGATCGCGACCTATTGCGTCAGGCTATCGTCGCTGGATCGATCGACAACCGTCGTCGAGCGCTATAACCAGATCACGCGCGCGCGCCTTCAACGCGTCCTCAAGGAAATTGGCGAAATTGGCGGCGATATCGATGCTCAGCCCACGCGAACGCTGCAGCGGCTGGCTCAATGCGGCAGTCTCCTCGGCGACGATGTGCTTTTTGGCATCAGCGAGCATCTCGGTGACGTGAAACCGACCGAGGACCGGGCGGTGCATCTGGTCCTGCAGATGCCAAGGTCGCTGATGCGCTACCCCTGGGAGCTCCTCCGCGACCGCCATGGCTGGCTCGTCGACAGATTCGCGATCGGCCGCCAGGTCATCACCGAAGCGGGACGTTCGCCGAGGTGGTCGTCGAACACCCGGCAGGGTCCCCTTCGCCTTCTGGTCGTCGCGCCGTCGGTCCCGGGCAATGCTGGTGAACTGGCAGGCGCAGGCAGTCTCGAGGGTCTCCACGTCGCAGAATGTTTTGGGCGATTGCTCGAACGCCTGCCCGGCGTCATCGATCCGTCAAACTACAAGAAGCGCGTCGATCAGCCGGTCACCGTAGACGACTTCCGTGCCCTGCTTCGATCGCGGAAGTACGACATCGTGCACTTTGCCGGCCACGGCCGGTACGATTCCGTCAATCCCGACCGTAGTTGCTGGATGTTTACCGACGGTCCGTTTTATGCGTTCGAGCTGCAGCAAACCCTCGCGAACGCGGAAGTACGGCCGTGGCTCATCTATGGCAGCGCGTGCGAGGGCGCGCAGGACGGCGGCGCGCCCCAGAGCTATCACGATGGCGTTTACGGAATGGCGACAGCCGCGCTGTCGCAAGGTGTGGCCGCCTATGTGGGCCCGCTGTGGAAAATCAGCGACACCGACGCCAAGAACATGGCGGCGGCGTTCTACGAGGCGCTCCTCATCAGGCGCACGAGCCTCGGCGAAGCGCTGGCCCTGGCCCGTCGGAGCGTGCGTGAAGGAGAACCCGACCTGGATGAGCTCATCACGAGAACGACGGGAATCGTCTCGAGCCAGGAAACCGGTACGCCGCGAAGTGCGGGATGGGCGGGCATGGTGCTATATGGCGACCCGACTCCAACCGTTCTACAGCGTCTAAGTCCATCCGACACGAGCGATTCCGGCCGGAAGACGCCTACATCTTAATAACGTCGACGAGCTCTTTCACGGCGGCGGCCGATTTGTTGAGCGCCGCTTGCTCTTCGGCCTCCAGAGGAATCTCGATGATCTGCTCGATGCCTTTCGCGCCGAGCTTGACCGGGACGCCGAGAAACTGACCTTTCACGCCATACTCACCTTCGAGATAGGCCGAACACGGAAGGATCTTTTTCTTGTCCTTCAGAATGGCCTCGACCATCTCTGCCGCGGATTCGCCGGGCGCGTACCAGGCGCTGGTGCCCACGAGCTTGGTAATCTCTGCTCCGCCATCGGCCGTGCGCTTGCAGATGGCATCAATCCGCTCTTTCGACAGCAACTGCGTAATCGGGATACCTGCGACAGTTGACAGGCGTGGCAGCGGCACCATGGTGTCGCCGTGCCCTCCGAGCACGAACGCGTGGACGTTTTCCACCGACACGTTCAATTCGCGGGCGATGAAGGTGCGCATGCGCGCCGAATCGAGGACGCCCGCCATCCCGATGACGCGCTCGCGTGGAAAGCCGCTCAGCTTGTAGACCGCCTGGCACATCGCATCGAGCGGATTTGCCACTGGCACGATGATGCAGTTGGGCGAGTACTTCACGACCTGCTCGGTCACGGCTTTCATAATGTTGAAGTTCACGTTTAATAAGTCGTCACGACTCATGCCAGGTTTTCTCGGCACGCCCGACGTGACGACCACGACATCCGAGTTCGCGCTCTGTGAATAATCCGATCCGCCGATGACCAGGCTGTCGGAGCCGATGATCGGGCAGGTTTCGAGAATGTCGAGCGCGACGCCGGCGGCTTTCTGATCGGCGATGTCGACGATCACCACATCGGCCAGTTCTTTCTCGGCGATGCTCCGCGCCACAGTCGCGCCAACGTTTCCCGCGCCGCCGACCACCGTCACTTTACGATTCATCGTCGCTCCTCTTTTTTCGTAGCGTGGCGCATCGCCCCGCTTCCTCGCCGCTCGCGGCTATGAAAATTTTTCTCGTCTGCTCGCAGTGATCAGTTTGAGACACGCGTTGGCACGCGAACGACCGATCGTGTTGCGGACGACTCACGGTGCCTGTTAGGTCAATCTACTTCGACGAAAAAAAAGTTCTTCACAGAAAGTGTGGAAAACCCTGTTGAAAAGATCGACGAAAACGGCAGCGCGCGTAGACAATCCGAAGAAATTAGCAGATTGCACTATCGTGGTGCGATTCACGCCCGTGTGAACCCCGTCGACAAAAAGCCGACGGATTATACTGTAAACGTCACATGAAAATTGTCATCGCCGACGGCCTTCCCGCCAGCGCCATCGAACTTCTCAGCCAGCCGGATTGGAATATTGATAATCGCCAGGGTCGTCAGCCTGCGGAGCTGATGGCAGATCTCTCCGACGCCGACGCGCTCGTCGTGAGAAGCGCCACGAAGGTGACGCGAGACGTGATCGATGCCGCGCCGAAGCTGCGCGTGATCGCTCGCGCCGGCACGGGAGTCGACAACGTCGACGTCGCCGCAGCCACCGCGCGGGGCATCGTGGTGATGAATGCGCCGGGCGCGAACAGTTTGAGCGTCGCGGAGCTCGCCATGGGCCTGATTCTTTCGATGGCACGAAATATCCCCGCCGCCGATGCGTCGATGAAGACCTCGAAATGGGAGAAGGCGAAGTTCGCAGGCGCCGAAATTCGGTCAAAGACCCTCGGGCTGGTCGGACTCGGACGGATTGGGCAGGAAGTGGCGGCCCGGGCGCACGCATTCGAGATGAAGGTCATTGCCCATGACCCGTTTATCTCGGCGGAAATGGCCGCCACGCTCGGCGTCGAGCTCGTGTCGCTCGACGATCTCTGTGCGCGCGCCGATTACATCTCGCTCCACGTGCCCGCATTGCCGTCGACCAGGCATCTTTTCAACGCGGACCGGTTTGCGCAGGTGCAAGAAGGGCGTCCGCATCATCAATACGGCGCGAGGCGAGCTGATTGACGAAGCGGCGCTGGCTGACGCGATCGAGCATGGCCAGGTCGCGGGCGCCGGGCTCGACGTCTTCGATCCCGAGCCGCCCAAGAACTGGCGACTTCCCTTGCTGCCTCAGGTCGTCGCCACTCCGCACATCGCTGCGTCGACGAAAGAGGCTCAGGAGCAGGTGGGCAGCGAGACGGCCGCCGCGCTGCGTGACTTCCTGAAGGAAGGCATCATCCGCAACGCCGTCAACTTCCCTTCGCTGTCACCCGAGGCATACAAGCGGCTGGGCCCGTACTTGTCCCTGGCGCGATCGCTGGGTCTGGTCGTCGCGCAGATGGGCGAAGCGCGCATCAGCGCCGTCGGCGTGCGGTATTACGGCGAGCTCGCAGCCGAAGACAATCAGCTTCTCGGCAGCGCGGTCCTTGAAGGAGTGCTCTCGGCGATTTTGTCGTCTGGCGGCGTCACAGCCGTCAACGCGAGGACCGTTGCGGGCGAGCGGGGCATCGAGCTCATCGAATCGCGCAGCACGCGGGCGCGGAATTACACGAGCCTCATCTCCGTGAAGCTCCATACCGACGCCGGAGAGCGATGGGTCGAGGGCACCGTGTTCGCAAACGGCAGCTCGCGCCTTGTGTTGATTGACGGAGTGGCGGTTGAATCACCGCTCGAAGGCACGCTGCTGATTATCAAGAACAACGATCAGCCCGGCGTCATCGGCGACGTGGGTACCCTGCTCGGCCGTCACAAGGTGAACATCGCGAACTTCGCGCTCGGTCGCGACCCGGAGTGCCGCATCGACTGCGCAATCGGCGTGGTAAAAGTCGACGAGCACCCGGAAACAGGCGCCGGCATGGTCTCCGATCAGGTACTCGCCGGGATTCGCGCGATTCCCAACGTCCGTTCTGTGTGGCGCGTCCGGCTCGACTAGCTGACGCGTCCTGGCTGATTGTCTCGACGTTAACTGCGGCAGGAGCAGCCGCTGTTCGGTGCCCGCAGCGTCGCGCAGCAGCACTGCCTCAGGGTCGACCTGGACCACCGTATAAAGGCCGGCGACTGAATCACCTTCAGCAACGAGATACAGCTGCCCTGCTCCGGTGATGATGGCGGTGCGCTTCCCGCTTTTCTGCGCGATACCAGATAACGTCAGCGGCGGTGGCGGCGGTGTGACCGGCATCGGCGAGTCCATCCGAGGTGCGGCCTCGAGATCTCTCTGGGCCGCCGGTGGCGTCACAGGTTTTGGCGTGTTGAAGCGGAATGGGTTGCGCGTCGCCTCATGCGGAGTCGTGGCAGCGCGGCGATCCCGCAGCCGCGTCGATTGAGCGCTGAGCTCTTCGAACGCTTTCGGAGCCGACGCTTGAACAGCGTGCGGCGGCGAGACCGGGCCGACGGCGGTATTCGGCGAGACGGCAAACCAGGTTGCGAGGATGCCACCCCCACCGAACCACAGCGCCTTCAGCGTGGTTCGTGTCATCACGATGGGTTCATCCTAACATGCGCGGAAATCCACAGCGAAACGCCGCGTCGGCGCGCGTCTCCGGGATGGCCTGGGGCCTCGCGAGTAATCATGCTACTATTCGTCGTGCGTCCCGCAGGTTGCTCCGAAAGCATCCGCGATCCTCTTCAAAACCATACACATACTGTCGCTGTCATCCCTGCGCGCTACGCGTCCACCCGGTTTCCGGGCAAGGCGCTTGCCGATATCGCCGGGCGGCCGATGATCGAGCACGTGTATCGCCGAGCGGCGGCCGCACGGACGATCGACGCTGTCATCGTCGCCACCGACGATGAACGTATTGCCGAGGCGGTGCGACGTTTCGGCGGCACTGCGCGATTGACGCGTGCGACTCACGCAACCGGCACCGACCGCATCGCCGAAGTCGCCGCGACGCTCGACTGCGATCTCATCGTCAATCTCCAGGGAGACGAGCCGCTCATCGAACCGGACGCCATCGACGAGGCGGTTGAGCCCTTCCGAAACGATTCGGCGCTGCTGATGACCTCGCTCTGTCAGCGATTTCGGCCGTCCGAGGACGTCCTCGATCCAAATGTGGTCAAAGTGGTGATGGACCAGAACGGCCACGCCCTGTTGTTTTCGCGCTCGCCGATTCCCTTTTTTCGAGCCGCCGCGGTCGACCATCAGCCGGCCGGCCCCTACAGACATATCGGGTTATACGTGCAGCGGCGTGAATTCCTTCTGAGAGTCGCCGCGCTCGAACCGACGCCGCTGGAGCGGGCCGAGGCCCTGGAGCAGCTGCGCGTCCTTGAACACGGATATTCGATCAAGATGGTGGAAACCCGGCACGATTCGATCGGCGTCGACACACCGGAGGATTTGGCACGCGTCCGCCGCCTGCTGACAGCAAACGCTCGCGCCTAGCCGGCCTTCGCGGGCCTGCATTGGCGGTTGGCGAGGAGCCCAAGGAGCCCTGAACCAGGTATGACGAACACACACACGCGTCCTGTGAAATATATCTTCGTGACTGGCGGCGTCGTTTCGTCGCTCGGCAAGGGGCTCGCCGCGGCGTCAATCGGCGCTCTGCTCGAGGGACACGGCTACAAGGTCACCCTGCAGAAATTCGATCCGTATATAAACGTGGATCCGGGCACGATGAGCCCCTATCAGCACGGCGAGGTGTACGTCACGGATGACGGCGCCGAAACCGACCTCGACCTCGGACACTACGAGCGCTTCACCAACACGCAGACGTCCCGCAATCACAACTGGACCACCGGCAAGATTTACCAGTCGGTGATTCAGAAAGAGCGGCGCGGGGATTACCTCGGCCGCACAGTGCAGGTGATTCCGCACATCACCAACGAGATTAAGGACAGCATCCGGGCGGTGTCGTCGGGCGTCGACATCGTGCTCGTCGAAATCGGCGGCACCGTCGGCGACATCGAGAGCCTGCCGTTTCTCGAAGCGATCCGTCAGTTTCGCCAGGACGTCGGCCGCGACAACACGCTCTATATCCACCTGACGCTGGTGCCGTTCATCGGCGCCGCGGGCGAGCTGAAAACCAAACCGACGCAGCACAGCGTGCGCGACCTGCGGTCAATCGGCATTCAGCCCGACATCCTGCTCTGCCGCACCGACCGGTTCCTCGATGCCGACCTCAAGAAGAAGATCGCGCTCTTCTGTGACGTCGACCCGGAAGCGGTCATCACGGCGAAGGATGTGTCGACGATTTACGAAGTGCCTCTCGTGCTCGGCGTCGAGGGCCTCGATCGAATCGTGCTGAAGCATCTCGGCCTGCCGATGACCGAGAAGCGCATGGAATCGTGGGAAGCGCTCGTGGAGCGCATCAAGAACCCGAAGGATCGCGTCACGATCCACGTCGTAGGCAAGTACGTGGGATACGAAGACTCGTACAAGAGCCTCAACGAGGCGCTCTATCACGGTGGGTTCGCGCATCAATTGAAGGTCGACATCAAATGGGTCGAAGCGGAGGCCCTCGAGCAGCCCGACGGAGAGCAGCTTCTCGAAGGCGCCGACGGCATCCTCGTTCCCGGGGGATTCGGGACGCGCGGCACGCGCGGCATGATGCGGGCGGCCCAGATCGCGCGAGAGAAGGGCATCCCGTACTTCGGCATCTGTTACGGATTCCAGTGGGCGGCCGTCGAATACGCGCGCGGCGTGTGCGGTCTGACCGAGGCCGATTCCACCGAATGCTCGCCAGACACCGAGCACAAGCTCATCTATAAGCTGCGCGACCTGCTCGGGGTCGACGACCTGGGCGGGACGATGCGTCTGGGGCAGTACGAATGCGTGCTCGCGCCGGGATCGCTCGGGCACAGGATTTACGGCGCGACCAACATCATGGAGCGCCATCGGCACCGTTACGAGTTCAACTGCCTCTACGAACAGACGCTCACCGACAAGGGACTGCGGGTGTCAGGGAAATCGCCCGATGGAAAGTTCGTCGAGATGATCGAGCTGCCCGGCCATCCGTGGTACGTCGCCGTGCAATTCCATCCCGAGTTCAAGTCGAAGCCGCTCCACCCGCATCCGCTGTTTGCGAGCTTCATCGAGGCCAGCCACCAGCACAAGACGCGGCCGGGAGCCACACGACCGGCAGAGGCCGGCATCGCCTGATGCCCGATACAACCCGCGTCATGGCCGGAGCGGTCGCCATCGGCGGCGGCGCTCCGCTCGCGCTCATTGCCGGTCCGTGCGTCATCGAAAGCGAGGCGCACGCGTCGATGATCGCCGAGTCGCTCGTGACGATCGCCTCGCGCTGCGGCGTGCCTCTCATTTTCAAAGCGTCGTATGACAAAGCCAATCGCACGTCGCTGAAATCGTTCAGAGGGCCGGGCATCGAAGAAGGGCTGAAGGTGCTGTCCGGCATCAAGAGACGCCTGGGCGTGCCCATCCTGACTGACATACACGACGCCAATCAGGCCGCTCCTGTGGCCGAGGTCGCCGACGTGCTGCAGATTCCCGCGTTTCTGTCGCGGCAGACCGACCTGATTGTCGCGGCCGCCAAAACCGGCCGCACCATCAACCTGAAAAAGGGACAATTTCTCGCACCTGCGGACATGAAGCATGCGATTGCCAAGGTGGTGGAATCGGGAAACCCTCGGGTGTTCGTGACCGAGCGCGGGTTCAGCTTCGGGTATAACAACCTCGTCGTCGACATGCGGGCGTTCCCGATGCTGCGAGCGCTCGGCTATCCGGTCGTCTATGATGCGACGCACAGCCTTCAGCTGCCGGGCGGCGGAGATGGCGTGACAGCCGGACAGGCCGAATACATCGAACCGCTCGCGTCGGCGGCGGTCGCTGCCGGCATTGACGGCCTGTTCGTCGAAGTGCACGACAATCCGCCGCGCGCGAAGAGCGATGCCCAGAACGCGTTGCCTCTCGAGCGCGTGGAACCGCTGTTGCGGCGCTTGATGCGCATCAATGACGCAACCGTAGACCGGGGTCTGACCCCCGCGTCAGTACGGGGGTCAGACCCCAAGTGAAACGATTCTGATGGCGCACACCAAAGCTCCAGCCGGCCGTTCGCTCGCCCGCAAAGTCCTCCAGACCGAGGCTGCGGCCATTCTGGCTCTCGTCGACCGCCTCGACGAGAGCTTCGATCGCGCGGTGCGGATGATTCACGCCTGCCAGGGGCGAGTCATCGTCACCGGCATGGGCAAGTCGGGGATCATCTGCCGCAAGATCGCCGCGACGCTGGCGAGCACCGGCACTTCCGCGTTCTTCCTGCATCCCGCGGAGGCGACGCACGGCGATCTGGGCGTCATACAGCCCAGCGATCTGCTGCTGGCGATTTCTCACAGCGGTGAGACGCAGGAGGTACTGCGGCTGCTCGAGGCTATCCGCCGGATCGGCGCGAAAATCGTCGCCATCACCGGGAACCCGGCCTCGACACTCGCACAGGCGGCGGACGTCGCGCTCGACTGTCAAGTATCTGAGGAAGCGTGCCCGCTCAATCTCGTCCCCACCGCGAGCACGACCGCGGCGCTCGCGCTGGGTGACGCACTCTGCATGACGCTGCTCGTGGAAAAGGGATTCCGCGAGGAGGATTTCGCGATGATCCATCCCGGCGGCAAACTGGGAAAGAAGCTGATGCGCGTCGACCAGCTGATGCACGGCGGAGCTGAAGCGCCGGTCGTCACAACCGATACTCCGATGCGCGACGTGATCTACGAGATGTCGAGCAAAGGGCTCGGAATGACCTGCGTGGTGAACGCCACACACGAGCTCGTCGGCATCATCACCGACGGCGACCTTCGGCGCTCCATGGTCGACAACAACCGCCTTCTCGAGATGACCGCCCGCGATGTCATGACGAAGCGGCCCATCGTCATCGATCCCTCGACGCTCGCGGCGCAGGCTCTGCTGATCATGGAGCAGCGAAAGATCACCTCGCTGGTCGTCGGAGGCAATGCGCAGACCGTCGCCGGTGTCATTCACCTGCACGATCTGTGGCGGACAGAGTTGTTTTGAGCGCCTACTACCCTTTTCTCGCCGCGCTGATCGCGCTTCTCGTCGGACTGACGGTCGGGAAAGCGTGGGAACGCTACAAGCTGCGCGCGGGCCGGTTGATCGATCGGCGCCGCGTGCCGGAGTCGCTGCACTACATCGTCGGCCTGAATTTCCTCGTCACGAATCAGATTGATCTCGCGATCGAGGAGCTGAGCAAGGCGGCCGAAAGCCTCGGCGACGCGCTCGAGATTCACCTGCTCCTCGGCAGCCTTTACCGTGAAAAGGGTCAAGTCGCGCGGGCCATCAACATCCATCAGAGTCTGCTGCAGCGGCCGCGCCTGACGCGCCTCGAACAGGCGCACGTCCTGCTCTGTCTCGGGCTCGATTTCAAGCGTGGCGGATTCGTCGATCGCGCGCTCGAAGCGTTCAACGAGGTCATCCGGATCGATCCCAACAATCAGTACGCGCTGCTCAATATCGAGAAGCTTCACGAAGACCAGCATCAATGGCAGGAGGCCTACGATGTCCGCCGCTCCCTGGGCAGCCAGGGAGGGGCCGAGGATGGCCGCAGCCAGGCCATACTCGCCTTCCTCGAAAACGAGCTCGGGTTGCAGGCCGTCGCTCGCGGCGACTACGCCGGCGCGATCGCGCGATTCGAGTCGGCCATCGATCTCGACGCCGGCGTGGTGCCCGCGTACCTGAATCTCGGCGACATCCACGCACGCGACGACCGCATGGCCCAGGCCGCCAGCATCTGGGAACAGGTTATCGACAAAGCCCCTGACCGCGGATATCTCGCGTTCGACCGCTTGTCTCTGGCGTACACGACGCTGGGTGCGCCGGAGCGCTTCTCGCAGCTCTGCCGGAAGCTCATTGCGAACAATCCACAGGACTGGCGCGCGCGGCTCGCGCTTGCCAAACATCTCGAGACCCGGGATGACGCGAGTGGAGCGCTCGAACTGCTGTTCGAGGCGCTCGTGCACAACCCTCATGCGCTGACCCTGCATCAAGCCATCTGGCAGGTGCTGTCGCACCTCGACTTCGAGAGCACGCTCGTGCAGCGGTACGTCGAGCTGACCAAGCACGCGGTCTTCTACATGGATCCACACATCTGCGTGCGGTGCCGCTATCGCAGCACCGAGCTGCTCTGGCAGTGTCCCCACTGCCACGAATGGAATACGTTCGTCGAAGACAGGATCGCTCCGGCCAAAGAACCTGAAGAACTTGGCGTCTGACGTGGCGGACGCGCCGATCACTTTACTCCGGGGATCTGCGTCGTCCGCAACAGGCACTTCGCATCGCCGGCCGAACGGCAGGCGTTTTTCGACAGCGCGCCGGCTTCAGAACAGGCGCGCCCTACGGGCTCTCAGTAATCCTCCGAAGGACTTCGATCAAGTTGTCGACCTGGCGGTCCGTATCGAGCTTCGTCCCGCTCGTGTCGATGACAAAGTTTCCTCGAGACGCTTTTGCCTCTGCGGGCAGTTGCGCCGCGATCCGCTGGCGTGCGCCCGCTTCTGACACGCCATCGCGCTCGCGCAGCCGTTGAAGCTGCATGTCGGCCGGGACGACCGTCACCGCAACAAAATCAAAATCGCCTTCACGCCCGGTTTCGTACAACAACGGAATTGATGCCACCCCGAACGGTCGATCGAGCGAGCCGAACCAGTTGTGAATCGCGTTGTACACGATTGGATGAAGAATCGCCTCGATTTGCCGGCGGATCTCGGCGTCTCTGAATACTTCTACGCCGAGCAGCTTTCGGTTCACGCTCCCGTCCGGCTTCAATAACCCACTGCCGAATCTCGATGCGATGGCGTTGGTCGCCGGCGTGCCGGCACCGAGTGCCTCGTGAACGAGATCGTCCGCGTCGATGACCGGAATGCCGTGCTCTTTCAGCCGCTCGAGCACATACGATTTGCCTGTCGCTATGCCGCCGGTGAGCGCGACCTTCGTCATCGGCCCGAGGCAAAGCGGCGCTCCGCCGCCACGACGGTGTTCGCCATGAGCATCGCGATGGTCAGCGGGCCGACGCCGCCTGGCACGGGAGTAAGGGCGCCGGCGATATCGGCGACCTCGGGATGCACGTCGCCGACCAGGACCGATCCCTTGCGGTCGAACAGCCCCCGCCGCGGGTGGCCTTCGTGGAATATCTCGTGCGCCACGTTCGGATCGGTCACGAGATTGATGCCGACGTCGATCACTGTCGCTCCAGGCCGGACGAACGATCGCCGCACGAAACCGGGCCGGCCGAGCGCGGCCACCAGAATGTCGGCGGTTGCGGCAACCTTCGGGAGATCCTGCGTGCGGGAATGACAGACCGTTACGGTGGCATGGCGATGAAGGAGGAGCATCGACACCGGCTTGCCGACGATATCGCTCCGGCCAATGACGACGGCGTGTTTTCCGGCGACCTCGATGCCGCTGCGCCGCAGCAGCTCGACAATGCCGGCCGGCGTGCACGCGATCAGGTCTGCGCGATTCTGAACGAGCCGCCCGACATTCGCCGGCGTCACCCCGTCCACGTCCTTCGACGGATCGATGGCATCGAAGACCGATTGCATCGCGGCCACGCCGAGCGAATCGGGCAGCGGGGCCTGCACCAGAATGCCGTCGGTCGCAGCATCCGCGTTCAATCGATGGACCAGCGAAAGGATTTCGTCGAGCGACGTTGACGCCGGCAAATGCGACAGTGTGGCCGTGATCCCCTCGTCGCCCGCGGACTTCAGTTTGCTGTTCACGTAGATCTGCGAGTCCGGCTTGTCGCCGACAAGCACGATGGCCAACCCGGGCTGGCGGCCGGCAGCTGCGGGTAAATGCGGCAGCGCGCGAGGAGAGCTCGCTCCTGATCTGTGCGGCGACCGCCGCGCCGTCGAGTATTCGCGCAGACATCGCATTTATTTGGCCGCGCGCTCCAGCTCCTTCAGTGTCTGGGAGCTGCCAAGCGCAATGAGGTGGTCGCCGCCATTCAGAACGGTGCTGGCGGCGGGGTTGAATTCCATGGCGCCCTGAGCGTGCTGAATGCCGACGACCACGACATTCATCTTATCGCGGTGGATCACGTCAGAGAGCGGGCGCCCTGCGAGCGCCGACGAGTTGCCTATATGAATCTCTTCGATCGACAGCTCCAGATTGTCTGAGCTCGTCGCGATTTCCACGAAATCGACGACCGCCGGGCGCAGCGCCGTCTGCGCGATCTGCATGGCGCCGATGCGGTAGGGAGAGATGACGCGGTCGGCGCCCGCCTTCTTGAGCTTGGATATCGATTCCTCGCCCTCGGCTCGCGCGATGATGAACAGCTCCGGCTTCAGAACCCGCGCGGTGAGCACCGCGTACACGTTCTCCGCGTCCGTGCCGACGGCAGCGACCAGTCCGCGCGCGCGATCGATCCCGAGCTGCTTCAGCGTGTCCTCGCGGCTGGCATCGCCTTCCACGGCAAGATGGCCGCGGCGATTCGCCTCGGCCACTTTGTCGGCACTCCGGTCGACGATGACGAACGGCGTCTTCTGACGCGTGAACTCGCTCGCCACAATCGATCCGATCCGGCCGTATCCACAAATGACGTAGTGGTCAGAAAGATGATTGATCATTCGCACATACCGCCATCGTTCAACGTATCTGGGCCAGCCCCCTTCGACGACGACGGCGGCAAACGCCGAGAAGGCATAGAGTGCCGTGCTCACGCCAACAACGATGAGCACGAGCGTAAACGCCTGACCCGACGGCGTCAGCGGATGAATTTCGCGGAACCCGACAGTGGCCACCGTCGTGATGGTCATGTAGAGCGCGTCCCAGACGCTCCATCCCTCGATGAGGACGTACCCCGCCGTGCCGAAGGCCACGACGAAAACCAGCAGCACGAGCGTGGCGAGGAGTCTGCCCTTCATGAGAGCGCGCGCAGGTACTCCTTCACTCGAGCTTCCGGGTTCCCGGTCGAAAGCAGATCGGAGATGACGGCAACCGATGCCGCGCCCGCCTGGATCACTTCGCGTGCCCGTTCGAGGGTGATGCCGCCGATGGCCACAATCGGGGTCGCGGAATCCGCGGCTCGAATAATCGCGGCAGCCTCTCCCACGAGGGCCGTGCCAACCGCCCGGTACCCCGTGTCCTTGGTCGACGTACCGAAGATGGGTCCAACAGCAATATAGTCCACGGCCAATCTGGACGCCGCTCGCGCCTGGTCCGGCGTGTGGGTCGAGATGCCGACGATCGCCGAGCTACCGAGAATTCTTCGAACCGAGGCGGGATCAAGATCCTCCTGCCCCACGTGGACGCCATCGGCCGAGGACAAGGCGGCGATGTCTGCGCGATCGTTCACGATGACCATCGCGCCGGCCTTGTGCGCGCGTTCGACGACGTCCGCGCACGAGGCCAGAAACGCCGCCGCTCGACGCGTGTTTGCTTCGCAGCTGTATGAAACGGGCGCCCCCCGCAAGATACGCGTCCGCGAGATCAGGCAGCGTCCATCCCGACCGGCGAGTCACCTCGTCGTCGATGATGGCGTTGAGAGAAGGGAGGTTCAGACGGCCTCGGCGCGATTCTTGTCTTTGGTTTGTTCAGGAGCATAACGCTCCATGAACTTCGTGCTCAATCGTCCGGCGACGAAATCAGGATCGTTCAGGATCCGCAGGTGCATCGGGATCGTCGTCTTGACACCCTCGACGACGGACATCTCGAGGGCGCGCTTCATGCGGACGATCGCTTCGTGGCGGTCGCGGCCGTACGAAATCACTTTGGCGATCATCGAATCGTAATAGGGCGGGATCGTGCAGTCGGAGTGCGCTGCAGTGTCGACACGGATGCCGGGCCCGCCGCCGAGGCTGAAAACGCTGATGTGCCCGGGCGAAGGCACGAACGTCTCGGGATCTTCCGCGTTCACGCGGCACTCGATTGCGTGGCCGTTGAAGGTGATTTCTCCCTGCCTGAACGACAGGCGTTCGCCGGCCGCGATGCGAATCTGCTCCTTGACGATGTCGATCCCCGTGACGAACTCGGTGACGGGATGTTCGACCTGGAGCCGCGTGTTGGCCTCCATGAAGTAGAACCTCGCCTGATCGTCCATCAGGAACTCGAACGTGCCCGCATTCGTGTACTGGACGGCCCTGGCTGCGTCCACGACCAGATTGCCGAGCTTGCGGCGCTGCTTCTCCGTCAACGCGGGCGAAGGGGACTCTTCCAGCAGCTTCTGATGCCGGCGCTGAATCGAACATTCGCGCTCGCCGAGATGCACGACGCCGCCATGGTGATCGCCCAGCACCTGGATCTCGATGTGGCGGGGATTCTCGAGATACTTCTCGATGTACACGTCGGGCACGCCGAATGCCGCCTCGGCTTCGCGTTGCGCCGTCTTGATGGCGTGCCCGAGCTCCTGCGGCGTGCGCACGACGCGCATGCCGCGGCCACCGCCGCCCGCGGTCGCTTTGACGATGACGGGAAAGCCGCAGGTATTGGCGAACTTCAGGGCCGCTTCTTCGCTTTCGACGGGGCCGTCGGTTCCCGGCAGCAGCGGCAGGCCCGCTTTCTTCATCGCGCGGCGTGCGCGCGCCTTGTCGCCCATCAGGCGAATGACTTTTGGGTCGGGGCCGATGAAACGGATGTGACAGGCTTCGCAGACTTCAGCGAGATAGGCCGATTCGGAGAGAAACCCGTAACCGGGGTGGATCGCGTCAGCGCCAGTGATCTCCGCGGCGCTGATGATCGCCGGCACATTCAAGTAGCTCTCGGAGCTGCGCGGAGGTCCGATGCGGACGTCCTCGTCCGCAAACCGGACGTGCAGCGCGTGCTCGTCCGCCTCCGAATACACCGCGACGGTTTTGATGCCCAGCTCGCGGCACGCGACGATGATGCGCATCGCGATCTCGCCGCGGTTCGCGATCAGGATTTTTTTAAACATTGGGTTTTATGGCGAACAGGCGCTCGCCGTACTGCACCGGCTGCCCGTTTTCAATGTAGACCTTCACCACTTCCCCGTCGTACTCCGAGTCGATCTCGTTCATCAGCTTCATCGCTTCGATGATGCAAAGCACCTGACCTTTTTTCACGGTGGTGCCCACCTCGACGAACGGCGCAGCTCCAGGCTCTGCCGAGCGGAAGAACGTGCCGACAATCGGCGATTTCACGATGGCGAAATCGACTTCGTCCGATGGCGGCGCCTCGGGGCTCGGCACCGCCTCGAGCGGCGGTGGTGGCGGACTGGCAAACGGCTGCTGTGGCGCAGGTGCGCCGTGCTGAACCGCTGGAACCGCAAACGGTGCGGGCGCGTTCAAAGGCGCACCCTTCTTGATCCTGATCTTGAAGCCCTCGCGCTCGAGCTCGAACTCGCTGAGCTCGTGTTCGCGCATCATGTCCAGAATGCGGTTGATCTCGTCAAATTCCATGCGTATGTGTGAGGCTCGTTGGGACGTTTGTGAGCACTTCGACCCCGTCTGACGTCACCAGCACGTCGTCTTCGATTCGCACGCCTCCCCATCCCGGGAGATAGGCGCCCGGCTCGATGGTGAAGACCATTCCAGGTTCGATCGCTTCATCCGGGACCGCCGGCGCATCGCCTGCAGCCTCCCGTCGCGGTCCAATCCGCGGCGTTTCGTGAATCTCCACGCCCAGTCCGTGGCCCGTGCTATGTCCGAACGCTTCGGCCAGACCGTAACGAGCGAGGGTCGTGCGGGCCGCGGCGTCGATGTCCCCGGCCCGAACGCCAGGCTTCACAGCGGCGATCGCGGCTCCGTGGGCGTCGAGGACAGCGTGGTAGACCCGCGCCATCTCGGCATCGGGCTGCCCCACCGCAACCGTTCGGGTCAGGTCGACGCAGTATCCGCCGTAGACCCCGCCAAAGTCCAGCACCACGAGGTCCCCCTCCCTGAGCACTCGGTCACCGGCATGGGCGTGTGGCAACGCGGAATTCGGACCGCTGGCGACAATCGTCTCGAACGAGCAGCGTTCGAAACCTCCGGATTTAATCCGCCAATCGATCTTCGCCGCGAGCTCCTGCTCCTTCAATCCCGGCTTGACGTCGCCGAGAATATCGACGGCCACAGGCGCCAGCAGCTCTGCCCCGCGGCGCAGCATGGCAATCTCGTGGGCATCTTTGACCACGCGCAGCCGCTCGATGACGTTGTCGGTGGCGACGAGGGAAACTGAATCGCGAGCATTGTCGGGTCGTGCAGCGGCGGAAACGGAGGCCGGCTGAATCTCGGCGCCGACCATCGCTGCAAGATGATTCGCGCGATTCAACGAGAGATGGTTCCCCTCGAAGCCGAGTCGGTGGGGCTGCAACTTCTTGATGAGCGTGACAAGCGTCTCGTCGTAGGTCCGATCGACCGGCACGATCTCCGCGTCGGGACAACCGAACTCCGTATTCCAGATGTCCCGGGCTGCCGACGCGTAGCGGAAGTCCAGTATCAGGTACAGCCGATCGCGCATGGCGACGGCGATGCCTGCCGTTCCGAGAAAGTTCGTCAGGTAAAAGATATTCGGCAGGTGCGTGACAACCAGGCCGTCGAGGTCTGCCGCGGTGACAGCATCCCGAAGCTTGGCATGGCGAACCGCCAGGGTATCGCGAGGGGCAAGGCGCACAGGAAGATTCTAGACCGCCTTCTTCTGGCGGTAGGTATGAATGGCGTCGAGGAAGCGCTCCAGCCGTGGAGCGGTGAAGGTGTAGGTGACCGCCGAGGTGAACGTCGGCCGCCCGATCGTGACACCGCGGTCGCGGCTGACGCACCACGACCGTCACGGAGTTCACTGTCTGGGCCGTCTGGCCGGCCTCGTCGGTCACGGTGAGAACTACGGTGTAATTTCCAGCGGCGGCGTAGGACTTCGACACAGTCGAGCCGGATTTCGTCGAGCCGTCACCGAAATTCCAGTCATACGAAACGAGGCTATGCCCCGCTCCCGCAGACGACGTCGTGGCGTTGAAGAAGATCGTCTGCCCCACCAACGGGCTCGCAGGGCTGACGATGAAGTCGGCAGTCGGCGCGGCGCCTCCACCCACGACGATCGTCTGGCCGGCGCTCTGATTCGTGCCGCCGTTGCTGTCGGTGACAGTGAGTTTCGCGACGTAGGTGCCCGCGGCCGAATACCGATGCGTCGCGGTGATACCGGTACCGCTCGAGTTGTCGCCAAAATCCCACACGTAGCTTGTCACGACGGCGCCCAGCCCTCCTCTCGATGCTGAGCCGTCGAAGCGGACATCCGAAAAAGCCGTGGGATTGGCCGGCAGGTACGAGAAGCTGGCGATGGGCGACGCCGTAATGACGCCGGGCGGCACCAGCCGCACCTCGACCACTCGGCGGATGTGACTGGACGCGTCCGAACCTGTTGGTGTGACCCCGATCTGGACATCCGGGATCGTCGCCTGTGACAAACGCCGGCGCGGTATAGGTGAACGACACCCGGCCGTTGCTGCCGGTCACCAGCGTGCGCGCCGAAATCGATCCGAAGTCGATGCTCTGACCGTTTGCGATGATTTCGACCCGCAACGGCACGTTCGCGGCCGGTTGGCCGTTGCTGTCACGCGCGTCGACCGTCACCAGTGTCTGGGACGACCCGTCGAGCGACAGCACGTCGGGGTTGGCGGTGATCGCCAGTGACAGGCTCATCTCGGACGGACCCGCGAGCGGCGGCGGTTGGCTATCAGCCAGCGTGCAGCTGCCCGCGAGCGCGGCGGCCAGCAGCACGAGCACGTGTGTGATGTATTTGGTCATGACCTGTGTTCCATCTCGATGATTTCGTGTCCCCACGGCTATTCGGGGTCCGCGTAATCGCTGAAGCTGACGCTAATCGTGCCTTTGATCTGCAATGTATTGCCGACCTGGTCGGCGCCGTAGAACGTGATCTCCGCAATCGTCGAGATGAAGAGACGACCGCCAAAATTCGCGAGTGAGCGCAGCGGCTGTTCGAGCTTCTGCTGGTGGCGCACCATCTCGAACGGCACCACTGTCGGCGTCGACCCCAGCGTCGCCGTCACCGCGCCGTCGACGGGAAATGGCACATCCACGCCGGGAGTATTCCGTCCATCCGCCCGCAGGAACGACGATGTGGTAGCGGTTGATGGTGACGTTGTTCCACGGGCTCGGCGCCAGACTCACGGCGCCGTTGCCGGCGTCCTTCGGGATGATCCGCATGGTCGCCTGGCCGACGTCGTTGAAGATCGTGGCAACGCGAACCGTCTCGCCATCCACCTGTTGTTCCACCAGCGTCTGCACATCCGACAGCAGGAAACCGCCCATGGTGCCGGGATCGGCGCCGGAAGCGGCCTCCATCGAATCGATGACGACCAACACAGGCGCCCTGTCCTGCATCACGACGTCGCCGCAGGAGACCGACCCGGCCACGAGCGCGCCGGCCGCGACTCGCGTGACGATCGAACGATGTATTGCGCGCATATCCCTCTGCTCCCTTTCAACGGGACCTAGCTCTTGATGATTCGCGGCGTGATGAAGATCAGCAGCTCGCGACTCTCTTCTGTAAATTCACGCCTTTGGAACAACCAGCCCAGGATCGGGATCTTGTAGAGTCCCGGCGTTCTGTCGTTCGATGAATCCCGCTGGTTGATGTAGATGCCGCCGATGACCGATGTCTGTCCGTCCGACACGAGCAGCGACGTCACCGCGCGCTGCGTGTTGATAGGCGGAATGCCCGAGATCGCGCGGCTGAAATCCGGCGACGAATTCTCGAGAACAATCTGCATGATGACCGTGTTGGCCGCCGTAATCTGCGGCGTCACGTTCAGCTTCAGCGCGGCATCGCGAAACGACACCGTGACGGTGTTATTGGCGACCGTCTGAATAGGCACCTGCACGCCCTGTGTGATTTCGGCGGGCACGTTGTTCTGCGTCGACACGCGCGGTGTCGACAGAATCCGGCCGTTGCCCGATTCCTCGAGCGCCGTCAGGACGACGTCGAGATTGAGCGCGCCGTTCACCGAGCCGAGCGCGAGCCCAATCGCGCTGCTCGCCGTCCCGACGCCCAGGTTCACGGCCGTCGACGCATGATCTGCCGCCGAGCCGATCGTCGACCCTTGCGTGCCGCCCGTCCTGCCGCCGAGGCCGATCTGATTGGGAAACGCCAGGTTCGTGGTGTTGCCGATGTCCTGCGCCATGCGGCCGTTCATGCCCCACTGGACGCCGATTTTGCGGGCGAAATCGCGCGTCGTCGTGACGATGCGCGCTTCGATTTCGACCTGCGGCTGAGGACGGTCGAGCGAGTCGATCAGCTGAGCCGCTCCCTGGAGCCGGCTTGCCAGATCGCGAATGATGATCGTGTTGGTCCGCGCGTCGATCTGAATGTCGCCCCGCAGCGACAACGCGGTGCGCGTCAGCAGCGGCGTCAGCTCACTCGCTTTCGCATAGCTCAGCGGACGAGTCAGCACTTCGAGATCGCCTGACAGCGCCCGCTCTTCGGCGAGCTTGCGGCGCTGCCCTTCTTCGTCCGACAGCACGGTGAGCGGCGCAATCCGGACGATTGTCCCTTCCACCGAATAGCCGAGCTTGTGGTCCCGAAGAATGATGTCGAGCGCCTGATCCCACGGCACTTCATGCAGCGAGACGTCGACGGCGCCCTGTACCGACTGATCGATGACGATGTTGAGCCCGCTGATGTCGGCAAACGTGCGGAGCACCGTCCGCAGGTCCGCGCCCTGGAAATCGAGCGTCACCGGATGTCCGGTAAACCGCGCCTGCGTTCCGGCGCGGGCGTCTGCGACGGCAATTGAGGCACGGCGTTCTGCGGTGCCTGCGCAAATGGTCCGGCGCCGCTCGCTGCCGGCGCGCTGCGACGCGCTGAATGCGCCAACGGCGCCCTTCGTCCCTGCCGCGGTCGCCGCGGCCAGCGCGCCGGCCGCGCCAATGCCGCCGCGGGTCAGCAGCGCATCGATCGGGTCGAGTGACGCCACGAATCCAGCCGGATTCGGCGGCGTGGTGGCGAGCGGCTGCGCGTCTTCCTCGAAGAGAACCGTAAAGTCCTTTTCGCCTTCCTCTGGTGGTATGACGCGATAGGTCGCCGGCCGCAACAAATCGACGGTCACACGTGTCGTCGGCACGGCGCCCGTCGTCGCCACGTGCACGGCTGCCACAGGACCGCGGCCCACGAACACGTCGGCGGGCGCCTGGGAGCGGACGTTCGGGAACGACAAGCACGACGCGCGGCGTGCCGTCGCCAAGCGGAGTGACCGACTCGACGACGAGTTCACCGTTGCCGGTCAGGGTGATCGCCGCGCCGTTCGGCTTCGGTTCGGCCTTGATGCTCTCGAGCATGGTCGCAAACCGCGACAATCGGGCTTCGCGGCAGCGCTCGGAGAGGCGTTGCCGACAGAGCCGAGCGGAAATGCGCTGTCGAAGTCGATGTGAATGATGTTGCGCTTGCTGCGCACCTGATGCGCCGCCGGTGACGTCAGCCGGATGCGCACGCGCGCAATCCGCGCGCCGTCGGCGCCCGTCGCTTGCTCGATGGCCGCGCCCGATACGAGGCCTTTTGCGCCGAGCACGGCGTTTTGCGCGCCGCTCGTGTCGACGTCGCGCAGGTCGACGAAGAGCGTCAGGGGATCGGGCCGGCTCGTCACATACGAAGCGGGATCGGACGTCTCGATGCTGATCGTCGTGATGCGGCGGCCCGCACTCGCCGTCATTCCCTTGAGGCGGGTCGGGGGCGCGGCGGCTTTGTCGGCCGGGCCGGCTTCAGCGCCAGGCGGCGGTCCAAACGCGTCGAGCGGCGTCAGACCCGCAGCCCACAATCCCGCCAGGAGCAGCAGTAACGCGCCGCCCGTTCGGACGTACGCAAATCGGTGTGTGTTATTTGCCATCTTCCGCGGTCCTGAGTCCCTTTCGCACTTCGCGCTGCTTCACCAGCGAGAGCGGATCGTTGACTTCCTGCATGATGACGATCCCTTCCGGCGTCACGCTTCGGATGACGCCGTCGAGGAGACGATCGTTCACATGTGCTGAGTACGTCTTGCCATCTGGCCCGGAAATCAGCGCGACGTAGGAGTTGCGGCTTTGCAGCACTCCTCGCAGCATGATCTCGCCGGTCGTGATGCCGCCGAGCCCGGTGAGTTTCTTTCCGGCTGCCGGCTCGATGCCGCGCGACAACAGGCTGACGAACGGGTCCCGGCGCCCGGCCGGGTCGTATGTGTACGCTTCGGTCGCGGGCGCCGTCGTGGCTGGAGCGGATGGAGCGGCCGGCTGAGGCGAAGCCGGACTTGCCGGCTGCACAGCGGCCGCGCCCTGCGCGGGCACCACGGCGACGCTCGAACCCACCAGCGCCGCAGCGAGCACGAATTGTCTGAACGCGGTTGTTTTCAACTTTTTACTTTCAACTTTTTACTTTCAGATTCACCTAATTCGCCTTCGCCGCAGGTGCCGCCGGCTTCGCGCTTTCGATCAGCACGAATGTCGTCGCAATACAGTCGACGGAGATGGTCGAATTGGACTCCGGTTTGTCTTTCGCGTGAATCGTGATGCCACTGACGTTGATGATTCGCGAGAATTTGCTCACGCGGTCGAAGAACATCGCGAGGTTGTGATACGTGCCGTCGAGCTGCAGCGCGATCGGCCATTCCGCATGCAGCTGCTTGGTGACCGACGGAGCCGGCTTGAAGCCCCGGATCGCCAGGTTCGACTGCGTCGCCAGCGTTTGAATGCGACGAAGCAGATCCGCCACGTCCTTCTGCTCCGGCAGCACCGCCTTGAGGCTCTCGAGCCGTGCTTCGAGCTCGGCGACCTGCTGTCGGAACTGGTTCAACTGATTCGCGGTGGCCGAGCCTTTCGCAATGGTGACGCGCAGCGCCGCGAGCTTTTCCTCGCGGGTGACCATTTCTGCGCGCGCCGGCACGGCGTAGAACCAGTAGAAGCCGCCGATGAGGGCGAGCCCCAGCACGACGAAAGTGGCCACCTGGCCGTACCACGGTAACTTGTTGAGATTCAGGTCCATGCGCGTGTCACGAAATATCGGGATCTCGCGGGTGCCATTAATCGGCCGCCTTCGCGCGCTGCCGCGCCCGCACCGAAAACCGAATCAACTCAGGAGTCGAGGTCGTCGCGGCCTCGACGCGGCTGTCGATAATCTCGACCGGCCGCTCGAACAGCTCCGACGCCTCGAGCGCGCTGACGAAATCCGACAACGAATTCAGCGACGTGCAGCGCCCCTCGAGCGTGATGTCATTCGCGGCCTGACGCAGGTCGGTCAGCCACATCGCCTCGGGCAGCGCCTTGCTGATCTGATCGAGCAGGTGCACAGGACCGGTCTGCCCTTTCCGAAGCTCTTCGATCAGCGTGACGCGCTGCTGGAGCTGCGCGCGGCGGCCTTCGAACTGTGTCACCTGTTGAATCACACTCTGCAGCCGCTGTGTCTCGCGCTCGGCGTCCGCGATCTGCTGGTCGAGGTCGGCCGACGCGCGCTGCAGCGACCAGAACCACCAGCCCACGACAAGCGCCGCGGCGACGAGAATGAGGCTGCAGCCGACGGTGACCTTCTGCCCGACCTGGAACTTCGCTTTGCGCTTCGCGCGCTCGCGATCGACGGTGAGGAGATTGATTTTGATCAACGATCACCTGCCCGTCTTACCGCGAGCCCGATCGCCACCGCGGCCGTCGGCGCGATGGACTCGCGCTGGTCGGCGGAAAACTTCTTGGCATCCAGCGCCACCTTGCGGAAGGGATCGAACATCTCGACCGGCGTGTTGAAGCGCTCCTGCAGCGCGTCGGCAAACCCTTCGACGCGCGACGCACCGCCGCTCAGCATGATTCGGCTGATTTGTTCGGTGGTCGCGGTGGCCTTGTAGAAGTCGAACGTCTTCTGCACTTCGAGCAGCACGTTCTCGGTCATCGCGCGAAGCACGGGCACGACGTCTTCGAACGTCGCGCCGTCAACCGGCGCGCCCTTCTTGAGGAGCTCGGCGCTCTCGAACGGAAGGTTCAGCTCCCGCTGCACGGCTTCCGTATAGGCGTTGCCGCCGAGCGAGATATCGCGCGTGAAGACGGACTGGCCGTTCGCGATGATGTTGATGTTGATCGCGCTGGCGCCGGCGTTGAGCAGCACAACCACGGAATTGGGCTCGAAGCCGTAGTTCAGCTCGTAGGCGTTCTGCAGGGCGAAGGCGTCGACGTCGACCACCACCGGCGTCCGGCCCGCCTGGGCAATGACGCCGGTGTAGTCCGCAATTTTCTCTTTCTTCGCGGCGACCAGCAGGACTTCCATCGTGCCCTTTGAATCAGGGCCGCTCCCGGCATCCAGAATCTGGTAGTCGAGGTTGACGTCCTGGATGTCGAACGGGATGTACTGCTCGGCTTCCCAGTAAATCGATTCATCGAGCTCGGTTGGCGTCATCACCGGCAGCGAGATTTTCTTGACGATGACGGCGTTGCCCGAGAGCGACGCGGCCACTTCCTTGGTCTTGAACGCTTTCGATTCGAACACGCGCCGGATCGACTCGGCGACCGCGGCGCTGTCGATGATCGCGCCGTCGACGATGCTGTCAGGCGGAATCGGCTCGGTGCCAAAGGCCGCCACCCGATAGCCCTTGCCCGCGGCTTTCAGCTCGACGGCTTTCACCGCGCTCGATCCGATGTCGAGCCCGACGACGGAGCGGCTCTTTTTGAACAAGGAGAAAGTCCTCACAGTTCGCGCGCCTCGGTGGGGCAAGGCCGGTGCCATCGGCGCCCGCGGAATCAACTACGAAAATTGGCAGCGTGCTTGAAAACGAGTGACGGTTTTGTCTTGCGATCACAGACTTGTGATCGCAAATTCTTCAATGGTGCCTGTGCCGCCGCCCTAAGCTATCGGCTGCGGGATGTGCATTCGTGATGGTGAAAATGCGTGCCGGTGTGCAAACCCTGGAGCGCCCGCGAGCTTGACACTCACGACAACACCACGTAAGATTTGGGTTTACAGTTGTGCCCGTTTTCCTCAGAGAAGATCAGGCCACCGAAAGAAGGATCCAGGGTTCATGCGGACGTATGTAGCAACTCCGAAAACGATTGATAGCCGTTGGCACGTCATCGACGCCGACGGGCAGGTACTCGGCCGCGTGGCGACGCTGGCGGCCCGTCTGCTCCAGGGAAAGCACAAGGCCACCTACACCCCGTTTATCGACACCGGCGACCACGTCGTCATCGTCAACGCGGCCAAGGTGAAGTTGACCGGGCGCAAGGAAGAACAGAAGGTCTATCGCCGCCACAGCGGGTACGAGGGCGGGCTGCGTGAAGAGCGCGCCAAGATCGTCCGCCAGGCGCGGCCGAACCGCATCGTCGAAGAAGCCGTCCACGGCATGCTCCCCAAAACGACGCTCGGGGCCGCCATGTACCGCAAGTTGAAAGTCTACGCAGGCCCGGATCATCCACACATGGCGCAGAAGCCATCGTCACGCGAGGTCGCATAAGTTGCCAGTCACAGAATTTTACGCAACCGGCCGCAGGAAGACATCGTCAGCTCGAGTCTTTCTGAGGCCCGGCAAAGGTGCGGTCACCGTCAACCACCGCGAGTTCGAAGCGTTCTTCCCTACTGAAGCACTGCGAACCCAGATCAAAACCCCGTTAGTACTCACGCAGACGGCCGAGCAATTCGACGTTGTCGCCACTGTGGCAGGCGGCGGCATCAACGGCCAGGCCGGCGCCGTGCGGCTCGGTATCGCACGCGCGCTCGTGGAGTACAACGCCGAGCTACGGAAGGCCCTGAAGAAGGGCGGATTGCTCACGAGAGACGCGCGCGCGAAGGAACGCAAGAAATACGGCATGGCCGGGGCGCGCAAACGGTTCCAGTTCAGCAAGCGATAAAGGGAGGCTACTGTTTGGCGGTTGCAATGAAAGATCTTTTGGAAGCTGGAGTGCACTTCGGGCACCAGACGAAGCGCTGGAACCCGAAGATGAAGGAGTACATCTTCGGCGAACGCAACGGCATCTACATTCTTGACCTCGGAAAGACGGTCAAGCTGTTCAAGGAAGCTGAAGATTTCGTCACGCATCTGGCCGCAGAGGGCAAGACGCTCCTCTTCGTCGGCACGAAGCGCCAGGCGCAGGACGTGATTGCCGAAGAGGCCGCCCGCTGCGGGATGTATCACGTGAACCAGCGATGGCTCGGTGGCCTCCTGACCAACTTCAACACCATCCAGCGCAGCCTCGCACGCCTCCGCGACCTGGAATCGATGATCACCGACGGCCGCTACGACACCTTGTCGAAGAAAGAGGTCGCGCGGCTCGAAAAGGAACGCCGCAAGCTCGAGAAGAACCTCGAAGGCATCCGCGGCATGTCGCGCCTGCCCGACGCGGTCTTCATCGTCGACACCCGCAAGGAAAAGATAGCGGTCGACGAAGCGCGTAAGCTGAAGATTCCGATCATCGGCATTGTCGACACCAACTGCGACCCTGACGAAGTGGATTTCCGCATTCCGGGCAACGACGACGCGCTTCGCGCGATCCGGCTGTTTGCCTCGAAGATTGCCGATGCGGTGAACTCGGGCCGTGGCGCGCGCGAATCGGCGCAGGCCGACGCGAACGCCGAGAAAGACGAGGGCGGTGGAGCCGACGACAAGCGCGGCGCGCGTGCCCCTCGCCGGGCCGCAGCCGAGCCCGCGACTTCGCCCGCCGGCGTTTAACGGGTTCAGAGTTCAGCTTCTGGGTTCACACGCCGGCCACCGCGGCCGGCGTTTTTTTGTACGCGTTCAACTGTTAATCTCCGGCTTCCCGCCGCTGCCGAGGCTACGGCGGGTCTCGCAAGAGCTCGCAGGTGGCAAGCGAGCGGCGGCGGACAGCCGGACCTGGAGTGTTCAGATGGCAATTTCTGCAGAGCTCGTGAAGAAGCTTCGTGACATGACTGGCGCCGGCTTCATGGAGTGCAAAGCCGCGCTGACCGAAGCGAATGGCGACCTTGATGCGGCAGTCACCCTGCTCCGCAAGCGCGGCCTCGCGTCGGCGGCGAAGAAGGCCGGCCGCACCACCAGCCAGGGCTCGATCGGCAGTTACATCCATATGGGCGGCAAGATCGGCGTCCTGGTGGAAGTGAACTGCGAATCCGACTTCGTGGCCCGCACCGATCAGTTCGCCGCGCTCGTGAAGGAAATCGCGATGCACATCGCCGCGGCCGACCCCAAGTACGTGCGCCGCGACGAAGTGCCGGCCGCTGTGCTCGACAAGGAGAAAGAGATCTACCGCGCCCAGCTCGCGCAGTCGGGCAAGAAACCGGAGATCCTCGAGAAGATCATCGAAGGCAAGCTCGACTCCTATTACGAGCAGGTCGTGCTCGTCGATCAGAAGTCGATCCGCGACCCGTCGGTAAAGGTCTCTCAGCTCATCGCCGAGGCGACCGCGAAGATGGGCGAGAACATCGCCGTCTCACGATTTGCCCGATTCAAGATCGGCGAGGCGGACTCGTAAAACAAGAGTCGCGGAGTCTAAGAGTCCGACGACTCTGACTGACTCCTCGACTCGTCGACTCCCCGACGTCGATCGTCCCGACTCTTCATCCGACTCTGGACTATAATTCTCTCCCGACATGTCTCCTCCCCCCATGTACAAGCGCATCCTCCTGAAACTGTCCGGGGAGGCGCTCATGGGCGAGCAGCAATTCGGCATCGATCCCAGCGTCACCTCGAGCATCGCCGCCGATATCGCCGAGATCCGCGCCCTCGGCGTCGAGGTCGGCGTCGTGATTGGTGGAGGCAATATCTTCCGGGGGGTTGCTGCGAGCGCGAAGGGCATGGACCGCGCGACCGGCGATTACATGGGCATGCTGGCGACCGTGATCAACGGCCTCGCCATGCAGGACGCACTCGAGCAGCACGGCGTGCTCACCCGGGTCGTAACGGCGATCGAAATGCGGGCCGTGGCCGAGCCTTTCATCCGCCGCCGGGCGATCCGCCACCTCGAGAAAGGCCGCGTCGTGATCTTCGCCGCCGGCACCGGCAACCCCTACTTCACGACCGACACCGCCGCGGCGCTGCGCGCGATGGAGATGAAGGCCGACGTCATCATGAAGGGGACGAAGGTCGACGGCATCTACACCGCCGATCCGATGCTCGACAAGACCGCCACCAAGTTCGACCGGATTTCATACCTGCAGGTGATCGACAAGGGGCTGCGCGTGATGGACTCGACGGCCATCACCCTCTGCATGGACAACCGCCTCCCGATCATCATTTTCAATCTCAGAACGCCGGGCAACCTGCGGCGCACCGTGATGGGCGAGGCAATCGGCTCACTCGTCACGGCATAGCCACGGGCGCGCGGGGCGCAGCACCCGCGACACACAGAGGAGTGACGAATGGACGTAAACGATCTGAAGGGATTGTTTGCCGAGGTCAACAAGCGGATGGACGTTGCGCTCCAGCACGTCAAACACGAGCTGGCGGGGGTGCGCACCGGCCGGGCGTCGACCGCCCTGCTCGACCACGTGCAGGTCGAGGCCTACGGCACGAGGATGCCGCTCAACCAGGTCGCCGGCCTCTCCATCCCCGAGCCCAGCTTGATCGTCGTACAGCCCTTCGACCCGACGCTGCTCGCCCCGGTCGAGCGTGCAATCCGCATCTCCGATCTCGGCTTGAATCCAGCGAACGACGGCAAGGTGATCCGCGTTCCCATTCCATCGCTCACCGATGAGCGGCGGAAGGAGTTGTCGCGCCATGTCCACAAGCTGGCCGAAGAGGGCCGCAATACGGTGCGTGGCGTCAGACGCGAAGCGAATGATCGATTGAAGAAGCTGCTCAAGGACTCGAAGATTTCGGAAGACGACGAGCGGAAGGGCCTCGACGAGGTTCAGAAGATCACCGATCAACACGTGAAGCTCATCGACGACGCACAGAAGAAAAAGGACGCCGATCTCCTCGGGCACTAGTCTTGCACCTCTCCGCCCTGGAGGAATTGAGCATGAAGAAGTTGTACATGAATTTGTCGCTGTGCCTCGTCATGGGCATGGTTGCGACAGGATTTGCCCAGTCGGCTGCCAAGGACACGCACGACGAAATCCAGCAGACCACAAAGGCGGCGACAATTTTCCGCGAGATCATGAGCGCGCCCGATAAAGCCATTCCGCGGGGTATTCTCGACGACGCGGACTGCATCGCCGTGTTCCCGCAAGTGATTAAGGCCGCGTTCGGCATTGGCGGCCGCGGTGGGCGCGGCGTCGTCGTCTGTCGTAAGGCTGATGGCTGGAGCGCGCCTGCCTTTCTGAACATGGGTGGAGCGAGCTTCGGCTTCCAGATCGGCGCCGAGGCGACCGACTACGTCATGGTCTTCATGACGCCCGAGAGCGCCCGCAGCCTGCTCAGCAGCAAGGTCAAGCTCGGAGGCAGACGTATCGGCTGCCGCAGGTCCGATCGGACGCGAAGCCGGGGCTGCGACCGACCTCAAGTTGAACGCGCAGATTCTGACCTATTCGCGAAGCAAGGGGCTGTTCGCAGGAGCCGCGCTCGAAGGCGCGGTCATTGAGACCGCCGACGGCGATATGAGGGACATTTACGGCGAGGGCGCCAGCTCCCGAGCGGTGCTCTTTGGCGGCGCGCCGGCGCCTCAGGAATTGACCGCGTTCTCGAAGACGATCGAGAGCTTCACGCCGGCGAAGAAGTAGTATCCGCGTCAGGCGGATCGTCAGCATTTCGTGGCGACTCCGTCGCCGAAGGTGATACCCACTGCGCGTGCCGTGCGGATGAGATCGAAATCCGGCGGCACGCGTTTCTGTTTCCCAACCACGACTTCGAGCGGCACGGTGACGATGTCAGGGGGCTGAGAAGCGACCATGACGTCGAACTCGCCGTTCAGCACGCATTCGACGGCCTTGCCGCCGAATCGTGTGGCGAGCACGCGATCGTGGCTCGTCGGCGTGCCGCCCCGCTGGAGATGGCCGAGCACGACGTAGCGTGCCTCCTTGCCGGTCAATGCCTCGAGCTGCCGCGCGCACGTCGCGCTGAGGCCTCCGAGCCGTTCCGCAGTTGCCGCATCGCCTTTGGCAATGAGCGTTACCTTCCCGCCAATCGGCACGGCCCCCTCTGCGACAACGACGACGCTGAATCGCGCCCCGAATTTCTCGCGCTCACGCAACCGCTCAGCCACGAAGTTCAGATCGAACGGAATCTCGGGAATCAGGATGACGTCGGCGCCGCCCGCGACGCCGGCGTACAGCGCAATCCACCCCGCGTAACGTCCCATGACCTCGACCACCATGACGCGATGGTGTGCCTCGGCCGTGGTATGCAGCCGATCGATGGCGTCGGTGGCGAAGTTCACGGCAGTGTCGAACCCGAAGCAGCTGACAGTGCCGACGATGTCGTTGTCGATCGTTTTGGGCACGCCGACAATCGGAATGCCCTTCTTGGACAGCTGATGCGCAATCGCCAGAGTGCCGTCCCCGCCGATGACGACGAGCGCATCGAGACCGAACTTGTGAAAGTTCTCCGTGACGCGCTCCGAGTAGTCCACCTTTCCATCGCTGGTCGACACCGGATACGCGAAGGGATTGCCGCGATTCGTCGTGCCGAGAATCGTGCCGCCCAGACGCAGAATTCCGGTCACGTCTTTCGGGGTGAGGACCCGGGTGCGGCCAGCTTCGATGAGCCCGTCGAAGCTGTCTTCGATGCCCAACACCTCGATCCCGGTATTGCATGCGGATTTCACGACCGCACGAATCACGGCGTTCAGGCCGGGAGCGTCTCCGCCGCCGGTGAGCACGCCTAGACGTCTGATTTGTGGCATGGGAAGAGTGGCTGGCGACGTCCACCTTCGCCCAACCGGGCTTGGGCGGACAACCTCTCATGAATTCTGGCTCGCCAACCGAAGCTGAGCTCGATTGACGTGAGCGAAGGTTGGTGGACGGCAGGAGGATCGAACTCCTGACCTCCGCATTGCGAATGCTACCGGTAGTACGCGTCAACCCGTTGCAAACACTAACCTTCGCAAACAAAACCGGCGATCACTGTGACCACCGAGAAACCCAATAAAACCGCACTATACCTCAAGATGGCGCGGACACGATGGTCACAAAAGCGGCCACACGACGGACATCGAAAAAGCGGCGCTATCGACTTATCCAGTCAGGTCTGAAGCCGGCCTGGGACTCCGCCATCATCGGCGGGTTGCCGGGTTCATCTGGTCGGCCCACGGAAGTCCCGTTGAGCGACACGGCGTTCTCGAGTTCATCAGTGCCGTGAATCCGCCGAACACTTGCCGCAGCTCCGGACTCGACCAGTACCACCAGCTCGCGGCACGACTACCAGGGTGTTCTTCGATCCAGAGATCAACCGACTCATCGGAGATTGCCTCCCACGCTAATTCGTGGCTGTATTTTGCCGACGCCTCCGAAGAGAAGCCACACCGAGTCTTCCGGCTTGGCGAGTGCCGCCGCCGCGTCCCAATCACGGAATGTCAGGTAGTGGAAGAGTTGATCTGCCACATCCACGCGCTGCGCCTTCATGGTTCGTTGCTTTCGTGGCATCTCACCTCGCAATCGAACGTAGGGATGGCGGGCGCTTCGCCTCTGCTGGCGGATCCAAATCCAGATCGAGTTCACGCAGCAATCGGGCAAACGCCAGCCGGCAATCGGACTCGACGCGAACCGCTGGATGGAGCTTGGCGCCGCCCTCCCTGGTCATCGTCGTCAGCCCTTCGCGGTCGATCAGCTTGCGGGCCTGCTCGAAACGAGGAGCGTGACGTTAATGCGTTCGAGGCAACGCCGCCCCGACCACACGCCAAATACTGGCGGTCGGGATACTCCCGCGCAAGCCGGCAGAGCCTTCATGGGCGGCGGCCAAGACACCCATGAGTGCACGCACGGTTTCTCCGTGTAGCAGTCGGAGCGGCACGCTGTGTGGGAGCATCGTGCGTGCCAGTCGGAAATCTAAGAATTGCGCGTAAGTGGGCGACGAACAGCAGGGTATTCAGAAGAGTTCTGGGTGGAACCAGATATTTTTCTAGCGATGCCAAGAAATCGAACCGTGCCACATCGCGGTTAGCGTAATTACGCGGCGAGATTTGTAACCATAGACGAAAGGCTTCCCTAACGATGACGTTGCCTGCGTTTCCACTCGGCACCGATGAGTCCGCTTCCGAGTAGCAGCAGCGTGGTGGGTTCTGGGATGGTTGCGGCCGGCAGGTACTGATAGGTCGCGGTGGCGTTGCCAGTAATGAGGATATCGAAGGTCGCGGAAGCGCCGATGTCGAAAAGAGCATAAGAGTCAGGATGGAGTCCAACCACCCAGTGCACTGGCGGAGAATTCGGGTGATAGCTGAGGCCGGTGATGAACTCACCTTCCGCCGCCCAGCGTTCGCCCGAAATGTTATCGGTGAGCCAGAGCAAAACCTCGTCCGCTACTGGGACAAGGGGCGGGTCCGATGTCCAGGTCACCGTTTCGACGTGCGGCGCCGCCACAAGGTTCAGTCCTTCAACGGTGCCGAGCGCCGGATTGAACAGGGGGACGTCCCATTCAGTAGACACGACGCTGAAGAAATGCTGGTCGAGAATGCCGGTGCAGCACACCGGACCCGATGAACTCTTCATGAATTTCGAGCGTGAAGGAATGTTCGTACGAAATCGTGGCCGCCGACAGCGATGACGGCAAGAGTGTAAGGGCAGCGACGACCAGGAACGCACGCATAGCAGACCCGTCCTTTCGTGAGTAGGGGGCGATACTAGGCGACTCGTGCGACAAACGCGAGAACAAAACATTCGGGGACGCGCCTAGCGGCTTGTGTGTTGGAACTTTTGACTGATAGGTCTACTTATAAGTAAGATTGACAGGTATGGTTGCCAAGATCCGAATCCCCACGCTGAAATGTGAACGCTGCGGCCATCGATGGGTGCCCAGGACACCAGATGTCCGGATGTGTCCGAAGTGCAAGTCGGTGCGGTGGGACGTGTCGAAATCACCACGCAAATGACACCTGATCTCTGGCTGGTGCCGGCTAGCGTCGAACTACATCGCGTTGTTGGTATCCCCAAGTGGCGGCTCTTGGTCGTCTGGACGAACGGACAGCGAGAGAAGTTCTACGGGCCATTAGGTGAGATGAGAGAGATTCAAGCGATCTTGCTGCAAGCGATGTCGGAGCAATCGACCGTCAACGTCGGACAGTGGCCCGCCATGCAATTAAGTCCAGGGCGGGAATGAATTGGTGAAAGGCAGGGGCTGATTGAGTCTCTCAAAACGCTGCGAGTGCGAAGGCTGGAAGTGTGACCATCAGTGGCACTACGACTTTAGGGTGAACCGACGCCGCTATGCGGCGCGTCCCCATCAGCCCGGCGATTGCGGCGGTGTTGGACGCCCAGCCGAAGATTCACCCGTGGGTCTTCACCAACGTCCGCACGAAGAAGGCATACACCGTCAACGGTGCCGGGCAGACATTCAAGCGGGCGGTGATTCGCGCCGGCATCACCACGCGGGACGTGACGCTGCATGCGCTCAGACACACGGCGCTGAGCCGGATGATCGCGTCCGGCTACGACGACCACACGGTGATGTCGCTGTCGGGGCACAGTTCGACGCGGATGCTCGCCCGCTACACCCATCCACCGAAGAACAGAAGATCGGAGCGCTCACGCTGATGCCGATGGTCACAAACTGGTCACCTTCGGAATCCGTGAAGGCCGAGCAGGACAAAGAAGCGGAAGAACTGAAGGAAATGCTAGGAAATTTGGTGGACGGCAGGAGGATCGAACTCCTGACCTCCGCATTGCGAACGCGGCGCTCTCCCAGCTGAGCTAGCCGCCCACCCTGTTGCACCAGTTGCGGCCGGTGCAAACCTGGATTTTACCACATCGAAACCGTGTTGTCCGGGGGCGGACGCGGGTGTATATTTCGCTACCTTCTGCCGGCGTCCCTTCGATCCGATACGAAGACTTTATGCACGATGCGCTCGGCGAAACGCTCGCACACAGGCGTCTGAAAGCAGTGTTGCCATACGTCAGCGGACGTCTGCTCGACGTCGGCTGCGGGTCGAACATGCTCGTCCGCCACTACGCGAATGGCGTCGGCATCGACGTGTACCCGTGGCCGGGAGCGGACGTCGTCGTCCCGGACACCGCGACGCTTCAGTGGGAGTCCGGATCCTTCGACACGATCACGATCATCGCCGCGCTCAACCACATTCCCAATCGCGCCGCGGTTCTGGACGAATGCCGCCGTCTCCTGCGTCCCGGCGGCCGCGTCGTCATCACCATGCTGACGCCCCGCACGTCGAGAATCTGGCATTGGCTCCGCGCGCCGTGGGACTCGGACCAGCGCGATCGCGGGATGCAGCCGGGCGAAGTCTACGGATTCACGACACAGCAGCTTCTCGACCTCTTCAAGCGCGCAGGATTCACCCTGCTGTCCTCGCGGCGTTTCATGCTCGGCCTTAACGGCGTCTACGTCTTTGGCGTGGACGCAGCCGCGTCGCCCGAGACACGCCAGGTCCAGACGAGCGCACCCGCCGGCCTCGCCCGCGTGTCCTAGGACCCAAGCGGAGTGCCTCCGGCCCTCTGCCCTGCGCTCTCTCTGCCCTCTCACTGCACCTCTCTGTCCGGGCCTTTTTGACGTATTAGATACAGATGCCGACGGCCGTCCCATCGCCGCATGTCCCGGTGTCGGAGGACCAGCTTCTGGCGGAAGCACAGACGGGCAGCCAAACCGCCTTCGCGACGATCGTTCGCGAGCATCAGGCCATGGTGTTCGGACTGGCGTTCCACTTTCTACGAAGCCAGGCCGAAGCCGAGGAACTCGCACAGGATGTCTTCCTGGCGCTGCACCAGAACCTGTCGCGTGTCCAATCGGCGAGGCACCTGATCTTCTGGCTGCGGCGCGTGACCAGCAATCGCTGCATCGACAGGGTCAGGAGCTCCCACCGTCGCCGGGAGTTGCCGATGGAGGACTTGCATGAGCCTCACATATCGCCGCGCATCAGAGATCCGCTCCTCGAAGAACTCCTGCAATCGCTCGTCGGCGAATTGGCGCCTGATGCCCGCATGGTTGTGACGCTCCGGTTTCAAGAAGATCTCGACTTGTCAGAGATCGCCGCGATCGTGGACATGCCGCTGAATACGGTCAAGAGCCATTTGCGGCGTTCGATGGACGCGCTACGCCGCAAGCTGGCAGACAGGGGCCACGTCTATGAATCTTGAGCAGGAACTCCGTCGCGCTTTGAAACGGAAAGACCCGCCGAGCGGCTTTCACGACAAAGTGCTGTCCCGCATCGCGGCAGGTGAAACTGTTCGGACACCGGCGACGATTCGGCGCTGGCCGCGCGTCGCGCTGCCCGTCGCGGCGTCATTGATGCTCGCTTTCGGCGGAACCTACTACATCCACAGGCAACAGGAACGGCAGGCGCGCGAACAGCTGGCGCAAACCGAGCACGCCGCGCGCGAGGTCGTCCTGGCCCTGCAGATCGCAAGCGAGAAGATTTCGTCGACCCAGGCAAAGATAGAGGAGATCACCCGACATGACCCCACGAATACTCAGTAGCTACTGCCTCATCATCGCGGCGCTGCTGGTCCCCCGGGCGGCACTCGCCCAGGGAGCCAGGCTGCAGCTCGATCATCTCAACAAGCTCGCCGAGAAAGCGACCGAGACCGTCGACGTGAGCGCCGACACGGCCATGCTCAAGCAGGCAGCAGGCTTTCTGGCCGGCAAAGGATCGGACACCGAGAAGATGCAGCAGCTGCTCGGCGGCATCACGGGCATCTACGTGAAGAGCTTCGAATTCGACGCGCCCAACATGTATGCCGAATCCGATGTCGAAGCCATCCGCAAGCAGGTATCCGGCTCAGGATGGTCGCGCGTCGTCAGCGTTCGCGAAAAAGGCGAGCTGACAGAGATTTACTTCTGGAGGGACCGGGACACGACTGGAGGCCTCGTCGTGATATCCGCAGAAACCAACGAGTTGACAGTGGTCAACATCGTCGGTCGCGTCGATCTTGCCTCGCTCGGAGCGCTGGGGCCGATGATCCCGAAAATGCCGGGCGCACTCGGCAAGGGGACACCAAAATAGCTACTTCACTGTAATTTCGAACAATCGCGGCCACAGCTTCCCGGTCACGAAAATGCGATTTTTCTGGGCGTCGAACGCGATTCCGTTGAGCACGGCGTCCGGCGCTGAGCTTCGCCATCGGCCCACCAAGGAGGCCTTTGAGATTGATCCAGCCGAGCACGCGCCCCTCTTTCGGCGAAATGCGGACGATGTAATCGGTCTGCCAGACGTTTGCCCAGATCTCGCCGCGGATCATCTCGAGCTCGTTGAGCCGCTCGATCGGGACGCCGGCATCCATCACCTTCACCCGGCGCCGCTCCTGAAATCGCGTCACTTCGAGAAACCGGAGCGTGCTCGTCCCGTCGCTCATGACAAGCCCGGCGGGATCGTGCGTCAGCCCCCACCCTTCGCCGAAGTAACTGAAATTCCTGATGAACTTCAGCGTCTTCGCCTCATAGACAAATCCGGCACGGTCCTGCCACGTCAACTGGAAGACCTTTCCCTGCGCGATGGTGATGCCTTCGCCGAAATACTGCGGATGCATCTTGGTTTCCTGAACGACCTTGCCGCTCTCCAGCTCGACCTTGCGGACGGCGGAGTTGCCCTTCATCCCCGTTCCTTCGTACAGGAAGCCGTCGAAATACTCGAGGCCCTGTGTGTACGCCTTCGGATCGTGGGGATAGCTGCGCACGACCGTATATCCGTATTGCGGCGCCTTCGAGACAGACGGCGGAACGGACTTCGGAGCTTGCGCTCGCACTCCGAGAGAAGCGAGAGAGGTCAACGCGACGGCAAAGGCAAGGTGGCGCATGGCCGCCATGCTACTACAATGACGTTGTGGGCGAGACAGCAGTGGCGGCCGCCGGCAGCATCATCGCGAGCGTCGCGTATTCGAACGGGCGCAGGATCGGCGAGGTCGCTCCCGACGACATCAGCGACGTCCTCGAGCGCGTCCGACACGTTCGTCTGGATCGGCCTCTACGAGCCGAACGAGCCGCTCCTTCGAAAAATTCAGGAAGAATTCGGACTCCATGATCTGGCCATTGAGGACGCGCTAACCGCGCACCAGCGGCCGAAAGTGGAGCGCTACGACAACTCGCTGTTTGTCGTCATGCGCACCTCGCAGATCGAGGATCCCAAGCCGGGGAAACCGTGCGACGTGCGATACGGCGAAGTGCACATGTTCCTCGGCCGTAATTTCATCGTCACGGTGCGGCACGGATACGCCACTTCCTTCTCGCAGGTGCGTACACGAGCGGAGTCGACGCCGGAGCTACTCAAGCAAGGTCCCGCGTTCGTGCTGTACGCCATCATGGACTTCATCGTGGATCAATACTTCCCCATCGTCGACGCGCTGGGGGAAGAGCTGGAGGCGCTCGAGCAGCGTGTGTTCACGCAGCCATTCAGCCGCCGCACGACCACGCAGATTTACAAGCTGAAGCGCGATCTGATTGCGTTGAAGCGCGTGGTTGCGCCGGTCATCGAGCTGGCGGCGCGGTTGATCCGGCTCGACGATGAGGACCTGATTCCGACCCAGGTGCGTCCATATTTCCGCGATGTGTACGATCACACGCTGCGCATCAACGACATGATCGACGGCGTTCGTGATTTGCTGGGGACGGCGCTCGAGGCCCACCTCTCACTTGTGTCGGTGTCCCAGAACGAAGACACGCGCAGACTGGCCGCATGGGCCGCCATTTTCGCCGTGCCGACGGCCATCGCCGGAATCTACGGCATGAACTTCACCTTCATGCCGGAATTGCGGTGGCGGCTCGGATATCCGCTCGTGCTCGCAGTGATCGTCGGCCTCTGCCTGACGCTCTACGTCAAGTTCAAACAAGCCAAGTGGCTGTAGCACTTATATTTCCGATATCGTTGAGGAACCGGATTCTGGAATGCGGCCGTTCAGGGACCTACCGATCGCAAGAAAAACGCTGACGCTCGGTTTCGTGCCGGCGATCCTCGCGCTGGTCGTCAGGTCCCCTGAGCGAAACTGATTGGATTTGGCAGAGGCACGAGAGAATCCGCCGCTGCGGCAGGCGTTAGAAGGATTGATCCCTGAGTCGGTGCTGAAGTTTTCCAACGGCGCGGTCATCGGCCATGCTTCGTGTATCGCCGATCGATTCGATGCCGAGCTGGTTCGTGACTCCTCTCGCGTCGATGACCTCGAGCACCTGTGCTCTCCAGCCTCGACCCGAGGGTTCTGAAACCACCCAGAACTTGCGGGCGCCGATGTTGACTTCGCGGGCCATACGTCCAGGTATTCTTTCGGTCGAACGACCGTCCTCCCACAGAGCTACCAATTGTTCTCAACCGGCGTACGAAAGCCGTAATCGCGACGTCCCAATATTTGTTCACGAGACAGAATGTCCCGCGGCGCCGGCAGACGACCGTCGCTGAGAACTTCGACTCATTTTCTTCGTAAATATGCAACTCGCCGTTCGGACCGCGTCGTCGCAATGGGCGGCACCCGCTTTGCGATAAAAGAGGTCGCGAACTTCAGAACAGAGGCTGACATGTGGAACTGGTTGAATTGCTACCTCTCGGGACGCCACGAATTCGGCGTCACCTGCTCGTCTGGCTCCATCTTCCTGAGCTGCACTCATTGCGGGAAGCGGTCGAATGGTTGGGCCGTTCACCACGAGCAAGCAGCTCTGGCAAAGGTACCGGCGCGGATCCCGCGTCAGCAAAGGGCCGAAGCGGCGCGTCCGCTGCCGTTCCACGCCCCGCGAAAGCTCGCATCGGCGCTCGGCCTAGCTCTTCTCCGCCAGCTTGACGATTCGCAGAGGCGCAGGGAGAATAGCGCCGTGCCCGTCGAACGCATCAGCAAAGAACAACTGAAGGAACGTTTGGATCGGGGCGACAAGCCCACGATTCTGGATGTTCGTCTGAAATACGCCTACGAACACAGCACCGTCAAACTCCCTGGAGCTATACGGGTGCCGCCTTACGCCATCGATTCGGTAGCCATTCCGAGTGGCGCCGACATCGTCGCCTACGATTCCGATCCAAACGAGCTTGTCAGCACCCATGTGGCCGCGGAGCTGCTGCGGAAGGGCATCAAGGTGCACGTGCTCAAGGGCGGGGTTCCAGAATGGCTCGCCGCCAACTTTCCAATCGAAACGAAGGAAGCGCCACGCTCGGCCCCACCCGAACCCGGATCCCTCAGCAAGGGTTAGTCGCCGCGTGCGTCGCGGCCGTTGCGTTCCTTTGTTACTACGCCACCCTCGTCCCTGGGCTCGATCTCGGCGATAGCGCGTCATTTCAGACCGGGGTTGGGTCGCTCACGCTGATCCCCCGGCAGGCCTACCCGCTGTATTACGGCCTCGGAAACCTCTTTGTGTGGCTCCATCCCGGCGAGCCGGCTCGGGCGCTCAACCTGGCGTCCGCGGTCTACGGCGCACTTGCCGTGGGACTGGCCGCGTGGCTTGCCGCCCGACTGTCTGAATCGCTCATCGGCGGGCTTGGAGCGGGGCTGTTTCTCGGGTTTTCCTACACCTTCTGGACTCAGGCTGTCACGGCAGAGGTCTACACGCTCCACCTGCTGATCGTCGGCGCTGCCGGGCTGGCACTCACCGCATGGGCCGATCGGCCCACTGTGAGCCGGCTGGCTGTGTTCTACGCGGTGTTCGCGCTCGGGTTCGGCAACCACTTGAGCATGGTGCTGCTGCTGCCGGCCTTTACACTTTTTCTCCTGATGCACCGCCCCGGCGGCCAGGGGGATCCGCTGCAGCCTCGGATGTTGTTGATGGCCGCCGGCATCGCCGCGCTCGGAGCCCTCCAATACGCGTGGAACTTCCGCGGCTTGTGGACAGATCTCGAGCCGCCGGAATCGCTTGGCGAGGCGATCGCGAAGTTCTGGTTCGACGTCACGAAAGCAGACTGGCGTGAAACCCTCGTCATGACCGTCTCCGAAACAGGGCTGCAGCATCGGCCTGCGATGTACTGGTTCGATGTGCGCCAGCAGTTCGGAGCGCCCGGCGTGCTCCTTGCGGCGATCGGATTCTGCTACGTGCTGTGGCGCTGGCCGCGGCGCGGCGCGCTGCTCCTGCTGCTCTACGCCGCGAACATGGCGTTCGCGTGGACCTACAACGTCGGCGATGCCTATATCTTTTTTCTGCCGTCGCACTATGCGGTCGCGCTGTGCGCAGGCGCCGGAATTGCGGCAGTGGTTGCAATGCTTTCGCGCGTGTCGAATCGCTCGCTCGCCACTGCCGCAGCTGCGGCGCTTCTGCTCTACCCAGCATGGCGCGGCTACGACACGTTTCCAGCCGTCGATCGAAGCTGGGATCGCCGAGCCGAGCAACTCCTCGATGAATTCACGTCGCCTCCGGCACCGAATCCAGCGTATTCGACAGGTTTGGCAGATGCCGCCGTATACGGCGTTGACACGAACTGGCAAGTCCAGAACGCATTCGAGTACTTCATGCGCGAGCGCCGGCCGGCAATTCCGTGGTTCACGACGGATGAACTTGAGTGGCTGGAGCATGGAAACGTCGGCGAACGCTTCCAGAAACTGCTCGACGCCAATCTGCAGATCGGCCGCGAAGTGCTCGCGGCTCCGGGCGTGTACCAGCGGCTTCGAGAACTCGGATACGACGGAGGAGTTGGCGATGTCCGATTTCTCGAGTCGCCTCGAGGTCCTCGCGACCTGTTTTCGAATCGCATCGGGTCGACTCCATCGGGAACGCCCTATGTCCTTGGTATTCTGCGACCCGATCGTGAGTTCGCCATCGACGAGATCGCGCTACGCTCGGCCTGGTCATCGCTGACCGGAGGTTCAACGCAATTGCCTGAACTCCGCCAGTACGTCGTCGTGGCCGGCTACGTCGGGCGTCCACCGTTGCTCGTGCGGACGAGCGACGAGCCGTATCGTGTCCACCAGGCGCTTGCGCCCTTCGACCTCGACATCCGGATGGAATCCTGGCTGCCGACGGACACCATTCGACGGTCCGGCTTTGGGCATGTCATCGCGGACCGGAAACATGTCCTCACGCTGGAGCGGGGCCTCAGTTTCGTCGCTTTGATTCCCGGCGGCTATACCGCGTACGCCGCCGGGCTCTTTGCCCCTATCCCACGGTATGTTCTCGGGATACAGGGACGACAGTAGCCGTCACCGTGCTATCGTTGATTCACTGTGAAGGTACGGGTTCTTGCGGTGATGACCGGCTGCCTGGCCGTCGGCGCTGCGTTCGTTGCGCCGGTCAAGGAACCGACCGCCTTCGCTCAGGAGGCCACAGCCGACACAGTCGCGCGCGATCTCCAGCGCAAGTACGACCGCGTTACCGACTTCTCTGCCGATTTCGTCCACAGCTATCGTGGCGGCGTGTTGAAACAGCAGGCCACCGAACGCGGCACGCTCCTGGTGAAGAAGCCCGGTAAAATGCGCTGGGAATACACGAGCCCCGAGAAGAAGTTGTTCGTATCCGACGGCCACAAGATTTATTCGTACATTCCGCAGGACAGGCAGGTGATCGTCGGCACCATGCCGCGTGATGAGCAGGCCCCGACGCCGGCCCTCTTCCTGACCGGCAAGGGGGACATCACGCGAGACTTCACCGCGGTCTTCGACAAGGTCGCCGAGGCCCAGCCTGGGTCAGTCGCATTGAAGCTGACGCCGAAGCGCCGCGAGCCCGAATACGAGTCGCTGACACTGGTGGTGGATCCGAAAACATTGAACCTTCAGATGTTGATCACGGTCGACTCGCAAGGGGGCCGATCGGCGTTTACGTTCTCGAATCTCAAGGAAAACATCGGGGTGGCCGATAGTCAGTTCGTGTTCAGGATGCCGCGCAATGTCGACGTCGTCACCGACGGAGGCCGATAGCGTGCTCAGCCGACTGCCTTCCAAACACTCGGTCGCCGCACTGGCCATCGTCGCGTTGCTGGCCGGGTGCGTGACCAGTGCCGCGCTTCGTGAAGCGCGCCGGGCGGAAGAACGGCAGGATTACGACGTCGCGGTCGTCGAGTTCACCCGCGCGCTCCAAGGCGACCCAAATAACGTCGACGCGCGCTCCGGCCTCCAGCGCGCCAAGCTGCGCGCCTCGCAAGATCACTTCACACGTGCGCGCCGGTTCTCGGGGACTGGACGCCTCGAGGAGGCCGCGACCGAGTACAAGATTGCCGCGGAGCTGAATCCCGACAACCCCGTCATCGCCCAGGAACTCGAACAGATACAGAATCAGCTGCGCGCGAAGATCGCGATTAATCGCGATGGCAGGACCGAGCTCGAAGCGCTGGTGGACCGCATGAAAGGTCAACGTCTCCCAGGCCTCGATGTGCCGGCGGAGCCTCTGCCTGACGAGCTGATCTTCCGCGATGCGAGCAACCAGGTGATCATCCGGGCGCTCGCACAGATGGCCAAGGTGAATGTCGTGTTCGATCCGGCGTTTCGACCTTCGCCCATTTCGATCGAGATTCGCAACCAGACGTTCGCCGAGGCGCTCCAGTCGATTGCCGCAAGCACACAGACGTTTTATCGCGTCACGGCGCCGCGCACGATCACCATCATCCCTGACACGCCCGCCAAACGTCGCGAGTACGAAGAAGACATCGTCCGCACGTTCTACCTCAGCAACGCCGATTTGAAAGAGACGATGGATTTGCTGCGCATCGTCATCGACGCCCGGAGAATCGGCGCGATGCAGGGGACGAACGCCATCACGATCACCGACACAGCAGAGCGGATCGAGGCGGCGGGCCGCCTCATCAGCATCATCGACAAGGCGCGCCCGGAGGTGATGACGGACGTCGAGCTGCTCGAGGTGAATCGCCAGAAGTTCACCGAGTATGGGCTGCAATTTGCGTCGCCGGGATCCGCGGGGATCAATGGCGTCGCGGACGTAAACAAACCAGGGCTCACCTTCGACGATTTGAGGAATCTGACCGGCTCGCAAATCTTCATGACCCAGGTGCCGGGGGTGTACTACCGGCTGGTCAAGCAGGATCGGACGACGCGCGTGCTGGCAAACCCACAGCTGAGGTCGCAGGTCGGGTACTCCGCGCAGGCGCAGTTCGGCGATCGTGTCCCTGTGCCGGTGACGACCTTCTCCCCCATCGCGACCGGAGGAGTAAACCAGCAGCCCATCACGTCGTTCAACTACGAGAACATCGGCGTCAACATCGACATCACGCCGCGCACCCACATGAACAACGAAGTGACGCTGGCGCTGACGATCCAGGTGACGAGCATCTCGGGCACAGGGTTCGGCGGGCTTCCGACGTTCGGCAACCGTCTCGATCAAGACGACAATCCGACTGAAGGACGGCGAAACGAACATGCTGGCGGGGCTCATCCGCGACGACGAGCGGAAGATCCGCGACGGGATTCCCGGACTGAGTGACATTCCCGGCATCGGCCATCTGCTCGGCCATTCGAGCAACGACCGGCAACAGACCGACGTCATCGTCATGCTGACGCCGCGCATCGTCCGCGTGCTCGAGCTGACCGAAGAGGACTTGCGAGGGTTTCAGATGGGCAGGGATGTCGGAGCCGGCGGCATCACAGGCGGACGCGTAGGCGGACCCGCCGGCGGTGTGATGCTCCCGCTGCCGGATCAGGCACCCACTCCAAATCCAGCGAACGATCCCAACGCCCCGCCACAACCTGGCGGTGCGGTGCAGCCGGCGCAGCCCGTGCTACCGCCGGCGCCGCAGCCACAAACGCCGCCTAACCCCGGGCAAGCGACCCCACCGCGTTAGCCATGCTGCCGGTGCTCCCACGAGATCGTGGCGCGTGGCTGCGCTCATGGCACACGTGTCGCTGTTTACGACCGGACCGGACGCTATACATACGATCAGCTCGATCGCGCATCGGCCTCAGTCGCGCTGCGGCTTCTCGACGGCCGCGACGATCTCCGGGAGGCCCGTGTCGCGTTTCTTGTCGCACCCGGTTTCGATTGGATCGCCATTCAGTGGGGAATCTGGCGCGCAGGCGGCATCGCGGTCCCGCTCCCGCTGTCGCACCCGCCTGCAGAGCTCGACTATCTGATTCGAGATTCCGACGCATCGATCGTGATTGCTGACGCCGACAACGCAGCCGTCATCGAACCGGTGTCGATGTCGTCGCGACGCACGGTTTTATCTATGCGACGCTCTGACTGGTGCCCCACGATCCCTACGATCCCCACGATCCCTACGATCCCCACGATCCCCTCTCGCCGAGCACTCATTGTGTACACGAGCGGCACGACCGGCCGGCCCAAAGGTGTCGTGACCACGCACGGCGCCCTCAGCGCGCAAATCCAATCGCTCATCACGGCGTGGGAATGGACCTCGAATGACCGTACGTTGCTCGTCCTGCCACTTCATCACGTGCACGGCATCCTCAACGTCGTCTGCTGTGCGTTATGGAGCGGCGCTGTACTCGAGATGTGCACGAAATTCGACGCAGAGACGACGTGGAATCGCCTGGCGTCCGGTGAGATAACCGTGTTCAGCGCGGTTCCCACGATCTATCACCGCCTGATCGGCTCGTGGGACGCAGCCGGCCCGGACGTGCGGACCGCGCGCACTCGCGGTAGCCAGGGCATGCGGCTGATGATGAGCGGCTCCGCTGCGCTGCCCCGCACCATGCTCGATCGGTGGCGGCAGATTACCGGCCACACGCTGCTCGAGCGTTATGGCATGACGGAGGTGGGGATGGCGCTTTCAAATCCCCTCCACGGGGAGCGCCGGCCAGGATTCGTCGGCCAGCCTCTCCCGGGCGTGTCCGCGCGTCTCGTCGATGGAGAACTGCAATTGAAGGGCTCCACAGTGTTCACCGAGTACTGGCGGCAGCCCGAAGTCACGCGCGAGGCTTTCGTCGAAGGATGGTTCCGTACGGGGGACGCAGCTGTCGTCGAAGATGGCGCGTTCCGGCTGCTCGGCCGATCGAGCGTCGACATCCTCAAAAGCGGAGGGCACAAGATCTCGGCGCTCGAGATAGAAGAAGTGCTTCGCGCGCACCCGGCCATTGCCGAATGCGTAGTCGTCGGTGTGGACGACGTCGAATGGGGGCAGCGCGTCTGCTGTGCCGCCGAGCTGCGGCCGGGCATCACGCTGGGGCTTGACGAACTGAAGGAGTGGGCCCGCCCCCGCCTCGCCCCTTATAAGATTCCGAAAGACTTCGCGTGCGTCGCCCAGTTGCCCAGAAATGCGATGGGCAAGGTCATCAAACCTGAGGTTGTGGCATTCTTTGCTCCACCTGTTCCACCTGGGCGCCCAGCATCTTGAGACGATCGACGAGCCGCCCGTAACCGCGCTCGACGGTCTCGAGCGGACTCAAACGGCTCTGGCCTTCGGCTGCGAGCCCTGCGGCAATCAACGCCATTCCCGAACGCAGATCGCGGCTGTCGAGCTTCTTGCCCTTCAGCTTGCTTGGGCCGGTCACGATGATCCGGTGCGGATCGCACAGGAACAGATCGGCGCGCATGCCGCTGAGCTGCTCGAGGGCGAAGAGACGCAACTCGTACATCCAGTCGTGAATCAGCGTACGGCCGTCAGCCTGCGTGGCAAGTACAGTTACCAGACTGACGAAATCGCTCGGGAAGCTCGGCCACAGCCCGGTCGTAATTCGCCCCGCCGCCACCGGCCGTGATTTCTGGATGGTCATCAGCCCGTCTTCGAACGTGCAGGCCACGTTCATACGCTTGAGGACGAAAGCGATGCCCTCGACATCTTCCGCGCGGGCGCCGCGCACTTCGATTTCACCACCGGTCACGGCCGCCACGACCGCCCAGCTGCCCGCTTCGATGTAGTCGCCGTTGAGCTGATGTGTGACTCCTCGCGGCCGTCTCGTGCCTTCCACGCGGATCGTCGACGATCCTGCTCCGGTGATGCCGATGCCCATGCTCTGCAGGAACTTGCAGACCTCGACGACGTGCGGTTCTGTCGCGGCATGGCGGATTTCGGTGACACCGTCGATCGTGGCTGCGGCAAGCAGCGCGGTCTCAGTTCCCGTCACCGACGCTTCGTCGAGGTACATCGACGCCGCATGCAGACCGTTGGGCGCCTCGAGCGCATGCCCGGTCGACGGAAGCACGGCCGCGCCAAGATTGACGAGCGCGTCGATGTGCGTCCCGATGGTGCGCCGCGCCGGAAAATCGCCGCCGGGCATGCCCAGCACAGCGCGGCCGGTCCTCGCAAGCAGCGGCCCGAGCAGCAGGACCGATCCGCGCAGCTTGCCGACGAGCTCGCTGCTCGGCTCTGATGTCTTGATGCTCTGACACCGCACGCGCACAGTGGTCGTGCCGATGCCGTGGACTTCCGCGCCGATCTCTTTGAGCAGTCTGGCCATCACCTCGACGTCGCCGATGCGAGGCATGTTCGTGAGCACGCATTCTTCGGTGGTCAGCAGACACGCCGCCAGCAGCGGCAGCGCGGCGTTCTTGTTGCCCTCAACTTCGATGGCGCCCGAGATTGCGCGCCCTCCCTCAATCAGCAGACTCGACATCAAAAGTCTCCCAGGTAGACGATCTCTTCCTGCAGCGCGACCCCGAACTGCTCGCGCACGCGCGCGCGGCACAGATCGACGAGCGCGCGAATCTCGGCAGCCGATGCGTGCCCTTCGTTCACGATGAAATTGCCATGGGTCGTCGACACTCGGGCATCGCCACGCGACGTCCCCTTCAACCCCGCCCGATCGACGAGTGCGCCCGCAGAAGCCGGGATATCGGCAGGCACGTCCGACCGATCGGGATTCTGGAAAATGCAACCCGCGCTCGGTGTATCGAGCGGCTGTGTCTTCTTACGATACGCGAGCGACTCGCGCGCCACGGCGCGAAGCGCCGCCGGATCGCCGGTGGACACGCGGAACACAGCGGACAGCAGCACTTCGCCGGTTTTCTGCAAGCGGCTTCGATCGTAGCCGAATTCCATTTCGTCACGCGAAAGATCGCGCGTCTCGCCGTCGAGTGCCGCGAGACGTACCGATTCGACGAGATCGCCAATCAGCCGCCCGGCGAAATGCGCGTTGCCGAAAATCGCGCCGCCGACGGTACCCGGCGTCCCGGCCCACGCCTCGAGCCCGGCGATCCCTCTCTGGACGGTCCATCGCACCAGCCCGTTGATCGTGACGGCCGCATCAGCGCGGACGCGTTCCCGGTCAATCTGCTCGACGTGCCCGCCCCGCGGGCGGATCACGAGCCCGCGTACGCCGCGATCGCCGATGAGCACATTGGATCCGCCTCCGAGCAGCGTCACGCTGACCCCGCTCGCCCTGGCAAGCCGAAGCGCGGCCACGATCTCATCGGCGGTCCTCGCCTCGAAGAACCACTCGGCGGGTCCGCCGACCTTGAATGTCGTGTAGGGCGCCAGAGGCACCTCGATGCCGATGCGCTCGGACCCGAACCGAGCGGCCATCTCTTTGTGGAAACCGGCACTATCCTGCACCAAGCGCCGCCTCCCGTTGACGCAGCTCTGCGCGCGCGGTCTCGATGGAACACGCTTCGAATTCGATCCAGTCACCCGGTGCGAGCTGCCCGGCCAGCGGCAGATCGGCAGTGATGACGGTGCCTGCGATCGCGTATCCGCCCGTTGTCGCGTGATCGTTCATGAGCAGTATTGGCTGGCCTGTCGGCGGCACCTGAATGGCGCCGGTAGGAATCGCCACGGAGACCATCTCTCCGGGCGCGGCGTCGATAGTCGCGCCTTCGAGCCGGTAACCCATTCGATCGGAGCGCGTCGACACGCGAAACCGCTGATCCGCGAGATGCGCCGCCAGTCGCTGATCTGCCGGGATCATGCGCAGCCGAGCATGGGAACTCAGTAAGGGGCAAGGGGCGAGAGGCAATTGCCTTTGTTGGCCCCGGGCCGTCACGCCTTCCCCTACTCGGATGGTGTCCCCCGCCCTCAGCGAGCGCCCTTCATAGCCACCCATACCCGTCAATGCATGTGTCGAGCGGCTCCCAAGAACTTCTGGAACATCGACGCCGCCGTTGACGGCGATATACGCGCGCGCTCCGTATCGGCGTGGACCGAACTTCAGAACGGCGCCCGGCCGCGCCTCGATGGCCGTGTTCATTTCGACCGGCACATCATCGAGGGTGAGATCGAACGCCGCGCCAGCGACGGCGAACGCACTTCCAGCGTCGAACCGGACATGGGGTCCCATCAACGTGACTTCGAGCGTCGCCAGGGTCGAATCATTCTTCAACAAGCCGTTTGCAAGACGATGAGAGTACCAGTCCATCGCGCCGCTGACCGGTACACCTCGTGACTGCAACCCCCAGCGGCCAAGGTCCTGGACGGTCGTAAACATACCGGGACGGAGAATCGACAGCCCAGCCATCGCTCACACGGGCACGAACGTCACGCGAGTCGCCAGCTCTCAACAGAAACGGTTCGGTCCTCGCCGCATCGAAGACCTTCGTCGAGGTCCGGCCGATGATGCGCCAGCCACCGGGCGTATCGCAGGGGTAAATTCCGGTCTGCGACGCGGCGATGCCAACCGAGCCGGCGGCGACCCGCAGGCGGGGAGTCATCGAGACGCGGCATCGCGATCCGCGGATCCACCGACCCCATGTAGGCGAAGCCGGGAAGAAATCCGAGCATGTAGACGCGATATGCGCGTGCCGCGTGAAGCCGCACGACATCTTCCTCGGAGCATTCTGCGAACTCCGCAACAGCTCCCAAATCCGGACCTGATTCGCCGCCGTACACCACCGGGATTTCGACCGTACGGGTCGCGGAGACGGTTGAGGGCAAATCCGACGCGGCAAGCCGCTCGAGTTCGCGCGTGAGCCGCGCGCTATCGGTCACCAGCGGATCGAAATGGACGGTCACCGCGTTGTAGGTCGGCACGACGTCGCGAACACCGGGAACGCCAAGCCTTTCTACGGCATCCGCCAGCGCGATGCAGCGCACATTGATAACCGGATCGATGTGAGTGCCCAGGTGCACCGAGACGCATGAGTCGCCGAGCGTCCAGGTTTGTCGCGGGGACGCCTTCCCCCGCTCCGTCACGCTCATTGGCCGAGCGCCTGCAGCGTCTTTTGATGGATGCCGCCGAATCCGCCATTCGACATGAAGACGACAAGGTCGCCGTCTCTCCGCTCTTTGGCGATCGCCGCAACGATGTCGTCGATGGAGGACGCGGCTCTGGCGCGCTGCCCTGCCCTTTTCAGGTCCGCGACGAGCTGCGGCGCCGACAGCCGCTCGTCTTCGGGCAGGCTGGTTCGGAACACCGGTGCGATGATGACTTCGTCCGCCGGCCCGAACGCGCGTGCAAAGTCATTCTGAAATACGCGGCGGCTGGACGAGGCAGACCGCGGCTCGAAGATTGCCCAGATACGCCGGTGCGGGTTTGCCGCGCGCAATCCCGCAAGCGTCTCGGCGATGGCGGTCGGATGGTGGGCGAAGTCGTCGTACACGGTCACGCCGCCGGCCTCTCCGTAGATCTCCAGCCGCCGCTTGACGCCGGCGAACTGCAGCAGACCCGCTGCAAGTGTGGCCGCCGGTATCGATAGCGCGTGCCCCACGGCGATCGACGCCATCGCGTTTCGAACATTGTGCAGGCCGAACAACGGGATCTGCATCGCGCCGTATGGCGAGCCTCGGTACAGCACGTTGAAAGACTGGCCGCCGGCCGACACGGTGACGTCGGTAGCGCGCCAATCGGCCGACTCTGCGAGGCCAAACGTCTCGACCGGGCTCACCGCGGCCTTCTTCAGCGCAAGCGCGTCGGTGGAGTCCGCGCCGAGCAGCAGCAAACCCGATCGCGGCACGAGGTTCACCAGGCGGCGGAACGCGAGGCGAACCGCATCGATGTCGGCGTAGATGTCGGCGTGATCGAACTCCACGTTGTTGATCACCGCGATGTCCGGCAGGTACTTCAGGAACTTCGCCGTCTTGTCGAAGTACGCGCTGTCGTACTCGTCTCCTTCGATGACAAATTCCTTCCCTTTTCCAAGCCGGTAGCTCGAGCCATCCTCGCCCAGATTGCGCGCGATGCCGCCGACGAGAATGCTGGGGTCGAGGCCGGCATGCACGAGCAGCCATCCAGTCAACGATGTGGTGGTGGTCTTGCCGTGCGTGCCGGCGATGACAATCGAACGCGCACGCCACAGGAAATGCTCGCGGACGGCTTCGGGCAGCGAGCAATACCGCATCTTGCGGTCGAGCACCGCTTCGAGCTCGACGTTGCCGCGCGAAATCGCGTTGCCGACGACGACCAGATCGATAGACTCCGTAATGTGTTCGGCGTTGTAGCCACTGAGCGTACGGATGTGCTCGGACGCCAGAAACGTGCTCATCGGGGGGTACACGTTTTCGTCCGACCCCTGTACGTCGTGCCCCTGCTGTTTCAGGAGGGCAGCCAATGTCGCCATCGCCGTTCCGCAAATCCCGATGAAATGTATCGTCACTCGACGCCAGCCTCTTCGATAATCACTCGCGGAGCGCCATTCGCGGCGACGCGCGCCCGTACGCCGAACGGAAGGGTCACGAACGGATCGCGCGTGTGTCCCGACGGAAATCCGCGGATGACTGGCCCGTTGAAGTCCTTCAGAAGATCCGTCAGGACTGACGTCGCTGACAAAGCTCCGCCGGGCTCATCGCAATCCGCGAACGAGCCGAGCACGACGGCAGCCGCGCGCTCCAGTACGCCCGCAAGACGCAACTGCGTGAACATCCGATCGATCCGGAACGGCCGCTCGCCCACGTCTTCGACAAACAACACGTAACCGGCTGGCGGATTGAAGGCATACGGCGTCCCGAGCGACGCCACCAGCTGCGCAAGCGTCCCGCCCATCAAGGGACCCGCCGCTTCTCCCCTGTTGACAATCTCGAGCTGCGACCCGCCGACCTCGCCGAGCGGCTCCGCGCTCGTCAGCGCGCGAACGAATGAGTCTCGATCGTAGGCGTCGATTCCCCGGCTCAGCCTGCGATCGAGCATCGGCCCGTGGAACGAGACGATGCCGCAGCTGCCGGTGAGGTAAGAGAGGACCGTCGTCAGATCGCTGTATCCGATGAACGCCTTCGGCGTGCGGCGCAGGTCCTCGCGTTCCAGGAACGGCAGCAGGTGCACGCTGCCATAGCCGCCACGAACCGCGATGAGCGCCCGCACTGACGGATCGCGCCAGGCGCTGAGAAATCCCCGGGCCCGCACTTGCGCTTCGCCGGACAGGTAGCCGCCATGCTGCGCAAACACGCTCTCCTCGAAGACCGGCTCGAAGCCGAGCCGCCGAATCTCCTCGACCCCTTTGTCGAACTCGTCGCGGGCAAATGAACTGGCGGGCGCGACGATCGCGATCTTGTCGCCCTGACGCAGTCTGGGTGGCTTCAGCATCCGATCAGGCGAACTGCCCCATCTGTTCGGAGATAAGGCGGTGCTGCTCCGAGCCGATGACGGCTCGCAGTTGGGCCGCCGTCGGCGGGCGCCATTCGCGCATGAATCGCTCCTTCGCATGACGGTTCCGCTCGAGTGCAGCCTCGACGCGCTTCACCGACAAGCGCTCGCTCTCGACGGCGTGAATGAGCGCTTCCAGCGCCTCGGCCTGCCGCTCGATATCGGCCGTCTTTCCTGTTCCGCACATCAGCAGCGCATCGCAGCCTGCGGCGACCGCCGCCACAGCGGCTTCACCGGGCGTATACGTATTCGCGATCGCCTTCATCTCGAGATCGTCCGACACGATCACGCCCTGGAAGCCGAGCTCCTCGCGCAGCATGCGCTGGACGACCTTCGGCGACAACGTCGCCGGCCGCTCGTCGTCGACCGAGGTGACGAGCACGTGGGCCGTCATGATGAACGCCACATTGGCGTCGATGGCTGCCTTGAAGGGGGCGAATTCAATGGCGCGCAATCGATCCGGCGGGTGCTCGACGATCGGAAGCTCGAGATGCGAATCGGTGGCGGTGTCGCCGTGGCCGGGAAAATGCTTTCCGCATGCCGCCACACCCGCGCGCTGGAGCTCTTCGATGATCACGCGGCCGAGTTTTGCCACGACCTCGGGCTTCTCGCCGAGAGCGCGGTCACCGATGACCGGATTTTTCGGGTTCGTGTGGATGTCGAGCACCGGCGCATAGTCGAGCGAGATGCCGACGGCCGCCAACTCCACGGCAAGCGCCTGTGCAAATTTGCGCGCCAGAACGGGATCGTCGCTGCGACCCAGCACGGCCATGGGCGGCCACTCCGTAAAGGGCGAGCGAAGGCGCGCGACGCGCCCTCCTTCCTGATCGATGCCGACCCACGCGGGCAGTTCCATGCCCAGGCTGCGCACGTCGAAGGACAGCCCCGCGACCTGCTCCGGCGATTCGATGTTTCCGAGCCTTCCGAAGAAGGTGATGCCGCCCAAATCGAACTCGCGGGCGAGCGATCGCATCTCGGCCGGAACGTCAGTTCCCGCAAAGCTGCCAATGAGCAATTGTCCGATGCGGCGGCGAAGCGGTTGAGGCGACACGACTTGTCATTATAGAGTTGATGCGCGATCCATGCAGAAACCCGCCGGTGTGACGAATTCCGACTCCGAATGGGACCGCCGCAGCCTGCGGGAGGTGCATGGCACCATCCCGATTCCGGTCGGCGGGCACCCTTGGAAAAAAATGCTGGCCTTCGCAGGGCCTGGCTACCTGGTGGCGGTCGGCTACATGGATCCCGGGAACTGGGCCACCGACATCGCCGGCGGGGCGAAGTTCGGCTACACGCTTCTGAGTGTCATCGTCCTGTCGAACTTCATGGCGATCCTGCTGCAGTCGCTCGCCGCTCGCCTCGGGATCGCCAGCGGGCGCGACCTGGCGCAAGCCTGCCGCGACTCGTATTCCAAGCGCACCGCGTTCGCACTGTGGATCGTGTGCGAGATCGCGATCGCCGCGTGCGACCTTGCCGAAGTCCTCGGTGCGGCCATCGCGCTGCAGCTGTTGTTCCGCATCCCGCTTCTATGGGGCGTGTGTCTGACGGCGACCGACGTGTTTCTGGTGCTGTACCTCCAGAACCGCGGGTTTCGCTACGTCGAAGCCATCGTGCTGACGCTGATTCTCGGCATCGCCGGCTGCTTCGCGATCGAGCTCTGGATGGCACAGCCCGATCCGATCGCGCTGGCCGCCGGCGTGGTTCCGCACGTCGAGATTCTGCGGAACCCGGAGATGCTGTACATCTCCATCGGCATACTCGGCGCCACCGTGATGCCGCACAACCTGTATCTGCACTCGTCGATCGTGCAGACGAGGATGTACGGCGATTCGTTCGAGGGGAAGAAAGAGGCGATCCACTACGCCACGATCGACTCGACCGTCGCGCTGATGTCGGCGCTGTTCATCAACGCCGCGATTCTCATCATGGCAGCGGCGGTCTTCCACCCAGACCCGCAATATCGCGAGGTCGCAGACATCGGCGACGCGTACCTGCTGCTCGACCCGCTGCTCGGTGCGACCGTGGCCAGCACGCTGTTTGCCGTGGCGTTGCTGTTCTCAGGGCAGAACGCCACGCTCACCGGCACATTGGCCGGGCAGATCGTGATGGAAGGATTTCTGAACATCCGGCTTCGCCCGTGGCTCCGGCGGCTGATCACGCGGCTCATCGCGATCGTGCCCGCGGTCGTCGTCATCGCGATCAAAGGGGAAGAGGGCTCCGGTCCGCTGCTGGTGCTCAGCCAGGTTATCCTCAGCCTTCAGCTGCCGTTTGCGATCTTCCCGCTCGTGCAATTCACGAGCAGCGAGAAGCTGATGGGACCATTCGCGATCTCCGTTCTGGCTGAAAGCGCTTGCGTGGCCGGTTTGCATTATCATTGCGGGTCTCAACGTCTACCTGCTCTACCAGACGTTCGTTCAGTTCTTCGGGGCCTGACGTGTATCAACACATTCTCGTCGCCGTCGAGCACTCCAAGGCCGACGAAGCCATCCTCGATCACATCGTGAGGCTCGCCCGGCTGACCAACGCACGGCTTCTGCTCGTGCACGTCGCAGACGGCTTCGCCGCCCGTCACTTCAACGATCTCCAGTTGAGAGAGTCGGAGGAAATGCGCGACGACCGCGCCTATCTCGACAAGCGCAGCGAGGAACTGCGAACTGCGGGGCTCGACGTGACCTCGCGGCTGGCGATGGGCGATCCCGCGACGGAGATCATCAGGATTGCCGCCCAGGAAGGCGTCGACCTGATTGCGATGTCGACGCACGGCCACCGTTTTCTGTCGGACGTCATCCACGGGACGACGGTCGACAAAGTGCGCCATACGGTTCGCGTGCCCGTTCTGCTGCTCCGCGCCCCCAGACATGAAGCAGATTAAAACCTCTGCTCCGACTCGCATCGATCTCGCCGGCGGCACGCTCGACATCTGGCCCCTGTATCTGTTCCACGAGCACGCGCAAACCGTGAACGCAGCCATCAGCCTGCGGGCGCACGCCGAGATCATCGAGCGCACGGACGGCAAGATCCGGCTGGAATCCATCGACACATCGAAGAACTGTCGAGGTTGGCCGCTGGCAGCAGCTCGAGGACAACCACGGCCTTCCCCTTCTGAGCAGGCTGGCGCGGTTCTTCCGCGCCGAGAACCTGACTCTTCGCACGCGCGGCGAGTCCCCTGCCGGTGCCGGGATTGCCGGATCGTCGGCGCTGAACGTCGCCGTCTGTGCCGCGCTCGCTGAATGGGCGGGCATGAAGGTCGACGGCGAGCAGCTCCTGACGATCGCGATGAACGTCGAGGCGCAGGTCATCAGCGTGCCGACCGGCCTGCAGGATTACCGGCCCGCGTACTACGGAGGCGTGAGCGCGATCGAACTGCGGGCAGACGGCGTCAAGCGTGTGGCGGTCGATGTCGACCCTGCAGCGCTTCAAAGCCGTGTCGTGCTCGCCTACACCGGCGCGCCGCACTTCTCAGGAACCAACAATTGGGAGATCACGAAGCGTCACATTGACGGCGATCGGCACGTCTTCGACTGTTTCGAGCGCATTGCCGACGCCGCCGGCGGCGTGCGCGACGCGTTGGCCGCCGGTGATTGGAACGGCCTCAGCACGCAGATCAACCTGGAGTGGGACGCCCGTAAGAAACTTGCGCCCGGCGTGACGACGCCGTTGATCGAGTCGCTGATTTCGAGCGCATTTGCCGCGGGGGCGCGAGCGGCGAAGGTCTGCGGCGCCGGTGGAGGCGGGTGCCTCTTCTGTGTTGCCGACCCTGGCGATGCGGCGGCCGTACGGCAGGCGCTGCAAGCCGGCGGCGCCCGAATCCTGGACTACCGGATCGAGACTGAAGGCCTTCTGGTCCGGACTGCGTAAATCGTTCGCCTCTGCGATTCCGCGTCGAGACATGGAAAACCTGGCCATCGCGCGCATCTTCTCTGAGATCGCCGATCTCCTCGAAATCAAGAGCGAGAACCCGTTCAAGATTCGCGCGTACCGGAATGCGTCCGAGACCATCGCGCACGCGACCGAGAAGCTTGCTTATCTCGGCGAAGAGCAGCTCCGCGCCATCCCCGGCATCGGCAAGGATCTGGCTTCGAAGATCCGCGAGATCGCGGAGACCGGAGAGGCGCGTTTCCACCAGGATTTGCTCCAGCAGTTTCCGCCGACGATTCTGGACCTGCTCCACCTGCAAGGCGTCGGCCCAAAAACGGTTGCTCTGCTGTACATGGAACTCGGCGTCAAGACGATCGAGGAGCTCGAGGCCGCGTGCAGCGACGGCCGCGTGCGGGGATTGAAAGGGCTGGGGCAGAAGAAGGAACAGCTGATTCTGCGGGCGTGCGCCGAGCGGAAGCAGCATACCGGCCGGCATCTCCTTCCGGATGCCGCCGAGGCCGCTCGCCTGCTGCTCGAATACCTGCGCGCGGAGTGCCCGGCGGTCGTGTTCGACAATGTCGGCAGCGTCCGGCGCGGCGCCGACACGGCAGGCGACATCGACATCCTCGCAACGGGGCTCGACCCGCACGTCATGTCGACCTTCACGATGTACAAGCTGGTCGAGCGGGTGCTCGGTCACGGCGAGACCAAGTCGAGCGTGCGGCTCTGGGGAGGCATCCAGGCGGATCTCCGGCTCGTGCCCGAAGAGAGCCGCGGCGCCGCGATGCAGTACTTCACCGGTTCGAAGTCGCACAACATCGCGCTGCGCGACAGGGCCATCGCGCGCGGGTTCAAACTCAACGAGTACGGCCTCTTCCGCGTGGATGACGGGTCGCTCGTCGCAGGACGGACCGAAGCGGAGATTTACGACGCGTTGGGCCTTGCCGAAATCCCGGCCGAGCTTCGGGAGGGCCGCGGCGAGCTCGAGGCCGCAGAACGGCGCGCCCTTCCGCAATTGATCCGGCTCGAAGATGTCTGCGGCGACATTCACTGCCACACGACCGAAACTGACGGCCGCGACGACATCGAGGCGATGGCGCTCGCCGCGCAAGCCGCAGGACTTCAATATCTCGCGATCACCGACCACAGCAAAGCCCTCGCCATGGCGAACGGCCTCGACGAGCACCGCGCCCTCGCGCACGCCAGGCGCATTCGAGAGATCAGCGACCGGCTCGACGGCATCACCCTGCTCGCCGGCATCGAATGCGACATCCGTGCGGACGGCTCAATGGATCTCGCGGACGACTGCCTCGCGGAGCTCGACGTCGTCGTGGCGTCCGTCCATTCGGCGTTCAACCAGGACGAAGCGCAGATGACAGATCGCATCCTCCGCGCCATCTCACACCCATTCGTCGACATCATCGGGCATCCCACCGGCCGTATTCTGCTGCGGCGCGATCCGTACAAGCTCGACGTGAGCCGGCTGATTGCCGCCGCAGCCTCCGCCGGCGTTGCGCTGGAAATCAACTGTCAGGCCCACCGCCTCGACCTCTCCGACGTCAACGCCAAGGCAGCGCGCGATGGCGGCGCGACCATCGTCATCAGCACTGACTCGCATAGCAAAGCCGGATTCACGGCGCTGAGATGGGGCGTCCAGGTCGCGCGACGGGCATGGCTGACGAAGGAGACGTGCTGAACACGCAGGGGCGTGGAGGAGTTCAGGAAGGGGCTGAGGAGAAACCGGAAGGAAAGTGAAAGTGAAAACGAAAGTGAAAAGTGGAAAGTGGAAAGTCGGTTACGAGTTCCGGTCTCACTTTTCCACTTTTCACTTTCCACTTTCTACTTTTCACTTTCTTCTGGGGCATCGGGCTTCTCGCCTGCCTTGCCCAGTCCGATCGCATCTGCGACAGGCCGTCCATATATACGGCGACGCGCTCCCGTTCCTCCTCCGAAGACATCGACTTCAACAGGTCGATGGCTTTCGCGAAATCCTCTTTGATGGTGGCGCGTGAGGTACGGTAGTACAGCCGTTTGATTTCAGCCAGCTTGTCGTCGGCCGAGAGCATCCGGATCATTTCTTCTCTTGGCCTTCGGCAATGCGCTTGCGGACCGCGAGCTTGAGCGGCTCCTGCAGGTTGCGATCGAGCGCGATCATCTTCAGATCGCGATCGTTGAGCCGCTGCACGAATCGCAGCGCCACGGCGAGCGGCGTCTTCGGGTTCTTCGTGAGCGCCGCGACCACGCCGTAGTTCTTGGTCCATCCGCGATTCATGCCAATCGTGCGCAGGATCTCCTCGGACACGTTCGCGAGCTTGGCGAAGTTCTCGACTTCCGAGTCGGTCAGCTTGGGGCTGCTGAGAACGGCCGCCGACACCAGCTTGTTCGGATCGCGGATCAGAATGGCGCGCTCCGACTTCGAGCCTTTCATGGCGGCCTTCATGCGGTCCGCAACGCCGAGGAGCGCGAGCTTCTGCGTGATGCTCTGCTGGTCCTCCTCACCCTCTTCCGTTTCGGCTGGCGCAGCGCCGCCCTCGGGGTCGACCAACGGTGCGTCCCCGGCGTCGGAGCCGGGCACCGGCTCGATGCCGCGGCTACGGAAAAACTCCCGAAGCCCTTCGGGAACATCAGACCGGCCGAGGAACAAGGCAACAGACTCTTTGGGAATGGCGGCGAGCGTCGCCTCAGCCGTTCGACATATTTCGTCGTCACCGTCCTCGGTGAGCAGCGCCAGCAGGCCAATCTGCTCGAGCGCGCGCGGCGCAAGCATGCCCGCCGCGGCAAGGAGGCGAACGTCACGGGCTACTTCTCCCCGCTTGAAAAAATCCAGTAGTGGGCTGCGGAGACCGAGATCCATCAGGGTGCTTGAAACTCCGCGACGTTCGCGAGCGTTATGCGGGCGCGGACGTTCTTTCCTGCCGCACCGAGTGGCTTTCCCTGGCGACCGTTCAGCGTATATGCGAACGCTCCTGCATCGCCGACACTGATCGCAACTTGTTTCTCGGCCGTGACGACTTGTTTGTCGCCGGCGTTCATCAATCCCTCGAACACCCGACGCCCATCGGCCGTGACCGAAACCCAACACGCGCCCGTCGGCGCGAGCTCCATCGAAATCCCGGATGTCTGCGGAGCAACAGGCGGCGCAGCGGCTGGTTCAGGTGCCGTTGGAACAGGTTCTACCGGTGATGCGGGCTGTGGCTCCCCGGCCGCTGCCTGAGAGCCGGAACCCGTCTCGGATGAAGGCGGTTCGGGAAGCGGACGCTCTGTGCGAGCCGTAATACACCACGAGAACGATGATCGGAAGACTGATCAGCACCAGGCGCAACGCTGTCGCAACGGCCTTGCGATCGCTCTCGAGTTTTTCGCCGTCTTCAACGGCGGCCGAGTGTGCCGTCGCGGTAGCAGCGTCAGGCGGCAGTTCAGCAATGAAATCCTGAATCGTGCGATCGGGATCGAGGCCCACTTCCTGCGCGTAGGCGCGGATGAAGGCGCGCGTGAAAATACCGCCAGGCAGGCGCGAGAGATCGCTGCGCTCGAGCGCTTCCAGCGACATCACCGAGATGCGGGTGCTGACTGCGATTTGCCGAAGAGAAACGCCCCGCTTTTCACGCGCTTCGCGTAGTCGTGCGCCAACCGTTCGGGCTGGGGAACCCTGGGGCATCAGATATTATGCCCGCCTTCGCGCGAAGCGCTTCGGCGGGTCTCGCCGTAGCCTCGGCAGAGGCGGACGGTCAATGTACGGGAACGGCCTCGCACGTGTCAAACGAACGCCGCAGCTGCCGCGACAACGGTCTGCAGATGACGATCGGCAGACACGCCCGGCGGGGGCACGAAGATGCCGATACCAGCGATACCTGCAGCGCCGGCGCGAGCAACTTCGGACGCGCGCGGCGACCGTCATGCCGCCGATCGCAAGGATGGGTACCCCGCTTGCGACGCGGCACGCCGATCGCAAGTCATCCAGGCTCGCGGTAGGATGCCCGGCATCTTTCGACGCCGTCTGATACAGGGCGCCGAAGATCAGGTAATCAGCGACGTTCGCCGCTCGCCGCCTCGTCGATGGTGTGAACCGATCGGCCTACCAGCGCCTGCTCTCCGAGCAGCGATCGCGCAGCGGCGACGCTGACCGAGTCGCCGCGCAGGTGTACGCCGTGTGCGCCGGTGGCAGCGGCAACGTCGATGCGATCGTTGACGAGCACCTTCGTGGCGCTGCGATCGGCCGCCGCGAGGCATCGGGACACAAGCGCGGCCAGATCTCGTCCCTCGAGGTCGCGCTCACGGACCTGGATCAGATCGATGCCTGCTCTCGCGGCCGCGCCGACGAGGTCAACCAACCGATCGGTTGCGTCGGGGCCCGTGGACAGCCGCCGGCGGTCGGTCACGAGGCAGATCATGATTGCTCGATCGTCTCCATCGTCTCCATGCGGCGGCGGTCGAGCAACAGCGACGCGAGCTCGTTGAACCCCATCAGGAGATTCACGACACCGAGGCCGGACACCGCTCCCCGAACGTAGTTATTGCGAATGATCTCGTGCAGTGTGGGAAACGCCGTCAGGAAATAGTTGCGTTCCCAGAATGACGACCATGGAACGAGGACCAGGAGGAGCCCGACCTCGATGAAGTACGCAACCAGCAGCAGGCGCTTCAACATCAGCTGCCCATTTGCACTTTGAGCTGCTCGAGACGCTTCGAAATGTCTCGGTACTCGCCGGCCTCCGCCTGCAGCTCGAGCAGCACGGCGATGGCCAGATCGAGCTTTCCCTGGCGGAGCAGCTTCTCCGCTTTGCGGAGCGTTCCCTCGCGGTCAAATGGCACAGGCAGCAATCCTGGAAATCAACAGGACATAGGAGAATAGGAGAATGCTTTTCGCTTTCGTGAAGAAAAGGTTTCTCCTAGCCTTCTAGTCTCTTGTTCATGTAGGGGCGAGCGTCAGTCAATCGTATCAAACTCGAGCGGGAGCGTCGGCGGACTGAACGATCGCCGGTGCACCGCGGAATACCCAAACTGCCTGACGGCGGCAAGATGATCGGCCGTCGCGTAGCCTTTGTGCCGATCAAAACCGTAACGCGGGTCGTGCGCATGCAGTTCCCGCATTTGCCGATCACGCGTCACTTTGGCAAGTATCGACGCCGCCGCAATCGCGGAACACCGCTGGTCGCCGTGCACGACGCCGCGCTGGGCCATCAGCAAGTCCGGAATCCGAAAGGCGTCGACAAGCACGAGATCCGGCAGCGGCGCGAGCGACATGACTGCGCGCCGCATCGCCTGGAGCGACGCCTGATGGATGTTGATGGCGTCGATCTCGACCGGAGATGCCTCCGCCACCGCCCACGCGAGCGCTCGAGCGGTGATCTGCTCGAACAGCGCCTCGCGCTCGGCCGGCGGCACGGTCTTCGAATCGCTGAGCCCCGCAATATGTTTGTCCGGGTGCAGCACGACAGCGCCGGCCACGACCGGTCCCGCAAGGCATCCGCGGCCGACTTCGTCGACGCCGCACACGCGGTTGAAGCCGAGCTTGCGCAGGACGTTCTCGAGCGTCCGCGTTGCGGCGACTCGCGTCATGTCCCTGGGCTCCGACTCTACTTCGCGCCCTCGCGCATCCGCGCGGCCTTGCCCTTCAGATCGCGGAGGAAGTAGAGCTTCGCGCGGCGGACTTTCGCCGACCGCACGACTTCGACCTTCTGAATAACCGGCGAGTGCAGCGGGAATATGCGTTCGACGCCCTGTCCGAAGGACACCTTCCGCACGGTGAATGACGCCCGGACGCCGCCCCGGTGCATGCCGATGATGATGCCTTCGAACACCTGGATGCGCTCTTTGTCACCCTCGCGCACCTTGACGTGCACTTTCACGGTGTCTCCGGCCTGCATCTGCGGCCGCTCGGTCATCTGCGTCTTCTCTACGACTTCAATCGCGCCCATGGGCGACTCCCTTCTTCGCTTCCATCAACTCTCGCAGGATTTCCTGCTCTTCCACATCCAGCTCCGCGTCGGCCAGCAGATCCGGCCGGCGCAGCAGCGTCAGCTCGAGCGCCTGACGCTTGCGCCATTTCCGAATCTCGCCGTGATGGCCCGAGACCAGCACGTCGGGAACTTTCCACTCTCGAAACTCCGACGGTCGCGTGTAGTGCGGGTAATCGAGAAGACCCCGCGAAAACGAATCACCCGCGACGGAATCCTCGTCGCCGACGACCCCCGGAATCAGCCTGGCCACCGCATCGACGACGACAAGGGCCGGCAGCTCGCCCCCGCTCAGCACGTAATCGCCGATCGACAGCTCCTCGGTGGCAAGATTCTCGCGCACACGATCGTCGATGCCTTCGTATCGGCCGCAGAGCATCACGACTCGATCGAGACCTGCCAGGCGCGCCGCCTCAACCTGAGTGAAGCGCTTCCCCTGCGGCGATACCAGCACGATCGCCTGCGGCTCTCCCGCATCCTGCCGTATCGCGTCGACCGCCTTGAACAGCGGCTCAGGCTTCAAGACCATGCCTGGACCGCCGCCATACGGAACGTCGTCGACCGTCCGGTGCCGGTCCTCGGTGAACTCGCGCAAGTCCCGCGCGCGAACCGTCAGCACATTGCGCTGAATCGCCCTTGCGAGAATTCCCTCGGCAAGCGCCGCCTCGATCATCCGAGGAAAAATCGTGACGATATCGAAACGCATCGGCAACTGAAATCTACAAAACTGCAATCTAGAATCTAAAATCTTTGGCGCTTCGTCACGTTCAGGTCGAGCAGCCCTTCCGGGCGGCTGCGACCACGATCCTTCTCGCCGCGATGTCGACAGCGGCGCAGATGCCTTCCACCATCGGGATCAGCACGTCGCCATCAGAGCGCTCGACGACAAGCCGGCTTCCCACGCCATCCCCTTCCACTGCCTTGACTCGGCCGATCGGCTCTCCACGCGGAGTCTCCACGGAGCACCCGATGAGATCGTGGTGGTAATACGAGCCAGCGGGAAGCGACTGGAGCGCATCGATGCTCACGCGCAATTCCATACCAGCCAACGCTTCCGCGGCGTTCATCGTGCCGATGCCAGCGAGGCCGATAATCGGCCGTCCGCGATGGAACCGGACACTCTCGACCTCTACACGCTCGATGGCGCCGTCGCGCCGCAGCGACAACACCGACCCGGGCTTGAACCGCTCGTCAGGAAAATCCGTCGCCGGATCCACAATGACCTGCCCGCGATTTCCATGGGCGCGCGCGATGCGCCCGACCAGCACCATGTCATCCCACTGCGCTCATCGGCGCAGGGCTTCGGGCCTAATCTCCGACTCCAATCCCTGATCCCTGTTTTCAGTCGAGCACTTCGAGCGTGATCTTCTTGCCGGCCCGCTCGCCCGCGATCGCGGCGATCGTACGCATCGCCTGAATCGTGCGGCCCTGCCGGCCGATCAGCTTCCCGACGTCCGGAGGCGCCACGGACACCTCGATGAGCGTCGTGCCCTGGTGCTGCGTCTCCGTCACCGACACGCGCTGCGGTGAGTCGGAAAGCGCCTTCGCGACCGTTTCGATAGCGTCGCGGACCGACATTACGCGGTCTTGCCTGCCGCCGCTGCGTCGGCTGTGGCCGTCGGCGCGGTCAGATGCCGCTTCAACAGCGTGCGCACCGTGTCGGAGAGCTGCGCCCCCTTGCCGACCCAGTGGTCGATCCGTTCCCGATTGATGTCGACCTTCGCGGGCTTCGTCCGCGGATTGTAATGCCCGACGATCTCCACGAAGCTGCTGTCGCGCGCAATGCGCGAGTCGGTCACGACGACGCGGAAGAACGGCCGCTTCTTCGAGCCCATCTTTCTCATGCGAATCACTACCATTACTGCTCCTCTACCTCATTTTCCCGATCATCGAACCGAACTTCGCGCGAGCCTTCCAGTCAGGCTTCCCGCTCGACATCCCGCCCACCATCTTCAACATCTTGCGCATCTGCACGAACTGCTTCAGCAGCCGGTTCACTTCCTCGACCGTCGTCCCGCTGCCCCGCGCGATCCGCTTGCGCCGGCTCCCGTTGATGACCTCGCTCCGGCGCCGCTCGTGCGGCGTCATCGAGTTGATCATCGCTTCGATGCGCCCTATCTGCTTGTCGTCGGGCTTCTGCTGCGCGAGCTGCTTGATGTTGCCCATGCCCGGGAGCATCCCGATGATCTGCTCGAGCGGCCCCATCTTCTTGATCGCCTGCAGCTGATCCCGGAAATCCTCGAGCGTGAAGTCGTCCTTCCGGACTTTCTCCTCGAGCTTCTGCGCCTCTTCGATGTCGATGGCCTGTTCGGCGCGCTCGATGAGCGACAGCACGTCGCCCATGCCCAACAGCCGGGACACGAGTCGATCGGGATAGAACTGCTCGAGATCTTCCAGACGCTCCCCGCTGCCGACGAACGCGATCGGCACGCCCACGACCGCGACGACCGACAATGCCGCGCCACCGCGTGCGTCGCCGTCGAGCTTGCTCAGGATGACGCCGCTGACGCCGAGCCGGCGGTTGAACTCGCCGGCGCTCTTGATGGCGTCCTGCCCCGTCATCGCGTCCGCGACATACAGGAGATCCGACGCGTGCGTCGTATCGCGGATCGCCTCGAGCTCGGTCATCAACTCGTCGTCGATGTGCAGACGGCCCGCGGAGTCGACGATGACCACGTCGTAGCCGAGGTTCGTCGCTTCGGCGACAGCGCTTTTCGCGCGCGCGACCGGGTCCATCTGGCCAGCCGGATCGTGCACGCGTACTCCCAGACCCGCCTTCTGCCCGACGACGGTCAACTGCTGAATAGCCGCGGGCCGTTTCACGTCGGTCGACACGAGCAACGCGTGCTTGCCCTGCTTGGTCAGCCACTTCGCCAGCTTGCCGGCGGTCGTCGTCTTGCCCGCGCCCTGCAGACCCAGCAGCAGAATGACGCGGGGCCGCTTGTTGCTCGGCTTCAGCCCGCCTTCGGTGTCGCCGAAGAGCGCGACCATCTCGTCGCGCACGATCTTGACGACCTGCTGCGACGGCGAAAGGCTCCGAAGCACGTCCTGCCCGAGCGCCCGATCCCGTACGCGGTCGACGAACGCCTTGACGACCTTGAAATTGACGTCGGCTTCGAGCAACGCCAGGCGGATCTCGCGGAGCGCCGCCTCCACGTTTTCCGGCGTGAGCCGTGTCTCACCCCGCAGGGACTTGAATACGTCTTGAAGGCGATTACTGAGCGACTCGAACATCGGGTCGGGTTCACAGGTTCCTGTTCCAGTTCCTCGTTCGCGGAGGCGCTGGAATCTGGACGCGTCTTCACTAAAAAAGAACGCGCTCGGACATCGAGCGCTTCCGCGAACGAGGAACAGGAACGTGGAACCCGGAACCCCAAGCGCTCTAAGCTGCTCTAGCGCAAACGCTTATCGTAGCGGATTCGAGGGGAAACTGTCAATGAAAGGGGTAAGGGGCGCAGGGGCTAAAGGACAATCGGTTTCGCCCCTCGACCCCTTAGCCCATTGCCCCTATTTCGCCGGGTCCGCCTCGTAGGAATGCGACAAATCCGTATAGCCGTTCATGGCGAGGCGGCAGGACGGCCCGGTGCCGGCAAAGCTCGCCAGATGGAACCGCATCTTCGGGACGTAGACGATGTCTCCCTGGTCGGCTTCGAAGACAGGCATGCCTTCGATGTTGTAGCGAATCTTGTTGAGGAGGATGAACCAGAACTCGGCGCTCTCCGGGTGGAAGTGGCCCTTATTGGTGAGCGGCGGCGGCGGGATCCCCGGCCCGAGAATGATGTTGGCGACCGCGCGGTCGTCGTTCACGAAGCGCCGCGTCTTGTCAGTGCCGGCCGCAACAGCGTTGAAGTCGACGAACGGCTTGTTGCCTTCCTCGTACGCGCCCTTGCCCACGACGCGAACCGGAACGAAGTCGAAGCCCGGCAGAGCCGCGGGCTTCACATCCATCGGATACATCTTGCGGGCCTTCGCGATGTTGACTTCGAAGCGGAGGGACGGCCGATCGCCGACCGTCTCCATCGTGTACATGTTGCGGTACGGCACCTGAACGAGGTATCCCTTCGAGGCGACGAAGGGTTGCTGGCCGTCGATCGTGAAGCGGATCTGGCCGTCCTGTATGATCCACCACTCGCGCGTGTCGGCATTCATCCGGCGAGGCGTCTTCTTCCCGGGCCCCATCGATATGTAGTCGGCGTGCAGGTTGTCGTCGTCGACGACCGGCTCGACCCAGTCGGCCTGCCCTTTGTGCTTGGCAAGCACCTCGGCGAGCTTGGTGTGCGGCTTGTGGGGCGCGACGTATTCGCTGAGCTTGACGAGTTTCGGCGCGAGCACGCGCTGATCCTGAGGCGCTTCCTGCGCCGACACGACCGCGAACCCGGCAACGAGAAGAATGAGACCGAAGACGCGTTTCATCATGGCGGCTCCTACTTTTTACTTTCCACTTTTTACTTTCACTTTCACTTTCACTTCCACTTACACCGAAGACAACTTGTGCCCGAGCTTGTCCTTCTTCGTCTTGAGGTAGCGACGCGTCGAGTCCGATGCCGGGATCTCCAGCGGCACCCACTCAGAGATGCTCAGCCCGTATCCTTCGATGCCAACCAGCTTGCGCGGATTATTACTCAGCAGGCGCATGCTGCGCACTCCGAGCTCGCGAAGAATCTGGACGCCGATGCCGTAATCGCGCTGGTCGGCCTTGAACCCGAGCTTCTCGTTCGCTTCCACCGTATCCAGTCCCTGATCCTGCAGCTCGTAGGCGCGGATCTTGTTGGCTAACCCGATGCCGCGTCCCTCCTGGTTCAGATAGAGGAGCACGCCGCGCCCCTCCTCCGCGATGCGCCGCATCGCGCCGTCGAGCTGGCCGCCGCAATCACACCTGAGCGAGTGCAGGACGTCGCCGGTCAGGCATTGGGAGTGCACGCGCACCACGATGTCGGCGCCGTCGCCCACATCCCCCAGCACGAGCGCAATGTGTGTCTGCTTGTCGAGCTGGTTTTCGAACGCGTGCACTTCGAACTCGCCGAAGTCGGTGGGAAGCCGGGCTTTCGCGACTTCCTTCACCATCGACTCGTTGTGCATGCGGTACTTGATCAGATCGGCGATCGTGATCATCAGCAGCTTGTGCCGCTTGGCGAATTTCGTCAGCTCGGGCACGCGGGCCATGGAGCCATCGTCATTCATGATTTCGCAGATGACGCCGGCGGGATACAGCCCGCCGATCCGCGCCAGATCGACCGCCGCTTCCGTCTGCCCGGCGCGAACGAGCACGCCCCCGGATTCCGCGCGCAGTGGAAACATGTGCCCCGGCCGTGCGAGGTCCGAAGGCTTCGTTCTCGGGTCGATGGCGGCAAGGACCGTATTCGCGCGATCGCCCGCTGAAATACCGGTGCTCGTCGAGTGTTTGGCTTCGATCGTCACGCAGAACGCCGTGCCCAGCCGTGCGGTGTTCTGATTGACCATCAACGGGATCTCGAGCTCGTCGAGGCGTTTGCCCGTCATGGGCATGCAGATGAGGCCCCGGCCCGTACTTCGCCATGAAGTTGATCGCTTTCGGCGTCACCTTCTCGGCCGCGAGCGTCAGGTCGCCTTCGTTCTCGCGATCTTCGTCGTCGCACACGATGATGATCTCGCCGGCACGGAACGCCTCGATCGCGTCCTCGATGCGGGCGAACGGCCCGGATTTCCTGCGTGCCCTGGCAATCTTCAGTGGAGGAGTCATACCTTCGTCCCCATCAGCTCCAATGCGCGGAGCACGTACTTGCCGACCATGTCGCATTCCAGGTTGACGCGATCGCCCGCCCGCACGCTGCGTAAGTTCGTATGTGACCAGGTGAACGGAACAATCTGCACATCGAAGGTCGTCTTCTCGAGCCTGGCGATGGTGAGACTGATGCCATCGACCGCAATCGATCCGCGATGAATCAGATAGGGCGCGAGCGCGGCAGGATAGCCGACGCTGACCCACCAGAAATCGGCTTCCGCGCGCACAGACTGCACTGTCCCCGTCCCGTCGACATGCCCGAGCACCATGTGGCCGCCAAACCGGCCGTCCGCAGCCATCGCGCGCTCGAGGTTTACGGGCGATCCGGATTTCAGTCCGCCAAGACTCGTGACCTTCGCAGTTTCAGGTCCGATCTCGGTTGAGAACGATCCCGCCTTCTGCTCTACGACCGTCAGGCAGACGCCGTTCACGGAGACGCTCTCGCCGAGATGCAGTCCTGCGGCGATGTCGCTCATGACGCGCAACCGAAAGCCGGCGTCGATCGCCGCGACCTCGGCAATCTCGCCGACTGATTCAATCAATCCCGTGAACATAACCTTCCATGAACACATCGGGGCCGAGCGGCATCACGTGGCGATCGACGAGAGACGCGATAGAGACAGTGTCGGAATCGAGCCACGGCAACGCGGCGTCGCCCAGGGTCACGGGGGCGACATAGACGTGCACCGCATCGACGAGTCCGGCATCCCACGCCGCAGCCTGCAATGCCACTCCCCCTTCGAGGACGAGCGAGAGCAACTGGCGATCGCCAAGCCGGCCGAACGCGTCAACCAGCCCCCCACTTCTTATCGGCTCCAGCTCTGCACCCGCGAGTTCCAGATCGCGGGCACGGCGGGAGTTTCTTTCTATGCTCTCGGGCGTGGTGACGATTATTACCGGTCCTGCGCCCAGCGTCGAGAACACCCGCGCCGACGGATCGATCCGCAGGCGCCGGTCGAAGAGAACGCGCGCCAAAGGTCGCCGGCGGTGCACCTCGCGGACCGTCAGCAGCGGGTCGTCGGCAATCATCGTTCCCGACCCGACGGCAATCGCGTCGACCTCGGCGCGCACCGCATGCGCATGCCGAAGCGAATCCCTCGAGGTGATCGGCGTGCGCTCGCCGGGCCTTGCCGCCACCCGGTTGTCGAGGCTCGTCGCCGCTTTCATGATGACGAACGGGCGCTGCTTGGTCTTGAACGTCAGGTAGGGGCGGTTCAAGCGGAGGGCGCGGTCACGACCGACACCTACCAACACCTCAACACCTTTTTGACGCAGGATTTCGAACCCGCGGCCACTCACACGGGAATCGGGATCGGTGATCGCCGCCACGACCCGCCTCACGCCGGCTGCCATGATGCGATCCACGCACGGGCCGGTCCGGCCGATGTGCGAGCACGGCTCCAGCGTGCAGTACAGCGAGGCGCCTCGGGCAAGAGCGCCGGCCTCATCGAGCGCGCGCACTTCGGCGTGGGCCTCACCGGCGCGCTCGTGATACCCCTGGCCGACAATCGCGCCATCTTCACGCACCACAACCGCCCCGACCATGGGGTTAGGGCTCGTCGTCCCTCTGCCCCGCTCCGCAAGGTCGAGCGCGCGGTTCATGTATTCGAGGTCAGACAACATGACTTGGTCGGTTCAGATCGGTACGAAACGGAGGGTCGGAACCCTATTTCACCATTTGGTCTCAAACAGCGCGTCCACGTATTCGTTGACGTCAAACGGAATGAGATCGTCGATCGACTCGCCGACGCCGACGTAACGAATCGGCAGATTCAGCTCGCACGCGATCGCGATGGCGATGCCGCCCTTCGCGGTACCGTCAAGCTTGGTCAACACAACGCCGTTGACGCCCGCCACGTTCATGAACTCACGCGCCTGACTCAATCCGTTCTGGCCGACCGTCGCATCGAGCACGAGCAGCACTTCGTGCGGCGCGCCGACGACCTCGCGCGCGGCGATGCGGCGGATCTTGTCCAGCTCGTTCATCAAGTTCACCTTCGTGTGAAGGCGGCCCGCCGTGTCGACAAGAATGGGATCGCGACCCTTCGCTTTCCCTGACGCAATGCCGTCGAAGACCACGGCGGCAGGGTCGGCGCCTTCGCGCGCACGGATCAAATCGACACCAGCCCGCCGGGCCCATATCTCGAGCTGCTCCACGGCTGCTGCGCGGAACGTATCGGCTGCGACCACGAGCGGCTGCTTGCCCGACGACTTCAGCAGCTGCGCCAGCTTGCCGACGGTCGTCGTCTTGCCGGTGCCATTGACGCCGACGATGAGCACCACGTGAGGGAGGTGGCCGTTTGACGCGGCGCCGGGTAGCGGCGGCACAGATGCGAAGATCGCGCGGATCTCGTCTTTCACCGCGTCGCGCAGGCTTCCGCCTGCCGCGGTCTTCGTCTTTGACCGCCGCGATGATCCGTCCCGTGGCCGCAACGCCGACGTCGGCCATGATGAGCAGCTCTTCGAGCGCGTCGATGGTGTCGACGTCGATCGGGCGGCCCTTGCGCGCGGGCGCCTCGGCCTGCGACGCAATCTCGTCGAACCGTTGAACGATCTGCTGCTTGGTTTTTGAGAGCCCTTCGCGAATGCGATCGAAAAAACCCATTATGTGACTTCGGTTTTCTGCGGGCGAAGCATCAGCTCCTCGACGGCCGCTGCGGCGCTGCGATTGCCGGCGAGCACTTCAGCCATCTGCGTCGCAATTGGAAGCTCGACGCCATGTTTTCGGCCGAGCGCCAGCGCGGCCGTGGTCGTCTTCACCCCTTCGGCCACCATCTTCATGCCGGCGACGACTTCGGAAATCGGCCGGCCGTGCGCCAGCTCGACGCCGACGTGCCGATTGCGGCTGAGCGAACCGGTGCACGTGAGCACGAGGTCGCCGAGCCCGCTCAAGCCGGCAAGCGTCTCGCGGCGGCCGCCCACGGCGCATGCCAGCCGCGTGATCTCGGCGAGGCCGCGCGTGATCAACGCCGCGAGGGCATTCTGTCCGAGACCGAGCCCCTCAACCACGCCTGCGGCGATGGCAATGATGTTCTTGAGGGCGCCGCCGATTTCGACGCCGACGACGTCGGTGCTGCCGTAGAGACGAAAATACGCCGCGCGAAATTCCCGCTGCACGTCCTCGGCGAGAACAGGATCGGCGCACGCCACCGACACCGCTGTCGGCAGCCCCCGCGCGACCTCGATCGCGAAGCTCGGCCCCGAGAGGACAGCGACCGGGCGCGCGCCCCGGACCTCCTGAGCGATGACTTCCGACACGCGCAGCAGCGTGTCCTGCTCGATGCCCTTTGTCGCGCTGACGATGAGCGCCTGGCGCGGAATGAACGGCGCAGCTGCCCGGATCACGTTCCGGGTGCCGTGCGACGGCAGGGCGGCGAGCACAATATCCGCGCGCTGGAGCGCCTCTTCGAGCGAGGCTGTCGGCACGACGCCGCGCGGCAGGACGATATCGGGCAGGTACACCGCGTTGGCGCGCCGCGCTTTCATCTCTTCGATGAGATCCGCGTTTCTCCCCCACAAGCGAACATCATGCCCCGCGCTGGCGAGGTGAAACGCAAGCGCCGTCCCCCAGCTGCCCGATCCGAGAACTGCCACGTTCTTCATGCGCTTTGCCCGAGCCTCCGTTCGATGCCCGCAAACACGCGCCGCAGATTCGATCGATGCCGATGAACGATGATCGCGGCCACAATCACCGCCGCGATCACGGTGACGTCGGGCGCGCCATACAGATAGGCGAGCGGCGCGAGAATCACCGACCCCGCGACCGATCCGAGGGAGATGTAGCGCGTCCACCACACGAGCGCCAGAAAGACGAGCGTCGCAATGGCCGTGGCCTGAGGCGCGAGAATGGAAAACACGCCGCAGGTGGTGGCGACCCCTTTTCCGCCGCGAAACCCTAACCACACGGGATAAATGTGTCCGAGCACCGCGGCAATGCCGGCCACGGCGGGCCCTGTCGTTCCGGGATCGATCTGACGGGCGACCAGCACGCTCGCGATCCCTTTGCCGACGTCGAGCGCCATCGCGCTCACCCCAATCTTCTTCGTCGTGTTGCGCAACAGATTCGCCGCGCCGACGTTGCCGCTGCCCGCGAGGCGCAGATCGATACCGCGATGGCGGCGAGCCAGCAGGTACGCAAACGGGATCGATCCGAATAGATACCCGACGATGAGGGCGAAGTACGTGTGAACAGTCACGTCATCAAGGGCGCTTGCGCCAGCGGGAGATATGTCGGTCCCGCCGGCGAGAGGCGGCTTTCGTACAAGGTTACACGATCGATCAGCGAGGGGCCGGCGTACGCCCGAATATCAGCGATTTGTGCCAGTATCGCGCGCGGAACCCGATCTCTGAAACGGGCGAGCGTCAGGTGGGGCGTGAACGATGCTTCGTGGCCCGTGGACACGCCCAGCGCCCGCTCGAGGGCGTTCTGAATACGCCGGAGCTCGGGCACGCCATCGCCGACGCCAAGCCACAGCACGCGCGGAGAGCCGCGCGCCGGAAAGCATCCGAGCCCCTCCAACGTGAGGTCGAACGCCGCCTCTCGAGGCATGTGCGCCAGCGCCGCGCGCACGCGTTGTTCGAGGGTGTCATCTGCGCCGGCGAAGAACTGCAGCGTCAGGTGCATCCGGTCCGGACGGACCCACGAGGCTTTGGCGGCTGATGCGATCTGTTCGCGCAAACGGCTCGCGATCCGCCCGACCTGCTCGCGCGTCGCGTCGTCGATATCGACCGCGATGAATAACCGTTTCCCCACGACCCCACGATCGCCTCGCGCCCTACTCAGTCATCCACCGCCTGACCATGTCGAGCGCGGCTTGCGATGCCTGGAACCTGATCATCTCGCGGCCACCCACGAAATTGAACGTACGCACGCGCGTCTCGATGCCGCCGTTGCGCGCCCACGCCGCCGCTATCGCGACCATGCCGACCGGCTTCTCCGGTGTGCCACCACCAGGACCGGCTACGCCGGTGATGCCGACAGCAAGATCACTGCGCGCGATGCGGGCCATCGCGCTGGCCATGGCTTCGGCCACGGGTTCGCTCACCGCGCCGTGCGCGGCGATGAGCGAAGGCGGCACGCCGAGCAGATCGGTCTTCGACTGATTGCTGTAGACGACAACACCGCGATCGACGTAGTCGGAGCTGCCCGGCACCTCGGTCAGCCTCGCCATCACGAGGCCTCCCGTGCACGACTCGGCTGCCGCAATCCTGAATCCGCGGCCGCGCAGCAACTCCCCCACCACCTGCTGCATCGTCTCGCCCTTCGTGCTGAAGAGATCGCGGCCGAGCGTCCCGCTGACCGCTGCAACGGCTTCGTCAAGCGCGCGATGCCCCTCCTCGGCAGTCGACGCGAACGCCGTCAGGTGCAGCTCGATCTGGCCGAGCGATGCGAGGATCGTCGTCGTAATCTTCGTCGACGCGGCGAGCCACTGCGCATAGAGCGGCTGCATCTTCTCTTCGACGTACGACTCGCTCTGTCCGGTAATGCGCAACACGCGGCGGAACAACCGGGATACCCCGACAGCGACCGAGCAGGCGCTCCTGGATAACCGCCTCGAACATCGGCTTCAGCTCGCGCGGCGGACCTGGCAGCAGGACGATCAGTTTTGTTTCGTGTTCGATCCAGAGGCCTGGAGCGGTTCCGTTCTTGTTCGGCAGCACGGCGGCGCCCGCCGGCACCATTGCCTGGCGGCGGTTGATCGCGGGCGTCACGAGCCCGCGGGCCGCGAATCGCTTTTCGATCGCTTCGAAGATGTGCGCGTGATACTCGAGCGGCCGTCCGATGAGATCCGCGACAACGTCACGTGTGAGATCGTCGTCGGTCGGGCCGAGCCCCCCGTCAGAATGAGCAAGTCGCTCCGGCCCAGCGCATCCGAGACGATCGCCTTCAGGACGCCGCGGTCGTCGCCGGCAACAGCTTTCCCCTGCAGGTCGATCCCGATCTCGTTGAGACGCTCGGTGATGAAGAGCGAATTCGTATCGACGTGAGTCGGCGTCAGCATCTCGCTGCCGACTGCAATGACTTCTGCTCTCATGCGGACTGGGGCGCTCCGCCCCGCTCCCGCGTCATGATAGCCATCCCGGCGCGAAATAGTACGCGCCGCGCAGCAGAAGATTCGCGTAGATCGCCGCCATCGCGTCGTCAGCCATGACGCCGAAGCCGCCGTGCAACCGTTCGAGCTGTCTTGCCGGAAAGGGCTTCATCACGTCGAGCGCGCGAAACAGCAGGAAGCCGAGCAGGATGCCGCCCCAGCCTACCGGGATCATGAACAGCGTCATCAGCATGCCCATGACTTCGTCAATCACGATCGGACCGGGATCGACGCAGCGGAGGTCCTCCTCGCACGGCCGCGTCAACGCGGTTCCGGCGACGGCAAGCGCGACGATGATCCCGAGCTCGAGAAACGGAAGAGCGGCATGACGGGCCGCCAGGTAGACCACCACGCCTGCTGCCGAGCCGATGGTCCCTGGTGCGACGGGAAAAAAACCGATATACCCAAAGCTGCAGACAAAAACCGCGAGACGACGCATCAGCTGAGGTTACGTGGACGAAGGGCGCACCACGCGGGTGTGGGCGAGACGGTCGTGAAGCGCGAGACGATCGGCGCCCAGCACGCCGGGCACAAAGCCGGCGCCGAGCGGCAGCGCGGAGACAACGTAGGCGAGCGTACGAATCGTGGCCCGGCCGATCGGCACGGTGCTCTCTTCCTGCGAGATCACCTTGATGCCGACTGCCATCTTGCCGATCGACTGTCCTCCTACGGCCGTGAAGGCGATGAAATAGCCGCCGTTCAACAGCAGGAGAAACGCGACGAGCGGGAGCAACGGCAGGTCGAACAGCTGCGCCGTGCCAAGGCCAAGAAGCCGGAGGGTGAAATACAGCACCAACGCATCGAGCGCGCAGAGGAGAGCCAGATCGACGAGTGCCGCAACGATACGCCTGAGCGGCGCGGCGAGCGCTTCGACGGGAGTGTCACCAGACGACGGCGCAGGCGTGGACCGGCCGCTCTCGAAAAACATGTCCTCGTGCGCAGGCGTCTTGGTGGGCTGCGTGCGGGCGCGCGGCACTTCGGGCGTCGCACGCCTGACACCGAGCGGCGCCCGCGGTCTCAACGGCCCCGTAATCAGTGGCGCATCATCGCGGATACTGCCCGCGCCGGAGAGCTGCGGCGCGGCGCGGAACAGCGGCCCGATCGTCGACCTCGGCAGGTGAAGGTGAAAACAAGGGCAGGTCCTCGATCGGTTGCTCGTCGCGCGCGCCGATCAGCCGATCGAGGTCGAGCGGCGGCCTCGACTCGTCGGGCCCGAGATCCAGGGGCAGGTCCATGGGATCGGATGTGCCGGCGGACAAGGAAAACTCGTAACCGCAATTCCGGCAGCGATCGCCGCTCTCAAACCCCAGATATCCACACTTGGGACATTTCATTGTTTGGTCGCGGCGCCGCCAGGTGAGGTTTCGAATGCGAGAAGCTCGCGCTGAATTGCCGCTTTCAACTTGTCGGCGTCGACACGCAGCGGATCGGTAGGCCGCACGAGATCGATGGCCCGAAGCGCGTCGTACGGACGGCCTGACGCGAACAGCGCTCGAGCGCGATCGAGCGCCGTCTCGGCGCTGCGCGGTACCACGAGCGGCTCCTCAACGACCCGCACCGGCGCCAGTCCGTCGGCCGCGCCGGGCGTCAGCACCGGGATCAACTCGCGGATGCCATCCCAGGAGGCGATGGCCACAACAGCCCCGGCGGCGAGCAGGAACATCACGATCGCGACGCTCGCCCACCGCGAGCCCGGACGGTCCGACGCCGCGGCGCGCGGCCGGAACGGCAATCTCGACGGCGGCGCCATCGGCGCCGGCTCCATCGGCGTGGCGGCGTGAATGCGATCGATGCGCGTGAGAAACGCGAGCGCCACGTCGTGGGCGCCGCCGCGCTGCACGGCGGCGTTCAACATCTGACGGGCCGCTTCGATCTCTCCCCGCTCGAACGCGGCGACGCCGTTGTGAAGCAGTTCCTCCGACTCGCGCTGCTGCTCGGCCATCGCGCTGCGGGCACGATCGATGTAGGCACGTGCCCGCGCGTGATTGCGATCGAGAAACAGCGCGCGCGTCCAGATGTCGATGGCCTGCGCGTAATGCGCCGCAAAATATTGATCGAGTCCCGCAATCAGCAGGCTTTCGATTTTGGCGTCGCGTTCGGCGTCGCCGTCGATTGACGCCGGGCTCTGGTTGGTTGGATTCGTGCGGAGCGGATCAGACATGCTCGCGGGCAAATTATGCGGCAGAATCAGCTGTGATACAAGAGCGTAATGCCGTTGATTGAGTGCGTACCGAACGTGAGCGAAGGACGTCGGGCGGACGTCATCGCCGCACTTGGCGCCGCCGTCGCCGTTCCCGGCGTGCACGTGCTCGATCAATCATCCGATCCATCGCATAACCGGACGGTCTACACCTTCGTCGGCGAGCCGGCGCCTCTGCAAGACGCCGTGCTTCGTCTGTTCAGCGTTGCCGTCGACGCGATCGATCTCCGGTCGCACGACGGCGTCCATCCCCGCATGGGCGCGGTGGATGTGGTGCCGTTCATCCCGCTCAACGGCGCGACGATGCAGGAGTGCGTGGAGCTGGCAACAGGTACCGCTGCACTGGTTGCCGAGCGGTTTGGTGTTCCCGTATTCCTGTACGAGGATGCGGCAGCGAATGACGAGCGTCGAAGCCTGTCCGAAATCCGGCGAGGCGGCGCGAACGGCGTCGCCCTTCGCATGAAGCAGGCAGCATGGCGCCCGGACTTCGGGCCCGCCGCGCCCCACCCCACAGCAGGCGCCACCGCCATCGGCGCGCGTCCCATTCTGATCGCCTACAACGTCAACCTCGCGTCGAATCGCCTTGGCGTCGCGAGGCGCGTCGCATCAGCAATCCGCGCGAGCAGCGGCGGGCTTCCCCACGTCAAAGCGCTGGGCATGCAGCTCGACAACGGCATCGTCCAGGTGTCGATGAACCTGACGAATTACAAGGAAACGTCGATGACCACGGTATTCGATGCCGTGACGCGCGAGGCAGCGCAGGACGGCGTGCGCGTGCTGGAGAGCGAGATCGTCGGGTTGCTGCCGGCCGATGCGCTGCCGCCAGATCCGGCGCGCAGGCTCAAATTGCGGGAAAAGGACTTGGATAAAGTACTGGAGACGCGCCTCGAAACGAAAAACGAAGATCGAAAACCGAATAGTGCGTAAGTCGCAGCGCCGTGCTGCTTTATTCGCTTTTCGGTCTTCGTTTTTCGTTATTCGCTATTCGTCACACCTTCCTCAGCGTCTGCTTCCGTTCTCCTCGGGACAATTCCGAACGCCCTCATCTTCCTGTACAGATTGCTTCGCTCGACGCCGAGCACTTCCGCGGTCCTGGAAATATTGCCCTGTTGATGGGCAAGCTCGCGCAGGATGTAATCGCGCTCGAACTGATCCCTCGCGGTGTACAGCGGCATCGCAGGTGCCGTGGGGTCGTCGACCGGCTTCTCGGCGAGCGAATCAGCCGCCAGAAAGGCGAGGTCGCGATCGGTGATCTCATCGTCCGGCGCCATGATGACCACCCGCTCGATGACGTTCCGCAGCTCGCGCACGTTGCCCGGCCAGCGATACATCTTCAGGCGGGCCATCGCGGCGGGCGTCACGGTCTTCGCACGCTTGCCGTATTCCAGCGCGAAGTCCGCGATGAAGTGCTCCACGAGCAGCGAGATGTCTTCCGCGCGCTCGCGCAAGGGCGGCACGAAAATAGGAATGACGTTCAGACGGAAGTACAGGTCCTCTCGAAAACGCCCGGCGCGGATCTCCGACAGCAGATCCTTGTTCGTGGCGGCCAGCACCCGCACGTCGACCTGCACGCGCGACGTGCTGCCGACGGGTTCGGTGACCTGTTCCTGCAGCACACGCAGCACCTTTGCCTGCGTCTTCATGCTCATGTCGCCGATCTCGTCGAGAAAAATCGTCCCGGTGTGCGCCGCCTCGAAGCGCCCTTTCCGATCGGCGACTGCGCCGGTGAACGCGCCCTTCACGTGGCCGAACAGCTCGCTTTCAATCAGCTCCTCGGGGATGGCCGCGCAATTGACTTCGACGAATGGCTGATTGCGCCGGCGGCTCAAGGCGTGCACGGTGCGCGCGACGAGCTCCTTGCCCGTGCCGTTCTCGCCGAAGATCAACACGCGCCCGTTGGTCGGTGCGGCCATCGCGACCTGCTCGCGCAGCTGGCGCATGATGAGGCTTTCGCCGACCATCCTGCCATCGCGATCGACGCGGGCCCGCAAGGCCCGGTTTTCTGCCTCGAGGTGGCGCTGCCGAAGCGCGTTGCGGACGACGAGCACCGTCTTCTCGAGCGACAGGGGCTTCTCGACGAAGTCGAACGCGCCGGCCTTGATCGCCTTGACGGCCGACTCGATGTTGCCATGCCCGGAGATCATCACCACCTGGGAATCGACTTTCATCTGCCGCAGCCGGCCGAGCGTCGCGAGACCGTCGAGCCCGGGCAGCCACACGTCGAGCACGATGACGTCGAACACCTCGCGGATGACGCGATCGAGGCACTGCTCGCCGCTCTCGACGGCGTCGACGATGTAGCCCTCGTCGCGGAGCACACCGCTCAGCGCAGATCGCACGCCCGGCTCGTCATCGACGATGAGAATTGAGGCTCTGATCACGGTCTCATCTGGTATCCCAACGCAAAGTCGCAACAGCCGCAAAGTGAATCTTTCGAAAAGAATTCCTCGCGTCTTGGCGTCTTTGCGTTGAGACGACGATCTCAGCATGGCAGTTCGATGGTGAACTTGGTCCCGCGCGGTTCGTTGTCGCCGACCTCGATGGTGCCGCCGTGCTCGGCGACGATGCGGCGGACGATGGCGAGGCCGAGGCCGCTGCCGCGGCGTTTGGTCGAATAATACGGCATGAAGAGCTTCTCGCGCTCCGCTGGAGGGATACCCGGTCCATCGTCGGTGACGATCAACCGGACGAGCGACGCGCCTGGATCGTGCTGCGTTTCGAGGGTGATCAGGCCCGAGCGGTTCATCGCCTCGATGGCGTTGTCCACGAGGTTGATGACGACGCGGCGCACCTGCTCGCCGTCGACCCTCACCTTCGGGAGCTTCTCGGCAAAACGCCGCTCGAAACGCACCTCGCCCAGCAGTCCCTGATACAGCGCCAGCGCTTCGTTCAACAGCGCGTGCAAATCCGTCGGCACCGCGCGCGGCGCCGGCATGCGCGCGAACTGCGAGAACTCGTCGACCAGCGCCTTCAGCGAGTCGACCTCCCCGACGATCGTCGACGTGCACTCCTCGACGAGCGCCAGCGTCGGCTCAGGGCTGCTGCTGAAATGGCGCCGGATGCGCTCGGCGCACAGTTGAATCGGCGTCAGCGGATTCTTGATTTCGTGCGCGAGGCGGCGCGCGACTTCGCGCCACGCAGCCACCTTCTGCGCGCGAATCAGCGGCGACACATCGTCCACGACCAGCACCAGGCCGTCCGAGCCTTCGGTGCCGCGAAGCGCGGTCGCGACGGCGGCCAGCTGGAGCTCCCGGTCGTCGCGCGTCAGCGGGATTTCCTGCGCTGACGGCTCCGTTCTGCCCGCCGCCACGGAGCGGAGCAGCGCCCCGAAGGGCTGAAGATCGTCGCGGCCAAACACCTCCGCGGCGGGCTGCCCAACCGCCGTCGGCGCAAGTCCGAGCAGGCGCATGGCCGCGCTGTTGAGCGTGCTGATTTTTCCCGCGGCGTCGATCGACACGACGCCGGTGGCGATCCGCTCGAGGATCGTCTCGATGTACCGGCGGCGTCCTTCCACCTCGAGGTGTTTGCGCTCCAGGTCGACCGTCGAGCGCTCGAGGCGCCGGCGGCTCTTCCCCACTTCGGTCGCCATGCTGTTGAACGCCTCGACCAGCGATCCAAACTCGTCGTCGCTCACCGTTTCGCGATCGACCCGATAGTCCAGATGCCCAGCCTCGATTTCTCTCGCGGCAGTCGCGAGACGCTGGACGGGCTCTGTGATGCGCTTCGCGAGATACAAGCCCATCCACGTGGCGCCCACCAGAATCATCAGCGTCATCATCAGGAAGAACGAGAGATACACGCCGAAGAGCGGCTGCCGCAGCACGCGAAGCTGCGTGTAGTCCTCGTACGCGTCCTGAATGCGACGGGCGCTCGACGCCATCTCGCCGGTGAGCGAATCACTGGCAATGACGATGGCGATCGGGGCCGACGTCGCAGCCCGCCGCACGACGGCCACCGCCCGAATGAGCTCGCCGGCGCCCGGCAGGTGTTCGGGCGTTGGGGGTTCCATCTGGCCCGACGCCGCGTGCGCCGCCATGCGATCGGCGACCGCGCGCGCGTATCCGCGCGGCATGTCAGGCGCGGCGACGTCGACATATGGCATCACCTCCGCGGGCTGCGAGCCCGGCGTGATGCGATACACCTCGACCATCTTCACCCGTCCATGTGTGACTTCGGGCAGGATGCGATCGCGGACCGCCGCCACGTCCGCGCCATTGAACGCGGCGCCGGCCAGCCCGCCGGCCATCCGCTGTGCCTCGGCGGTGAGCCGCGTCTGCCGATCGCGGTAATAGTCGCTCGCAATCAAATCGGCGGCCGTCAACACGTCTTCGACCGGCGCGTTGAACCAGCGATCGACGCTGTTGCGAATCAGCTCGCTCCCGACCAGCAGCACGAGCACTGCCGGCACCAGCGTCATCCCAAGCAGCACCGCCACGAGTTTTCCGCGGAATCGCGCGAACGGGAGCGCGCGCCGCCGCTCGACAATCAGCTTGATGACGTTGCGCGCGAGCACGAACGTCAGGCCGAGCAGAATCGTCAGGTCCGCGGCCCACAGCCCGTAAAGAACGAATTCAGTGAGGAAGTCGGGAGAGAGGCCCGCCGAGCGGTTGGCGAGCGCGACGATGCCGACGAGCGCGGCGAGCAGGACGATCATGCCTGCCAGGATGAGCCGCGGGTTGTCGCGCAGCGGGCGGCGCGGCGGAGCCATCATTCTTTCGCGTTCAGCAGATCCTTGAGCTCTGTCATGAACTCGCCGATGTCGCGGAAATGCCGGTACACCGACGCGAATCGCACGTAGGCCACCTTGTCGAGCTTCTTGAGCTCCTGCATCACGAAGGCGCCGATCTCGTTCGTGCTGATTTCCTTTTCGGAGCGCTCCTGCAGCGTGCTCTCCACGCGATCGGCGACGGCCTCGAGCGACGCAACGCTGACGGGACGCTTCTCACAGGCTTTCAGCAGGCCCGCGACCAGCTTCTGCCGCTCGAAACGCTCGCGGCTGCCGTCTTTCTTCACCACCATGTAAGGGATCTCGTCGATCCGCTCGTAGCTGGTGAAGCGCTTGCCGCAGCCAAGGCACTCACGGCGGCGCCGGATGACTTCCCCTTCGCGGCTTTCGCGCGAGTCGACAACTTTATCGCCGAGATGCGCGCAATATGGACATTTCATGATTAGTCGCGGGGGCCCCTCGCCCCGCTCCACGCCGCTCGCTGCGGCCCTCGCGCCCCGCGACGCTCGCTCGTCGCGCATCCTCGCCGAAAGATCTCGATCTCTGATCTCCTGTTCAAGATCTGCTGTTCAAGGTTCGCCCTCCGCCGCGGCGTGCGCGAGATTGCGCATTCCGCCGAATCCAAGGCCGTCCTGGATGACGAACAGAAAACCGAGCACGATCGTCGGCAGCAGCGAGACCGCGTGCAGGACGATCGCCGCGCCCACGGCGCGGTCGTTGGGCACGGCATAAAACGAGGTGAGCCCAATCTGCACCGCGGCTTCGAAACCGCCGACGCCGCCGGGCGTCGGCACAGAGACGCCGACAATCAACAGCGCGATGAGAAGAAACGAGCCGGTGAACGGCATGGCGATGCCGAAGGCCCGTGTCACGGCCCATATGCCGAGGCCGATCGAGAGCCACAGTGGGAACGACAACGACAGGGCGAGCGCCAGGCGTCTCGGCGTGCGCACCACCGCAAGGCCTTCGGAGAACCTCAACAGCACGCCCGCAAGCCGGTGTGTGAGTTTGCCGGGAAGCAGGTGCTCGAGCTTGTAGGCCCAGCGGCCCGCCGCCGCAGGATCGCGCGCGGCCACGAACATCGCGAACAGCACGAGCAGCGCCAGCGCTCCGACCGTCACGCCTCCGACTTCGACCAGGCCGTACAACCGGCTGTCCGCCCGGTCCATGCCCGGATCGAACAACAACACGAACGAGGCGAGCAACATGACGCAGGTGACCGCATCGAGCAGCCGCTCGATGATGATCGTGGCGAACGTCGCGGTCGCGCTCAACCCCTCCTGCCGCGCCAGCAAGTACGGACGAATCACCTCGCCGGCACGCGCGGGCAGCACCGCGCTCGCGGCAAATCCGATGGTCGTCGTTCGAAACGCGGCCGAAAACCTCGCGTGGCCGATCGGCTCGAGCAAGTACTGCCACCGAAGCGCGCGAAGCACCATCGTCATGACCGTGACGGCCGCCGACAGCGCGATCATCCAGGGATCCGCAAGCTTGATTTCCGTCCACACGACATCCAGATGGGCGCCGCGAAGGAAAAGCGCGAGCAACCCAATCGACAGGACGACGATGAAGCCGGTACGAAGCGATTTCTTCATGGAATTTCGGCCAAAACAGCGGGTCTACTATAAGGGGGGTTCGGGGGAATGCCAAGAACGCATTAGTAGTGGTCACCGCCGCCGCGAAGCTGGACTTGCCAGTGAATCGACTCCCCGATAAGATCGGCGCTTTTCGCCTTCGATTCGAGGTTCTCCCATTGGCATCGTCTGCTCTCATTCTTGACACAACCCTTGACGGCCTGACGCGGCATTCACAGGGCAAGGTTCGCGACATCTACTCCTTCCCTGACGACCCGAGCGAGCTTCTCATCGTCGCCACGGATCGCATTTCGGCGTTCGATTACGTCCTGGGATCGGGCATCCCTGACAAGGGCAAGGTTCTCACCCAGTTGTCGGCATTCTGGTTCGGCGAAACGAGCGACATCGTCGCCAACCATCTGCGATCGACGCGCGTCAGGGACTACCCGGCGGCCGCACACCGGCACGCCGACGTCCTTCAGGGGCGGTCCATGCTGGTCCGCAAGACGGAACCGTTTCCGATCGAATGCGTTGCGCGTGGATATCTGTCGGGGTCGGGATGGAAGGAATACCAGCAGTCGGATCGGTGTGCGGCATCAAACTGCCGTCGGGACTGCGCGAATCGGAGCGGCTGCCCGAGCCGATTTTCACGCCCGACGACCAAGGCAGCGACCGGCCACGACATCAACATCTGCGAAGAGGATGCCTCGGCGCATCGTCGGACGCGAGACCATTCGAAACGCTGCGCAAGCTGACGCTCCACCTCTACTCCCGCGGGGCAGCCCACGCGGAGCATCGCAGCATCATCGTCGCGGACACGAAGTTCGAATTCGGCCGGGTGCTCGACGGACCTGACAAGGGCGAGATTATCCTGATCGACGAAGTGCTGACACCGGATTCCTCGCGCTTCTGGCCGCGCGACGCGTACGCGCCCGGCGGTCCTCAACCGAGCTTCGACAAGCAGTTCGTGCGCGACTACCTGGAATCGATTCGCTGGAACAAGCAGCCGCCGGTGCCGACCCTTCCGGACGATGTGATTCAGAAAACCCGCGAGAAATACGTCCAGGCGTTCCGTCTGCTCAGTGGCCTCGAGCTGGAATAGACCGGCGCCGCGACACATGAACGAAAAGCTCGATCGACTCATAGAGGAAATGGTTCAGCGCGGGGTCCGCTTTCCCGAGGCGACGCGAGAGTTCGAACGGCGGTTCATCTCCCAGGTCCTCGCCGGCTCGGACGGCAACTTGTCCAAGGCGGCCGACGAGCTGGGCATCCACCGGAACACCCTGAGCCGCAAGATGGCCGAACACCGTATCAAGAGACGGCCTTAGCACAGTTTTTAGCACTCGCCCCTTGACAGCGCTAAGAGCGATTGGCTAAATTAGCACTCTTGTAGGGAGAGTGCTAAGACCCGCCTACGCGCTGGCGCGCGACGGGTGGGGCAAGCTGCCTGGGCATGTCCGCGTACGTCGAAGAAAACACGTTATTCACTTACACAGCTGGAGCGACCTATGAATGCTAGACCGCTACACGACCGCATCCTCGTGCAACGCATCGAGGAAGGGGAACAGAAAGTCGGCGGAATCATCATCCCGGATTCCGCGAAAGAGAAACCGCAGCAGGGCAAAGTTGTCGCCGTCGGCAACGGCAAGGTCAAGGACGACGGCGGGCGCATCGCGCTCGACGTCAAGGCCGGCGATCTCATCCTCTTCGGGAAGTATTCGGGCCAGGAAATCAAGCTCGACGGCGAGGAGTATCTGATCATGCGCGAGGACGAAGTCCTGGCGGTGATCGATTCGGGCGGCGGCGGCAAGAAGAAGTAGTAGCCGACCGTAGTGCCGACCTTGAGGTCGGCCTGAAGAATTAACTAGAAAACGGAGCACACGATGGCAAAACAGATTATCTATGGCGAAGAGTCGCGACAGGCGATTCTTCGTGGCGTCAACCAGCTCGCCGACGCCGTCAAAGTGACCCTCGGACCCAAGGGACGCAACGTCGTTCTCGACAAGAAGTTCGGCTCGCCCACGATCACCAAGGACGGCGTGACCGTCGCCAAGGAAATCGACCTCAAGGATCCTCTGGCGAACATGGGCGCGCAGATGGTGCGCGAAGTGGCGAGCAAGACCTCGGATATCGCCGGCGACGGCACCACCACGGCGACCGTTCTGGCGCAGGCGATCTACCGCGAAGGCGTGAAGAACGTCGTGTCGGGCGCCAACCCGATGGACATCAAGCGCGGCATCGACCGTGCCGTCGAGAAGGTCATCGAAGGCCTCAAGAGCCAGTCGAAGCCGGTGACCGGCAAGATGATCGCGCAGGTCGGCACCATCTCGGCCAACAGCGACGCGGAGATCGGCAAGTTCATCGCCGACGCGATGGAGAAGGTCGGCAAGGACGGCGTCATCACCGTCGAAGAAGCCAAGACGCTGGAGACCTCGCTCGACGTCGTCGAAGGCATGCAGTTCGACCGCGGCTATCTCTCGCCCTACTTCGTCACCGATCCCGAGCGCATGGAAGTGGTGCTCGAGAATCCGGTCATCCTGATCCACGAAAAGAAAATCAGCTCGATGAAAGATCTTCTGCCGGTCCTCGAGCAGGTCGCCCGCATGGGCCGTCCACTCCTGATCATCGCGGAAGACGTCGAAGGCGAGGCGCTCGCGACGCTCGTCGTCAACAAGCTGCGCGGCACGCTGCAGGCTGCGGCCGTCAAGGCCCCGGGCTTCGGCGATCGCCGTAAGGCGATGCTCGAAGACATCGCGACGCTGACCGGCGGACGCGCCATCACCGAAGACCTCGGCATCAAGCTCGAGAACATCAAGGTCGAGGATCTCGGCAAGGCGAAGAAGGTCACGATCGACAAGGACAACACGACGATCGTCGAAGGCGCCGGCAACTCGAAGGACATCGAGGGGCGCGTCAAGCAGATTCGGACGCAGGTCGAGGAAACGACCTCGGACTACGACCGCGAGAAGCTGCAGGAGCGGCTCGCGAAGCTCGTCGGCGGCGTCGCGGTCATCAAGGTCGGCGCGGCCACCGAAACCGAGATGAAGGAGAAGAAGGCGCGCGTCGAAGACGCGATGCACGCCACCAAGGCGGCCGTCGAAGAAGGCATCGTGCCGGGCGGCGGCGTCGCGCTGATTCGCGCGGGCAAAGGCGCTTGAAGGGCTGAAGCTCGAGGGAGATCAGCAGATCGGCGTCAACATCATCCGTCGCGCAATCGAGGAGCCGCTCCGCTGGATCGCGACCAACGCCGGCATGGAGGGTTCGATCATCCTTGCGAAGGTAAAGGATGCCACCGGCTCGATCGGCTACAACGCACAGGACGACAGGATGGAAGACCTGATCGCGGCAGGCGTCATCGACCCGACCAAGGTCGTGCGCTCGGCGCTTCAGAACGCATCGTCCATCGCATCGCTTCTCCTCACCACGGAAGCGCTCGTGTGCGAGCTTCCGGAAGAGAAGAAGGAAGCGGCGATGCCGGGCGGACACGGCGGCGGCGGCATGGGCGGAATGTACTAACTTCGCTGTAAGTGGAAAGTGGAAAGTAGAAAGTGAAAAGGCCCGGGAGGAGCGATCCTCTCGGGCCTTTCGTTTTGCTACGCATCTACGTCTTTGCGCTTCGCGCTATGCTCTAGCGAAGAGTAAATGCGATTGCGATCGTCACGAGCACTGGCACAGGTTGTCCCTGCTTGGTGCCGGGCTGGAAGCGCCACTGGCGCGCTGCCTTGATCGCTTCCTGATCGAGCCCGAACGAGGCATCGAGCGAGCGGACGACGCGGATATTGCCGACGGAACCGTCAGGCTGAACGATGCACTCCAGCAGCACTTCACCCTGAATTTTTGCGCGCATCGCCTGCGCGGTGTACTGCGGCTTCACTTCGCGGAGCAGGCGCGGAGTCTCGACGCCATTGCCAGGACGGTACGCTCCGCCTCCCGTGCCGCCGCCCCATCCATCGCCAAGACCGGAACCGCGGCCCGAACCGATGCCTGTTCCCTGCCCTGTGCCCGCGCCACCACCGCGTCCGAGACCAAGCGAGTCTGACGTCGGGATGCCTTCCATGGCACCAGCCTGTGCGAGGTCCGCAGATGCAAGCGTCTGCGCCGGGATCGTCAGATTCTGGAGGGGATCTTCCGGCGGTTTGTCTTTGGGCTTTTCGATCGCCGGCGGTTTCTCAACCGGAACGGTGATCTTTTCCTGGCCCTTGAGCTCCACTTTCTTCACGGGCTCAGGCGATTCGTTGCCTCCGCCGCCACCACCGCCGCCGGGGCCGGGCATGTCGAGCCAGACAATTTGATCGTTGAGCTTGTCGAGCGCGCGAGTGGCCATCGGTGCCACGGACGGATGCATGGCAACCCAGACCGCGAGGGCGAAGAGCGCGCAGTGGATCCCGAACGACACGGCGAGCGCACTCGCGGATCGCTTCGGGGTATCCTCGAAGAGAAAGCGTACTTCAGGCGGCGCGTTTGCGCGAAGGTCACTCATGTGTTGGAAATGCGGGCCGCAGGAGAAAGCCTACGATCTATTTTGCGCCCTCATCCTGCGTGGTGCAAGTTGCAAAACCGAAGCCATAACGGTTCCCGGTTCGGTTCGGATTCTGTCCACGCGTACGTGGAACCCGAACTGGAACGCGGAACCTGGAACCCTGAACCTAGACCCGTCCTGTCCAGGCTCCAATTGCCGCATTGCCGCCACCGTATGAGTGCAGCACCGCCAGCGCATCGGCCGCTCTCGGCTCGCTGTGAATCGCCACCAGCACACCACCACGGCCTGTGAGCACATGAAAGATGCGGCCGTCGTGGGGCTGGAACCCCACACGCCGCATCGTGCCGGCAATGCCCGCCTTTGTGAGTCCCTGGTCGCTGCCCTGCAGCGCCGCGACGAGAGGGCCCCGGGCCATCGCCGGCCCCAGGTCGTGCACCTCGAACGACTGGGACGAACCGAGCTGCCGCTCGATGAACGCAGCCATTTCGGGCGACGCTTTTCCGATGATGGACAGCGACTCGACTGCGAGCCCCTGTTTGCGGAGCGCGTCAATCCCCTTCTCGGCCCACGCGATGTCCTGGAACACGCCGACGGTAAATCGCCCGGTTTCCACCTCGACTGCCATCCTTAGGTCCTTTTTCTTCGGTCTTTTCGGTTTTCGTTCTTCGTTTTTCGTTCTTCGTTTTTCGTTTCTCAGTCTTCCCACTGCGTACGCACAACGCGGCCGAGGCTGCGCGCTCGCCAGAAGCCCCTCGATCTCGGCGGCCCGCCCGCTGCGCGCGTGCATGCCGATGAGGATAGCGCGGCCGCCTTCGATCTGCGCGCGCCACGCTTCTGCGTCCGATTCCGCCATTCCGGCCTTGATCAAGGTCGATTTCAGGTCGCCCGCGACCTGTCCGGCCACGTGACCTGCAACCTCGCCAAGCTCGGCTGCCAGCGGCCCCGCCGCGACGACGGCGCCGGTTCCCGGCAAACCGATGGCGATGGCTGCCAGGATGTACCCGCTGAGCTCTCCCAGCCGCGACGCGGCCGAGGAATCCTCGATCTCCGATCCGGGGCTTGCGTCGATCTCGCTGCCGATTCGCTCTTCGTCCTGATGATCGCGGGCGACGACCGAGACGTCTGCGCGATCGACGCCCAGGGCATGCGCATCGCGCGCGGCGGCGGCGGCCGACGCGACATCAGCAAAAAGCGCCATCAGCAACGGATGAGACATCGTAAGGGCTAATCTATAACAGTCGTCAGTCGGCAGTCGACAGTCGGCAGTCTCAGTCAGGCAGTCGAGGTCAGTCGCGCAGTACGGCTGATACTGGACTCTGGACTCTCGACTCTGCGACCTCTCGACTCGACGACAGCTGACTGCCGACTGAGACTGCTGACTACCGACTACTGACTACCGACTTATGAGAGTTGCCATTCTCGGCGCTGGTCCGGCGGGAGCGATGGCGGCGGTACAGCTGGCGCGCGCCGGCGCGTCCGTCACGCTGTTCGATCCCAGCCATCCGCGCGAAAAGCCCTGCGGCGGCGGGCTCACCGGCCGGGCGCTTGCCCTGGTCGCCGACGTCATCGACATCCACGCGCTTCCGGCAGTGGTGGTGAACGCCGCAACGGTAGAAGGGCCGAACCGCAGCGCGCGAGTCGCATTGACCGATCGCGGCGCGACCCCGGACAGCTCCCTCATCGTGGTCAGCCGCGCGATATTCGACCGCGCGCTCACCGATGCGGCGGTGGCCGCCGGGGCGCGCCTCGTCGCGGAACGAGCGATTGACGTCGCGCCGCGCGGTACGCGCATGGTGGTTCGCACCGATCGCGCTGAGTATGAAGCCGAGCACGTTCTCGGCGCTGACGGAGCCAACAGCATCGTGCGCAAGAAGCTCGCGCGCCCGTTCGGCCGCGCGGAGCTATCGGTCGCCGCCGGCTTTTTCGTCCATGGTGCGACGGCGTCGACGATCGCGATCCAAACGATGCACGAACCTCCCGGGTACCTGTGGTCGTTCCCGCGACGCGATCATCTTGCGGTCGGCGTCTGCGCCGCGGCGGCGCACCACGCCTCGTCAGCCCAGCTGCGCGCGCAGTCTGCGGCGTGGATCCAGGAGCAGGGACTCCATCAGGGCACAAGGATCACGCCGTACTCCTGGCCTATTCCCAGCATCGGCTATGAGGCCACGCGGAAGGCGACCCTGGGCGGCGCGGGATGGATGCTGCTCGGCGATGCCGCGGGCCTGGTGGATCCTCTGACGCGCGAAGGTATCTACTTCGCGCTCCTGTCAGGGCGGTGGGCAGCCGAGGCCGTGCTGGCGACGCCAGGGCCACGCGCGGCGGCACGGTACGCAGACAAGATACTCAGCGTCGTTCAGCCGGAGCTCGCGCGCGCGGCACAGCTGAGCACCGTGTTCTTCACCCCGGCGTTCTCCGCGCTGCTGGTGCGGGCCCTCGACGAAAGCGCGGGCATTCGAGACGCCTTCGTCGACCTGGTGGGGGGCGTCCAGCCGTATCGCGGACTGCGGCGGCGCCTGCTCGAAACGCGCGAGTGGTCGCTCGCCGTGCGCGCGATTGGCATGCTCATCCGGCCTGGATTTACTGGTACAATGCCTGACGTCGCCTTATCCCGGGAAATGGCAACAAGGAGTTAGACATGGGTCGGATTGGCTTGCCTGAACTTTTCATCATCCTCTTCATCGTCGTGTTGATCTTCGGCGCCAACCGCCTGCCGCAGCTCGCGACCGGCATCGGCAAGTCGATCCGCAGCTTCAAAGACGGGATGAAAGAGGGCGAAGACACGGATATCAAGAAAACCTAGCGGCGCCCCCGCTTCCCTTTCTGCCGCTCGCGGCGGCCAGGCCGCTGCTTGCGCTGCTTCGTGGAACGTCGCTGTTCGTGCTTGGGGCGCGCCTTGCTGTGGCTCGGCCCACGGCGACGCTCATCGGTCCGCACCGTCTCGAGAATTTCCACCAGCCCAAGATCGATCTGACGGCGATCCATATCGACGCGCACCACCTGGACTTCGACGCGATCGCCAAGCTGATACACCTTCTGGGTGTTCTCTCCGCGCAGTGAGTGCGTCTTCTCGAGAAACCGATAGTAGTCGTCGGCCATGCTCGACACGTGCACGAGTCCTTCGACGTAATGTTCGGTGAGCTGGACGAACAACCCGAACGCGGCCACGCCCGTGATGTAGCCCTCGAACTCGTCGCCGACCTTGTCGGCCATGAACCGCACTTTCTTCCACTGCACGAGCTCCCGCTCGGCATCGTCGGCGCGCCGCTCCATGTCGGAGCAGTGCCTCGCCATCTCCGGCAGATCGGACTCGAGCTCTTCCACGCGATCCATGTCGATGCCCTTCTGACGCAGCTCGCGCAGCATGCGATGGACGATCAGATCGGGATAGCGGCGGATGGGAGACGTGAAGTGCGTGTATGAATCGGCGGCGAGACCGAAATGGCCCAGGTTGCGCTCGGCGTACCGCGCTTTCTGCATCGTCCGCAGCATGAGAAACGCAATCGGCCGTTCTTCCGGTTTGCCGCGCAGCTTTTCGAGCAGGCGCTGAAAATTCCGCGGCCTCACGGCGCCCGGCGGCGCCGCCAGCGAGTATCCGAACCCGGAAATGAACTCCTCGAACTCTTCCACCTTCAGCACGTCCGGCTGCTCGTGGATGCGGTAGACGCAGGGCATGCCGCGGCCCTCGACGTAGGTCGCCACGGTCTCGTTGGCGAGCAGCATGAACTCTTCGATCAGCTTGTGCGCGATGTTGCGCTGCGCCTCGACAATTCTCTCCACTTTTCCGGCATCGTCGATGATCACCTCGGCCTCGGGGAGATCGAAGTCGATCGAGCCGCGGCGCTTGCGGCGGCCGTTCAGCACGTGAAACAGCTGCTCCATCATCTCGAACTTCGGCACCAGGTCTCGATACGTCTGCATCAGCTCTGGCGGCTTCGTCGTGAGGATGGCGTTCACGTCCGTGTAGGTCATGCGCGCCGCGGTGTTGATGACGCCGTCGTGGAATTCGTACCGCACCACCGACCCGTTCGCGTCGACTTCCATCAGGCACGTCTGCACCAGCCTGTCCACGCGGGGATTGAGGCTGCAGATGCCCGTCGCCAGCTCGGAGGGAAACATGTGAACGGCGCGCTCGGGGAAGTACACCGACGTCGCCCGCTCGTATCCTTCCTGATCGAGCGCGCTGCCCTCGGTCACGTAATGCGCGACGTCGGCGATGTGGACGCCGAGCCAGTAGTGCCCGTTCGCAAATCGCTCGATGCTGATGGCGTCGTCGAAGTCGCGCGCGTGCTCGCCGTCGATCGTCACCGTGACCGTCTGACGGAAATCGGTGCGGCCGTCGAGATCCTTCGCGCTCACGGGCCCGAACGCGAGCGCTTCTTCTATCGCGGCCTCGCCGTGCACATCCGGGATCCCGTACTTGCGGATGATGATCTCGGTGTCGACGCCCTGCTCGTTGATGTCGCCGAGCACTTCGACGACCTTGCCGACCGGACCGCGGGAGGCCGTCGGCCACGTCGTGATTTCCACCACCACCATCTCTCCCGGCTCCGCCGATCCCGACTGGCCGGACGGCACGTGCACGTCCGTGACAATGCGGCGATCGAACGGCTGAACGAAGCCGAGACCGGATTCCGCGACATCGAAGCGGCCGACGATCGTGGAATTGCCGCGCTCGAGGATGCGAATGATCCGCCCCTCGAGCCGGTTCTCGACCGTCCGGCGCTCGATGCGCACGAGCACGCGATCGCCGTGCATCGCCTCTTTGATGTTGGCGGCCGACACATATACGTCGGGCGCGTCGCCGCCGGCCTTGTCGGGAATCACGAAGCCGAAGCCGGCCGCGTGCATCTGAAGGCGGCCGACCACGAGATCCATCTTGTCGGGCAACCCGACACGCCCGCCCTTGGTCTGCATGAGCTCGCCCGTCGTGACGAGCGATTTCAGGAGGCGGCGGAATGTGGCGCGTTCTTCCTGTGGAATCTTGAGCGCTTTCGTAAGCTCGCGCGGCGTGGCCGGATGCGTGACCTTGTCACGCATCAATTTCAGTATCTGTTCTCGGGAAAACATTTCACTTGACTATAGCTGGTTCCGATTCCGGTTCCGTTCCAATTCGAGCTCAACGTGGAACCGGAACGAACTGTCAGCGAAAGAGGACTATCTGCAGATCGCCGACGTTGGTCGTGGAGGGACCCGTGATGATCAGGTCGTCGATCCGCTGGAAGAACGCGTACGCGTTGTTGTCGGCGAGGAACGCGTCGGCATCGAGCCCCTGCTGCTCCGCTCGCGTGATAGTTGTCGTATCCGAATACGCGCCCGCCGCGTCCGTCGGGCCGTCGATGCCGTCAGTGCCAACGCTGCCAAGCGCGATGTCGCCTGACTCGGCGGCCAGCATGCCTGGCCACGGACAAGGCGATCTCCTGATTGCGGCCGCCCTTTCCGGTGCCGACGACCTTGACCGTCGTCTCGCCGCTGAAGATGACCGCTACCGGCCTCTGTCTGCCTGCGGCGAGAGTCCGCGCCCGATCCAGCACAACCGGTCCCATCGTCCTCGCGTCGCCCACGATCGGCTCCTGGCCAACGATGACGTCGTACCCCAGAGCGCGCGCGGTCTCAGCCGCTCCGCTCATCGCGTTGAAGCGGCCCCCGATCACTCGCGTCACCGACTGCGCGAACCGCGGATCGCCAGCCTTCGGCGTTTCCGCGATCGTTCCCTCGAGTCCCGCCCGCAGGTAATTGCGAGCCGCCTCCGTCAGCAACGGTTCGACGCCGAGCCGCTCTATGTAGTCCCAGGCATCGCGATACGTTGACGGATCAGGCACGGTCGGCCCCGACCCGATGACGCTGAGATCGTCTCCAACCACGTCGGAAATCGCGAGACACACGGTTGGGCCTGACGCCGCTGCGGCCAGCCTCCCGCCTTTGACCGCTGACAGATGCTTGCGAATCGTATTGAGCGCCGTGATATCCGCGCCGCCCTTCAGCAGAGCGTTGACAGCGGTGCGCTTGTCCTCGAGCGTCAGCGCGCCGGCGGGAACCGCCATCAACGCCGATGCGCCGCCCGAGAGCAGCACGACCAGCGTGTCGTCGGAATCGGTGCGCTGCGCGACCTCGATCGCGCGCCGGCCCGCTGCGACGCTGCGAGCATCCGGCAGCGGATGGCTCGATGGAATCCATTCCAGGTGTGTCGGCAGCGCAATCGGAAGGTGCGTGCCGATGACGATGCCATCGCGAATGCGATCGCCGGCCACCGCCGCGAACGCGTCGGCCATGAACGGCGCAGCCTTGCCGACGGCAATCACGCGCAGGTCCCTGCCACGCAGGCGAGACGCAATTGCCGGATCCTGCACGGCGCGCTCGATGAGTTGATGCGGGGACGCGGCCTCGATGGCGCCGCGTGCAATGTCTAGAAAATGCTGGCGAAAATGCGACAGAACCGAAATCTCAGTGAATGTTCTTCGGATCGGTCCAGCCCGACAGGCCCGTCACCACGTTGAACTTCCGCAGCAGGCCGCTGACGACCTGATCGGCGTTTTCTTTGGCTGAGAGACGTTCGAGTTGGGAAATGATGCGGGTGAGGGCGGCTTCGACCGATGTAATCGCGCTGTCTGAGTAATACTCGCGCTGTTGTTCCAGACAGCGCCGATGTTTGAGGAACTCTTCCCGATAGAAATCGGTAAGGTTGGACCCGGGCCTCGCCTTCGACTGCGTCATGTAGGGGTAAATTCAGTCTACGAATCAGGCGCGCGACTGTCAACGATAAATCTATTTCAATCGGCGATTTCTCGCGCGCCTCGCGCGGCGATGAAGCCGCCCAGCGCCCCCACGGCCATGCCCGCGAGCAGCACCGCGGCCGCATTGGCGATCGAGAGAAACACGAGCGAGCCCGGGTCGATCGCGCCGGCAAACCAGTCAGCCGCACGTCCGCGGACGACGAAAAATGTGATCCACAGGACGATGAGCGCCGCGATCGCGCCGATGCCTCCCTGCAGGAGCCCCTCCATGATGAACGGACCGCGAATGTAGGCAATGGGCGCGCCGACGAGCTGCATGATGTGAATCTCTTCGCGCCTCGCAAAGAGCGCCAGCCTGACGACGCTCGCCACGGTGAGCGCGGCGGCGAACACCAGCAGCGACGCGAGCGCGAATCCGCCCGCCCGGACGAGGCCCACCGCATACATCAGACGCTGAATCCACTGACGGTCGTAGCGCACGTCGGCGACGCCTCCAAGCGCTGCGGTCTTCTGCGCCAGCGACTCTACGTCGGCTGGATCCGCATTCGGACGCAGCCGCACCTCAAACGACGCCGGCATCGGGTTCGCATTGAGGTCGCCCGCCGCCTCGGCGAGCGTGCCGAAATTCTGTTTGAAGCGCCGCAGCGCCTCATCCTTCGACACCGCTTCGACGGCGGCGACCGACGCGCTCGCCTGCAGCGTCTTCTCGATGGCGGCGCGCTGTTCCGAAGTGGCGGCGTCGGACAAATACACCGAGAACTCCGCCGCGTCCTGCCATCGCGTGAATACCCGCTCCATGTTGGCGGTGAGGATCAGGAAGCCGCCCAGCACCACGAATGCGACCGTTATCGTGGCGGTGGCGATGATCGATGTCTTGAGGCCGCGCCACAAACTGGCGGATGCCTCGTCGAAGAAGTATTTAAGCGCCCGCATTCGATCCCGTCTCTGCGCGCTCGTCGGCGGAGATGAGCTTGCCGTGGTCGAGCGCGATGACGCGCCGCCCCACGCGGCGAATCAGATCGCGATCGTGCGTGGCGACGAGGACGGTCGTGCCGCGCGCGTTCACTTCGCGAAGCAGGTTCATGATGTCGAGCGACAAGTCCGGATCGAGGTTGCCGGTCGGCTCGTCAGCGAGTATCAGCATCGGCTCGTTGACCAGGGCGCGCGCAATCGCGATGCGCTGCTGCTCGCCCCCGGACAGTTCTTGCGGGTACGCGTTCATGCGGTGCTGCAGCCCCACCCACTTGAGGACCTGAAACGTCTTGCGCTGCTGTGTCGAGACGGGCGCTCCGAGGACGCGCGGCACAATCGCGACGTTTTCGAGCACGGTCTTTCTGGGAATGAGCTTGAAGTCCTGAAAGACGAATCCGACGCTGCGTCGATACGCCTGCACCTGCCGCGGGGAGAGATCTGCGAGATTCTTGCCCCCGACGGTGATCGCGCCGTCGCTCGGCACGATTTCCCGCAGCAGGAGACGCAGAAAAGTCGACTTGCCGGCGCCGCTCGGGCCGGTGAGGAACACGAACTCCCCTTTGTCGACGTGCATCGACAGGTCACGAAGGGCGTAGACGCCGCGGCTGTAGAGCTTTGAGACGTGATGCGTCTCGATCACATGTCCAACTCTCTGCGCAACAGCTGGTTCACCAGCGTCGGGTTGGCTTTTCCGCCCATCGCCTTCATCACCTGACCCACAAGGAAACCGAACGTGCCCGTCTTGCCGTTGCGGATCTGGGCGACCGCGTCCTGGTTGGCCGCGATCACCGCGCGCACGCTCGAGACGATCGCGCCTTCGTCGCCGATCTGCGCGAGCCCATCGGCGGCGACGATGTCGTCGGCCGTGCGGCCGGTTTCGTACATCTTCTCGAGCACGCTCTTGCCGATCGACGCGCTGATGGTCGCTTTCTCGACGAGGGCAATCAAACCTGCCAGCGCGGCAGCGCTGACCCGTTGTCGATCGAACCGCTCGCCAAGCTCGTTCAGCTTGCGCGCGACTTCGCCCGACACCCAGTTGAACGCCGCGCGCGGCTGGCCCGACGCCCGCGCCGTCTCTTCGAACAGCGGCGTCAGCTCGGTGTTCTCGAGTGCGGTCACTTCGGCCTCAGACAGCGCGTATGCCGCCATCACGCGCCGGCGCCTCGCTTCGGGCAATTCGACGATGGACTCTTGAATCTGCTGAATCCGATCGCGCGCGATTCGCACAGGCGGCAGATCGGGTTCCGGGAAATACCGGTAGTCGTGCGCGTCTTCCTTGCTGCGCATGGAGAACGTCTCGCGCGCGGCCGCATCCCACAGCCGCGTCTCCTGCACGATCGCACCGCCGCCGTCGAGCACCGCCACCTGCCGGGCGATTTCGTAATCGAGCGCTTTCTCGAGAAAACGGAACGAGTTGATGTTCTTCACCTCGGTCTTCGTCCCGAGCGTCGTCGTCCCTTCCGGCCGCACCGAGACGTTGGCGTCGCACCGCAAGCTGCCCTCTTCCATGTTGCCGTCGTTGACCCCGAGCGCGATGAGGATCTCGCGAAGCTTCCTGAACGCCTCGGCGGCATCCCCCGCCGAGCGCAGATCCGGCTCGGTGACGATCTCGATCAGCGGCGTGCCGCTGCGATTGAAGTCCAGGTAGGTCTTCTGGTCGGAGTCCGGGAATCCCTCGTGGAGCGACTTGCCCGCATCTTCCTCCATGTGCACGCGCGTGATGCGGACGACCCTGGCGGCGCCGCCGGCGCCAAACTCGAGCGTGCCGGCCGTCGCCAGCGGCAGTTCGTATTGAGAGATTTGATACCCCTTGGGCAGATCGGGGTAAAAGTAGTTTTTCCGGGCAAAAATCGACTGTTCGTGGACCGTGCACTTCAACGCCAGGGCCGCCTTCGACGCGAAATCCACGGCCCGCCGGTTCAGGACCGGCAGAGCCCCGGGAAAGCCGAGGCATACCGGGCAGACGCTCGTGTTCGGGGCATGCCCGAACCGCGTGCTGCAACCGCAAAAAATCTTCGTGTCCGTGAGGAGCCGGGCGTGTATTTCGAGCCCAATGACGGGTTCAAATCCCACGAGGTGTGATGCTATCATCTAATGCGTCCGTTCCCCGGCCTAATCCCTGTAACCGCCTGTAAATGAAAGGCCAGCATCGTCGTATCTATGAGTAGGCGCGATCACATGCCAGCTGGCGGTTCTGCCCTTCATGCTCCCGTCGAGGGAGCCGGCAGCGAGAACACTCTCGCCGCACAGGGAACACCACGTCCACCAGACATCGAGTCGACCCTGGCCGGCCAGGTGCAGGATTTGATCGCGTCCGGGCACGACCAGGCGGCCCGCGACGTGTTCGGGCAAATCGTCGCGCGGCAGCAACGCCGCGCTTCGCGCATCGCGTGGCATTACCTGCGCGACGTGGCCGAGGCAGACGAAGCGGTACAGGATGCGTTCGTCAAGGCGTACACGCACATCCAGTCGTTTCAGCGGAATCTTTCGTTTGAGATCTGGCTGACGCGAATCCTGATCAACGGCTGTCTCGATCGGCAGAAGTCGCGCATGCGTCGATCGCGTTGGATGCTGCCGGTTGCCGACGCCGGCCGCCGCGATCAGGACGCCATCGAGCGCGCGACGCGACCGAGCGATCGATCGCCCGAGGCGCAACTGATGGCGCGCGAGTGGCGCGAGCAGCTGGTCGCCGCCGTGCAAAAACTGCCCGACCGGCAGCGGTTGGTATTCATGTTGTGCCACTACTCCGATCACTCGACGCGAGACGTCGCCGAGATGACCGGTCTGAACGAATCGACCGTGCGAGTGCACCTGTTCCGTGCAATCCGTAAGCTGCGCTCGGCCATGGAAGGACAGCGCCATGCGATTTGACCACCGGATCGTGAACTTCGGGGACGCGAACGGACATTTGACCGACGACGAGCTGATGGAGACCTGCGTCCTTGACGGCGACAACCGCCACCTGGCGGTGTGCAAGCCGTGCAGGGCGCGCTTCGACGAGCTCGTCCGATCGCTGCAGCTGATGCAGGACGCGGCATTGCGGGAGGCGGACGCGGCATTCACCGCCGACCGGCTGCACGATCAGCGCGATCGCATCATGCGGCGCATCGAGCGCCACGATCATCCGGCCGAGGTCGTCGCGTTCCCGCACCAGCGCGTGCCGTCGCACGCGACGACGGTGCAGCGCATGCTGGGCCCGGCACGCCGCTGGGTCGCGGGCGCTGCGGCCGCGGGCCTCGCCGCCGGATTGTTCCTCGGGTTCGCCATGGACCGGAGCAGCCATCTGCGCGCCGTGGATCGCGCGATGCAGCAGTCGAATCGAACGCTCGCCCTCCAGGCTGCCGCCGACGATCAATTCTTCATCGAGATCGACGAGGCGCTGGTCGACTCGCGCGCGCGCGAGATGCGCCCCGATCTCAGCGCGATTGACGTGATGACCACGCCGCTCGAAATACGCGAAGTCAGTTACGTTCGTGAATGATCCGCAAGCGGCGCGCGGCTGACCAATGACGTCTTCCCTCGTGTTCAGGAAAGGCCTCGATCTGAAGGCGGCGGTCGCGGCCGAGCTGAATCAGAACTACCACAGCGACCTCGTTCAGCAGATTAAGGCCGACGACTTTCAGTACAAATCCGGCCGCCTCACGATCCACCTCGCGCGCGAGTTCGGCTTCTGTTACGGCGTCGATCGCGCGGTCGACTACGCCTATCAGACACGAGAGCGGTTTCCCGATCGCCGTGTGTTCCTGACCGGCGAAATCATCCATAACCCGCACGTCAACGACCGGCTGCGCAGCAAGGGCATCGAGTTTCTCAGCGACCCTCACGCCGACCGTGCGCCGCTGTGCGCCGATGACGTCGTCGTGTTGCCGGCATTCGGCGTCACGACCGCCGAGATGCAGCGGTTCGCCGAGATCGGCTGCGTCATGGTGGATACGACCTGCGGCTCGGTTTTGAACGTCTGGAAGAACGTCAAGCGGTACGCCGAAGACGGGTTCACGTCGGTCATTCACGGCAAGGTGTGGCACGAGGAAACGCAGGCGACCGCCTCCCAGGCCTTGACCGTCGCGAACGGCCGGTTCCTTGTGGTGTTGAACATCGACGAGACCAACGTGGTCTGCGATTACATCCGCCACGGCGGGGACCGCGCCGCCTTTCTCGAGCGCTTCCGCGACGCGACGTCTCCCGGGTTCGAGCCCGATCGCGACCTTGGACACATCGGCCTGGCGAATCAGACCACGATGCTGATGTCCGAGTCGCTCGAGGTACAGGATCTGTTTCGGCAGGCGATGGCCGACCGCTACGGCGCCGAGGACCTGCCGGCGCGGTTCCGCGCCTTCGACACCATTTGCAGCGCGACCCAGGATCGGCAGGACGCAGTGGTGGTGCTGCTCAACCAGCAACCGGTTGATCTCATGATCGTCATCGGCGGCTATAACAGCAGCAATACCTGCAATTTGGCGCGCATGTGCGCCGAAAAAGTGCCCACATATCACATCGCCGACCCCGACTGCCTCGAATCGGCCGACGCCATCCGACACAGGCCCGCGGGCGGCAAGCACGAAGTGAGGGCCAACGGGTGGTGGCCCGCGACCGGAAACGTGACGGTCGGCCTGACAGCCGGCGCTTCGACACCGGACAATCTTGTCGGCACGACGGTTAGGAAGCTGACGGAGCTGGCAGGGGTAATTGAGTGATCAATCGCCACCTGTAAACAGCCCGTATACCGCCGTCGTATTTGGAGTTAGTGGTCGGTTGAGGTCACTTCCATGCACATGATTTTCATGTTGATGCTCGTATGTGGCGCTCTGGCCGCTGCCTGCGGGCCTGTCCGAGCGTCTCGAGGCACGGAACTCGCAGCAACAGCAGGGCGTTGCGCCAGGAGCGCACGCCGCCCACCGGCGTCCCCCGGACTGGTGGAAGACACCGAGATACATGCAGGAGCTCAAGCTCACGGCGGAGCAGTCCGCCGAGCTCGACCAGATTATTCAGGCCAGCCGCGCCCGGATGACCGCGGACAAGGAAGACCTCGACCGCGCGCAGAGCGACTTTCGCGCGCTGATGGAACAGCCCTCGGCGAACCAGCGCGAGCTGTTGAAAGCTGCCGAGCGTCTCGAGATGGCTCGCTACTCCATCGCAAAGGAACGGACGATGATGGGCGTGCGCATCCATAGTCTGCTCACGCCGGAGCAGCGCAAGGGGCTCGATGCCATCGCGAGACGGCACCAGGCCGAGCAGAATCGCAAAAATTAACCTCGATACCAGATTCATTTCAATGGAGTTTCGAGATGTTGTTGGGAAGAACGTTTATTGCGGCTGCGTCGTTCGTCGTGTTCGGATCCGGCTTCGCCTTTGCCCAGACAACAGCGTCAGACACGGCGCGCACGGAAGCACTGATTAAGCAAGCGGTCGAGCGGTATGCGTCCGGACTGGAAAGCTCGCGCGCACAGAACCCGCTCGATGCGACCAGCGCCTCGACGGTGCCGCTGACGCTCGAAGACGCGGTTCGCCGCGCCGTCGACAACAACCTTGAAATAGCGGTCGAGCGGCTGAACCCGCAGACCTTCGACTTCACGCTGGCGTCGCTGCGCGCCAACTACAATCCGAACGCCACGTCGAACCTCGGACGTCGCGACAACGTTCGTCCGCCGACCAACCTGCTGAACCCCGGCAGCCCCAACGTCTCGACGATGACCTACAACGGGGGTATCGCACAGAACATGCGCTGGGGCGGCGGCAATTACGCGTTGACGTTCAACAACAACAAGGTCGTCTCGCCGACAGACCAGCTGGCCCGGTTCGACCCGCAGTACAACAGCTCGTACCTCTTCAGCTACACACAGCCGCTGCTGCGCGGGTTCAAGATCGATCAGACGCGCCAGCAGATGCAGACGGCAGTCATCAACCGCGGCACCGCCGAGCTCAATCTGAAGGCGCGTACCACGAACACGCTGGCCGCGGTCAGGGCGGCATATTGGGATTACGTCTTCTCGATTCAGGCCGTCGACGTCGCGAATCAGTCGCTGTCGCTCGCGTCGAAGCTCCTGTCGGACAACAAGATTCGCGTCGAAGTCGGCACGATGGCCCCAATGGACGTCGTGCAGGCCGAAGCGGAAGAGGCGACGCGCCAGCAGATGCTGACGACCGCGACCGCCACGATGCGCACGGCAGAGCTCTCGCTCAAGCGGTTGATCGTAAGCGGCACGAACGATCCGCTCTGGTCGCAGCACATCGACCCGACCGATCGTCCCGACTTCCAGACCTCGGCGATCGACGTCGAAGGCGCCGTTCGGAACGCCCTTCAGCAGCGCACCGATCTGCACATCGCCCGCAACGCGTTCGAGGCGAACAATGTGCTCTTGAAGAGCCAGCGCGATCAGTCGCTGCCCGACGTGGACGCGCTCGTCACCTACGGCGCGTCGGGTCTCGGCGGCGTCCAGTGGAACCTGGCCGGTTCGGGGCTCGATCAGTCGCGCAACGGCGTCCTGGTCGATGGCGGGTACAACAATGCGCTACGGACACTGTTCGATCGCGATTATCCGAACTGGCAGTTTGCATTGACCGTGAACTACCCGATTGGCGGCAACCCGTCCGAAGCGCAGGCCGCGCGGACGCGCCTGCTCATTCAACAGAACCAGGCGCAGATTCGCGCCACCGAGCTCACCGTGGCGACCGAAGTGACCAACGCGGCGCTGCAGGTGACCAACAGTATGGAATCGCACGCCGCTGCGCGCGCGGCGCGGGACCTCTCGCAGCGCCGGCTCGATGCGGAGATGAGCCGGTTCGAGGTCGGCATGTCGAACAACTATCAGGTCGTGCAGATGCAGCGCGACCTGCGCGAAGCGCAGAACGCCGAGCTGCGCGCACTGCTCAACTATCGGAAAGCTCTCGTCGAGTTCGACCGCGTGCAGCAGGCCGGCGCGCAGGCCGGCGCGCGTTAAGAGGTACGCGGATTTCACATATGCGTAAATACGGAATCATTCTGCTGCTGCTGGTCGTCGCGGGCGCAGCGACGGCGTACTACTTCATGGGCGATCGTCAGGCGAGCGCGGCCGGCCAGGGCAGCGCCGCAGGACATCGCACGCGAACGGCGTCAGCAGGGCGGTGGCGGCGGTGGCGGCATGGGCGGCGGCGGCTTTGGCGGCGGAGGCGGCTTCTCCCGCGGCCCTCGCCCGCCGATGACGGTCGAACTGGCGCCGGTCGTCCGCAAGGACATGATCGACACGATCGTGGTGGTCGGCAATCTGGTGGGTGCGGCGACCGTCGACGCCGTTCCCCGAGGACAGGGACGCCTCGACGCGGTCTATGTGAAGCTCGGCGACCCGGTCCGCCGCGGCCAGGCGATCGCCAAGATCGAAGACCGCGAGATCGTCGAACAGATCAAGCAGGCGGAAGCGACGCTGGCCGTATCGCAGGCGACCATTCGTCAGCGCCAGGCCGACCTGAAGCTCGCACAGAACAACATGGAGCGCTCGAAGAGCCTGTACGAGCGCGATCTGCTCCCCCGGCAGACCTTTGACGACACCGACGCGCGCTACCAGGCGGCGCAGGCGCAGCTCGAGCTGTCGATGGCGCAGCTCGAACAGACCAAATCACGGCTCGACGAGCTCAAGATCAACCTGTCGAATACGGTCATCGCAGCGCCGGTCGACGGGTTCATCGGCAAGCGCACGCTCGATCCCGGCGCGAGCGTCGGCGTCAACACGTCCTTCATTTCGGTCGTCGATATCCGCACCGTGCGGCTCGTCATCAACGTCGTCGAGAAAGATCTGCGCCGGATTCATCAAGGCACCTCCGTCGAGGTGGAAGTCGACGCGTATCCGGGCGAAAACTTCATCGGACGCGTGGCGCGGCTCGCGCCGATCCTCGACCCGGCGACCCGCACGGCACAGGTGGAAATCGAAATTCCCAACTCGAGCTACCGGCTGAAGCCCGGCATGTACGCGCGCGCGCGGTTCACGGTCGAGAAGCACGACGGCGCACTCGTCGTGCCGACGATGGCCGTTGTCGATCTGCAGGGCAAGATCGGGCTGTGGTTGCCCGCCGACGAAGGCGACACTCCGGTCTTCACGCCCGTCACGCTCGGCATCGAGCAGCAGGAATTTACGGAGGTTACGACCGGCGTGAAGGAAGGCCAGCGCATCATCACGACGGGCGCGGCCGCGCTGCGGCCGGGCGATCGCATTGTGATGGCCGGCCAGCGGGGCGGCCGGGCGAACGGCGCCAACCGCGCGGGCGGTACTGGTCGCGGCCGGCGCGGCGGCGGCGACAGGGGCGCCAGGCGTGAACGCGAACCAGGGACAGCAGCAGCCCGTAAAGTAACGCCGCGAGCGGCGCGGGGCGTAGGGGCCCCTGCAAGCGAGCGGCGTGGAGCGGGCGAGGGGCCCCGCGACTAAGGTTGGAGTCAGAGATGAGCATTCCTCGAATAGCGATTGCGCGGCCCGTGACGATGTTCATGATCAGCGCGATCATCATCCTCCTGGGCGGTATTTCAGTGACCCGTCTTCCCGTCGACCTGCTGCCGGACGTGACCTACCCGACCGTCAGCGTGTTCGTCCGGTATCCGGGCGTGGGCCCGCAGGAAATCGAACAGCTCATTACTCGTCCGATCGAGCAGACCGTCAGCGCCGTCGCCGGGCTCGATCAGTTGAACTCGCAATCGTCCGAAGGCATCAGCCGCGTGTCGCTCTCGTTCGCGTGGGGCACCGATCTCAACGAGGCGATGGACGACATGCGCATGCGGCTCGACCGCGTCCGCGGACGCCTGCCGCTCGAAGCCGAGCCGATGCAGATCTTCCGGCAGGATTCGAACGCGATGCCGATCATGAGCCTCGGCATCGAAGGCAACTACGATCGCGTGACGCTGCGCGAAATGGCCGAGAACCAGATCGGGCCGCGGCTCGAGCGCGCCGAAGGTGTCGCCGCGGTGACGACCATGGGCGGCCTGCGCCGTCAGATTCACGTCCAGCTCTCCAAGGAAAAGATTGCGGCCCTGGATCTGCCGGTCGACCGTATTTCCGCGCTGCTGCGCTCGGAGAACACCAATACGCCGCTGGGCGAAGTGAACCAGGGAGAGCGGACCTATCTGCTGCGCAGCCAGGCCCAGTTCCAGAGCCTCGACGAAATCCGCAATCTCGTGCTCATGACCCGCGGCGGCGTGCCGATTTACGTCCGCGACGTCGCCGAAGTCGTCGACACGACCGAAGACGTGCGGTCGCTCCTTCGCATCAACGGGCTGCCCGGCGTGCGCCTCTCCGTGCAGAAGCAATCCGGCACGAACACGGTGCAGGTCGCCCAGGGCATCAGGGACGAAATCGCACGCATCAACGCGGAGATGCCCAACATCAAGCTGAACGTCCTCGACGACAGCTCGGTGTACATCAGCAGGTCGATTCACTCCGTGCAGGAGCACGCGCTGATCGGCTCCGCGCCTCGTCACGCTGATCATCTTCCTGTTCCTCCGCAGCTTCCGCTCGACGCTCATCGTCTGCACGTCGATCCCGATCTCTGTCGTCGGCACGTTCGCCCTCCTCTACTTCGCGGGCTACACGCTGAACATCATGACCTTTGGTGGCCTGGCGCTGGGCATAGGCATGGTCGTCGACGCGGCCATCGTCGTGCTCGAGAACGCGTACCGGCACATGGAGCACGGCAAGGATCGCGTGACCGCGGCGATCGAAGGCAGCGAAGAAGTCTGGGGCGCCATCGTCGCGTCGATCCTGACGCACATCGCCGTGTTCGTGCCGCTGCTCTTCCTGACGGGCATTTCCAGCATCCTGTTCAAGCAGCTGTCGGTCGTCGTCATCTTCTCGCTTCTGATGTCGCTTCTCGTGGCCGTCACGCTGGTGCCGGTGCTGTGTGCGAATCTTCTCAAGCTGCCTCCGCCGGTCGAAGCAGCGCACGGGCATCGGTGGCCGCATGTTCACGGCGAGCGAGAGGTTCCTCGAAGGAATGGACGATGCCTATCGGCGATTCCTCCACAAAGCGCTGGTGCATCGTCCGATCGTGCTGGGGATTGGCGCCGCGTCGGTCATCGCGGCGGTGCTGATGTTCCCGCTCTTGAATACGGAGCTCGCGCCGCAGACCGACGAGGGCGTGGTTCAGGTGTCAGCGGAGCTCGCGGCCGGAACGCGCATCGAACGCACCGACGCCATCATGAGCCGCCTCGAGCAGATGACGCAGCAGCTCGTGCCCGAAGCAGAGACGATTATTGCGAGTGCGGGTGCCGGCGGCGGTGGCGGCGGCGGCGGCGGTATGGGCGGCGGCGGCACGAGCCGTGGGTTCATTCAGCTGTTCCTGGTGCCGAAGGATCAGCGCAAGCGTTCGAGCGATCAGATTGCGTTCGAGCTGCGGCGCCAGTTGTCGGGCATCCCCGGCGTCATCGTTCGCGCCAACGCGAGCGGCGGCAACAACCAGCTCAACCGGCTGATGTCCGGCGGACAGAACAACGACAGCCGCATGGGCATCGAAATCCGCGGCGAAGATCTCGAGGCGGGCCGCAAGCTCGCGCTGGAAGTGCAGGACCTGCTCCAGACGACGCCAGGCATCGCCGATCCACGGCTCGCACGCGACGAAGCGCGTCCAGAGCTCGCCGTGCAGATCGACCGTCCGAAAGCGGCGCTGTTCGGCCTGAACACGACGCAGGTCGCCAACACGATTCGCACGAACGTGGCCGGAACGGTAGCCGCGCAGTTCCGCCAGGGCGGTTACGAGTATCCGATCATCGTCCGGCTGAGGCAGGAAGATCGCGAGCTGGTGTCGGACGTCAACGACGTCATGGTCAACACCGCCAGCGGCGTGGCCTTGCCGGTCAGAAACGTCATGGTCATCCAGTCGCAGCTCGGGCCGAGTCAGATCGAACGAAAAAATCAGGAGCGCCTGGTGATGGTCAGCGCCGAGCCGGAGATTCCGCTCAGCCAGGCCGTCAAGGCCGTCACGGCGCGCCTTCCCGAAATCAACCGTCCGCAGGGCTTCTCCATCGGCTTTGGCGCCGAGGTCGAGCAGCAGGAAAAAACGTTCAAGGAGCTGCGCCTCGTGCTGATCCTGGCGCTCATCCTCGTCTACGCGGTCATGGCATCGCAGTACGAGTCGCTGCGCGATCCGTTCATCATCATGTTCTCGGTTCCGACGGCGGCCATCGGCGTCGTGCTGGCGCTGTATCTGACGAACACGTCGTTCAACCTGCAGGCCTACCTCGGGGTCATCATGCTCGGCGGCATCGTCGTCAGCAATGCGATCCTGCTGGTCGATTACACGAACATCCTCCGGCGCCGCGACGGGATGGAATTGCGCGAGGCCGTCGAAGTGGCCGGACGCACGCGACTGCGGCCGATCCTCATGACCTCGCTGGCCACGATGCTCGGCATCGTGCCGATGGCCCTCGGAATCGGCGAAGGCAGCGAGCTGCAGGTTCCCCTGGCGCGTGTCGTCATCGGCGGGCTGCTGACCTCGACCTTCATCACACTGGTCTTCGTTCCCACGGTCTACACGCTCTTCGAGGAGGGATGGAAGGGACTCTGGAAGAAGCACCCGCACCAAGAGGCCGCCGCCCACTAGAGTCCGGCCGTCACAGAAGTTTCACAGGGGCGCGCTAAACAACCGTAGCGCGCCCCACGTCTTATATATAGATGCGAAAAACACTGTTCGTCCTCGCCGCGGTCGCCGTCATCGCAGCCGGCGCCTACGGTTACTACCGCTACACGCAAAAACCGGTGGCGCCGACGATTACGACCGCGCGAATCACGCGCGGCGATATCGCCGAAACCGTAGGGGCGACGGGCACGCTCCAGGCCGTGACGACAGTGCAGGTCGGCACGCAGGTGTCAGGCACCATTCAGGAACTGAACGCGGACTTCAATTCGCTCGTCCGCAAGGGGCAGGTACTCGCGCGGCTGGATCCCTCGCTGATTCAGTCCCAGATCGAACAGGCGCGAGCCAACCTGATTCGCGCCGAAGCCGACCTCGAGCGGCTGCGCGTCGCGCTCGACGACGCGCGAACGAAGCTGACGCGGGCACGGGAGCTCTCGGAGAAGAAGCTGATCGCGCAGACGGAGCTCGAAGCTGCCGAAGTGGCGGTGCGCTCGGCGGAGGCGCAGCTGCGATCGCAGCAGGCCGGCGTCACGCAGTCGCAGGCATCGCTCAAGCAGAACGAGGTCAACCTCGCGCACACCGTCATCGAGTCGCCGATCGACGGCCTCGTCATCTCGCGCAACGTGGACGTCGGACAGACCGTCGCGGCGAGCATGTCTGCGCCGACGCTTTTCGTGCTTGCGGCCGACCTGACGAAGATGCAGGTGCTGGCGAGCCTCGACGAATCGGACGTGGGCCGCATCCGCCCGGGACAGCTCGTCCGCTTCCGCGTCGACGCGTTTCCCACCGAAGAGTTCACGGGAAACGTCACGCAGGTGCGCCTGCAGCCCACGACTGTACAAAACGTCGTGACGTATCAGACGGTCATCGACGTGCCGAATCCCGGCTTGAAGCTCAAGCCGGGGATGACGGCGAACGTGAATATCGAGATCGCGCGGCGCGCCGATGTGCTTCGCGTGCCGAACACGGCCTTGCGTTTCCGCCCGACTCCCGAAATCTTCGCGGCGTTGGGACAGACTCCCCCACCCGGAGGATTCGGCGGCGGACGTGGACGTGGCGCCGGCGCGGGCCCCGATACACGAAACGCTCAGCCAAACGCCTCACCGGCGGCACCCCAGACCGCCGCTGCTCAGCAGGCACCGGCGGAGCGGCCTCGACGGCAGGCGGCACAACCCGCACAGCCGCGCGAAGCACCGCAATCGCAGTCTGCCGCGCAGGGCGGAGAGGCTTCCGCCCCACAGATGGCGGCGGCGACGGTGCCGGGGGCGGACGGCGCGGCCGCGGTAATTTTGCCGAGCGCATGGCCAGCATGACGCCCGAAGAGCGCGAACGATTCATGGAGCGCATGCGGGCGCGCGGCTTCACGCCTCCCGCGGAAGGACAGGCGGCCGCGACTTCTGAGCGCGGCGGCAGAGGCCAGGGCCCTCGCGGGCAGGCGCGGACGCCCGCGAGCGCACCCGCACCGTCCAAGACCCAAGCCCCAACCGCCACGACGTTCGATGCGTTATTTGGTCCTCTCACGCAGACCGAGACGTTCGGCCAGGTATGGCTCAATGTCGGCGGCAAACTGCAGCGCGTCCGGACGCGCCTCGGCATCAGCGACGGACAGCAGACCGAGCTCATTCAGGCGCTGGATGGCGAGCTGAAGGAAGGCACCGAGGTCGTGACCAACGTGATGACAGGCGCGGTGCGCCAGACGCCAACGGCTCCAGGTGGCACCGCGTTCCCTGGACTTGGCGGCGGACGGCAGGGCTTCCCGGGCGGCGGTGGCGGCGGCAACCGGGGCGGTGGGCGAGGTCAGTAATGCCGGTCATTTCCGTCCGGGATCTGGTCAAGACCTACACCGTCGGCGAGGTGAAGGTCCACGCGCTGCGCGGCGTCTCGCTCGACATCGAGCCCGGCGAGTTCGTCGCGGCGACGGGGCCGTCGGGGTCGGGGAAATCGACGCTGATGCACATTCTCGGATGCCTCGATCACCCGACGAGCGGGCAGTATTTCCTGGACGGGCGCGACGTCGCGAAATTGAGCCGCAACGATCTCGCCGAAGTGCGCAATCACAAGATCGGGTTCGTCTTTCAGGGGTTCAATCTCTTATCGCGGACGTCCGCGCTCGACAACGTGGAGCTGCCGCTGCTCTACACGGACAAAACGATGAAGGCGTCCGAGCGCCATGCACGCGCGATGACCGCGCTGAAGGCCGTCGGCCTTGGCGAGCGCGCGCATCATCATCCGAACCAGCTCTCGGGCGGCCAGCAGCAGCGCGTCGCGATTGCGCGGGCGCTCATCAATCGGCCGTCATTGATTCTTGCCGACGAGCCGACCGGCAATCTCGACTCGCGAACGAGCGTCGAGGTCATGGGCATCTTTCAGCGGTTGAATGCCGAGCAGGGGATCACCGTTCTCCTGATCACGCACGAGCACGACATCGCGGAGTACGCCACGCGGATCGTCGCCTTCCGCGACGGCCGCATCGTCGGCAACCAGCCGGTCGAAAACCGGCGCAATGCGGACACGGAGCTGGCCTCGATGCCGGCTGTTGTTTAGGCGGCAGGTAGTAGCAAAGATTTCAGATTTTAGATTCTAGTTTGCAGATTTCAGTTTCGAGGATCACCCATGTCACCCGTCATGACCACGCGGATCGCTTTGAAGGCGCTGGCGCGCAACAAGATGCGTACGGCGTTGACCATGCTCGGCATGATCATCGGCGTGTCGGCGGTCATCACGCTCGTCGCGCTCGGCAGCGGCGCGCAGGCCCAGATAGAGCAGCAAATCAAGGCCGGCGGCACCAACATGGTCACCGTGATGGCGGGCAATTTCACGATGGGCGGCGTGCGCGGCGGCGTCGGGGCGGCATCGAGCCTGAAAATCGAAGACGTCGACGCGATCAGGAAGGAAGTGCCCGATGTGCAATACATCGCGCCGGGCGTGAACCTGCGCGCTCAGGTCATCGCAGGCAACCAGAACTGGTCGACCCGGCTGGAGGGCACCGACGTCGATTTCCCGCTCATCAGGCAGTGGCCCGTGAAGTACGGCGTGTTTTTCAGCCCACAGGACGTCAGCAGCGCCTCGAAGGTCGCGGTGCTCGGTAAAACCGTCAGCGAGCAACTCTTCGGACCCGACGTCGATCCGACCGGTCAGATGATCCGCGTCCGGAATCAACCCTTCAAGGTGATCGGGATGATGGACACCAAGGGGCAGGCGGCGATGGGCAACGACCAGGACGACACGATCTTCGCGCCGTACACGACCGTGCAGAAACGGCTCCAGGGACAGCAGAACATTCAGAACATCACGATCTCAGCCGCGAGTGCTGACGCGGTCAACGATGTGGCCGACGCGATCGCGGTCATCATGAGAACGCAGCACAAGCTCGTCGCCGGGGATCCGGACGACTTCACGATCAGGACGCAGCAGGAGATCGCCGACATCAGGACTGCGACGGTCGACACGATGACGAACCTGCTCGCAGGCATCGCAGGCGTATCGCTCATCGTCGGCGGCATCGGCATCATGAATATCATGCTGGTGTCGGTGACCGAGCGCACCCGCGAGATCGGCATTCGTATGGCGATCGGCGCCAAGGGACGCGACGTGCTGCTTCAGTTTCTGGTGGAAGCCGTCGTCATCAGCCTGCTCGGCGGCGGCGTCGGCATCGCGATGGGGTTCGGTATGGCCGACCTGGCGACGCGTATCTGGCAGTTCCCCACATCGGTTCCCGCGGAAGCCGTCGCAATGGCATTCGGCTTCTCCGCCATCACGGGGATCTTCTTCGGGTTTTATCCCGCGCGTAAGGCAGCGGCGCTGGATCCGATCGTCGCGCTGCGTTACGAGTAACCACGAAGCACGAAGACACGAAGGCTTCTCTTCGCGCCTTCGTGGTCAGAAGACTCCGTGGTACAGCTCTGCAACCGTTTTCGCGGTGACGGGATCGATCATGTCGGGCGCGATCTCGGCGAGCGGCGCCAGAACGAACTCGCGCTCCCTGAATCGCGGGTGAGGAACGGTCATGCCGTCCTCGTCGATGATCTCCTCGCCGTAGAGGATCAGATCGGCGTCAAGCGTGCGCGGGGCCATGGGATATGGCCGGACCCTTCCCCGCTCTTCCTCAATCTCGAGTAAGCGCTCGAGCAGCGTGCGCGCGGACAACCGCGTCTCTCCGACCACCGCCGCATTCAGAAACACGCCATGCTCAGGTCCGACGCCGACGGGCGCGGTTTCGCTGAAGGACGACACGCTGATGTTGCCGAGGTCGAGCCGGAGAGCGTCAATCGCGTACTCGAGGTGAGCCCGGCGATCGCCGAGATTGCTGCCCAGCGCAATAGCGACCCGCACCGGATTTACGTATTTCGTAAAAATGGGGTCTGACCCCTAGTTTTTGGGGCGTGCCGCCATGACCGATCCGCGCAGCACTTTCCCATCCGAATGACGGCCGAGGAGGTCCGCGCGGCCTTCAGAAGCCTGCTCGAGGACACGCAGGTGCTCTTTCATCTCTCCAAGAATCAGGTGCAGCAGCTTGCGGTGGCGCGCGTTGGTGACGGCGTCGAGGCGCGGCGTCCAGCGATCGATGAATGCCTTCTGGTCCCGGGCATCGGCATCGATGATCGACTTTGCGCTTTCACGTGAGGCTTTTCCGCTGACCTGGTCTGCCGAATCGGCCGGCGTGCCGCCGAGCGCCGCAATCGCATCGCCCAGCCATTGCAGGTGCACTTCCTGCCGGCCGAGCACCTGCTGATAGCCGTTGTTGGCGTCGTAGGCCGCGACCGACTGGGCGTTGTTCTGCCGTGCCTTGAACAGCGCAAGCGTGTCGCGATGGAAATCGTTGAGGAACGTCAGCAGCTCAGCGGGGCTCACGAATTTTGCTTTGCCTTACAGGTGATGCAGACGCGCGTCCACGGGATGGCGTTCAGCCTCGCCTCGGCGATCGGCTCGCCGCAGTCGCGACAGACGCCGTAGGTGCCCTTGTGAATGCGCTCGAGCGCTTCCTCGATGGCCTGCAGAATCTTGGCGTCGGTCTGCTTGAGCTTCAGCTGGATGTGGACTTCGTTGTTGCCGGTCGCCTGATCGGCCAGGTCACCCTGGCGCGTGTTCGTGTCGAGGGTGACGGTAAGGGGATCGCGTCCGCCGCCGGAGAGGATATCTCCCCGTTTCCGCAGCAGCATCTCTTTGAAGGGCGTTACGTCCATAGGCAACTAGACATTTTAACTATTCGGCACGGAGCGCCGCAAGCGGCTTGCGTTTGAGGACATCCGCGCTCGCCGCGACCCCGATGATCATGATGAGCACAGAGGTCGCAACCGTACCGACGACGTTTTCATGCAGCGCCGGCCGCCACGGAATGTCCAGCGCGAAGCGGCTGACACCCCAGGCCAGCGCGAGAGCGCCGAACGAACCGACTGCGCCTGCAATCGTACCGAGCAGCCCGTACTCGACCATGAGCATGGCGGCGATGGCGCGCGAGCTCGCGCCGAGGGTCTTGAAAATGGCCGCCTCGTATACGCGCTGAAACTTCGTGACGGCGACCGCGCCCACGAGGATGAGACCGCCGGTCAGCACCACCAGGCTGCCGACCACGTCAATGGCGACGATCACGACCTGAAAGACCTTACGAACGGACTCGAGAAGCTCGCGCAGGTCGATGACGGAGACGTTCGGAAACCGCACCACCAGATCATGCGTGAGCTTGCCTCGCTGCGCCGGGTCCGCAAGGTTCGCGCGGACCGGCGCGAAGAACCAGTGCGGGGCGCCATCGAAGGTGCCGGCGCCGAACACGAACATGAAGCCACCGCTGCGCCCCTCGCGCCACTCGACGCGGCGGATGCCGCTGACGCGCGCGTGGATCGCGCGCCCGAGCACGTCGAACCGCATGACGTCTCCAACCCCGATGCCGAAGCGCTCGACGACGCTTTCCTCAATCGACACTTCGGGAAGGTCCTGGGGTCTGACCCCCGTACCAGTACGGGGGTCAGACCCCACCGCGGGCTTCGGAAATGTTCCCTTGACCAGCGTCTCGTTCGACTCCAGATGTCCGCGGTACGTGATCGTGTACTCGCGCGACAAGCGGCCTCGTCCCTGGAGGTCTTCCACCTCGTCGAGATTCACGCCCTTGCCGGTGACGCGCGCGCGCAGCACGGGAATGAAAAGCGGCTGAGATTCCGGCGGCAGCCGCTCGGCGAGAAACGCTTTCATCTCGGCAGCCTGGTCCTGCTGGATGTCGACGAGAAACATGTCCGGCGTGTTCTCGCCGATCTGAAGCGCGAACTGATCGAGCAGGCTCACCTGCAAGCCGCGCACGCCCATGATGAAAAACGTGCCGAGCCCTACCGTCAGCAGAATGACGCGCGTTTGATTGCCGGGGCGGCTCAAGTGCAGCACCGCCTGCCGCATCGGAAACCACGACGAACGTGCCAGCGGCTTCGTAAGCCGCGTCAACAACCAGCCGACGCCCTGGAGCACGAGCGTGAGGGCGATGAACCCGGCGCACACACTCAGGCCCACGTTGATCGACGCCGCCTGCCATGACGCCAGTGCGACGAGCGCGCCGCCGACAACCACCGTCGCCGCGATCTGGAACCAGTCTCGCCGGCGTGCACCCGTTTCCTGCCGCAGCAGAAGGGAGGGTTTCACCTGCCGCACTTCGAGCAACGGCACCATCGCGAAAAGCAGCGACACGAGCACCCCGACGCCAATCCCCTGCGCCGCCGCGGACCACGATAATCCGTAATCCACCGAGAGCGTCCCGATCTGGTTCATGTCGTCGGGAATCACCGCAATCGCAATCCACGCGAGGACGACGCCGATCGCGCTGCCGATGACGCCAAGCGCGAGGGACTGGAGAAGATACACACTGAGAATCTGCCGGCTCGTGCCACCCACGCATTTCATGACGGCGATGCTCTTGATCTTCTGCCGCACGAACACGCGCGTGACGCTCGACACGGCGATGCCGCCCAGCACGACGATGACAAGACCGACGAGACTGAGGTAATTCTCTGCCCGCTCGAAGTCCTCGCCGATCTGCTCCTGCCGATCGCGATAACTGCGCACGCGCACGAATTCGGATCTCAAGTCGCCCTGGAGATCGCGCGCGAGCACGTCGATTTCGGATTCGGGAACGCGAAGCAGCATCTGCCGCGACACACGGCTGCCGAACGTGACCAGCCCCGTTTCGGCGAGATCGTCGTAGTCAATCAGCACACGCGGGCCGAGGCTGAACGCGCTGAGCGAGCGTCCCGGCTCGAGCGCGATGAGGCCGCGAACAACGAACTGCGCTTTGCCAATCGCGATAGCGTCGCCCACGGCGAGGCCGAACTGCGAAAGCAACTCCGGCCGCACGAGGGCGCCGTTGTTTTCGAGCAGCGAATGCGAATACGGCCTGCCGTCCTGCAAGGTGAGCCGGCCGTAAAAAGGAAACCCCGCCTGAACCGCGCGGAGCTCGACGACTTTGGTGATGTCTACTCGCTCATCCGCCGGCCGCGCCATCGTCACCATCTCGATCGCGTCGATCCGGCTGGCGTTCGGGATGCGGTCGACGCGCGAGGCAATGCGTTCCGGCGTGCCGCTCTGCCACGGCCTGTCTGTGGAGATGAAAATATCGGCGGCCATCAGCGAGCGCGCTTCGGACGAGAGCACCTGGCGAACGCTCTGAATCACCGATCGCAGGGCAACGATGGCGCCGACGCCGATGGCAATGCAGACGAAGAAGAACACCAGCCGTTTCCAGGCCGATCGCGTTTCGCGCAGTGCCGTCATGAACACGAACCGCATCAGACTCCCACCCGCTCGGCCACTTTGCCGTCGCGCAGGTACACGCGGGCATCGGCCATCCCGGCGATCTCCTGATCGTGGGTCACGACGACGAGCGTGACGCCGCGGTCGCGGTTGATTGCCTGCAGCAGCTCGATGACGTGGTGTCCCGTGGCGCTGTCGAGATTGCCCGTCGGCTCGTCCGCCAGCACGATCACAGGCTCGTTGGACAGGGCTCGCGCGATGGCGACGCGCTGCTGCTCGCCGCCCGACAGTTGCGACGGGTAATGGTGCCCGCGATCCTCGAGCCCGACTTCGCCAAGCAGGCTGCGGGCACGGGCGGCGGCATCACGCCGGCCGGCGATTTCCATCGGCACGAGAATGTTCTCGAGCGCGGTCAGCGACGGGATGAGATGAAAGGACTGAAACACGAACCCGATCTTCTCGCCGCGAAGCTTCGCGAGCTCATCCTCGCCGAGCTTCGTGATGTCGATGTTGTCGACCAGGATGGATCCGCTGGACGGCGCGTCGAGCCCTGCGACGAGGCCAAGCAGCGTCGACTTGCCGCTTCCCGACGGTCCGACGATGGCCAACCGCTGCCCCGATGGCACCGCGAGATCGATCGGATGAAGAATCGTGAGCTGATGGTCGCCGCTCCTGACCGTCTTCGACACGCCGCGCAGCTCGATCATTTCTGAATCATCGTTTTCACGGCAGGCCACAGGTGATCGGCGATGCGCGCGGCGCCGGAACTGGTGGGATGGATGCCATCCGCCTGGTTCAGATCGGGCACGCCGGCAACGCCTTCGAGAAGAAAGGGCACCAGCGTGATTTTGTTCTCTCGCGCGAGGTCTCGAAACACCTGACGAAAAGCCGCGGCGTATTGTTCCCCGAAGTTCGGCGGCGCCTCCATGCCGACCAGCAGCACTGGAATCGCGCGCTGCCGCGCCCGATGGATGATGCTCTGCAGATTTTCCTTCATCTGCGTTGGCGGCAGGCCTCTCAGCCCATCGTTGGCCCCGAGCGCAAGAATCAGCAGACGTACATCCCCTTCGAGCGCCCAACTCGCACGGCGCAATCCGTCAGCCGACGTGTCGCCCGACACGCCGGCGTTCATGACCTCGAACGGGATCCCCGCATCGCGCAATTTGCGCTGCAGCACGGCCGGGTATGCGTCCTCGCGCGGGATGCCGAGGCCCGCGGTCAGGCTGTCGCCGAGCGCAACGATGACGGGGGGGCCGGGTGCGGTGGGTGCAACGGGTGCAACGGGTGCACTGGTGCGGCGGACTTGTCCGCGGCTTGTCCGCCGTAGCGCTTTGCGCGGAGGTGGAAGCGGTTTGCGAAGGCGGCGCGGGGGCGGATCCGCCGCACGAAATCGCCGCAAGCACAACGAGAGAAAGGAGAACGCGCTTCAATCTTCTCTATCTTACTGTCGTATACTCCCGTCCGTGGTCACCATCGCCTTTCAGCCGGCGCTGGCTCGGGCACGGGCTGCCCTCCAGCGCGGCCGGCATGCCGACGCAATCGGCATCCTCACGCAGGCGCTGAAGTCGTCCGCGGTCAAGCACGAAGACGAGCTCGGGCTTCGCTACGCTCTCGCCGAAGCCTGGCTGATGGGTGACGACCTCGCGCAGGCGTCGGCGACGCTCGGGCGGCCGCCCGACCGCGAGGATCTGCCGCCCGCGCTCCTCTCGACACTGTGGCGGCTTCACGGCCGCATCGCGTTTGCGAAAGGCGACCAGTCGCGCGCCATCGCGCTGCTCGGCCGCGCCCTCCGGCACGCGGAGCAGGCGCACGACTCTGAAGCAATCGGGCTTGCGCACTACGAATTGGGCCTGTGCTACAGGCAGGTCGGCGACACGGCGATCGTGCGCGAGCACATCGCGAAGGCCGCCCCGGCATTGCACGCTGCGGGCAATCGGCGCTACCTCGCCATCCTGCACTCGCTGTCGGGCGTAGTGCTGGCTCAGGGTGGCCGCATCGAGGAGGCCATCGCCGCGCTGCGGCAAGCCGAGCGCCTTGCCGCGTCGGTGCAGGCGCAGGATGTGCTGGGCATCATCAGCAGCAACCAGGCGAACGTCGCGATGCTGCAGCACCGCCACGAACAGGCGCTCGCGTTGGCCGAGCAGAGTGCTGCGCTACAGGAACAGCTCGGGCCCGGTCGCGGTCTGGCGATTTCGCTCACAACGCTCGGACAGATTCTCGTAAGGCTGGGTAAGTTGCAGCGTGCGGAAAAGGTGCTCCTCCGCGCCCTCGAGTCGAGGGGCGAGACGCAGTTCAACGAAATCACCGGGGCCGTCTACGACTCGCTGGCGCAGATCGCGTTGACGCGCGGCGGATACGAGGCAGCGGGCGATTACCTGCGTCAGGCCGGCGAAGCCTATGGCAGCTACGGCGGGCAAACCGGCCTGTGGTACGAGTGGTCGATTCGAGTGCTCGAAGCCAAGCTGGCGGCGCGGCGCGGCGCAAGCGAAGACGCGCTGAGACTGGCGAACGAAATTGCGGCCAACGCGCCGCCGGCGGAAGCGATTCAGGCAGAGCTCATCGCGTGCGAAGCGCTGCTCGCAGGCGGGCGCACGCTCGACGCGGAGAAGCGAATCGGCAGCGTCGCGACGCCGCGATCGACGCGCGCGCCATGCCCGGCTCATGGGGTGAATTCCTTCGCCTGCGCGGGACGCTGCACGGATCGGCGGATCGGCTGTCGGAGGCGTACCACGACATCGCGCAGAGCGCGAGCGTCTTCGAGCTGCATCGGCGAAGGCTACCAGCTCGCGCTGAGTCATTTGGCGCTCGGACGACTGGCCAGCCGGGTCGGCGCCCGCTCGCAGGCCGAGCACCAGTTTGCGCTTGCCGGATCGATGTTCGAATCCCTGGGCGCTGCGCGCGATCTCGTCGAAACGCAGAAAGCCGTATCGCGATTGCCAGTCGGCCGAGGCCACCGATCCGCTCTCCTCCATCGATGCCGATGATGCTGTGGTTCGCCGGCTGGTCGATGCGGCGGCGTTTCCGGAGCTGCTCGGCCACGAGACAGCGGCGGCCGTCCGCGATACGCTCGACGCCGATTGCGCGGTCGTGTTCGTGGCTCCGGCCGATGGCGAGCTCAGGCTCGTGGCGTGGACGGGCGGCGATAGTGAGCGGGCGCGGGCCATCGCACTGCGCGCGGTCGGGCGCTCGCACGGCACAGGATGGGTCATCTCGGAGCAGACGGGGCACGACATCGCCGGACCGCGTTTCGTGGCGATTCTCTCGCCCAGGCCCGATTGCCGATCCACTGCGCAGGCGCCTGCGCATGATCGCCGCCATCGCTGCGCAGGGGTTCGATCTGTGCGCGCGCGCGCCAGCGGCCCGCCGCCCCGGCCGAGATCAAGCACGAACAACCGCTCGAGCCGCTGCTGCCTGGATTCCTGTGCGCCAGCCCCGCCATGCTGCGGGTGGTCGAGCAGATTCAGCGGCTGCAGGGCAACGAGCTCACCGTGCTCATCACGGGCGAAAGCGGCACCGGCAAGGAGCTCGTCGCGCGCGCGATTCACGTCGGCTCGCTGCGCAGCTCCGCGGTGTTCCTGCCCTACAACTGCACCACGACCACGCGCGAGCTGGCCGACAGCCAGCTCTTTGGCCACCGCCGTGGGAGTTTCACGGGCGCGGTCAACGATCAACTGGGGATTGTGCGCACCGCCACTGGGGGCACGCTTATTCCTGGACGAGATCGGCGACCTGCCGCTCGACGTCCAGCCGAAGCTGCTTCGGTTTCTCGAACAGGGCGAGATCATGCCCATCGGCGAAACACGCCCTCAGCGGGTCGACGTGCGTGTGATTGCTGCGACGAATGCCGACCTCGAACAGCGAGTGGCGGAGGGCAAATTCCGCGAGGATCTGTATTACCGCCTCACGCGTGATCCGTATCCTGATTCCACCGCTCCGCGATCGCCGGGAGGAGATCCCCCACCTCACGAGCTTGTTCCTTCGCGAGATCTCGGAACGGTTGGATAAGCCTGACGTCTTTCTCACGCCCGACACGCTCGAGTTGCTCGCCCAGTACTGGTGGCCGGGAAACGTGCGCCAGCTGCGAAACGAGATCCAGCGGCTGGTGGCGCTCAGCCGGGCCGGCCAAGGGATTGGCCCCGAGCACCTCTCGCCCGAAATTACCTCGGCGGCCATCCGGCAGCACGCCGGGAATACGCCGAGCGTCGCCTCACGCCTGCCGGTTACCTCATTGGCTGCAGCAGTTGACGGCCTCGAGCGGGAAATCATCGAGGCGACGCTGCACCAGAGCAGCGGAAATATCTCGGAGGCGGCGCGTAACCTCGGCCTGACCCGTAGAGGCCTGTACCTGAAATTACGCCGTCTGGGCTTCGAAACCGCGCCTTTTGCGGATACTAAGTAATCAGCTGCGAGCGGATATGGATACTTAGTATCCTCGTGAAGCCCATTCCAGAGCCTGCACTGTCTGTTCACATCAATTCATGTAAATATCACATTCACCATGGCTTACAGTTGAAAGGCCAACTGTTGCACTGGGAGGCTAATCGGTTGGCCAATCGATTGATACACAGTCTGCCGTCGATTGGTTTCCTGGAGGCCCACAATGCATCGCACTGAGCACCGCCGCGACGAGGACGACCATCACGCCACGCAGGTCCGAGCGCCGCTCGCTGGTTTTGCCCGCCCGCGTCACCTGGAAAGACACCCGGGGCGCTCTGCGATTTGCCAGCGTCGTCACGCGCGATGTCAGCGAAAACGGGATCTTTATCGAGTGGACCGAAGCGACGACGATTCCGCTCTACCGCCTGGTCACGTTCCAGCTCGAACGCGACGCCCGCAACATTGACGGTCGTGCCGCAGGCTGCTACGGGCGGGAAAAGTGCTCTCGGCTGTCTATCGTGCGGGTGATTTTCAGAAGTCGACGGGGACTCCGGAAGGATACGGCCTGCGCCTCCTCGTCGAGCCCGTCATGCGGGCACACGCGGCAGCCTCAGACCCCGTCGAGGCCACCGCGTAGTCCAGATCAAGATCTCAGGTTCTCAAATGGCCGCCTGAATCGCAGCGGCCATTTCCTTTGTACTGGCCTTCCCGCCCATGTCCGGCGTTTTCGTATCGCCGCTCGACAGGACCTTTGTGATCGCGGCGACGACGGCGTCGTGAGCGGTGGGCTCGCCCAGATGATCGAGCATCAGGGCGCCCGCCCAGATGGCGCCGATCGGGTTTGCGATGCCTTTTCCTTTGATGTCAGGCGCGGAGCCGTGAATCGGCTCGAACATCGACGGATACTTCCGTTCGGGATTGATGTTGCCGCTCGCCGCCAGTCCCAGACTGCCCGAGATCGCCGCGCCCAGATCCGTCAGGATGTCGCCGAACAGGTTCGACGCAACGATGACGTCGAGTGTCTGCGGATGGGTCACCATGCGTGCGGCGAGCGCGTCGACGTGGTACTTCTTGAACGCGACCCCCGGATAGTCCTTGCGGACTTCGTCGACCACCGTGTCCCACAGCACCATCGAGTGCTGCAGCGCGTTCGACTTCGTCGCGCTGGCCAGCTCGCGCCGGGGACGCCGTGACGCCAGCTCGAAGGCGTAACGCGCGATGCGGCTGATGCCATGCCGCGTGAAGAGCCCCGCCTGCTCTACAGCTTCGTACGGCGTACCTGCGTGAATCTTGCCGCCGATGCCGGCATATTCGCCTTCGGAGTTCTCGCGCACGCAGATCATGTCGATGTCCGCGGGGCCGCGATTGGCGAGCGGCGATGTGACTCCCGGGAACAGGCGCATGGGCCGGAGGTTCACGTACTGGTCGAAGCGCTGCCGGAGTGGAAGGATCAGCTCCCACACGGCCACATGGTCAGGCACTGAGGGGTCGCCGACGGCGCCGAAATAGATGGCTGGGAATTCGGCCAGGCGATCGAACGCATCGGCCGCCATCATCCGGCCGTTCTTCGCGTAGTACGCGCAGCCGTAGGGAAACTCCACGAGATCGAAGGTGAAGCCGCTGCGCGAGGCCACAGCCTCGAGCACCGTCAACGCCGCCGGGATAACTTCCTGACCGATACCGTCGCCTGGGATCACCGCAATGCGGTGACGCTTCGCACTCATCTAGGCTCCTCCGGCCGACCTGCCCGGCTCCGCTAAAGCTACGGCGGTCCGCCTACGTCGTCATTCGGCTCTTCGCTTCATTCGTTTTTCGCTTTTCGTTTTTCGTTTCGCTAACGCCCCACATCCCCTGCTGCCGGATACCCGGGAATGCCTTTCGCAGCGCGAACGGCACGCAGAATCGCCTCGACCATCGCGTCGGCGGCCAGCGCGCCGATGCGCGACACGTCGTCGTTTTCGATTCCTCCGGTCGCGAGCGCGAACACGACATCGCCGTCGCCCATGGTGTGCGCGGGATAGATTGCCCGGGCCAGTCCGTCCTGCGCCATCTGCGCGACCTTGGTCGCCTGCACTTTCGTCAACCGGGCGTTCGTGGCAATCACGCCGATGGTCGTGTTCTGACCAACCTTGCTTGCCGGCTGCGCGCCTCCGCGCAGAAGCTTGCGCGCATCCGCAAAGGTCTTCCCATCGGGCGCGAGAGCTCCCGCGACTACCGCCCCGTTGGCGGGATCGATGACGTCGCCTACAGCATTGACGGCGACGATCGCCGCCACGACAAGTGCGACCGTTCGGGCTCACCGGCACGCTGATCGACGCCGTGCCTATGCCGCCTTTCATGGCGCCGCCGCCCATCTTGCCAACCGTGGCGCCTGCGCCCGCGCCGACGTTGCCCTCTGCCACATCCCCGTCCGTCGCATCGGCGGCCGCGCGATAGCCGCAGTCGGCCGTGGGCCAGATGTCGGGCCGGTTGCCAACGCCGAGATCGAAAATAATCGCGCCCGGAACGATTGGCACTTTTGCAACGCGAGTCTCGAAACCAATCTTCCGTTCGTAAAGGTACTTGCGGACCCCGGTCGCGACATCGAGCCCGAACGCGCTGCCGCCTGAGAGGAACACTCCATGAACCTGCTGGACCAGGTTCACTGGATTCAGCAGGTCCGTTTCGATCGTTCCCGGAGCGGACCCGCGAACATCGACGCCGGCCACGGCTCCCGCTTCTGCAAGGATCACGGTGCAGCCGGTCGGCCGTTCCGAGCGCGTGACGTGCCCGACCTTGATCCCGGGAACATCCGTCAGACCACTTTTGGAGCGCATGGTGGACCTGATACGTCCCTCCTGCTGGCCGGCGGACACACCCATTGCCGCAGCCACAAACACGGCGACAATTGCGGCCGCATGCGTTCGTCGCATCGCGACATTCTAACGTGGTTGGTGGTTGGTGGTCGCCTAGTCGGTGTCGGTGGTGGCATCGTCGACCGCTTCGAGCGCCGACCATCAGCACTCACCACTAACCACTGACCACCCACCACTTGAAATAGTTCCGAGCGAGATGTCAGATTCGTAGCAGATGCCGGATCAGCTCGCGAGGCAGCGTAGCACCACGCTGCTGTTTTATGGGTGCGTAATCCTCCTCGGTTACCTGCTCTATCAGATGTTCGAGCCGTTCCTCAGCCCGCTGGCGTGGGCGGCCATTTTCGCAGCGTTCTTTCATTCCCGGCACAAGCAGCTCGAAGGCAGATTCGGCAAAACGACCGCCGCGTCGATCAGCACGGCCGCCGTTGCGATCATCATCGTTGTGCCTTTCGTGCTCATCGTCATGGCGTTTGTCGACGAGGCGAGGCAGACCCTGGGTGCGATCGACCTCGCGGCCGGCGGCTCGCGAGGGCTCGATCGCGTGCAGCGCGCCTGGGGCTGGCTGCAGCGGCAGCGATTCGGGCGAGACATCCCGAACCTCGATGTCGTCCTCAAGATGGGCGCCTCGCGAATCGCCGGGCTCGTCACGGAAGGCGCCGGCCTGCTCGCGCGGAGCATCGTCGTGGTTGTCGTCAACGTCATCATCATGCTGTTCGCGCTGTTCTTTTTCTTTCGCGACGGCGACACGATCATGGCGCAACTCCGGCGCGTGCTCCCGTTCGATCCGTCCTTCCGCGAAGGCCGCATCCGCGAGACCGCCGAGCTCATCAAGGCCAGCATCAGCTCCGGCATCATCGTCGCGCTCGTGCAGGGCGCGGTCGGTGGCCTGACCTTCGCGTTCCTCGGTCTTGGCGCGCCCGTCTTCTGGGGCGTCATCATGGCGTTCTTTTCGCTGCTGCCGCTCGGGGCGTGGATCGTGTGGATGCCCGTGGCGATTTGGCTGCTGCTGACTGGAGAAATTGGACGCGGCATCGCGTTGTCCGCCATTGGCGCCGGCGGCATCAGTCTCATCGATAATGTCCTGCGGCCGATACTGCTGGCCGGCCGCACGCAGATGAACGGGCTGCTCGTGTTCATCAGTCTGCTCGGAGGGATTGCCACGTTCGGCCTGCTTGGCCTCGTGCTCGGGCCGATCATCATGGCCACGGCGATCAGCTTCGTCGACGCCTATGCGACAGAGCGGAGAGAGTTGGCGGTCATCGATGACGTTTCCGCAGAGAGCGATCGGCGCGGCAAGGCTTGAGGTTCCGGTCTTCGAGGAGATCGAAGCCGACCGCGCGGCTACAGGCCAGGCGCTGATTGTCGTCGTGGCGTCGAGCCTCGCCGCCGGCATCGGCCTGACGTCGAGCCTCTATAACGCGCCGGTCCTCCATCGCGTCATGCTCGCGTTGCTGCTGTGGGTGTTCTGGGCCATCTCCACGTACATCGTCGGCGTGTACCTGATGCCCGAGCCGCAGACCAGCACGAGCGTCGGCGAGCTGCTGCGGACCATCGGATTCGCCGCGTCGCCGGGAATCCTGCGCATTCTCGGCATGATCCCCGGAATCGGCGGTCTCATCTACATCATCTCCACGGTATGGATGCTGGTCGCGATGGTCATCGCGATCCGCCAGGCCCTCGACTACAAGAGCACAGCGCGCGCGGTCGTGGTGTGCGTCATCACCGGCATGATCGGCGTCATCATGGCGGCGCTGTTCGGTGCGCTGGTCCTGTTCGCCGCCGAAGAGGTTGTATTCTGATGTGTGCAGCCTGAATGAGCGACACCGCCGCCGAACCCAAACAGACACCGAACCCGGTCAAGACTTCTTCACTGCCTGAAGATCGCATCCTGCTCGAAGGGCCGCATTCGCGCCTTCGCGAAGCCCGGCTGGTTCTGAAAGCCGTCCGCGATTTCATCGTCGGCTTTCGCACGTTCCATTTCTGTGGTCCGTGCGTGACGGTATTCGGTTCGGCGCGTATTCGCGAAGGCCATCCGTACTATCAGTTGGGCGTCGAGGTGGGCAAGGGACTCGCACGCCTTGGATTCACCGTGATGACGGGAGGCGGCCCGGGATTGATGGAGGCCGCCAACCGCGGCGCGCGCGAGGCCGGCGGCCGCTCCGTCGGGGTCAACATCGTTCTGCCGTTCGAACAAGCGCCCAACCGATACTGCGACCGCATCGTCACGTGCCGGTACTTCTTCGTGCGCAAGGTGCTGCTGTTCAAGTATTCGTACGCATTCGTGGCGCTGCCCGGCGGTCTCGGCACGCTCGACGAACTGAACGAGGCGCTCACGCTGATTCAGACGAAAAAGATTCTGCACTTCCCCGTCGTGCTGATGGGTGCGACCTACTGGCGAGGGTACCTCGCGCTGCTCGAGGACATGGTCAAAGCAGGCACCGTGAGCGCAGGCGACCTCAAGCTGTTCCTGGTGACCGACAGCCTCGATGAGGCAATCGAGCACATCCGCAAGCATGCGATTGAGGAGTTCAAGCTGATGAAGAAGCCGCCGATGAAGCCGTCGCGGCTGCTCCGCGAGGATGCGTATTCCCGCGTCGTTGCAGATCGCTGAGCTCTTCGCGTGTCGAATCGCTATTCCTCGGGTTCGTTTTTCTCTTCGAAGGGTTGAACGGCGCTGTTCAGCGCCGACAACGACACGCTGCGCTGGAACGCGGCCCACACGGCCTTCGACAGCAGCGTGCGGAATCCGCCCTTTTCGAGCTGATACAGCGCGTGTGCGCTGGTGCCGCCGGGCGACGTGACGAGGTTGCGCATCTCAGCGGGATGCGACGGGCTGTTTTCCGCGTAGATGGCCGAGCCGCGCACGGTCTGCGTCACCAGCGTCCGCGCGTCTTCGCGCGAGAATCCCAGGTGGACCGCCGCATCGATCAGGGCTTCCATGAACAAGAACACGTAGCTCGGCCCCGATCCGCTGATAGCGGTGGCCATGTCGAGGAATGCCTCGTCGGCGACGTAGAGCTCCTTGCCGAACGCACGCAGAATGGCCTGCGCCTCGTCGCGCTGACCCGGCGTGACGGCGGTGCTCGCAGTCCAGACGGTCATCCCTTCGGCGACCTGGGCCGGCGTATTGGGCATCGATCGCACGATGGACGCGTGCTTCAGCCCCTGCGACATCGACTCCACCCGGGCGCCCGCGATGATCGACAGCACGAGCGCATCCTTGCGCAGCTTGCCGCAGAGATCGCGGAACACGAAACGCAGCATCTGCGGCTTCACCGCGAGAATCACGATGTCCGCGTTCTTGGCGGCCTTCAGATTCTCGCTCGTCGTCGCGACACCGAAGCGCGTCGCGAGATCCTGCGTGCGATCGGCGTGCGGATCGCTCGCCGTCATCGCCTTCGCGTCGACCGCGTGCGAGTTCAAGAGCCCGCCAATCATCGCCCCCGCCATCGCGCCGCCGCCAATGAAGGCGATCGACTTGCCGGCGAGCGCATTCGCGGCGCGCTTCTCAGCCATGTTCGCAACTTTTTCCATTTCTCCGTACTTTCTTACTTTCCACTTTCTCACTTTCTCACTTTCCACTTTCTTCTACGGCCTCACCTGCCCTGTTCCTTCAACGATCCACTTGTACGTCGTCAGCTCACGCAGTCCCATCGGGCCGCGCGCATGGAGTTTCTGCGTCGAGATACCAACTTCGGCACCCAACCCGAATTCGCCGCCGTCGGTAAACTGCGTGCTCGCGTTGACGAAGACCGCCGCGGCATCGACTTCGTTGAGGAATCGCGATGCCGCCTGCGCGTCCCCGGTCACGATCGCTTCGGAGTGACCGGAGCCATGACGTCGGATGTGCTCGAGTGCCTCGTCCAGGCTCGCCACCACTTTGACAGCGGCGACGAGCGACAGAAACTCCTTGCCGAAATCGTCGGCGGAGGCGGGCACGGAGGCGGCGCCTGCGGCCCGCAACGCGTCGGGTCGCCTCTTCGTCCGCGCGAATCTCCACGCGCGCCTTGCTCAACTCGGCGGCCATCTTCGGCAGCCATGATGGCGCGATGTCGCGGTGCACCAGCACCGTGTCGAGCGCGTTGCAAATGGTCGGACGCCGCACCTTCGCGTTGTACACGATGTCGACCGCCATCGCCGGATCGGCGGCGCGATCGACATATGTGTGGCATACGCCCGCGCCGGTCTCGATGACGGGAATCGTTGCGTTCTCGATGGTCGCCTTAATCAAACCCTCGCCACCGCGCGGGACGATCACGTCGATGTACTCACGCAGCTTCAGCATCCGCTGCACGAGCGCGCGATCGGTCGACGTGATCATTTGCACCGACGTCTCGGGAAGCCCAGCCTCTTTCAAACCTGCGTGAATGGCCGCCGCAATCGCCCGGTTGCTCGACAGCGCTTCGCTGCCCCCGCGAAGGACCACTGCATTGCCTGTCTTCAGGCAAATCGCCGCGACGTCGCTCGTCACGTTGGGCCGCGACTCGTACACGACGCCGACGACGCCCAGAGGCACGCGCCGCTTCGATATGGCGAGTCCATTGGGGCGCGTGATCCGGTCGAACTGCTCCCCAATCGGATCTGGCGAGACCTGCGACGGCCTCGACGTCGCGCGCCATGCCGGCGATGCGCTGCGGCGTCAGACGCAGGCGATCGATTTCGATGCGCGGGGACGCATTGGAGCAGTCCTGCGCATTGGCGGCAAGGATCTCTCCCTCGCGCGCGCGAATGGCGCGCGCGATCGCGGCCAGCGCCCGATTCTTGAGATCGGTCGACGCTTGCGCGAGCACGATCGACGCCGCCTTCGCGCCCGACGCTTTGTCGATCAACTCATCTGTCGTCACTGGCATTTCCAATCCCTAATCCCTCCAATCCCCAATCCCTAGTCAGTCTTACAGCATGACCACGTTGTTCCGATGGATGACTTCATCCCCGAAGTTGTACCCCAGAATCGTCGTAATCTGCGCCGATCGGCATCCTTTGATGCGCTCGAGATCCGCGGCGCTGTAGTTGGCGACGCCGCATCCCACCGCTTTCCCTCCGGGTCCAATGATGTTGACGCTGTCGCCGCGATCGAACGGGCCCTTCACGGTCACGACCCCGGCGGGCAACAGAGAGCGCCCGCGTCCCATCGCCGCCATCGCTCCCGCGTCGATGTGCGCCGCGGCTTTGCCGGCGAGCCCTGCGAGAATCCACCGCTTGCGGCTTTCCATGCGCGTGCGATTCGAGGGAAACCGCGTGCCCACCTGCTCCCCTGTGACGGACCTTACAAGGACATTGTCGGTCGTACCGCCTGCGACCAGTACCGTCACCCCGGATTCGGTTGCGAGACGGGCAGCCTGCAGCTTTGTCGCCATCCCTCCGGTGCCGCGTGAGGTGCCGGCTCCCGCGGCCAGCGCGATGATGTCATTCGAAATGACAGGCACCTCGTGAATCAGCGTCGCCGTCGAGTGGCGGCGCGGGTCGGCCGTGTACAAGCCGTTCTGATCGGTGAGGAGGATCAGCAGGTCGGCGTCAATCAGGTTCGCAACCAGCGCCGACAGGTTGTCGTTGTCGCCAATCTTGATCTCCTCGGTCGCGACGACGTCGTTCTCGTTGATGATCGGAACGACCTGGCGCTCGAGCAGCGCAAGCAGCGTGTTTCGCGCGTTCAAGTACCCCTGGCGGTCGGCCAGATCGGCACGGGTCAGCAGTGTCTGCGCGACGATCAGATCTTCCTTCGAAAACAGATCGTCCCACATCTGCATCAGCCTGGTCTGACCAACCGCGGCCAGCACCTGCTTGAACGGAATATCCCGCCTCCGCGCGCCCGCGTCCCCCTCTCCGCGAGCGGAGGCGGCCTTCCCATCTCGCGCGACCGATAGCGCCTGCCGTCCTGCGACGATTGCGCCAGACGACACGAGGGCCACCTGGTGTCCATCACGGACGAGGCGGGCGATTTGCCGAGCCACACCCTGCATGGCGGGCCGCGCGAGACGGTCTTCGCCTCCCGTCAGCGTGTTGGTGCCGACTTTGACGACGAGGCGCTTTTTCGTCCGTTCTCCCATGATTGCCGGCCTCATTTTATATCGAGCTATAATCGCGCCTCACTGACATCACGCGGGCGTCGTTCCGGGTTCCTGTTCCAGGTTCTGGCTCGGTGAACCGGAGCTGAACCCAACCGGAACCTGGAACCGGAACTGCAAGGAGACTGCATGTTTCGGAAGCTTTTGACTGCCTGCATCGTTCTGTCTGCCGCCCTCCCCCTCGCCGCCCAGACGGGCGCGAAGAACGGCGAATGGCGTTCGTACGCGGCAGAGCCGGGAAGCACCAAATATTCCCCGCTCGATCAGATCAACAGGGACAACGTCAAGAACCTGCGCATCGCGTGGCGCTTCAAGACCGATAACCTCGGTCCGCGCCCCGACTACAACATGCAGTCAACGCCGATCGTGGTGAACGGTGTCATGTACGTGCAGGCCGGCACCCGCCGCACTGTCGTCGCGCTCGACCCGGTGAGCGGCGAGATGCTGTGGATGTGGCGGATGGACGAGGGCAAGCGCGGCGCCTCCGCACCGCGGCAGGGCTCGGGCCGCGGGCTCGCCTACTGGACCGACGGCAAAGGCGATGAACGCATCGTCACGGTGACGCCCGGGTACCATCTCGCGCAACTCAACGCGAAGACCGGCGTCCCGGTCGCCACGTTCGGCAAGAACGGCATCGTCGATCTCAAGACCGAGATCGATCAGCCGGGCATCGACCTCGAGACCGCTGACATCGGCCTCAACTCGCCGCCCGCGCTCGGCAACAACGTCATCGTCGTCGGTGCCGCGCACCTGCCCGGCGGCGCGCCGAGAGCGAAGGAAAACGTCAAAGGGTACATTCGCGGCTACGACGTGCGCACCGGCAAGCGTCTCTGGATCTTTCACACCATTCCGCAGCCTGGAGAGTTCGGCAACGACACGTGGGAGAAAGACTCGTGGTCGTACACGGGCAACGCCGGCAACTGGGGCCCGATCACGATCGACGAAGAGCTCAACCGCGTGTATCTCGCGACCGAGGACGGCACCGGCGACTACTTCGGCGGCCATCGTCCAGGAAACAATCTCTTCTCTGCGACCGTCGTCTGCCTCGATCTCACCACAGGGAAGCGGCTGTGGTATTTCCAGGCGATCCATCACGACATCTGGGACTGGGACTTCCCGACCGCGCCAATCCTGATGGACATCACGGTCAACGGCAAACCGATCAAAGCCGTTGCGGTTCCGTCGAAGCAGGCGTTTCTCTACACGTTCGATCGCGTCTCCGGCCAGCCGGTGTGGCCGATCGAAGAACGGCCCGTGCCGCGCGGCAAAGTGCCCACCGAGTGGTATTCGCCGACGCAGCCATATCCGACCAAGCCGGCTGCCTACGACAGGCAGGGCATCCGTGAGAGCGACGTCAACGACTGGACGCCCGAGATCAAGGCGGAAGCGCTGCGCGTGCTCAACCTGCACAAGTACAGCGACAACCTGTTCGAGCCGCCCATCGACCGCGGCCAGGACGGCAAATACGGCATGATCATGATGCCGGGCAACAACGGCGGCACGAACTGGGAAGGGGGCGCCTTCGATCCTGAAACGAAGATCGCCTACATTTTCTCGTCGACCGAGTTCAACCGCCGCTCGCTCATCAACGATCCCGCGCGCTCGAACATGAACTACATCGACGGCGGAGGCGGTGGCAGGGGGCGCGGCGCTGCGCCGGCAGAAGAAGGCGGCGGTCCCGCGGGTGGAGGTCCTGGAGCTGCCGCAGGCAGCGCGCCGGCGGGTGGCCGTGGACGCGCGGGCGGCGCGGCCGCAGATGCCGCGCCACCACTCACGGCGTTCGGCTTGCCGCTCATCAAGCCGCCCTACGGCCGCGTGACGGCTATCAACATGAACACGGGCGATCACGTCTGGATGGCGCCGATTGGCGGCACACCCGAGAACATCAAGAATCACAAGATGCTGCAGGGGGTCACCATTCCCAGGTACACGGGCCGCGCCGGCCGCACCGGCATCATGGTGACCAAGTCTCTGCTCTTCGCCGGCGAGCGAGGTCCGCTCGACACGGTCGACGGTCAGACGGTGTCGTGGTTCCGCTCCTACGACAAGGCCACGGGAGCCATCGTGTCGGAGATGCAGATTCCGGCGAACGTCACGAACGTGCCGATCACCTACATGGCCGGCGGCAAGCAATACATCGTCGTCGCAGTCGCGGCTGTCGGGAAACCGGCTGAGCTGCTCGCGCTCGCGCTGCCGTAAAGTCCGCGTTAGGGTCTAGCCGAGAGCGGAGAGCCTAAGTTCTCTGCGTCTTTGCGCTCGGCTCTAACACTGCGCACTCACGTATAATTCCTCCCCACTCACACAGGAGGCTTCCCTAATGGCGCGCAGGTTCCTTGCGCTCGCAGGTTTGCTCGTCGTCGCCGTCGTCTCGCTGGCCGCGCAGTACGGCACGACGAACGGCGAATGGCGGTCTTATGCGGGCGAACCGGGCAGCACGAAGTATTCCCCGCTCGACCAGATCAACAAAGACAACGTCAAGAACCTGCGCATCGCGTGGCGGTTCAAAACCGACAACTACGGCATGCGGCCCGACTACAACATGCAGGTGACGCCGCTCATGGTGAACGGCGTCATGTACGCGCAGGCGGGAACGCGGCGGGCGGTCGTGGCCATCGATCCCGAAACGGGCGAGCAGTTGTGGATGTGGCGCATCGACGAGGGCAAGCGCGGCGAAGGCGCGCCGCGCCAGGGATCGGGCCGAGGCCTCGCATACTGGACCGACGGCAAAGGTGACGAGCGCATTTTCTCGGTCACGCCCGGCTATCAACCTCGTTGCGCTGAATGCGAAGACCGGCGTGCCGGTCAGCACCTTCGGCCGCAACGGCATCGTCGATCTGAAAACCGAGCTCGACCAGCCCGGCCTCGACCTGACGACTGCCGACATCGGCCTCAACGCGCCGCCGGCGGTCGGCAACAACGTCGTCGTCGTCGGCGCCGCCCACACACCGGGAAGCGCGCCGCGCACCAAGGAGAACGTCAAGGGCTACGTCCGCGGCTACGACGTCCGCACCGGCAAGAGGCTCTGGATTTTCCACACCATCCCGCAGCCCGGCGAACAGGGCAATGAAACGTGGGAGAACGACTCGTGGTCCTACACCGGCAATGCCGGCAACTGGGGCGCGATTACGATCGACGAAGCCGCGAACCGCGTCTATCTCGCGACCGAGATGGCCACAGGCGACTACTACGGCGGCCACCGTCCAGGCGCGAACCTTTTCACCGACTGCGTCGTCAGCCTCGACCTCAACACCGGCAAACGGTATTGGTACTTCCAAGTCGATCCATCACGACATCTGGGACTGGGACTTCCCCGCGCCCGGCATTCTGATGGACATCACAGTCGACGGAAAACCGATCAAGGCCATCGGCGTGCCGTCGAAGCAAGGCTGGATTTACACCTTCGATCGCATGACGGGCCAGCCTGTGTGGCCGATCGTCGAGCGGCCCGTGGAAAAGGGCAACGTGCCGGGCGAATGGTACTCGCCGACGCAGCCGTTTCCCACCAAGCCGGCGCCGTTCGATCGGCAGGGTGTCTCTGAAGCGGATCTGATCGACTGGACACCCGAGCTGAAGGCGGAGGCGCTCCGCATCGCCGGCCTCCACAAGATCGGTCCGATCTTCACGCCGCCGATCACGCCGGGCGAAGGCGGCAAGGCGGGCACGCTGATGCTCCCGAACGCCACAGGCGGCGCGAACTGGGAAGGCGGCGCGTTCGATCCGGAGACGGGCATCGTCTACATCTTCTCGACGACCAATCCCACGCGGCTGAGCCTGGTGAACGACCCGTCGCGATCGAACATGAACTTCATCCAGGGCGGCGGTGGCGGGAAGGCGGTGGAGGCGGCGGCCGCGGAGGACGGGGTGCTGAGGGTGCGGAAGGCGCGGGCGCACCGGGTGCAGCGAGGTGCAGCGGTGCGGCGGGTGCGGCGCCGGCGCGCGCGAATCTTCCACCCACAACGGTGTTCGGACTGCCGCTCATCAAGCCGCCGTACGGGCGGGTGACGGCAATCAACATGAACACCGGCGAACACGTCTGGATGCAGCCGATCGGCGATACGCCGGACAACATCAAGAACCACGAGCGGCTGAAGGGCGTGACGATTCCACGCACCGGACGCGGCGGCCGCCTGGGCATCATGCTGACGAAGACCCTGCTGTTCGCCGGCGAGCGCGGCCCGCTCGTGACGGTGAACGGACAGCAGGGATCATGGTTCCGTTCGTACGACAAAGCGACCGGAGACATCGTGTCGGAAACGCTGCTGCCGGCCAACACCACCGGCGTGCCGATGACCTACATGGTGAACAAGAAGCAGTACATCGTCGTCGCCGTCTCTGCTGCCGGCCGCCCGGCCGAGCTGGTCGCTCTGACGCTGCCTTGAAACACAAAAGGGCCGCGCGAATCACTTCGCGCGGCCCTTTTAGATTGTAGTTCTAGATTCTAGTTTCTAGTATTCCAGATTTCAGTTTCAGTCATTACCGATTCCCGTAGTCCCGCACGTCGTCGTCGTTCAGATTGAAGTCCACATTCTGACCGCCAACGGTCACCTTGAACGGCTCGTACAGATCCAGCTTCTTCGGCAACTCGACGAGTCCCTGCAACTGCTCGCCCTTGGCCACCTTGCCGCCGGTGAAATTCTTCATCGGGGTCACTTTTCCGGGGAGGGTCTCGCCTTTCTGCGTGACGGTCACTTCCGGTTTGAGCTCGAATTCCTTGTTCGCGGTGCCCTGAATGAAAAACACGCTCGTCATGCGCGCCTTCGTGCGAAACGCCGCCTTTGCGGGCGACGCTCCGAACAGCGCCTCGACCGTGCGATCGTTCAGCAGAATCACCTGCAGGTTTCCCCAGTCGGGCCGCGCCTGAGCCGAGAACGCCTGCACCATTTTCGCGTTGTCGGCCTGCTGCGCGCCCGCCAACACCGGAAGCGCACACGCCGCGACAACGAGGAGAGCCAGCACTTTCTTCATCACGTTTTCCCTTCGAGAAAGAGTTAGTCAGGCCTGACGGGCAAGTGTACTGGAACTGGCGGCGGTTGAAAAGCGAAGGCGCGCCGGCGTCGCCGGCGCGCTATTGCATCATGCAGCCTTTTTTCGCTGCCTCCGGCGCTGCGTCCGCAGCGTGTTTTCGTAGCAGTCGATCGCCCGAATGAAGATCTCCAGACGCGATAAGCCCGTTGTGCGCGTCAACGCCGCAAGCTGCGCATACAACTTCGGCGGCACGCGGATGCTGACCTGCGGGTAGTCCCGCACGCGCTGTCCATCGATGCCTCCGGGCGGTCGTCCGGCTTTTCTGACGGCTTGCTGTCTTCTCCTCATACCTCATCCTCATCGACGCGCAAACCCATTTGCGCTATCACATATTATCTGGACGCGTCGAACACGTACGTGCGTGTAGCAAGGAATCTGCCACTCGCGTGTGTCGTGTAATGCGACCGGCGTGATCTGAGGTATTAGGGCTAGCACCAAAGGTGCCGACTACACGGCGCCTGCGAGCGGTGAGCAGCAAGGTTTGAATTCGAACACCCGTGGACGAAGAAGCGCACGCGTCGGCGGGGCTGTTGGAAATTTCTACGCCCCGCTGACTGTTTTCTGGACAACCGTGCTACTCGTCCAGCGGCAGCCCGAGGCCGAAGCGGCCCGCGAGCACGGTCTGGGGCTTTTCCTGCAGCGGATGGTAGCGAACGCCCTGCACGTCTCGGAACAGGCGTTCGAGCGCGTTCCTGCGAAGGAACGAGCTGCCGCCGGCAAGGTCCATCGCCTTGTCGACAGCGGCGCGCGTACCGCGTCCAAGGATGGTGCGGCAGCACATCATCTCGACCGTTGTCTCGACACCCGGCTTCATGGTCATCGCCATGTCGATCATGCGCGCGAGCGCCAGCTGCGCCGACGTGAGCTCGTTCTCCATCTCGCCGGCGTGCGCCTGAACCAGGCGATCGTCCCTCCGCCTTTTTGCCGCTTCCAGAGCCAAATCCCGGGCGGCCTCCGCAACGCCGACATATACGGCGTTGAACACGGGCAAGGCCACCATTGCGACGACGTGGATCAGCGGATGCCACTTTCCGCTCGGGCGGCGCAGCGCAACGGCTGCATCGGGCACGAACACGTCCTCGAACGAGATGTCATGGCTGCCCGTACCGCGCATACCCAGGGCCTTCCAATCGTTCTCGATCTTGACGCCGGCGGCGCTTGTCGGAACGGCAATCTGGAGGACCGTCGGGCCATCCACTGGATCGTCGACGACGGCGGTGGTCATCATGAGACCGCCCGCCGGAGCGCCGCTGCAGAAAATCTTCCGTCCGGTGACGCGATAACCGCCGTCGGCTTTGGTCGCCTTGCCCGTCCCGAGCAGCCAATCTGCCCCACCGGTGGATACGAGCACGAGGTCCTCGGCAACGACGCGCTTCAGCAGCCCGTCGACCGGCGCCTTCTGATTCCTCCAGCGCCAGGCCGCCGTCGCCACCAGATGCGTGTGCATCGACAACGCCAGCGCGGTCGAGCTGCAATGGTGCGCGAGGGTTCGCAGCATCCCGGCGAGATCGGCCACACTGGCGCCGCCGCCGCCGAACTCTTCCGGCACGCCGGCCGCGAACACCTTGCGTGCTTTCAACTCCGCATAATTTTCTGCAACGAAGGCATCCGACTCGTCGTGCTTCGGCACTCGAGCCGCGAAGCCGACTCCGAGCTCATTCGCGAGGTCGGTCCATTTGCTTGTGGGGAATTGGTGCACGGCACTCTCCTTGTTTTTCGTGTACGGCGTTCCAGACTACAAGTTACAGCGCGCGAAGGCAACGACATGAGCGTGTTGGCGTGGTGGTTGCGCGTGCCATAATTCCCCCTTACGCCGGGGTGGCGGAACTGGCAGACGCACAGGACTTAAAATCCTGTGACGCGAAAGCGTCGTGCGGGTTCGATCCCCGCCCCCGGCAAAAGGTCCTACCAACGACAGAAACAGGTCACAAGGAGCCGCCCATATGCGACGGATTTCTATTGCCCTTCTAACGCTCGTTTGTGTTCTGAGTTCCCTGGTCACAGCCTTCGGGCAATCAGCGCCCGCGAATCCGTCAGTGACGGTGCCGCGGCTGATTCAGATCTCGGGCGTGTTCCAGCCGGTGGATGGCCAGCCGCCGTCCGCCGTCGAGATCGTCACGCTGTCGGTGTACGCGGACGCCGATGGCGGACTGCCGGTGTGGCAGGAGCGGCAGACCGTGGCGATCGAGAAGACCACGGGCCGCTTCACGCTGCTGCTCGGCGCGAGCGATCCGGCCGGCATTCCGGCCGAGGTGTTTGCGTCCGGCGACGGGCAGTGGATGAGCCTGCTCTTCGAGCGCGCCGGCGAACGGGAGCAGGCGCGCGTGCGCATCGCGAGCGTGCCGTATGCGCTGAAAGCGTCGGATGCGGAGACGCTCGGCGGGCTGCCGGCCTCGGCGTATCTGCGGGCGCCGACGGCGGCGTCGGCCGAGAGCGTCGGCCGCGAGACATCGACGGTGTCGTCGGCGGCGGTGACGGCGACGGAGGGGCCCAGCCTCGCGGCGGTGTTGCCGGGGACGACGAATTTTCTCGCCAAGTATGTCAACGCGTCGGATGTGGGCAATTCGGCGGTCTACGAGACGCCGAGTGCCGTCGTGCCGACGGGGGCGGTCGGGATCGGCACCACGACCCCCTTTGACCTGCTGCACCTGCGGTTCACGAACCCGGGTGGGCCGATCACGGGGCTGGCGGTGCAGAACCTGGGCGAATACGGCCACGTCGTATTCGGGGATGTTGTTCTACGACCAGTTTGGGCGCTCGGCGCAGTTCCAGGGCTTTAACAACGTCACCCACGAATACCGGATCAACAACATCGCCTCGACCCCGTCGATCAACTTCATGTTGGGCGCTGTGTCGAAGTTCTTGGTACAAGCCTGCTCTCACCACCATATCAACGCCCGTCACCGTCTCCGCCGGGGCAGCCGCTGGACCGGCTTGTCTGTTACCAGCACCGGTCCAGGAAGCATCGGCGTAGCGAGGTACGCTCGCCGTTCAGTCGGAGTCTCTGGCACCACGCAACAACCCCAACGGCGCAGGCATCGTTGGCGATGGCGGAACGGGAGGGAGTGCCGGGGTTTTTTTCGGCAATGTGGACGTGAATGGCACCCTTACCAAAAGCGCAGGCGCATTCCGCATCGATCATCCATTGGATCCGGCGAACAAGTACTTGTCCCACTCCTTCGTGGAATCGCCCGACATGAAAAATATCTATGACGGTGTCGCCGTCTTTGACGGCGCCGGCGAGGCGATCGTCACCCTGCCGGACTGGTTCGAAGCGCTGAATGAAGACTTCCGCTATCAACTCACTCCCATGGGTGCCGCGTTCGTGCCCTATATCGCCGACGAAATCGCCGGGAATCAGTTCAGGATTGCCGGCGGCGTAAGCGGCAGAAAAGTGTCCTGGCAGGTGACCGGCATTCGTCACGACGCCTTCGCCAACGCCAACCGGATCCAGGTCGAAGAGATGAAGCCGGATGCGGCGGTGGGTACATACCTGCACCCCGAAGCATTCGGATTGCCAGTTGAAAAGGGTTGGTCCACCGCGACAATTGCGGGCTCGAACGGAACAGCCAAGGACCGCGATACGGAGAGAACTGAGCAAATGAAAGCGAGACTTCGAGCGATCGGTCGGAAGCCTGCAAAACAGTGACACTGCCGGGCGCGCCATGGAACGGGTCCCACCGTGGGATCCCAATCCGCGGATGAGGGATGCTCACACATCAGACATAGGGTCGCGGACAGCTTCGTACCTGGACCAAATGAGTGTGAAGCTTGCCCTTGACGCGCCCTTCTCCCCGCCTCAAGATGGCGGAGACTGCCTCGCATTTCTGCGGTCAGTTCCCTCTTCAACCTGGTTTGGAATTGAGTGGCTGATATGTCTCAGCACACGCCTTGCGAACAGTGTCAACGCGTGGGCCTGGTGCGGCTCGAACGCATCATCACCGGCACGAAAGTCACGCTTTCCTACTACTGCGGCGGCTGCGATCACATGTGGCAGGTCGACATACCTGATCCGCGCAAGGCTGCACGCATCGCCCCGCTCAAACCCGTGAAAGACGGACGACGATCCGCATAAGGACGCGCTATCCGCGTCCGATAAACGGCATCCTGGTCGCCATCACCGTCATGAACTGAACGTTTGCATCCAGAGGAAGGCTCGCCATATAGAGGACTGCCCGCACGACGTGGGCGACATCCAGGCGAGGTTCCGCGGCCGTCGTTCCATTGGCCTGCGGCACGCCGGACTCCATCGTCGCGGTCATCTCGGTCGCGGCGTTGCCGATGTCGATCTGCCCGCAGGCGATGTTGTACCGGCGGCCGTCGAGCGCCGTCGACTTTGTCAGGCCCGTAATCGCGTGCTTGGTCGCGGTGTAAGGCGCGGAATGCGGCCGCGGCGCATGCGCCGAAATCGATCCGTTGTTGATGATGCGGCCGCCCTGCGGCTGCTGTTTCTTCATCAACCGAAACGCCTGCTGCGTGCACAGGAACGCGCCCGTCACGTTCACATCGACGATGGATCTCCACTCGTCGATGGTCACATCTTCCAGCGGTGCACCGCGTAGAGCCACGCCTGCGTTGTTGAATAGCAGATCGAGCCGGCCGAATCGATCGCGGGTCGCCGCGAACAGCGCTTCCACGGCAACCGGGTCGCGGACGTCAGTCGGCACGCGCAGCGCGCGTGCGCCGAACGCGCCGGCTTCTCGCACAGTTTGATCCAGCCTGTCTACGCGCCGGCCGGCCAGGACGACGGCGTAGCCGTCTTCGAGAAGACCGATCGCGACCGCTCGGCCGATTCCACTGCCTGCGCCGGTCACGATCGCGATCTTCTCTGGCGTGCTCACGTGCGCAACCTAGCACAGAACGCGACCAGCGTGAGAATGACTCAGGCTGGCAGCTGCACGAACGCCGCCGTCGGCTTTCGAGCGTGCTGTCGCACCGGCACCTGCAGGTACTTCCTGCTGTGGAGATCGACGAACGCCTGCGCCAGGGTCACGGGGCACCAGCCGGCGGCCGCCTCTTTGAGCATGATGTCGTAAGCCTCCGTGGCGGTCATGGCGCCGCGATACGGTCGCGTCGTGGTCAGCGCGTCAAACACATCGACGACGGCAACGACGTGCGCGAGCAACGGGATTTCGTCGCCGCGCAAACGATCCGGGTAACCGCGGCCGTCCTGCCGTTCGTGGTGCGATCGGACGATCGGCCGCACGCGCTCGAGCGAACGCACCGTCCGGCACAGGTTATCCCCGACAACGGGATGCTCCTGCATCAGCGCAAGCTCGTCGCGATTCAGGCGGCCGGGCTTCAACAACACGGAGTCGGGCAACGCGATCTTGCCGACGTCATGCAGAACCGCGCCCCGGCTCAACGTATCCAGGTCGGTCGCATCCAGGCCGAGAGTGCGGCCGAGCGCGACCGCGTATTCCGCAAGCCGCTGGCAATGTCCTTCTGTGTAGGGATCCCGGGCCTCGACGATATGCCCGAGCATGGTCATGATCGATTCGGTCGATTCGAGCTCGTCGGTGAGCTGCTTCACGCGCAGCAACGAACGCACTCGTGTCCGAAGCTCCTGCAGGTCGACCGGCTTGCCGAGAAAATCGTCGGCGCCGGCCTCGAGCCCTGCGAGCCGATGTCCCCTGTCCTGGCTGGCCGTGATCAGCACCACGGGCGTCAGCCGTGTGCGGTCGCGCGTCTTCAGTTCCCGGCACAATTCCACGCCGGACATGCCCGGCATGACGACGTCAATCAGCACAAGGTCGGGCGCGTCTTCGGCAACAAGGCTCAGCGCGTCGGCGCCGTTGTATGCCACCCGCACGCTATATCCGGCGGCGGAGAGTAGATCCCGCATTCCCGTGGCATTCGGAGCGTAATCATCGACGACAAGGATCTTTCCGCAAGATTCCATGCGTGTATCTCCGTTATGGGCGGCTGACAGCCAGGGGATGCAATGGCAGTGCAAACCGCGGACCGGAATCGACACGGCAACGATATGTTATTAAGTCTTTGAAGGAGAGCTATTTACCGGAGTGCACGAGCTTTCGTTAGATTGAGAACCAACGAAATTTGTGCCGAATCAGAACCTGCGGTGTCGATTTTGTCGCTGCCGCAAATCCGGGCTCAGTCGTACTTCAGCGCCGCCACCGCATCGATTCGCGCGGCGCGTCGAGCGGGAAGGTAACATGCCGCCGCCGCAACGGACGTCAGCAGCACCGACACGGCGACGAACGTAGGCGGATCGGAAGGCGCGACGCCAAACACGAGTCCTGAGAGAAGCTGACCGAGCCACACTGCGCCGACGAGCCCCACGACCAGACCGATCAGGCTGAGACTCAAGCCCTCGCGCAGAATCATCCGGACAATCGCACCGCGATCTGCGCCGACCGCCATGCGAATGCCGATCTCGCGCCTGCGGGTTGCGACGGAGTATCGCATCAGCCCGTAGATGCCAACAGAGGCCAGCGCGAGCGCGATCCCCGCGAACGCCAGCAGCAAGGAGGTCTGAAAACGCCGCTGCGCGCTCAACGTTCCCAATCGATCTTCCAAAGTCGTGACACCGTAGACCGACGCGTCCTTCGCCACTTGACGCACCGCAGCTTGCACCGCCGCCATCATTTGCCGCGGCTCTGCGGTTGTACGCACGAGCAGCGTCACGAGCCTCGACGGATTCTGCGGGAGCGGCTCGAACATCTGCGGCAGCGGATCGGATTCGAGGTTTTGCCGGCGCATGTCGGCGGCAACGCCAACGACGGTGAAAGGCGGATTGCCCGAGCCAGCTGTGCCCAGCGTGAACCGGCGGCCGATCGGGTCCTGGCCAGGCCACAGCCGTCTTGCCATCGCTTCGTTGATGATGGCAACTTTCGGCCCGCTCGTCCCATCGGCCGGCGTAAACGGACGCCCTTTCACCAACGGCGTGCCGACCGTATCGAAAAACTCCGGCGTGATCTCGTCGCTGCGGAACCGCACCCGCTCGGGCTCGGCGCGCTCGCTCCCCTCGACGGTAATCGGGCGCTCGGGATTCCCTCCGATGAAAAACTCGCTCGCGATGGCTGCGCGCTCGACGCCCGCAACGGCACTCGCCTGCGCACGGGCCCGCTCGAAGTAGTCGACGCGCTGAGCCGCGGATGGGAAAACAGGGCTGGCGAGCTGCATCAGCAGCACGCGCTCCGGGTTGAACCCGGGATTCATGTGCTCGACGTTCAGCAGACTGCGAGTGAGCAGTCCGGCGCCGACGAGCAGCACGATCGCGAGCGCGAACTCCGCGGCGACCAGCGCTTTTCGAAACTGGCGCGCGGCGGTCCCGACAGAGCCGCCCCGCCCGCCTTCCTGAAAGGCGGGCTTCATACCTCGCCGTGTCACGGTAAGCGCGGGCGCGAGACCAATCACGATTCCGGAGACGAGCGACAGCGCCAACGTCCAGGCAAGTGTGCCCGGGTCGAGCGCGACTTCGTCTATCCGCGCCAGGCCGGCGGGTCTCAACCAAAGAATCGCGCGCATGCCCGCCACACCCACGGCCACGCCCGCGAGTCCGGCGACACCGGCGAGCATCACGCTCTCGATCAGCAGCTGCCGCACGATGTGCCCGTGGCTGGCTCCCAACGCCAATCGGATCGCGATTTCGCGCGCGCGTCCAGCGCTTCGGGCCAGCGAGAGTCCCGTGATGTTGGCCACCGCAATGAGGAGGACAAACAACACCGCGCCGGTCAACATCCACAGCGCTGTCCGCGTGCGCGCTCCTGTAACGTACACGCTCAACGGCACAACGCTGATGCCGCGCGAAGCGGAGCCGGCCGACGGCTCGTCGATGTGCCGTGCAATCGCACTCATTTCGGCCTGCGCCTGCTCGATTGACGCATCAGGGCGCAGCCTGCCGACGACGAACCACGGCCCGGCGCCGCGCGCACTGCGCAGCGCGTCCCAGTTGGAATACAACGTGTGCGGCTCCCACACGTCGGCATCATCGAGCTGCGGGGGCAGGATTCCGATGACGCGCGACGGAAGCCTGTCGAGCACAAGCGTCGCACCAACGGCATCGAGCGATCCGCCAAAGCGGGTCTGCCAGAAGTTGTGGCTGATGAGCGCAAGCCGCTGCCGCTCCACGGCCTCGTCGGCCGTGAACGTGCGGCCGTGCGTCGGCTGCACTCCCATCAGCGAAAAGTAATTCGCCGATATTCTGTTGACGCTGATCTGCTCCGCGCCGTCCGCGCCGCTCAGTGTCAGCCTTACCGGATCGAAGACGGCCATGTCCGCAAACGTGCGGCTTTGGGCCTGCCACTGCTCGATGTCGCCGTACGCGGTTCTGCCCTCTCGAAGTCCCTGTGTCGGTATCTCGGAAAAGAGCATCGCCAGCTGTTCGGGCGCGCGATACGGAAGGGGCCGAAGGATCACGGCGTTGAGCACGCTGAAGATGGCCGTGTTCGCGCCGATCCCCAGGGCCAGAGTCAGCACGGCGACGGCTGTGAAGCCGGGACTCTTCCAGAGGCTGCGCAGTGCGTACCGAAGGTCCTGGCCAAGACCGGTCATGTCACGACGAGTATCAACCAGCATGCCGTCAAGGGACAGCCGATTCAGTGCCTGCAGCGGTTCTGGCGGCCGGTCGTGGGATTCAGGTTCCCACTGGCGGACGCAAAAAAAGAGCCAGCCGACGTTCGGCTGGCTCCTCTCGCGTTCGACCCTCGTTACCAGCGCGGTTCGTTACGGCTGCGGCGCGAACCGTTGTTCGTGAAGCCGCCGCCATGCTCGGTCTTGGGACGGGCCTCGTTGACCGTGAGATTGCGTCCTTCGAACTGGACCGCATTGAGCTCGGAGATGGCCTTGGCCGCCTCCTCATCCGTGCTCATCTCGACGAACGCGAAGCCGCGCGAACGTCCGGTAGCCATGTCCTTCATGACCTTGACGTCCTCGACCGTCCCGGCCTGCTCGAACAATTGCTGAAGTTCGGGGGCTTCGGTTTGGTACGAAAGGTTGCCGACATACAGTTTCCGACTCATCTTGACTCCTCTGCCCCCGAGCTACGCTCGGGGCTGGCCGCGTACTAGCGGCACACATTTGCCCGCAACCCAACATGGGCCCGGGCCGGCATTCGTTTCGTAGCTAAGCAGGATGTGGGGAGAAGCGAGTCAGGGGAAAGGCTCGTTACACCGGCAAGCAGCGCAGCACTAGCAAAAACCGACGTAAGTTTAACACGCGCATCGGATTTCGCTGCCGAAAATATTTCACGAAGCGGAAATTATTTCCCTGTGTTCGAGCAGAGACGATGCCGATCACAGATTCGTGTGTGCGGTAGTCGTGCTGGCTCTATGACTTAGCGAAAGCCTCGTTTCCGTGCTCCGCGCTCGAATCTTGCTGTGCCGAACGGCGATGGAGCGAGTGGAGGCGCGGCGGGCGTGCCGGCACGTCGTGGCGTGGCCTGCCCGTGTGCGTTCCATTGCCGAGTCCAAGTGGCATCCAGGGCAGGTCATCAACCTGAGCGTCACGGGAGTGCTGCTGCAGACCGAACGGCCCTACGAGATCGGCGAACGCGTCGAGGTGGAAATCGACTTCCTCACCAAGCCGGAGACCAAGACGGTCGTAACCGGCGTGGGATATGTCGTGCGGGAGCACGGCGCCAAGCCCTACAACACCGCCATTCACTTCGATCTCGGGTGCAAGCCGAAAACCGACATCAGCTGACCTGTCGCTCCAGCCGGGCGCGCCGCGCCGCCTTGAACGACTTCACGCCCAGCGCCACGTAAATGCCCATCAACACCATCATCGCGAGCTGCGCCATCACAGCGGGTCGATTGAACTCGCCGCGTGCAAGCGCGGGGATGACGCGAAGCGTGCCGAGAAACCCCAGGAGCCCGAGCGCGACAGCGGCATGCATCGCGTGCTTGCGCGCCGGCTCGCTTCGAGCCACCAACGCCAGGATCACGAAAATGGCGCCGAAGAAGGCCGGAATCAGCGCGGTGACGCTGACGCGGTCCGTCAGGAAGTAGCTCGCGAGTCCTAGCACGATCAGAATGAGCCCAAACGTTCGTGTCGTTGCTGGCATGGCGACAGTGTAGCCTATCCCACCGCCGGCGCGAGCCGCGGCAACGCGGCTTGCCCGGCGCCATCGGCGCATTGTAGCCTCCGATAGTGCCGCCGCGTCCGAAGACGCTCAATTCGCTCGTCCTCCCGGACGCAGACAACGTCGAGGTGAGCGTCGGCGGCAACGTGGTGCGCCTGACCAACCTGCGAAAGCCGTTCTGGCCGGACCTCGGCATCACGAAAGGCGATCTCCTCAGGTATTACGCGGCCGTCTCACCTGCGCTGCTCCCGCACATCAAGGCGCGCGCGATGGTCATGAAGCGATATCCGCACGGGGCGTACGGCGAGTTCTTCTTCATGAAGCGAACGCCATCACCGCGCCCGTCGTGGCTGAAGACCTGCTCGATCGAGCACGACTCGGGCAACGTCATTGATTTCCCGATGATCGACGACACAGCCGCGCTGCTCTGGGTCGTGAATCTCGGGTGCATCGACCTGAACCAGTGGTACGCGCGCTGCGACGACGTCGACCGCCCGGATTATCTCCATTTCGATCTCGATCCGGGACCGGGCGCGCCGTTCGAGCAGGTGCTCGAGGCTTCGCTCCTCCTGAAACAGGCGCTCGACACGCTGAAGATGCCGTCGTATCCGAAGACGAGCGGCTCGAAGGGCGTGCACGTCTACGTGCCCATCAAGCGCGGGCCGACGCAAAAAGACGTGTGGACATTTACCAAAGCGCTGGCGATGACGTTAGCCGAGCGCCATCCCGACATCATGACCGCGCAGTACCGGGTTGCGAAACGGCCGAAGGGCCGCGTGCTCGTCGACTACAACCAGAACGCATGGGGCCGCACGCTCGCGAGCGTGTACTCGGTGCGCCCGACCAAGGTCGCCAGCGTGTCGACGCCGGTGACGTGGGCCGAGATCGAGCGTGGCATTACCTCCGAACAATTCACCATGGACGTGGTGTTGAAGCGCATCGCACGCCACGGCGATCTGTTTGCACCGGTGTTGAGCGGCAAAGTGAGGCTGCCAGTATGAAGCCTAACACGAAGACGCGAAGGCGCGAAGACGCGAAGAACGCTCATCGCAGTCTTCGTGAGCACGGTTGCGGCTCACGTTGAAGATAAGCGTCTCTCGTAGTCAGTGAATCGACGTTGCAGACGAAGCCGGAGCTTGCGCGATGGCGCGCGAGATCATGTCTTCGAGCTGCTTCTTGTCAATCCGGAAGGGGCCGGAAACCGCCGCGCCTGCTTGAATTTCGATCGCGATGACAACCCCGCTCTCTTCGAACGGGTTGACGATCCAGCTGAATCCGCGCAGGAACACAGGAGTGTCGGTCGAGCCCGGGTTCTTCGCGCGGTGGATCGCCAGCAGCATCGCCTTCAACAATTTCGCGACGTCCTGATCGGTCCACGCAGCCGGATCGGTGCCGATGCCGGAAAGGTTCTGAGTCCTGGCGAAATCAGTGCCGCGAAGCCATACGTCTACCTGTAATTCCATTTAGTTATCGACGGCGATTGTACGAGACAGCCGTTCGGCGAGTCCAGCCGCATCGGTCGCGGGCTCGTCGCACGTGAAGTCATGACAGACGTACGCGGTCGCCCGCCCTTCGCGCATGCTCATCGCGCTGATGAACGGCAGCATCCGTGCGAGCGCCGCCTGCCGCTCACCTGTTTCGACCGGCACGATCACCGCGAACGGATCGTATTTCGCTGAAGCCTCACGCAGCAGCGCCTGCGTGGCCACATCGTCGCGCGAACCGACGATCACCACCTGCGCCACTTTCGCGTGATAGGTCGAGAGCGCGGCCATCATCATCGGCACCGCGCGCGCCACCTTGCCGATCTGCGGGCCGAACATTTTCAGCGTCTGGTCGATACGCTCGAAGAGCTCCGCTTCGTTCGTGAGGTGCGCCATCATCAACAGGTTCATCACCGAGATGGAGCTCGGCGACGGCTCGGCGCCGTCGTAGTCTTCTTTCATCCGCAGGATCACGCTCGGATCCGCGCCGGTGGTGTTGAACCAGCCGCCGTTCTCCCCGTCCCAGAACTGCTCGTCCTGCCGCTTCTGCAGCTGACGCGCCCACTCGAGCCAATGCGGATCGCCGCCCGCCTGAAACAACTCGATGAGGCCGAAGATGAGATACGCGTAGTCTTCCGCATATCCGTCGATCGCTGTGTCCCCTTCCCGGTACCGTCGCTTCACGATTTGACGGCCGGCGTCCCACATATGGCGCTCGAGAAATGCGGCCGACCGCGTAGCCGCATCGAGATAGCGTGCGCGCGCGTCGGCGTCCGGCAATACGCGGGCGGCTTTGGCGAACGCCGCCAGCATCAGGCCGTTCCAGCCGGTCAGCACTTTGTCGTCGAGATGGGGTCTCGGCCTCGAAAGACGCGCCTGAAACAGCGCCATGCGCGACCGCTGCAGCGACGCCTCGACGTCTTCGCGCGACCTGCCGGTGCGCTCGGCCACCTCCTCGATGCTGCTCGCGACATATAGCAGGTTCTTGCCGGTGAACTCCCCTTGCGGATCCTCGGGCGCGTTTCCATCAGGCCGAATGCCGAAGCGGTAGCGGAACACGTCGAAGTCGTCCTCGAGCAACGCTTCGAGCTCCGCCTGCGTCCACAAATAGAACGCCCCTTCGGTCTTGTGCGCATGCGGGTTCGACGCATCTTCGGGCGGCACGCTGTCGGCATCCTCGGCCGAATAGAAGCCTCCTTCCTGATTGGTCATCTCACGCATCACGTACTCGAGTGTGTCCTCCGCCACTTCTGCGAAGAACCGATCGGCGGCCAGCTGATAGGTTTCGAGGCCGGCAAGCGTGATCTGCGCCTGGTCGTACAGCATCTTTTCGAAGTGCGGCACGCGCCAGTTGGCATCGACCGAATACCGGTGAAAGCCGCCGCCGACATGGTCGCGCATGCCGCCGAGCGCCATCGGCTGCAGCGTTTTGGCAACCATGAACGCCGGCGTGTAGTCGCCGGTTCGGGCGGTCTCACGCAGCAGAAACAGCAGCTCGCTGGGCCGCGGGAACTTGGGCGCGGTGCCGAAGCCGCCGCGCGTCTGGTCGAAGGTCTGCGCAAACTGCGCCACTCCTTCTTTCAGAGAGTCTGTGTCCGGCACTGCCCCGCCGGGCGGCACCGACCGCAGCCCTCGAATCTGCTCTGTGAGGTTCTCAGCGGACAGTTGCACCTTCGCGCGCTCCTGCTGCCATACCCGCACGATCTCTCGAAGGATCTCTGGAAACCCCGGCCGGCCCCACCGCGCGTCTGGCGGAAAATACGTGCCGCCATAGAACGGCTTGAGATCGGGCGTCAGCCAGACGCTCATCGGCCAGCCGCCCGATCCGGTGGTCGCCTGCACGAACGTCATGTAGACGCGATCGACATCGGGCCGCTCTTCGCGATCCACTTTGATCGAGACGAAGTCGCGATTCAGGATGTCCGCGATCTCCTGGCTTTCGAAAGACTCGTGCGCCATCACATGGCACCAATGGCAGGTCGAATAGCCGATCGACAGAAAGATCGGGCGGTCGCGCTCGCGCGCGCGGTCGAATGCCTCCTGACCCCACGGGTACCAGTCGACGGGGTTGTCGGCGTGTTGCAGCAGATACGGACTGCGCTCGGCAGCCAGACGGTTAGGCATTCGGTTGGGCTCCAGCTGCCCGGATGTCGCGCCGCATCTTGCTGTAGGACGCGGTGAACTCGACACCCCAGAGCAGGATGACAGCAGAGAAATAAATCCAGATCAGGAACACAATCACGGTCGCAATCGAACCGTGAATGCGTGTGAATTGGGACACGTCGCGGACGAACCACGAGAACCCTTTGAAGCCGGCGTCCCACAGAAGGCCGGTGATCAAGCCGCCGAGCCACACGTCCTTGACGAGCACCTTGACGTTGGGCACGAAGTAATAGATCAATCCGAAGACGAGGGCAGGCAGCAGGATCAAGGCGTTGCGGATCAGGAAGCCGCGCATCACGTAGAGCGACGGATGGCTCTCCGACACGCCGGCGAACCATCGCGCGCCGATAATCTGCGCCGCGGTCGCGCCGAGCAGCCCGATCATCAGCATGAGACCCGCCGCCAGCAGCATCAGGAACGAAAACATCCTGTGGCTCCAGAAGCTGCGCGCCTTTTCCACACCCCACGCATGATTGACCGCTGTGCTGATCGCGCCGAACACACCGAGCGCGCCCCACACGAGAAGGATGGCGCCGCCGACGCCGAGCCGGATCGGATTTTGGCGAAAGGCGTCGAGCTGCCTGAGGATGAAGTCGAATTGCCCCGGGAAGTAGCGCAGCGCGAACAGCAGCACCTTCTGCCGTGTCGTGTCGTCCGAGGTCACGCTGCCGAGTATCGAGACGGTAATGAGCGCGAACGGAAACAACGACAGCAGCGCGTAGTAGGCAATCGACGCCGCGTATGTCAGGTTGTCGGCTTCGTAGAATTCCACGACCGCCCGCCACGCCGACAACCGCGTGATGCGCCAGGTCTCCTTGAGTTCCGCTCCAAGGTCACGCCCTTCGAACATCAGTCTTCGGGACTCCTCGTCCCGCTCCGCCGCTCGTCGCTCTCGTTATAATGCCCTCAATGGCGGAGACACCCAAGAAAGAGACCATCACGCCGGTCAGGTCGGCTCTGAACCCTCCCAAATGCGACATGAAGGACGACCAGATGGTGTGTGAGCGGTGCGGGGCGGAAATGTACAGGATGCACGCGGTATGGCGATGCGCCGGCTGCGGCTTCAAGACGGATTGCTGTGGGTGGTAGCGAGCTTTGGGCTTTGGGCTTTGGGCCCTGAGCCCAGAGCCCAGAGCCTACAGCGAGGCCGCTGCGGACGTCGTGCTTTCTTCTTTGTCTGTGGCCTCGAGGACCTTCACCACCATGTCGAACGGCATCATGTTGATGGCGTCGTAGTCGGGCGGACAGCCAAACTCTCGAATCTGCGGCGCCGTCGGATTGCCGAGCGTGACGCACAGACCGCAGCCGATGCAGAGATCGGCCCGCACGGCGCAGACCATCCGGCCGTCCCTGTCTTTCTCCTCAACGATGCAGCCGGCGACGGGACACGCGGCCTGACAAATCGAGCACGCGAACGCGCCGAAGCATCGGTCGGGGTCGATCACGGCTATCGTCTTGGGGGCCTTCTTGCGCGGCCCGCTCATCATTTTTGTCCACATTTTTTATCCGGGGCCCCTGCCCCCCGGCATCGCGCCTCCGCTAGCGGGGCCCCATCGCCCCGCGCCGCTTCGGCGCGTCAGCGGGATTATAGCGGTTCTGAGTTCCTGGGTTCCAGGTCCCAGATTCCAGATTTTAGATCTTAGTTTCCAGATTCTGCGCGTCCGCCGCCGTCTCCGGCACACGGTCCAGATAATGTTCCGCGTCGATGGCCGCCATGCAGCCGGTTCCGGCCGCGGTAATCGCCTGGCGGTAGATATGGTCCTGCACGTCCCCCGCCGCGAAGACGCCCGGGATGCTCGTGCGAGTGCCGTCGTGCGTGACGATGTAGCCGTTTGCGTCCAGCTCGAGCTGCCCTTTGAACAGGCTCGTGTTCGGCGTGTGGCCGATCGCTACGAAGACACCTTCGACAGGAAGCTCGGTCCTCTCGCCGGTCTGGATGTCGCGCAGGACTATCGCCGTGACTTCCCCTTTCTTCACGTCCAGGATGTCCTCGACCTCGCTGTTCCACGCAAACTCGATCTTGGGGTTGGCGAACGCCTTCTCCTGCATGATCTTCGACGCGCGAAGCGTGTCGCGTCGATGCACGACCGTCACCTTCGACGCGAACTTCGTCAGGAAGATCGCCTCTTCCATCGCCGAGTCTCCCCCGCCGACCACCGCGATCGGTTTGCCGCGGAAGAAGAACCCGTCACACGTCGCGCACGTGGATACGCCGTGCCCGAGCAGCGTGCGTTCTGACGGCAGGCCGAGCAAACGTGCCGATGCCCCTGTCGCGATAATCAGCGACTCGGTGTAGACGATGTGATCGCTGACCTCGATTTTGATCGGGCAGCGGTTCACCTCGATTTTCGAGACGTTGCCCTGAACAATCTCGGTGCCGAAGCGCTCCGCCTGCGCGCGCATGTCGGCCATCAGCTCTGGTCCCATGATGCCGTCCCGGAAACCCGGGAAGTTCTCGACCATGGTCGTGAGCATGAGTTGCCCGCCGGCTTCGAGCCCCTCGATGAGCAGCGGCTTCAGGTTGGCGCGCGCGGCATAGAGCGCCGCGGTCAGCCCGGCGGGACCGGACCCGATGATGACGACGTTCCGATGTGGGCTCATGTGGTGTCGGGCGTTAGACGTGCTTGTCGATGAGCTGCTTCAGATGATCTTTGTCGGCAAGGCCCACGATCGACTCCACGATCTCGCCACCTTTGAAGATCAGGATCGTCGGAATGCCGCGAATCATGAACTGCGCGGCGGTATTCGGATTCTCGTCCACGTTCAGCTTGCCGACCGTCACCTTCCCGTCGTAGTCGCTGGCGAGCGCATCGACGGTCGGCGCCAGACGCCGGCACGGCCCGCACCACTCCGCCCAGAAGTCGACCAGCACGGGCTTGTCGGACTTGACCACGGTTTCTCCGAAGTTGCCATCAGTAAAAATCTGAATCTTGTCAGAGGCCATTCACTCACTCCTTGATGGGTCCGTAAGGTTCGCAGGGTTCGTGTTCCCTATGCTACCCACGCATCCCCGGCCGCCTGTCTCGAACGGCCGTCTCATACAGTTTGACGTACTCGCGCGCCGATCGGTCCCAGGAAAAATCCTGCGCCATTCCCGCAACCTGCAATTTCTTCCACGCGCTGGGGTTAGCAAAAGCCACCCGGGCCCGCTTCATGGCCTCCACCAGCGCAGTCGCGGTGTACGGCACGAATTTGAAGCCAGTGCCGGTTCCAGCGGCGTCATTGTAATCCGCAACCGTGTCGTCGAGCCCTCCCGTCGCCCTGACGATCGGGACGGTACCGTAGCGCATGCTGTACATCTGATTCAGGCCGCAGGGCTCGAAGCGGGACGGCATCAGGAAGATGTCGGCCGCGCCCTCGATGAGGTGCGCGAGCGATTCGTCGAACCCGATTTTGACGGCAAAGCGCTCGGGAAATTTCGCCGCCAAATCGCGAAACAACCCTTCATACCGGGGGTCACCCGTTCCGAGCACGGCAAAGCTGCCGTAACTTGGCAGCAGCGCGGCGAGCTCGGCGATCAAATCAAACCCTTTCTGGTCGACCAGGCGCGAGACAATGCCTACGAGCGGGCGGGTGAAGCGTTCGAACGGCGTCCCAGGGCAGAGTAAGTCGAACAGCGCACGCTTGGCCGCATCCTTTTTTTCCAGCGTGTGCTCGTCGTAGGGCTCCGGCAGAAACGGATCGCGGCGCGGATCCCATCGGTCGGTGTCGATGCCGTTCAGGATGCCGTGCAGATCCGCGGCCCGGGTTGCCAGCACGCCCTCGAACCCAAAGCCATGCTCCTTGGTCAGGATCTCGCGCGCGTACGTCGGGCTGACGGTCGTGATGCTGTCGGAGAATCGAATGCCGCCCTTCAGCAGGCTGATCTGGCCCCAGAACTCGAGCGCATCCATCGACAACATCTCGCGCCCGAGCTCGAGCGGCGCCAACCAATCGGGTGGGTAATTTCCCTGGTACGCGAGGTTGTGGATGGTGAAGATCGCCGTCATCCCGCTGAGCCGCGGCTCGTTCGCGTAGCGGGTCCGGAGGTAAACCGGCGCAAGACCGCCTTGCCAGTCGTGAGCGTGCAGGATGTCGAACGCCTCGCCCGACTGGAGCGCGTACTCGAGCGCGGCTCGGCACAGAAAGGCGAAGCGCCGGGGGCTGTCGGGATAGTCGCCGCCTGCGCCGTAGAGGGTGTCGCGATTGTAAAGCTCGGGTCGATCGACGAGGACCGCCTTGACGTTCTCCGCGAGCGGCACTTCGATCACCTTCGTGTCCGCAATCGCTCCGCCGACGCCGGTCACGTGAATGGTGCGCGTCGTGCCCTGCGCCTGAACACTACGATATTTCGGGGTGACGAGGGTGACCCGATGGCCGAGCCTGCCCAGCGCCAAGGGAAGCGCGCCAAGCACATCGGCCAGCCCTCCCGTTTTGGAGAACGGAAGCGCTTCCGACCCGACCATGAGTATCGAGACGCTCATACGAAGACGCCGTCGATTGAACGGCGTCCGGATACTATTGCATCAGTTACGACCACTGAGTCACAATCCTGAGGTGACCTTTCCCAAGACAGATCCGCCGGCCGATCGCCCGGCAGACCGCGCCGGTGAACGCCCGGCGCGCACCGAATCCCGCGAAATACGGGAGTTGCGCGAACTCAAGAAGGCCCAACCAGACCTGGCGTCGGCGGCCGACATGCAGATCGAGCTTCTGGGCGTTCAGCGGCGTGTGCAAGCGAGGGTCCCGCTGCCATCCGCCACGTTCGATCGGCGGAAGCCGGACCACGAGAAATGCCTGCCGGCGCTGCAGTTCAAGGACATCCCCATCGACTGGACCGACTTCCGGCTGATGATCCGTCAGACCGCCGACATTCTCCGCCGATTCGAGACGCTGGAAACGTCGGATTACGACCGCATTCAAGGACTGGCCCGCGACGGTCAGATAGAAGCGGTCGTCGCTACGTGGTATGAGGCGGCGATGGCCCCTGCGCGACGCAAGACCGACGAGCGGAGCCAGGAGCGCGAACTGCTCGATCAAGTGCTGCTGCTCGCGATGCGCCCGTTCCTGGCTCGCTGCGCCGAGGCGCTGCTCCCGCGTCTGGAGCTCAGCGACTGGCACCAGCCGTGCTGCCCGCTTTGCGGCGGCGAGCCCGAATTCGCGTTCATCAACCAGGCGGCCGAACGTCTGCTCATATGCGGCCGCTGCACCGGCCAGTGGCATTACGACGCCATCACCTGCCCCTACTGCGAGAACCACGATCGCAGCCGCATCACGTCCTTTACGAGCCGGGACGGGCGATATCGCATCTACGCGTGCGACGAGTGCCGCCGGTACCTGAAGGCCTTCGACGGCCGTGACGGCAGCCGCCCGGCGCTCCTGGCGGTCGATTCTATCGCGACGCTGCCCTTGGACGCCGCCGCCATCCAGCGCGGCTATCAGAGCTGAGTCTCACCGCCACGACGCGGCGACGCGACGGACTCCTGCAGCAAGACGCAACGACACGCCTTTTCATAAGAAAAGACACTCGTTGCGTCGTAGCGTCGTTGCGGTGGAGCTGAAAGAGATTTACTTGGCTGTGGAGACAGCCGGTGTGGCGAGGCTGAGCGAGCCGGTTCGCTCCGAGAGCCACGTCATCAGGTGACGCGTTTCCCAGAAGCGGCCGAGGTTGGAGGTCGCGCCGAGCACGACGACGGCGAGCGAGGGGCCGCCCGAGGGCATCTTCAACAGCGTGGCCAGGCAATAGCCCGCCTTGCTGATGAATCCCGTCTTGCCGCCGAGCACGTCCATGTCGCCGTTGCGGAGAATCTGATTGGTGCTGCGGACCGTCACCACGCGCCCGGGCCGGCGGGCGGCGGCTATCGTGCGGAACGAGTACTCGGGCGTCCGCATGATGGGCCCGATGCGATCGTCTTCGGACGCGAACGAAATCAGCCGCGCCATGTCGTAGGCCGATGAGATGTTGTCGGCGTAGAGGCCTGACGGGTCGGTGTAGGCGGTGTGATTCAACCCGAGGTCGTCAGCCTTCTGGTTCATCCGGGCGATGAAGCCCTCATAACCCAGCGGCGACAGGCGCGCCAGCGCCCGGGCGGCCGCGTTGTCGGATGGAATCAGCAGAAGGTGCAGCAGATCCGAGAGGCGCACCCGATCGTTCGTGCGCAAATACGTCGTGGACGCGCGCAGGGTGTCCGAACGCACGATCTGCACTTCTTCGTTCAGGTCGGTCGCCGTCTCGAGGAAGACAATCGCGGTCATCACCTTGGTGATGCTGGCGATGGAGCGCTCGTCCTGGGAATTCTCTTCGTAAAGCACTTTGCCGGTGGCCGGGTCGTAGATGATGGCCGCGGCGGCGCGGATTTCGGGGACGACGTTTCCCGCTTCGTCGGTCCGGAATCGAGGGGTCTTGGCTTCCGCCAGCGCTCTCGCCGACCGTGACGACTTGGCGCGAGCCGCACGGATGCGCGCGGCGCGGGCACGGGCCTTGGGCGGTCGCGGTAATCTTCTTGGCTGGCGCAGACGCCTGCGCGGCGGCCGGAGCTGCCTGGCTGGCGGGAGTCGGGATGGCACTTGCGCCCGCATCCGTGGCAAAGAGGCCTACGCCAAGCCACAGAACGGTCAGGCGGGTGACGCCGATGAAGGTCCTGTAAATAGACAAACGTCAGTTCTCTATATGTTTCATCGGTATTCTAGCAAAGCCCCGATAGAGGCTCCAAGCGAAAAAATGCCTCAAGGCACTGAAAATGGACAGGATATCGTTCGATATCCAGCAGGAGCCCTATGAACGACGACTCCGCAGCCGAATATCACGGCCTTCGCGCCACTATCCGGGAGCGCGGCACATTACGGATTTGTGTAGTCATCGTGGGTCTGATTGCGATGAGCGCCCTCGTTGTCGCGCTCCGTGCGGCGCAGCTTTCAGGGGTGATCGCACTGCTGCCTCTCCTTGTCCTGGCTGCGACGTTCGAGATCAACTTCTTCGTCCATACCGGCGTCGAGCGCATCGGGCGCTACCTTCAGGTCTTCCATGAAGAGCGCGCCGGCACAACTGGATGGGAAACAACGGCAATGAACTACGGCGCGAAGTACCCGTCCGGACTCGATCCGCTGTTCTCGGCCTTGTTCGCGGCCGCCGCGATGCTCAACTTTCTCACCACGCTTGCGGTCGCGCACGAACCCGGATGGATGGCGCTCTCGCTCGCCGGACATCTCGCGTTCGCTTACAGAATCGTCACTGCGAGAGCGCTTGCTTCGTCGCAACGGGCGCTGGATCTCGATCGCTTCCGCGGCCTGTTATCCAAGTGATTGGTTTCGTGCGCCAAAATTACGCACGTCGTGGCTAAACGAGGCACACGCGCGCATCTTCCCCAACCGCGCGCGTCTCGACGAAAACGTCCAGAATGTTCTAAAAAGTTCGAACATCTTCACATCGTCGTTATGACTCTGTAGCAGCCACACAGTACCGTCGTAGGTACGGGAATTGCTCAAGCGCTGCACGGAGGCTCGCCATGGGTAGTTTTGTTCGGCTACTTGGATTCACGACGCTCGGCTGTGGCTGCATCGTCGGTCGCTACCGCGAGCTGGCCACGAATCGTGATGTGAACTACATCGAGGAGAAGGGCGATGCGTGCAAGACGCACGGTCACCGGCGAAATCACACGATCGCCGACCGCGCCCCTGCCGCGACGCCGATGATGACGGCCGTCAGAACAGTTAGCTAGCCCTTGTTTTTGGGTGCGCCCACCGGCTTCAGCGTGTACTCGCGTCTGTAGACGACGTCGAGGTTGTTTCCTTCCGAATCCTTCTTATTCAATTTGATGTCGATGACCCGGCGCCGCTGGGTTGGATCCGGGTTCGTCGAGTAGTAGCCCAGCACATAGTAGTCGCTCGTTTCAGCGTCAATACGCTTGAGCGCCTTGGTGTGATCGTTGGTGTTGACGACGGCGATGCCGCCCGTGAGCTCCGCGAGCACTCGAAGGCTGTCCTGAGACTTCCGCAGGTGGTTTTCCCACTCCACCGGATCGACGGGCTCGTCGATGTCGCCGCCCGCGACGAGGCCGCGCGGGTCGAACGTGTAGAACGTGGCGTTCGCGCGGTTGGCCTGCCGCGTCAGCTCGGCCAGCCGCATCGACAGCTCCGCGTCGTTGAACTGGTTGCCCTGATTCATCAGCGCGTAGCTCGGATCGTTCGGATCGACGTTGCGGTTGTTCAGGAAGACGGGGTCGGCGGTGCCGGCGCGCGACGAGGCGAACGGATCGAAATCGTAGCCGTTGCTGATCAGCACCACCGCCTTGCGGCGATGCTGCGTCTGCTGGAGGTTATTCAGCATGTCGTACACCGTCTCGAAGGCCACGTTCGCGCGATGCATCACTTCCTGCGGCGTCTCGCCCGTGGACGACTGCTGGATGATTTCCGACGGCTTCAGCCCGCCGCCCGTGATCTTGTTCGCCGCTTCCTCCATACGGGTGCGGTCGTAGGTGAGATCGATCGCGATCGACGAGGTGCCGGTCGACACGATGCCGAAGAGGTCGCCGTCGTGCACGAGCTCCTTCGCCATGTCGCGGAACAGGCGGCGTATGCGGTGCGTGTCACGGAACTCGAGATGAAGATCGTCGATGACAAAAATGATGATGCGTCCGGCGGCGTCGTTGACGGGCCGCGATGGCGGCAGGATGATGCCCTCACGTATGGGCGCTGCGGCTGCGGCTGACTGCGTCTGATACACGCGGCCGCCGTGCACGAGCGTAAACGAGTTGAGCTCCTGCTTGACGCCGTCTTCGTAGACTTCGAAATCGTCCTTGGTGAGATCGGCCTGAAACTGGCCGCGGCGGTTGCGCACGATCACGTCCGAGCTGACCAGGTTGACCGATGTCCGGAACGTCGGGTTCGGCACATCGGGCGTGGCGGGTGCGGGTGCCGGTGCGGGTGTCGCAGGCTGCTGCTGCGCGCTGGGCGTGCCGCCAAAAAACGGGACGACGGCCATGAGACCCGCGACGAGCCATGGTGCAAGGCGTTTTCTTGTCATGGTGGAAGACCTTGAATTGAGTATAGCCGCTTGCCCCTTACCCGTCTCCGCCATTTTCGGGGCCGGCCGCGGGCGGTGCCCCACCTTCACCAGCGCCCCCGCGCCGCCGGCGCCCTCCTCTTCTGGACCGCCGCCGGCGCCGCAGTCCAAGCGCGGCGCGTAAATCGCGAATCTTCGGCTCGAACGAGTCGATGCCTTGCCGCACTTCCTCCTCTGTGACCCAGGTGTCCGGGTTCAGCGATTCGGCCTGCGCGCGGAGCGCCTCGATCCGCTCGACGTCTCCGCCCCTCTCCGCGATTCGCGTCAGCAGCTCGGCGTAACGCGCGCGCAGCCGTGTGAGCTGTTCGCGCCCTACTTGCTGCTCGACGGGCATCGCCGGCGGCTCGACGGCCTCTTCGGCTTCAGGATGCGTCAACTGCTCGAACGCCTGTGCGATCTCCGCTGGTTCAAGCTCGAGGGGGTCGGGTTCCAGTTCCGGTTCCAGTTCCGAGTTCCGGTTCCGAAAGTTCTGGTTCCGAGGGTTCCAGTTCCACGAGCTCCAGGTCCGATGGCTGCGCGTCTTGACGCTCGGGCGGCTCTGCTGGAGCCGGCGGCGGTGCGGGACGCTGCCCCTGCGCGGGCCGCGCGGGACGCGGCCGATCGCGGCGTCCGCGGCGATTGCGCGCGTCTTCGGCAGGCGGGGCCGCAGGCGGCTGTGCCTCGAGGATCTTGGGCCAGTCGAATTCGATGTCGGGGTTGTGTTCTTCGATCCAGCGGATCGCTGCCTCGTCCAGGGCCGGCCGCCCGACTTTGACGCCCGGCGGCGTGCGGAACCAGTAAAGAATGCGCGGCCGCGATCGGCCGCCGCGACGGCCGGTATGCACGAGAGAGGTTGTTTCATACCCGCGCTTGTCGCGGGTAAACCGCAAGGATGGCAAAGCTATTTGCGCTTCGGTGATCGTCCGGTTTTCCTGGCCGGCTTCGGCGCCGGTTTCTTCTTGGCCGGTTTGGCTTTCGGCTTCGCTTTCGGGCTCGCAGGCTTCGCGGCCGCGGGACGCGCGGCTGCCGTGCGTCCATCCGCCGGCGCTTTGTACGCGGGCAGGAAGCGCATCTCGTCGCCGATCCAGTGATAGGTGTGAATCTCGGCGACCGGAATATGGCTGTCCGTGCACAGGCGCTTGGCGACATCGACCATCGCCGCCGGCACATACAGATGGAAGGGGGATTTCAGGCGGCCGTAGGGGACCCACTCGGCCAATGCCTCGAGGTTGTTGACCGATTCGACGGTCTCCACCTCGATGACGGCCATGACCTTGCGGCCCCTGTCCTGCGAGATAAGCACGACATCCGGATAAATGGCCGAGAGACCCGAGCCGATGGGGCTGTTCTGCTCGGCGCCGGGGTTGATGCCGACATCGAAGCGACGGCGAAACTTGTTTTGTAAGAGCCGGATGACGCGGTCGTGCTCGAGCTGCTCCCGCACCGGCCTGACGAGGATGGGGCTCACGAAATCGCGACTATAACATGGATGCCATGTAAACAAGACCCAACTTTAGGGGGTTTTGCTATCGAATAGACGCCATCGCGTCCGATAAGTCTCCCCGACAGGTTACAATGGCAGCCGAGACCCCCAAGCAGACGTCAAGCGTGGCAGTATCTACCCCAACCGCAATTCGCACGATTCTGATCGTAGACGACGATCCCAGTGTCACTGAGACGTTCGAGCGGATGCTCCGCCTCGAGGGGTATCACGTGGTCACCGCTCTTTCCGCAGAGACCGGCTTGAACCAGGCCGAACGCTCGCGACCCGATGCGATCATCCTCGACCTGCGGATGCCGCTCGTCGACGGACTGCAATTCCTCCGAGCGCTGCGGTCGAAAGACGCGCTCTCAAAAATGCCGGTCGCCATCGTCACCGGCGATTACTTCCTCGATGATGCGGTCTCGCGCGAGCTGCGCGGCCTCGGCGCGGAAGTGCGGTTCAAGCCGCTGTGGCTCGAAGACCTGCTCGCCCTCGCAAGAAATCTCTTAAAAGCCTGAAGTTGGCCTGAAGGCCAGACTCGATGCACAGATCTATCGAACGTCGTAGCCCATCTGAACAGTCGTAGTGCCGCCTTTAGTCGGCTGTAGTACGATTCGCCCGCCAATGAACGAACGTTTTCTCAAAGCGTGCAGGCGCGAGCCTGTCGACCGCACGCCCGTCTGGTTCATGCGGCAGGCCGGGCGCTACATGCCCGAGTACCGGGAAATTCGCAGCCACCATTCGCTTCTGGACATCTGCCGATCGCCCGAGCTTGCCACGCGGGTCACGATGCAGCCCGTGCGCCGCATCGACGTCGACGCGGCCATTCTGTTTTCGGATCTCTTGCTGCCGCTCGAGCCGATGGGAATCCCGTTCGACTTCGTCCGTGGCGAAGGACCGGCGATTGAGAATCCGCTGCGGACCGAAGCCGATATCGATCGCCTTCGGCGCTTCGAACCGCGGGAGGCGCTCGCGCACGTGCTCGAGGCCATTCGAATGATTCGGCGCGAGCTCGATGGTCCCCACGGCGTGCCGCTCATCGGATTCGGCGGAGCGCCGTTCACGCTGGCCTCGTACGCGATCGAAGGCGGACATTCGCAGAACTTCGCCCTCACCAAAGCCCTGATGTATTCGAACCCGCGCGCGTGGCACCGCCTGTGCGACTTGCTCGGCTCGCTCATGGGCGAATACATGAAGGCGCAGGTCGAAGCAGGCGCGCAGGTGATTCAGATTTTCGACTCGTGGGCAGGCGCGCTGAGCTCGGCCGACTATCGCGAATTCGTCCTTCCGCACACGCGGAAAATCTTCGACGCCATTCGCGGCACCGGCGTGCCGACGATCCACTTCGGGACCGGTACGGCGAACATCCTCCAGGATCTGCGCGAGGCCGGGGGCGACGTCATCGGCGCCGACTGGCGCATTCCGCTCGACGAGGCATGGGATCGCATCGGCCCCGACCGCGCGATCCAGGGCAATCTCGATCCGACGCTGCTGCTCGCGCCGCTCGACCGCATGCTCGCGGGCGCAGACGACGTGCTCGAACGGGCGGGCGGACGTCCGGGACACATCTTCAATCTCGGCCACGGCATTCTGCCTTCGACGCCGGTCGATCACGTGCAGGCGCTCGCGCAACATGTGCACCGGTACCGACTTGCGCACGCGTGACTGATGACGTCGACGTAGCAGTCGTCGGGGCCGGCGTCTCCGGTCTGTCGGCCGCGTACGAGCTGGGCAAGCGGAAACGCTCGGTGCTCGTGCTCGAGCGCGACACGCGGCCGGGCGGCATCATCCTCACGGAGCGCGTTGGTGAGTTCATCATCGACGCAGGGCCCGACTCGCTCCTCGTGCAGAAGCCGGCCGCCGTCGCGCTTTGCAACGAGCTGGGCCTCGGCGACCGCCTCTTCCCCACCAAGCTTCCGCGGACCGCGTTTGTTCTGCGTGACGGCGAGCTGCATCCGCTGCCGGCCGCTTCCATTCTCGGCTTTCCTACGCGGCTCGGACCGTTGGTCAAAAGCACGCTCTTCCGCACACCGGCCAAGTTCAGGATGGCCGCGGAGGTCATGATTCCGCGCGCGCGACTGGCGGGCGACGAATCGATCGCCGGATTCGTGCGGCGCCGGTTCGGATCGGAAGCGGTCACTTATATTGCGGAGCCGTTGCTCGCGGGCATCCATGCCGGCGACGTCGAGCGGCTGTCGATGCGCGCGCTATTTCCGCGATTGATCGACGCCGAAGCACGCGCCGGCAGCGTCATCAGAGCGTTCCGGCGGGAGCAAGGACCGCTCAACTCCGACGGCGTCTTCAGGTCGTTTCCCAATGGACTCGCCGAGCTGATCGACGGGTTGATGAAGGCTGTTCCAAAGGAGTCCGTGCGGTTCGGCTCGAATGTGACGCGCATCGAAGAGCGTGACGGCTTCATCGTCCACATCGCGGGCCAGGCGCCGATTCGCGCGCGCGCCGTCATCCTCGCGATTCCGGCGTTTGCCGCCGCCGATCTGCTGCGACCGATCGACACTGGCGCTATCCGACGCGTGCGCGTCGATACGGTATCTCTCAACCGCCACAGTCGTTTTTGCGTTCCCGCGCTCTGCGGTTGGCCACGATCTGCAAGGCACCGGCTTCGTCGTCCCGAGCGCCGAAGGCCTGAGCATCACCGCGGGGGCGTGGATTTCGTCCAAATGGCCTCACCGTGCCCCGGAAGGACAAGCACTGCTCCGCGCCTTTCTCGGTGGCGCGCGCGATCCGGACGTGCTGGCCAGAACCGATGCCGAGCTCGCGAGCGCCGCGCTCGCCGACTTGACGAAGATTCTCAACATCCGCGGCACGCCGATCATGACGCGCGTGTATCGGTGGAATCGTTCGAGCCCGCAGCAGGAGGTCGGTCACGGCGAACTGATGCGCCGCATCGACGCCGGATTGGCGGGTCATCGCGGGCTGTTCATCTCCGCCGCCGGATTTCGCGGCGTCGGGATTCCAGACAACATCGCCGATGCGCGCCACACGGCCACGACGGCCGCGGCATTCGTGCGCGTAGTGATTTGCATCTCACCGCAAAGACGCGACGACGCAGAGCGTTTGCTCCTACAATGAGACCTATGAAACGACTGGCCTCGTATTCGCTTGTGCTGTTTGCGCTTCCGTCCGCCGCATTCGCACAGGACGTGCCTCCGCATGTGGACGCGCTCCTGAAGCAGATCAAGTCGGCCGACAAGGACCAGTTGGCCGTGTCCGAAGAGGACGGACGATTTCTTCGGCTGCTGGTCGTCACGCGCGGAGCGAAGCGGGCTCTCGAAATCGGCGCCGCAAGCGGCTACAGCGCTATCTGGATGGGATTGGGCATGCGCGACACGGGCGGCAAGCTGGTCACGATCGAATACGACAAGGCGCGCGCGGCTGAAGCTGCCTCCAATGTGAAGAAGGCGGGCCTTTCGGACATCGTGCAGGTGATTTCCGGCGATGCGTTTGCCGAAATTCCCAAAGTGCCGGGCACGTTCGATTTCGTCTTCTGCGATGCGTGGAAGCGCGATTACCAGAAGTTCTTTTCGATGGTGTTCCCGCGCATGGACAAGGGCGGCCTGTTCCTTGGCCACAACGTCATCAATAAACGCGACGAGATGGCAGATTTTCTCAAGACTATCCATTCCAGCCCTGCCGTGCTCACGTCAATCGTCGCCCCCTCTGGCGAAGGTGTGTCGATTACTTTGAAGCGGTAACGCGCAGCCGCTAACCGAGTCTTCGGCGGGGCAACCCTCTCTGATAGAATTCGGTGTTTGCTGCCGACCGGGTAGCTCAGTGGTAGAGCAGCGCACTTTTAATGCGCGGGCCGCGGGTTCAATCCCCGCCCCGGTCACCACATGTTAACCAATTCCGCTTCCGAGACTTCCGGCCAAATGAGCGGTTGTCTACAAATGGCCGTGACCTGCCGGGTTTTGTGTCGGTGACCTTCGCCACGGTTTCCGGCACGCCGGCCCGGTTCAGACTAACTTAACCTCCGGCACATGACTACAGCCTGCTGGTCATGATAGAGCGGCATTACTTCACAAATTTCAAAAAAGCGCCCCCATACTCGCTCAATATATTCCCTACTATGGAAGACATGACAGTTGTACGGATCGTCCTCCCTGAATGTTATGACCGTTTTCCCCTCCGGCAATTCCTTTAGGTCGGCAATATCCGGCCGATAACGAATAATTGCATCTTGGAGCGGTTTTACAAGATTTCTCCACGTAACTTCGTCATGTATGGAAATGAGCGCGACTCCGCCTATTTTAAGAATACGCCTGAGCTCAGACAGCCAAGGCGTTTCAGTCTCATTGATATGCGTAAAGACTGAATAGGCGGTGACCAGGTTGAAATACTCATCAGGCAGAGGCAACGAGGGATTGCTATTGCTTAAAAATGTTTTTATCGACTTAGGGAAGAATCTCAGATTCCACTCTGCAGAGGCAGCGTTAAAGTCAGACGACCATACGTCCCACTTTTCGCTTTGGAAAGCGAAGTGTCGAAACGCGCGGCCAGTCGAGCCGCCGAAGTCGAAGTATCTACCATTCAAGACTCCATATGGTTCTACCGCTGCGAGCGCCTTGCGGTAATCACGATAACCATGGATCCAGTACGTCAGGTGTTGGTCACCAGCGTATCCTTCACGATTGTTCGCCGCGGGTAGCTGCGCTCGATCCACTTTTAACAGTTCGAGCCAATCAATCTGACCCCGCCACCAATCCTGCCGTTCCTCTTGCCACCAATTCTGGCTCGCAAAATACGCATCGGCGTAAAAAGTCGAAGGAATTCCGACCGGAGGCAATATCTGTTGATCCCCGGTATATGACACACCGTATTTTAGGAGCTTGCGTAGAGCGGTCTGATTTATACCATCGGTGTGCAGTTTTATAGCGTCAATGCCAAGCTGCATCTGGTCAATGCGCGAGGTCAACTGGTCAATACGCGCTTGTAGTTCAGCTATGCGCTCGACCATGCTTCATATCCCTTTTCGTTTGACGGGTGGGCCTGTAATTTGGGACATTTCTCGTATTCTACGTAAAATTGAATAGGCGCGATTGCCGTTGTAGCGGATCTTCAGATCGTCCACGCACACAGCGTCGTTGCGATGGCCGGCGCTCGGCGCACAATGGCCGTTGCATCCACGCTTCCCTAACAACGCCTCGTTGTTATTCCACGCATCATCGAGGATGATTGCCTGGCGAGCGGAAGCGAGCCGAGATCATTAACTGAACCAATGGACCTCTCCATCAACGAAGGCACGCTCGTGGTGACTGGCGGGCCGGGCGACACGCTTCAGACCGCCATCGTCATCAAGAAGACGCCACGCGGCCTCAGCGCCGCGGGCGCGGAATTCATGCTTCTCGGCAAATGGTACGGCGAGCGGCAGAAAGAGTGGACGCTGAAGCGGCAGGAGATGCTGCAGGTGGAGGGTCGGACGTACGACGCGTATGAGGTCGTGCTTGCCGACGGCTCCCTGAAGCGCCTGTTTTTCGACGTCACCGAGTGGCTTTCCCGCACCGCTCGCACCTGAATACCGGTTATCGCGACGCTCTGATGTTCGTGGGCTTCGCGCCCTGGACGGCATATAACTGCCTGCCGCCGCTTGACGCAATCAGGTCCATATCGAGCGTCTGGCGGACGTAGTCGAGCAGCTCGACTGATGCCTTGTCGCTGTCCAGCACGAGGTATCGAAACGGCAGCGACGTCGGCGACTCCTCTTCGATCGCTTCTTCTCCGCTCGACAGCCTCAGCAGGTTTCCGACGACCGGCATCACCTCATACGCTTGCGCGACATTCGGCGGCATCCGTCCGATGTAGCCGCCGACGACCGGATGGCCATGAATCGTCGCGTGGTACAGCAGCCTGCGATCCTGGCTTCCCCGCCCCGTCGACAAGCCGTCGCCGATGCCGAACGGCACTTCGATGACGGCGCCGTTGTCGGAGATTGTCGCGAGCTGCTCGTACACGGCTGGCCGGTCGAGCGCCGTGAGTGGAACCGGCGCGTGTAGATAGTCGAGCGCGAGTATCACCAGCAACGCCCATTGCACAGCAGGCCGGCCGAGCGCCGACGCGACGCCGAGTGAAGGCCGACCTGAAGGTCGGCACTACGTCTGTGGGCTGCGTGGAAGCCGACCTGAAGGTCGGCACTACGTCTGTAGTGCTGGCCTTCAGGCCGACTTGACCGGCACTACGGTCGTATAGTGCCGGCCTTCAGGCCAGCCCTCAGGCCTCAACCGCCAGGCGCTGCGCCATCAACACGCTGAGCGCCAGGTACACACACACCATCGCGCGGCCGGGCATTCGCGCGTTCTCGACGAGCGGCACAAATCTCGCGAGGGCTTGCGGCAGCGGAAGCCCGGCATCAACCCCGGCGACTGTGAGAAACGGCCCGAGCGCCCAGATGGCGAATACAGCAAGAACCACTTTCCACCGGCGCGCCTCTTCGCCGTCGAACCACGTGCCTCGTCCCATCGACAGCACCACGATCGGGACGATGCCGAGCCAGCCGACCGCTTCAATGCGGTCGAGACCCAGATTCGCGTAGAGCGCGCTCACGGCACCGCCGTACATAGGATGAAACGGATTTCCGACGAGCGGCGCGAGTGCATCGACGCCGCGCGGAGCGCTGCGCCAGAAATATGTCTGGCTGACGTAACGGCCGGAAAATGCCAGCCTGAACGCCTGCGCGATGAGCGGCAGGCACACCAGCGCGAACGTCGCGACGGTAATCATCAGCGTCTGCGCGCCGCGCCAGAACGCATCCGCCAAAGGGCGCTCGAAGCGAATCGCGATCCGCCACTTGGTCAATAGCCACGCGAACGCGAGCAGCCAGAACACCAGCAGCGGGTTCTGCACGCTGCGTGCGGAGATCTCGACGCCGCCAAGCCTGATGACCCCGCCGCCGGAAATGGCAATGAAGATGATGAGAAACGCATCGGCTGCCATCAGCCCGATCAGGACGAGTCGCACACTGAAGAGCGACTGCTTCTGTGGGCGAGGCTCGCGGAGCACACCGAACACACGCCACGATGCGAACGTGTATGCAACGGCGAAGACAGCGAGATATACGACGTGGTAGTACGCGGCGTATGCGCTCACGGCCACGCAGAGACCGCAGCCGATTGCCGCTGTGACACTGCCGTTCCGAAGCGAACGTCGAAGCCACAACGCGAACAACGGGAGGACCCACGCCGTCAGCAGATCGAAATGTCCGAGCAGATGCGCCGCGATATACGGCGAGCCACCGAACGCGATGCCGGCGAGGAGCGCGAGGCGGCGTGCACGGACCATGTCGAACACCAGTGCGTACGCGCACACGGCGTTCAGGAACACCGAGATGACGATGTACAAGTTCTCGGCCTGGATCACCGAAAGTCCACCCAGCGCAGTGGCTGAGAGGTATCCCTGAAGCGCGGTGTGCGGATGATTAATCAGGTCGACGCCGAACGGGCTGAAGAGATACGACGACTGAAAGAAATCGAGCTCGGGCGAGCTCAACGCCTTCCGCATCCACCAGAGGTTCCAGAGAAAGCTGTAGTTGTCGCCGCCGAGCCCGGGAATGTGGTCGCCGAAGTGCAGCGCAAGCGGCCATGTCCACACAATCGAAAGCGCCGCGAGCAGCAGCATGGCCGGCAGGTGCAAGAGCCCCTGCTCGCTGCTCTTTGCCTGCTCTCTGCCCTCTGCCCTTTGCCCTCTTTATTTGGCATGCACCCGCGTCTTGACCGCGTGCACGAACCCGCGAAGAATCGGCGAGATATCTCCGGGCTGCAAACCAACCTCGATCAGCGAGAAGCGCTTCTCCTCGGCGAATGACGCGTCGAGCGCGTCCCTGAACTGCCGGGGCGTGTGCGCGCGGAATCCGCGGCCGCCCCACAGCTCGGCGAGCTTCGAGAAAGGCCACCCAACCGTCTCGTTATAGCGCGCATCCGGGAAAAACGCCTGCAGCATCTCCCATCGGCTGTTGTTGAGAAGCACGACGATCGGGTTGCAACCGTACTTGCGCGCGTGCGAGATCTCGCTGCCGGTCATCTGAAACGCGCCGTCGCCGACCAGCACCAGCGGCCGCCTCCCGCTGGCAATCTGCGCCCCCAGCGCCGCCGGCACCGCAAAACCCATCGTGGCGTAGTACGCCGGCGCAATGCATTCGTTCGAGCGGATGTCGACGCTGGCAAACAGCGCATCGCCGGTGTCGGCGACGAGCGGCATATCCGGATGCTGCTCGACGAATTCGTTCACCAGCTTGATGACGTGCTTCATCTTGATCTGCTCGTCCTGCTTGAACGGATCGAAGATTTCGGCCGACACGTCGGTCCCCACCGCTTCGACGATATGGCCGCGGACGGGCAAATCCGACATCAGCAGCCGATCGACCAGCATGTCGATGGGCGTGTGCTGGAACTGGTGGTACTTGATGAACACCTCGCGCGCCACGCAGACGATGAGGTTGTCTTCGTTGACGCGGTCCGCCGACACGCCAAGGCTGGTGTCGCTGACGAGCTCGCCGAGCAGGAGCAGACAATCAGACGACTCGACGATTTCGCGCAGCGGCTGCGGGCTGACACCGCCGAGATACGTGCCGATGAATTGCGGATGTCGAGTCGGAAACACCCCGCGGCCGAGAAACGACGAGGTGACGGGAATCTGCAGGCGCTCGGCCAGCTCCAGCACCTTGGGGATGAGGTGGAATCTATGCACCTCGACGCCGACAATCAGCACCGGATTTTTCGCCGCCCTGAGCCGGCTCACGATCTCCTGCGCGGCTTCTTCGACCGCGCCGGCGTCGACGCGCAGCTCCACCTGCTCGACGCTCGACAGCGGGCTGACATCGGCGAAGACCATGTCGCGGGGCACTTCGAGATAGACCGGCCGCTTGAACTTGAGCGCCACCTCGATTGCCTTGCGGATATCTGCGCACCGCCGTCCGCGGATCGTCGAGCACGGCGCCGAACTCGGTGACCTCCTGAAAAATCTTGAACTGCGAGTCGTACGACTTCACCTCGTGATGCACCTGCACGCCGAGGCGTTTTTCCGACTTCCCCGGCCCGCCTGTGATGACGATGATGGGCGATTCCTCGGCGTAGGCGCACGCGATCGAGTTGAGCAGGTTCAGCCCGCCGGCGCCGTAGGTGACGACGCACACGCCGAGGCCGTTGGTAATGCGTGAGGCGCCGTCGGCCGCAAAGCCGACGGCGGGTTCATGGCTGAACGTGACGAGCTGGAACCGCCCGTCCTGCGAAAGCGCTTCGTACAGGTTGAGAACAAAATCGCCGGGAATGCCGAAGATCTGCCGAACACCCTGCGCGTAAATCTCATCGAAGAGAACCTGATGCAGCTTCACTTCGAAGATTATAGATTTCAGTTTCTAGATAATTTTCCGTTCTAGCTTCTCAGCTGCCCCTTCAGCGTTTCGGTCAGAAATTTCTTGTGCCGGTTCATGTCGTCTTCGACGGTGCCTTCGCCCGGTCGCGGCATATCGAAGTCCATCGTGACCCACCCGTCGTAGTTGCGCCGGCGCAGCTCCTGGAAGAACGGCGACGAAATCGACGCCGCCGCTGCCGAGCCGCTTGTACAGATTGACCTGCTTGTGCTCCTCTTCGCTCGGCGCCGGCCCGCGCCACCCGCGACCCGTGCTGTACTTCGCTTCGGCGTCCTTCAGGTGCATGGACGCAATGCGCGGGTAGTAGTCGCGCAGCACCTTGACGGGATCGATGCCGCCGAGCGTCGCGTGTCCCGTGTCGAGCACCAGATAGACGAACTTCGGATCCGTCAGCTCCATCATCATGTCGAGCTCGGGCTGCCGTTCGACCAGCGTCCACGCATGCGGATGGAAGGCGAACTTGATGCCGGACTCCATCGTCCGCTTCCCGACTTCGTTGAGGTTCTTCGCGAGGATCTTGCCGTTCGCCGCGCTCAGGTTCTCGGGGCCGACACGCTGGCTCAGATTCACCTTGAGGTGCTTGCAGCCGAAATGGGAGATGAACTTCGCGCGCGCGGCGTTGCTCTCGATGGTTTCCTGCACGCGTGCGGCGTCGAGATACTGGCCGCCGCTCCCGATCGTACAAAGCGCGATGCCCGCGTCGTCGAGCAGCTTCTTGAAGACCTCGGGCGGCTGCTTCAAGTACTGCGGCATGTCGTCCTGGAACGGCTCGAGCCCGTGGTAGCCGTACTGCGCCGTCATCTTGATGCCCGTTTCCGGATGCGGCTTCAGCCCGCGGAACTGGTGCCCGCTCATGGCGTAGCGCATTTTGTCGCCAGGCAGCGCGAGCGCCTGCGCGGCGGCCGCGACCCCGATTCCCGCGCCGATGAATTCGCGACGAGTCAGCATGGCAAACCTCCTGAGTGTTGACGGTTCCGGCATGTTACACCCGAGGACGCTTCGCTGGAAATCGCACACCGGCCGGTGTACGTTTTGTGGGACGTGATTTCGCCCAGGCGACTCATCCTGATGATCGGCATCGTCTTCGTGGTCGCGGGCGGTGCGGGTATCTTCCTCGTCCGGCACAACGCTTCATTGCGTACCCTTTACGAGCTCGACACACGCCTGTGGTTTCTCCAGTTGAAGCTTCAGGGGGACGTGCCACAGGTGGCGTGGACCGAAGCGCTGCGGCGCGTCGGGCCCGAGTGGCCGCATCGCGAGCGCTTCGACGTGGCGCGCGCCGTCGGCAGCGGCGCCGCGCCATGTCCGGTCTTGTGGCAGACGCCTCTGGGTAAGTTCTGGGGCACCGAAAAGGATGGGCGCGAGCTCGACCTCCTCACGCTCGAGCAGGCTGTCGGAGATATCTACGAGCAGGGACCTGTCGCGGTGCGCGACAGCGACGTGGTGGTGGACGTCGGCGCCCACCTGGGGACCTTCTCACGAATCGCGCTGCAACGCGGCGCGCGCCTGGTCGTGGCCGTAGAGCCAGATCCGGTCAACGCGGCGTGCTTCGAACGAACGTTCGAGGAAGAGATCGCTAACGGGCGTGTCCGCCTCGTGCAGGCGGCGGCGTGGCATTCACCAGGGTCGCTTCAGTTCGAAATCGGCAGCGCCAGCCAGACGGGACACGTCGCCGGCGCGCAGAGCGGCAGCGCGGTCACCGTCCGCGCGGTCACACTCGATGACATGCTCGCCGAGCTGAAGCTCGATCGCGTCGACTTCATCAAGATGGACATCGAGGGTGCCGAGCGGCACGCGCTGGCGGGTGCGCACCAGCTGCTTGCCGCCCGGAAACCCAGACTTGCGATCTGCATCTACCATGCGCCTGACGATCCTGTTGCCGTCCCACGGGTCGTACGAGAGGCGAACGGCACCTACAAAACGTTCACCCGCGAAGGCTTCCAGGCGTATTTCTACTGAGCTGCGCTATTTCGTCACCTGAGTGGTCATCGGCTTGTCTTTCGGATACACGAAGGTCGCGATGAGTTGTGCCGGAACATCGCCTTTGTTCATGCCTTCATGCACGTTGCCCGGCTCGACCGAAAACGTCTCGCCGGCTTTGTACGTGACGGTCGGCTTCCCTTCGTGGTCGAGGGTCAACGCACCTTCCTTGACGTAGGCGACAAGCGTGCCGGAGTGCATGTGGCGCCCTTCGCGCGCACCGACAGGCAAATCCACCCTTACGAGGGTCGCGACAAATCCACCGGGCATCGGCAGGTCTTTGGTCACCAACGGCGTGCGCGTCACCGTCGGCGTCTTCGATGCGGCGGGTTGTTGCGCGGCAACCGAGCCGGCAGCGACGATAAGAGCCAGGACCGTAAGCTTGATTGATTTCTTGAGCATGTCCGCGGTTCTCCTTTATGAATGAGTGGCAAGGGAATATATACCGTCGCGAGCCGGCGCTAAACCGGTTTCGCCGGTTTTTGCGCATTCTGGGATATGGGCTGGACGATTGTGATCGTGGCCGCCGGATGTGGCGCGCTGGCGGGCATGTTATATCAGGCCGTCGGTTCGGCGCGCGATCGGCGCTCGTACGTCGCTCCGGGCGAGCTCGGCCTGGCCGGCGGTCACCGGCTTCACTATAGATGTGCGGGCACCGGTACGCCCGCAGTGGTTCTCGAAGCGGGCATCGCCGCATCTTCGTTGACGTGGAGCCGCGTGCAGCCGATCATCGCGCGGTCCACACGGGTGTGCAGCTACGATCGCGCCGGGCTTGCGTGGAGCGAGCCGGCGTCGAGCCCGCGCGCGATGCCTGCCCTCGTCAGCGAGCTGCGACATCTTCTCGACAGCGCTCACGTGCCGCCTCCTTATGTCCTGGTTGGACACTCCTTCGGCGGCCTCGTCATCCGCGCGTTCGCGCGCGCGCATCCGAAGGACGTCGCCGGGCTCGTCTTTGTCGATCCATTGCATCCCGAGGAATGGTGCGATCCGTCTCCGCAACAGCGCCGCATGCTGCGCGGCGGCATCTTCCTCTCGAAGGTGGGTGGTCTGCTCGCCCGCCTCGGCGTCGTGCGCGTGTGCCTCTCACTCTTGAGCCGGGGCTCTCCAGGAGTGCCTCGTCGGTTCAGCCGGCTGTTCGGCCGCAGTGCCACCGCACTGCTCGAGAGGATGGTCGGCGAGGTGCAGAAGCTGCCGCCTGAAGTTCTGCCGGCGATTCAGGCTCATTGGTCGCATCCAAAGGCGTTCCGAGGTATGTGGCAGCATCTCGCGTCGATGCCGGAGTGCTGTGCCCTGGTGGCGCGAGGCGCCGACACGTTCGGCGACGTTCCTGTTGTCGTGCTTTCAGCGGGCGCTCGCGACGCGCGTTGGCGTGAGGCGGATGCCAGACTTGCGCACGCCTCATCCAACGGACGTCACGTGATCTCGTCGCGGAGCGGCCACTGGGTGCACCTGGACGATCCAGATCTCGTCGTGCAGGCCATTGACGAGGTGATTCGACGCTATCGCGAGGCGTACTCGAACGGGCCGACCGCCATGTATTGACCCGAGTGATCGTAGACAACCCCATGTGACACGCGAAAGCGCGTCGTCGCGCCCAGATCACCCTGTTTAAGGATGATGCCTTCCGGAAGGACGATGGCGGGGTGTGTTTCGGCGCCGCTCACCGGGTTTTTGATTGGGCCGCACTCGACTTCGACGTACTCGCCGCACTTCGCGCGAGTGCGAATCCCGTCGAACACGAGATCGTATTTGACGGCGTACGGGCCATGCACCTTCGGCCATGTCCACCCGAGCGTCTCCCATGGCCCGCCGACTTTCCCGCCGAGCAGCGTCTCGAGCGCCGCGCGCTGACGCGCGTCGGCGCGCTCATCGAAGCAGGATGAGCGCTTCGCCGTTTCCCTCATGGATGGCGCCCGGCCAGTTTGCATAGACTGACAAGCACAAGCCGTCGAGCCGCACATCGCCATACGTGCCGCGATCGATCTGCCACGTCCATCCGCCCTCGCATTTCCCCGTCGTCGGGCGCGCGTTGAAGTTGCAGGGGCATCCCCAGTCGCAATTGCACGCGACCAGCACTTTTCCGGAGAGCTGCCACTTCTCTGCCATCTGGCCCCTTCCTGGCGATGCACAGCCTTAATCCGGCTTGGAGAGCAAATAGAAGACGTCCGTTCGGATTCGAGACGGATGGGCGTTCCAGTCGTTCTGCCAGTGATCGTAGATTTCCCAGCTTGGGCCCGCGAGGGGGTGATTGTTGGCCTCGCACCATCGCTGAATCGCGTCGTGCGCCGCGCCGAGGCCGCCATATGGACCAAAGTGGGTCGTCCATGCGACCGCGCCGCCAGGCGTGGCGGAGTGCACGACTTCGCCGTGCTCGGAAAACGGTCCGAGCAGCTCGACGCCCACTTCGAGCCGTATGCTGCGATCCCAGTAGATAGCGACGTGGCGACCGCCCCGCGCCTGCTGCGCTCGCACGGCATTCCAGACCAGGCCGCAACACTCCGGCACCACACGCGCGAGCTCGGATGCGCGCGCCTGGCGCCGGATAACGGCGAGCGGGACTGGCTCGTGCCTTTGGACCTCGACGACGTACGGCGGCACGTCGGCCGGTCTACACGATTTCGATGCTGAAGATATACCCGCTGTGTGGGCTCTCGAGGCCCTTCCATCCCGGGTGAATGCCGGCGTCGCAGCTGACGAGCCGCCCGTCGTGCCAGTCAAGCCCATGCGGATCGCAGGATCCAGGCGCGAACTCCGCCGTCATCAGAAGCTGGCCGGTCTTCCCGTCATATTTATTGAGCCCGGCTTTGCCTTCCGTATAACTGGTGCTGTTGTTGCCGGTGACGACCCAGATGTTGCCCTCGTTGTCGAAACAGACGTCGTGGAGGCGCGGCTTCTCTTCAGAGCTCGCGCGGATCAGGACCTCCGGAACCCACGTCTTCGGATCGACGCGCAAAATACCGCCCAATCGCAAGGCCGCAATCCACAGCTTGCCGTTGTGCCACTTGACGCCGTGGCAACCGCTGCCGCTGCCGTCGATGCTGAGAGGAATCTGCCGATGACTGATCAGCTTCGAGTTCATGTCGACTTGAAAGATGCCGTACGGATCGGAGTTGGCGCCCATCCAGACGCAGCCGCCGCCGTACGCCATCCCGGAGGTATTGCGCGAAGGCGTCATGACCGTCTTCACCAGCTTGCCGTTCCAATCAACCAGCCACGCGGCCTCATCGGGCTCCGGTAAGACTGGAAGGTTATAGGTCTTCGAATTCGACGCGGTGATTTTCTGCTGGCCGATCCACAGGCCTCCGGGGGCATCGGTCATCACCGCCAGCGCGTTGGGATACATGCCTGGCGATTTGAACAACTTGGTGGTCTTTGCGACCCGTGTCGGAACGCGACCCCTCCCTCCACCTGCGCCTCCGCCGCGCGCGCCACTGTCCGGAGCCGTCCCGCCCTGTTGCGCCAGTGTGATCACCGAACCGATGTTCCATGCGAGACCGGCCGCGAGAAACTCTCTTCGTTTCATGCTCATGGCGTCACCTCTCAAAGGTGTTGAAATTCCGTGCGAAGGTTCGGTTGGAGTCGAGGCGGACCTTATACCACACAACGCGACGATCTGGCTGATGAGGCAGGAGAGGGATCTCGACACAGAGACGATCTAGAGACAGGAGTCGAGAGCGGATGCGTGACGCGGCCTCAGCTACTGACCGCCCGTGTCGGCCTGTTCGGTGTAGTCGGCAGAGCGCAGCCACTGACGGCCGCGGCAGTTGCGGCAGCGGAACGGTGCTCGGCCCCGGAACAGCCGGCAGAGAAGGAAGTCGTACCAGCGCGGAACAGACGGCCGAAGGTCGGTGGTGTAACAGTACCAGCAGAGCATGTCGTAATTCGCGACGTTAGACACGTGTCTAAGTCATTGAAAGCAATGGACATGCCCGAAGAAACCGTACGCAAGTCGCGCATCATCGCCACCTCACGCGTCCTCAATCAGAACTTGAATCCGAACGAGGTCGACCAGCCATAGTCGTTCGCGGAAAATCCTTCCGGCGGCAGGCTGTCGTAGTTGTCGAACAGGCCGAACCGGAAATACCAGTCGCCGGGCAAATTGAAGTCGAGATCAAATCGATAAGCCAGCCGGTACCGATCCGAGATAGTGAGGCTGGGATACCACGTGAAGCGCGTGATGAGGTCGGTGATTTTCAGCTTCTCCGTCATGAACTCCGAGCCGACATACGCCTCTGCGGAGTCCTTGGTCTCCAACGCGGGGTCGGTGTAATTCTCGTTGGTCCATGCGAGCCCGCCGCCGAGCGCCAGATACTGAGACGAGGTGCGCGTGAGGTATCGCCCGCCTCCGCCGCCAATCGTCGTGCGTAAATCCAGGCCCTGCTCTTCGCTGTTCAAGAGGTCCAGCGTGGTGTTCGCGTACCAGCGGCTGCCCAGGAGGCGGCGGAAGTCATTCGCGAGGTCCCATCGCTGAGTCGTGGGAGCATTGTCTTGCGAGCTCCTGAAGACATTGGCGAGGACGACGTCGACGTAGCGCGCGTCTCGGTAAGAGAGATTCGTTCCAAGAGAGAGCTGCTTGGCCGAGTTCGTTTTCGTCAGGCTGTAGCCGAAATCGAGCGCCGTGTCGATCCGCGACCAGAAGGTTCGCTCGAACGGCTGCACCGTCGATACCTCCGACAACAGCACGCTCGTGCTGCCGACCAGCACGACGAGCTTCTTGTCAGGGTCGGACTTCAGCGATCCCGTCAAGCGCTGTCCGTCGAATGTCTCCACGAGGAATTGCCGATCGCTTGCGATGGAGACGACGTCCTCCCACTCAATCTTGAAATCGGCATCGGAATATGGCGTCTCGATGGTCAGCACGTCCTTTTCGACGCGCTTGATCTCGCCCACCAGTTTGTCGCCGTTGGTCGTGATCACCACGTCTTGCTGGCCGTACGCCACGCCGGCGCCGCCGATGAATACAGCCAGCCAGAGGACGGCTGCGACAATCCTCGCGGCTGATGAGATCGACTGGCCCTCCGTTTGCTCTGTGCTCACACGCATCGTGTCCTCCAGGTCCTCGGCGCGTCGGACATCACACTCGATGCCAACAACGGACTTGATGCGGCGAACGCGTCGCGTCACCAGCAAAACGCAACCAGCATCCTTCTTCGCCTACGGAATACCGGAGGTACTCCTGTTTTCTCGTAGGGCCGATGTGACGGTCCATTTGCCGTCTCTCTAAACCGCTGAAAAGTTGGGCATAAAACGAACACTCCGCTTCGGATGACAGGGCACGGGCTCTGCACAAACGGGCGGAAGGCGCGAGCAGGCGGCGCCAATCGGTGGGTCCGCGCCTGGAGACGGAGTGTGTGATGAGTACTGGATTTCCAAGAACCCCTCGGCTGCGGAACCTTCTGCTCGCGACTCTCGCCCTCGCCTCGACGTGGGCGTGCCAGTCCCAGGATGCCGCAGCTCCCCCATCTCAGGCCGCGCAGCCCGTGGCGGCCGCGCAGCCGGCGGCGCCGAGCGGGCCGACGCGCATGGAGAGCGACCTCCTGGGAGAGAAGGCGGTTCCAGCCGACGCGTACTACGGCGTTCAGACCGCGCGCGCGCTCGAGAACTTCCAGATTTCCGGAATCCCCATCAACCACTATCCCGGCTTCGTCGAGGCGTGGGCCATCGTCAAGCTGGCGGCGGCGCGGGGCAACACCGACGTCGGCGCGATGAACAAGGAAACGCTCGCCGCCATCGAGTTGGCCGCAGACGCCCTGATGAAAGGGAAATACCACGATCAGTTCCAGGTGGACTGGTACCAGGGTGGCGCGGGCACGTCCACCAACATGAACGCCAACGAGGTGATGGCCAACATCGCGCTCGAGCTGACCGGCCACAAGAAGGGCGAGTACAAGATCGTCGAGCCGCACGACCACCTGAACATGTCGCAGTCGACCAACGACTCGTATCCGACCGCGATCAAAGTGGCGCTCCTGCTGCGGAACGACAGGCTCACCGAGGAGCTCGCGAACCTGGCGGCGTCGTTCCGGAAGAAAGGCGATGCCTACATCAACATCGTGAAGATGGGGCGCACGGAGCTGCAGGACGCGGTTCCGATGACCGTCGGACAGGAGTTCCACGCGTGGGCGGCGTCGCTGGAGAGTGAAATCGCGTTTCTCAAAGAAGCGGAAAAGCATCTGTATACGGTCAACATGGGCGCCACGGCGATCGGGACGGGCTTGAATGCGCCGGAAGGTTATGCCGCGAGGACCGCGGCGCATCTGGCGAAACTCACAGGCAAGCCGATCGTGCCGGCGAAAGACATGCTGGCGGCCACATGGGAACAGCAGGGGTTCGTCATCTACTCCTCTGCGCTCAAGAGCACCGCGATCAAGCTGTCGAAGATTGCCAGCGACCTGATCCTGCTCACGTCGGGGCCGCGCGCCGGTCTGGCTGAAATCAACCTTCCCGCGCTGCAGCCGGGCTCGTCGATCATGCCCGGCAAGGTGAATCCCGTGATTCCCGAGCTCGTCAACCTCGTCGCGTTTCGCGTAATGGGCAACGACTACGCTGTCACGCTCGCCGCGCATTCCGGGCAGCTCCAGCTCAACGCGTACGAGCCCCTCGAGGGCCTGGCGATGATGGAGTCGCAGCACCTGCTGTTCACCACCTCGAGGACGTTCCGCACCTCCTGCATCGACGGCATCACGCTCAACGAAAAGGTGCTGACGCGCTACATGAACGAGACCGTCGGCATCGTGACGGCGCTCAACCCCGTCCTCGGATACGAGAAGGCGACCGAGCTCGCCAATGAGGCTTACAAGACCGACAAGGGAATCCTCGAGATCATCCGCGAGAAGAAGCTGCTGACGGAGGCGCAGATTGCTGAAATGCTCGATCCGGCGAAGCTGACCAATCTGGGCAGAAGCTCGTATCCGCAAGCCGAAGAAGTGAAATCTCGTGGCCTGATTGCAAATTTGAAGAGGAGCATCGTAATGAAGAGAGCAAGAAACACATCAATCGGGATGGCAATCGTGGCCCTGGCCTTGATCGCCCAATCCGGAGTGCACGCTCAAGGCAAGAAACCGAACATCGTGATCCTGGCGACCGGAGGCACGATCGCAGGCGCCGCAGCGTCTGGGACGCAGTCCGCGTACAAATCCGGCGCCGTCACCATCGACGCGATGCTCGCGGCCGTACCGGGGATTTCAGAGCTCGCGACCGTCAAGGGCGAGCAGATCTCGAACGTCGGATCGCAGGACATGAGCTTCCAGATCCTGCTCACGGTCGCCAAGCGCATCAACGAGCTGACGAAGTCAGCGGACGTCGATGGCATTGTGATTACGCATGGCACCGACACGATGGAGGACTCGGCCTTCTTCCTGAACTTGACGGTGAAGACCGACAAGCCCGTCGTGATGGTCGGCTCGATGCGTCCGTCCACCGCCGTCAGTGCTGACGGCCCGCTGAATCTGTACAACGCCGTCGGCGTGGCCGTCGATCCGAATGCCAGAGGGCGAGGCGTGCTGGTCGTGATGAATGACTCGATCCACGCGGCCCATTCGCTGACCAAGACCAGCACGACCTCGGTCGAGACGTTCCTGTCGCCGGTGCGCGGCCTGGTCGGCGTGGCCTCCTACGGCAAGAACGACTTCTACTTCAAGCCTGAGTGGAAGCACACCACGCAGAGCGAATTCGACATCTCGCAGGTGACCCAGATGCCGCGCGTCGACATCATCTACGGCTATGTCGATATGCCGGGAGACCTGATCGACGCAGCAGTAGCCAACGGCGCCAGGGGCATCGTGATCGCCGGCGTCGGCAACGGCAACATGACCAAGGCCGCTGTGACCTCTGCCGCCAACGCGGTGAAAAAGGGCGTCGTGGTGGTTCGCGCCTCGCGCGTGATGACGGGCCTCGTCGGCCGGAACGTCGAGCTCAACGACGACGAACTGGGCTTCATCGCGTCGGACGAGTTGAACCCGCAGAAGGCCCGAATTCTGCTGTCGCTGGCGCTGCTGAACAAGCCCGCCCCGGCGCAGTTGCAGACGATGTTCCGCACGTACTAAGATCCCGCCATCATGCTCCGGCCCCGATGCCCATTCTGGAAACGGGATGGGCACGGGACCGGAGAATCGTCACACTCGGATCCCCAATGAACGAGCCGTGGCGGCGGTCAAGGAGACAGCGTGAAGCGAGTGATTACCGTCGGAAGCTTGCTGGCGCTGGCTCTTCTGGCCGGCGCACCTCGGGCCCATGCGCAGCAACCGTCGCCGCAGTCGCCGGCTCCTTCCGAGGCCCCGCTCAATCGACGACACCATGGAGGCCGGCGAGGGCGACTCTCCTCGGCGCAGGATGGTCGGGTTCAACGAATACGAGGGGCCGTTCGGCACGCATACGTTTCGGTGGCGGCTTTCTGTACGACTTCGCTGCCTACGACCAGGATGCAAACAGCAAGGAGCAGTTCCCGGATCTCTCGCCCGAATGGAAGATACGGGACTCGCGAATCCTGTTTCACGGAAGTTTCAAGACCAAACGGCCGATCAGCTGGAGCGCCGGCGTCATGTACGACTGGGCCGCCGAGAAGTGGGTGATGCGGCAGACGCACGTGATCATCGCGGTCCCGGAAATCTGGGGGCATATCGCCGTTGGCCGTACCAAAGAAGGTTTCTCGATGAACAAGGTCATGATCGGATATGGGGGCTGGACCATGGAGCGCCAACCGATCAACGACGCGACCCTTCCCATCCTCGCTGACGGCGTCAAATGGCTCGGCTACGTGCCGAAAGCAAAGATCCTCTGGAATCTTGGTTTCTACGGGGACGCACTCTCCGAAGGGCAGACATTCTCCTCATACGAGAACCAGATCTCGGGGCGATTCGCCTGGGTGCCCATTCTCTCGACCGACGGCGGAAACCTGCTTCACATCGGCGTGAGCGAGCGCTACGGCAAGACGAAGGACGGGAAGATCAGGTTGAAAGCTCGTCCGGGAGCCTGGGCCGCTCCTTTCTTCATGGACACCGCCGAGTTCGACGCAAGCCACTCGAACATGACCTCGATCGAGACGTACTGGCGGCCCCATTCGGTTACCGTGGGTGGGGAGTACTTCTTCCAGAGCGTCGACGCGCCGGCTTCGGGCGACCCGTTCTTCCACGGCGGCGGAAGCGTTCGTGACATGGCTCATCACCGGCGAGACGCGCACCTACAACCTTCGTGGTGGCTACTTCAATCAGGTCTCCCCTTCCCGCACGGTCTTCTCCGGCGGCCCCGGCGCCTGGGAGATCGTGGCGCACAGCACATTCGCGGACTTCGACGACAAGGCGATCACGGGAGGCAAGTACTGGCGCCTGACGCCCATGCTCAACTGGTATCTCTCGGATCAGGTGAGGCTCGAGGTCGCTTACGGATACAGCTCGCTCAATCGATTCGGAACAGTCGGCAAGACGCAATTCTTCCAGACGCGGATTCAGTTGCAGTTGTAAGAAGCTCTCAGCTCTTTCCCGCTACTGCTCCATCGGCACAATCCACTCCACGAGATCTCGATCTGTCGCGCCCGCCGTTCTAAGACCCGGCGAAGACGCGATCTCGCCCCATGTAAGGCGCCCGTGCACGCCGTAAGGGATGACTCGCACCTGATTGGCCGAGCGTTCGACCCGCACTTCGACAAAGCTCTGAAAAAATGGAGCGACGTTGTAGTCGAAGATGCCCGATAGCCATTCAGGGCCAAAGGGCCACGCGTCGAATTCCCGCACCCAGAACCACGCCGGCCGCTTCCACCAGGGCGTCATGGTCTCGATCTTCATCGCGACTGACTCGCGGTTCGGGTAGTGCGCCCACGTTTCAATCGGAGGGTGCGCGGGCCAGGCCAGCGCTGTTCCGAAGCTCAGGTAGGCGCCGCCTCCGCCGTTCACGAAGTGATGGGTGACCGGGTGGCCCGCAGCTCCAGGCTCGGCGTAGTACTCGAGGTCGTGTGTGTCGCCGGCCATCACGATCGGCACTCCGCGCCGACTCAGTTCGGTCTTGAGACTCGCGAACGACTCGTCATCGAGCGTCGTGTCGTGGCCTCCGGCGAAGAACGGATGGCCCAGTATCACCATCGTGAACTTCCCTGCCGATCGATCGAGCGCGCCCTGCAGCCATCGCTGCTGCGCGTCGTCGACCTTCCGCAACACGCCAGTGTCGACGGCGACGAGCGCAAATCGATCGGTCTGCACCTCGAAGAACGGCGCACGCTGGAAGCCCGTGGGCACGCGATAGAAGTCGCGCAGCCGCGCGGCCTGGTTGATGAGGTCTTCGACGCGGCCGTCGGTGGTGCTCGTCACACGCAGGTCTGCTTCGATTCGGCCGCGGATGGCCGCTCTCGCCGCCTGAGGCTCGAAGAACGTCGCCGCGAAGCCTTCGAGCGCGTCGTACCAATCGTGGTTGCCGGGAACCGCATAGACGGGTTTGGAGATGCCCTTGAAGGGCAGCCAGAACTTCGCCTCGTAGTCCTTCATTTCCCCGCTTGGGTAAATGACGTCGGAAGACACCACCACAAAACGCACGTCGTCTCTGCCCGCAACCGAGAGCAACTGATCGCGCAGGACATGCTGCGAGGCGTCGCCTTCGCCGGTGTCACCGATGACGATGAAAGAAAAATCGCCGCTGTCGATTCCGGCAGGCGCCACCGAGAACGTCGACGGTGTCGCGCTTCCCCCGTTCTGCGACAGCACGGCGGTGACCATCGCCTCTCTCCAGCGATCCGTTCTGGACGCCGCCCACGAGTTCCACATGCCCGAGGCCCAGTTTTCCGTGTCGAAGTACCAGCTCATGCCGGCCAGCGGCACCGTAGCCGCGATGATGGCCGCCGCGGGAAGCCCGCGCTGAAGTGACTGGGAGAGCGCTATCGGAACCGAGTAACTGGCCGCCCTCATCCGGATGCCAAGCGCCAGGCTCCACCGCAAGTACGACTCCGTGGCTCGACCGAACCATCGAAGCGTGCCGGCGCGCACCTGCTTCAGATACCAGTTCCATATGCGCCGCTCGATCCAGCGCGTGGGCGCGCGAAAAAGCACGTAGGCAGGTGTCACCAGCAGAAGAGAGATCAACACCGCAATCAGCATGTCTCCGGCCACGGCAATCGCCGGGGACGACATGCTGAGCAGCGTGCGATCGGTCGTCATCCGTCCTTCGTGAATCGCGAAGAGCGTCACGATGAACGCGAGCGTCCAGCCGCGATCGATTGGCGCGCGTGCTGTTTCTGCCGCTTCCACCTCTGACGCGATCGCCATCGCTTCGGGCTGGTCATCGAGGCCAAGCTCGACGGCGATGGTTTGATCGGCGTCGCTCGTGTCATAGATCCGCGCTGTCGTGATATTCCACGCGATGCCGGCCATGCGCGCCGCGCCGGCCAATGCCATGACCCACGTCGTCATCCACGCGCGCGGCAGCACGACCAGTGCAAGCACGGCCGCGTTACCTAGAGCCGCTGCTGCGGCGAGCTTCCGTACTCTGGGCTCTTTGTGCCTGACTGACTGGATGCCGTAACGCACGACATCGATGCCAAAGAAGAGCGCGACGAGCAATCGCAGCGCGGGAAGGGTGACTAACGGCTCGTTGATCAGCGGAAACGCGATGAGGAGGCTGATCAGCGCGCTCGCTGCGGCCTGCCGGCGCGCCTGGACCGTCGCGCGCCGCAGGCCGTGCAGCATCTCGATCGCCGCTGCGCACGCGAGCAGCCACCCGACGCGCGCGCCGGGCGACTCGGCGCCGACCAACGGCGTGATCAGCGCCAGAAGCGCGAGGCCGGCCGTGATCGCCGCCAGCATCCGCGTTGCTTACTTCGCCAGCGGACGGTGGCCGGAGTTTTCGACGACGACGCGGATGTTCTTGGCTTTGGCTTCGAGCGTCGTCTGGGAGGTATAGCTCGTGCCGTCGGCAAGCGTGCCGAATCGGACGTCGAGTGTCACCGTGTCCTCAGGCTTCTCCAGATAGGTCGCCACATTGATCGCGGAGAGAAGCGCGGCCTTCGCGTCTACGTCGATGTTCATCATGTCTTTGGGCTGCACGTAGTCCTTGAATGCGAGGCGCACCTTCCCATCCGGCTGTGGCGCCACCGCGAGGTTCTTCGCATCCTTCGCCTTCTGAATCAGCTCGGGGTTTGGAGGAACGTACTTCTGGATCAGGGCGCTGGCCTTGCCCATGTACTCCACCATGTCTTCTACCTTGTTCTCGATGATGTTCTCCTTGACTCGCCCGCCGCCACGGCGGCCCCGGCCTCCCCCGCCTCCGCTCGGCTCGGCCGCCGGCTTGGGCTCGCCCATCGGAACTTTCGTCAGCTTTCCATCGGCGCCGTAATAGACCCGCTGCTGTTTGCGCGACTTCTCTTCGCCCTTCAGGCTGATGGCCGTCGTCTCGATCCACTCGTACTGACGAAGTTTCTTCTGGCTTTCGGCCAGGTTCTGCTTGAGCGCAGCGACGAGTTGATCGGGCGAAGGCGGGGCCTGGGCAGCTCCGGGCATCAGCGCCGCCACAATTCCGATCGCAATTGCCGAGAGCATGGTGGTCTGTTTCATGTTCATGCTGCCTCCCTGAAAGAACCAGCGATGCAGAGGCAAGGAGCGAGCCAGCAACCTCCTGCGGCGAGAGCGGAAGAAATCCAATTTTCCGTGTGTTTTGACGAGTGCTTCACCCGATCCTGACCAGGAACGCACGTCGCGTTACAACGGGTGGTGATCAGCCCACGGGCCGTTGCGGGCTTTGCCCGCAGCTTGACACGTGCCGTGGGGGTTCCTAACCTACGCGATTGAAGGGATCGCAACATGCGCTGGCTGCTCGTTTCCGTGCTCGTCTGCGGCGTGTCCGTCTTCGCTGAAGACTATCTGGCCGAAGGTGTGGACAACGGGCGGACGGGATGGTTGAAGAACGAAAAAGTCTTCACCACCGCCAACGTCGGCTCGATGAAGCTGCTGTGGAAGATCAAGGTCAACAGCACTCCACGGCAGATGCACAACCTCTTCGCGCCGCTCACCGTCTCGGGCGTTTCGACGGCTCGCGGCGCGCGAGAGCTGGCGATCTTTGCGGGCATTTCTGACGAGCTGTACGCGATTGACGTCGCCACGGGCGAGATGATCTGGGAGAAGAAATTCGACAGCATCTATCCGTCGGTCACGACCGGCGTCGGCAGCACGTTGTGTCCGGGCGGACAGACCGCCGTGCCGGTCATCACGACGACTCCCACGAAGGGCAAGTACACGATCTACGCGGTCTCGTGGGATGGCCGGCTTCGCACGCTCGATGTGGCCACGGGCGCCGATGTGGCGCCGCCGGACAAATTCGCCGGCCCCAACGGCAAGCCGTACGCGCTGAATCTCTTCAACGGCGTCATCTACACGTCCACGGCACAGGGATGCGGCGGCAACACGAACGCGTTCCTTTCTTACGACTTGCAGACGAAGAAGTCGAGTATCTTCGCGCCGGCCGGCGGAGGCATGTGGGGCCGCCGCGGCGTCGCGATCGATCCGGAAGGCCGCGTGTTCATGGGCACCGGCGATGCGCCGTTCGCCGCCGAAACCAACAGCCTCGGCACCGCGATCGTCGCGGTGAAGCTCGACGCCAACAAGCAGCTGCAGTTCGTCGACTACTTCGCCCCGCCAAACGCCAACTGGCTGTTCCGCCGCGATCTGGATCTGAACGTCTCGCCGATGGCCTTCGACTATCGCGGGCGGAAGTTTCTCGTCGCGACGAGCAAGGAATGCAAGCTGTGGCTGCTCGATCGCGATGACCTTGGGGGCGCCGACAATCGCACGACGCTGCAGACGACTCCCCTGCTCTGCAACGACGTGCAGGCGTTCGACGGGAAGGGCATCTGGGGCGCGCTCGCCGCATGGCAGGACGCCAAGGGACGTCAGTGGGTCGTCGTGCCCGTTCTACGGCCCGGTCAGCCGCACGTTCAAAGCGCCGGTCGAGCACGCACGGCCGGTCAACGGCGGCGTCGCGGCCTACACGCTCGAGGAACGCGACGGCAAGTGGCAGCTCATCCCGCAATGGCTCTCGCGCGACATGGACATGGCCGAACATGCGATCGTCGCCAACGGCATCGTCTTTACGTATGCCAGCGGAGAGGACGCATCGCAGGTTGTCCCTGACCGCGCGTTCGACGATCCGGCGGGCCCGCAGGTTGGCGGCGCCGTCAGCAATGCCGGCGTTCGCCGCATTCCGACTTCGCGGCGCGCAGCGCTCTACGCGCTCGACGCGCTGACGGGACGCGAGTTGTGGAACAGCGGCAACGAGATCACGTCGTGGAGTCATTACAGCGGCCTGACGGTCGCAAATGGCCGGGCCTTCATCACGACGTTCGACGGCATGGTCTACGCCTTCGGCATCAAGCGCTAAGGAGCCAGCGATGCGCAGCACCGCCCGCAACTGTTTACTCGCCATCGCGTGCGCACTCGCGAGCGCCATCGGTTGGGCCCAGGGACGAAACGTGGGTTTCGACTGGCCCGCAACCGGCGCGGATGCGCAGCGCACCGGGTGGCTCCGCCTCGACCCGAACATCTCCGTCGAGAATCTTGTCGAAACCCGGCTTCGAATTCCTGTGGCGCGAGAAGCTGGACAACGCGCCTCGCCAGTCCGCATCGCTCAGCCAGGGCGTGACCATGAACGGGCTGATCGGATTTACGCCCGCATCATTCGTCACTGGCGTCTCGAACAACGTGTTCGCCATCGATAACGACACCGGCTATCCCGTGTGGCATCGCAAGCTCGATGCACCGCTTCCTGCGCCAACGGCGCAATGCCCGGGAGGCGTCACGGGCGCTGCCGGCCGCGTCGTCAGCCTCGTTCGCGAACCGTTGCAGTTGCCTGCGCCCGCGGCGCCGGGCCGGGGATACCGTGGCGGCATCGGCGCGCCCGGCGAAGGTGTACCGATGGAAATCGCACGGCGCGATGGAGGCGCCGCGTTGCGTGGTGCGTCGCCCATCCCTGCGGCACGCGGCGGTGGAGGAGGTGTGTTCGCGGGGCGATACGCAGGACCTGTTTACGTTGTGTCGAGCAACGGAACCCTGCACGCCCTCGGTCAGGTCTCGGCTGTGGATCTCGAGCGGCCCGCGCCGTTCCTTCCACCGAACGCACGCTTCTCGGATCTGACGGCGATCGGGAGCATGTTATACACGAGCACCAGCAACGGATGCGGCGGGGTTGCGAATGGCGTCTGGGCGATCACGCTGGATCCGAAGAACAAGACCGTCAGCTCGTGGAAGACGAACGGCGGCAGCCCTGTCGGCAATCTCGCGTTCACGGCAGGCGGCAGGATTCTCGTGGCGGTCGGTCCCGGCACGACGACTGCCGGTGGATACGCCAATGCGATCGTCGCGCTCGACGCAAAGACATTGCAGCCGCTCGACTGGTTCACGAGTCCGTCGGCTGCATTCGTGACGACACCGGTCGTCATCAATCACGGCGGTCGCGAGATCGTCGCCGCCGCGACGCGCGACGCCATCTTCCTCCTCGACGCCGCGTCGCTCGGCGGCGCCAATCACTCGACGCCGCTGTTCGTCATGCAGACGGACAAATTCGAGCCGGACGCCCTGGCCACATTCGAGCAGCCTGCTGGCACTCCCTGGCTGCTCGTGCCTGGCCCGCGCGGGATCGTCGCGTTCAGGATTGTGGATGAGGGCGGTAAAACGAGCCTTCAGCGCGGATGGGCGTCGCGGGATCTTGTCGCACCGACGGCGCCGATTGTCGTCAACGACGTCGTCTTCGCCGCATCGAGCGGCCGTCCTCAGGGATCGGCGGTGTTGTATGCGTTCGACTCGCGATCAGGTCGTGAGCTCTGGAACAGCGGACAGACGATGACGTCGTATGTGCCGCCAGGAAATCTCTGGGCCAGCAACAGTCAGGTGCACGTCGGCACCTATGACGGCACCGTCTACGCCTTCGGATACGCGCTCGAGCGGCGGTGACGCAAGCGCGCGCATCATCAATCAGCAAAGACGTACAGAGACAGGAGTACCATGAGAGTCAGAGCCTTCTGCTCTCCTAGATCTTCTGATCTCCTGTTCAAGATCCGTGGCGTCGTAGCGTCTCCGCGGTGAGACATGGAAATCAGCGAAAATAGCTCGGCAGGTCTGTCTTCGTATCTCTGAGGATTTCGATGATGGACTGCCGGTCCGCGAGCGACAATGCCGACCGGTACCGTTCGCCGCGTTCCTGTCCGGACAGAACTTCCCACAGACGTCTGTAGATGGGGTCTTTCGCGCCAGGCGGCAGTGCATCGAACGCCGGCGACTGAATCAGGTAGCTGCACGGATACTTCATCAGACGGCGGTTCAGGTCGAGCTCGTGCAGCGAGCGTCCCTTCCGGTCGTGCGGCCCGATTTTCGAGAATCGCTCGGCGAAACCGGAGGCACCTCGCACGCCGCCGGGCAGCTTCGCTTCGTCGATGAACAAGAGGTAATCGACGACTTCGCTTGCGATGCCGTACATCATGCTGGCGACACGGGCATCTTCTTCGGGGCTGGATGTGAACGGGGCGTGCAGCAACGGATTCGCGGCACGCGCCTCCCAGCCGGCGCGCGTCAGCAGATTCGTCATGCCTGCCTGGTGCGTAAACACCAGATGAGCGACGATGTCGCTCGACATCACGCGGTAGCCATCCGCGTCGAACAGCCCTTCCGCCGACGCGAGCTCGACGCCTTTTCGTCCCTTGAGGGCGGCAACATCATTTCCCAGGTGCGGCGACGACACCGTCCTGCCGGTTACGAACCAGCCTCCAAATCGCTGTGCAAGAGGGTCGCTGTGATCGATGCGCCGTGGAAGGCCGGGGCCCTGAGACGGGTCGAGATGCGCCGTGCTGAACATCAGCAGACCGGGCACGCCGAGCGTATCGCCACTCGAGTGACATCCCAGGCATCGGAAGGCCCGCGTGAACTGCGGCGACCTGTTCGTCGGGCCGGAACGTTGTTCGAGCGTGTAAAACACGACGCCGGCGGACTCGTCATGAGCGGCGACTTCGATGAATTCGCCATCACGCACCCAGCCGAGCGCGATGCGATCGTTGAAGTAGAGCGCGCGGGGACTCTGCTCGTCGATCAGCTTGCCCTGCAGGCTGTCCCGCGAATACACCAGCAACTGCGAGTCGACCGGAATCTCGAGTGCTTCGAGCGCCGACTTCAGGAATCCGCCGCGGCCTTCATACGTGAGCTGGACGGTTCCCTCAGACAGCTTCCTGTTGACGTCGGCGACGGGATTGTTCAACGGCGCCGTTCCATACCCGATCGCCGGATCTTCGGACGATCCCATGAACGACCCGGAGCGCTGGGCGTCGAGGGTTGCCCAGACGCCGCCAAGCGCGTTCACACACAGAACGAGTGCGAGAAGAGTGCTGCGGCGCATCAGGACACACAGAATTCTGCGCAGCCTGCATCCTGACGTCAAGCGCCGTTGGGGTCGTTTCATCGAGCGAGATCGATCAGCTGATTCAGATCGACCTTGTTCTGTGACTCGACGCCGCGTGCGGTCTTCGGTGAAATAACCAGCGCCTGCGTGCGATCTTCGAACCACACAAGGAACGACGCTTCGTCCGCCCCGGTCAATCTCGTCTGGTTCAACCAGGTGTAATACGCGCCCATATCGGCGTCGACGAGCGCGCCTTCAGCATCGAGGACGGCCGACGTTCGCGCCTCCATGAGTGCTTCGTTCATCGATCGCTCGGTCAGGCGCGGAGCAAACGGGCGACGAGCGTCACCGGCTGGGCCCGCCGCAACACTTCGCGCGCGGCCCATTGCACGAAGGTCGTGCTGAAAAACTGCGTTCCCGAGCCCTCAGACAGCACGGCGACCTTGAAGTAGTTGACCACCCTCTCGTGCCCCTCGCCTTTCAGGCCCACGTCCTCCGGGGTGAGTTGCATCAGGGCGCTCCGTCTCGCTTCGGTGCCCGCACCGGCGCGGATCATGTTCCGCAGCTTCGCGACGACCGAGTCGCGGACGGCATCCAGCTGCGGGTACGCGAGCTGCTCCATTCCTTCCGGCGGCGGCGAGGCCGGAGTGCCGCCGTCGATGTACCAGTGCGCGAACGGAAGTGGATGTGCCTTCGCTCGCGCCGCTGCGCGCTGCATGATGGTGCGCAGTCCGTTTGCCGGATCCACCTGCGAGAAGTACGTGCCGTGCGGGCGCAACTTGCGGAAAAGCGGATAGCTGTTCTCCTTCGCGTCTCGCCCGATCACCACGATAGTCAGCGGGGCACAGCCGGCTCCGGCGGAGGAATCGCGGAGCGCACCGCGTTCAGAAACTCCACGGCTGCCGCGCGAAAATCGGCAATCTGGCTGGTCGTCCAGAGGTGCGCAGACAGCCGCTCCGAGAATTCTCCCGGGCGGCCGACCCAATCGACCTCCTCCAACTCCCGAGCGAGGGTCAATCGCTCGAATCGCGCCATCACTTCCTTGAGGCGCGGCAGAGAGAGCGCGCTCATGAACGAAAACTGCGCGTCCACTTCCTGGCGCTCGGCTGGAAACTTCGAATCGTAGGCGATGACCTCACCCAGCAGCAGAGGCACGAAACTCAGCGGGAGCCGGCGCAGTACATCGAGTCCCCGAATGGCGACCTGCCGGGCGAGCGGCGGATACGCGACGAAGTGTTCAGCCGTCAGTTGCGCTGGCTGCATGGCCGGAGGTCAGAAGAGCTCCCCAACGGGTCTGCCTTGCGCGAACCGTGGGGAAAATCCGAAGTACGAGCCGAGCGTCGGCACGAGGTCCATGGAATCGATCGGGCGATCGACGAGGACGTTGTCGCGGATGTCAGGACCCAGCGCCAGCATCCATGTCGTCCGGGAGCGCGCATCTCCCGTGCGATGGTGTTGAAACCCGTTGCCCCCGGCGTCTCGTCCGAATCGCGGCCGAAATCGGGAAGGACGAACAACGACGTCCTGCCCGCATATTCGGGCTCGCTCTGAATCATCTTCCAGATCTCGGCGCACAGCCTGTCGGTGCGGCGGATGGCATCGACATACAGCGAAAACGTTCCGGCGTGCGCGATGTCGATGTCGTGCAGCGTGATCCACAGCAGGCTCGGCGCGAACTGCCGCATGACCCGGCGCGCGATGAACACCGACAACTCGTCGGGACTCTCCAGGTTCCGCGCGCTCGCAAGGAAGTCCGAGACCGACACTTTCAACAGGCCCGTCAACCGCTCCAGTTCGATGTTCTGGCCGGCTTCCGGCTGGTACAACGGCGATTCGTAGTTGTCGTGCAGCAGCGACTCGTAATCAGCGCGCGCGCCCGCAGGCACCGCCGACGCCAGCAGCCGCTTGGGCAACACGACATTGGCGCCCAGACCCGGTCCGTACGCGGAATGGTGGCTCTCGCCGATGCGCTCGAAGCCGATGCTCGGCGCAATCACCCAGGCGTCAGAAGACGGCCGGTTCAGGTCCTTGCGGAAGTACTCGAAGACCGTCGGGTGCTGCGGTGGCGCGGCAATGAAATTGTTGAGCGTCTCGTAGGCGCCCGTCGCCAGGCTGGCGTTGGCGACGTAGTGGCCGAGAATCCCTCGATTGACGACCTGCGTAAAGAACGTGGCTTGCGGGAGCAACTCTTTCAAAAGATGCGGAATGTTCTCGTGACCCGAGGGCATGAAGGTCTCGTCATCCCGCGCGCCGCCGCCGAAGGTGACGATCACCGCCTTGCGATTTCGCTGCGCCTGAGCAGCCCTCGCGTGCGAAGGCAGGAAGAGCCGCGCCCAGGCACGCACCCGTGGCTTCGCGAATGAACTGACGACGACTTCGCGACACCGCCGCTCGAAGTCTGTCGATCCCAGGTCACGGGAGTCCAAATACAAAGAGGGAGTTGCTCGCGCTGACCGCCACGTATTGCCTGCCGTTGACCGAGTAGGTCATCGGGCCATTCTGTGTCGGCCCGCCCAGCTGGATCTTCCAGAGAAGCGAACCGGTCCTGGCGTCCAGCGCGAAAAAGTAACCTTCGCGACCGCCGGTGAACAAGACGTCCGATGCCGTCGTCAGAATGCCGGCATCGGTCAGGTCGCTCATCTTGTATTCCCATTTCCACTTGCCCGTCTGGGGATCGAAGGCCCGAACGGTGCCGAAGTTCTCTTCTTCCATCCTGAGATTGGGCCGCTGCTGTGCGCGCATGCCGGCCGCAATGCCCCGTCCTGGATAGTTCGTGGTGAGCCGCCCCTGTGTGTAGCTGGCGCCTTCGTGTGTACGGCTGATCGGTGCGGGCAAAAATGTGGTGGGTGTTCTCCCAGACGTTGACGTAGAAGAGCCCGGTGCGCGGGCTGAAGGAAGGACTGAACCAGTTGGTGGCGCCCTGATTGCCCGGGTAGATGAGCACGCCTTCGTAGCTCGGCGATTGAGTTGGTGGTGCGAATCGGCCGGCCGTTGTCGAAGCCCGCGTTCCAGTTCTGTTTCGCGATCGGAGTCGCCTGCAGGAACTCGCCGGTTATGCGATCGAGCACGTAGAAGAACCCGTTGCGGTTGGCCCACAGCATGGTCTTGCGCGGCTTCCCCTGCCAGGAGATGTCCGCGAGCACCGGAATCTGCACGGCGTCCCAGTCGAATTCGTCGCCCGGCATGAACTGATAATGCCATTTCAGTTTGCCGGTATCCGGATCGATCGCGACGACGGAACAACTGTAGAGGTTGTCTCCAGGGCCGGGTCTTCGCGTTGTAATCGGGGCCCGGGTTGCCAACGCCCCAGAACGTGAGGTTCGTTTCGGGATCGTAGGAACCGGTCACCCAGATCGATCCGCCACCGTTCTTCCACCCGTCGCCCCACGTCTCGTGCCCCGGTTCACCCGGCAGCGGAACGGTATTGAACCGCCAGGCTTCCTTGCCCGTCTGCACATCGTAGGCGGCGATGAATCCGCGAATGCCGAATTCTCCGCCGGCTGTGCCGACAATCACCTTGTCTTTGATCACCAGCGGCGCCGATGTCATCGAGTACCCGGCAGTCGCGTCGGCCACGATCCTGTTCCACAGCGGACGGCCGCTTCGCGCGTCGATGGCAATCAGGTGGGCATCGATGCGTGGCGAGGAACAGCGTGTCGCCGTGAATCGCGAGGCCGCGGGTAATTCGCCCGCAGCAGAATCTGGCATCCGAGGCCGGCGCGTAGGGATAGATCCAGAATATCTTTCCGGTCGTCGCATCCAGCGCGACGCACGTCGTTGCCCTGCGTGGTGTACATCACGCCGTCCACGACGAGCGGCGTCGCCTGGTTGTAGTCCAGCCATCGCGCCTGGAACACCCACTTCAACTCGAGATCCTTCGCGTTCGCCGGGGTGATCTGCGTGAGCTGGCTGTAACGCTGGCTGAGATAACTGCCGGAGTAGGTGAGCCAGTTCTGCGGCTCCTTCTGCGCATTCAGGATCCGATCCGGCGAGACCTGGGCACCCAGCGTTTCGGCGAGTGCCACGGCCACGACGAAGATGACCAGCCGGCGTGCAGTCATTCGGCGGCGACTCCTTTCAGCGTGCTCAAGTACGCGATGACGTCGGCGAGTTCCTGACGAGAGAGCCGCTCTCGATACGATGGCATCTTCGATCGCCTTGACGAAGCCGTGCTCGCGCAGCTCGGACTTCTGAAAGCTCCGCAGCTGCTCCTTTTCATCGAGCATCAGGATCTGAAAGGTGTCGAGATTCAGCAGCCTTCCGGAAGTGGTGGCGCCGTCGCGCGCGACGACGCGGTAGAAACGATTCTCGGGAAGAATCTCGGCGTCGGGCTCGAGGAGCGACGTCATCAACTGTTCGGTGGTGCGGAGTGTCCCGATGTCAGTGAGGTCTGGCCCAAGGCGTGAGCCCTTGCCCTGTACCCTGTGGCACGTGAGGCACATGCCTTTGCCGGCAACGATGGCAGCCCCGGCGGCTGCGTTGCCGCCGGGAACGATCTTCAGAACCGGGCTGTGCCCAGGCCGCCGATGCGGCCAGGACAGCTGTAAGGACCAGCGCGACCGTTCGCATCGCGTCACATTTTCAGAAGTAATACTTCAGCGCAAGCTGAATCTGCCTCTGATCGTTCGGGCCGAGACGGAGGGCGGTGATCTTGCCGAAGTTGGCCGTGTTGCTGAAATCCAGCACGCCCGGGGGCGGGGGCAGACCGGCGCCGCCACCCGAGAAGCCCGGCACGCTGAAGTTGTGCGTGTTCGTCAGGTTGAAGATCTCGGCGCGGAACTCGAACCGCTGGTTGCCCGAACCGCGGAAGCTCTTGAACACGGACAAATCGAGCCGCTTGAAATCGGGACCTCGCACTTGCGTGGGATCGCCTCCCAGAGGCGAGAGATCCGTCTGGCCGACCGTCGTGGCGACAGGCGGATTCCTGAATGCCGCCGGGTTGAGCCATCCCTGGAAGCTGCGGTCTTCGCGGATACAACGGCTCACCTGTCAGCACCGCGTTGCAGCCCTGCCCCGTCGTCGTCGCGGTGTTACACGGAATGGTGAACGGCGGACCGCTCGAATACGTGAAGATGGTGTTGACGCGCCAGCCGCTGATCAGCTGATCGACGAGGCCCGTCGCGTCGCCGCCAAGCCGGTGACCCGCACCGAACGGCAGATCGTAGCCCGCGCTGGCGCTGATGATGTGCGGCGCGTCGGAATCGCACAGTGCCCAATCGGGTCCGAGCAGCCACAGGGATCGGTAGCCCCCGATGTTGTTGACCAGGCCCTGGCGACCCTGAGTGCGGCACTCCGAGAAGGTGTAATTTGCGCGCGCGGCAAAGCCCTGGGTGAAGAGCTTGTCGTAGGTCATCTGCAGCGCGTTGTACTCGGACTTGCCGACGTTTCGAATCTGGTTGATGCCGTTGAAATTGGGGAACACCCGGAAGGAGTTGGCGTTCGCTCCAGGCGGCACCATCACTTTCACGGCGTTGTAGTTGTAGGCGCTGAAGCCGAGGTCCTGATTCCGGCTCTGGCTCCCGACATAGCCCACCGAGACCGACTGCGACGGGCTCAGTTGATGCTGAACGGTGACGTTGTATTGCGTCGTCACGGGAACCTTCCACGGGCTCGGAACGCCGCCGAGCGAGACGTTGAACGCGTTGAACTTCGTTGGATCCGCGATGTTTATCGGTGCAGGGCCCGATTCGAACGTGCCGCGGCTGCCGTCGCCGTAGATGATGGGTGCCCCCGGCGTGTTGCTGGTAATGGTGACGCCGTACGCGTAGGGATAGGCCAGCTGCGTGTGGACGAGGTTGTTGCCGCCGTTCCGCCCGGACGTGCCGCTCGTCAGATAAAACAACCCACCGCCGGCACGTACGACCCAGTTGTCGGTGAACGCGTACGACAGCCCGAGGCGCGGCGCGAACATGTCCTTCTGGCTCGTCACCAGCATGTTGTCCTCGTCGCATTCGATGGCGATCCCGTCGGAGGCGGCCTGCGCGATGAACGAGGGCGAGAGACCCTGGTTGCACCGATCCGCCGCCATCACGTAGCGCGGCGTCGGCTCGACGAGGAGGTTCGCCGCGGCTCCGTCCGGTGCTTCGGCGTTGCGCTGAAAGTCGTACCGCAGCCCGAGATTCGCCGTCATCTTCGGAGAGATCTTCCAGGTGTCCTCGATGAAGCCCGACCAGACCTGCCAGGTGGCGCTCGGAACCGGATCGGGAATTCTGTTGACGTTTACGGAGTTGGGTCCGCCCACGAAGTTCGCCCGACAGGGCGCGACGGCGGCCGTCATGCTGCAATCCGGCAAACCAGTCAGCGTGCTGGCGATCGGGTTCAGCAGCATCTGGGCCATGCCCGTCCCACCGCCGGTCGTGGTGGGAACGTCGGTGAATGCCCCGGAGTAGCCGTATCCTCCGCGCGGCGCGGCCGGCTGGAAGAACTCCGTCATCGGGCGCGAGAACTGGAAGCCCCACTTCCAGCTGTGATTGCCCGAGAGCTTGCTGAACGTCGTGCTGACCTGATACGTGTTCTGGTACTGAATACTCGGCAGGTTATTGGGGACGCCGAACTGGCCGATTCCGTCGACGGTGTACAACGGCAGCCCACCCATGAACGGGTAATCCGGATCCGGAACGTTGAGGCCGAACCGGGGGGCGATCGTGGTGTCGGTGGCGTTCAGCGGAAGCCGCGCGTGACTGATCGACGAATACCCGAACCGCGTCTCGCTGACGAGCGTCGGCGAGTAGATGCGGGTCCAGCTCAACGCGCCGCTGTACACGTCGACGGTCTGGTCGCCGCCGCCGAACTGGGAGCCGTCGATCACGCCGCCGTACGGTGCCGGGACCAGCGTGGCGCTCTTGGCCATGCTGAAGCGGCCGAACATGGTGTTGGCCGGGTTGATGTACTGATCGATTCGGATGTCGCCCTGATGATTGCTGTCATCCGTGATGGGATTGACCGCGTAGTTCCCGGCGAGCACGTCGTTTCTCGTCGCGGCGGGAAATTCCTTCAACAGCCGGAGTGCGTTCTGATTCATGCGGCTGGCAGGAATCTGGTTGTTGCCGGTCGGATCGAGCGGATCGCGAATCCACGCCGCCGCGCCGGCGGTGACGGTGCGGCCGGTCACGGGGTCGACCGCGCCCGCTGCGATCAGCCGTGTCGTCGCGGGATCGAAGATCGTCCCGAGCGGGAACGTCCGGCCGAGCCGGTCTGTGCGCGTCCCGCCCTGGAGCCGAATCAAGTCCGACATGTCGGTGAAGTTGCTCTGCTGCATGCGGGCGGTCGGGGCCGTCAGGATTGAGGTGACCGCCTGGCGGGCAATGGTGCCCTCGTAGTTGGTGAAAAAGAATGTCCGCTTGTCTCCGCGTCGAAGGAAGGACAGCGGACCACCGAGGGTGAACCCGAACTGGTTGCGGCTGAACTTGCCTTTCTCCAGCCCCTGGTACTCGTCGAAGAAGTTGATCGCGTCCATCGCGGAGTTTCGATAGAACTCGAAGAGATTGCCGCGGTACTGCTCGCCGCCCGATTTCAGGCTGGCATTGAGCACGGCGCCGCTCGCCCGGCCAAGCTCGGCGCTGTAGCTGCTGGTCTGCACCTTGAATTCCTGCAGCGCGTCCACCGACGGCCGGTACACGTAACCCGCGCCGTTGACGAAGTCGACGAGGTTGGAGTTGTTGTCCACGCCGTCGAGCAGATAGTTGTTGGCGAAGCTGTTCTGTCCGTTCGCGGAGAAGCTGCCGTTGCCCCCCATGCCGCGCGTATCCTGCTGCGCCTGCACGACGCCGGCGTTCAACTGGGCGAGGAAGGTGTAGTTGCGGCCGTTCAAGGGCAGATCGTTGATGGCCTTCGACTGGACGACGCCGCCAAGCGACGCCTCCTGGGTCTGGAGCGCGACCGCATCGCTCGTGACAGTGACGGTCTCGGCAATGTTGCTGGGCTTCAGCGTGAAGTCAGCGACATAGCGCTGCTGGATGTTGAGCGAGATGCCGTCGCGCGTCGAGGGGGCAAAGCCCGTCGCCTCCGCCACGACGGTGTAGCTGCCAATCCGGACGGAGGGAAATTGATAGATTCCGACCTCGTTCGTCTTGGTCTGGAACGAGACCCCCATGTCCACATTGATCAGCGTGACGGTCGCCGCCGGCACGACAGCCCCGTTGCATCGCGTACCGTTCCCTGGACGGCGGCTGTGTCGACTTGTGCGAACGCTGAGACGAGATGAGCAGCATCAGCGCGGCGAGCGATGACGAGGATCGACGGACCAGTCCATCCAAGAGTTTCATCACTCTCTCCCTTCGGGCCAGGCCAGCCCTCTGAGCGTATCGATTATCGATTGCGGGATGGTGCCAGCAAACTGCGCAACTGTCAAGTCGCGAGATTTCGCACACCGAGACGAAGTTTCAGCTAATGAGCCTGCAACGTTTAGGCGGCTGCGCCGCACCTATTCGCCGCGCAGCGCAACAAGCGGATTCACGCGCACGGCACGATGGGCAGGAAGCAGAGACGCCATCACGGCGGTCGCCGCAATCACGACTGGCGCGACAGCGAACGTGAGTGGATCAGACGGTTCGACGCCGAACAACAACCCCTCCAGCATATGCACCAGCATAGCCGCCGTTGCCAGGCCGATCGCGATACCGGCACAGGTCAAACGCGTCATCGCGCCGAGCACGTTGGCGAGGACATCCGCGACGTTTGCGCCGAGCGCCATTCTCACGCCGATCTCCTGCGTGCGGCATGTCACGGAATACGAAAGCAGGCCATACACGCCAAGCGCGGCCAGCGCGAGCGCAGCGAATCCGAAGAACCCGAACACCCTGGCCGCGAACCGCGGGTTGCCCAGCACTTGAGACACGATCTGATCCATCGACGCCACTTCGGTGACCGCGACGTTGCTGTCGAGCTGCCCGGACGATGGCGCGAATCGCCGGCGTCAGCGCGGCGGGCTCCCCCGCCGCGCGCACCACGAGGTAGCCGAGCGGCGTGTCGGCCTGCAGATGTGACACGTAGAAGTCCAGCCGCGTGGCGTGCAGCTCGCGATACCTCGCATCCGCCACGACGCCGACAACGGTGAGCCCGCTTTTCTGATACTCCGTGCCGGTCATCGATGCGATCAGACGTTTGCCTATGGCGTTCTGTCCCGGCCAGACGCGCGCGGCGAGCGACTCGCCAACGATCGCAACACCCGGCTGGCCCGCCGCATCACGATCGGTGAACACGCGGCCTTCCCTGAGTGGAATGCCCATGGTCCGAAAATAATCCGAGCTGACCGCCATGAAGTTCAGGTGCGGATTACGGCGCGCGTCCGGCTCGGACTGTCCTTCAAGAGTAAACGGCGCATCGTATCCGACGGTGCTCCAGAGCGGCCGGATCGTAATCGCCCCCGCCGACGCCACGCCCGGCACGTTGCGCACGCGTTCCAGCAATTGTTGATAAAACGCGCTGACGCGCGCGGTGTTCTCGTAGCGTTCTCCCTTTGGCGTGACCCTGATGGTAAGCAGCCGGTCCGGCCTGAAGCCAAGCGGCACATGGCTCAGCTGACGAAACTGCGGCCGACGAGTCCTGCCGCCACGACCACGATGACGGCGATGGCGATCTCGGCAATCACTAACCCAGCGCCCGTGCGTGTGCCGCCCGCAATCACGCGTTGAGTGGAACGGCGGGAGATATCGGCGAGCGACCGGCGACCGATGAGCGACATGGGCGCGAGTGCTGCCGTAAACGCGACGAGCAGGGAGACGCCGGCGGCAAACGCAAACGCCCGGCTGTTCATCGCGACGAATTCGAGCCGAGGCACGTCGACCGGGGACAAGGCGACGATCAACGGTGTGGCCGCGACAGCGAGGGCCAGACCGGCAGCGCCACCGGCGAGCGCCAGCAGCGACGTCTCCGCAAGCGCCTCTCCTGCCAAATCCTTTCGGGTTGCGCCCAGTGCCTGTCGAACGGCGATGTCCGGCTGTCGTCTCGTGGCGCGCACCAGAAGCAGTCCAGCGACATTTGCAGAGGCCATCAACAGGACGAGCAGCACGGCGCCGAGAAGACCGAACATCACGGCACGAGTCGAGCCAAAGATGGCGTTGGACAACGGGGTGACCGTCGAATGGAAGCTGTCTGGCTTGAAAAACGGTTGGTGCATCTGCTGCCAGATGCCTGTCAATTCGCTCGTCGCGGTCTCGAGATTGGAGTTACTGCGCAATCGACCGAGGCCAATCATCCAGAACACGTTGCGGTTTTCGAGGAGCGGACCTCCTCCGGCAGAAGCGACCGGTACCCAATACATCGCGCCCTTCGGATAGGCGAACCCGGGCGGCATGACTCCGACAACGGTGTGAGGCTTGCCGTCGAGCGTCATCGATTGGCCGACAACGTCACGAGTGCCCGATAGCCGATCGAGCCAGAATCGGTGGCTGATGACGACGACGTTCGGCGCGCCGGGCCGGTCGTCATCAAGACGGAGCGCCCGGCCGAACGCCGGAGCCACGCCGAGCAGCGAAAAGAACTCGCCGGTGACCCAGCGGCCCTCGACCGGAAC
>CAWDIK010000020.1:0-61800 GCA_963802345.1 Vicinamibacterales bacterium
CACCGCGCGAACACGAGCACGCTGTTCGCCGGCAGCGTCAGCGCGGCCGAGTGCCCGAAGCCGTGCAGAGGCGTGGCGTCTGCGGACACCCGTCCGCCATTGCCGGCGACGTTCGGATTGACCCACTGCTCGTACACGTCGCTGTTGAAGATCTCCCGCCACTCGCCCCCGTCAGGAAACCCGATGCGGTAGTCGAATCGGTTGAACGGCGACAGGTGCACGACGACGATGACGTCGTCGCCTGTGCCTTCTCTCCAGCGCTGAAATGCAAGCACACGAGCCAGGTCGTTTGTGTGCACAACGCGAAAGCCCTGACCGCGCAATCCCGGGTAGCGCCAGCGCAGGTGGATCAACTCACGCATGAAGCGCAGGTGATCGAGCATCTGCTTGTCGGCGGCATCGAGCCCGGCCCAGTGCAGCAGCAGGTTGGAATGGAACTCGATGTTGTCCGACCACTGCTTGTCTTCGAGAAACTCCTGTCCCATGAAGAGCATGGGAACGCCCGGCGCGGTCAGGCTGATCGCGGCTGCGACACGGGCGCGGCTGCGGCCGTACCACGAGCGCGGATTGCCCGGATCGCCGAGTCGCGCGATTCGATCCTCACGATCGACGTAGACGATGTCGTGGTTTTCAGGGCCTTGGACGAATTGCCAGTGTTCAGCGAACCCGTCCGGCCAGAGGCTGCGCGCGAGACCGGCCATGTCGAGGGGGCGTTCGTCCGGTGCGCGTGCCTCGCCGATGACGCGGCGAATGGCGATTCGGAGGCCGTCGGTCAGCGACGAATCGAATCCCGCGCCCTCTGGCGGCGGCTTCACGATGTAAGGGTTCACATTCCAGTACTCCGCCTTGTCGAAAGCGCCTGGACGATGCGCGCGGATTGTGGAGGTGAGGTCCTGGCAGAAGCGCCAGCCGTGAGGCGCGCCGTCGTGGTCGATGACGCTGACCTGGTCGTAGCGGAAGCCGTCGACGCGATACTCGTCGAGCAGGAACTTCGCGTTCTGGATGAGGAAGTCGCGCACTTCCGGTTTGCCGAAGTCGAACACGAGGCCGCCCGCATGCCCTTTGTCGGTGAAGTAAAGAGAGTTGATGTGGCCCGCGCCGGTCGCCTGCCGATCGAAGAAGTACAGGCTCTCGTCGCCGAAATCACCCCCCGCGTGGTTGTAGACCAGATCGAGAATGACGGCGAGCCCGTGAAGGTGCGCCAGATCGACGAGCGCCTTCAGCTGGTTCATCTCGCCCCGGAGGTCTTCGACCCGGTAGCGTGTGACGCCCCTGTCATCGAGCAAGTGGTTGATCGCCTCCGTATATGACGGCAGCGCGGCGTCGTCGACGGCGAAATCCATCTCGGGTGAGAAGTAGTCGGTGCCGTTGTATCCGAGGCTGAACTCGGTCTGAAATTCCTGGATCGGCATCAGCTGGATCGCCGTGACGCCGAGAGCCGCCAGATACGGAATCTTGCGCGCGACGTCCAGAAACGTGCCGCCCTTGGCTGGCAGGTTCGGCGTGAAGAACGCGCCGACATGCAGCTGATAGATGACCAGATCGTGAAAGGCGGGTGTGACGAACCCGCTCTCGTGCCAGGGGAAGTCCGCACACCGGATGATGCATTCGCTGGGAAACGGCGCCTCGAGCTCTCGCGCGTACGGATCGCGTTTCGGCCCTTCGCTGCCGTCACCGACCACGTAGAACATGTAGCGGTCGCGATCGCGCACGCCCGGAACGAATCCGCGCCAATGCCCCAGTTCGTCGCGCGTGAGCAGGCTGGCATCGTCCCGGCGGTGGTCGTTGAAGTCGCCTACCGCGTACACCGATCGCGCATGAGGTGCCCATACGCGAAAGGTGGCGCCATCGGCCACAAGCGTCGCACCCATGGGCGTGCCGGCGTGGATGTGTTGGAGCGAGGCGGGCATTGACGTCGCTTTCCGAGTGCGCAGGTAGCGTACCGCAGTTCGGACCGGTCGAGCGGGTACAATTGCACGCAGTGTGAATCGCTGGACGAGCGAGACGTATCGAAAAAACGCTGCCTACGTCCCCGCGCTCGGCGCTGCCGTGCTGGAGTTGCTGAATCCGCGGCCCGGCGAGCGGATTCTCGATCTCGGGTGCGGAGAGGGCTCGCTGACGGAGAGGATTGCAGCGGCGGGCGCGTCGGTCGTCGGGGTGGACGTGTCAGAGGAAATGGTGGCGGGCGCCAGGGCGCGTGGCCTCGATGCGCGTGTGATGGATGCGGTGCGGCTGCCGTTCGACGGCGAATTCGACGCCGTGTTCTCGAACGCCGCGCTCCATTGGGTGCGCGACCACGACGCGATGCTGGCGGGCGTGTATCGGGCGCTGAAGGCGGGAGGGCGATTCGTGGCCGAGTTCGGCGGCCACGGCAACATCGCCGCCATCCAGGTCGCCATACGAAGCGTGCTCGCGCGCCGAGGGTGGAAGACGAACATTCATCGGTACTACGCGACGCCTGCAGAATACTCAGCCCGTCTCGAGTCGCACGGATTCAGCGTGACGCAGATCGATCTCATTCCGCGGCCGACACCGCTGCCGACCGGCATGCGCGGGTGGCTCGAAACATTCGAGCGCGCGACGCTCGACGGAATTCCAGCGGCCGAGCGGGAGGCGTTCATCGCGGAAGTAGAGGATCTGCTGCGCGAGGAGATCTGCGACTCGGCGGGCAATTGGACCGCCCACTACGTGCGATTGCGCTTTCTCGCAACCACCAACCACTAACCACCTAACCACCTAATCCCAACTCCAGCCCTAGTCCCGTGGACAACATCACTCATTCCCTCGTGGGCGTCGCGCTCGCGGATCTCTCGATCGGCCGGACGTCGAAGGCGCAGCGGTCGCTGTTTGTCGGCGCCGGCATCATCGCGGCGAATCTACCCGACATCGATTTGGCCTACGCGGCTATCACTCCGTCGCCGCTTGGTTATCTGCTGCACCATCGAGGCCACACCCATACCGTGCTCGGCCTTGCCGGATTAGCGGTCGCGCTGCTCCTGGCGTACTGGTTCTTTCCGGCGGTTCGCAAGATGCGCTTTTCGGGCCGGCTCCGGTTCTGGCTGCTCATCGCCATCGCCCTTGCGAGCCACCTCGCGCTCGACGCCCTCAACAGCTACGGCGTCCATCCTTTTTATCCGGTCGACAACAAGTGGTACTTCGGAGACGCCGTCTTCATCCTGGAACCGTGGCTGTGGCTGCTCCTCGGGATTGCGGCCGCATGGAATGGCCGGAGCGGTACCGCACGACTCGCTGTCGCGCTCCCCATGGCGCTGTTGCTTGCCGCTGCGGCGTGGATTGGCGCTATTCCGTTCGAGGCGGTGGGATTGCTTGCCGTTGCCGGCGGCATCTTTGCGTGGGCGGCGTTTGGCCTGTCGCCTCGCGCGAGAGCCGCATGGGGACTGGCCATCTGCGCCGTGATCATCGGCGGCTTCATCGGGGCTTCGCGGGTGGCGCGGCGTGCCGCGGTTGACGCGCTGCACCAGGTGCTGCGAGGACCTGTGACCGACGTCATTCTCACGCCGAATCCTGCGTCGCCCGTCTGCTGGTCTGTGATCGCCGTCGAGCTTCGCGAGACGGACGCAGAGTTTGTGCTGTGGCGGGGGACGCTGTCGCTGGCTCCGGTGTGGACACCACCGACGGCGTGCGGATCGCATCGGCTCGCGGGCGCGCGGGAGACCCGGGTCCTCGGCGATGGACGGTTCGCGTTGCGAGACACGCGCTCGCAGTCGCTGACGCGTCTCCGCAGGCTTGCTGATGGCGACTGCTGGGTGCGCGCGTGGCTGCGGTTCGGCCGCGCGCCGGTCGTCGAGGACGGATCGATTTACGATCTGCGGTTCGCCGAGCGCATCGGCCAGAATTTCTCGCGAATGGAGCTGGTGCCGCGCCGAGGGTGTCCGTCGAACGTGCCGAACTGGGGCATGCCCCGCGCGGATTTGGACTGCAGGACTAGGCGCTAGGTCACTTCCACGTCACTTCCATCGCGAAGAAATGCGCGAACACTTCCCGGTTCGGCGTGTTCTTCGGATTCGTCTGCGGGCTTCGGATGTAAAAATCGATCTGCTGCGTGGCCGGGTTGACCTCGCCGCCAGGCAACTTCTTGCCGGGCATGCGGGTAGTTCACTTTCAACGTCTTCCGATCGCGGATGCCCTGCGTCACCATGAAGTGCATTTCATAGTTGTCGTACAGAGGCTTGCCGTTGAGCGTGGCGTGCCCGTATCCCCACCCGGCCAGATAGCCGAACGCCTTCGGCCAGTTGTTGTCGCCGCAGCCTGAATCGGTCCCGTGCTCGTGCAGGAATGCCGCGATGCCGCCGTGCTGGCAGGGATTGAACTCGTGGAAGCGATCCATCGCGAGCACGAGATCGCCTTCGGGAATCCTGAGCCGGGCTTCGAACTTGCCGGTGTTTTTCAACTCGTCGACGTCGATCTCGACCGTTCCTGCGACCGGCTTCACGTTGGCTGCGTCGTTGCCGAGATGGTCGAAGCCTGGCGCGTCGTTGAGGCCCCCCACCATATAGACGCGACTGCCGGAGAGGATGTAGTGCCCGTCGTAAAGGTCGTGCTGCTCCGGCGCGAACATCGTGACCTGCGCCCCCGGCTGCTGCCGCGGGTTCGGCTGCGCCGGCGCCTGCCCGAGAAGGTGAACTGCGACAAACCGGCGATGCCGGCGACGATCGCAATCGCAACCACGCCATGCAGCTCTTCCCATCGACGATCCTCCCGACTCCCAACCCTAATCCCTAATCCCTAATCCCTAATCCACCTACCAGCTGAATATATACTCCGCGCATGAGACACATACTTTTCGTTGCGCTTCTGGCCGTGCCGTCTCTGCTCGCGCAAGCCCCCGCCGCGCCAATCAACGACGCACCGAACCCATACAAGACCGTCGGCAATCCCTTTCAGCTGCCGAACGGACGCGCATGGGGATCGATCAGCACGGTCGAACCCGACATCGACGGCAAATCGATCTGGATCGTCGACCGCTGCGGCGCGAATTCGTGCGTCGGATCGAATCTGCCCGTTGTGATGAAGTTCGATCCATCAGGCAAGCTGGTGACGAGCTTCGGTGCGGGCATGTTCGTCTTTCCGCACGGCATTCACGTCGATGCTCAGGGCAACGTCTGGGTCGTCGACGGATTGCCACCCGGCGCCGGGCGCGCAGGCGCTCCGCCGGTTGCCGGCGGTCATCACATCGTGAAATTCAGCCCCGACGGGAAGGTGCTGCTGCGTCTCGGGATGCCCGGGATGACAGGGACGGATCCGATGCACTTCAATCAGCCATCGGACGTCATCACGGCGCCGAACGGCGACATCTTCGTGGCCGACGGCCACGGCGGCGACACCAACGCGCGAATCGTGAAATACGACAAGACCGGCAAGTTCATCAAGGAATGGGGCACGCGCGGAGCCGGCCGCGGGCAGCTCGACGCGCCGCACGCGCTGGCCATGGACTCGAAGGGCCGGCTGTTCGTCGCGGACCGCGCCAACAACCGGATTCAGATCTTCGATCAGAACGGCACGGTGCTCGACGAATGGCGCCAGTTCAGCCGGCCGAGCGGCGTATATATCGACAAGAACGACGTGATTTACGTCGCCGATTCCGAATCGAACAAGTCGCGCAAGCACGGCGAATGGAAGCGCGGCATCCGTATCGGGAGCGCGCGCGACGGCAAAGTCACCGCGTTCATCCCCGACGACAATCCGAACGTCGACGAAGGCCCGCTCTCCGGGACGAGCGGGCCCGAGGGTGTCGCGGCTGACGCGCAGGGCAACGTGTACGGCGCAGAGGTGGGGCAGAAGGGGATCAAGAAATACGTACGAAAGTAGAAAAGTAGAAAGTGAAAAGTAGAAAAGTGAAAAGACAACGACCGGCCCTACTTTTCACTTTCACTTTCACTTTCACTTTCACTTTCTACTTTCCACTTTTTACTTTCTCGTTGCCAGCGCCGGCTCCGGCGTGCACGCCGGTCGGGCGGCCGCTGCTTCTGCCCGCAGTGCCCGAGGCGAGCGGCGTTGCGCAGGCAGCGGGCGCGCTGTGGACGCATAACGACTCGGGTGCCCCGGTGCTGTTCCGCATCGATCCAGACCGCCGCGTCACGCCGGTCGTCGTCACCGGCGCGGCCGTGGTCGATTGGGAGGACATCGCCGCCGGCAGCTGCAGCGGCGCGGAATGTCTCTACATCGCCGATATCGGCGACAACCGCCTGTCGCGACAGCGCATCACGATCTACCAGGTCGCGATTCCGCCGCCGGGCAGCACCGCCACCGCGGCGGCCCACGCATTTCACGCCACGTACCCAGATGCCCCACACGACGCAGAGGCCCTGCTCGTGACCAGCGGACGCGACCTTCATCATCACGAAGGACGTTCCTCCGCGCGTGTATCGGTTTCAGTCCCCGGTACGGCGGGATGAAACAGGCAAGCTCTCGCTGGTTCAGGTGCTGAAGGAAACGTTTCGGATTACGGCAGCCGCCGCATCGCCGGACGGACGCTGGATTGCGCTGCGGTCGAACGGCACGCTGCTCGTCTACACGAACGACGGCTTTCTCAAACGCGGCAACCCGGTTCGCGTCGATCTCTCATCGCTCAACGAGCCGCAGGGCGAGGGCCTGACGTTTGGACCCGGCGGCGATCTCTACCTCGTCAGCGAAGGTCGCGGCAAGGGCGCGGCGGGGATGCTGACGCGCATTCATTGCGCCTTCATTGAGTAACCGGTACAATTTGCGGCCATGAAACGCATATTTCTCGCGCTTGTGATCACATGCGTCAGTGCGACCGCGTCGGTCACGCTGCGTGGGCAGGGGCCTGCCGCGCCGAAGCCGGCGGCGAAGGCGGGGCTGCCGTCGTGCGATGCGAATAACGGCGGCCTGACGCTGCCGCCGGGATTTTGCGCGCTCGTCGTGCACGAAGGGGGCATCGGCGAAGGCCGTCACATCGTCGTGAACGACAACGGCGACATCTACGTCATCCTCCGCCGCGGCGCCAGGCCGAGTCCGAACGAACCTTTTTCGCCCGGAGGGATCGTCGGACTGCGCGATACCAACGGCGACGGCAAAGCCGATGTCGTCAGCGAGAAATTCGGGACGGTAGGGGGCACCGGTCTCGAGCTGCGAAACGGCTACCTGTATTACGCCGCGACTACGCACATCGGCCGCTTCAAGCTGACGCCAGGCGAGCTGAAGCCTGCAGGTCCCGCCGAGATCGTCGTCGATGGATTTCCCGTCGGCGGCGGGCACGCAGAGAAAGACATCGCGTTCGACGACGCGGGGAACGTGTACGTCAACATCGGACTTCCCTCGAACGCGTGTCAGATTCCCGATCGGCGCCCGGGCGCGCCCGGCATCGATCCGTGCCCGCAACTCGACGATCGCGGCGGCATCTGGCGCTTCAAGGCGGACGTCGTCGGACAGACGTTCACCAAGGAGGCGCGTTTTGCCTCGGGCATGCGCCAGCCGGTTGCGGTGGCGTGGCACGATGGACATTTGTATGTCGCGATGAACAGCCGCGATTCGCTTGACACGTTGTTTCCGGAGAAAGGCTACACGGCGGAAGACAACGCGTTCGGTCCGAGCGAGCCGATGCTTCAGATCGCGCAGGGAGACGTCTTCGGGTGGCCGTACTGCTATCACGACTCGCGCCTCAACAAGATGATTCTTGCGCCCGAGTACGGCGGCGACGGCAAAACGGTGGGGCGATGCTCCCAGTTCAAGGAAATTTTTGCCGGATTCCCGGCGCATTACGCGCCGGTCGATTTGATGTTCTACACAGGAACGCAGTTCCCCGCGAAGTACCGGGGCGGCGCGTTCATGACGTCGCACGGTTCCTGGAATCGCGCGCCGTTTCCGATGGCGGGCTACAACATTCTTTTCCAGCCGGTCGCGAAGGGTAAGAACACCGGCGCGCACGAAGTATTCGCCGACGGCTTCAAAGGGATGGAACCCTTGAAGGGCCCCGATCTGGCGGCTGCGCGGCCGAATGGAACCTACATGGGCCCTGACGGCACTCTGTACATCACCGAAAGCGTGAAGGGCAAAATCTGGCGGGTGGTTTACAGAGGTAAGTAAGGAAAAACGAAGAACGAAAAACGTAGAGCCCAGAATCAGTGCGTCGCCTTCGATACGGTCGTCCGCTTTGGCTCGACCACGCAGGCCAAAGCGGAAATATCCTCGCCTTCGCGGTCATCTCGAAACGGACATTGTCATTGTCGGCGGCGGCATCACAGGTGCGATCTGCGCGTACCTGTTTGCCGACGCGGGCGTACGCGTGGCGCTTCTCGAGTCGGGCACCGTTGCACGTGGCAGCACCAGTCGCAAGCACGGCGCTCCTGATGCAGGAGCCCGATCGCGACTTCACCGATCTGGCGTCGCGTTTCGGACGAGCGGCAGCGCGCGAGATCTGGAAATCGCTCGGCAACGCCACTCGCGGCCTCGCAAAAACGATCAGGGCGCTCAAGCTCAACGCCGATCTCTGCGAATGCGACTCGGTGTACTTCACGCTCGATCCGGACAAAGTGAAGGCGCTGCGAAAAGAGTTCGATGCGCGGAAAGCGGCCGGGCTTCCGGGACGCTGGCTCACGGCCGCGGCGCTCTACCGCATGACCGGCATACGAGCGCAGGCAGCCATCGCCACCTCGGGCAACGCACAGGTAAACCCGGTGCGCGCGTGCGAAGGATTCCTGGCGGCTGCCGCCCGCCGCGGCGCGAGCGTTTTCGAGCGATCGCGCGTGCGCAGCGTCACGGCGTCACGGTCAGGGATCGAGGTGCGGACAGCCGGCGGCACGATCTCGGCCGCGCGCATCGTCGTGGCGACCGGTTACGCCACGCCGGAATTTCGCGGGCTGGTCGGGCGCTTCAGGATGAAGGACACCTACGTAGTGGCCACAAGGCGGTTATCGCGCCCGCGAAGGCGGCGCGTGATGGCCTGGGACACCGATCGTCCGTATCACTACCTGCGATGGAGCGGAGACGGGCGATTGCTGGTCGGCGGTGAAGATACACGTCACCGTTCGCCAAAGGGAGCGGGCCGTCGAATGGCGGCGGCGAGAGGGCGGTTGCGGACCTATCTTGCGAGGATCTACCCGGAGCTCGCCGACGAGGCGGCGGAATATGCGTGGGAGGGGCTGTTCGCGGAGACGCCAGACGGTCTCCCGTACGTCGGCGAGCACTCACGGTATCCGCGGCACCTGTTCGCCCTCGGCTACGGCGGCAACGGCATGACGGCGTCGTTTCTGGCGGCCCGAACGCTCGTGGACTTGTATCAACACGGCGACAAGCCGGCAAAAACACGGAGGATCGCCAATTTGTTTGCCTTTGACCGAGCGCGAAGGTAATCTAGCCCCACATTTCCAACCTGAGAAGCCTTCCAGGAGGCACTATGAAAAGGACGCGGAAGTTCTACGTCGGCGCCACCATCGCGGCAGTCATTGTCGTGCTGGCGATCGCCCAATACACATTACAGACGGTGGCGCGCGCGCAGGAAAATGGCAGCGCGAATCGCGCCGGCATCTATGAAGTCGATCGCATGTGGCCGAAACCGCTCCCGAACAACTGGGTGCTCGGTTCGACCGTCGGCCTCGCGATCGACGCCCGCGATCACGTCTTCGTCGTGCATCGCGGCCAGGCATCGCTGGACCAGAAGTTCGCGAGCCAGATGGCGTTCACGCCTCCCGCGCCTCGCGGCGGCGGCGGCCGCGCGGGTGCCGCACCAGCAGCCGCGGCTTTGCCGCGCCGAGCGCGGGGAACACCGTTACGGGTTACAGCGCGTCGGACATGACGAAGCCAATCTCCGAGTTCTGCTGCTCGGCGGCTCCTCCCGTGCTCGAGTTCGATGCGGAGGGCAATCTCGTCAATCACTGGGGCGGTCCGGGAACGGGCTTCGAGTGGCCGCCGTCCATGCACGGCGTCACCATCGACGGCAAAGACAACGTGTGGCTCGCCGGCAACGGCGGCGACACGGTGTTGAAGTTTTCCAAGGACGGAAAGTTCCTGCTGCAGATCGGCAAGAACGGCGCAAGCAAGGGCAACAAGGACACCGCGAACCTGAGCCGCCCGGCCGAGGTTGAAGTCGACATGGCCGCCAACGAGGTCTATGTCGCCGACGGCTACGGCAATCGTCGCGTCATCGTCTATGACGCCGACAAAGGGACGTTCAAGCGCATGTGGGGCGCCTACGGCAAGCCGCCGACAGACGATCCGAACGTGACCTACGACCCTGCGAAGCCGCTGTCGACCAACTGGCAGACGGTGCACTGCGCGTCGCTCGCGAACGACGGCCTCGTTTACGTGTGCGACCGCGTGAACGACCGCATCCAGGTGTTCAAGAAGGACGGCACGTACATCAAGGAAGCGCAGATCGCCAAGCGGACGCTCGGCGACGGCGTCACCTTCGACATCGCGTTCTCCAAGGATCCGCAGCAGCGGCTGATGTACGTCGCTGACGGCGCGAACCATCGCGTGTGGCAGCTGCTTCGCGATCCGATGCAGGTGCTGAACCACATCGGCAACGGCGGCCGTTATCCCGGCCAGTTCTACGCGACGCACAACGTCTCGCTCGACTCGAAGGGGAACCTCTACACGGTCGAAACCTACACGGGTGCGCGCGTGCAGAAGTTCTCGTACAAGGGACTCGGTGCGGTTGCCAAGCCCGAGGGGAATCACAACTAGGACAGTCGGCGATCGGTAGTCGGCAGTCTCAGTTGTCGTCATTAGTCTCAGTCGTCAGTCGAAAGGGCGCCGGCCTTGCCGGCGCCCTTTTTCTTTCCCCACGCTCCTACGACTCCCACGACTCCCCACGCCCCCCACGATCCCCCTGTATAATTCGGCGTGCTCGTGGGGCGGCGGTACATCGTGAAGGGCCGCGTGCAGCGCGTCGGGTTCCGATTCTTCGTGGAGAACGCCGCGCAGCGCGAAGGCATTCAGGGGTACGTGCGCAATCAACACGACGGCAGCGTCGAGATCGTCGCGGAGGGCGACGTCGAGGCGTTGCAACGGTTCGAGATGGCCGTGCGGCGAGGGCCGGCCGGCGCTCGCGTCGACGATGTCGACACGATCGAGGTTGAGCCGTCGAGCCGCTTTGCCGGGTTTCGCGTGACGGGATAACAAAATATGGATGCACTGAAGTCAAAGATTCGCAGCGTTCCCGACTTTCCGAAAGCCGGCATCTTGTTCTACGACATCACCACGCTGCTGCGCGATCGCGAGGGTTTCAAAATGACCATCGAGGCGCTCGCGCAGCCGTTTGACGGCCGCAAGATCGACCTCGTCGTCGGCGTCGAGAGCCGGGGCTTCATTCTCGGCGGAGCGGTCGCCGATCGGCTTGGTGCCGGGTTCGCGCCGGTTCGAAAAAAAGGCAAGCTGCCGTCCAAGACGGTGCAGGAGACCTACGATCTCGAGTACGGGACCGATTGCCTCGAGATCCACGCGGACGCGGTCGAGCGCGGACAGCGAGTGTTGATCGTCGACGACGTGCTCGCGACGGGCGGGACGGCGGCGGCGACGACAGCGCTGGTGCGCAAGCTTGGAGGCGACGTGCAGGCGCTCGCGTTTCTGGTCGAGTTGGAGTTTCTCAACGGCCGGTCGAAGGTCCCGAACGAGACTGTGTACAGCGTCCTCAAATACTCCGCATGATCACGCTCGCCGTCGGCGCAGCGCTCGCGTTTGCGCTCTGGCGCATCGCTGACGAGCTGCGACGGGAGCGTCGCGAGGCGGCGGTTCGCCAGCTCTTTGCGACCTTCGCGGCCGCGGCCGCCCAGCAGGACCCGAAGCAGCTCGTTGCCTGGCATCCTCTGGCGCAAGCCGGGCGGAAGCTGTTTCCCGACGCGTTCAAGGATCTCGACGCGGCTGCAGGCGGAGCGTTTCCATTCTCGCGCGAGCAGCTGAATGCGGCTCACGCGAGGTGGACAGCAGACTGGCTCGCGTGGGAGCGCGCTCACGATGCCGAGTACTCGCTGAAAGCTGCGCAGGTTCAGGACGAGATCGACCGCGCGCAAGGGCAGCTCTCGCCCCTGTTGCGCACCCGCCTCGCTGCGGTCGAGCAGCAGAAGCTCGAGCGCTATCAGCAGCGCTACGAGGAGTACATCAAGACGGCCAAGGCGCTCGCCGCATTCGCCGACCTTTCGGCAAGCGCAGGATCGTCCCGGGCTTCGTCGAGAGACGAATAGCCGCGTCAGCGTCTCAAGCGCGGATAAACCGGTAAAATTGCCCGTGTGAGGATGCTGATCATCGGCGGCACGTTGTTCCTCGGCCGCCGCCTCGTCGAAGCCGCGCTGGCGCGTGGCCATCAGGTCACCACCTTCACCCGCGGCCGGCATAACCCCGGCATCCACACAGACGTCGAGGCGTTGAGAGGCGATCGCAACAGCGACGTCTCCGCGCTGAACGGCCGACGCTGGGATGCGGTGATTGACACGTGCGGGTATGTGCCTGTCGGGGTGACGCGCGTGATCGACGCGATTGGCCGCGAACGGCTCCCTCACTACACGTTCATCTCGAGCGTATCGGCCTATGCCGAGCATCCGCGGACCGGCGGCGACGAACACACGCCGCTCGCGACGTTGACCGCGGACCAGTTGAAGGAAGCGGAAGAGATGGCGACCGGCGCACGTGCAACGGCCCGCACGTACGGTGAATTGTACGGCGCGTTGAAAGCCGCGTGCGAGCGGGCGGCAGAGGAACGGATGCCCGGCAGAGTGCTGCACGTTCGGCCCGGGCTGATTGTCGGTCCGTACGACTACAGCGATCGGTTCACGTATTGGGTGAGGCGTGTGGCCGACGGCGGCGATCTGCTCGCGCCTGGCCGGCCCGAGCGGCGAGTCAGGGTGATCGACGCCCGCGATTTGGCGGAGTGGATCGTGCGCATGGCCGAAGACCGAACGCCGGGCGTCTTCAATGCGACCGGCGCAGAGGATGGATTGACGTTCGGTCGTATGCTGGACGTCTGCCGCACCGTCAGCGGCAGCGACGCGCGTTTCAGATGGATGGACGAGGCGTATCTTCTCAATCGTGGCGTGCAGCCGTGGAGCGAATTGCCGCTTTGGATACCCGACGCGGATAACGGCATCTTCGAGGTTCGCAACGACAAGGCCATCGCGAAGGGGCTGACGTTCCGCCCGTTGGAGACTAACTGTCAGGGATACACTCGAATGGGATCGGCACCGCCCGATGGATGAGACGATGAAGGCGGGTTTGCCGCGCGAGCGCGAGCGGGATCTACTGAACGATGCGCCGTATCCTGCACATTGATATGGACGCGTTCTACGCGTCCGTTGAGCAGCGGGACAATCCGTCGCTGCTTGGTAAGCCGTTGGCCGTCGGCGGTCAGCCGAACCGGCGCGGAGTCGTTGCTGCGGCCAGCTATGAGGCGCGCGCGTTCGGCGTCCGGTCGGCGATGTCGATGGCCAAGGCCGTGAAGCTGTGCCCGTCCCTCGTCATCGTCCCGCCAGATTTCTCGCGATATAAAGCCGCCTCAACGTCGATTTTCAACCTCTACAGAGAAGTGACGCCGCTTGTCGAGCCGTTGTCGCTCGATGAAGCGTATCTCGACGTCACCGAGAACAGTTGGAACGAGCCGCTGGCGACCACGGTCGCGAAGCGGCTCAAGGAACGCATCCGCGACACGACAGGGTTGACCGCCTCCGCTGGAGTTGCGCCGAACAAGTTTCTGGCGAAGATTGCGTCGGGATGGAAAAAGCCGGACGGGCTGACCGTCATTCCTCCGGATCGCGTCGAGCCCTTTCTGCAGCGCCTGCCGGTGGACGCGTTGTGGGGCGTTGGTCCCGTCACCGCGGAGAAGCTGCGCGCGCGGGGGATTCATCGGCTGGTCGACGTGCGCACGTTCGACGACCATGCGCTGCGCCAGGCCGTGGGCAGCATGGCCGAGTGGTTGAAGCAGCTTGCCAACGGCATCGATGACCGTCCGGTCGTGGCTCATCGAGAAACAAAATCGTCCGGTTCAGAGAACACGTATCCGGAAGATCTGATCGACATCGAAACGATCCGCAAAGAGATCGCGGAGATGGCGCAGCACGCCGTTACGTGGCTCGAGCGGCGAGCGCTGTTGGCGCGCACGGTCACGATAAAAGTCCGCTACTCGGATTTCACCACTGTTACCCGCAGTCATTCAGCCGCAGCGAGTCGGGATGCCGGAGATCTGTCGACAAGAGCTTTGCAGTTGCTGGAAAGGACGGCTGCAGGACAACGGCCCGTCAGGCTGCTTGGCGTGAGCGTCCACAACCTCTGTACAGCGATTGATGAGCAAACAGAGTCTGCAGATCGCCTGCCTTTTGTCGGATTAGTGGCGCGCCGCTTGCAGTGAAATAATACGAAGGGTTTATATGATTCGCCGACTTGAACCGCTGTCAAGCGGTCGCGAAACAGAAATTGACATGATCGAACGCGAAATGGAGGGTGGTGTCCTCGTCATACAGCCTCCAGACGTGCACGAGCATTCCGAGGACGCGCGGCTCGGTGGCCTAGTTCGTGTTGAAGAGGATGTGCAAGTGTACGAAATCAAGTCTAGGGCTTGGGAGGGCTCCCAAAGGTTAAGCTGATGATCCAGCCGCGCCTTACTGAGCATGATGATCTGGCCCGTGTGCATGCCGAAGTGCTCGACCACGTGATAAATCGCCTCGAGGACCGTGACGTCGTATCCCTGAATCTGGCGCCGGCTCAATAGCTCATCCGAACCCACGGCCCCCATCACCTCATCCGCACGCTGCACGACACCGCGCAACCGGCTCCGCAGTTCTGCGGCGGGGATGCTTCGCCGCTCGTCGAATTCCTGCTGGCGATCGCGTTCGAACGGCAGTCGGCCGACTCCACCCAGAATCCACATGGTGACGTTGCCGCACAGGTGCAGAACGAGATTGCCTATGCTGTTCGATGCTTCGTTCGGCCGCCACCAGATGTCGTCATCAGCGAGCTCATCGAGACAGCGCTCGATCTTCGGCACGTAGTCTGACGTCATCAAACGGCGCGACTTGTCGAGAAAGGTCTGGGCGATGGCATCCATGCGTCGTGCGTTATTCTACGTCCGGCGTGGCCGATCATCACTCCGTCTATGTCGTCTACCTGAAAGATCCGAAGGGTGATGGCCGCGCGGCGTACTACGTCGGCATGACCGGGCTTACGCCGGAGGAGCGGTTTGAGAATCACAAGACAGGCGTCAAGGCCGCACGGGTCGTAAAAAAGTTCGGCGTGCGGTTGGTCCCGAAGCTGTACGCCCATCTCAATCCGATGCCCTACGACAAGGCCGTGAAGATGGAAGTGATGCTTGCCGAGAGCCTGCGGAAACGCGGCTATGTCGTGTACGGCGGACACTGAACGAGTAAGATTGACGATTTGGAGGTCCGTGTGGCTAAGAGATCAGCTCCCAGTCTGGAAGAAATCGCCGCCGAAGTCGGCCGTCTGTTCGGCACCACCGAGGCGCACGCCAGGAAATGGTTGAACCAGCGTAATACGATGCTCGAGGCGCTTCATCTCGTGCGCGGGAAAGCCACCGATTTGATCGATGAGCTATCCGGCACGAAGCGGCGTCAATTCAAGCGTCGCGCGGTCGCCCAGGCGCTGCGTGCGCAGGTCCCCGCGGGCATATCCGGCTGAAGCGACGATGGGCCGCAAGAAACGGCGGATGTCGGCGGCAACGCGCGCGAAGATGCGGGCGGCGGCGAAGAAGCGCTGGGCCGCAAAGCGGAAGAACGGTTAGCGGCGGGTGAAGCTCACCGTGACGGTCATTCTTACAGGCACGGCTTTGCCGTCGACGATGGTCGGATCGTAGCGCCACTCCCGAACGGCTTTCAGCGCGGCTTCATCCAAAGGCGGAACTGATTTCAGCACGCGGGCGTCGGAGACGATGCCCGCGTCGTTGACGAGAATTTCGGCGACGACCGTGCCGTCGACGCCCGCCGCGAGTGCATCGGGCGGATAGGCGGCATTGCCGAAGCGCCTCGGCGGCGTGATGCCGCCGCCGACGCGATACACGCCGTTCTTGTCGGGCACGCCCGGCGGCGTTTCCTCGCGATCGTCCTGCTTCGCCACATTCGCATGCATTGCTCCGGCTCGACGCGAATAGAACTGCGCGAGCGTTCTGACCGGTTCGATATCGGCCGGCGCAAGCCGTCTCGCCGCGAGCAGCGTCTCTTCGGCGGCATCTGCAGACCCGCGTGCCTCCTGGTACTTCGCGAGGCGGAGGAGGGGGAGTGCCTCGAGCGGATGCAGGCTGATGAGCTCGCGAAACGCCGCAAGCATTTCAGGCTCCTGATTCAACATTGGCGCGTCGAACAGCACGAGCAGGCGTTCGATGATGCTCGCCTTCACCGCATCGTCGGCCGGCAGCGCCAACGCGCGTGTGTACAACGCCGCCGCCGCTTCGATATGCCGCCGCCACTCGGCCGTGTCCCTGGGAGCCGCTTCCGCCCGGCTCAACTCGGCCTCTGCGAGGCACACCTGGACCGTCGCGCCGGTCATGCTGCGCGCCATCGCCGTCGCACAGTCGGTTGCGGTATTGGGCACCTGGGCCATTGCGGCCGCGAGGACGAATGTCGCTGCGATCATCGCGCGTCTCCCTAGCAGGGTTAGACACCGGACCGCAAACAATGCTCCGTGTTCGATAGCAGGCGACCTCTTCCGGACATGTGCAAGAAAATTCCACGGATCCGTTCTAAGGGAAGGGGGTAGAACCCACAATAAAGGAGCGGGTCATGTTCATGTCTGCACGATCGGTTTTTGTGGTGCTCGTCTGTGTTTCTCTTGCGGTGCTCTGGATCGGGCGAGATTCTGCCGTGGAATCGGCCGACTACGCGGCAGCACAAGGCTCGCTGACTGCCGGCACACAGGTCGGCGTCAAATCAGGAGTCTACGCGGTACTGCTGGCGGGCGTCGTTACATCACAGTCTCCCAGGGTCAGGGATGCTCGTAAGAGACGAGCTGATTCCGATTCGCGCGATTAGCGCCGCGGCTGTTCCCGAGTATCTCAAGGAATTCGATCCCGTGCCGGCCGAGTTGCGGAAACTCTGCGCGGCCCAACAGTATCCAGACCTGCTCCAGTGGACCGCTCTCTTTTTCCGGCCGGAACCCAGTTCATTTCGCAGGCGGCTCTTACTGCTGCCTTCAACGAATCGCTGGGCGGCGGTTGGCGTTCGTTCAGACGTCAGTACAACTCCGGTGGATGGATCTCCTACTCGGACGTATTGGTGACCGCCGACGGCCTCGATGCGCTGGTCTACACCGAAGCGCGCTGCGGCGATCTGTGCGGCCAGGGAAGTTACAACTGGCTGCGTCGAACAGGATCGGCAGCGCCGTGGTCGATCATGAAAACGATTGTCAGCTGGGTTTCATGAAACGGACGCCGATTCGTCCATCGGTGCCGGCCCGCGAGACGAGATAAACTAACGTCTCGTTTCCATGAGCGCCCGTAGCTCAGCAGGATAGAGCACCGGTTTCCTAAACCGGGGGTCGCAGGTTCGAGACCTGCCGGGCGCAAACCAACTCGCTACGCGAGTTGGCTGCGTCCCGACCCTCTCTAGCTCACGCCGCGGCTCGTTTTGCTCGCCACGAGCGTGGACGGGATCCTGCGGGCGCGCCAAAAGACTGGTAACTCGCACTACCCGTTTCCCGCCGGAATTCTCTTTGAAGAGACCGCGTCCACCACGAGGGGCCGTGGGCGTTTCGCGCGAGGTTTTACGGGTGCGCGAACTCGCGGCCTGTGAGTCGGGCGTACCACCCAGCGATCAGCGTCGTGCCGAGTTGGTGCAGGTACACAAGATCGCTGAACTCCACAGAAATGTCGCAGCAGTGGGTTTTCGAATTCGCGTTCGCCGTCGCCGCGTCGAAGGGCCGGGAACGTGCTAGCCAAAACGCCACACCGAATATGCCCCGAGAGCGAAAAATGCCCTGCCGAGTGGGAGGGCTGTTCAAGGAAATAGCCGCTGTACCTCCTACAAACACGCGCCGGCGCCGAAGATTCATGATACATACGTCGTAACGGCCAGACTTGAACCGGCCTTGTTCTGACGGGATCGACAACAACGACAGAATGACAGAAAGGCGAGCCGCGAGATATCGCGGGTGCGAACATTGGTCAGTCATTTTCGACCTCCTTTTGGGCCAGTTCGGTGAAACTGCAGTAGATCCTTCGCGAGTTTCGCGGACGTTACAACTATCGGAAACGAGGAGTCTTAAACGGGCCTAAAGAGCATCAAGCTCGGGCGCGCTATTGAAGGATACGAATCCTCTCGATGGGGTAGTCAAACCCTGCGAATGGTGGGATTAGGACACGTGGAATATCAGAACCAGTCCTGTTAATGACTGACACCCGCATTCGAATTTCTTGACGAACTGATAGTCTTCGTCTTCCAAATGCTCGAGCAACGCCGCTCGGATGCTCACTGAATGCGGAGCAGACGATCAGTAGTAAGAAAGTCAACGTTCGTTTTATTGATTTGATCGGCGAAGCCGACCTAATCCTCCCCCCGTAATGGATGCCCTTGAGCCCACAAACGAGCATGTAGTTGGCAGGGACGATCGATGGGCGCGTTCGGTCGTGGAAGCGATCAAAAGAAGGACGCGTCATCGGTATGACGCGCTGCAGCTCCCAAACCGCCTTTTTCTGAGAACTATACGTTGAAACGGCTTCCAGAAGCGCGACCCCACTCGAATCGTTTGCGCGGTCACGCTGCAAACCCTTGGAAATCGAGGGTTGCAAGGTTTGTAGCGCGCCCCCGGGCGCAAACCAACCCGCTTTGCGAATTGGCTGCGTTCGCCAGTCCCTTGAGAAACCGGCCATCATGTCCGGCGCGCGCCTACTTGTTTTCGAGCGGGACCACGAATCCTCCCGTTGGGGCCGGAATTACCTCCACCCAATCGCCGTTCTTCGTCCGGATGACGAAGGTGCCAAGGGCCCGCCCATTTTTCATACCGTGAACACGGAATCCCAGATCGGCGCCCGTTCGAATGTCCGGAGGAACGGAAGGAACGCCGTACTGAGATTGTGTTTGCTGCGCGAGCAACCATCCTCCACTTGTGAACAGAATCGCCGCCGCCACCGCTAACGCCGTCTTTCGCATCGGGCACCTCCAGATGCCCGTTTAGACGGTCACCGCCAATCTTTGGCTCTCGTCCCGCATGTGCTGCTAAAGTGCTGCCGGCATGGATACGTCCGATACCCTCGAACGCTGGCTGCGCATTCTGGTGTCGCGCGGTGCGGCTGATCTGTTTCTCGTCTCGGGGTTCGCACCGGCGATTCGCCTGAATGGAGTCGTGACGCCATTGCCGGAGCCGCCTCCCGCCGGAGAAGACATCGAGGCGGCCCTGCTGCCCATCCTTCACCCGCAAGCTCTCGAGCGTTACAGGACCGCCGGGTCGGCAGATGTCTCGCTCCGGCGAGCGGGTGTTGGACGATTTCGCATCAATCTGCACCGCGAGCGGGGCCGCGCCGCGGCGACGATTCGCGCGCTGCCCGCGGTGCCGCCGCTGCTCGCCGATTTGGGTCTGCCGTCACAGGTCGAGCAGATAACCCGGCTGCATCACGGCCTCGTACTGGTAGGTGGGGCGACCGGTTCCGGCAAGACGACAACCGTCGCGGCGCTCGTCAACGAGATCAACCGGCGCGATGCCAGGCACATCGTGACGATCGAGGATCCGATTGAGTACGAGCACGCGCACCAGAAGAGCGTCGTCGAGCAGGTCGAAATCGGCGTCGACGCGCCGGACTTTCCGACGGCGCTGCGTGCCGCGCTGCGTCAGGCGCCAGACGTCATCGTGATTGGCGAAATGCGCGATCCGGAAACCATGAAGATTGCGTTGACGGCGGGCGAGACCGGCCATCTGGTCTTCTCGACGCTCCACACGACAGACGTGACATCGACCGTGGCGCGGGTCGCCGATTCCTTTCCCCCGGAGCGTCAGCCGACGATTCGTCAGGACCTCTCGATGGCGCTGGGTGCGGTGTTGACGCAGACGCTGCTGCCCCGGGTGGGAGGAGGCCGTGTGCCGGCCGCGGAACTGCTGATGATTGGCTACGGCGCGCGTCAACACATCCGGAAGAACGCGCTTCAGCATCTCCATCAGGAGATCACGATTACCAAGCGTAGCGGCTCGATCACGCTCGAGGAGGCGCTGGCGCACCTCGTTCACAACGGCCTGATTACGGCGGACGCCGCGCGCACGCGCACAGGGCACGCGGAAGAGCTCGAAGGGCTGCTTCGTCATGTCTCGGCGATCGACGGTCGACAGACAGAGGCTCTTCCGCACCGCGTACAACACAATTTCAGCGGTGTTGTGCAGTCCCAGCTTCTGCATCAGGTTCGCGCGGTGCGTCTCGATGGTGGACACGCCCACCTCGAGGATGCTCGCGACTTCCTTGTTCGTGCGTCCTTCGGCGAGCAGCTGCAGCACTTCCTTCTCGCGATCGGTCAGAAGTCGATAGGAGTCTTCCTGTCCGCGCTGCTGGAGATGCCGCATGTAATCGGAGAGCAGCATCGCCGAGATCGTCGGGCTGAAGTACGGGCGGCCCTGACTGATCGTGCGCAGCGCCGGCAGCAGATCCTGTTCGGTCGACTCCTTCAGCAGATACCCGCGCGCGCCCGCAGAAAGTGCCCGCAGCACGTACGACTCGTCGGCGTACATGCTCAAGAAAACCACCTTCAGCTGTGGCTGATGCTTGATCGCGCGCTCCGCCACGTCGATGCCGTTGAGCCGCGGCATCGCGATGTCGAGAATCGCCACGTCGGGACGATGGGTCTCGCACATGCGCAGCGCCTCGAGCCCGTCGCCTGCTTCGCCAACCACTTCGATATCGTCTTCCGTATCCAGCAGCGCCTTCAATCCGCGCCGCACGATGCCATGATCGTCACCGAGCACTATTCGCAACGACGTCCTCCTTGCTGTTTTCCGTGGCGGGCACGGGCAGCGTGATATGCACAACGGTGCCGCCCCCCGGCCTGGTCTCAATCGTGGCGGCGCCGTTGATGTCCTTGACGCGCTCCTTGATGCCCGTCAGGCCGAGCCCGTTGTGGCTGGTCACCGCCGCCATGCCGATGCCGTTGTCTCTCACGGACACGTCGAGCCGCGTTCGTCCGCGCACGACGTTTACCTGGATCTCGGTTGCGGCCGAATGCTTTGCGCAGTTGGTGAGCGCCTCCTGCACCACGCGATACACACACGTGCGCTGCGGATCGGGCAGCCGCTCCAGATCGCCGTCAACGGAAAGATCGACCGGTACGTTGTAGCGCCGCGAAAACTCGCGCGCCTGGAACGCCAGCGCCGGCTCCAGTCCGAGATCGTCGAGCATGCTGGGGCGCAGGCCCATCGCAAGGTCCCGGACCATCCGCATCATCCGATCGACGAGCGCCTTGCTCTCGGCGACCGTCTGCGGAAATGCGGGACTGCCGATGGCCTGCGCGCGCTCGGCGCGGCCGAGCTCCATGCGCAGCCCGGTCAGCATCTGCCCGAGCTCGTCGTGCAGCTCGCGCGAAAGACTCTTCCGCTCTTCCTCCTGCGTCCGCACCAGCTGATTCGAGAGCCGCCTCAGCTCCTGTTCCGCCTGCTGCGTGCGGCCGTGCTGTTCCTCGGCGCGGCCTTCGAGTACGCGGATTCGGATGACGGTAATCACCGCCACGGCGAGGCCCAACGCGAGGCTGGCGGCCAGCGTTGCGCTCAGGTACTGATGCAGCTCGCGCTGGCGGTCGGCCGCCGCCTCTTGCTGCGATTGAAGGGTGCGGGAGTTGATCGACTCGATTTCGGCGGAGATCCGCAGCACCTCATCGCGGCGCGGCACAATCTCGCGGCGCAGAAAGCTGTAACGATCGATGCGGGTCGTGCCGTCGAACAGCGGCGCGTACGCACGCCAGTATTCGTCGAGCTGGCGCCGCAGCTCCTGATACGGCCCCGGATCCGTTTCGCGCAACAGCGGCTCGAGCTGACTGATCAGCTCTTCGCTTTCGAGGTGGTACGCCACGAGCCTCGAGCGATACTCCGACGCCGGCGTCGAAGTGTCGAGCAGGTAATCGCGCGCGAGAATGCCCGACAGATGCACTCCCGAGCGCATCCGCCGCAGACGCGTCTCGACGTCGCGATAGCGCGTATTGAGGCTGTCGAGATGCGCGTAGGCGATGTCGGCTTTCCGCTGCGCGGCCAGAATCGAGACGACGATCAGCACCAGAAGCCCGAGGAGCGAGACGGCCACCACCGGCCATGTCCGAAGCCGCATTCGGCCGACCGCCAGCAGGCGATGTTCGGTCACTCGCTAATCCTACCCGCGTACGAGGGCCCGGGACATCCTCTCTATAGGGGATATATAATCGTCTCCCTATGAAGGGTTCAGAGCGCCATCGTCTCAAGGAAAACGAACTGTCTCACATGCTCGGGGACGCGACCGAGCGCCTGCAGGAACATCGCAGCACGGTCATGATGGGCGCGGGGGCCGTCCTGCTCGTGCTTGTCGCCGGAGTTGGATACTGGGCATGGACGACGCGCAGCGAGAATCGGGCGCAAGCCCTGCTCGGCGATGCCATCGTCATCATGCAGTCGCCCGTGGAGGAGACGAAGCCCGGCGCCAAGCCCGCAGCTACCAGCTATCCCACCGTGCAAGCACGTGCCGAAGCCGCCCTGGCGAAGTTCGCGGAGGTCTACAACGCCTATCCGTCGACCGATGCCGGCATTGCCTCGCGCTACTACGCCGCATCCGCCCTGGCGATGCTCGGGCGTCATGCCGAGGCCGCCACGCGCTTTCAGGAGACGGCCGACCGCGCGGGCGCCAACAGCTTCTACGGCCGGGTGGCTCGCCTCGGCGTCGTCGAGGCTCACGCCCAGGCAAAAAAGTACGACGAGGCCATCACCATGGCGCAGGCGCTCGTGAACAACACGACCGACGATACGATTCCGCGTGACGCGCTGCTGATGGAATTGGGACGCGTGCAGGCTGCGGCGGGCAAGAAGGCCGAAGCCAAGCAGACGCTCGACAAGGTCATTGCCGATTTTCCGGGTTCGCCGTATGTCGAAGAGGCGAAGCGGATGTTGGCGGAGCTCACGTAAAAATCGTCTTACAGGAGATTGGAGGCCAGGAGAATCCTAAAACAGATCTTCTAGTCTTCTGACCTTTTGTTCGTATTCTTGTGAACTGGTACGTGAGAATTTTGTAAATCAGCTTCGCGCAGAGAAAGTTCGGCGCGGCGACACCGGGGAGCGGTGAGAGCTCGACGATGTCGCACCCCACAACGGTGCGCTGAGTAATGACGGCGCGCAACAGCGACAGCATTTCATACCAGCTCAATCCCCCTGGTTCGGGCGTGCCGGTCGCGGGCATGATGGCCGGATCCATGCCGTCCACGTCGATGGTGATGTACACCTTGTCGCGCAGCGACGCCACGACGTTCGCAATCCAGTTCTTGTCCTGGCGCATGTTGACGTCGTAGAAAATCGTCGTCGGCAGCGTCGGGGCGGCCTTCGCCTCGTCGGTCGACAGGCTGCGGATGCCGACCTGCGTGCACGGGGCGTGTTCGAGAACGCGGCGCATCGCGCATGCATGGTTGAACCGCGTGCCCATGTAGGTGTCGCGAAGATCCGCGTGCGCGTCGATCTGCAGCACCGATACTCCCGGATATTTTGCCGCGACGGCACCGACGATGGGCGACGTGATCGAGTGTTCTCCGCCGAGGACAATCGGAAACTTGTCGTGTTCCAGGATCGCCGCAGCGACGCGGCCGATCTCGGCCATGATGTCTTCCATGTTGTCGAACGGCAGCTCCATCTCGGGCAACGTGTAGATGCCGATCGGATGGATGTCGGTGTTCGTTTCCTCGTCCCACAACTCGAGATGCGAGGACGCGACGAGAATTTCGCGCGGCCCGTTCCTCGTGCCCGGCACGTAGGAAGTGGTGCTTTCGAGAGGGACCGGAAGGATGACCGCCTTTGCATTTTCAAAGGTCGCCTGGTGGGGCAGCGTGCCGCCGAACGCCAGCGGCTCGATGTGGTCGTATTGCACCGGACACTTGCTCATTCCGTCTCCTGGAACGCCTCACGCGACACCGATTTGCCGTCGATCAGCATCTCGCGCTGGCTGGGGTCGATATTGGGCCGGCTGCGCTTGGCGGCGAGCGCGGACGAGCTGCGCGCCATCGCTGTCGCGAGAATTGGCAGCGCGATCGTCGCGTCTGCGTGCACCGTCACCTGGGCCGCGTCGGTCGCGAGCTTGCCCCAGCTTTGCGCTTCCTCCAGCGTCGATCCCGACGCCCCGCCGAAATGCGGCACGTCGGTCACGATTTGGAGGGCATACCTGTGGCCGCCGACCGCCGGACTGAAGAACTCCGCCTGCACGCTCGCCTGATTGATGAAATTCTTCGGAGTGCCTCCGCCCAGCACGATTGTGGCCGTTCGGGGCCTGCGGATGACGAGGTTGGCCGACTCGATGATGTCGCCGATGACGTCGATGTGCCCCGATCCCGCCCGCTTGTGGCGCCCCTGCGACAGGCCCATGCCGACCGACGAGTCGGCAATGGCGGGGCAGAAGATCGGCACGCCCGCGCGGTACGCCGCCGTGAGAATGCCGTCCTGCTGCGTTTCGCTCCAGAGATGGGCGCCGAGGCGATTGAGAAACTCCCGCGACGTGTACGGCCGCTGGTCGAGCGTCGCGACGAAGTCGCCGATCCACACGTCGTTGTCGCAGAACTCTTCCTCGCTTGCGTAGGTGTCGTAGACGCGATCGATGCGATCGTCGGCGAGCGCGGCGTCGTTTACCCGGGCCGAGCCGAGGTAATGATGGCGCCCGCGCGTCTCGTGCAGGTCGTGATAGAGGTTGGCGCCCGTCGACACCAGGCAGTCGATATAACGGTGCTCGATCAGGTACGCCACGATCATCCGGAGACCGCCCGCGCTGAGCGCGCCGGCCATCCCCATGAAGATCGTGACGTCGTCCTCGAGCATCTTCTGCCAGACACGATGTGCGACGCCGAGGGAGCGCCCCTGGAACGAAATGCGCTCCATCTTTTCGAGAAGCTCGTCTGCCTTCGCCTCTGGATCGACGGTGAAGGGCTCGACCGGCACCTGCAGGAAGCGGGAGCGCTTTTTCATGCGTAGAAGATTCTACCGCGAGACGTTTCGTAGAAAGGTGAAGTCTCCTTGCGGAGAGAGGTGAATGCCCTGGAGTGGCGGCTGCGACAGAGCAAAGTTGGTCCGGTGCCACAGGCTGATGTAGGGCGCGGCTTCGGCGATCCGCTGCTGTACTTTTCCGTAAAGCTCGCGCCGCTCCTCGTAATCCGTGGCATTCGACGCTTGCATCGATCAGGCGATCGACTTCGGGATCGCTGAAGTGTCCCCGGTTGAAGCCGGCGGGCGGCACCTGTTGCGAGTGAAAGACACGGCGCAGAATATCCGGATCGGCCAGGGCGCCGCCGACCCACTGCATCGCATACATCTGGAAATTCCCCTTGAGGATGTCCGCGTACAGCGTCGCGAATTCGTACGAACGCACATCCAACTCGATGCCGACGTCACGCAGATTCTGCTGGATGACCGCGGCCTGGAGGCGTGGGAACTCGAGGCTCGTCGTCTTGTAGGACAGTGACAGGCGTGGGCGCGGGCCGCTGCCGTCGGGATCACGGTAGCCCGCCTCGTCGAGGAGCGCTTTCGCGCGCTCGGGGTCGTAGTCGTAGACGACGACAGCAGAGTCGTGCGCCCAGTTGGTGGGCGGCAGCATGCTGTCGGCCACAGTTGCGAGACCGCGGCGCAGGTAATCGACAATCGCCTGTCGATCGATCGCATGACCGATCGCCTGCCGCACGCGAACGTCCTTCAAGATGGGGTCGCGCAGGTTGAAGCCGACGTATTGGTAGTCGACGCCGGGAGACTTGGTCAGCGCGAGCCCGTCGTGTTCGAGCTGGTAGACCATGTCTGGCGGGAGATCGTTGACGACGAGATCGGAGGTCGCCTTCCGCAGTTCCAGTCCGCGCATGATGTCGTCCGGCACAATCTTCATGACGATGCCGCGGTTGCGCGGGAGGCCATCGAAGTATTCCCGAAACGCCCGCATTTCGAGTCGGTCGTCGACCGCGTAGGAGACGAACTCGTACGGGCCCGTGCCGACGGGGTGATCTCGAAGCTCGCGTCCCGCGCCGGCGGGCACGATCTTGAACACGAGATTGGGCAGGAACGAGCCGGACGGCTGCGTCAGCACGAAGTCGACGGTGTACCGATCGATCGGCACGACCGAGGCGAGATCGCGAAACGCGCCGCGCCATGGCGAGGCGAAGGCCGGATCGAGCATGCTCGTGAACGTGAACACGACGTCCGCGGATGTCAGCTCATGGCCGTCGTGGAAGCGGACGCCCTCGCGCAGCCGGACCCGATACGTTTGATGATCCGTCGTGTCCCACGAAACGGCGAGGCCGGGCGCGAGGCGTGTCTGATCGTCCCAGCGTACCAAGTCATTGAAGATCAGTTCCTGCGCCCGGGCGGAGTTCTCATCGGTTCCGTATCGCGGGTCCAGGTTGTTGGGGGAGACCGGGATAGCGACGGTGATGATGCCGGGTTCGGGTGCCGGTTGAGAGCAGCCTGCCGTCAGCAACAGCAGCGCCAGAAGAAGAAATCTCACTCCAGCTCTTTCTTCAGGTCCGCCAACAGCGACAACGCCTGCAGGGGCGTCATGTTGTCCGTGTCGGCATCGCGCAGGCGCTGCGCGAGCTTCTCGGCTGCGGGATCCGTCGATGCCATTTGAAACAGCCCCAACTGTTGCTGCGGTTCCGACGGCGTGCCGCTGATGGACGGCCGGCCGCCGCGCGTCAGCTCGTCGTGCTCGAGCGCTTCGAGAATCGCCCGCGCCCGTTTGATGACAGGTGCGGGCATGCCGGCGAGACGGGCGACCTGAATCCCGTAGCTGCGGTCCGATCGTCCAGGCACGATCTTGTGCAGAAAGACGATGTCCTCCTGCCACTCGCGCGCCGCGACGTGGGCGTTGACAATCCCTGGCAGCGCGTCCGCGAGATCCGTCAGCTCGTGATAGTGGGTGGCGAAAAGCGTCTTGGGACGGCCGCGCTGGTTCGTCGCGAGATACTCCGCCACCGCCCACGCGATGCTGAGGCCGTCGAAGGTGGCGGTGCCGCGTCCAATTTCATCGAGCACCACCAGGCTTTTCGAAGTGGCGCCGTGGAGAATGTTCGCCGTCTCCTGCATCTCGACCATGAATGTCGACTGCCCGCGCGTGATGTTGTCCGACGCGCCCACGCGCGCGTAAATGCGGTCGACAATGCCGATTTTGGCCCGTGTCGCTGGCACGAACGAACCCGCCTGGGCCATCAGGCAGATAAGCGCCGTCTGCCGCAGGTACGTGGATTTGCCGCCCATGTTCGGGCCCGTGAGAATCACGAGCTGGCTCGACGTGCTGTCCAGCGTCGTGTCGTTCGGCACAAACGCGCCATTGCACCGCCGTTCGACGACGGGGTGGCGCCCGTCGACGACAGACAGCTCGTCGCTGTCGTGAACGTGGGGCTTGATGTAGTTCGAGAGGGCAGCGGTCTCCGCGAGGCCGCCGAGGGCGTCGAGCGACGCCAGGGCGCGCGCGGTGTCCTGAATGCGGGTCGATTCGGCCGCGACGCGCGCGCGCAGCTGTTCGAACAGCGCAATCTCCCGTTCGAGAATGCGCTCGTCGGCGCCGAGGACTTTCTCTTCGTATTCCTTCAGCGCAGGCGTGATGAAGCGCTCGCCGCCCGCGATCGTCTGCTTCCGGAGGTAGTCCGCGGGCACCGCGTGCAGATTCGATTTCGAGATCTCGATGTAGTACCCGAACACGCGGTTGTAGCGGACCTTCAGCGAGTTGATGCCGGTGCGCGCGCGTTCGCGTTCTTCCAGTTCGGCGATCACCTGCTTGCCCGAGCGGCTGATACGACGCAGGTCGTCGATTTCGGCATCGAGGCCGTCGCGGATGTAGCCGCCGTCGCGAACCAGCGCGCCGGGATCGTCGATGAGGCTGCGGTCGATGTCGTCGCGCACGTCGATGAGATCGTCCAGCGCGCTCACGAGCGACCGCGTCAGCGGTGCCTCGAATCCATCGAGGAGCAGACGGACACGCGGCACGACCGCAATCGACTGCTTGAGGCCGACGAGATCGCGCGGTCCGGCATTGCCGAGCGCGGCGCGCGCGACGAGACGCTCGAGATCCTGAACACTTTTCAAGACTTCCCGGAACTTGCCCCGGTCGGTGCTGCGAAAGGCGAACTCCTCGACGGCGTCGAGACGATCGCGAATTCGATCGAGCGAGACGAGCGGCCGCAGACAGCCAGGCACGCAGCAGCCGTCCAGCCATGGCGGTGATCGTGCGGTCGATCTCGTGGAGCAGGGTGCCCTCGCGGCCGCCCTCCATCGACTCGACAATCTCGAGGTGCTTCAGCGTGACGGCGTCGATCAGGAGGCAGTCGGCCGACGTCTTGTAGGCAATGCTGCGGACGTGCGCGAGATCGGCTTTCTGCGTATCGCGCAGGTACGAGAGCAGGGCGCCTGCGGCCGACACGGCCGACGGACGGCTGTCGAGGCCGAATCCCTCGAGACCATTCGTCCGGAACTGATCGAGCAGCGTGCGTCGTGCGGATTCATGCTCGAACGTCCACGGTTCGACGCGGGTCACCGGCAACCGATCACCCGCCCCGTCGAGCAGGACCTGGCTCAGGTCGAGATCGACAGGCGGCGACAATCTCACGCGGTCTCAGCACCATCACTTCGTCGGCGAGTGCCTGCAGTCCGGCCTTGCCGGCGTATTCGGCGCACGAAAACTCACCCGTCGTCACGTCGAGGAGCGCCGACGCCGACAATGGGGTCTGACCCCCATGTACCGGTCAGAGTTCGTACCGGGGGTCAGACCCCAAAAACAGCGACAGGAGAAAAGCGGGCGCGCGCTCGTCGAGGTGCTGCGAGTCGGTCAGCGTACCCGGAGACACCACGCGCACGATTTCGCGTTTGACGATGCCCTTGGCTTTTTTCGGATCCTCGACCTGATCGCAAATGGCGACGCGGAAGCCTTTCTTCACCAGGCGCGCGAGATACGTGTCCAGGGCATGATGCGGAACACCGCACATGGGAATCGACGTGCCCTGGCCGTCTCTCGAGCGGGATGTCAGCGTCAGATCGAGGGCGCGGGCTGCGACCAGCGCGTCCTCATAGAACATCTCGTAGAAGTCCCCCATGCGGAAAAACAGAATCGCGTCGCGATACTGCTGTTTCGCGTCGAGATACTGCCGCATCGCCGGCGTGACGTTCGTGGCGTGCCCTGCGGGCGACGGGGTAGGCATGTAGAATTGAATTTTACATGCTGGTGCTTGCTCTCGACACGACTACCCGGCAGGGCAGCGTTGCGCTCGCGCGTGACGGCGGCACGCTGGCGCTTTACGCGGGTGATGCCGCTGTGACACATGGCGTGCGATTGCCAGGCGATCTCGGTGCGTTTGCTGGACGCGCATGGTCTTCGCATCGCAGATGTGGAGCTGTTCGCGGTGGCGGCCGGGCCGGGATCGTTCACCGGAATGCGCATCGGGATCGCGACCATGCAGGGCCTTGCGCTGGCGAACCGCAAGTCGCTCGTCGGGATCTCCGCGCTCGATGCGATACATGACGCTGTCAGCTCTCAGCCGTCAGCGCTCAGCTCTGCCGCCGCCGTCGGCCCTGTCAGCGAAGTGGCCGTCTGGATGGATGCTCAACGCGGCCAGGTCTTTTCGGCGCTGTACAGGAATGGCGCTCTGGTCGAGCCCGCGCTGGCCGACAAGCCGGCCGACATACTTGGACGATGGGCGCATCAGAAGATACGGCCGGGGCTGTACGCAGGCGACGGCGCGCTCCTCTATCAGTCGCTGATTCGCGATGCCGACTCGGAGGCGCGCATCATCGAGCCGCCGGCGCTCGCTCCCAGCATCGCGGCGCTGGCCGAAGCGGCCCTGCGAGAACGCGGCGCGTCGACGCCCGACGCGATCCGGCCAATCTACGTGAGGCGGTCCGACGCAGAGCTGGTCCGCGACGGCAAGACCGCCCTTCGGGTCGGCACATCCTCGGAATGACGTGGACCATCGAACGAACCTTATCGGCACGCGATCTGGACGCGATCGTCGCTATCGAGCAGGCGTCTTTCAGCAATCCATGGACGCGCGAGATGTACGTCCGCGAGCTGCAGAACCCGGACGTATCTTTCTTATATGTCCTGCGCATGCCCGAAGAGGGGGTTGTCGCGTTTTGTTCGTTCTGGCTCGTCCTGGACGAGGTCCACATCAACAATCTCGCGGTTCGGGGGGAATTTCGCGGGCGGGGAGTGGGGACGGCGCTCCTCGAACACGTCATCCAGGCCGGCGCCAGCCGCGGAGCCGACCGCGCGACGCTCGAAGTGCGCCGCTCGAATGCCCCTGCCCGGCGCCTCTACGAGCGCCTCGGGTTCGAGGTGGCTGCCACACGCCCGAATTATTATGTGAGCCCGCCGGAAGATGCGCTTATCCTATGGAGAGGAGCACTGAAAACGACACGATGATGTCTTGAACGGGCCGTGCGCTTTGTGTTACGGTTCGCTTCTGATGAATCCAACTATTCCTCTCAATAAGGAGGCCGGGCATGCAAACGGCAAATGTCCAGGAGTTGAAGGAGCTTCTACTCAAGACTGACGAGGAGTTCCGTCAACTCGCAACCCAGCATCACGAACTCGACGATCGCCTCCACCAGCTTTCTGGCAAGCCTTACCTGAGCGAACCCGAGCAAGTCGAAGAAGTCACTCTCAAGAAACGCAAGCTCCAACTCAAAGACAGGATGGAAGATATTCTGCGCCGTCACCGTGGCGAGCCGTCTGGCCCGTTTGCGTCGGCGTCCGCCATCTCGCACTAATTGATCGGGATTAAGATCGTCGCGTGACGATCGATCGCGCAGGTTATCCGTTCATCGGTGGCACGGCAGTTCTTGCGGTAGCGGCGGCTGCGACCGTTGGCTCCCTCGGCGCCGTGCCACTCTTGATCCTCGCCGCTTTTTTCCTGTATTTCTTCCGCGATCCCGACCGCGTCTCGCCGCAGGACGCGAACCTGGTGTTGTCCCCGGCCGATGGCCGTGTGCTCGTAGCCGGACCAGCCGATCCCAAGGCCGCGCCGCCCGGCGAGTGGAAGCAAATCAGCATTTTCCTTTCTCCGACCGACGTGCACGTCAACCGCAGCCCGGTTTCCGGCCGAGTCACGAAAGTCGACTTTCGCAAGGGCCGGTTCCTGCCCGCATATCACACGGATGCCGCGGCGACGAACGAACGCAGCGAGGTGTGGGTCGATCACGGCGGCCTGCCGGTCGTCTTTCGGCAGATCGTCGGCATCCTCGCGCGGCGCGTCGTGTGCCGTGTGCAGCCGGGCGCCGAGCTGAAGGCCGGCGAGCGGTTCGGCATCATGAAGTTCGGCTCGCGCATGGACGTGTTTCTGCCGCCCAACGCAGAGCTCAACGCGAAGGTGGGCGATACAGTAATCGGCGGAGTTACTGTTATTGCGGTCCTGATCCGATAGACTCAACATCATGTTAGGTCCTCATCGGCGGCGCACCGACGTTCAACAGCGGCGGTTGCGACGAGGCGTGTATCTGCTGCCCAGCCTGATGACGCTGGGCAACCTGTTCTGTGGATACGCGTGCGTCATCTACGCGATGCGTGGCGAATACGCGATTGCGGCGCCGTTTGTCGGCATCGCGATGGTGCTCGACACGCTCGACGGCCGCATCGCACGCCTCACCGGGACGACCAGCGAGTTCGGGCTGCAATTCGATTCGCTCGCCGATATCGTGTCGTTCGGCATCGCGCCCGCGATTCTGACGTTCTCCTGGGGCCTGACGTCGCTGGGTAACTGGGGATGGGCCGCCGGGTTCGTCTACGTCACAGCCGCGGCCATGCGGCTCGCGCGGTTCAACATTCAGGCGGGATCGGTGGACAAGCGGTACTTCGTCGGCATGCCGAGTCCGGCGGCCGCGACTGTTCCCGCGTCGATGATCTTTGCGTACCCATCAGGCTTCCAGGAACCTATCGGCGCGATTCCCGTGCTCGCGCTGGTTCTCGTGCCTGCCTTTCTGATGGTGAGCACGGTCAAATTCCGCAGCTTCAAGACGTTCGATCTGCAGGCGCGGCGGTCGTACACGGTGCTCCTGGTCATTGCGCTGCTCATCGCGTTCGTGTCCGCGCATCCCGCGCTCGCGCTCGTGACGCTGTCCTATGGGTATATGTTGTCGGCCTTCATCGAAATGCTGATGGCCAGGTGGCACCATGGAAGGGCGGAGACGCCGCAGCCGGCTGCGCCTAACGTGTACCCGATAACGATGAACGAAGATCGAAAAGCGAAAAACGAATAACGAAAAACGAAAAGAGCGCGTGCGACGCGTCTCTATTCGATTTTCGTTTTTCGTTCTTCGTTAGTGCCTTCACCAACAGGAAGCTCTATCGTCACCGTCGTCCCCCTGCCCAGCGCAGACTCCACGTGTATCCGTCCGCCGTTCAATTCCACATTCCGCTTCGCAATCGTCAGCCCGAGTCCCGTTCCCGTCGCCTTCGTCGAGAAGTAGGGCTCGAATATGCGACGGAGCGCTTCGGGATCCATGCCGGTGCCGGTATCCGCGACCGACAATCGCACGGATGACGGCCGCGCTTCTGCCTTGATCGTCAGCGTGCCGCCGCCGGGCATCGCGTGCAATGCGTTCTCCATCATGTTCGTGATCGCGCGCGCGAGCAGCACGCGATCGACGACGACCATCGGCAGCGACGCGGGGACGTCGACCTCAATCGTCACCCGGCCGGCGAGCCCCGTGATGTAAGGCTCCACAACCGACGGGATCAGCTCGGCCAACGACGTCGGTGCCGGGTGCGGAGTGGGGCGCGAGGCGAAGCTCGAGAACTCGGCCGAGATCTGCCGCAGCAGCTTCACCTGCGAAAGGATGGACGTGACGCACTCCTCGAGCACCGGCGTCAGCGGTTCCCCCTTGTCCTTGTTTACCCGCATCAGGTGCTCGGACGACAGCTGAATCGGCGTGAGCGGATTCTTGATCTCGTGAGCGACCTGGCGCGCCATTTCGGCCCACGCTTCGAGGCGATGCGTGCGCTGCAGTTCGTTGCGCTGGCGCTCGAGGTCGCCCGCCATGCGATTGAAGTCGGCGACGAGCCTGCGCAGCTCGTCAGAGGATGTCTCCGCGACCCGCGCGCTGAAGTCGCCTCTGGCGATGCGGCGTGTCGCGCGCGTCAGCCGGCTGACCGGATCGCCGATGCGCTCCGCCATGTAGTAGCCGATCCCCGCGCCGAGCAGCGCGAACAGCACCGCGGCGAGCAGCACGCGGCGGTCGAGGGTATCGATCTGGCGATCGACTTCCTGCTGACGCAGCGCGAGCGGCACCGTGAGAATCGCGCGCCCCTCCTCGAGGCGTACCGGCGCTGCCGCGAGGACGTGCGGCACCGATCCGATGATCTCCTGCCCGACGTGGCTCGAAAGGCGGTCGATCTCGATCGCGCGATACACGTGGCCGGGTGTCCGTTCGGGCAAGAGACCCGAGTCGAACAGGTCGCGCTCGCTCGTAGCCCGAAGCGCAGGGCCGCGATAGATGTTCACGTCCTGGTCGATCGCGCGGCTGAGCCATACCATGATGTCGTCGCTCGGCGACGCGCCCGCGTCCCGCTCCTGAAGCGCGACGTATTCTTCGATGACCCGCTGCGCGACAGCGGCGACGCGGACCGCATCGGACTGCACGCTGGATTCGAGCTGCAGCTCGAAGAAGGTACGCGTGGCAAGCGCAAGAACCATGACCGGCAGAACAGACGCGGCGAGAAACGCGAGAAACAGCTTTCGATAGAAGCTGGCGCGTATCTCCCGCAGGAGCGCACGCCCTGACGCGGCGGCCGTTCCTCCAAGCGCCGATACCGACCACGCGAGCGTCAGCAGCACGACGTAGGTGAGCCCAACGAGCGTCGTCAACTCTGCGAGATTGATCAGATGATCCACTCGCGTGACGACAGGGAACCCGATGACGTAAATGCCGGCGCGGTCGTTCTGGATATACGTCGAGTAGTCTCTCTCTCCGTCGCTCATCGTCGTCCAGAACGGTCGCCGCGACTGCGCGATGACCCCGAGTAACGTGTCGTCGAGCGGAAACGTGCGCGCGTTCGACGAATAGAGCGACCCGCGCCCCCACCCGTACACCACGAATTGCACCGAGCGGCCGGCGGCGCCTTCCGGCGGAAGGGTGTCGGCCGGACGGATCAACTCGTTGTAGGGGTTGCGAGGAGCGATAAACGGCAGCGTCTCGTAGTCGAGCATCACGTTCACGACAATCGACCCGCCGGTCGGCGTGTCCGAGTTCGCCGCGCAGATGCCGCGACCGGCGTGGAACAGGCGGCGCTCCTCGGATCCGAAAAGCGACGCTTCCTCGAAGATCTCCCAGTCGCAACTCGGCTCGCGCCAGGTCTGCGCCGTCGAGACGTAGTCCGGCAGGTTCAGCGCGAACCGTCGCCCTTCGAGTCGACCGGCGGCATCATAAAGCTCGAGTGATGAGGCCAGGCGCTCCGTTGCCAGATTCGTTTTCGCCCACAGCTCGAACGCGGGGTTCGACGCGCCGGGCTGCGTGCGCGCCGGCACAGCGAGATGGGGTATCTCGAGCGCGTCAATCTGCTGCAGCACCGTCTGCAGCTTGGCGTGCAGCTCTGGACGCTGATCTTTGGCCTGGCGCGCGTACTCTTCTTCAATCAGGCGCCGAAGGCCGCGGTCGGCGAAATGATGCACCGACGGGTACAGCACAAACGCCGGTATCAGCAATACGAGTGCGCCGGTGAAAAGGCGCAGCGCCTGCGACGCGTGGCGGTAACGGGGTCGCGCCCACGCCATCGCCCATGCGAGGGACAGGCACGCGAGCCCGGCGAACGCAGTCGGCAGCGCCGGAACGGTCGACGGCGCCGCGCCGATCCCGCGCGGAAAAATCGAAATCGCAAGAACGGGAAGGGCCTGCAATGCGAATCCCGCGACCGCGACGCCGCCATTGTGTGGAATTCGCCACGGCAACGTCATCAACACGACAGCGACGATGCCGGACCAGAAGACGACGGATTGTGCAAGTACAAGCCCCACCGCGAAGGCGAGGCGCGCTGAAGCCAGAGGGTGCAGCGAGAAATGCAGCGCGTCGACAGATGTCGCCGAGATCGCATTGCCGAGCAGCACTTCATAGCCGACGAGCAGCAACGCGACGACCGTCCCCGCGCCGAGCTGAGTGGCGGCGAACAGCGCCCACTCGCGGCGGTTGTCTGGTGGTGGAAGACGACGTCGAACGGTTCGTCGCAGACGGTCGACAAGGTCGAACGCCAGCGCGACAACCGCGGCTGCGGCCGCCATCGTCAGCAGAAAATCCACGGGCGTTCGAAGCAGCGCGCGAAGGCCCGGTCCGAGCACGGTCGTGTTGAATACCTGGTCGGTCCACCGTACCGTGGGCGCGAACCACAGGACGACCCTCGCGGCGATGATGTATCGCCAATATGACGCCGGCGGCGTTCAGGTGTTCTTTCAGTTCGGGAAACGCTTCGCGCCATCGGAGCAAGGGCGGTACGGCGATGATGAGCGTGAGCGCGAGGATCCCGAGCACGAGCGCCGAGACATCGCCGCGCCACCGCGCTCGCGTCTCGTGAATCGCCTCTGCTGTCACACGCGCGACGAGAAGAGGCTGACCGAGCGGCGACTGGATCACGAACCCGTTCTCGCTCGCGCCGGCATCATGCGGCCTCACGGTCACGGGAACCAGCGTGGGCAGCGAGAGGACGCCTTCTTCCGGTGTAACTGTGCGGATGCCGCGCGACGAAGAGATGAGCCGCTCCGAAGCGACCACACCGAGGCGATGGCCGCTGACGGGGTCGAGGACCGGCTTGATATAAATCAGTCGAAGACCGAGCGGCCCGTGCTCGACAAAAAACGTCTCGGGCCCCGCTATCCGCTCGATGCCGATTTCGGATGGCACCCCGCTCCAGGCGAGCGGCGTGCCGCTTGGACGATACGCGGTGACCGCGAAGACGCCTGCCGTGCGAGCCTGCAGCGCCTGATCGGCGCGGTCGAGCAGCGGCCGTGCGCCGGCGGGATCGGCGGCGGCTGTGTCGAACAACGCGGGCTCGCGCGCAACGGACGCCGTGATGTCGTTCAGCGCCGATGCGACCCCGTCGATTTCTGCGCGGGCTGAGCGTTCGACACGAGCGATTGCCTCGGCCGGAACGTCGGGACCCAGACGCGTACGCTCGATGGCAATACCTGTTGCCGCGGCCAGCGCCGCGCACACCAGGCCGGTCAGAAAGATGCGGCGAAGCGGGCGCGCCACAGAACCAGTTTTCACGGTGCAGGAGGAAGAGCTGTCGCGTCGACGTTGCCCGGATCCGGGGCGTCAGCGGGAGGCGCGTTGGGCGCTGCCGGCGCTTCGGCCGGCGCTCCGCTGCTTCCGACCGCGCGTACCTGCCCGCCCTTGGTGACCAGAATCAGCAGGTCGTGCGCCGTGAGATGCGGCGGCGCCGCAAGCAGCATCTCTTCGTTCTCGGCGCCTTTCAAGGCGAACGTGCCGGAACGCTTTCCATCGCGCGTGTTATAGGCGAACAGCTCCGCCGCGACGCCCGACACGATCAGCGTTTCGCCACTCAACAATGGCCCGGTGAATGGCCTCACGGGAAGCACCTGTTTCCACATCATCGATCCGTTGTTGCGATCGTGCCCGCGCAGGACGTTGTCGAGCGCGATGAAGTACACCCGCTTGGCGTCGAGCACCGGCAACCCGAGCAAATCGGCGCCGGTGCGCTAGCGCCAATCGGCGTCGGCGTCGGCAGCGCTGAGCGAATAAAATTGATTGTCCCGGGCGCCGATGAAGACGCGATCGCCGACCGGGAGGATGCCGGCGGCCGACTCGGCAAGCTTGTGAGTCCAGATTTCATCGCCGTTCTGGATTGTGAGCGCGACAACGCGGCCGTCTTTGAGGGGAAGATACACGCGGTCCCCGGCGGCAGCGGGCGGCGCGCTCAGCGGCGATCCGAAATCCTTCTGCCAGAGGATTTCTCCGTCGACGGCGCGAATCGACAAGAACGGGCCCTGCTCCGTCTGGGTGAATAACCATCCGGCGTCCCAATGCAGTGAGATGACACGGCCGGGGACGGGACGGCGCCATGCGGCGCGGCCGTCGGCTTCCGCTCGCGCTTCGACAAGTCCGTCGCTGCCGGCGTACACGAATCCCGCGCCGGCGGCCGGTGGCGCACTCATCGGGCATTCGACCGACCACGCTGTGCTGCCGTCCTTGATCATCAGCGCGACGAGCTGATTCGTTTGCAGCGGCACGTACGCCCGATCGGTGTCGAACGCCGGCGGATACGCAGGCGGAGCGGGTACGACCGCGCTCCATTTCGGCTCGAGTGGAAACGTTATTGCCGCCGTCGCCGCGCGTGGGAAGATCGTGCAGGCGAAAAATGCCACCGCCACACAAGATATGGTGGTGCGACTGAAGGGCACCCCGCTATAATAGCGTGTAATCAACGGTCCTCAGGCTTCGCCTTCGCGCCGCGCTTCCGCCTTCGCCGAGGCTTCGGCGGACCGCCGTAGCTTTAGGAGGCTGGTCGGCGGGACAGGTTCCAGACCCAGTGGCTGATCAAAACTTCGTTCACCTTCATTGTCACACCGAGTTTTCCCTGCTCGACGGCGCGTGCCGTATCGACGAGCTGCTCGATCAGGCTGCACGGCTGAATATGCCGGCGCTGGCGGTCACCGAGCACGGAAATATGTTTTCGTCGGTCATCTTTCACGATCACGCGAAGCAGCGCGGCGTGAAGCCGATTCTCGGATGCGAGGTGTACGTGGCACCAGGCAGCCGGACGACGAAGAGCGGCAACATAGGTGAGACGGCGAACCACCTCGTTTTGTTGGCCGAGACGAACGAGGGGTACCACAACCTCATCAAGCTCGTGTCCGCGGGCTATACCGAGGGGTTCTATTACAAGCCCCGCATCGACAAGGATCTCCTCGCGCAGCACGCGAAGGGGCTGATCGGGCTGAGCAGTTGCCTGAAAGGTGAGGTCGCGACTGAAATCCGGACAGGGCGCGAGCGGAAGGCACTCGAGGCGGCCGCGCAGTTCCGCGACATCCTGGGGCACGGCAACTTCTTCCTCGAGATGCAATATCAGGGCATCGAGGAGCAGCTGGTCGTCAACAAAGGGCTCGCTCCGATCGCGCGCGAGCTGAACATGCCGCTGGTCGCCACGAACGACGTCCACTATCTCACGCACGGCGATCATCGGCCGCACGACATCCTCTTGTGTATCGGCACCGGCAAGACGGTCAACGATCGCGATCGACTGCGGTATCACGGCGATCAGTTCTACCTGAAGACCGCGGAGGAAATGCAGAAGGTCTTCGGCGAGCTGCCCGACGCGCTGGCGAACACGATGCGCATCGCCGAGCGGTGCCACGTCGACATCGCGAGAGACAAGAACTATCTGCCGAATTTCGCGGTACCGGCGCCCTATACGCTCAACGACTACTTCGAGCACGTCGTGCGCGAGGGGTTCGCACAGCGGCTGGTCCGCTTGAAAGCGCTGCACATGTCAGGTGCGCTGCGCCATCCGATCGAGGACTACGAGAATCGCCTGTCCTACGAGATCGAGATGATCAAGCGGATGGAATATCCCGGCTACTTCCTCATCGTCTGGGACTTCATCCGCTATGCGCGCGAGAAGAGCATTCCGGTCGGGCCCGGCCGCGGTTCCGCTGCCGGCAGCCTGGTCGCGTACTGCCTGCGCATTACCGACGTCGATCCGCTCGACTATGACCTCATCTTCGAGCGCTTCCTCAACCCGGAGCGCGTCTCGCTGCCCGATATCGACATCGACTTCTGCGAGCGGCGCCGTGGAGAGGTCATCGAGTACGTCACGCAGAAATACGGCCGCGAAAACGTCGCGCAGATCATCACGTTCGGGACGATGAAGGCGCGCGCGGTGGTGCGGGACGTCGGCCGCTCGCTCGACATTCCGTTCGCCGACGTCGATCGCGTCGCGAAGCTGATTCCGCCCGCGCTCGACATGACGCTCGAGAAGGCGCTCGACGAAGTGCCGCAGCTGAAGCAGCTGAACGAGCAGGACGAGCGCGTCAAAGAGCTCATCGCCGTCGCGCGGCGCCTCGAAGGGATGACGCGGCACGCGTCGGTCCATGCTGCCGGGCGTCGTGATTGCGCCCAGGGCGATCTCCGAGTTCGCGCCCCTCTACAAAGGCAAGAACGACGAAATCACGACCCAGTGGGCGATGAAGGAGATCGAGCGCATCGGCCTCCTCAAGATGGACTTTCTGGGGCTGAGCACCTTGACGCTGCTGAACGACGCCGTCGAGGAGATCAGGGCGACGACCGGCACGGTGGTCGATCTCGATGCCATTCCGCTGGACGACGCGAAGACCTATCAGTTGTTTGGGGAAGGGGCCGCGTACGGCATCTTCCAGTTCGAGAGTTCGGGGATGCGCGACATCTTGCGCAAGGCCAAGCCGCAGCGCCTCGACGATCTCATCGCGCTGAACGCGCTCTATCGGCCCGGCCCGCTGCGCAGCGGCATGGTGGACGACTTCATCGCCCGCAAGCACGGCCGGGTCAAAGTGAGCTACGAAGTCAAGGAGCTCGAGCCGATCCTGGCCGACACGTATGGCGTGATCGCCTACCAGGAACAGGTGATGCGCATCGCGCAGTCGCTCGCCGGTTTCACGATGGGGCAGGCCGATATGCTGCGCAAAGCCATGGGAAAGAAAGATCCCAAGGTCATGGCGAAGCAGCGCGAAGCGTTCATGGCGGGCGCGAAGGTCAAGGGCATCAACGAAAAGAAAGCCGCGAAGATTTTCGAGCTGATGGAGTACTTCGCCGGATACGGCTTCAACAAGTCGCACTCGACGGCGTACGCGCTGCTGGCCTACCAGACGGCGTATCTCAAGGCGAACTACCCGTGGCACTTCGCCGCGGCGCTCCTGACCATCGAAGCGCAGAACACCGACAAGCTCGCGGTGTATCTCCAGGAGTGCCGGGACCGCGGCATTCCAGTGCTTCCGCCCGATATCAACAAGAGCCAGCTGGCGTTCACGGTGACGCCTGAGGGCGTGCGCTTCGGACTGACGGCGGTGAAGAACGTCGGCGAGGGCGCGATCGCGTCGATCCTCGGCGTGCGCGCGGCACAAGGGAAGATCGCGTCGCTGCATTCGCTCTGCGACGAGCTCGATCTGCGGCTGGTCAACAAGCGCGTGCTCGAGAGCCTGGTGAAGGCGGGTGCATTCGACGGCTTCGCCACAGGAAAGGAAAAGTCGCTCGGGGAGCTGCGCGCCCGTCTGATGGCGACGATCGACGCCGCCTGCGAGTATGGCGCGCGACGGCAGCGCGATCGCGCGCTCGGCCAGGCGCAACTCTTCGGCGGCGCGTCGCAGGACGAGAGTGGCGCCGACGAGGTGCCGATGGGGCCGGTCAACGTCGAGCCGTGGACCGAGGTGCAGCAGCTCGCCAACGAAAAGGAGGCGCTTGGACTCTACTTCAGCGGGCATCCGATCGATCGCGTCGCGGTCGAATTGAAAGGCTTCGGCGCGAAGACGACGGCGGAGCTGGGTGGCGGTGGGTGCAACGGGTGCGACGGGTGCAACAGGTGCGATGGGTGCAACGGGTGCGACGGGTGCGATGGGTGCACGGCTGGTGCGAATGATCGAGGAGCGAACGGCTATCGGCGCGAGAAAGGTGTCGACGTCACCATTGGCGGCATCATCGCGTCGATTCGTCAGCTGAAGACGCGCAAGGGCGATCGCATGGCGGTTATCATGCTCGAGGATCCGCACGGCAGCGTCGAAGTGGTGGTGTTTCCGGAAGCGTTCGGCAAATGCGCATCGGCGCTCGAAGCCGGCGCGATGGTCGTCGTCAAAGGAAAGGTCGAGCTCGACGACGAGAGCATCCGCATGACGGCAAACGAAGTGATGCCGATTGAGGCCATGCGGCAGAAGATGTCGCGCGAGCTGTCCATCAAGCTCACCTCGCCGCCGCACGGCCGCCAGACGTTCGAGGCGCTCGCGGATCTCTTCGCGCGCCATCAGGGCGATCGGCGGGTTGTGCTGGAGCTCGAGCTCCGTGACCAGCAGCCGCCGCTGAGGCTGCGCGCGCCGCTGGCCGCAGCCGTGCGCGTGCGGCCGTCCGACCAGCTGGCGACGGAAGTCGAACGAATCTGCGGCGCCGGGACGGTTGTGCTTAGGTAGACTCACCGCAACGCCGCGGCGACGCAACGACGGCTATTTCATTGTCTTTGCGCCGTGGCGCCGTGGCGGTGAGATACAAAAACGATGCCTACAGAGACTCTCGAGTTCGAAGAATCGCTCGCTCCGTTGCTCAAGGAGGTCGATGCGCTGTCGGCGTTGCCGCGCACCGATGCGCGCGAGCGCGAGCTGGAGCGCCTCAATGGGAAACTGCGCGCCGCGCGGGCGGAGATTTACGGCAAGCTGACGCCGTGGCAGCGCGTCCTCGTCTCGCGGCATCCGAGCCGCCCCGACATGCTCGACTACGTGGCGCGGCTGTTCACCGACTTCGTCGAGCTCCACGGCGACCGCCGATTCGCCGACGACCACGCGATCGTCGCCGGTACGGCGTGCTACAAGGGCGAGCCGGTCATGGTGGTCGGCCACCATAAAGGCGGCGACACGAAGCAGAAGATTTATCGCAACTTCGGCTACGCGCGTCCCGAGGGCTATCGCAAGGCCATCAGGCTGATGCGCACGGCCGAGAAGTTCCGCCGTCCGGTCGTGGTGTTCGTCGATACGCCGGCGGCCTACCCGGGCATCGAATCGGAAGAGCGGGGCGTGGCCGAGGCGATTGCGTTCAACCTGCGCGAGATGTCGGTGCTCGAGGTGCCCGTGGTGGTGATCATCACCGGTGAGGGCGGCAGCGGCGGCGCGCTCGGCATCGCGATCGGCGACCGCATTTTGATGCAGGAGTATGCCATCTACAGCGTGATTCCTCCCGAAGGCTGCGCCGCCATTTTGTGGCGCGATTCGGGGAAGAAGGTCGAGGCGGCCACCGCGCTGAAGCTGACCGCTGGCGACCTGCTGGCGAAAGGGATCATCGACGAGATCGTCCGCGAGCCGATCGGCGGCGCCCACACGAGCCTCGACGAGGCCGCGGCCCTGCTCGATGGTCCTCTACGCGCCGCGCTGGAATCCGCGAGCGCCCCAGACGTCGACGCGCGCCTCGCGCGCCGCTACGACAAGTTCCGCGACATGGGCAAGCTGGGCGCAGATTTTACCGACGACGAAAGCGCGTGACGTTGCGGATTCTTCTACGTCTCACCGCGGCGACGCCACGACGCAACGGATCAAAAGTCATTCACAATTCGCTTCACGCCCTGCATGACCTGCGGAACCTTGAAGTTGATCAAGAGTCCCAGACGTTTGTCCAGAGAGCTTGAGGTATGAGAGCAGCTGCGCCATGGTGCACCGGCAAGAGTCTCTCAACCGTCTTGATTTCAACGATGACACCGTCGTTCGACGAGCATGTCGAGCCGGTACGCCGTCCAGTTCGATTCCGTCATACACAATCGGAACGAGTTGCTCTGCCACGACACGTCTGGCCAGCAGTGCGCAGTTCATGGGCCAGGCAGATCCGATAAACACTCTCCAGAAGACCTGGCCCGAGTTTTGTGTGAACACGATGGCTTTGTCGAGAATGATGCGTGAGCCGTCTTGTTCAACGTTTCTCTTTCTCTGCGCTGCGTCGCCGCGTCGCTGGCGGTGAGACATAGAACACATGCCCACTCCTTTCCTCTGGGAACGCCTCACCTGCAATGACGAAGCCGCGGCTGTGCTCGCGCGCGAGTTGAAGATCAGCCCGGCGATCGCGCGGCTGCTCGCGATTCGCGGCATCGACGAGCTCGAGAGCGCGCAGCGATTCCTCCGGCCGTCGCTCGATCATCTGCACGATCCATTCAGGCTTGCGGACATGGCGGCCGCGGTGGAGCGGATTCTCGCCGCCATCGATCGGAAAGAACGCATCGCGATCCACGGCGATTACGATTGCGACGGCATCACGTCGACGGTGATCCTGCGGCGCGCGCTCGAGATGTTCGGCGCGAACGTCATCCACTTTCTGCCGGATCGCATCAAGGACGGTTACGGCCTGCAGCCTGAAATCTTCGATCGTCTGCAGGCCGATGACGTCACGCTGGTCATCTCGGTCGACTGCGGCATTCGCGGAATCGAAGCGGCGAAACGCGCGCGCGAGCTGCGCATCGACCTCATCATCACGGATCACCACGAGCCCGACACCGAGCTGCCGGTCGCGGTCGCCGTCATCAACCCGCGGCGCCACGATTGCGACTATCCCGACAAGAATCTCGCGGGCGTCGGCGTCGCGCTGAAGCTTGTGCAGGCCCTGTGTCGTAAACGAGATCGCGAGCGGCTCCTGCCGGCCTTTATCAAGGTCGCCGCCATCGGGACGCTGGCAGACGTCGTCCCGCTCGTGGGCGAGAACCGCGTCATCGCGAAGCTCGGCCTCGACCTTTTGTCGCAGGGGCCGCACAAGGTCGGCCTGCGCGCGCTGATCGAGGTGGCGGGATTGACCGGCAAGCCCATCGACAGCGGCCACGTGGCGTTTCAAATCGCGCCGCGGATGAATGCGGCCGGCCGGATGGCGAGCCCGGATATCGCCGCGCGTCTCCTGCTGGCGGCCGACGAGACGATGGCCGCGGAGGCGCAGGAGCTGGCCAGGCAGCTCGACGGCGAGAACGTCCGACGGCAGGAAGAGGAGGCCGCGATCCTTTCGAGCGCCAGGAAGATCGTCGAGACGGATCCGGCGGTCGGCGCCCGGAGCATTCTGGTGGTGGCCGGCGAAGGGTGGCACCGCGGGGTGATCGGAATCGTCGCCTCGAAGCTCGTCGACAGCTTTCATCGTCCAGCCATCGTCATATCGATGGAGGGCGATATGGCGCATGGATCGTGCCGCAGCATCCGCGGGTTCAATGTGCTCGCGGCGCTCGAGCATAGTGCCGCGCATCTGAGCCGCTTCGGCGGCCACAAACAGGCCGCCGGGTTGACGCTGCCATCGGCCGGCGTCGCCGCGTTCCGAGAAACGATCGCGGAATACGCCGATGGCCTTCTTGGACCGGACGATTTGAAGCCACGGCTGCGGATCGACGGGTGCCTGGGTTTTCGCGACATCAACGCCGATTTCGCCGGCGAGATGGCGATACTCGCGCCATTCGGCACCGGCAATCCGCGCCCGCTGTTCGAGGCGCGCGGCGTAGAAGTGGTCGACGGCCCGAGACGGCTGAAAGACAGGCACTTGAAAATGGCGTTGAAGCAGAACGGACGCATCTTCCGGGCGATCGCGTGGCGCGCGGTCGAGCGCGAGCAGTTCATCGGTGAGAACCGGGCGTCGCTGGACGTCGCGTTTTCGCTCGAACACAATAGATATCAAGGCAATGAATATCTGGAGCTGTCGGTCAGCGACGTGAGAGCGACGAGCTCGGGACGCCCTGAGATCATCGAAGGACGAGACTAGACATGCTCTGGCAGAAGCGCGCGCGCCTGTTCGTGCTCGCCCTTGCCGTCGGCGTGGTCGCCATCGTCTTTCTCACGACACGGCGGCGTGAAGAGCCGCCTCCTCCCAAACCGCTCGAACGCGGCGACCCCGCGGCGACAATCGAAAGCAGCGGCGCCTTCGTCGTACAGGTCAAGGGCGACCGCGAAACGGTCCGCGTCGAAGCCGAGAAGCAGTACGCCTATCCGGATGGCAGCACGCGGCTCGTCAACGTCAAGGTGACTTCGGTTCGCCAGGGTAAGACCTTCACGGCGACCGGCGACGAAGCGAGGGTCGGCGAGAATCAGACCAACCTCGACATGAAGGGGAACGTGGTGCTGACGTCGAGCGACGGGCTCGAAGCGAAGGCCGGCAGCGCCACGTATAACCAGGGCGAGGGCATGGTGCGCGGGCCGGGTCCGGTGACATTCAAGGTCGGCCGCATCAGCGGCAGCGGCGTCGACTTCACGTACGACGAAACCCGCGACCTCATGGGTTTATCAGATCAGGCCAAGGTGAAGCTCGCACCAGAGAAGCAGGGCGGCGACGTGACGGACATCTCCGCCGGCGCTGCGGTGCTCGCACGCACCGACAAGTTCATCAGCTTTGAAAGAGCCGTCCATATCGTCAAGGGAAGCCAGGTCATCGACGCGCAGACGGCGCTCGGCGATCTCAGCGACGACGATGCGCACCTCACCGGCCTCGAGTTGCAGGGCGGATCGAGCATCGAGACGCCGAACGCGGAGCCGGGCGGCCTGAAGTTGATGTCGGGCGATGTCATCAACCTGACGTACTACGAGAACACCGATTTCCTGCAGAGCGCGACCATCAGCGGCGGAGCCGCGCTGCGGATTGCAGCCGAGAAGGACGCAACGGAGAGCGTTCTCCACGCCGACAACATCGAAATCGGGATGGCGCCGGACGGCGCGACGCTCACGTCGCTGAATGCGCGGGATCACGTCGTATTCGATCTGTCGTCGGCCAAAGGACAGCTTGCCAAGAAAGTGACGTCGAACGCGCTCGTGGCAAGCGGAGAGCCGGGAAAGGGTCTGACCGCCGCGTCGTTTACGGAGGGCGTCGAGTATCTCGAGACGGGCGGCGATCCGCCGGTGAAGCGGACGGTGACGTCGCGCACGCTCGACACGTCGCTCAAGGGCGGTCTGGGTCAGATACAGGAAGCCACGTTCATCGGCTCGGCACGGCTGCGCGAAGGAGCGACGCAGGCGGCGGCTTCGACGATGCGCTACAACATGGAGACAGGCCAGGTGGCACTCACCGGCGCGACCGGCGAGCCGGTGCCGCGTGTCGTCAACGAACAGATTCAGGTCGACGCGACCAACATCGACATGAACGTCGAAGGCTCCAAGATGAAGGCGTACGGGGAATCGAGGCGCGTGCAGTCGATCATGTTTCCCGCGAAGCCGGGCGCCAAGGACGCCCCGCGCACTCCCGGGCTCATGAGGCAGGATCAGCCTGTCAACGGCGTCAGCCGCGAGCTCGTGTATGCCGGTGGCGAGAACGGATCGATCGAGCTGACGGGCACCGTCATGCTCGTGCAGGGCGAGAAAAGCGAGACGCAGATTAAAGGCGACAAGGTGGCCATCGATGGCAAAAGCGGCAATCTTCTCGCGCAAGGCTCGGTGATCTCTCAGATGGTCGTCCAGGACATCGATCCCGCGACAAAGGAGCGCGTGGCGACGCGGTCGATCGCGTATGCGCAGCAGATGCAGTACGAAGATGCAGTGCGCAAGGTGACCTACACGACCAAGGCGCACCTGATCGGCCCACAGGGAGACCTGACCGGCGAGACGATCGTGCTCACGCTCGGAACGAACGGCCAGGACATCGAGCGGCTCGAATCGGAGGTCGATGTCAAGCTGACCGAAGTCGACCGCATCACCCTCGGCGATCGGCTCACCTACGATGCAGCCAAGGAGGAGTACAACGTCGTCGGCAAAGGCAAGCTGGTGCGGATGTTCAAGCGCGCGGAGGACGGAAGCTGCCGGCGCAGCGACGGCAGTGCTTTGACCTTCTCCAGAGGCGCTGATAGTCTCCTGCTCAAAGGCCGAGACGATTCCAGGACGCAGACCGCGGCCGACAACGCCTGCCCTCCACCTCCGAAACGCTGAATGGCGACCCTTCGCACGGAAGAGCTCACAAAATCGTATGGCGGACGTACGGTTGTCCGCGGCGTCAGCCTCGACGTGCAGTCGGGAGAGGTGGTCGGTCTCCTCGGCCCCAACGGCGCCGGCAAAACGACGACGTTCTACATGACGGTAGGACTGACGTCGCCCGATTCCGGGCGTGTCATCTTCAATGGCGAGGATGTCACCGATCTCCCCATGTACGCGCGGGCCCGCAAGGGCATCGGATACCTGCCGCAGGAGCCGTCGATCTTCCGCGGACTCACCGTCGAGCAGAACATCATGGCCATCCTCGAGACGCTCGATCTCGACGCGGCGGGTCGCCGCGCGCGGTGCAAAGAACTGCTCGCCGAGCTCAACCTGACGTCGCTCGGCTCATCGCCGGCCTATACCCTGTCGGGAGGCGAGCGGCGGCGCGCCGAAATCACGCGAGCGCTCGTCATCTCGCCCAAGTTTCTGCTCCTCGACGAGCCGTTTGCCGGGATCGATCCGATTGCGATCACCGATATTCAGAAGATCATTTTTCACTTGAAAGATCGCGGCATCGGTGTGCTGATCACCGACCACAACGTCCGCGAGACGCTGCGCATCACGGATCGCGCCTATATCGTGCATGACGGGGGCATTTTTCACAGCGGGACGCCGGAGGCGCTGGCGGCCGACGAAGAAGTACGGCGCATTTATCTCGGCACGGAGTTCCGTCTCGACTGAAAACGAAAAACTGACTTAAGATGGGATAACCGGACTCTACAGGAGGACAGTTTCCGGCGTAACGGGGCATATGGCGATTCAGCAGAAACTTCATACAAAGCTCGTTCAGAAACTCATTCTGACGCCGTCGCTGCAGCAGGCGATCAAGCTGCTGCCGATGTCGACGCTCGAGCTGGCAGACCTGCTGAACCAGGAGGTCGTCGAGAATCCGATGCTCGAGGAGGTCCCGACTGAAGACCTCCAGCCGACGGAAGCCGCCGCCCAGGTCGAAAAAGCCGAGGCCGAGACCAAGGAAAAGGGCGATTCCTGGGACGACAGCGACTACGAGTATTTCTTCGGCGACTACCTCGATGACGGCTACCGGCCGCACACGCCGCAGGAGGTCAAAGAGCTTCCGCCGATCGAAAACACGCTCGCCACCTCGTCATCGCTGTCCGATCACATGCTGTGGCAGCTCTCCCTGCTGCCAGATGACGAACAGGTGCGCGAGATTGGGTCCGCTATCGTCGGCAACCTGAACGACGACGGGATGCTCGTCGCCTCGCTCGACGAGATCGCCGCCATGGGACCGTGGCCCGTCGAGGCGGTCGAGCGCACGCTGAAGATCGTCCAGAGCTTCGACCCCATCGGCGTTGCCGCGCGCGATCTGCAGGAATGTCTGCTGTTGCAGCTGCGTCACATCGGGCTCGAGGGGACGCCGACGGAGAAGATCGTCACCGAGCACCTGCGGCTGCTGCAGAACCATCAGGTGCCCGAGATCGCCAAGCGCCTTGGCATGTCGATCGAAGATCTGAAGGAGCACGTCGAGATCATCCGGCACCTCGATCCCAAGCCGGGAAGCCGGTACAACCCGTCGCAATCGCACTACGTCATTCCCGACGTCTACGTCGTCAAGGTCGAGGATCAGTACGTCGCCGTGCTGAACGAGGAAGGCCTGCCGCAGCTGCGGATCAGCCCGGTGTATCGCCGCCTGCTGGACAAGAACGCCGACAACACGACCGAGACGCGTGCCTACGTGAAGGACAAGTTCCGCTCGGCGTTGTGGCTCATCAAGTCGGTCGAGCAGCGCCAGAAGACGATTCACAAGGTCGCGACGAGCATCATCAACTTCCAGCGCGACTTTCTCGATCACGGCATCGAGTACCTCAAGCCGCTCGTCCTCCGCGACGTGGCCAGCGACATCGGCATGCACGAGTCGACGGTCAGCCGCGTCGTGACGAACAAGTACATGCACACGCCGCAAGGCGTGTTCGAGATGAAGTACTTCTTCCACAGCGGCATCAGCAGCTCCTACGGCGAGAGCGTGTCGTCGGTCACGATCAAGCAGCGCATCCGGAAGATCATCGAGGCCGAAGACCCGCGCAAGCCGCTGAGCGATTCGAAGATCGTCAGCATCCTGCAGCACGAAGGCCTCGTGCTGGCGCGGCGCACGATCGCGAAGTATCGCGAGGAGCTGAAGATTCCCACTTCCAACCAGCGCAAGGTGCTGTACTAGTGCTTCCATGCGTCTACTGCTGACCGGCCGGCAAGTCTCTATCACACCGAATCTCAGGCGGCTCGTCGAGGCAAGACTGGCAAAGTTGGAGCGGAGGTTCGCCGAGGCGCTCGTATCGGTGCAAGTTGTCCTGTCCCGCGAGAAAAACCGTCTCGAAGCCGAAGTCGTCGTGCATGCGCGCCAGGACCACACGCTGAAAGGCGTGGGCACAACCGACGCGTGGGGTACGTCGTTGACTGCTGCGGTCAAGAAAGTGCTGCAGCAGGCCGAAACGGTGAAAGGAAAGTGGCAGGAGAGAAAGCGGTCCGCCGTCTCGGTTCGCACCTCGCCGCCTGCGGCGCGAGTCCGGGCGTCGCGGTCGCGGAAGCGGGCATGAGCGCTGCACGAACCGGACGGGCGACCCCCGCGAGCATGCGATGAGCGGTGGCGTGACGGTCGGTAAACTCCTGCAGAGCCGTCCCGAAACGCTCGGTCTCGATCTCGAAATTCTTGCCGGCAGCGGCGGCCTCGATCGCTGCATCCTGAGCCCGTACACCGGGGGAGGATCGTTGAGCCCGAGGCCGTCCTCCGCGCTGGCGTCGGCCCGCCAGGCGCGGTTCATCGTGCTGACGGGCCTCTCGGGCTCGGGGAAATCGCAGGCGATTCGGGCGCTCGAGGATCTCGGCTACTTCTGTGTCGACAACATTCCGACGACGCTCATCCCGACACTCGCCGATCTCGTGCGGCGCGAAGGCATCGCGCGCGTCGCAATCGTGGTGGACATCAGGGAAAAGAATTTTCTCGCGGAGTTCGCGAAAGCGTACCGGAAGCTGCGCGCGATGAAAGGGCTGAATCCCGCGCTCATCTTCCTCGAGGCCACACATGCAACGCTGGTGCGGCGCTTCAGTGAAACCCGGCGCCCGCATCCCCTCGCGCCCGACTCTTCGGCGTCGGAGGGCATCAAGACCGAGCGCAGGCGGATGAACAGCATCCGGTCGATGGCCGATCACATCATCGACACGTCAGACCTGACGGTCCATCAGCTGCGGCAGGCGTTCAAGACATTCGCGTTCTCGTCTGGCGACGGAAAAGGCCAGGCCGGCAGGTTAGCGGTCACCGTCGTGAGCTTCGGCTTCAAACACGGTATCCCGATGGACGCCGATCTCGTGTTCGACGTGCGTTTTCTGCCGAACCCGCATTTCGTGCCCCGGCTGCGCCCGAAGACCGGCCGCGATCGGGTGGTCGTCAAGTTCATGGAAGACAACCGGGCTACCGGCGAGCTGCTGACACGACTGAATGATCTGCTGAAGTTTCTGATTCCCCAGTACGTGGCAGAAGGAAAGAGCTATTTGACGATCGCGATTGGATGTACCGGCGGCCGGCATCGGTCGGTGATGATTGCAGAGGCGCTCCGCAAGACGCTCGGCGGTGTTCCCGGCGCGCGGGTGCGCGTGCATCATCGGGACATCATGCATGAATAGAACCGACGCTTGGCTTTGGGCTTTGGACTTTGGGCCCGGCCAAAGCCGAACGCCCGGAGTCTAAAGCCTGGAGCCGAGCAGATGATTGGCGTCATTGTCGTTACCCACGGGCAGCTCGCGCACGAGCTGGTGAACGCGACCCATACGATCGTCGGAGACCTCCCGCAGTTCGTCGCGGTGTCGATCGGCTGGCACGACGACCCGACGGTCGCGCGAGAGGCGATTTCGGGCGCGATCGCGCGCCTTCAGAGTCCGGACGGCGTGCTGATTCTCACCGATATGTTCGGCGGCACACCGTCGAACCTGGGCCTCACGTTTCTCGAGGCGAATCGTGTGGAGATCATCACCGGCGTCAACCTGCCGATGCTCATCAAGCTGGCGCACCTGCAATCCTCATCCGATCTGTTGGGAGTCGCGCGCGAAATGCGGGAAGTCGGCAGAAACGCCATCTGGGTGGCGTCGGATCTGCTGCACGCCGAAGTGAAAACGGGCGTGTAGGATCGGGTGCAACGGGTGCGATGCGTGCGAATTCAGCGATGCTCTCTCGGTCGGTGACGGTTGCGAATAAACTCGGACTGCACGCGCGGGCCGCGGCGCGGTTCGTTCATCTCGCGTCGCGATTCCAGTCGCACGTGAAAGTGACGCGCGGCTCACAGACGATGGACGGCAAGAGCATCATGGGGATTCTTCTTCTGGCGGCAGCCACGGGTTCGGTGTTGACGCTGTCGACCGACGGCGAAGACGAGCAGGCGGCGCTGGATGCGCTCTGCGCATTCATCGAGTCTGGATTCGGCGAGGACAGGTGCAGCGTCTAAGCGGCATCGGCGTGTCGGGCGGAGCGGGAGCGGGCCGCGCCGTTGTGCTCATTCAGCGGGCGCAGGTGCTCCGGTTTTCGATCGCCGCCTCTCAGATCGGCGCCGAGATCGCCCGGCTGGAGCAGGCGCGCCAGCGGTCGGCCGCGCAGCTCGATCGCATTCAATTACGTCTGCCCGGCCGCGACCTGCGGACGCTGTTCGAAGCGCAGCGGCTGATGGTCGACGATCCGATGCTCCTGCCTCGGGCGGCATCGATCGTCGGCGAACAGCGCATCAATGCGGAGTGGGCGCTGCAGCAGGTGTTCGATCACCTCGGATCGGTCTTCGACGGCGTCGAAGATCCGTACCTGCGGGAGCGAAAAGGCGACCTCGCGGACGTCGTCGGCCGGCTTCGCATGAACCTGACGCCTGGCGGAGCAGGATTTCGCGACGTTCTCGGCGTCTGCGAAGCCCCTTGCGTGCTGGTTGCCGACGAGCTGCCTCCATCAATCGCGGCGCAGCTCGATTGGACAAAATTCGAGGCATTCATTACCGACGCCGGTAGCCGCACCTATCACACCGCGATTCTCGCGAGGTCGCTGCACGTCCCCGCCATCGTCGGCCTGCACGATGCGACGGCGCGTATCGCGCCGGGCACGATGATTCTTGTCGATGGCGACGAAGGGGCTGTGTCGATCGAACCGCCGCTCGAAGTCGTTCAGAAGGTAAGGGCGGCATCCGAGCAGCGCCGGCGCACGGGGCCGCCATTTCACGATCACACGGCTCGGTCGCTCAGGACCGCCGACGGCGTCGATATCCGCGTCGAGGCCAACGTGGACCTGCTCGGCGACGCGGCGTTCGCCATCGCGCAGGGGGCCGAAGGGATCGGGTTGTTCCGATCGGAACTGCTGCTCGCGGGACGTCCAGCGGATGAGCTGACAGAGGAGATGCAGTACGAGATGTATCGTCAGCTCCTCGAAGATGTTCGACCCGCGCCGGTGACGGTCAGGACGTTCGACATCGATGAAGATCAGCTCGCCAGCGGAGAGCATCGACGCGACACGCTCTGGGCGGCTGGATACGAGGTGCCGCGCAGCCGTCTCGGGCTCCGGTCGATCCGCCTCACGCTGAAACGCCGCGAGCTTCTCCGGTCGCAGCTGCGCGCGCTGGTGCGCGCGGCGGCGCACGGCGATCTTCGCGTGATGTTTCCATTCGTGTCGGGGATCGAAGAGCTGCGCGAGGCACGCAGCGTCCTGGCCGAGGCGCGTCAGGAGATTGAGGCGAGGGGAGCGGCGTCCGGGCCTCTCCGTGTCGGCGTCATGATCGAGGTGCCTTCGGCCGCATTCACGGCGGATCTGCTCGCGGCGGAATGTGACTTTCTGACCATCGGCACGAACGACCTGATTCAGTGCTGTCTTGCCGTCGATCGCACCGATGAGCGCGTGTCGCATCTCTACGAGCCGCTGCATCCTGCGATACTCAGACTCATTCGCCATATCCGGAGGGCTGCCGCCAGACGGAAGGTACCGCTGTCGGTGTGCGGGGAAATGGCGTCGGACCCGGCGGTGCTGGCGTTGCTCGTCGGAATGGGACTAACGCAGTTCAGCATGACGCCGGCGGCGATTCCCGTCGCGCGGCGGGTCATTCTGGACATGGATGCCCGCGAGCTGCGCGCCATCGCCGCGCGCGCATTGACACTCGAGACCGCGCCGGAGATCGAGCAGTACCTCTCCGACGCGCTCACACATCGGAGGATGCTTGAGCGTTACTAAAGTCGACAAGCCCTGGGGGCACGAGCTGCACTGGGCGATCACCGAACGGTATGTGGGAAAAGTGCTGCACGTGAAGGCCGGGCACGCGCTCAGCCTGCAGTACCACAACGTAAAGGACGAGACGATTTTTCTGTGGACGGGGAAGCTGCTCTTCGAAATTCAGCAGGGCGAGGAGCTGGTGAAGCGCGAGATGCTTCCGGGCGAGAGCGTTCACATCACGCCGCACACGATCCACCGCATGACGGCCGTCGAAGACAGCGACATCTTCGAGGTGTCCACGCCGGAGCTGGACGACGTCGTGCGGCTGGAGGACAGGTACGGGCGAATCAACAAACCTGAATCACCATTGGTAGATTGGCAGATTGAAGATTGGAAGAATGTTGTCGGATTGAAGAATGACGATTCGAAGATTAAGCGGTCCGCGAATCTCGCCAATCTTCATTCTTCAATCCAACAACATTCTTCCAATCTTCCAATCCGGCAATCTTCAATGCTAGAAGGGTATATCGCATGATGAAACGAATGGCCATCTTGGGGCTAGTGGCGAGCGTACTGCTTGGGCAAGCGACGGCCGCGGCCGAAATCACCGTTCTCAGCGCGGGCGCCGTCGAACCGGGGTTGAGACCCGCCTCGGTGGCGTTTGAGAAACGAACGGGGCACGCCGTAAAGATCTCATTTGCTCCGGCGCCGCAGATACGCACGCGAATCACGGCGGGAGAGATGTGGGATGTCGTGATCGCTCCGCCTGCCGTCCTCGACGAGTTCGCCAAGGCCGGCAAGATTGAGAAGGAGCGCGTCACGCTGGGACGGGTGGGGATGGGTGTAGCGGTGCGCGCCGGCGCGTCCGTGCCGGACATCTCGAATGTCGAGGCACTCAAGCGCTCAGTGCTGGCTGCAGAGTCGGTGGTATTCACTCGCGGTTCCAGCGGTGTGTATTTCGAGGCGCTCCTCAAGAAGATGGGCCTCTACGAGCAGGTGAAGGGCAGGATCGCTCGCTATGACGATGGCGCGTCAGCCATCGAGCACGTGCTGAAGAGCAAGGGCAACGAGGTGAGCTTCGGCCAGCTCACCGAGCTTCGGCTGTACCGCGACAAGGGCCTGCGGCTCGTCGGCCCGTTGCCCGCGGAAGTGCAGAACTATACGTTATACGTTGGCGTCCCGATGACCGCTCGAGTCAATGCGGACGTTGCGAGGGCTTTTGTGCGTTATCTCGGCAGCTCTGACGGCCAGGCGGTGTTCGCCGCCGCCGGGATCGAACGGTGACGCGCACTCTTCCGATTTATCAATCTGGCAATCTTCAAATGCTAGAAGGGAATATCGTCGTCCGTCAGTTCCACCGACCCGCCCGGCTCGGGGTGGCCGAAGTCGTCGGCCGGGGTCGAGCGGCCGCCGCCCCCTTCACCGCGGCCGGCGCCGTCGCCACGGCCTCCGCCGCTCAGGAGCACCACACGATCGCCTCGAATCTCGGTCGTGTATTTGTCGTTGCCGTCTTTGTCTTTCCACTTGCGCGTCTGCAGCTTGCCTTCGACGTAAATCTGCTTGCCCTTCGTCAGGTAGTCCTGCAGCGTCTCGGCAGTCTTGCCCCACAGAATCACGCGGTGCCATTGCGTGTCTTCCTTCTTCTGGCCCTCGCGATCCTTGAAGACCTCGGTCGTGGCGAGGTTCAACGTCGCCACCGCGGCGCCCCCGGGCGTGTAGCGCAGCTCGGCGTCGCGCCCGAGATTGCCGACGAGAATGACCTTGTTCACACTGCCCATATCGTTATTCGCTCCCGTTCACCTCGTTCACCGTTCACCGTTCATATCTACTTCAACCGATCGAGCCGCTGCTTCGCCAGGCTCGTTTCCGGCGCGTCGGGGAATTGTTTGATCAGGGTCTCGTACGATTCTCGTGCGCGCGCGTTTTCAGCGAGGCTCTCGAGCGCCCGTCCGCGCTTGTAGTACGCCATCGGAACGGATCCCGATCCCGGATAGGTGCTGATGACCCGATCGTAGGCGACGACCGCCTCCATGTCTTTCTTTTCCCAGGCGAGCGCCTCTGCAATATACAGCTGCGCTTCGTGCGCGCGCGTGCTCTTCGGGAACGAGCGCAGGTACATGTCGAACCCCTGGATCGCGAGCGAGTAGTTGCCGGCGGTGTAATCGCCCCACGCACCGTCGAACAGCCGCTGAGGCTGGACGCCGGCTGCGGCGACGGGCGGCGTCGTCGCGACGGCTGGCGGAGCACCCGCTGGCGGAGCGCCCGCCGGCGTTGTGCCGGTAGTGGCGTCGGTGTTGACGGGCGCGGGCGGAATCGCTCCTGGCTCGGGAATCGCCTGGCGGATCGACTCGAGCTCCTGCGTGATCGTTCCGAGGCGCACGTTCGTCTCGTCGACTTTTTCACGGACGACACGGATGTCGCCAGACATGGTGTCCATCTGGACCTTGCCGTCCGCAAAGGCCTTTCGCTCGAGCGACGTCTGCTCCTCGATGCGCGAGCTCACGGCCTTCAGCGCTTCGCCGAGGTCGTTCATCAGCGCCTGCAGCTGCTGCGTCTGCTCCTGCAGCATGCGCAGGTCCGCCATCATCTGTTGATGCTCGCGATCGGCTGCGGCCGGGCGCGCGGGCGAGAGCCCCACGTACGCGAGTGCCAGCACCAGCGCGACAGCAGTACGTGTCGTGGTGATTCGTATCGTCATGGCATCATGCCCTCTTACTTCGCGGTGATCACGAAATGCGCGCGGCGGTTGCGGCTCCACGCAGTTTCCTGGTGCGCGGGATCGAACGGGAACTCGCTGCCGTAGCTCACCGTGCGCAGCCGGTTCGCGTCGAGTCCGAGCGAGATGAGATAGGTCCGCGCCGCAACGGCGCGCCGTTCGCCAAGAGCCAGATTGTACTCTGCCGTGCCGCGCTCATCGCAGTGACCTTCAATCGTCACCACCCACGTCGGATATTTTTTCAGCACCGCGGCGTTGGCCTGCAGCGTCGTGCGGCTGGCGTCGTTGACGTCCGAGCTGTCGTAGTCGAAAAAGACCGGCTGCAGCGGTGAGTCGCGATTCAAATCGTCCAGCGACCGGCCCGACACGTCGTCGCTCGGGAGCGGCTGAGCCGGCATCGGCTCGCGCGCGGGAGCAGGCGGTTGCGGCGGAAGCGGCGCCGTCGCCGGCGGCGGCGGGGGAGCGGGCGGTGTCGGCCGCGCAACCGGCGGTTGAGTCTTTCCGCACGCCGCCGCGCCCATCAGCAACACCAGGCAGATGCAAAGCAATAATCTCAGTCTCATAAGTGTGGTTGCCACCATGTCCATCGTGTCCAATGTGGGCGCGGAACCAGCCGCGCCGTTCTAATTTGACCAGTTCGGGAATGTATTGTTGCCCGTCCGCGTCACCTGCCGCAGGCCCCTGCCGTCGCGCGCCATCGTGAAAATCTGCGTCTTGCCGAGCCGCGATGAGGAAAAAGCGATGTGCCGGCCGTTGGGCGAGAACGCCGGGCTTTCGTTGGTGCCCGCGCCGTCGGTGATCGTCTTGGTCTGGCCCGTCGCCACGTCGTAGATTCTGACGTCGAAACCCGGGCCCGAGCGGGCTGCGTACGCGATCTCGTTGAAGGGCGCCGGCGACCATGTCGCGCGGTCGGCCCACGATTCGCCGACGGTGATGCGCCGGAGGTTGAGACCCTCGCCGTCCATCACCCAGATCTGCGGCGAGCCGGATCGGTCCGACGTGAACGCGACCTGGGTTCCACTCGGCGACCACGTCGGCGTCGAGTCGGCCGCGCTGTTGTTCGTGAGCCGTCGGACGCCCGAGCCGTTTCGGTTCATCACGTAGATTTCCGGGTTGCCGTCGCGCTGAGACATGAAGGCGATGCGGCTGCCGTCCGGCGAGAACACCGGCATGTATGCGCCGGTCTTTTCGTCGGTGAGCGTTTCGCGCGTGCCCTGGTAGACGTTCGACACGATAATCTGCGGCTGGACGCGCGTGTACGACGAGTACGCGATGCTCCGGCCGTCCGGCGACCACGACGGCGTGATGTTCAGCCTGCGATTCGCCGTCACCCGCATCTGGTTCGCGCCGTCATAGTCGGCGACATACACCTCTTTCCCGTTGCGCGTCTCGACGGTGTCGACCACCCGTTCGTTGTCCCGATCGGAAATAAACGTCAGCTTCGTCCGCGCGACGCCCCGGAGATTGGCCTGCGTCTGATGGATGTCGTCCGAGATGGTGTGGGCGGCGGCGCGCGGGTTCCTGAGCGCCACGTTGTCGTACACGCGTCCGAGCGCGATCTCGCGCGCGCGTACGTTGAACAGGCGCATCTCGACCTGGAACGTGTTGCCGGTGCGCCGCACCGAGCCTTTGATGACGCCGTCGGCGCCGAGTTCGCGCCAGCGATCGTAGGCGATCGTGTCGGTCGCCGGAATCGTCTCGATCGTGCGGTAGGTGTCGCGCGGAATCATGTCGAACTCGCGCTCGAACGACAGGTCGTCCCACAGCACTTGCGCTATCAGCTTGGCTGCATCGACCGTTTCCTTGTCGGTGCGTGAGAGCGATGAAATCGGGGACAGCGTAATGCGGAGGGGCGCCGGGCTCACCCCGGATAGTCGTCCGGATGCCGATTTCCGCTGCTGGCGTCGGCGGCTGTTGTGACTCCGGCGGCGCCTGCGCCGCGAGAATCGCCACGGCGCCGAGGCCGGCCGCCGCAGCGCAGAAGTTCCGAACCCTATGCTTCATGGTTGCCCTTATCTGATGTACTCAAACTCGAGTTCCACCGGCAGCCGCTGACCGGAAAATCCTGCGGGCAGCGGCGCGAGCGTGCGCGTGTTGATCAGCGCGCGTTGCGCGGCGAGATCCAGAACCGGATTTCCGCTGGACGTTCCGATCTCGACATCGGTGATTTGCCCGTTCCGCTGGATCATGTATTTCATGACCACGATGCCTGCCGCACGCTGATTCTGATTCCAGTTCTTGATGATCCGGTCCCGCATGTCCACGATGTACTCGGGGCAGCAGAATCCGTCGACGCCGAGCTTGACGCCGCCGTCGCCGCGAGTGCCACCGGTGGAGAGGCCAAACCCCTGGCCCTTGGCGCCCGTCTCGACCTTTGCCGTGCCGAGCTGTGTCTCGAAGCCGCGCCCGACCGCTGTGCCTTTCGGATCCTTAGACGGTGGAGCGGGCTTCGGTGGCGTCCGTGGCTTCTGCTTCGGATCCGGCAAGGCCATCTTCGGGGGCGTCGCCGCCACAGGCGGCAGCGTGCTTTTCGCGATCTGCGGCTCGTTTGACGGCAGCGCGGCCTGAATGGGCCGTCCACCGATCATCTGCATCCCACCGGCGTTCGGCCCAGGCGCTCCGCCGAGGCTGATGTTCATCACCACGCGGGGCGGCTGCGCCGCCCGTGGCATCACGCTCGGGATCACCAGGATGAGCGCCACCGCCGCCGCGTGCGCGCCGAGCGAGATCGCGGCCGTCTTCTTGAGCCCGTCGGGCTCGCGCTTGCGGCTCTGCAGAATGTCGCTGACGATGGCTTCCATTAGTTTAGTTGTCGTGGGGACCCCACCCCCACGACCTGCCACCTCGCCCTATCGGGCTCGGCGGTTGTTGTAGCCCCGATCTGCTGAGTGCTGCGTTCCATCCAGGTCACCGCACTGCGCCGGGGGCGTCCAGCGCCACGAGGCCAATCGCTTCGACGCCGCCGGCCTTGAGCATGTCCATCACGTTGAGAAATTCCTGGGCGTTCACGCCGGCATCCATGCGCAGAAACACCTGTTTCGTCTGGCGCGAGACGAGCGCCTGGCGCGCCCGCTCGCCGAGTACGCTGATCGGCACCATCTCCTCTTTTCCCAACGGGCCAATCGCCACACGCTTGTCCTTACGATACGACAGCGGCACCGTGACGTACACAGGTTCCGCGGTGATCGGCGAACCTCTTCGTCGCGACAGGCAGTTGAATCTCCAGCCCACGCTGCATCATCGGTGCCGTCACCATGAAGATGATCAGCAGCACGAGCATGACGTCGACCAGCGGCACGACGTTGATTTCCGCCAGCGACGTCGAGGTTCTGCGGCCGCGCCGCGAATGCCCGCCTTTTTCGTGGTCGAAGGATTGAACTTTCGGCATTTAGGTGAAGTTGCGCTCGACGATGTTCAGGAACTCGAGCGAGAAATCATCCATGTCCGACGCGAGCGCTTTTACCCGTTGCGACAGGAGGTTGTAGAAATACACCGCCGGGATGGCCGCGGCCAGGCCCGCGGCCGTGGCGATCAAGGCATCTGCGATGCCCGGCGCGACGACGTCGAGGCTCGTCGATCCCTGCGCGCCGATGCCCTGAAACGCCGCGATGATGCCGAGGACGGTGCCGAACAATCCGATGAACGGCGTCACCGCCGCCGTCGTGGCGAGAAACGTGATGTGTTTCTCGAGCTTGTTCGTTTCGACGTTCGACGCGCGCATGAGCGCGCGATCGACCGACACGAGCGACTTGAGCACGGGGCGCGGCGCCGCTGCGGGCGTCGCAGGATTCGCACCGCCGCCGGACTGCCGAAGTTGCAGATTCAGCTCTGCGTAGCCGGCGAGGAAAATTCCCACGAGCGGGCTGTCGTTCAGCGATTGGCAGACGGCCTGCACTTCGGAAAACTTCGTGCTGCGCCTGAAGATCTCGAGGAAGCGCGAGCTCTGCGCCTGAATCCGGTTGAACGTCCAGAGCTTGTAGAGAATGATTCCCCACGAGACGATCGAGAAGATCACCAGCACGACCAGAACGAACTGAGAAATGGGCGACGAGTCTTTGATGAGGTCGAGAAAGCCACCACTGAGCGCAGTTCCTGGAGCAGTGGCGCCTTCGACCTGCATAGCGAGCAGGTGTCCGAGCGTGCGCAAACAAGCCTCCGGGCAATAATGCGCCGCTGGGACAGCGCGGAGTCGTCAGAGTACCACGCGCCCAAACGGCTGTCAAACATATGGTAGCATTGGAGTTCCCCGCCTTCGCACTGCGCGCTACGGCGAGGCAAGCCTTCAGCGATGCTTCGTTTTCTGCGCATTGAGCACCTCGCCGTCATCGATGCGGTCCAGGTCGAATTCGAGCCGGGTCTCAACGTCCTGACGGGCGAAACAGGGGCGGGCAAATCGATGCTCGTCGAGGCGGTCGGCCTCCTGATGGGCGGCCGCGCATCGGCGGATCTGATCCGCACAGGCGAGTCACAGGCGCAGCGTGCAGGCGGAGTTCGACGTCGCCGACCTGAAGGTCGGCACTACGAAGCGACCGTGAAACAGTACGTAGTGCCGAGCTTCAGGTCAGCCCAACGAACGAGCGCACTGACACGGTACGTAGTGCCGACCTTCAGGTCGGCCCAACGAATGGCGACGCGCTGCACACAGGTACGTAGTGCCGACCTTCAGGTCGGCCCAACGAATGGGCACGCTGACACAGTACGTAGTGCCGACCTTCAGGTCGGCCCAACACTGATCGTTCGACGCGACATCAACGCGCAGGGACGCAGCCGCGCGTTTCTCAACGACACGCTCGTCACCGCCGCGGCTCTCAGCGATGCGGCCGCGCCGCTCGTCGAGCTGCACGGGCAGCACGAACATCAGACGCTGCTCGATCCGCAAAGCCATCTCCTCATGCTCGATGAGTTCGCGGGCCTTGTCGCAGCACGCACCGACGTGGGCGCCGCGTTCCGCGCATGGAAAAAGCTGCAGTCCGGAGCTGGACGCGTTTCACATGGACGAGCGCGAAAAAGCCGCGCGGCTCGATCTGCTCAAATTTCAGATGGGAGAAATCGCGAGCGCGAAGCTTCGCGCCGGCGAGGACGAGGAGCTCGAAACGACGCGCCGCGTGCTGAGCAGCGCCGACAAGTTGCAGCGGCTCTGCGCCGACGCGTACGCCGCGCTGTATGACAGCGACGCGGCCGCGCTGGCGCAGCTCGGCGATTGTCTGGAAGCGAGTCGCCGATCTCGCCGACGTCGATCCGGCGTTCCGGCCGCACGTCGAAGCGCGTGACGCGATCAAGCCGCAACTCGAGGACCTGGCGCAGATGCTGCGCGCCTACGGCGAGCACATCGATGCGTCGCCCGAACGCCTGCAGCAGGTCGAGGATCGTCTGGCGCTCGTCGACAGGCTCAAACGCAAGTACGGCCCGACTCTCGCCGACGTCATCGCGAAAAGGGAAGCGCTCTCCGGCCAGCTTGACGCCCTCGAACACGCCGACGAGCGGCGCGCCGGGCTCGAGAGCGAGACGCGGGCGGCGCGCGAACGCTTTCTGGATGGCGCCCGCGCGCTGTCGCGGAAACGCCGCGAGGCGGCGAAGCAGTTCGCCACTCGCATCCAGTCGCTCCTTGCGGAGCTTGCGATGGGGCGTACGCAGTTCGATTTCCGGTTCGATGCGGAGCCACCAGAGTCTGCATGGGCGGAAACCGGCGTGGACGTGGCCGAGTGCTATATCTCCGCCAACGTCGGCGAGGACCTGCGGCCGCTCGCGCGCATTGCGAGCGGAGGAGAGCTCTCGCGCATCATGCTGGCGATTCGAACGCTGGCGGCGGCAGGCGCGCCAGGCAAGACGCTGATCTTCGATGAAATCGATGCGGGTATCGGCGGCCGGGTTGCCGACGTGGTGGGGAAGAAGCTGCGCGCCATCGGCGCGTCCTTCCAGGTGCTCTGCATCACGCACCTTCCGCAAATTGCCGCTGCCGGCCACGCGCATTTCCACATCTCGAAGCGCGTCGTCAACGGCCGCACGCACACCGAAGTCGTCCGCCTCGACGAAGGCCAACGGGTCGAAGAGCTGGCGCGTATGATTGGAGGAGCGGCGCCGACCGACGCGGCGCGCGCGGCCGCCCGGGAGCTGCTAGGCGAAAGCGAAGCTAAATCAAAAGCGAAAGCGTCGGAGGCGAAAGCGAAACCGGCATCGCCGAGAGCGAGCAAGTGAAAACCGAG
>CAWDIK010000021.1:0-56729 GCA_963802345.1 Vicinamibacterales bacterium
CCTGCCCGGCCAGAGCCGTCGCGGAACGCGTTGTCATCGCATTGATGTCTTTGGGCAACTCATGGCCGTCGTAAATGCCGCCGAGCTCGATGGCGCGCTTGGCCGCCTGCGCCAGCGTCATCCCGCGGCCGCCGCCCTTGCGGTAGACGCGCTCGTCGGCCACGACGTAGTCCTCAGGTCTCCCGCCGAGATCCTTGGCGGCGATCTGCTGCAGCTTGGTGATCCGGTTGGTCGCGGCTGCGTGCGCCGTGCGCGTATGCGCGTGTATCGTCTGGCTGCCGCCCGAGTTGCAGCTCCACGGCAGATGCCTCGCGGTATCGCCCCAGACGATCTCCCACTTTCTCCCACGGTATGCCGACCATCTCCGCCGCCACGCGTTGGCAATCGGAGAATGATTCGGTGCCGAGGTTGCCGATTCCAGTATGGACGGTCAATCCGCCGTCCGGCTTGATGATGAAGAGACCGTCGAATCCTACCGAGCCGCCGCTGTAGGAGCTGATGCCGACGCCGATGCCGCGCACCTTGGGTCCCATTGCGTTGCTCGCCACGCGCAACGCGTTCGTTCCAGTTGAACCGCGCCGCACCCTTGTCCAGCGCTTCCTTGAGGAAACAGCTTGTCACGTACCGGCGTTGGCCTTTCGCATCGGCCGGTCCGTACTTCGCCTTTCCTTCCGGCGCGTTCAGCTTGCGGATTGCCACCTGATCGATGCCCAGCTTGCGCGCCGCTTTGTCGACGATCTCATCCATAATCAGGCAACCTTGAAAGCCGCCCGGCTGGGTGAGCGCGCCGCGCGGCGGCGTGTTCGTGATCGCAGTGATGCCGCGGTAACGGAACGTTTCCGGCTGAAACATCAGAGACGCGTAGCCGCTCGCCGTATTGCCGTCGCCGCCGGGACCGAACGGGCCGCCTTCGGTCACGGTAAACATGTCGACCGCGGTGACGCGGCCTTCTTTCGTGAAACCCACCTTCACGCGGCTGTGCATCGCCGGGCGGGCGCGGCCGATCGCATGTTCCCCTTCACGGCTGATACGCATCATCACCGGCGCGCCGCCGAGCTTCTTCTGACAGCAGCGCGGGAATGATGTCGGTGATCGATCCGCCGCCCTTCGAGCCATAGCCGCCGCCGGTGTATTCGTTCACCAGGACCACATCCTCCGGCTTCAGCTCGAGCCAGCGCACGAACGAAAAGACCGCCTGCGCCACGCCCTGCGTGGAGGTGTGGATATGCAGCTTGCCGTTCTGCCAGAACGCCATCGCCGTCCGCGACTCGAGGCACTGATGGCTGACGTTCGCGCTCACGAATGTGTCGTCGAGGATCAGCGCCGCCTTTTTGAAACCTTCTTCGACGTCGCCGAGCTTCCATTCGGGATCGGTGAACGTAGTACCGGCAACCGGCCTTGCCTGAATTCCTCGACCTCGGCCTCGTTCCATTTCACGTCGATGGGCTCGGGAATGCCCGGCGGTTGCCCCTGGGCGGGCGGACCGGGGCGTTTCCAGACGTTGCCTTCCACCCGCGGATTCTGCGCGCCCGGCACCAGCGACGCGACAGGATCGACGTTCAACGGCAGCGGCTCCCACCGAATCTTGATTTTCGATCGCCTCGGCAGCGATGAACTCACTCACGGCGCACACGGCGAGCACCGGCTGACCCTGATACATCGCTCGTTGGCGAGCGCCGTTTCGCTGAGGATGGCCCTGATGATCGTGCCGTTGTCGTTGATCTGATCTTTGGGGCCGGGCACATCGTCGCCCGTCAGAATGGCTTTCACGCCGGGCATGGCCAGCGCCGCGCTGGCGTCGATGCTCCCGATTCGTGCGCGCGCGTACGGGCTCAACAGCAGCCGCGCGAACAGCATCCCTTCGGCGCGAAAATCTTCCGCGTATTTCGAGCGGCCCGTGACTTTTGCTCGCAGCTCCGGCGTCAATAATTCTCCCCGACGAGTTTCTTATCTGCCATATAAGCTCCTGGGATTTGGGCTTACTTTGCCAGAATTACCCCTCTCCCGCAAGGGTTCCTTTACTGTGGCCGTCTAGTGACATTTTCCTAAAAAAAAGGCCTCCTCGGGCTGGATTCGAACCCGCCTGGCTAGGGCGGGACTAGCCAGCAGCTACCCTTTGCGGCTCGTGGCGTGGGGTTGCCGCTGGCAACAATCAAGACTTCCCCGCGCGATCAGCATATTCCCAATCGTAAGGAACGCCGGTTTCGCCGAGCACAAAGCGCACTAGATCGGCAAAGCGCGCCTCAGCCCGAACATCGTTGGCGAGCAGCAGTAGGCAACGGCGACCGCGTTCCAGGCAGACGAAGCTATTGGCAGTCTGCTCGTCGTGGCCACCTTTATAGAATCCGCGGCCTTGGGGTCCGTCGAACACGATCACCCCCAACCCCGCTGCGAGGTCATCCCCGCTGTTCGGCCTTCGGTAGATAGGGCGCGAAGTTGGGAAATTGGTGGGCCGTACCGATGTGCAGGGATGGCTTGACCATTTCTCGGCACGCGCGGCCATCGACAGTCCGTCGCCCTGTGGCTGAATAGCTAGCGCAGGATCTTAAACCGCGAGGCCGCGCTACGCAGCTCCAGCGACCGCGCACCCTGACGTTGAGCGATCGCGGCCGCGCGGGCCAGATACTCGGCGGCACGTTCGAGATCGCCGCGCGCGGCGCGACCTCGCCGCGCACGCGCAGCAGCTCGGATTCCCAGAATCGTTCCTCGTTCGCCTGCACGAGGCCATCGGCCTCGTCGAGCGTGGCGAGCGCTTCGTCGACCGTCCTGCATGGCAAAGCGTGTCTGCGAGCAGGCCCAGATGGTAGGTGTCGAAAACGCGGCGCCGAGTACGTGTGCGGCGTCGATGCCGCGCCGCATCTCGGCCGCGCCGGTCGCGGTCGCCGTCGGCGGCGACCGCCCAGCCGCGCAGCACCGCGCTCCATCCGAGCCAGAGCGCGAGTCCCTGATCTTCAGCGAGCTTCAGCGCCGCTTCGGCGTTCGCGCGCGCCGCGGCGCGATCGCCCGAGCTGGTCATACATCGCCGCGAAGTGCAGCGAATAGCACTGGCTGTTGGCGTGTGCGGTCTGTCGCCCAGCTCGAGCGACTCGTCTCGACAGCGTTGCGCCTCATCGCCTCGCCGAGCAACCACAAGGTGATCGCGAGACAGATCCGGGACGACATCCCGGGCTCGTGACCATGGGAGTATGCGAGCGGCCGGTGCATCGCCGGCTCATAGATCGCGCGTACCGCCTCGAAGTGCGTGCGCGCCTTCCAGCCGTCCCATCGCCAGGAGCGGCCATCCCACCAGGCGATGACCGACGACGACCGCGGGATCCTGCTGGCGTTCGGTCAACGCGAGCAGCTCCCGGCCGTACCGCAGCGCGGTCGGATGATGCCGCGCACGAGGTAGAGCGCCGCGAAGCCGTAGAGGACGGCCGAGAGGTGCGGGGTCTCGCCAACCTGCTGACACAGCTCGTGCGCGCGCGTGTAGGTGTCGAGCACTTCGTCGGCCGCGTACCCGCGCGTCGCAATCAGCGCGTTGCCGAGACTGACGGCAGCGCGAGCTCGCGTCCTGCCGCTCGCGGCTGTCCGGCATGATTGCAACAGCGCCACGCCGCGTCGCGCGAGCACCACCGCTTCCTGCGAGGCGAACAGTTGCTCCGCCCGCTGCGCGGCCAGACGGTAGCACCTTGGCGCGCGCGCGAAATCGCGCGCCGCTTCGAAGAGGGCCGCCAGCTCCGACGCGATCTCCGATGCCGGGCACCATAGAGTCGTAGCAGCGTCTCGGCGACCGTCGAGCTGAGCGTCACCTTCCGCGTCGCGCGAAGCTGCGCGTACAACGCGTTCTGATACAACACGTGCACGAATCGGTAGCGAAGCGTCACCGTGCGATCGGGACACTCGCCTTCCTCGATGAAGCGCACAAAGCGGTGCACGCGTTCGAGCACTTCCAGACGCTCTTCAACGCGAGCGGCATCGATCGCGAGCGCCTGCGCGACGACGGTCGAGTCGAACTCGTAGCCTTGGACGCTCGCGGCCGTCAGCAGCGCGCGATCGTCGTCAGGGAGCTGCGCGATCTTGCGCTCGATCATGCCGCGGACCGATTCGGGCAGGTCGCGTCCGATCGCCGCGAGCGATCCCTTCACCACCCAGCCGCCGCCGGCGTCCTGGCACGAGCGTGCCGTTGATGCCCAGATAGCGAACGAGGTCGGTGACGAACAGCGGGCTGCCCTCGGTTTTCGCGTGGATCAATCCGGCAGATCCGACGGAAACCGGGGTTCGGAAACTCGAGCGTGAGATACCGCTCGACGTCGTCGCGCGTCAGCATCTCGAGCGTACTCGTGACCGAGCCGGCGCGCCTGAGGTCGCGGCTCAGCGAGAGGAACGGATGGTTGGCGAGCAGCAGGTCCGACGGGCGCGACGTGACGACGAGCAGCACGCACATCGGCGAATTGCGGCGCCAGGTACGTCAGCAAATCGATGGTCGATGCGTCCGCCCAATGCACGTCGTCGAAAAACAGCACCGAGCGGCTGAGTGCGCGAAAGCTGCGAACGAGCGCCGCGACCTCTCGCTTCAGCCGCTCCTGCGACCCGCCCTGCGTGCGTGCGACGCCGCTTGCCGGCGTCGCGGTGAGATCTGCGTGTACCACGTCGGGCGAACGCTTCCATCTGACGCGCGACCTCGGGATCGCCCGACGCGTGCACAAGTTCTCCAGCGCATCGAGCACCGGCAGGTACGCTTCGGATCCCGCGAGCCGCTCGGAGCAGCGCCCCCGTCCGATACGGCAGCGCGTGCTGCTCGCGCTCGGCCGGCGAGAAACTCTTCGACGAGCGTCGTCTTTCCTGCGCCCGGGTTCGCCGGAGACCGACAAAAGGTGCCCTTGGCCCCCGGCGGCGCGATCGAAGGCGCCGACGAGCTCCGCGCGCTCTTTCGTGCGGCCAACGGTATGCGAGGTCGCCCGCGCGAGCGACGTGCCGGGAGACGGATGAGCAAGCCCGAATCGACGCTGTGACGACATCGACGAGCGCGTCGTGGAGTTCGGCGCGCCGACCATAGCGATGCGCCGCGTCCTTGGCGAGCGCGTTGACACGATCCGCGCGAGCCGCTCCGGCGCATGACGCACGGCGATGTCGAGCAGTGCCGGTTCGGCATTCAGAATCGACACCATAACGTCGGCCGCGGTCGCGCCGACAAACGGCGGCCGGCCCGCGATCATTTTGTACATCACGACGCCGAGGCTCCACACGTCGGTGCGCGGATCGATCGCGAGGCCGCGCGTTTGTTCGGGCGACATGTACCGCGGGGTCCCCATCACCACGCCGGCTTCGGTGCGAAACAGCGTGACCGCGTCCGGCGCCGCGTCGACGAACGCGAACTTCGCAAGGCCAAAGTCGAGAACCTTCGTGTACCCGTCGGACCGGATCATGATGTTCTCGGGCTTCATGTCGCGGTGGACGATGCCGCGTGCATGCGCCGCCGCGAGCGCGCTCGCCACCTGGGTCGCGATCGCCAGCGTCTCGCGCAGCGGCACCGCGCCACGCTCGAGTCGCTGGCGCAGCGTCTCACCTTCGACGAACTCCGTCACGATGAACGGTCGCCCGTCGATCTCGCCGAAGTCGTGAATGACGAGGATGTGCGGATGATTCAGCGATGAGGCGGCTTGCGCTTCGGCGGGAACCGCCGCAGCCGATCGGCATCGGCTGCCAGGTGTCGCGGCAGTACTTTCAGCGCGACAGGCCGATTCAGCTTCAGGTCGTCGGCCTTGTACACCTCGCCCATGCCGCCCGCGCCGATGCGCGCGGCGATCCAATACGTCCCGGCGGTCCGGCCGATCAGAGCATCTGGCGCGGCCGGCACGTCGAGGACGTCTGACGCTGGCGGTTCGAGAAAGGTCTGCGCGAGCAGCGCTTCGACCTCCCGCCTGAGGTCTTCGTTGTCGCCGCACGAACGGGCGACATACGCCGCGCGTTCGCTCGATTCGACTGCGACGGCCGCGTCGAACACCGCCTTGACGCGGACCCAACGCTCGGAGGTATGCTCATGTGCGTGCGCGCTGGTGATACAGCCAGACCGTGATCTTGGGTCTGTTGCGCATCCGTTGCCGCGAGGCGATCCAGCGCTTCGTCAAGCGCGAGGATGTCGAAGTCGATGTTGTGGCGATCTGCTGATCGTTGAACGACGTCACTGAGACGTGGCGCTGAACTCTAGTCGCGCAATTCGTGCGCTCCGCATCATGTCGTGGATCCCTCGCTGCGGTGTAACCGGCGCAGCTTCTGGGACATCAAGCGAACGAGAGCGGCGGGGCGCGTCCAACAGTCGATCTGCCATGTTCTCTGGCGGTTGCGCTGATTCGATCCGAGCGTGAGCCAATCGACGGCGAAATGTCGCTGTTTAGGAACGCGTGGACCGAGAGAGTCGGCATCTGCGCTGACCTGTCAGCGCCAGGACATCGATCAAGAGCATGATGACGCGGACGATCGGTGCTCCGCGGATTCCTCGACACGATCGTCATTTCGGCCGGGCGTCGCCTGACTATAGGTCGTCGTGAACGTCAAGGCAATGCTGCCGATCGTCCGACTACGAGGCGCATCGCCGCCTCGGTGGAGACGTGCTCCTTGACTCTGTAGCCAAGCGCGGCAAGGTTGATGCCCTCCAGCAGGGCCTCGCCTTGGCCGAGCAGGATAGGCGAGATGGCGAGGCCTATCCCGTCAGTAGTCCTGCCTGCAGATACTGGCGGACGGCGGCTGTCCGCCGCCTATTCCACATCCTTACCTCAGCGGCCGCCCGCGCTGGTCCAGCGCCGCCTCGATTCCCTCGGTGACGAAATGGAAGACGGTGCGGCCCTCCATCTCCAGCGGCGGGCGCGGATGGGGGGTCAGGACGAAGACGGCACGGGACGGTGAATTGGGCCGACGAGCCCTTCCACTCATAGTCCGGCCAGGAACCGCGTACCGTCCCAAACATGTTGTGGCCGATGATCCAGGCGCCGAGATTCTCGAACGAGCGTGCGCGAAGTCGTTGTCGATGCCGGTCGTCCCGCCATCTGGCCTCCTGACCCCTGCTGGAAAGGGCGGGTTGGAAGGAGTCACGGGCGCAGTTGTTCACTGCCGCGGCCCAGCGGTTGGTCACTGGGCCTGGTCGGGGCCGGCGCCGAAGCCGTCGGCCGATACGCTAAAAGCGTTCATGCGGAGCTTGGACATGGGCATCTCTTTACCGTCGCTGCATGGAATCTTGAATCGCGATCTCACACCGGTGGCGCGGCGACTGTCATGTGAACAGAGGACTGCCGCGCACGGGGATCGGAATCCTGCCAGGCTGATGAACGCGCCAGCGGCGCGCCTGCGTCACGACTCCCACGACCAAGCGGACCGCATGAACGTAATGGCAGGGACAGGCCTCCATGTTCCGACGGAATGTTGGGGACAAAGTTCCTGGAAGGGACACGGATCCGCTGTTATCGCGACGTGTGTGATTGGAATATAATCGCTCAATGAAACGATGGGCGCCTTTGGTCGCTGCGGCAATTGCCCTTGGGGTACCGTGACCCACGCGCATCATTCGATTTCGAGTCTATACGATAGCAGTCGCCAAGTGACCATCGAGGGCATTGTCGTGGAGTTCCAACTCGTTAATCCACACCCGTTCCTGTTCATCGACGTCAAGGGTCGCACCGGTGAAGCGCAACGGTGGCAGCTCGAGATGGATAACCGCAGGGAGCTTGTCTCGATTGGCGTCACAGCCAGCACGTTCAAGCCGGGCGATTTGGTAGTGGTCAACGGCAGCCTCGCCCGGAGATCCGTGCAGAAGCTGTATCTCCTCAGGCTCGACCGCCGCGCAGATGGCTTTTGGTACGAGCAGGTCGGTTCGAGTCCGAGAATTCGCACTCCAGCTGGATAAGGCTTACTCGGAGTAAGCGCGCGACATGTCACGACGTTGGAGCTTCCGCTGACGAGCCGCAATGACACGTACGCATTTGAGCATGTGGAACGTGAACCCCGCATTGCGCCGCGATACAATCGACGCACAACACCCCCCAGACACGTCCCAGCGTAGTACCGGTGAAGAAGGAGAAGGAATGAGCGCCATTCGATTCCGATTGATTGCTCCGGCGGTTCTGTTGTGTATCGTTGCCGCCGCCAGCGCGGCGAGCGGCCAGGCAACCGGGCAGGCCCCGGCACTACGGTCGCCGGACGTCATCTTTGTTCCCACACCTCCCGAAGCGGTCGAGGCCATGCTCAAGCTTGCCAAGGTCGGTCCGAACGACGTCGTCTACGATCTGGATCCGGCGATGGCCGCATCCCGATCGCGGCCGTGCAAACGTTCAAGGCCCGATCGGCGACGGGGATCGACATCGATCCACAACGAATCAAGGAGGCCAATGAAAACCTGAAGAAGGCAGGCGTCGGCGACCGCGTGCGATTCCTGAACCAGGATCTGTTCACGACGCCGATTGGCGAAGCAAGCGTCGTCACGCTGTATCTGCTGCAATCGCTGAACGAAAAGCTGATGCCGAAACTTCAGAAGGAGCTGAAGCCTGGATCGCGCGTCGTGTCACAGAGCTTCAGCATGGGGGACAAGTGGACGCCGGATCAGACGGTCCAGGTTCAGGGACGCAACATCTATCTCTGGATCATCAAGTAGGCGCGTAAGTGTTACATGTGAGATCACGGGACAGAGGTGAGACCGAGCTCTCCGCATCTAAGCTAGAAACCTTAGAAGCTAAAAACCTTAGATCGGAGATGTGATGACGAGGACCTGATCAAAGACGGCTGACCAACTGGCGCCTGAAGGTGCTTCAGGCGATGACAGCGCCTGGAATGTGGCGCACACCTGCTGGCATTTTGGCCTTTCTGGAAGACGTTTGATCTGCTGCTGGCTCGATCATTGCACCCATGCCTGCCCGGGACGAATCTCCTGGAGTGTCAGCCTCGGTCAATACACAGTCGCTTGATAGCCGACAGCAGGTCTGCAGCCGCCACTTTTGATACGAAGGCAGATGCTCCCGCCTCGAAGTGTCCCTGTCTGACGGCCGGGTTGTCCGTGGCCGTGAACATGATCACTTTCGTCGTGGGGTTCACGCGCGTGATCTCGCGGCACGCCTCCAGTGAGTGAACGTTCGGGAGGTTCACATCGAGCACAATCACGTCAGGCTGCAGTCGCTGCGCTGCCTGCAGCAGGGCGCTGCCGTCTGAGAGGCTGCCTACGATCGCGCAGTCCAGTGCCAGCAACCGGCTGAAGGCTTTCACCATATCAGGGTAGTCGTCCGCAAGTAGTACGCGTGGGCGCAAGGAACGTAACCTCCATCCGGGCGCTGAGGAATGGTGATCGGCGTGCTGATCGCCGTCGGGGGTAGTGTAACGCTGTGCGACTGACATGGGTCGAGGACGATGCGCGGGGCAAGCCCGGCCCGGTGTTGGAGCGCCTCCCTCGTGGCTCTTCGTCTTGGCTCCTTTGAGGGAAGGGGATCGCGACTGTGGCTTCGCGCGCGCGAGCGCTCAGTCGCGGCGCGGTTCGAGCGGCAACGTGAAGACGAGGGTCGCTCCTTGCGGGGAAGACTCGGCCCACACGCGTCCGCCATGCGCCTCCACGATTACCCGCGCGATGTAGAGGCCGAGCCCCGTTCCCTCTCGTCCGATCCCCTGGGCCGCCAAAAGCGATCGAATATGTGCGCGAGATCTTCGGGAGCGATCCCGGGTCCGGTATCCGCGATCGTGACCGAGAGCATTCCATCGCGCGGGCGCGCGCGAAGTGTGACGGTCCCACCCTCGGGGGTGAACTTGATCGCGTTGCCGAGCAGGTTCGAGAGCACTTGCGAGATCCGGTGCGGGTCGGCGTGGATTTTCGGTGGATCGCTCAGATCGAGCACGAGGGTGATGTGCTTTGCCTCGGCCAGCGGCTGCGCGTCGGTCATCGCATCCTCGAGCAGATCGCGGCTCTCCACGGGCTGGAGGTGGAATGGAAAGCTCTTCGCTCCGAGGCTCTCAAGCTCGAGGAGATCTTCAATCAAGGCCTTCATCCGAGTCGTCGATCGCCGGATGAGCTCGACCGCTCACGCAATGTGCGGTTGCGCTGGTCCTCGGTCACCGGCAAGTGCCCCAAGAGGTGAGCGGCTTCGAGCAGAATCACGGCGAGCGGGTTCCCCAGGTCGTGGGAGACGACGGCGAGCATCTCATTCCGCGCTCGTACCGCCCGCTGCTCGCTGAAAAGACGCCGCTCGATGTCGACTTCGATGGCACGGCGCTGCAACTCGTCGGCGGCTTCGAGGTCGCTCGGCGTCCACGGATGGGAACGGGCACTCACCTCCTCCCTCCAGAGCGCAAACGAATGGCGCGGACGCAGGCGATTGCCGGACTCCGCCGCGACAGGCTTGTTTGGATCGCCGCCCCAACTCACCGTCTGGATGACCTCCGGGCGGAACCACATCGCCGAGGCGCCGGGCAGCGCGAACGTGAGCAGCCCACTGGCGACGTCGCTCGCCCGAGCGCCGGCGGAAAGGGCCGCCGAGCGACGCCGTGGCGAACGGCCCGAGATCGCCCTTCTCGTCGAGCCAGCGCGCGATCTCCAGAATGAGCGTCGGCGGCGGCGTGCGGCCGGACGTCATGGGCTCTCCCCCTCCACGAGCGCCACCCCATCGGCGCCGACCAGGTCCATCAGTGCCCTTGGGCTGAGCCGAGGGCCTCGAGCACGTTGTCTTCGTGGCCTCCTGCATCGCCCAGGCCAGCGCGTCCTCCGTCGCTCGGCGTGAGGCGCGCGAGGCGAGCTGCTCGCGGTCCTCGAACGCGGCGATCTGAAGCGAGGTCAAGCGGCCGATGAACTCGCACGCCGATCCGCATCTGGTGCGAGACGCGCCGCGGGCCGGTGTGGTTCAGGCAACTGATGAGTCCCCACAGGCGGTCGCGAACGATGAGCGAGATGCTCATGGAAGCGCGGACGCCCATGTTCGCCATGTACTCGAGGTGAATCGGCGAAACGCTGCGAAGAACCGAAAAGCTGAGATCCAGCGGACCGTTCCCGTATCGAGGCGCAGGGCCGGAACAATGCGCGCTGGCTTGAGGTTGGCATCGAAGATGAGCCGCAACCAGTTCTCGAGATACAGCTTGCGCGCCTGCGCGGGGATGTCGGAGGCCGGATAGTGCAACCCGAGATACGGCTCGTGCGCCGGTTCCTTCGCTTCGGCGTCGACGGAGCCGCTCCGTCCTCGTGGAATCGATAGAACATGACGCGCTCGAACCCGGTCGTTCGCCGCATTTGCTGAATGATGACGCCGCAAGCTCGGCGGACGTGACCACGCGTTGAATCCGCAGGAGCGCGGCCGAAACGGGTGGTGAATCGAACGCTGGCTCCGGATTCTCCGGGTTCGGCTCGAGCTCGAGAATGGCCGCCCCCTCGTGGCGGTGGACGATTCCGTCGAATTGCCTTCCGTGCGCGCCGATGCTCAACGGGTTCATGTCGTGCCAGCGCTCTTCGCCCAGCGCCTCCCTCACCTCGTCGGCGGCGGCCGGATCCATCATCGTCGAGAGCGGCCGACCCAGGACTTCTTCGACACGAAAAGGGAGATGATCGCCGACGTTCTCGCTGACCTGCGTGATGGTCAGCGACGGCTCGGCCAGCACGAAGAGCACGCCGAAGGGCTGGATCGTCCCCGGGATGTGGATCGGCTCGCGGTCACAGTCGGTCACGTCAACCATGGTGTCTCTCCGCGGTCGCGCAACCTACCGCTCCCCCATCGCGCGAAAGCTTCGAACGTCGCCGCCGAGGCACGGACGATCTCGGCGGTCGCCGAGCCCGCGCGCGTCAGGCCTTCGAGCCAGGCGACAAAGACGGCGCCATCTCGGGAGCGTCCCCTCCGCGTCGCCGGTGAAGAACGAGGCACCGCTCCCTTGGCGAGCCCGAGGCGCTCGCGCAGCAGCGGGCCGATCACCTGCCCGCCGAGGCAGGCGCCCTCGAGCACGTAAAGGCAGCCCGCCAGATCCTCGGGGCACGAGAGCTGCGGCAGGTCGGCTGCATCGAGGCAGGTCGGCAGATCGGCCGGAGACAGGCCCAGCGACAGGAGATCCCTCTCGATGAGCGCGGCGCGGGCGCGCAACGGAAAGCGGAGCGGCAATTCCGCCGCCGCGAGCCGCGTCACGTCGATCTCGATCGGGAGCGTAGAAGCCGAAGAACAACTCGAGCACGCGGAGATACCGGTGCACGTCGAGACTGGGATCGAGCAGCCCGAGCCGCGCCTCGAGGTGCTGATGCGCGGCCGAGGTCTCGCGCTTCAAGCGCTGCCGCAATGAAGTCTCGTTGAGCCCGCTCTCGGTGTCGCCCATGTAGAGATAATGACGCAAAGAGAGCAATTCTCTAAAGGTCGGGTCAGCCTCACTCACTTTCAGCTTTCGATGTGGCGGTTTCTGAGGTTTGGGTCAAATTTTGTGTGAGAAATTGGCTCGCCGCACTGGACGATTTCCGCAACTGGTTGATCCAAGAAGCAGCCTAACTGGCCTTGTTTTCGAGGGATTCGCCAGGGTTTCGCAATCGTGCCGCGGAAGACTGCCCCCTATCCTCTCAACGCCACCACCCGCCATGTGGGCGCCTCAGCGTTAGCTCTCAAATGGAGTCATTGATGAGTCCGGAAGGAATCGTTCGTGAATTCGAGCTGCCGTTTCGAACCGATCCGCAGATTTTGGCCCTTGATCGGCCGCCGTCAGCCGCTCAGAGGCGCGCGGATTCACCGACGTCGAGCGTCGTGAAGGCGGCATCGTCGATTCCGGCAGCGGACCGCGCACGGCCGAGCGCGGCCACCGGCTCATTCGGTTCTTCGGTCGTCAGCCGAAACGTGCCGAAGTGCATGCCGATGCTGCGGCGAGCTCCGACGTCCATATGCGCCTGCACGGCCTCCTCAGGATTCATGTGAATGTCCTTCATGAACCAGCGCGGTTCATATGCGCCGATCGGTATCAGCGCAAGATCGATCCGCGGAAAACGCCGGCCGACCTCCAGGAAATGGGAACCGTACCCGCTGTCGCCTGCGAAGTAGATCTGCTGCTCGTCGATCGTGATCATGAAGCCGCCCCATAACGCGCGATTGCGATCGAAGGGCGTGCGGGCGGAAAAGTGCTGTGCCTGGGTCGCGGTGATCTCTAACTCGCGTCCAGGGGTGACGGCCGGGTCGAGCGTCTGCGCACCTCGCATGGCTGACATTTCAGCTGGCATGCGCTGCCACCAGTCGAGTTCGGCGATCCGAGTCACGCCGGCCGATCGCAGCAGTGTCGCGTTTCCCTGCAGTGTCACGATGCGCGGATGATCGCGGTGCTGCAACGCCCGCAGTGTTTCCAGATCGCAGTGGTCGTAGTGATTGTGACTCAGGAGTACGTAAGCAATCGGAGGCAGATCGTCGAAGCGAACGCCCGGCTGACGCACGCGCCGGGGCCCTGTCCACCCGAACGGTCCGGCGCGTTGCGCGAAGACCGGGTCGGTGATGATGTTGCCGGCGCTCGTCTGAATCAGAAAGGTCGCGTGACCGATGAAGGTGACGACGATCTCGTCGCCGCTGGTCGGCGGCGGCGCGGGCCGTTGCACGACTGGCACCTGCGCAGGCCATGGGGCGTAACGCTCGAACAGCATGCGCGGCGCCTTCCAGAACGGCTGTGCGTCTGCGCCGTTCGGGTTGAAGAACCGCCCGTTGTCGAAATGATCGCTCATCTCTTCGCCTGGATGCCTCTCGTCACTGACGGGTTTCCTCTCGCGGAGATCAGCGTGGACGATGCTGCTCGATGAGCTTCGCGAACCGCCGCAGACCGATCGCGTCGGCAGCGGACGGCGACACGGCGTTCGCGAGCGTGAGCATCCTGAGCAGCCCTCCGCCCATGATGTGGGCGCGACGTCGCTGGCGGATGGTGGCGAGAATCTCGCGCGCGACCACGTCGGGCTCGCAGAGGGCGACGCCCATCTTGCGCCACATGTCGAAATATGGGGACTCCGACTCGGTGTTGGAGGGCACAGGCCCGAAGAAAGAAAGCACCACGTCGGTCCCGGCAAGCTCGCGATTGGCGCCTTGCACGTAGCTCGCCAGCGCGCCGCGGGTCGCCGCGTAGGCACTCATGAACGGCAGCGCCACCCGGCCGTCCATGGCGCCGCCGAGGTGGACGACCACGCCGCCGCCGGCTTGCTTGCGCAGCCCCGGCAGGAATGCCTGGGTCACGAAGATGGGCCCCTTCACGTTGACCGCGAGCAGCGCGTCGACGTCGGCCGGCGTGTAGTCCTCGATGGACTTGCGCGGCGAGATGCCCGCGAGGTTCACCACCGCATCGATCCGGCCGAGGTGCTCGAAGGCCGCCGCCGCCAGCTTCTCGAGGCTCGCCGGATCGGTGACGTCCGCGCGCAGGTAAATCGCCGAACCGTCGCTCCGGCCGGTCAGCGCCGCGGCGTCGTACTCGCGCCGCGCCGCGAGCACCATCCGGAAGCCCTCGGCCGCGAGGAGCCTGGCCAGGGCGTGACCAAGTCCTCCGGTCACCCCGATGAGAACGGCGGTGGGCGCATCCATGCCCCGCTTTGCTGCGGCTCCGCCGGTGATCACAGGGGTCTTTCCATTCAGTCTAGTCATCTCGTGTTCCTTTCGGTGAATATTAGTTACTATAAAAGTATCTATTTTGAGCAAAAAAAAGCTAACCGGACCTGGCCCTGATTTTCGACACCACGTCCGCCAATGTCGTCTGCCTCAGATCCCTACGGACGGCCTCCTGAGTGCCAACCAGCACGTCGCTCATGACTTCCTTGATGTTACGGCTCACGACACACTCCTTCGTTTTGGGATAGGCATGGATGGCAAAAGCATCTGGAGGGTTTACCGCAGAGTAGATGTCTAAGAGGGAGATACTCTTTGGGCTTCGTGCCAGGCCATAACCACCCGACTTACCAACAGTCGTCTTAGCCAGCTTCGCCTTCGAGAGTTTAACGAGGATTCTCTTAACGAAAACCGGGTTCGCATTCACGCTGCCTGCGAGAATTTCCGACGTGAAAACTCCCTCGTGATGTGCGATTGCCGCCAGTACGTGGACGGCGATCGAAAATTGAGTGTTTACGGAAGCCATTTATGGATACTATATTAGTATCCATATTGGATGCAAGAGCAAAACGAGCGGTCGCTTTTGGGTCCTTCACACCCGCCGCCGTCGTCGACTCGCGGAAGCTCCGCGAACCACTCGCGGTGACCGTGCGCGATGGCCCGCGCCGGGTGACCGAGATCGCGTCTCTCATCGATGAGGGAATCATTCGCCCGGTCGTGGATCGGGTCTTCCCCTTCGCATCGACCAAGGAGGCCATGGCCTATGTCGAAGCCGACGCGCAAGAGGGAAGGTCGTCGTCTCACTAAAGTGAAACGCGGCGAGTCACCGCGGCACGAGCGACGGTCGAGTCGATCGACGGCGCCGCACTCACCGCGTTGGTTCGCGGCGTCGGCTTTCACGGCGTGAACCTTCGTTCAATCGCAGCCAGTTGCGGACATCGTCCAGTGCGGCCTATCCGCGGCAACTCTCTGTCAGAGAACCACTGCCCGCCTGCTCGAGGGCGAGAAGATGAGCGCCGTGTGCGCGGAGTTCGGGATCTCGCGAAAGACGGGCTACAAGATTTTCGATCGCTACAAAGACTACGGCGTGGACGGGTTCACGGATCGCAGCCGCCGGCCGTATCGCCAGGCCAATCGTTTGCCGCCGCCGATCGAGACCGATCGTGCGGCTGAAGCGGGAATATCCCGGCTGGGGCGCGCCGAAGATCCGCGAGCGGCTGCGCCGACAGTACGCGCCGGTTCATGCCCGCGATCAGCACGGTCCACGCGGTGCTCGATCGGCATGGATTGGTGACCGGCGGGGACGCGACGGGCCCGCGCCGGAGGGACGACGCTGGCCTGGCCGGACACCCCGAATGCGCTATGGTGTGCGGATTACAAGGGCGAATTCATGCTCGGCAATCGCGCGGTACTGCTATCCGCTGACGATCACCGACTTCGCCAGCCGCTATTTGCTCACCTGTGAGGCCCTGTCGACGACGCAGGAAGCGCTTCGCCTTCACGGCCTTCGACCGCGCCTTCAGAGATTTTGGCCTGCCGCACGCGATCCGGACCGACAACGGCGTGCCGTTCGCGGCGCCGACCGCGCTCTACCGGCCTCAGCAAGCTGGCCGTGTGGTGGCTCCGCCTTGGCATTCAGCATCGAACGGATTCAAGCCCGGGCCATCCCGCAGCAAAACGGTCGGCACGAGCGCATGCATCGCACGCTGAAGGCGGAGGCGACCAAACCCGCCGCGGCGAATGTCCTCCAGCAGCAGGCGCGCTTTGACGCCTTCATCACCCGCTACAACCACGAGCGACCGCATCAGGCCCTGGCCATGAAAGTGCCGGCGGATCTCTATGCGCGTTCACCGCGTGTGTATCGGGGCCTCGAGGATCTCGAGCTACCCCTTCCACGACGCGACCTTCACGGTCACCCACTGCGGCCGCATCTGCTTCCACGGCCGCAAGATCAATCTCAGTCACGTGTTGGCCGGGCAGAACGTCGGCGTCACGCAAGTCGGCGAGCGCATCTGGCTCGTGACCTTCATGCACTACGATTTAGGCTATTTTGACGACGAGGTGGGCAGGCTGGAGCCGATCGCGAATCCCTTCGGCCCGAAAGTGTTACCTATGTGCTCGGAATAATCTGTTACCCATGTGACCGGAAAATACCTGAAAAATTGGCTCCTCAGGCTGGATTCGAACCAGCAACCCTCCGGTTAACAGCCGGATGCTCTGCCGTTGAGCTACTGAGGAACAAGGTGGTGCGGCAGCGAGCGGAAAGAACCCCTAATTGTAGCGGCTCCGCAGGCTGGATTCGAACCAGCAACCCTCCGGTTAACAGCCGGATGCTCTGCCGTTGAGCTACTGAGGAACAAGGTGGTGCGGCAACGAGCGAAAAGAACCCCTAATTGTAGCGGGACCGAGAACCGGTCAACGCGAGAACCGCAACGCTCGTTCTACCACCGCTCATCCGCCGTCGGCCCGTACACCGACGACAGAGGCACGTTCACCAGCCGAAGATAGACGGTGAGCTGCCCGCGGTGATGAACAGGTGATTCAGGTGCTGCCGCACCGCTTCTCCGCGCGGCACGTGAACAGCACCCGATTCGCCGTTCTTGAGCGACCACGTGTCGTTCAGCGCTCGCGCCCGTGACGTCTCGCAGGGCCTCACGCGCCTCGCGCACGTTGGCGTCGAACCTCTTCAGACAGCTCGTCGGTCGGGTCGAGGCCGTAGCCGCTCGCCCTTCGCGAGATCGATGTGCGGCTCGCGCAGCGTCGTCGCGATCCATCCCGGCATCGACGAAACGAGCTGCGCGAGATGGCCGAGCGCGAACGACTTGTCGTGCGGCTTCCACGCGGCCTTGTCGCTCGGAACGCGCTCCAGCAGCTTGCGCGTCGACGCCATTTCCAGATCGAACTCTTTCAGCGGTAATGCCGGTGTTGCCATAAGCATCCCCCACGCGACTCACTGGACTCACACGACTCCCACGCGACTCACCGACTCCCACGACTCCCGCGACTCGCGACACCTACGAACCGGAACCTGCGAACCGGACACCTGAGCCCTACATCGGCATGATGACTCTGACGGTCTCCGTAATCTCCGTCCGCAGCGTCGCGCCGGCGGGGATCGTCACTTCCTTGCCGCGCGTCGCGAGCACCGCGCCAGTACCTGCGGCGCCGCCTACGCCGGCTCCGATCGCCGCGCCCTTCCCGCCGCCGGCGATGGCGCCGATCGCCGTGCCCACGCCGGTCGTGACGCCGATCGTCTTCGCGTCCTTGCCTTTGGTCGCCTCGGCTTCGCGCGCGATTTGCGCGGTGCTGATGCGATAGGGCGTGTTCATCACCGTCACTTCATTGAAGCGCAGCGCGATCGATGCGCGTCCTTTCACCTTGCCCGATCGCTCGGCCGAGACGACGGCGCCGGTCACGAGCGCGCCATGCGGAATGACTTCCATGCCCGCGACGACAACCGGCTTCGCAAGCGTCGCGCGCACGGGCTGATCCGGCTTCGCCGTCTCGGACGAGACTGGCGTCTCGAGCGTCAGCACCAACTCCGTTCCCGACGGCACATCCATCGGCATCGTCGTGATGATAGGTTCCTTCGCCGGCGCGGCGGCCGATCCCTCTCCGCGCGCGTCAGCGCCCGGAGTCGCGGCCGGCGCGCCGGATGCGCCGCCGCGGCACCCGCCGCTGGTGTGTCAGCAGCGGGTCCGGAGGACGATGACGGCGCAGGTTGATCGGCCAGAGCCGCAGCCGAGGGCGATCACGAGAGCGAACGCAACGAGAGCAACCGCAGTTCCGTTTCGCATATTCGTCCTCATACAGCCGACCTGAAGGTCGGCACTACGACTGTCGACTCGACTACCGACTCGACCTCGATCGCCGACTCACGACTGCCGACTATTTCACGGATCCCTCGACATCAATCTGCATCGTTCCGCGATACGCGTTCGACACCGGGCACCCCTTGTCAGCCTCTTTGACGAACGTCGCAAACTCCGCCGGGCTCATGCCCTTCGAGCCCTTCGACGACCACCTTGAGCTTCGACGACACAATCTTGATCCCGCTATCTCCCTTATCGGCAGAAACCGTGGCCGTCACGTGCGTCTTCGCGGCCTTGCCGCCCTTCTTCCCCAGCGCGGCGTTCATGGCCATCGCGAAGCAAGCCGCGTGCGCGGCCGCCATCAGTTCTTCCGGGCTGGTTTTACCCGCGGGCTCCCCGATGCGGTTCGGAAACGTGACCGGCAGCGAGAACGCTCCGCTCCCCGCCTTCGCCACGCCGTTGCCGTCCATCAGTCCGCCTTCCCAATCCGTCGTCACGCTGCGTTCGAACGTTGCCATGTGTGCCTCCAAATGGCCGACCTGAAGGTCGGCACTACGTACTGTTGACGTCACCACGCACCGATGTACGTTGTCCGTTAATACTACGTTTTGACTTTCTTGACGCGCACCGGCGCCCGTGCGCGCGCAGTGAAGCGAAGCTGCGCAAACACGCCAAGCAATCCGATTGCCGCCCACGCCGCAACAATCCACCGGCGGCCGGGCGACAGATCGAGCGGATAGACCATCCACACTTGCGGCCGTTGCGCGACAGGGCCGGCCGAATCGACCAGGTTCATCGCCGCCCACAGCATCGTCCATCCGCCGGCAAACGCCGTCGCGATGATGATGACGTAGCGCTGCAGGGCCATTGCCGACGCCGCGCCGGCGACCGCGGCCAGTATCACGGCGAACGCGTGCGGCTCGCTGCCGAGCCGGCTCCATATCAAATGGACGGTCAGCGCGCCGATGCCCGCGCCGACGAGCGCAACGCCGACGAAGTATCCGAAGAACATGATGACCGCACCAACCGCGCCGCCGCCGAGCGCGGCAAACACGAGCAGCGTCCGATCGCCGGAGCCAAGCACCGCCGTCGCGGCGAGCGCTCCGATATAAAACCCGAACAGCGTGAGCACGAACCTGAAGAGGCGATATCCGGCGGCCCAGGCGATGGCGCCGCCAAGAATGAGCAGTGCAAGTACCGGAAGTTGATACGTTGTGGGAATCAATGTCGTGGGCACGCGTCCTAATCCCGAATCCCTAATCCCTAGTCCGGCACACTATACTTCCCTCCGCCCTTCCATCGCCTTGTGCATCGTCACTTCGTCGGCGTACTCGAGATCGCTGCCGACAGGCACGCCCATCGCGATGCGCGTGACGCGCACGCCGAGCGGCTTGAGCAGCCGCGCAAGGTAGAGCGCCGTCGCTTCTCCCTCGACGTTCGGGTTCGTCGCGAGAATGATCTCCTCAACATTGCCTTCACCGACTCGCGTGAGCAGGCCTTTGATCTTGAGCTCGTCGGGCCCGATGCCCTGCAGCGGCGAGAGCGCCCCCATCAGCACGTGATACACGCCCTTGAAGTCGCGCGTCTTCTCGATGGCGGTGACGTTCTGCGGTTCTTCGACCACGCAGATGAGGCGGTGATTGCGTGTGTCGGAGCTGCAGTACATGCACGGGTCGACGTCGGTCGTGTTGCTGCAGACCGAGCAGTACGTGACACGCTCCTTGACGTCGCGGATCGCGTCGATGAGCCGATCGGCCTCGTCGCGCGGCGTTCGAAGAATGTGAAACGCCAGCCGCTGCGCGCTTTTTGCGCCGATGCCCGGAAGCCGCTTGAGTTGATCGACGAGACGAGTGAGGGGTTCGGGATACTCATGCAATTCGATGATCTGCGGATTGGATTGCCATTAGAGGCCAGGTATCTTCATGCCGCCCATCAACCCGCCCATCTGCTTGCTCAACTGCTCTTCGGCCTTCCGGTTGGCGTCGTTGATCGCCGCGAGGATCAGATCCTGCAGCATCTCGACGTCGTCTTTCGAGACGACTTCGGGATCGATTTTGAGGCTCTGAATCTGCTTGTTGCCGTCCACGACGACGGTCACCATGCCGCCGCCGGCAGACGCCTCGACGCGCATGTCGGCCATTTGTTTCTGCAGGCGCTCCTGCATCTGCTGCGCCTGTTTCATCATTTGGTTGATATTCATCGGTCTACTCGATCTCCTCGACGTTTTCGATCTCCGCGGGGAACACGTCGAGCATCGCCTGCACGGCGCTGTCGGCCATCGCCGTTGTTTTGAGATCCGGCGGTTTGGGCTGAGCTGCCGCCGGGCCGGCGACCGCCCCAACCGGCTCCTGAACAGCGTCGGCCTGCGCAGCGCCGACGGTCATGCGTTTGCCGGCAACGTTCGAGGCGAACTGCTCGAGCCACTGGCGATTCGTGTCGACCTGCTCGCGAAGCATGCGGTGCGCCGGCAGAAACGAGAAGGTCACCCGGTCAGGACCGAATTCGATCTTCTGCGCCTGCGCGACGACTGTGTTGTAAAACGCGGCCTTCGACTTGCGGATTTCAAGAAGGAAAGCGTCTCGGGAGGCTTCGCCCGACCCGGTCACCGCGACGGGCTTCGTCCGCCTTCGCCCGCCTGCAACTTACGGGCTTCGGCGAGACAGGAGCGGGAGCGCGCCGCTCCACTGGCGGAACGACCGGTGCGGCCTTCCGCGCGAATGTCTCCGCGGGTTTCGGCGCAGCAACGACAGGACGCGTTCCGCTCACTGGTGCGCTCTGCACTCCTCCGAGCAGCTCGGTCAACGGGACGAGCTTGCGAAGATGAATCCAGCGAAGCAGCGCCATCTCGAGGTGATACCGCGGCTGCGAGGCGGCGCGAATATCGAAGTCGGCTTTCGAGAGGACGTCGAACGCGCGAAGCAGGTCCTCGCGCGAGAAGCGCCGGGCGAGGGCTTTCAGCCGCTCGCGCTCGCTCTCGGACGCAATCTCGGGATCGTCGATGCGCGACGGATCGACCGAGAGCACGAGCAGATCGCGCACCACGCGCGACAGCTCGCGGACGACCGACCGCAAGTCATAGCCCAGCTCGACCGCGCGGCCGGACAGCTCGAATGCGGCCGCCGGCGTCTCGTCCGCGACCGCGGTCACGATATCGAGCACGAGATCCCGTCCAACGAGCCCCAGCACCGTCGCCACGTCGTCTACGGACACTTTCTGACCGGCAAACGCGATGACCTGATCGAACGCGCTCTGCGCGTCGCGCATGCTGCCTTCGGCGGCCCGGGCCACCAGCAGCAGCGCGGAATCGTCGACGGCAATTTTTTCTGCGTCGGCAATCCGGCGGAGCTGATCGGCGATCTGCCGGCTCGAGATCGTCTTGAACTCGAACACCTGCGACCGCGACAGCACGGTCTCCGGGATCTTCGAGAGCTCGGTCGTCGCCATCATGAACACGACGTGCGGCGGCGGCTCTTCGATCGATTTCAGCAGCGCGTTGAACGAATGGTTCGAGAGCTGGTGGACTTCGTCGATGATGAAGACCTTGTACCGGTTTCTCACCGGCATGATCGAAAGCCCCTGGATGATCACCTCGCGCACGTTGTCGATCTGCGTGTGCGTGGCGGCGTCCATCTCCATGACGTCGATGTCGCGCCCTTCGGTAATCTCGCGGCACGCATCGCACGTGCCGCACGGCTCCGCGGTCGGCCCCTTCTCGCAGTTCAACGCGCGCGCCAGAATCCGCGCGGTCGTCGTCTTGCCCACGCCGCGCGGACCGGCAAACACGAACGACTGCGCGATGCGTCCGCTCTTGATCGCGTTCGCCAGCGTACGCGTCACAGCCGGCTGGCCGATGACGTCATCGAATTGTTGCGGCCGCCATTTGCGGGCGAGAACTTGGTAGGACATTCGAAGCTGGTCGGAACTGAAGTTCTACGATCTGGAAACTCGGAATCTGAAAACTGAACAATCTGGAACCTGGAGCACTCGGGTGCCTTAGAGGCCCGGAGGGCCTGCGGCACAGCTCAGGGACTATTTAGCGCTGCTGCCTTCCGGCCCTGACGCGGTTCATAGACTGAGATTGCACAGGTTCCGGGCCACTAAGAAACCCGAGTTTCGACGCTGCTCAACTCGCCCCGAGCGACAACCGAGGCGAACGACCAGTCTATTCCGTGCGCTTAGTGCCAATCAAGCGCCAGCCGGCCGCGAGCTGCGCCGCGCGGCGGCACGACAGCACGAGACTCTCCTCGCGCGCAACCCCTTTTCCGGCGATATCGAACGCCGTGCCGTGATCGACCGACACGCGCACGACCGGCAGGCCGATCGTGATGTTGACGCCGTTGTCGCCGTACACCGCCTTGAACGGCGCGTGTCCCTGGTCGTGATAGCAGACGACGATCAGCCTCCACTTTCCTTTGACGGCAGCGGGAATCAACGCGTCCGCCGGCAGCGGGCCAACGACGTTCAGTCCGCGCGCCCTCGCGCGCGCCGCAGCCGGCGCGAGCACTTCTGCGTCTTCGCGCCCGAACAGGCCGCCTTCTCCTGCATGCGGATTCAGCCCCGCCAGGCCGATCGGCTCGCTCGCCCATCCGAGCGCGCGCGCAAATCCGCCGACGAGATCGAGCAACGCATCGCAGCGCTCCGGCGTGATGTTCGCGATCGCCTGTGCGAGCGAGACGTGCGTCGTGAGATGAAAGACATACAGCTCGCCCGCCGACAGCACGAGCGAGAAGTTCTTCACGCCGAACTCGTGCGCCAGCAGTTCGGTGTGTCCCGGCCACTTGTGGCCACCCGCGTGCATCGCGGCCTTGTTGAGCGGCGCGGTGACGATACCCGACACCTTGCCGCTCCTCGCAAGCGCGCACGCTTCGACGACGAATCGATACGCGGCGTCGCCGGCAAGGGCGCTGATTTCGCCAACGGGAATGGACCGCAGCGGCTGGCCGACCTGCAGCAGCTCGATGCACGAAGGGTCGTTCGCGGCCTCTGCGGGATCGCCGATGACACGAACGGCGTCCGGATCGCCGCCGCTGATCTTCACCCCGAGGCGCATGGCTTCGGCATCGCCCACGACGACCGGAACGCATTCGTCACGAAGTTCTGCGTGGCGCAGAAGCGTCTTCGCGGTTATCTCGGGGCCGATGCCTGCCGGGTCGCCGAGCGTGAGCGCAAGTACAGGTTTGGGATTCACGCCCTTATCCTTTCGACGCAGCGCACAAGCGCATCCTCGGCGCCGAAACCACCGGCTTTCGTGAACACGGGCTTCTGGTCAGCTTCTCCACCCTCGATGACGCCGTGAGGAACGCCCTCGATCAGGCTGTCGATAATGCGGATGCCGGACGCGCCAAGCCTCCTGAGCGTCTCGCGGGCGCCGTCGCCTCCGATCATCCCCAGCACATCCCACTCGCCGCTCTTCAGCCGCGCCGCAAACTCCCGCGCCAGATCCGCCGCGACCGCGGCGCTGTCGCCGCGCGCGTCTGGCGGGGTGAGGACGACCACATCCGGGAATACGGCCTTGAGCCGTGCGACCTGGTTGTGCGACACGGGATTCAGCGAGCTGACCTGCAAAAGAATACGGGATCTCGTCTGGCTGACGCCGGGCCGCCGGCGCGGCGCGCGGCGCGTACTTTGAACCGATTCTTCGCGGCCCGACCAGACCTCGGATACGGCTTCAGCAAGCCCGCCGGACCCGACGGGAATCACGGAGGGGCCGGCCGCAGAAATGGATTCCGCAATTTTCATCAAGTCCGCGTCGGTTGCGGCATCGAACATACGAATGGTCACCGAGTCAGGGAGGAGCTCGGACATGTCGCTGGTTTTGACTGGCGTCACCGGGTCGCTGCCGAACGGTGTGCGTTCCACGGGCTCGCCGTTCACGAGCAGGCGGCCGGACTCGACCGTTCGCCCCATTAAAGGATACGCAGGGCACACAAAAGCCCGCGCATCCGGATGCAAGGTTCGCCAGGCGGAAAGCGCTCCTGCGATCTGGCCCGGCACTGACCCGCGCATCGTCGAATCGATCTTCAGAAAGATCCGATCGATGCCCGCGTTCATCAGCGCGCGAAGCGCTTCGGCCGTGCGTTCTTCGGCGACGTCGTTGCCGAGCGCGCGACAGTCGGTTGTGATGGAGATGACGAGAGACTCTCGACTCTGAGAGTCCGAGAGTCCGGAGAGTCCAGGAGAGTCCAGAGTCCGGGAGTCAAGAGTCAGGAGTGTGCGCCAGCCGCGCTTGGCAAACTGGACCGACGCGTCGCCCGCGCCAGTCAAATCATCGGCAATAATTCCGAGCACGACACATCTTAGCCCTGTCGGCGGGGCGACTCGGCCGGCCTGACGCTGATCTCCAGTTTCTCGGTGCGCCGAATCACCGTCAGGGCAGTGTCCTTGCCGATGCGCTCTTCGGTCAGCAGCCGATGGAGCTGGTCGATGCCCGACACGTGATGGCCGTCGAGCGCGATGATCACGTCGCCCTCGCGCAGCTGGCTTTTCGCCGCGGGGCTGTCGGGCTCGATCGTGGCGACGAGAATGCCCGTGCCCGACGCAAGGCCGTAAAAGCGCACGATCTGCCGCGCGAGTGGCGCGTTCTGTCCCGCCACTCCGACGTACGACCGCCGTATGCGGCCATCGCGAATCAATCGGCCGATGACGAACTGAACGGTATTCGCGGCGATAGCGAAACACAGACCCTGCGCGCCGGATATGACCGCCGTGTTCACGCCGATGACTTCGCCGCGCGAGTTGACGAGCGGCCCGCCGGAGTTCCCCGGGTTGAGCGCCGCGTCGGTTTGAATGATGTCGTCCATCAGCCGGCCCGACCGCGACCGCAGCGATCGACCCAGCGCGCTGACGACCCCCGCGGTGACCGTAGCCGAGAACCCGAGCGGGTTGCCGATGGCAATCACGAGCTGGCCAACCTTAATCGCGTGCGAGTCGCCGAGCCTCAACGCTGCCAATCCCGACGCCGATGTCCTGACCACGGCGAGGTCGGTGTCCGGATCCTCGCCGATGAGCTCGGCCGGCAGCCTGCGGCCGTCGGAGAGCGAGACGTGAATGGCCTTTGCTTTATGAACGACGTGGCTGTTGGTGACAATCAGGCCGTCGGGTGCGACGACAAATCCAGAGCCCTGCCCGTGCGCGCGGCGATCCTCGCCGTGACCGATTTCGATCGTGACGACCGACGGCCCGACAAGCTCGACAGCGCCGACGACGGCCTGTGAATACGCATCCAGAAGTTCGGTATCGAGGGTGTCCACATCCTATTGGACGCGCAACTCCCTCTTGAGGATCTTTCCGGTTGCGCTGGTCGGCAGCTCGGTGCGGAACTCGATGAGGCGTGGGTATTTGTAGGCGGCAAACTGCTCCTTGCACCAGGCGCGAAGCGCATCCTCGGTGACGTCGGCGCCGGGTTTCTTGACGACGAACGCCTTGACCTCTTCGCCGAGCCGCTCGTCGGGCACGCCCACCACGGCGACCAGCGACACCGCCGGGTGCGTCAGCATCACTTCTTCGAGCTCGCGGGGATACACGTTCAGGCCGCCGCGCAGGATCATGTCTTTCTTGCGATCGACGATGCTCAGGTAGCCGTCGGCATCGAGTACGCCGATGTCGCCGGTGTGGAACCAGCCGTTGCGCATGGCTTCGGCCGTCGCCTCCGGCTGCTTGTAGTAACCCTTCATCACGTTGTGCCCGCGAATGACGACCTCGCCCGGCTGCCCCGTCTCGACCGGCTCGTCCTTGTCGTTCACGATCATGATGTCGACGGCAAACAGCGGCTGGCCGACGGTGCCGGGCTTCGACGGCTTGTCGAGATGGTTGAAGCTCGCGACTGGCGACGTCTCCGACAGCCCATAGCCCTCGATGATGCGGACGCCGAACGTCTTCTCGAAGTCGCTCATCAGCTCGACCGGCATCGGCGCGCCGCCGGACACAGCGAGCCGCAGCGTCGCCGCGGTCCTGGACACGTCGATGCCCTGTTCTCTCGCGTACTTGAGCACCGTCCAATACATCGTCGGCACCCCGATCCAGTGGGTGATGCGCTCCGATGTCATGGCCGTGAGAAGCGATGCCGGATCGAAGCGCGGCAGCAGCACGAGCGCGCCGCCGAGATGGAAGTACGCGAGCATCTGCGCGGTCTGCGCCGTCGCGTGAAACAGCGGAAGCGTGATGGCGGTCGCATGACGCCCGTTGCCGTCATGCGACGAGGCGCACAGCTCCGCAGACACCATCGCGTTGACGACCATGTTCAAGTGGGTCAGCTCCGCGCCTTTGGGCTGCCCCGTCGTGCCCGACGTATAAAGAATGACGGCGGTGTCGTCCGGCTTCGTTTCCACCGTTTCGAAAACAGGCGGCTGGCCGCCGATGAAGCGCGCGAGCGGGATCACTTCCGAGCCGTCATCGAACGCCGGATCGAGCGGAATCGAGACGGATGCGGCAACACGATCAGCGTCTGGCACGCGGGCACCACGGCAACGGCGGCTTTCGCCGCTTCCGCCATCGGCAGCTCCGGCGTGCCCTGGAAGCAGAAGATCGCTTTGGCATCGCTGTCGCGCAGGTGATAGGCAATCTCGCGCGGCTTCAACATCACGTTCAGCGGCACGACGGTCGCGCCGGTCTTGAGGATGCCGAAATAGATCGCGGGAAAGTACGGCAGGTTGGGGCACAGAAGCGCGACGTGGTCGCCGCGCCGGATGCCGGACGCCGCAAGCGCGTTGGCAATCTGGTTGGCCCACGCGTTGAGCTGCGCGTAGGTGAGCCGCTTGTCGCCGTAGACGAGTGCCTCGGCGTCCGGCCGACGCCGCACGTGCTGCTCGAGCACGGCCGAGAGGTTCAACATGGGGTTGCGACGATGTTAACTCACCTCCGTGCGTGATTGCCGGATGCTCGTTCTTCCAGCTCGCGCCAGCCCTGCGCCTTCCACGCGCACAACAATTCATGCTGACGGCGCAACATTCCCGCGCGCTCGGTATACCGCTCAACGCGGGTCACCCCATCCGGTTCGGTCACGACGAGCTCGTACCAGAGCATCGCCTCGCGCGCCTCGCACGACATGCGCTGCGAGCCTTTGGCAAATAACCAAGTCATACCCTAATATCGGAACGAACGCGGAGGGGCTTGAGAGAGCTAGAGCAGAGGGCTAAGAGCAAAATACACAAGTACTTACGGTGGACTCTGACTTGGACCTGGACTTTGGACTTGGACTCGGACTCCGACTCGTCCTATTCCCACTCAATGGTCGCCGGCGGCTTGTTCGTGACGTCGTAGAGGAGGGCACCGACGCCGGGCACACCCAGGACGGCCGTCTGATGCGCTCGATGACGGGCCACGGCAGGCGGGCGTATTGCGCGGTCATGCCGTCGTGCGATTCGACGGGCCGGATCGCGATCGTCGACTCGCCCCGCCGCTTCAGTGGGAGCATCACGACCGGGCACTGCCAGATGCGGTTTTGCGTGTCGTACTCGGCGAGGATGTCGCGCACGAGGGCGTCGGCTTCGCGCAACACGTCGAGCCCTTCGCGTGATGTGGTGGTCGGCTCGACGCGGAATTCCTCGATCGAGCCTTTCGCGCCGGCCCAGAACACAACACGATTGACGTCGCGAAACGAGTTGGTAATCGTCGGCGACAGTTCGGCGATGCCCGCATCGTCGTAGTCGCCTGTGAGCAGCGCCGTGTGCGCGTACGTGCGCTCGTCGCCCTGCACGCCGACTCCGCGCACCGGGAGCACGCGCGCCGCAAGTTTGAACGTCGAGGCGACTTCGCTGAGCTTCGCATTCTCGGACCACGCGGCAGGCTCGTCGGTGCAGAGGAACCGCACGGCGAGCCCCGGACCAGGAAACGGCTGCTTGTCGATGAGGCGCGGCGGCAAGCCGAGCGCCCGCCCGATTTGGCGGACCTCGTCTTTGTAGAACTGCACGAGAGGCTCGACGACTTCCCCAGCCTCGATCCGCCGCAACAGCTCGGGAACGCGATTGTGGTGCGTCTTGATGAGCGCGGATTCACGCGTGCCACCCGACTCGATCGTGTCGGGATAGATCGTGCCCTGCCCGAGCAGCCATTCGCCCGGCGGCAGATGTTCGAGCACGTCGTTCTCGACCGCGAGAAACGCGACGCCGATACGCTGGCGCTTGATCTCGGGATTCGTCTCCGTGCCGACCGCACCGAGAAATTCCGCCGATGCGTCGCGAAGGCGCACATTCTTGAAGCCGGCCTTCTCGTACGCCGACATCACATCGGCGGATTCGTTCTTCCGCATGAAGCCGGTGTCGACGTACACGCCATGCACGCGATCTTCGCCGAGCGCGTCCGCACACAGCTTGTACGCGACCGACGAATCGACGCCGCCGCTGACGAAGAACAGCACGTTCTTCGACGGACCCACGCGCGCGCGGATATCCGTCTTGATCGCGTCGATCGTATCCGCGGATGAGGGCCGCCAGTCCGAGCCGCTGCGGCACACGCGGCGCACGAAATTCTCCAGGATGCGCTGCCCGTGCTCGCTATGCGTGACTTCCGGGTGAAACTGGACGCCGTAGATCTGCTTCGCGGGGTACACCATGGCCGCCACCGCGCAGTCGTCGGTCGCCGCCAACACCTCGAAGCAGTCGGGCAGCCTCTCCACTGAATCGCCGTGGCTCACCCATACCTGGCTGTTATCGGGCACGCCTTCGAACAGTTGACTCGACGCGCCGGCAATCGCCGTGCTGGTCGTCGTCGCGTCATCGTCGTGCTCGTCGTAGTGCCGACCTTTAGGTCGGCAGTCGTCATTCGTAGTGCCGACCTTCAGGTCGGCCTCTCAGCCGCAACTTCGCCAGCCCGTACTCCCGCGAATAACTCGGCTTGACGACACCGCCCGGCATCGTCGCCGCGAGCAACTGATGTCCGTAACAGATGCCGAGGATCGGCACGCCCATCGAAAGGATCGATGGATGCACGCGCGGCGAACCCGCTTCGGTGACGCTGCGCGGCCCGCCGGAGATGATGATGCCGCTGATGCCGTCGAGCCGATCGGAGGGCGTGTCGATCGGCAGCACATGGCTCTGAACGCCGGCTTCGCGGACGCGCCGCGCCAGCAAATGACAGGTACTGCCCGCCCGCATCGAGAACCGCGATACCGTGCACGGGGAAATTATAGTCGACGGCGAGAAGGCCGACCTAAAGGTCGGCACTACGACAGAGTGACGAACATTACGTAGTGCCGACCTTCAGGTCGGCCTTCTGTCTGACTCGTTCTTCAAGAAACCCTTCATCAGCTTCTGCGCCTCGTCAGAGACACGACGTTCGGCGATCGCCTCGGCGGTGAGCGGCGCGGCCTCTTCAATCGATCGGTTTGCGATTCTGCGAATCAGCGACTTCGCAGCGCGCATCGCTTCGGGTCCGTTCGTGGCGATTTCAATCAAATACTTATTGACCCTGTCTATCAGCTCACCAGCGGGAACGACAGCATGCACGAGGCCGATGTGCTGGGCGTGCGCAGCATCGAACCGCCGGCCGGTGATGAACAACTCGCGCGCGGCAGACTGACCGATCTTCGCGAGCACGTACGGTGCGATCACAGCAGGGATCAACCCCAGCTTCACTTCAGTGAAACCGAACGTGGCGTCGTCCGCGGCCACGGCGATGTCGGCGACCGCGGCCAGCCCCGCGCCGCCGCCGAGCGCAGCGCCGTGAACTTGCGCGATGACCGGCATGGGCAGTGTGTCGATGGCGGCGAACATCGCCGCTGCCGCGCGCGCATCGCGCAGATTCTCTTCGCGCGTGTAGCCGGCCATCTTGGCCATCCACGCGAGGTCGGCCCCGGCGCAGAACGACTTGCCTGCGCCGCCGATGACCACTCCGCGTAGTGACGGATCCCTGGCGGCCCCTTCAGCCCATGCCGTCATCTCGGCGATGAGATGCTCGTTGAAGGCGTTGCGCACCTCTGGACGATTCAGCGTGACGTAGTCCACGTTCGCAAGCCGCACGACCTGGATTGTCGAAGGCTCGCTCATTTACATCCTGAATACGCCGAACTTCGGCGGTGGAATCGGTGCATTGAACGCAATCGACAAGGCGTGCGCGAGCGTCGCGCGGGTCTCGGCGGGATCGAGTATCCCGTCGTCCCAGAGCCGGGCCGTCGAATAGTACGGCGAGCCCTCGGACTCGTACTTATCAATGATGGGTTGCTTGATGGCGTGCTCTCCCGCCGCGTCGAGCGTCTTTCCCTCGCGCGCCATCTGCTCGCGCTTCACGGTGCTCAGCACAGAGGCCGCCGTTTCGGCGCCCATCACCGAGATGCGCGCGTTGGGCCACATCCAGAGAAAGCGCGGATCGTACGCACGTCCGCTCATGGCGTAGTTCCCGGCGCCGAACGAACCGCCGGTGACGACCGTGAACTTCGGCACGACCGAGTTCGCCACGGCGCTCACCATCTTCGCCCCGTCCTTCGCGATGCCCCCGCGTTCCACCTGCCGGCCAACCATGAATCCGGTCACGTTCTGCAGGAAAATCAGCGGCACGCTCCGGAAACTGCACAGCTCGATGAAGTGCGTCGCCTTGAGCGCCGACTCGGAGAACAGCACGCCGTTGTTCGCGACGATGCCCACGAGAAATCCGTCGAGCCGCGCGAATCCAGTGACGATCGTCGTGCCGTAGCGCGCCTTGAACTCGTCGAAGCGCGACCCATCGACCACCCGCGCAATGACCTCTCGCACGTCGTACGGACGCCGGACGTCGGCGCTGACGATCCCGTACAGTTCCTGCGGATCGTAGGCTGGATCCTCGGGCGTCGTGCGATCCGCGGGCATGCTCTTCGCCAGGTTCAGGGTCGACACGATCGTCCGAAGCTGTCTGATCGCATGGTCGTCGTCGTCTGCCAGATAGTCCGCCACTCCCGAGAGCTGCGTGTGAACGTCCGCCCCTCCGAGATCCTGAGCGGTCACTTCCTCGCCGGTCGCCGCTTTCACGAGCGGCGGTCCGCCGAGAAAGATGGTGCCCGTCCCCTTCACGATGATCGTCTCATCGGACATCGCCGGCACGTACGCGCCTCCGGCCGTGCACGATCCCATCACCGCCGCGACTTGTGGAATGCGCTCTGCTGAAAGCCGCGCCTGATTGAAGAAAATGCGTCCGAAATGCTCGCGGTCCGGAAAGACGTCGGCCTGCAGCGGGAGAAACGCTCCACCCGAATCGACGAGATACAAGCACGGCAGGCGATTTTCCAGCGCGATCTGCTGCGCTCTCAGGTGCTTCTTCACCGTGACCGGGTAATAGGTGCCGCCCTTCACCGTCGCATCGTTCGCGACGATGACGACGTCGCGCCCTGACACGCGGCCGATGGCCGTGACGATGCCCGCGCCAGGCGTCTCGTCGTCGTACAGCTCGTAGCCCGCGAGCGGGGACAGTTCGAGAAACGGCGCTCCCGCGTCGACGAGGCGCGCGATGCGCTCGCGTACCGGCAGCTTGCCCTGTTCTCGATGCCGCTGCACGTACTTCGCGCCGCCACCCTCCCGGGCAATGCCGACTCTCTGCCGCAGTTCGGCGACGAGCTGCGTCATGCGCTCGAGATTGACCTTGAACGTCGGGCTGTTCTTGTTAATCAGCGTGTCGAGTTTGTGCATGCAATAGGTCTTCCGGCACTTCCACCATCGCGGCGAGCAGGAATTGCGCGTAGGTTTTTGCCTGCGCGTCGAGCAGCAGCGACAGCGTGCCGCCGCCGCCCAGGCTGCGATGCAGCAGAAAGTTCACCGCAAGCAGGTTTGGAAACTCGAAGCGCTCCACCTCTCCGTCGCACACGTCGTCGAAATACCGCTTCACGAACGCGGGCGTGAGATGGTCGAGCATCCAGGCATAGATGGCTTCGGAGCGTGCGATGACGCCGATGTTCGCCGTGTCGCCTTTGTCGCCCGAGCGGGCAAGGCACAGACGGATCAACGGCACGCGAATCGTGCGTTCAGACATTGGCCCCTTGCCCCTCGCTCCTGAGGTCTACCACGATCTCCTCGTCACCGATGATGACTCGCTGCCTCACGGCATCGCGCGACACCAACGCCGGCCAGAACGCGACGACCTCTGATGCCTTCGGCCGGCCCTGATCGGCGATGTAGGTGACGCCGGGCACAGTGCCCAGCACGCGAGGAACGAGTTGAGGCGCGAATCGAGAGTTGATCTTCCGCTCGTCCTGATCGCGCACCGCGAACTGCACCAGCACTTCGCCGGGCTCGCAGGTCGCCAGCGGCGCGTGGCACGCGTTCCATCCGATGAATTGATGCAGCGCCTGCTCGTACGCGCCCTTGCCGCCGGCCGCGTCCCAGAACGCTTCGGCCAGCTTGTTCGCCTTCGCAAGGGCCTCGGGACCCGACACGGCGAGCCGGCCGAACGCGCGCCAGCCGGCCTGGTAACTGATCGACACTTTCAGCTTCTCCGGCGCCGGCTCTCCGCGCGCGTCCGTCACCCGCACCCGATCGGGCGCGGCCTGCTCGAGGTGGACCGCATCGAAGCGCGCCGCGACATCAGGCGTCAAGTAGGCGGGCGGGCCGATTTCATACAGGATCTGCTCAGCCACCGTGTGCACGCTGACGAGCCCGCCCGTGTTGGGATGCTTCGTCACGACGAAGCTGCCGTCTTCTTCGGCTTCGACGATCGGAAACCCGATCCGCTTGTAGCTTTTCACGAGCGGCCAGTCGGTGAAGTTCCCGCCGGTGCACTGCGCGCCGCACTCGATGATGTGGCCGGCGACGATTCCGGCGGCTACGCGATCCCAATCGTTCGGCGACCAGCCGAACTCGAACATCATCGGCGCCAGCGTCACCGCGGCGTCGGCTACGCGCCCGGTGATGATGACGTTGGCGCCGCGCTCGAGCGCCTTGACGATCCCTCCCGCACCTATGTACGCATTCGCCGACAGCACGCGCGGACGAATCTCGGACAGCGCCTGGCCGGTGTCCATGTTGACGAGCGGCTCGCCCGAGGAAAGCAGCTGGTCAATCTCCGGATAGAGATCGTCGCCGGTGACAATCGCGACCTTCACTTTGTCGGCGACGTTCAGATCTCTCGCCAGCGCCTCGACCGCGGCACGGCAGCCGAGCGGATTGACGCCGCCGGCATTGGTGATGATTCTGATGCCCCGCTGCACGCACGACGGGAGCACATCGCGAAGATGCGAAATGAAATCGGCTGGATAGCCCGCCGCCGGATTGCGGGCGCGTTGTTTCTGCAGGATCGCCATCGTGACTTCGGCGAGGTAGTCCATCACCAGGTAATCGATGGGACCACCCTCTACCTGTCTGCGCGGGGCGCTGGGATCGTCTCCCCAGAACCCGCCGCAATTGGCGATGATCGTCCGCTTCACCTGAACAGCTCTCGAGCAATCACCATGCGCTGTACCTCGGATGTCCCTTCGCCGATTTCGCACAACTTCGCGTCGCGATAAAACCGCTCGACGGGTGAGTCCTTCAGATAACCATATCCGCCGTGAATCTGGATGGCTTTCGACGTCGAGCGGACTGCAACTTCGGACGAGTACAGCTTGGCCTGCGACGCAATACGCAGATACGGCGCCCCCTGGTCGCGCAGCGTCGCGGCGTGCCACGCCATCAGCCTCGCCGCTTCGCTTTCGGTTGCCATGTCAGCCAGCATCCACTGGATCGCTTCGTACTCGAGGATGGGCTTGCCGAACTGGCGCCGCCGCTTCGCGTAGTTCAGCGCCTCGTCGAGCGCGCCCTGTGCGAGGCCGACGGCCAGTGCGGCCATCCCGATGCGCGCCGACGCGAGCACCGCGAGCACGTCCTTGAAGCCTTCATGCACCTTGCCGAGCAGCCGGTCCCTGGGCACTCGCATGTCATCGAAGTGCAGCGCCGCCGTATCCGACGCGCGAACGCCGAGCTTCTTTTCCAGCTTGCCGACCGAAAGTCCCGGTGTATCTCGATCGACGATGAACGCAGAGATGCCGCGCGTGCCTTGCGAGGGATCGGTGGATGCCATGATCACGTAGGTGCCGGCCGTGGAACCCTGCGTGATGAATTGCTTGTCGCCGCGAATGACCCAGTGGTCTCCCTCGAGCGTGGCGCGCGTCCGCATCGCCCCGGCGTCCGAACCCGATCCGGGCTCGGTGAGCCCCCACGCCCCGAGCTTTTCTCCGCGCGCCAGGGGCGGCAGAAACCTGCGCTTCTGCTCCTCGCTGCCGGCCAGAAGAATGTGCCCGGAGCAGAGCGCGTTGTGAGAGCCGACAAGAAGAGCCACCGCGGCATCGACGCGCGCGATCTCTTCGAGGATGATGGCGCTGCTGAGCGCGTCATAGCCGGCGCCGCCGTACTCTTCGGGCACCATGATGCCGAGCAGCCCCTGTTCGGCAAGCTTCGGGATCGAGCTCCGATGGGAAACGGGCGTGCTCGTCGCGCTCGGCCGCTCCCGGAGCGATCTCGCCTTCGGCGAACTCGCGCATCGCGTCTTTCAAGATCAGCTGTTCTTCACTTAATTGAAGATCCATGTCTACTTTGCTTGTTCGCGCGGGGCCCCACCCCCGCGCGCTGCCGTCGCTTACGCTCCGGATCTTATGCGGTCACCTGCGTGCTTAGTGATCATCGTAGTCATCACTTCGCCAGCTCTCGTTCGATCACCAGTCGCTCTATCTCTGATGTCTCCTCGTACAGCGTCATCGCTCTTGCGTCGCGGAAGTAGCGCTCGACCGGATATTCGGTGAGATATCCGTGGCCGCCGAAAATCTGCAGCGCGTTGTATGCCGCGCGGTTTGCCGCCTCCGATGCAAACAGCTTGGCCATCGCCGCGGCTTTCGTCAATCCGGTATCCGCGGGATTTCCTGCCCGCATCGCGGCGGCGCGAAAAGCGAGCAGCCGCGCGGCGTCGATCTCGGTGGACATGTCGGCGACCATCCATTGAATCGCCTCGAACTCGGCAATCGGGCGACCGAACTGCTTGCGATCCTTGGCTTTGGCCAGGCTCTGCGCGAGGCACGCGTCGCCGATGCCGACGGCCTGCGCCGCGATGTCGATGCGGCCGCCCTCGACGATCTCGCGCGCGATGGCAAAACCCTGATTCAGCCCGCCGAGCAGATTGGCTTTCGGCACGCGGCAATCCTGCAGCCGCACATCGACCGCCTCGCTGGCCCGCAGGCCCAGCATCTCGTTGGTCTCACCGACGATGTAACCAGGCGTGCCGGTGTCGACAATGAAGGCGGACAAGCCGTCGCGACCCCTGGTGGAATCCGTCAGCGCATAGACGATGGCGATGCGTGCCTGGCGGCCGCCGGTGACGAATCGCTTGTGGCCGTTGAGGACGAAATGATCGCCATCGGCGGTCGCCGTCGTACCGAATCGCGCCAGCGTCCGATCCGGCTAACGGCTCGGCAAACGCATAGCATCCAAGCTCTCGCTTGTCGGTCAGCCGCGTGAGGAATGTGTTCTTCTGGGCGCTATCTCCGTATCGCGCGATCGGATAGCACACGAGCGAATTGTGGACGGCGATGACGGCGCCGAGCGACGCCCACTCACGGGATATCTCGATGAGGCCGGCCACGTAGGCGACAAAATCACGCTCGCATCCGAGAAGGCCGACTTCGGCCGCACCGGCGATGATGGCCGCCGGAATGCTGCCCTTCCGATCCAGCTCCGACGCAACCGGCGCCACCTGGGATGCCGCAAACATGCGGGCCCGCCGCTGGACATCCTGCTGATGCTCGGTAAGCGCGAAGTCCATCTTCCAAGCTTAGATCGGGAGCGTGAGGAGCGTGGGGCGCGGCGGCTGACACGGAAGCGCCGGCTCACGGCGAGGCAGGCAGTGAATCGTCAAATAGCTCGCAGACGCCCGCCAGGGTGCCGCGGCCCATTCGCGTGGCCAGACGCACGAGCCTCAAGAACACCTGCGCGGTGATGAAGGCATCGCCGCTTGCAGTGTGGCGATCGTGAGGGATGACTCCAAACATCTCGCAGAGCGCATCGAGCGTGAACTTGCGGATTGGGGGCCGGCCGGCGAACGCGCCGTCACGCTCCAGGTGCAGCGTGAGATCCATCGTGTCCAGGCTCCGGTTGAGGAGCGTCACGTCCCAGTGGCGCGCGCATGCCGCGTCGAGCGACGCGATGTCGTGGCCGATGTGGTGTCCGACGATCACGCCGTCCTGCAGGTAGTCGAGAAAGCCTTCGAGCGCCTCGGATTCCTCGATACCTTTCAGGCTTTCATCTCTCGTGATGCCGTGCACGGTGACGGCGGACGTATTCTCGGTTACTTTGAGCAGCGACTCGAACGAGTCGCCGAGCACGATTTCTCCATCGCGCACCGCGACCGCTCCGATGGTGATGATGCGGTCGGTCCGTGGATTCAGGCCGGTCGTCTCGCAGTCGAGCACGACGAAGCGCACCTGCCCGATCGGCGTCTCGTCCTTCCATGAATGCTCGAAGCGCGCGCGGTAGCTGTCGAGGAAGGGCGCCCCGCTCACAGCTTCTTCAGCCATTCGAGATCGGCCGTGAACTCGAGCAGCCGCTGAATCGACCGGAACCCGGTCTTGAGTACCTGGCGATCGTGCCGGCTGAGCAGCGCGGCGGGCAACTCCGCTCCCCGCGTGCCCTGACTGATCCCGACGCGGCCCTGCTGCCACAACACGACGCGCAGCGTGTCGGCGGCGTCACGGAATATCGCTTCCTGCTCCGGCAGCAGCGCGCGCGCAATGACGAGGCGCTCGATGGTCGAGCGGCCCACCGCATCCCGTGCCGCGAGGCCGAAGACGCGGCCGACGTCGACGAGCGGTCTCAGCGCGCTTTCCTCGAGACGGAACGTCGTCTCCTGCTCGCCGAAGCTGTCGACCACGGCATTTTCGAAAAACGTGAGCGGCGGCAGGATCGCCAGACAGTCGTTGGCCAGCACATGGACGAACTTCGGCCCGACGGCTTCCGTTATCGCCACTTTCAGATCCTGCCAGAGTGACTGACGGCCGTACACCGCGCGCAGATCGAACAGCGAGCGCACACGGTATGTCTCCTGGCGAACCGGATCGCGGACCCAATCGCGAAACCGCGTGTGCCACTCACGGGCGCTCGCCGCGTAGAAGCTCGCGTCGAACGGCAGGTCGAGGCGCGGCAGGTATCCGCACTCCGTCAGCGCGGCAAGCACCTGTTGATGCTGCTCCTGGGCGACGGCGTCCGGAATGCCATCTTCGAACACCGCGAGAACCATCGGTGCCAGCGACGTCAGCGACTCTGCGCGCCCGGATGAACCACCGAAGCACCACGATGCCGACGTCGGAGGGACGCCGGCGATCGCGGCTACGCGCGTCAGGATCGCGGCGTCGACCAGGTGGGCGAACTGAGACAGCCAATCGACGGAAGTCGCGGCGGCGAGCTGATCGAAGACGAACGCGCGCGTGCGCTGATTGAGATCGCGCAGTTCGTCGGTACTGGCTGCGACTCGAACCGCCTGCAGCAGCGCCGAAGGATCGTGCCCGAACAGCGGCGCCAGATCGCGGCGCGTGATGAGCGCCTGCACGCGCCCCTGAGGAGTGCCGTCGTCGGTGATGGCCACGCCGTCCGAGCCGTTCGCGGCGATTTTCAAAAGACCGTCGGCAACCGACGCATTGGGAGCCATCGTCACCGGAGGGTCGCCAAGGAGCGTCTCGACACGTTGCTTCCCGTCTCCTGCCCCTGAGGCCACCCAGGCGAGCACCGCTTCTGATGAAAGGACTCCACGCGCGCGATGATCTGCGTCGACGACCACGATGGCTCCGGAGCGCGAGGCCAGCAGCCGGCCTGCGACATCCGCGATGCTGTCGTCAGCGCTGCACACGGCGAGCGTGCGTCGTGCGGTCAGGTCGTGCAGAAACAGTCGCGAAAGATCGCGCCGCTCGCCCGCGGCCTGATAATCCGGCGTCACCCGGCTTTCCGCGGCCACATACCGCGCCGCATCCGGGTACTTGAGCACGAACGCCTCAAAATCCTCGGCCGGAAACGCGTAAATGACGACGTCGCTTTCCGAGCGTGCCGAGTGGAGGCACGCACGGGCATCGTTGTACCGCTCGATGCCGAGCATGTCGCCTCCGCCGCGAATATCGCGCAGCTTCGCGCCATCCGGCGAGTCGTCCCACAGCGACACCGTGCCCTGCTGTATCACGAACACCTGATGGCGGTGCGGCTCCCCCTGCCACAGGATGTATTCGTTGGGTTCGTGAAACTTCACACGTCCGCCGCGCGCGAGCGCAAGAAGGTCCGAGTCGCCGACGCTGTGAAAAGGCGCGTGTTTTCTCAGGAAATCCGCGACGCGATGACTGATGACCGCCGTGTCCACGACGTGCGCATTCTACTGCGACTGTTCAATTTCCCCGGTTCCAGCGTTGTGCTCTCAGTAGCTTTCTGAGGTGTTGAGGTGATTTATGGGGTTTAGCGGGCGGGCGTTGCCGGTGCTACGGATTGCCGGACTCACGGTGGCCGTATCGCTTGTCACTGCCGCCGGGGTGGGCTACTGGTTCTTCGTCTCCCAGCAACGCGACTACATCATCGGCCGTGACTTCCGGATTCTGACGAATCTGACGAAGCAGATCGACAGCACCGCTCACGCCGAAGCCAGGGTCATCCAGAATCTGCCGAAAGAGCGCGTAGAGACCCTGCGAGATACCTGGTCGAAACTCCGCGGGAAGCCGTACAAGCCCACCGACATCACGTTCCCGGTAAACGAGCCGCGCGAACGCATGGCGCCGAGCTCGAGTTTCGCTCCAACAGCCTGATGCTCAGCGTTCCGTTTGAAAACGCAGATAAGCAACAGCTGACAGCCACGCTCAACCTTCAACCCGCACTGGAAGCGCTCTTCACTTCCACCGTCGATCCCGGTGCGTTCGACGCAATCCTGCTCGGCACACGCGACGGGCGCGTGCTCGTCAGCGCCGGCTCTGGCGCGGAGCAGCTTCGTCTCAGCGGACTTGATGTGCTGTCCACGAAAGAAACCGAAGCCAGCAAGCCTGTGAAGTTCAGGGAGCTTTCGGAAGCCATCACGATGGCGGAGGTACGGTCGGCGGCGTCGACTACACGCTTTTCGTCGCTCCATGTTGCTTGCAAGCGAAAACACCGGAGGATCGACTCGTCCTGGCAGGGCTGGTGCGCAGCGACAAGGTGCGCGCGGGCAGCTGGGCGATTCCGACCACGCTCGTGAAAATCTCGGTGCTCGCGCTGCTGATCGTCCTTGTCGGATGGCCGTTTCTCAAGCTCGTGCTGCTCGGCGATCGGCAACAGGTGGGCATCGCTGATTTCTTCCAACTCGGCGCATCCGGCGTCGCGGGCCTTGCCATCCTCGCCGTGGTCCTGCTCGATGTCTCCGCGTACTGGCGACTCAACAGAGACCTGGATGCTCAGCTGAGCGATCTCGCGCACAGGCTCGACAGCAACGCGAACGCCGAGATCGCCGACGCGTACGCTCAGCTCACGTGCATCGAAGAAACCGTTCGCGAACTGGGTCCCACGACGCTCGAGAAGAGGATCCCCTCGGTGCTCCTCGACCACGCGCCTCAAATGCCCCCGCCGCAGGAGGCTGCGGCCCCGAATAGCCACGAACGGCTGTCGACCGGCACGTTCCGGCGATCGAGTTGCGATACCCGTTTTTCGATACGGTCGCGTTCATCGACACGAATGGGAAGCAGCAACTCAAGCTCGTGACGTCCGCCAGCGCCTCCAGCCTCATCAACGTGGGAGAGCGCGGGTATTTCAAGACGATCGCGAGCGGACGTGGGATGGAAGGCGAACGACTTCTGCAACGACTCGCCATGCGCCCTGGAATCGGTCTGGTCGCTCACGACCGGCGGGGCACAGGCCGTTCTGGCGAAAGAGACCGATCTGAAGCTGACGAATGGTCCGGAAGACCCGAAGCTCGCCGTCGCCGCCATTTCATTTCCGATGCGTTCGCTCATCGGACCCGTGTTGCCTCCGGGCTTCGCCTTCGCGGTGATCGACGATTCAGGCAACGTGCTGTTCCATTCCGATCGTCAACGGAACGGCAATGAAAAGTTCTTCGTCGAAACCGACAACAACCGCCGTCTCCGTGCCCAGGTTGCGGCTCACAGCGCGGACGCGCTGAACATCAACTACTGGGGCGCCCAGTACCGGGCGTATGTGAAGCCGATGCAGCTTCCCGGCATGTATGTCGTCGCGATGGCGCAGACCGAACGCGCATGGGCGATCAATCGCGAGTGGCTCGTCGTCACATTGACGCTCCTCGCAGCGTACCTCCTGTTGTGGCTCGTGCTCGCGCTGGCGACCCTCGCTCCAGGCGCGTCATGGGTGTGGCCCGATCCCAGACGGCGCGAGCGCTATCGCGTGGTCTCGATCGTGTGCGTCGTGCTGCTGGGACTCGCAGTTGGTGCGGCGCGGTATGGAACGCCGAGCGATATTGTGCTTGCCGGCGTGGTGCTGCCGCTCATCGGCTGGGGCTTCGCTTTTCTACTGCTGAGATCCCCATGCCGGCGCCGGAGCGCCGGCGGGCGCGAGACATTGGTCGCGTATTCAGTGGCGTCGGTACTCGTGCTGCTGGTGGCAGGCGTGATCCCTGGCTCGATGCTCTTTCTCGCTTCTTACAGGTTGCACACCTGGAGCTATATCAAGAACAGCCAGCTCATCGTCGCACACCGGCTTGCGGACCGGTACGACCGGTTGAAAGAGGCATATCTGCGTGGCGGCGAAGAGAACCCCAGGAGGCCGGCGGCGTGGTACACGAACATCGTTTCCGACCGTGATATCTACGTCGATTTTCTCTACGGCATGTCTGTCAATCTGCTGAACAAGCCGGGTGATACGCCGCTCCCCGATGATGACGGCCACGAACAAACGCCGGGCAAACACGCTGTCGAGCATCATAACGACGACATGCTGCTGTCGCTGCTCGAGGATTACCTGCCCTACTACTCCGAGGCTTCGGTCGAATGGCGTGAGCTGCTCCACCACCAATCCCACGATGAGAGCTGGAAATCATGGCGCGGGCGGTGATGTGGACGCGGCCCTCAAGGCAACAACGGGCAGGCTTACCCTCGAGCTCAGATCGTGGGTGCCCTCGATCTCGAATGTCCCGAGGACGCCCGAGGGCCAGGACACGAACGAACCCGAGCGCGCCGGCCTGGCCACCGTCGCACTCGCGTCAGTAGCTCCGCCAGGTCCTGCACATGAGGACGCACTGCACGACGAGTCGAACGCCTACGCTTCGGAAGCTCTGCTGTTTCTGTGGGGTGTTGGCCTGGTCGGGCTCGCGTGGGGCGTGGTGGAGATCTTCAATCGTCGCGTGTACCTCGTCGGCATCACCCAGCCTTTGTGGGCGTGCGGTTCGCTCGCGCGGAACGCCGGCCAGAACGTTTTGGTCCTGTGCGATGCCAGGAGCAAGGCCGAACAGCTCAAGGGGATGAGGTCGCTCAACCTCACGCCAATCGTGAAGGCCGACGACTTCAAATGCGCGTGGAGGAAGGCGCTGTTTGACCTCGATCGGAAGAGCAACGACGGCTCGGTTCTCATCGCCGACTTCGACAAAGGCCTCGACGACGTTCGAAGCATGGACCGCAAATTGTTGCTGCTCGAAGAACTGGTGTTCGATCCGTCCAGGAGAGTGGTGGTGCTGTCGAAGGTATCGCTCCGCGGGCTGATCGACAGCGTGCGTCTTTCCGCAGGGGCAAGCTCCGCCGCGCCGGATGCGCGAGAGGCGGCGCTCGAAAGATGGCGGCGCATTGTGAAGGCCCTCGTCATCGTCGAGCGACGCCGGCCGAAAGCGTCGCCGGCCACGCCGCACGAACAACGTTCGCCTGCCGTGACGTTCCTCCTCGCCGAGCGCGAATCGCACCCGGAGGTGAGGCGCGTCTGCGACGATCTGCTTCAGTCTGATGCCGTCGCTGGTGGCCGGCTCTCGCGAGCACAGGCATTCGACGAGCTCGTCGAGCGCACGGCGCAGTGCTATCGCGGCTTGTGGATGTCGTGCTCCGAGGACGAGAAAGTGGTGCTCGGGCACGTTGCCCGGCACGGTCTGGCCAACTCGTCTGCCCGCAGCATCGTGCGCCAGTTGCTCGGTCGCGGCATCCTGCACGCCGACCCCGCGCTCCGCCCGATGAACGAGACGTTCCGGCACTTCATCCTCACGCGTGAGTGCTCGAAGCAGGTCGAGGCGCTCGAGAGCGAGGACGGCCCGAGCGCGTGGGATCGGCTTCGCATTCCGCTCGGCGTGGCCGTCGTCGGCGCGGGTCTCTTCCTGTTTGCGACGCAGAAGGAGCTGTACAACGCCATCTTCGGTCTCGTCACGGCGGCAGCCGCTTCAGTGCCGGCGCTCATCCAGACCGTCGGCAAGCTGGTGGGTCAGCCAATAGACGGGCCAGGACAAAAGGCGTAACGGCTCACGGGGAGACTACGGCGTGGACGCGATTGGATGTGGGGAGTCAGCGGCCGCGATAGACTGAGCGTCGTGGCACCGATCGTTCCTGATCCGAGAAAGATCAAGAGCTTTCCGCTCAGAGGCGGCGTTCGAGGCGTGGATGAAGGCCAATCACGCGCGCGAGACCGAGATCTGGGTGAAGATTCACAAGAAAGGATCGGGCCTGCCGTCGGTGACCAACGTACAGGCGCTCGACGTCGCCTTGTGCTGGGGATGGATCGACGGCATCCGCAAAGCGTTCGACGAGCGGTCGTTTCTGCAGCGCTACACGCCGCGGCGGGCGCGAAGCATCTGGAGCCAGATCAATCGCGACCACGTGAAACGGCTGGAAGCGGCCGGCCGCATGACGCCGCACGGTCGGCGGCAGGTGGACGCCGCGAAGGCAGACGGACGCTGGGACGCCGCGTATGCTCCGATGCGCAGCGCGAACGAAGCCACTATTCCGCCGGATCTCCGCGCGGCCATCGAGGCGAACCCGCGGGCGCTGAAGACGTTCCGCACGCTCCGCCGTCAGAACCTGTTCGCACTCGCCTTTCGAACCAACAACATGAAAACGGCCGCCGGGCGCGCGCGGAAAATCGCGGCGCTGGTCGCCATGCTCGCGCGCGGCGAGACGATCCTCCCGGAGCGGCCGCCGCGTTAGGGCTTTCAATCCAGCTGAAGCGGCGCAGCCCACATCGCGAGTCTTTCGAAGTCGAGCGAACGCTTGTCGGGATCATGCTCCAGGCCCCGGAGCAGCACGTCGTACATCTCCTGCGAAATACCTTCCCCGATCTCCTCGCGCGCAGGCAGCACGAACCGCGCGTGTTCGCGGATGACGTCGAACACCTCCGTTGCCGCGATCAGCGGCCGTCCGGACAGTGCCTCGAACACCACCGACGCGACACCGTAATAGTCGACGCGCCGATCCGTGACACGACCGGAGAAGTGTTCGGGCGCATGTACCGTGGCGTACCTACCATCCTGGGCTGCGGTACGGTCTTCAGCGAGTTCCACAAATCCGAGTGTTCTTCGACCGTGACGATGCCGAAATCGAGAAGCTTGATTCCGCCGCCCGGGGTCAACATGATGTTGGACGGCTTGAGATCACGGTGGACGATGCCGCGGCCATGGACGTACTTGAGGGCAACGGCCAGTTGGCCAAGCATCGGTCGAACCACATCCTCTTTCAAGGCACCGCGCGCCGCAATCGTTTGACGGAGAGTCGGTCCTTCACAGAACTCCATGGCCAGAAATTCGGTCTTGTAGGCGGGAAAGTACTGGTACCAGCCGCGCGACCAAGGGATGCTCGAGCGTTTTTAGGATAGCCGCTTCTCGCCGGAACCTCCGGAGCGCGCTGAGTTGGGAGGTCAGTCGATGATTCATCATCTTCAGCGCAACCCTCTGACCGGTCGCCACGCGCGTCGCCTCGTAGACCACTCCCATACCACCCCGGTCGACGCGTTGAATGATTTGATATCCGTGAATGTCCTTGCCTGTCAGCCCATCGTACATGGAGTGTCCAAGCCGCTCGGTCACGATTTCTGACAACAGCAGAGGGAGATCGGGATGTCGATCGGCCAATACATGGAAATCGGACGCCGACAGCTCCAGCGATTCGACATGCGTCTCGGCGATGACATCTGCTGTCCGGGGTTCGTCGGCCACCAGGCTGATTTCGCCGACGATGTCTCCAGGTCCGAACGTTCCAACCGGAGGCCGATCGGCCGGCGTGTTCCGCACGCGGGCGAAAGCGTTTCCGTTGAGGATGAGCAACAGGAACTCGGCGGGATCTCCCTGGCGGATCAGGTATCCGCCTGGTTCGAATTCCCGAAAGTGCATCACCGCCAACAGGTCGGCGAGGGAGCTGGCGCTGAGAATCCCAAGCGGGGACTGGAACAGAATGCCGTAGGTGGGCTCTTCTGTTGCGCGGACGCGTGGCGGCGACTCTTTCTGGTCGGGCGAGTTCAACTCGTCCCACATGTGCTCGAAGTTCGCGAGCAGGTCCGATGTGTCGGGCGCGGCTGCCCGATCAGCGCATCGATTTGCCGCCGAAGCTCCGGGTTCCCGCGCACGCGTGTCGAGGAACGCGCTCCGGTCATCGGTGTCGCGCGATAACGCTTCGCGAGAGAGGCGTGAAATTGTCTCCCAGTCAGCCATGCGCGTTCCCCCGTTTCAGGCACGACCCGTGTCAGGCGAATTGTAAGGCTGACGCAGGCGGGTATTGTCACTCGCCACCCACGTAGAATGCAGCGGCATGGGCCATCCGCTGCGGCAGCCTCGCCACGCACCCTGTGCGCTAACCGCAAAATAGGCGTGATGTAGCAGAGGGCAGTCGAGGTGCCCGATGCCGTCACCTCGGCGGCCTGGCCTGGCATGACACTCGGTGCGGCCGCGGGTGGCACGAGATCGCCGGCTGCAGATGCACTACACTCGGCGCGGCGGCTCCAAGTGCCAATGGCCGGAACAAGTCAATGACCCTCCTGCGATCTGACCTGAGACGCGCCACGGTCGACCTGCCGGCAGAGCCGGAGGCCGTCGCAGAGCAGGCGGAGATCGATGGCATCGTGCGTGGTTTCCTGACGTTGCAGGCACGTACGGCGGCGGCCCAGCGCCGACCGCTTGGGCGCGGGACTCACCCGAAGGGCGTCTGCGTGCGAGCGATGTTTGAGCTGCTCGACGTGAGGGCAGGGCGGGATGCCGCCCTTGGTGCGCGGCTCGCCGTCGGCATGTATGCCGTCCCCGGCTGTTATCCAACAACCGTCAGGTTTGCCAACTCGGATCCCTATGCGAAAGCGGACTGTGTGCCCGACGTCCGTGGCGCGTCCTTCGCGGTCGAGCTCCCGCGCAGCGCCGGCTGCCCTGCGCGCCAGGACTTCTCCCTGCAGAGCGCGCCGACGCTGCCCTTCAACGACCTGCGGGCGTTCGCGGTGTACGCGCAAGTGGTTAGCGCCCGGAGCGAAGGGATCGCTATTACCTCACTGCCGTTCCGCGACCAGCTGATCTTTGCGCAAACCAGGGCGCGAGTGCTTCAACAGCAACGGCAAGTGGTTCGGCCCTATCAACAGCTGCGCTACTGGAGCAATGTCCCGTTCCGCCACGGACCAGCCGATGTCGTCAAAGTACTCGCTCACGCCGGCGGCCGGCAACCCGGCAAGGGCGCTCGATCGCCACAACCTCAACGCGTTGCGCGATGAGTTGCTGCGGCACGTCAACGAGGACCCGGTCTTGAGCACGTTCGATTTCGGGTTGCAGTTTCTTGACATCATGACCATGACCCATCAGGGCACCCGACGGGATGCCACGTTCTGGATCGAGAACGCAGCGGTCGAATGGCCGGAACCGCAGGCGCCGTTCCATACGGTCGCCCGACTCACGCTGCTGCCGGGCTCCGGGCTGTCCCCGGTGGCGTGCGACGCGATGTACATCGACGTGACCGGGAACTCCTCGGCGTCGAGTGCACCTGTCGGAAGAATCAATCAAGCGCGCTGGCATGCCGAGACGGCCAGCCGGAAAGCCCGCCAGAGTGCCCCGTGAGGAACATCGAGGATTGGCTGACGCAGCAGGGGCTCGAGGAGTACTCCGCGGTCTTCGTCGAACAGGCGATCACGGTCAAAGTGTTGCCGGATCTGACAGATCAGGATGTCGATCGGCTGGGGCTGCCAATCGGGCCCCGCCGCGAGCTGCTGGTCGCGATCGAAGCGATGCGTGCAGCGCGCGCCCACCAGGCGATGGTTCCGGCCAATTCGCTGGTTCCGCATCCAAACAGCGCCCACGAAGCAGAACGACGCCACTTACGGTGATGTTCTGCGACCTGGTGGGCTCCACGGAGCTGACCAGACGCTTGAAGGATGAGCGCCTGTGGGATCTGGTGGAAACCTACCGCGGCACGGTCGCGACGGTGGTCGCCCATTACGAAGGCTACGTCCGTCAATATCTCGGCGACGGCGTGATGATTTATTTCGGCTGGCCCAGCGCGCATGAAGATGATGCGGAACGCTGCGTGCGGGCCGCGCTCGGGATCGTGCAGGCGGTCCGGACGATCAATGCGGATCCGCCATTGACCGTCAGGATCGGCGTGGCAACCGGCCCCGTGATTGTGGGCGATGCCTCGCACGCGGGCAACCGAGAGCCGGCGCTGGCGCTGGGCGAGACACCGAATCTCGCCTCACGGCTGCTGGATGTCGCGGACCGAACGAGATTGTGATCGCGTCGACGACCCGCCGCCTGATTGGCGACCGCTTCGAAGTCGGCGAGGTGCGCAAGTGTTCGCTCAAGGGCATCAACGAGCCAATCAGTGCCTGGCCGGTGCACGCCCTGCGCAGGACGGAGGATCGGTTCGAGACCGCTCGCGAAGCGCTCATCCTGACCCCGCTGGTCGGACGCGAAGACGAGATGGGGTGTTGCTGGGCGCCTGGCGCCAAGCATCCCAGGGGCTTGGCAGAGCTGTCCTGCTGACCGGCGAGGCCGGCATCGGCAAGTCGCGGTTGACGCACGCCCTTCGCCAGCGCATCGCAAGTGAGTCTTACATTGCGCTCCGCTATCAATGCTCCCCGTACCACGAAATTCCGCGCTGTATCCATTCATCGCACGGATCGAAGCTCTCGCGGGCTTCACGCGGGATGACACCACCGACGAGCGGCTGGACAATTTGGAGCGTCTGCTCGGAGGGGTTTCGGCGCAGCTCGCGGAGACAGCCGCGCTCTTTGCCACGCTACTCTCGCTGCCCGCCGAACGTTATCCCCCGCTCACGTTCCCGCCACGAATACGGCTTGAGCGGACGCTCGACGCACTGGCCGCTCACGTGGAGATGCTGGCCCGGCAGCGTCCGGTTTTGATGGTGTTCGAGGACGTCCATTGGATCGATCCAACGAGCCAAGAGGCGTTGAAGGTGCTGGTGTCCCGGATCGCGGCGCTCGGGTTCTTCTGGTCATCACCTACCGGACGAACCGAGCCGAGAAGCCCGAGTACGAGGCGCCCTGGACCGACCAGGCGCATGTCCTTAGGCTGGACGTGGAGCGCCTGGGTCGAAAACACGGGGCAGAACTGGTTGACCGGGTGACGCAAGGGAAGGCGCTGCCCCTCGAAGTCACGGAAGAGATCGTCGATCGGGCCGACGGCGTGCCGCTCTATGTCGAAGAGCTGACGAAGTCGGTGCTCGAGTCCGGGCTGGTGCAGGACCTGGGCGACCGCTACGCGTTGCAGCTGCCGCTCCGGCCGCTGGCGATTCCATCCACGCTGCGGCGCCTCGCTCCTGGCGCGGCTCGATCGCCTGGCGTCCGTCAAGCCTATCATCCAGATGGCCGCCTGCATCGGACGGGAGTTCTCTTACGATCTGATGGCCCGAATCGTGGCTCCGGGAGACGGTCCGCTCGACCAGGCCCTCGATATCCTCACGGAAGCCGGCATGGTCTACCGCCGCGGCGCGCCGCCGGATATCACTTACATCTTCAAGCACGCGCTGGTGCAGGATGCCGCGTACGATTCGCTGCGTGACGAGCGACCGCGCGAGCTCCATGCGCGAATCGCGCACACGCTGGAACAGCACTTTCCCGACCGGGTGGCGAACGAGCCGGAGGTGCTGGCCCGGCACTATACGAGTCGAACAACCCGGCGGCGGCGATCCCGTGCTGGCGCGAAGCAGGCAAGCTCGCGGGGCATCGCGTGGCGCTCCGCGAAGCGTCGCATCACTTCCGGCAGGGCCTGTCTCTCATCGATAAGCTGCCGGCGTCGGCGGAGCGGGACGAGCTGGAGCTGTCGATTCGCGAGCCGTTGAACGCTGCCTGTACGGCGCTGCCTGGGTGGGCGGCGCCGGAAGTCGGGACCAACGCCGCCGCGATCCTGCAGCTGACCAGCCGCAGGGCGCGTCGCAGGCCCGGCGGACCGGACTCTGGGCGCTCTGGGTCAATACGACCACGCAGGGACGCATCCGCGATTCGCTTCAGTGGGCGCACGAGCTGCTGGACGGAAGGTGAGAAGGCGAGGGATCTCGATATGCAGATCTTCGGGCACGGCGCCGCGATGATTTCCAGTTTCTATCTCGGCCAGCTGCTCGACGCGAGCAAGCACGGGGACGCGGTCCTCGCGCTGTACGATCCGCAACAGGCGCGGCGCTGGATGCAGGTGACGGCCCACGATCTCAGAACCCTGGTCGGTGTGTGGGAGTGCCAGTGGACATGGATGCTCGGCTACCCGGACCAGGCGGTCGTGCTCAGCGACGAGAAGGACGCTTATGCCCGGCAGCTGGGGGACGCCTTCAATCTCGGTTTCGCTCTGACGCTCGGGGCGTACACGTTCGACTACCGGTGTGAACCGGCGCGGCTGCTCGATCGCGTCGGCGAGGTCGAGCGGCTCGAGCGGGAGCGGAGCGTGCCGTTCATGGACCAGGTGATGGTGCCCCAGGCACGGGGCTGGCGCTGTTGCGCGCCGGGCAGTTCGCAGAAGCCATGCCCTCTCTGCGTCGAGGCCTCGACAACTGGCAGGCGGGGGGCGGGAGCAGCCGGGTGCCCTACTTGAAGGCCGCGCTCGCCGAAGCCACGCGTTCAACGGCGACCTCGAGAGTGGCATACGCTGATCGAGAGTGTCTCGAGCAAATCGCGCGGCCAGGCTGGGAAGAGCGGTCGCACCTCGCCGAAGTGCTGCGCCTGAAGGCGTGGATGCTGATCGCGGCAGGGCGCCGCGGTGAAGGGCTCCTGCGCGACGCGATCGACTGGGCGCGCAGCAGCAAGCGCGGTCGTGGGAGCTCCGGGTCTCGACCACTCTCGCGGAACTGCTGGAACGGCGTGAGACGAACGCCCGCGGCTCGCGAGATGCTCGAGCCAATCTACGGTGGTTCAAGGAGGGGTGGAGTCGACACGCACGATCTGGTGAAGGCCCGCAGCGTCCTCGAATCGCTGGGCTACGAGCCTCCAGCCGTGGCAGTCACTTCGGGATGAGCACGACCCGGCGCCTGGATGCTGCCGTTCCACTGCGGGCCCTGACCGGCCGGTTCCGGCACCCCGGTGACCACGCCGCGCACATTGGGAATATAGACGATCACCTGCGGCCGGAATCCCCACGCGATGAGCATCTCGCCTTCCTCGGAGCACGAGTCGAAAGCGACGGTATCCGGCTGACTCGCTGCGGCGGAGGGCGAAGATCGCTTCGCCAGTGCCAGCTCACCACCGGCCCGGCGCCGATGCGGGCCACACTCGGGTACACGTATTCGGTGCCGGCGGGGGACCGTCCAGCGGAATACCCGCAGTCGTTGCCGCTTTTGCGACTTCGTCAAGACAGCCCTGCTATCGTCCGGCCGCCACCGTGACTCTCGCGACACTGCGTCCCGCGCCGTCTTTGACTCGAGATCCCGATGCGCGCGTTGTGCGTCAGATCGATCGTGCCAGGCCGCTTGTCGGTGCCCATACGCTCCCGGCCGACTTCGATCGCGACCCGCGTGGAATCGAGGAGCCGGATGAAAAACAGCCGCGCGCAGTTCTTGTAGACCGCTGTCGGCGGATTAAGAGCCGTAGAGCATCGACAGGATGCTCGATGTTCCGTTGTCATGAGCTGCGATCGAAGTCTGAGACAGCGGCGCGTCGTCCCGGAACCGCGGCCACGACGATGAACATCGCGTTGTACGGACGGAGCGAGGTATCGGTGAGGGTGTGCGCCCAGAACTGGGCGATTGCGGTCTGCGGTCCGTCGGGGTGGCTCAGGATCATCGGCAGGTAGCCGCTTCCGGCGAGGACGTCGCGCACCGTCGGGATTCCGGCAGTCCCCGAAGACCTGGACCATCTCCCCGTTGTAGTACTGGATCTCGTTCGGAACGGTCGTGCCGCTGGCGGTGGTGTAGGTCTTGCCGGTGATCCGATAGCGATCGAAGATCGGTTCGAACCGCTGATTGGAGACGTGCTCGGGCAGCGGCACGAGGGCGGCCAGCGTCAACTTGCTTCTCGCCTCAGGCGTCAGCTGGGCGTCGAACCGTTCGAGCACGGATGCAGGTCCTCCGGCGTGTGAGGAAGCTGCAGCAGCCGAATCGCGTCGGAGTTGCCGATCTCGCCGTCGCCGGCGAGTCGCGCGGCCTCCTCGATCAGCGGCGCCGCTGTGAATCGAGGTTCCCATCGCCTGGTGACTGGTACACGGACAGGAGTTCGACTGCGTTCTTCTGTTTGATGCGGAGCACCATCTTCTCGTAGACCCGGAAAGACAAACCACGCGTTCGCCGTGGTCTGAAGAAACTCGACGGTGTGTCGGTGGCCATGACCAGTTCGATCGGCGCCCCGCCGAGCGCAATCACGAGGCCCGCATCGTCGGGGAGAGAAGAGCACCGAGCCAGTGGTCCGCCGCCGAGGAAGGGCAGGATGCGATCCTGCGGGAGCACCAGCGAAATGTTCGGTGACTGGATGGCTTGAAAGTACGCGTGACCAAGCACGCAGGCGAACGGGCCCAGATGAAACCTGTCTTCGAGTTCGCCGATGGCACCAGAGACTTTGCTTACGAGCGCTTCGCCGAGGTTGGCACCGGCAAATGGCGTGTCCTTGGCGCTTTTTGCCAGGCCGTCCGTTTTTTGCCCGCCGTGAACCTCTCCACGATCTGAGGCTGCGGCGGGGCCTTGTCGGCATCGGGTTGCCCCTTGAACACGATGTCGTCTTCTAGATGGGCGAGCACGTTCGCTGCGCGCCGGAAGGCCGTGAGCGCGCTGGTGAGCTCGGGGTCGGCGAGTTGGGCGCTCCTGAGGAACACCTTGACCTGCAAGGTCGACAGCTTCAGCGTCTTCGTGTCGTCAACCGTGAAGCCCGGAACATGGTCCTCGCCGCTGCCTGCCTTCGGCTCAATCAAATCCTCTACCGACACATAGGACGCGTCTGCCTCAAGCGGACCAACCAGCGGCAGGATATTTCCCGCGACCCTGGCCCCACGCGCCTCGTCCCGCACCACCTGCGTGATCCGGTTCCACTGATCTTCAGTCCACGGCACTTGCAGGTTACTGTCGGCCATCGCATGTCGCTCCGTTGGGTCATGCCGGAGATGCGCCGCTCACAACGCCGCTCATTCGAATAGTCGGGGCATTGTCCTTACGTACGTACATGCGTCCGAGCCGGTGAGAGCCGTCACTATAGCCGATTCCTTTTATCTGTCGGAGTTTCTCATGGAGAAGTGGCTATAATGCCGGCTTTCACACTCGGCCGGTCGCAGCGATGAACCGATCGCTCGCCGCCGCGACGACAGGAACCCTGGGCCTCAAGCCGCGCGGCCGGGGGGATCCCGAAGAGGACAAACATGACCGAGACAAAAACCGGGCCCGGATGGAGCAGCGCACAGTGGGATCTGGTCAACAAAGCGGTCACCGAGGCGTCGCAAAGCGAACGTGGCGGGCGCGTTTCTGCCTTGCTATGGCCCGCTGGCGGACAGCGCGGAGTATGTGCGCAACGAGAGGGTGATCTTAGGTACTGGGCGGCTGCAGGTCGACGATGATGACACGCTGAAGCTGTTCAATGTGACGGTGCTGGTTGAACTGTCGAGCGAGCAGGTGAGTGAGGAAGCGTTATCGAGTGCGCTGCTGGCGTTCCGTCGCGCGGCGAACATCTTGGGGCAAAAGAAGACGAAATCATTTTCAATGACTATGACGCCAAGCAGTCATTGCAGCGCGCTGGTCAGCAGCCAAAAGCGAATGTTCAGAAGCCAAAAGCGACTGTGACCGGACCAGACAAGTCGGCGGGGCTCGCCGATGTGTCGAGGAAGCCGGCAGCCGCTCAGCCGGCAGCCGCTGAGCCGCAGCGGCACAGCCGGCAGCCGCACAACGGCAGCCGCACAACCGGCAGCCGCACAACCGGCAGCCGCACAGCAGACAACACCGGATATCGGGGAGTTACTCGTGAAGGACGTGGTCAGGGCGATCGGAACCCTCGAAAAGGAATTTCATCCGGGTCCTTTCGCCTGTGTGCTGGGCGACAGGCTCTTTGAAGAGGCGCACAAGCCGCGTCCGGACTCGATGGTCTTGCCCGCGGACCGAATATCGCCGATGTTGAAAGGCTCGCTGTTCAGGTGCGGTCGGGTGCACGACCAGACAGGAATCGTAGTCTCGCTCGGAGGAAGTGACATAGACATCGTGGTGGCAACAGCCCCCCGGGCTCAATTCCTTCAAGTAACGGAGAACGCCAAGTACCTGTTCAGGGTGTATGAAAAGTTCCGGTTGCGAATCAAAGACCCAAAAGCCGTGGAATTCCTGGATTGCCGCCGTTCTAGGCTAGGGCGTGGACTATGGCCCACAAGGTCATCATCCTTGGCGGCGGGATCGCCGGGCTGAGCGCGGCGCATGAACTGATCGAGCGCCGGTTCGACGTCGAGATCTACGAGCTGATGCCGATTGCCGGCGGCAAGGCCAGGAGCTTCGGCATTCCCGGCACCGGCACCAACGGCCGGCGCGACCTCCCGGCGAGCACGGCTTCCGCTTCTTTCCGCGCTTCTACCGTCACGTCACCGACACGATGAGCCGGATCCCGTACGGCACGGGACCGTTGCCGACAATCTGGTCGATACCACCCGCGTCTCGCTGGCCCGCTTCGGTCGGCGCCCGATCGACGTCACCGCGCGGTCGCCGCGAACGATCAACGACGTCCGAGTCGCCCTCGATGACATCGGCCGGTTTCTCGGCGGCGACTTCGACCTCACACACGACGAGATCATGTTCTTCGCGTCGAAGGTCTGGCAGATCGTGACCTCATGCCGCGAGCGGCGGATGAACGACTACGAGAAGATCGGCTGGTGGGAGTTCATCGGCGCGGAGCAACACTCGCCCGCCTATCAGAAGCTGCTCGGCCACGGCATGACCCGGTCGCTCGTCGCGGCCAAGGCCGACACCGCCAGCACGAAGACGATCGGCAACATCTTCATCCAGCTCCTCTTCGACATCGTCACCCCCGGCCCCAGCACCGATCGCGTGCTGTGCGGGCCGACGAACGAGGTCTGGATCGATCCGTGGCTGAATATCTGCATCTGGAGAGGCGTAAGATACCAATCCGATCGAAGGCCACGGCGGTGACATTCGATGGCTCACGCATCCGCGCCGCGACCATCGAGTCGGCGGCTCGACGCGGACGGTGGAGGGTGACTACTTCGTCCTGGCGATGCCCATTGAGGACGTGATCGACCTGATCACGCCGGAGATGATTGCCGTAGAGCCGGCGCTCGGACACCTGTCGACGCTCGACGACATCACCGAGTGGATGAACGGCATCCAGATCTATCTCAAGGAAGACGTGCCGATCGCGCACGGCCACACTATCTACGTCGATTCGCCGTGGGCATTGACCTCGATTTCGCAGGCGCAGTTCTGGAAGGACGTCAACGTCAGCACGCTGGGTGACGGCGCGGTGCGCGGCATCATCTCGGTCGACATCTCCGAGTGGGGACAGCCCGGACTGAACGGCAAGACGGCGCGGCAGTGCACCGCGGAGGAGATCAAGTCCGAGGTCTGGGAACAGTTGAAGCGCAGCTTGAACTACGGCGACAACGTCATCCTGAAGGACGAGCAGCTCCATCACTGGAGTCTGGATCCCAGCATCCGCATCGCGTGTCGATGGGTCGGTGCACAACGAAGAGCCGCTGCTCGTGAATCTCGTCGACACATGGAAGCTGCGCCCCGAAGCGGTGACGCGCATTCCGAATCTGTTCCTGGCGTCGGACTACGTGCGCACGGGTACGGACTGGCCACGATGGAGTCGGCCAACGAAGCCGCCCGGCGCGCCGTCAATGGCATCCTGCATGCGAGTGAGTCCGATGCTTCCGTGCCCGGTCTGGGAACTCCACGAGCCGGAGTTGTTCGCGCCGTGGCGCACGTTCGACGCGATTCGGTATGCGCAGGGGTTGCCGTGGGATGACTCGCTCGTCAGGCTCGGTGTGCCGCTGGCGCTGCTGGCCGACCGGTGTTCCATGCGCTCGACGAGAACACGAGCGTGTACGACCGCGTCGACTCACGGCGGTTCCGCTGCCGATCAAGCCAGCCCATCTCGTCTCGATACTGCGATCGCGACGAAGATCGGCAGCGTCGGCTCCGCGCTGCGACGGGAGGCAAACAGGCTGTTCGAGCGCCTTGGCGAGATAGTCGCCCATCGCCTGGCGGAGTTGCAGCGCACCTCCCGGGGCTGATCCGGTATCGCCGGGGTCCGCGAGCCGCGGAACGGATCCCCTCCGGGCAGTCGTCCGGCCGGATCATCGGGGCGAGTGCAACTGATCCCGCGATGAGGCGCCAGGTACAACGATGGAGAACGGACGGCGACGGCGGGAGGCATGACTGGTTGGACGCCCGCTTCGCCGGCTATCGCGAGACGACGCTCGCGGGATTGCTGGCTGCCGTGCCCGATCGGGAGCCGCGTCAGTATCTCTACGGTCCGTTGCCGAGCATCTGTCCCGGGTGGGCAAGAGCATCCGGCCAGCGCTCTGCATGGCGACGTGCCAGGCCTTCGGCGGCGAGGCCCGGCAGACGAAATCGGCCGTGGCGATCGAGATGCTTCACAACGCGTTTCTGGTGCACGACGACGTGGAGGACGAAAGCGAGTTGCGCGGGGCGAGCCGACGATGCACGTGGCGCACGGCGTGCCGCTGGCTGTCAACGCCGGGGACATGCTGAACGCCCTCAGTCTCAGGGTGCTGCGCGAGAACCTGCCGGTGCTCGGCGAGGCACTGACGTGGCGTGTCTTCGACGAGTTCGATCACATGATGCAGGAGTCGCTCGAGGGCCAGGCCATGGAGCTCGGCTGGATTCGCGACAACCGTTGCGACCTGGCGGATCGCGACTACCTGCGGATGGTGCTGAAGAAGACGTGCTGGTACAGCTTCATTCAGCCGTGCCGCATCGGGGCATTGATCGCGACGCGCGATGGCGTGGATCTCGATCGCTTCAACCGGTTTGGTTTCTTCCTCGGCGCCGCGTTCCAGATTCAGGACGACCTGCTCAACCTGACCGGTGACGAGCAGCGTTATGGTAAGGAGATCGCCGGCGACCTGCTCGAGGGAAAGCGCACGCTGATGCTCCTCCACCTGTTCAAGAAGTTACCCGGACGCGGATACGAGGCGGCTAAAGGCGTTCTTTCCGAGCCGCGCCTCCAGCGCTTACCGGGAGAGATGCGGTGGGTGCTGGGCCTCATGCGGTCGTGTGGGAGTCTCGATTACGGACGCACTGTGTCACGACAGCTGGCCGGCGCCGCGTTGTATGAGTTCACGCAAGCCTTCGGCGACCAGCCGGCATCCGACGAGAAGGCGTTCCTGAGTCAAATCATCCGGTTCATGGTCAGCCGGGAGCTGTGAAAGAGAGGGCAAGTGGATATGATAGACGTCAGCCGCTCGTAACCACGCCAGAGACAGGCGCCGACGCGGTGGGAACCGCTGTCGAGAATGTCGGCAGGACGCTGCGCCAGCTTCTGCCGCTGCCTCCTTCTGCTCGCCCGTTTCCGGGAGTGCCGTCGCTACCAGTTGGCAAGGACCTCGTCAGTCAGCTGCCGACGATCGTGCCCACCGCCGGGAGCTCAGCCCGCCGCGATTGTGTCCGAAGCCGCAGCTGATCCTCGATGAGGAGATGGCGAAAGGCGTGCTCGCCGCCAGAGGAGCGCGCCAGACGACGGGTACGTATGGCGCCGATCCGGAAATGCCGTGTTGCGGCAACTCCACGACATCATCGACAACGTCGCCCGGCTCTGGCCCATGCACGGGACTCCCACGTCTGCCTCGCAAGAACCGATGGGTGGGCGGGACGACGCTCGTTACGAGGGTGTGCCCCATCTGCGGCCACCGTCTCCGCTTCGCCGGGGGCAGCGCGGGACCGTGTCGATGTTGCTATCTAACAAGGAAGACCGTCCAGTGCAGTTGACACCGATGGTGACCGACCTGATCAGCACCACGGGCGCTCGAATACCGTCCGGCGTGTTCGAGTTCGTTCCGAACGTCATTCGGCTCGAACCGGCGGCGCAGATGGACGTGGTCGGTCAACTCGTCATCCCGGCGGACTGCGCTACGGGCTGCTTTGCCGGACTCCTGGTGGTGAGCGGGGTCGACTATCTGCGGGCAATAATCACCATCG
>CAWDIK010000022.1:0-27572 GCA_963802345.1 Vicinamibacterales bacterium
ATGGCGGGGAACAGCCCGCCAATCAACCCCATCAGCAACGCATAAAACAAACCCATCGCGAGCAGCTGCGGCGTGACGCGAAAAGCGAACGCGACCTGGCTGAAGGTCTGGAATTCATCGTCGACGTCTGATACCCGTTGAACGCCAGGTACGCCGCGGCGCCGCCAATCGCACCGCCGATCGAGCCGAGCACCATCGACTCGGCGAGAACCGAGACCAGCACCGAGCCTGTGTTGAACCCGAGCGCGCGCAGTGTCGCGATCTCGCGGGCGCGCGTGGCGACGGCCGTGTACATCGTGAGAATCGCGCCGAACACCGCGCCGATGCCCATGAGCGCCGCGATGCCGAAGCCGATCGTGCGAATCAGTCGCGTAAGCGCCTGCGACTGCGTCGCGTAGTACTCGTTCTCGCGCGGATCGACACGTTCAACTGCGGATTCGACGTGAGCCAGTCGCGAAACGCGTCATACGAGTCGCGCGACTCGAGCCGCGCCAGCAGGGACTGATAGGTGTTGCCTCGGCGATAGGCGCCCTGGAGCGTGCGGGCGTCGATCCAGATCTCGGTTTCGGCGACGCCGCCGTCGGACTCAAAGACGCCGACGACGTCCCACCGGTTCTGGCCCGAGACGACCGTGTCGCCGACGTTGAGGTTGACGAACTGCCCCTTCGCGGCCCGGCCGGCGATCGACTTCGTTGGTGCCGAACTTGAACATCCGCCCTTCGACAATCGAGAACTCGCTTCGGAGCGGAATGCTCTCGGACCGATCCCCGCACCGGAACGTTCGCGGGAGCATCCGGCGACGCGATCTTCGGCAGGTCGATGATGACGATCAGTTCCGCGGCGGCGAGCGGCGCCTGTCCGTCTCGCCTGATTCCCGGGGCCTGTTTGATGACATCGACGTCCTCGCCGCTGAGCCCGCTCGTCATCTCACTGTCGGCGCCGCTGCGCATGACGAGCGCGCGATCTGGAGAGCCCGACGATTGCATCGCGGCCGCAAAACCCGCGGCAATCGAGAGCACCGACACGAAGACGACGACGACACCGGCGATGCCGACGATCGCGACGCCCGACGAGCTCAGCCGCTGGGGAATCGTGCGCATGTTCAGTGCGAGGACGGCAAATGTCTGTCTGATCCACTGCATGGTTATGTCCGCCTCAGCGCGTCAGTAATCTTCAGCCGCATCGCCGCGATTGCCGGCATCAGGCCCGCGAGTATGCCGATCAGCGCCATCAGCCCGATGCCCAGCACCACGTCGCGCGGCGGCAGCACGAAAATCGGCAGCATCCCGTTGGTCGGATCGCCGCCTTGCACGAACAGCCAGGCGAGCCCGAGGCCGAGCAGTCCGCCCGTGAACGCGATGAACAGGGACTCGGCGAGGACAAGCGTCAGAATCATCGGGCCCGAGAAACCGAGCGTCTTCAGCACCGCGAGTTCGCTCGTGCGCTCACGCACCGATTGCGCCATCGTGCTGGCCGCGACGAGGCCGAACATGACCAGCACCGTCGAGGAGATGGCGATCATGATGCTGCCGATATCGCCGATCTGCTTCGCGAAGCCCTCGACGAATCCCTTTTCGGTCGTGGTCTTGGTTTCCGCGGCCGAGTTGGCGAACATCTCGTCGAACGTGCGGCTGAGATCGACCGCCTGCGCGGGATCGGAGATCTTGACGACGTACCATCCGACCTGTCCCTGGCCGCGCGCGCGGTTCTCGTCGAGGTAGTCGTAGCGGAAGAACATCTGGGTCTTGTCGACCGCATCGCCGCCGTCGTAGATGCCGACGATGTTGAACTCCCAGGTGGTGCCGCCGCCTTTCGGCAGCCAGATGGCCGCGGTCAGCGGCACGCGGTCGCCGATCTTCCAGCCGAAACGCTGCGCGAGATCGCGGCCGACGATCGCTCCCTGCCGGTCGTTGCGCCAGGCTTGAATCTGCTCGGGCGGAAGCGATGAACTCCGGATACATCTTCAGAAACGGCTCCGGCTCGACCGCGATGTTGGCGAAGAAATTCGACGGGTCCTGGTAGATGCCGCCGAACCACGTCTGATGCGACGCCGAGCTCGACGCCCTTGGTCTGCTGCAGGCGCGCCTGGTACGACACCGGCAGCGGCATGATGAGGCTGACCTTGTGGATCAGCACCAGCCGATCGGCGCCGGCAATCTCGACTCCGAACGCGAACGAGTATCGGATCGTCATCAGGATGCCGAACAGCACGAAGGCGATGAAGATCGACAGCAGCGTGAAGACAGTGCGGAACTTCCGCCGCCAGATGTTCTTCCAGACGAGCGGGAGAAATTTCATGCCTGGTCCCTCGTCAAGACGCCCTTCTCGAGATGAATCGTACGCTGCGCGCGCTCGGCCGCGCGCGGGTCGTGCGTCACCATGACGATCGTCTTGCCGTGGTCGCGGTTGAGAGATTGCAGGAGGTCGAGAATCTCGTCGCCTGCCTTGCGATCGAGATCGCCGGTGGGCTCGTCGCACAACAGCAGCGTCGGATCGGTCACGATTGCGCGGGCGATGCCGACGCGCTGCTCCTGGCCGCCGGAGAGCTGCCGCGGATAGTGCTTCGCGCGCTCGGCGAGGCCGACGACTTTCAGCGCGATGCCCGCCCGCTTTCGCCGCTCCGATTTCGACAGCTTGGTGAGCAGCAGCGGCAGCTCGACGTTCTTCTCGGCCGTCAGGACGGGCAGAAGGTTGTAGAGCTGGAACACGAACCCGATGTTCTGCGCGCGCCACTTCGACAGTTGGCTGCCGCTCAACGAGCTGACGGGCACGCCGTTGACGTTGATGGCCCCGCCTGTCGGCGTGTCCAGCCCGCCAATCAGATTGAGGAGCGTCGTCTTGCCGGACCCCGACGGTCCCATCAGCGCCAGGAAATCTCCCTGTGGGATTTCCAGGTTGACGCCTTTCAGAACGTCGATGCGCTCGCTGCCTCGGGTGAAGTGTTTGTGGACGTCCTGGACGCGAACAAGTTCATTCATATGGTTAGCTGGTGTTCGGGTTAACCGTAGCGTTACCGCGATACGACGAGCGCACCGGCCGAAAGTTCCGCGGGGGGCGACACGACCACGCGATCGCCGGGGTTGAGGCCCGCGATCACTTCGACCCGCTCGCCGTCAGTCCCTCCAGTCGTAATTGCCCGTCTGTCCACGCGATCGTTGACGACGACGAACACATAGGACTGTTTGCCGTCGGTCTTGATGGCTGCCTTGGGCGCCAGCGTCACCGGCCGCGCCGCGGGAGCCGTGTCTTCGTTCTCGCGCAGGAACGTCACCTTGACGCCCATGTCGGGCAGAATGCGCGGATCGAGCTCCATGAATGCGATCCGCACCAGCACCGTGGCCTTCTGACGGTCTGCCGACGGGATCATCGTGATGACGCGCGCCGGTATCTGCCAATCCGGATACGCGTCCAGCATGGCGGTCACGCCCTGTTCCGGCTTCACACGATTGATGTAGCTCTCGTTGACGTCGACTTCGATCTCGAGCGAGGCCATGTCGACGATCGTGCCGATACCGGTCCTCGTAAACCCGCCGCCTGCGGAGACAGGCGAAACCATCTCGCCGGGCTGCGCATCCTTTGAGATCACGATCCCTGCAAAGGGCGCGCGGATAACAGTGCTGTCGAGATTGGTCTGTTCCAACGCGACCTGGCGCTCGGCCACCCGCACCTGCTCGCGGGCGGCGCGGATGCGCGCTTCGAGTGAGTCGACGGCGGCACGCGCCGCGTCGACTTCTGCGGCGGTCGAGTAGCCCACCCCGACGAGCTTGCTGATGCGGTCGAAGTTGATCCGCGCCTCGTTGAGGCGCACCTCACTTTCGTTGACGTTTCTGCGGGCCGCCTCCGCCTGGGCCTCGGCCAGCGCCACCGAGGCACGCTGCGTCTCAGCGTCCAGCCGCGCGAGCACCTGGCCCTGGCGGACCGCCATGCCCTCCTCGATGTTGACCTCTATCACCTTGCCGGTGATTTTCGACGAGACGGTTGCGCGCCGGCGGGCCGTGACGTATCCCGTCGCATTCAGGACAGCCGCCTGCGTCCCTGCCTGACGCGAAGACACTGCAGCGGTTTCCACCTCGACGGGCCGCTCGCGGCTGAACCACCACCACGCGCCGCCGCCGGCCGCAACGAGAAACACGGCCAGCACGAGCCACACGACCCACCGGCGCCGCGGCTGGATGTCTGGTTCGCGTTCGAGGCGGAGCGCTGCAAGGTCGTCCTTAAGGTCTGACATGGAAGATTGGATTGAGAATTGGAAGATTGTTGTCAGATTGAAGAAGGTGGATTGGCAGATTCACTCCCAATCTCCCAATTCTTACAATCTACCAATCTGCCATTCACAACTCCCGCCCTCGGCAAACTCCCTGGTCTCGGTATGGACGCGGACCTTTTCGCCCTGCTTGATGAAGAGCGGCACCTGAATCTCGAGGCCCGACTCGAGAACGGCGGTTTTCGTCACGCTTCCGCTCGCCGTATTGCCGCGGACGCCTTCCTCTGTTTCGCGCACCGCCATCTCGACGTGAGGCGGGAACTGCACGCCGATCGGGTTGCCGTTGAACTTCTGCACCTGCACGACGAGGTTGTCGGTGAGCAGCAGGCGGTCGTCGCCGAGCAGCTCGGGCCGCAGCGTCAGCGTGTCGAACGACTCCTGATCCATGAAATTCAGTCCCGCGCTATCGGCGTACAGGTATGCGGCGTCGACCATGATGAGATCGGGCTCGCCGAACTTCTCGCCGGCCTTGAAGGTCTTGTCGAAGACGGCGCGCGTCACCAGGTTACGCATCTTGATGCGCACCAGGGTCTGCCCGCCGCGGGCGGTCGGTCGCGACACTTCGACGTCGAGGACGTGATAGGGCGCGCCTTCGTACTCGAAGAACATTTTCCGCTTGATGTCGATTGCTTCGATGAGCGATGCCATTCAGAGAATTCTATCCTTTGACCTGCCAGCCCTTCTTCATGAGGTAGTCGCGCACGCGATCGCGCAGATCGCCCTGGAGCTCGACGGTGTTTTCAGCCACCGCTCCGCCGGTGCCACATGCGCGCTTCAGCTCCTGCGAAAGCTCTTTCAGGAAGGCGGCGTTGTTCGGCAGATCGTACACGACGGTGACGGTTTTGCCACCGCGGCCCTTCTTTTCCATGCGCAGCTTGGCCACGATCCGCCCTGGAACGGACTCCGTGCCGGCCTTGCTGCTGCATTTGCAATCCTTTACCGGCCATCCGCAACCAGGACACATCTTGCCGACGCCGGTGGAGTAGACGATCCGCCCTTCAGCCATACGCCACAAGTATGCGGCCTTCGCCGTGGCTCTGGCGAGAACGGTGCTAGGATTTGCGCCATGAATACACCAGCCACCCCTGCACCGAAGGATCTCGTCGGGTTCCTCGACTTCTACCTGGTGAAGCAGGCGCCGTTTCAGATTCCGGACGGAGGCCGCGAATGGATCGTGAAGTTCGGGCCGTGGATTACGGTCGTGCTGTTGATTCTGACGTTGCCGATCCTGCTGTTTGCGCTCGGCCTCGGCGCGATTTTGATCCCGTTCGGCGGCGTCGGCTACGCGTCGGGGTTCGGAGTGCTCACGCTCTTCGTCATCGTCGAACTGGGCCTGATGATCGCCGCGCTGCCGGGACTCTTCGCGCGAAAGATGGCGGGATGGCAGCTCCTCTTCTACTCGCAGCTCGTGAGCATCGTTTACAACATTCTGAGCGGACACATCGTTTCTGGATTGCTGTTCGGGTTGATCGCGCTCTACATCCTGTTTCAGGTGCGGCCGTTGTATCACCAGTGAATTCGGAAACTGGAAACTGAAATCTGAAACTAAACTAGAATCTGTGAATCTGGAATCTGAGAGCTGACAGCTGATAGCTGAGAGCGAGAATGCGTGTGCGTTTCTGGGGAGTGCGTGGCTCGGTGCCGTGGGCGACGCGGGGCTCCATCGGTCATGGCTGCAACACGCCGTGCGTCGAGATTCTCGACGAGCCGAGCGGGCGCCGCCTGATCCTCGACGCGGGGTCGGGCATCGTCGGCGTGGGCGCGACGCTCGATGCGGTCACGACGATTCCCATCGTGCTGACCCACTATCACTGGGATCACGTTCAGGGACTGCCGTTCTTCGCGCCGCTGTATCGGCACGGCGCGGCGGTGACCGTCTGGGCACCCGCACTCGGCCGGCAGTTCGCCGATATCGAGACGATGTTCGAATCGCCATTTTTTCCGGTGCCGTACGATCGGCTGCCGTCGCGTCCGGCGGTCAGGATGAACGGAACAGGGAGCGTCGACATCAATGGGTTCAATGTGTCCGCGCAACTGCTGAATCATCCCGGCGGCTCATTCGCCTATCGCGTCACGGGAGCGGCAGGCGATCTCGTGTATGCGACCGACCACGAGTTTGGAAACCCGGACATCGATCTCGCGCTCGCGCATTTTTCGCGCGGCGCCCGCGCGCTGATTCTCGATTCGCATTTCACGCCTGAAGAAACGCCCGCGCATAGAGGATGGGGGCACAGCGATTGGTCGCAGTGCGCGCATTTCGCCGCGGGCTGCGGCGCCAATCAGCTGTGGCTGTTCCATCACAAACCCGGCAGGCCGGACGAGGAAATGTCACAGATAGAATTCGCGGCTCAAGAGGTGTTCGAGAATACTTGCGCCGCCAAAGAGGGAGATGCCTTCGATGTTTAACGCAAAGCGTAAAACGAAGAACGAAAAGCGACTTCCTGCTGCGGTCCTGGCGGCCGTTCTGATATTCGCGGCCGGCATCGTTGCTCCGGCTTCGAAGGCTCAGGTGTCGCACGAGCGCTGGGTCGGTTCGTGGTCAACGGCGCTCGTCGGGCGGCCGCAGACCCCACCACTTCCGGGGCCACCCGCTCCCGCCCCGTTCATGCCCAACGCATGTCCGGCCCCTGCCGCGCCGGCAACTCCGCCGGCTGTACCTCCGCCCGGCGTCACGTTCGCGCCTCCGCCGTTCGTACACTTCACGAACCAGACGCTGCGGCAGATCGTCCGCACGAGCGTGGGAGGATCGCGACTGCGCGTCGTGCTGAGCAATACGTTCGGCAGCGCGCCGCTCACGATCGGCGCCGCCCACATCGCGCTTCGCGAGAGCGACGACGTCATTCGAGCGGGGCAGGGCCGTCCTTTGACGTTCAGCGGCAGAAGCAGCATCACGATTCCGGCCAACGCAATTGTCTACAGCGATCCCGTTGCGCTGACGGTGCCGCCGTTATCCGATCTTGCCGTCGATGTGTATCTGCCAGGCACAACGAATACGCCGGCACTGCTTGCGATGCACAACTCGGCGTTCCAGACGTCCTACATCTCTGAGACCGGCAATCACGCGGGCGCGGCGAAGCTGCCGGCGGTTGCAACCACGCGCAGCTGGTTCCTTTTGTCGCGTGTTGAAGTCGACGCGCCGGACGCCGCAGGAGTCGTCGTGGCATTCGGAGACTCGATCACCGACGGCGCCGCGTCGACAGCCGACACGAACAGCCGGTGGCCGGACGTCCTCGCCAGGCGCCTGCTCGGTTCGGCGACGCCCATGAAGGTTGGCGTTCTCAACGCCGGTATCGGCGGCAATCGTGTCGTCAGCGAAGGCACGTACGGCTCAGGAATCAACGCGCTCGCGCGGTTCGAGGTCGACGCACTCAGCCATCCAGGCGTGACGCACATCATCGTCATGGAAGGGATCAACGACATCGGCAACGCGCGGCAGAATCCCATGCCCACCGCCGCAGGACCTCATCGCCGCTCACACGCAGTTGATCGTGCGGGCTCACGCCAGGGGCGTGAAGATTCTCGGCGCGACGCTGACGCCCTTCTGGGGAGCCGGCTATTACACGGACGCCGGCGAAGCGAAGCGGCAGGCGCTGAACGAGTGGATCCGAACGAGCAAGGCTTATGACGGCGTGGTCGACTTCGACAAGGCGACCCGCGACCCGAGCGACCCGAAGAAGTTGCTGGCGGCCTACGATTCCTGCGACCACCTGCACCCGAGCGACGCGGGGTACAAGGCGATGGGAGAGGCGATCGATTTGAGCTTGTTCCAGGAAGAGTAACGAAAAACGAACAGAACGATACGAAAACGAAAAACGAGTCTGAACCCACGTCGCATCCCTGAGGACATCGAAGACTATCGCGACGAACGGTGGTGTCGCGAAGAGGCGCGTCGCATTGAGAGCGTTCTCGACGCGGAGCGATTCGTCGAAGACGTAGGGTTTGCGTCGGGCTTCGTCGATTCTCGCCGGCCGGGCCCCTCCCTCTATGTCGCGGTGTGCGGACGCCGCGATGCCGTGCTGCCGCGCAATGTCCAGAAAGACCCGGAAACCGCGCTGACGTGGGAATTGAAGGACGAGATCATGGGGCGCGGCAAGGTGTATTACGCCAAGCTTGCGCGCGGTCGGCCGATGTTCCTTGCCCCCCGCATGATTCAGTATTTCCACGCCGTCTGGGGCCTCCGCCGATCCGACGAGCACCGGCGTCTCGGCAGACACGCGCGCGCCGTCCTGAAAGTGCTCCGCAGGGAATGGGAGATGGGCACGGCCGACTTGCGCGAGGAGTCCGGCGTGAAGGACAGGGCGGCATTTACGCGAGCGCTCGACGAGCTGCAGTCCGCGATGATCGTCATTCCGACGGCCGCTGTGTATGCCCCGAAGTTCACCTACATCTGGTCGCTCGGCATCGATCGGTTTCCCGATGAGCTGCGCAGGCGTGTGAGTCGTGAAACGGCGCTGCGGGAGATCGCGCGCGGCTTTCTGGCCGGAGCGGGCATGACGATTCCCGGCGAGCTGGCGCGCGTGACGGGCTTGTCGCGGGCTGAAGCCGGGCGCGGGAACCTCGCGTTGGTCGCGGAGGGATACGCGACGATGCTCGAGCGTGGCGTGTATCGATTGGCCGCAAACCGCGCACGTTAACTCCGTATTCGTTGCGGCTCAGCGCACGGCCGCCTATATTACACACGGTGCGAAAAGCGGCGGCGGGATTACTGATAGGCGTGTGCGCCGCGGGCATCGTGCTGGCGCTCACCAACCTCGAGGCGTTCCAGACCGTCGAGCTCAAGACGTACGACTGGCGGCTCGCTCGCACGGCCGATCCTTCGACCGCACGCAAAGACATCGCGCTCGTAGAAATTGACGAGTATTCACTTCGAAATCTGCAGCAGCATGCCGGCAGATGGCCATGGCCTCGCGTCGTGCATGCGAGCCTCATCGACTATCTCAATCGCGGCAAGCCGAAGCTGATTGTGTATGACGTCCTGTTCGCCGACGAGGACTTGCGCGTTGGATTCCCATATGGCGGCGATACATGGTCGGGGCCCGAATCGGACAAGGCCCTCGCAGACACGATCAAAAAAGCCGGAAATGTGGTCCTCCTCGCAGACGCGACCTTCGCCGGCGAAACCACCGAGAAGCAGGCGCTGCCGGATCAGGGATATCGCATCAACGTTCCAGGTGTCCTCGAACGACGCGTGGTATTTCCCCCGGCGGGCTCGTTGTCCGGGGCGGCGGCGGCGCTAGGCCACAATTTTCTGAGCCTCGACCCGGATGGACCGGTGCGTCACGTCGTGCCGTTCGTCAGAACCGGCGACAACGCCATGCCGTCGCTCGGCTTGTCGGCGGCGCTGCGCGCGTCTGGTCTCAACCCGTCTGCCGTGCGCATCGACGGCCAGTCGCTGATCGCGGGGGATCGGCTGATGCCGCTCGAAATGCGGAGGGTGAATACCGAGGGAGGCGTCACGGAGATGCTCTGGGGTCTCATCCATTTTCGAGGCCCGGCGTTTCTCTCCGACATGAAGCGGCGTCCGTATCCGCACTATTCATTTTTTGACTTGCTCTACTCGGAAGAGCAGCTTCTGGCGGAACAGAAACCGAACATCGATCCGGCGGTATTCAGGGACAAGATTGTGTTCGTCGGGGTCACCGCTGCCGGCTTGTTCGATGTCTTCGAAACGCCATTCGCAGGCGGACTCATGCCCGGCATTCAGATCCATGCGTCCGTCGCCGACGATTTCCTCTCGAATCGCGTCATGCGGCCCGAGTCACGCGGCGTACGATTCGCGCTGGTTGTCGCGCTCGCGCTTCTTGTTGGCCTGATCTCGGCGCTTCTACCGGCGTGGTGGGCCGCCGCGATTTTTGCCGCGATCGTTGCGGGGTTTGCATTCGTCGCCACACGGCAGTTCGCTGCCGGCAACTGGATCAACATGACGCAGCCGACGCTCGCGGCTTCTGTTGCGTTGTTCGGGGGCGTCGGCTATCAGTATTTCTTCGAAGGGCGCGAGAAGCGCAAGATGAAGCGCCTGTTCGGCCAGTACGTATCCAAGGACGTCTACGAGCAGCTTGTCGCGAATCCGGACCTGGCGCGCCTTGGCGGGCAGCGGCGGCAGATGACGGTGCTCTTCTCCGACATCCGCGGGTTTACGACCGTATCGGAGAAGGGGCAGCCGGAAGAGATCGTCGCCATCCTCAATGAGTACTTCTCGCGCATGGTCGCGATCGTGTTCGAGCACAAGGGCACGCTCGATAAGTTCGTCGGCGACATGGTGATGGCGCTGTTTGGCGCGCCGCTCGACGATCCGAACCACGCGGAGCACGCCGTCGACGCAGCGCTCGAGATGATTCGCGAGCTCAACCGGCTGAATGAAAAGTGGGCGGCCGAGGGGCGGCCCGCGCTCGATATCGGAATCGGCATCAGCACGGGCCCGATGATCGCGGGAAACATCGGGTCGGAAGCGATCATGAGCTATACGGTCATCGGCGACGCGGTGAACCTGGGCGCGCGCCTCGAATCACTGAACAAGGAGTACGGCACACGGATTATCATCAGCGAGGCTACACGCGACGCCCTGCCGGGCCGATACGTGCTTCGACCGCTCGGCGACGTCATCGTGAAGGGCAAGACCAGACCGGTCGCGATTTTCGAGGTGAAGGAGAACCAGGCATGAGAGTGTGGATCATCATCATCGCGCTTCTCGCCGTCAGCACTCCCGCCTTCGCTCAGCTCGGCGGTATCGGGCGGCGTATGCAGCAGGCTCAGGAGCGCAAGCAGCAGTTCGATGACTTGAACATCACGGAGGAAGAGGAAATCAAACTCGGCGCCGATGTGAGCGCGAAAATCCGCACGCGCTTTGGCGTCGCGCAGGACGCGGCGGTGCACAAGTACGTGACGCTCGTCGGCACGACGCTGACCGACCAGTCGACCCGCGCGAAGCTGCCGTGGACGTTCATCGTGCTCGACACCGATGGCGTCAACGCGTTTGCCGCGCCGGGCGGGTTCGTCCATATCACTCGCGGGGCGCTTGCGCTCATCAAGTCCGAAGCCGAGCTGGCCGGCGTGCTGGGACACGAGATTGCGCACGTCGCCCAGAAGCACACCGTGAATGCCATTCGAAAGGCCAAGGGCGTACAGATTGGCACCAGCGAGACTTCGTCGAATCGCGGCGCGTTCATCGGCGCGCTCGCGAATCGGGCCTATGACATGGTGCTCGAGAACTCGTTCGATCGCGGCGACGAGCTCGACGCCGACAAGGAGGGCATTCTCCTGGTGCAGAAGGCGGGCTACGCCGGCACCGGCCTGTCCGAGTTTCTCGCCCGGCTCGCTGAGCGCAACAAGGCTCAGGCAGAAAAGAACGGGCTGTTCGCATCGCATCCAGAGACGCAGGAGCGCATCGCCAAGGTGAAGCAGCTGGCCGCATCGAAGCCTGGCGCCGTCGTTGCCGCGCGCTACACGGCGACCATCAAGTACCCGCCGACCGATCTCACCAACATTGCGACCGTTGTCGAGGGGTCCGCCGGGCTGGCCGCCGCCAAGCCGCCGCCGCCGTCGAAGCCCGAAGACAAAAAGGCAGAAGAGAAGAAGAAGGGTTTTGGCCTCAGCAACCTCACGAAGTCGACGACCGCGGGCAAGAACGAACAGCAGGTGTCGGCATCTGGAGGGGCGCGAGGAGTGGGCGCCGACCGTATGGCGAAGGGGGGCGACAACCCGAACCCCGTCAAAGTCGCGATCTCGCCCGCAGAGACGGCCGCCTTCAGGAAGGGGATCGTCTAGCTCCGCGTGCCGGTCAGGGTGATCGTCGGCCTCGCGTTTCTGGTGACGTCGCTCGGCTTGCGCCGGGCGACGATCAACCGGCACATCCGCGGCCGGCTGTTCCTCTCTGCCGTGCTGTTCGCCGCCTACACCGTGTCGGCGGGCAGCCTCCATTGGCTTTCAGTTCCCGACGACACCCGGCAGACGCTCGAGGCCGTCAACTGGCTGTTGATAGTCTTCGGCGTCATCAATCTCGCCGTTGCGCTGACCATCAATCCCTGGCGCGTCGATCGGATTCCCGAGCGTTTTCCAAACATCGTCCAGGACACCATCGTCATCGCGTTGTTCGCGCTCGTCGCGACGCTGATCCTCCGCGATCGCGTAATGGCGACGACAGCGGTTGGCGCGGTGGTCATCGGCCTGGCGCTGCAGGACACCCTCGGCAATCTGTTCGCGGGGCTCGCCATTCAGGTCGAGAAGCCGTTCCGCGTGGGCGATTGGGTGACGATCGGCGGACAGGACGGGATGGTGAGCGAGATTACCTGGCGCGCGACGAAGGTGCGCACGAGAGCGGGCAATTTCGTCGTCGTGCCGAACAGCGTCCTCGCGAAGGATACGATTCTCAATTACTCCGAACCGATGCGATCGCTGCGTCTGCACGTCGACGTCGGAGCGAGCTATGAGGTGGCGCCGAACGTCGTGAAGAACGTCATCCGCCAGGCGTTGCAGAACGGGCCAGAGATCCTTCCAGACCCTGCGCCCGAGGTGCGGCTCGTCGATTTCGGCGCTTCAGCCATCGTGTATCGCGTCCACTTCTGGGTCGCTGATTTCGAGGCCGAGGAGCGTGTGAAGGATGTGGTGCGGTCGCTCATTTATTACGCGTTCAAACGCAACAACATCACCATTCCGTATCCGATTCAGGTCGAGATGTCCGCCGAAGAGGGAAGTCTCGAGCCAATCAGAAGTACCGTTCCGGCCGACACGTTCGCCAGGGTTGCGCTGTTCTCGTCGCTCTCGGACGGCGAGCGCGCCGCGCTGCTCGCCGTCGCAAAGCCGGTTCGGTACGCCGCAGGCGAAGCCATCGTGAGGCAGGGCGAGGCCGGCATGTCGCTGTTCGTGGTCGTTCGCGGCGAGGCGTCGGTCACGCTCGCAGGAACGGACGGCGAAGTGGCCCGGCTGCGAAACGGCGATCTGTTCGGCGAGATGTCGCTGCTCACCGGCGAACCGCGAACGGCGACCGTGTCCGCTGTCGATGACTGCGACCTTGTTGAAATCGACGCAGAGGGGTTCCGCGCAGTGGTGATGGCGAACCCATCCGTGCTCGAGCGCGTGACGACCGTCACGGCAGCGCGCCGCGAGGAGCTCGATCGGCACCGCGAAACGCACACCGCGGCGGCGTCGCCAACCGAAATACGCCGCTCTCTCCTCGAACGCGTCCGCCACTTCCTGCGCCTCTAGACTGCAGGCGTTTCGAAACGCGGATGCAAGAATGTCGTCCAGATGACCAGTCGCGAAGAATACCGTCGAAATCCCGATCGTGACTCCTCTGACTCCTGAATCTGCAACTGCCAACTTCCATGCCTGTATACTGATCTCACCCCCCAGATTACGCGCGCCTGCGATGGAAGGATTGATGCTTTCAGCCGCAGGGCTATCCCCGGCATCAGAGTCGCTCGCGTTCGCGGCTTTAGCTGTCGTGTGTGTCTTTGTCGCGCTGCTCACCGTGTGGGCGCTGCGGACAGTCAGGCGCGAGCGCGCCGGCCGCGTGGCCGCCGAGCGGGCCACTGCGCAGTCTCATCGCCTGGCACAAACGAGCGCGGCCTTCGGTCACGCCAGAACCTCGACAGACGCGATCGCGACTGCGATTCATGAGCCGCTGCACTGGCTCCGAGCCGGCTCCGGCGTGTTTTTTCTGTTGTCCGAGGACCGGCAGCGCCTCACCGTGGCTCGCGCCGTGGGCTACCGGCTCGACCACCGCGAATCATGGAAGATCGACGAGTGGGGCGCCGATTCGCCCTTCGCCGAGTCGCTGCGGCGCCTGGCGCCTATCGTCATCAAGTCCGCCGCGAGCCGGCCGTCGGAATACGACACCTGGTCGAATGCCGGGCCGTGGAAGGACCACGAGGCCGCGCTCGTGCTTCCGATCGCGGCCGATCGGCACGTCATCGGGTTCCTGCAGATCGACTTCGATGCGCCCCGCGAGTTTTCCACCGACGATCACGAGTTCATCCATATGCTCTGCTCGCGTACCGCGCAGACGCTGCAGCGCATGTGGTGGTATGAGTCAGTCGAGCAGGCTCGCGACGATGCCGAAAGCCTGAAGCAGCGGGCGGATGTCGAGCTGGCGGAGCGCCAGAAAACCGAGGTCGCGCTTCGCGCGAGCGAAACGCGGTATCGCGCGCTCGCGACGAGGACGACACGTCTCCACGCACTCACGGCCGGGCTGTCCGAGGCCGCCAGCGTGGTCGCCGTGACCCGGGCGATCGTCGAGCAGGCGCCTCTCGCCGTCGGCGCAAGCGAAGCCGAGCTGAAACTGCTCGGCAACGACAGGTCCGAATTCGAAGCCGGCTTCTGCGCGGCCGATGCGCTCGAGACGAAGAAGCCGGTGTTTGCCGGTTCGCTTGGCGAGCTGCAGGAGAAGTATTGGCGATCCGCATCGCGCGCCGCCGACAAGGGCTTCGCATCCGCGGCCGTACTGCCGCTTCTCGTCACGGGCGCGCCGCTCGGCGTGCTGGAGTTTCACTTCAGCGCGCCCGTGAACTTCGATGACGACTACCAGGCGCTGCTGATCTCGGTTGCGCAGCACTGTACGCAGGCGCTGGATCGCGCGCGCCTGTACGAGCAAACGGAGCGGGCGCGCACGGAAGCCGAAGCGGCCAACAAGCTGAAAGACGAGTTCGTGTCGACGGTATCTCACGAGCTCCGCACGCCGCTGAACGCCATTCTCGGTTGGGCGTCGATGCTGCGGATGGGATCGGTCGACGCAGGCGTCGTGCCTCAAGCGATCGAAGCCATCCATCGCAATGCCTCGCGGCAGGCGAAGCTCGTCGACGATCTGCTGGATTTCGCGCGCATTGCCGGAGGAAGAACCGCACTCGATCTCGAGCCGATCAACGCGCAGGCGTTTCTGCGCGGGATCGTGGAATCGGTGATTCCGTTGGCGGCGAGCAATCAAATCGAGATCCAGGTGTCGGCGATTCCCGAGGCGACGCTGCACGGCGATGTTCGGCGGCTCGAACAGGTGTTTGTGAACCTGCTGGGCAACTCTTTGAAATTTACTCCGGCAGGGGGCCACATCAACGTGTCGGCGCGGACGATCGGCCGCAATCTCGAAGTCCGCGTTGCCGACGACGGCATCGGCATCGCGCCCGAGTTTCTTCCGCACGTGTTCGATCGATTCCGCCAGGGCGACGGCACCAGCACCCGCAATCATTCCGGGCTCGGGCTCGGACTCTCAATCGCCAAACAACTTGTCGAGGCCCACAGCGGCACGATCCGCGTAGAAAGCGCGGGAAGCGGGCAGGGCACCGCCTTCGTCGTGACGTTGCCGGACAACGGACATGCTGATGCCGTCGCACGCGATGTGGCAGCGGAGGAAGAACGCTCAGAGCCCCGGCTGGATGGACTTCGCGTGCTCGTGGTGGACGACGAAGAGGACGCGCGCGAGCTTATCGGACGGGCGCTCGAAGACAAGGGCGCGCAGATCAGCCTGGCCGCGAACTCGCACGAGGCGATTCGCATTCTCGAGAGCGACGACATCGACGTGCTGCTGGCCGACATCGCAATGCCCGGTGACGACGGGTACTCGCTGATTCGCCAGATTCGATCGGCAGGAACCGACATGTCGTTGATTCCGGCCGCTGCGGTCACCGCCCACGCGCGGGAGGAAGAGCGGACGCGCGCGCTGGCGGCAGGTTTTCAGATGCACGTCGCCAAGCCGGTCGAGCCTGGCGAGATCGTGCGCATGGTCGACCATCTTGCCCACGATCGGCGTGGAGTCACTCGCTCACGGGTGTAGCTCGCGGACGCGCTTCAAAATCAGCGAACCCAGCTGCGGCTCGGTGAGACCGTCGATCGGATACTCGCGCTCGTCAACGAGCGCGAAATCTCTGATGATCTGCCGCAGGTGCCAGCCGCGGAGCGCCGTCAGCTCCTGAGCCAGCAAATTGGGACTCTTGTCGTACACGGAAAACGGGTCGAGAATCGGCTCGCGATTCGAAATGGCCGCGCGTGCGTGTGGTGCAGGGCCGTCGAAACGTGGCGGCGGCACAGCTTCCGGCTCTCTGATTTGGGGCGGATGAAGAATCCGATCGAGCGCCCCTTCCAGATACACCGGTGTCAGGCCGGTGGCCCAGTAGACGGCGTCCTTCTTGTTCGGCTGGGTCGTCTCGCGCTGCGATCGCAGGACCTCGCCGCTCTCCACGTCCTCAAATTCCAGCCACGCCTCCCATTGCCCGTTGTCGCGTTCTCGACCACAGGCCATGGCGATGTATGAACGGCCGTCGCGGTGCGTGACGGGGATGTCGAATTTAATGAGTGTTTGCGCCATGGCAGCTCCTTCCCCCTGATTTATAGGCAATATGCGTACCGAGGGAGTAAACTTAAGTGTTTCAGCTGTAGTGCTTTCGTGTAGATGAGTACACCCGCCCCGCCAGCAAGCTTTGCGTCTCTCGGACTTCCACGCGAACTGTCAGATGTTGTGGCGGCACTTGGTTACGAAGAGCCCACTCCCGTCCAGCGCGAAACGATTCCGCTGCTGCTCGAGGGGCGGGATCTGTTGGGCCAGGCCGCGACGGGCACCGGCAAAACGGCCGCGTTTGCCTTGCCGATGCTGCATCGCATCGCGCAGCAGAAACGCAACTCGCGCGAGACCGCCGGGCTGATTCTCGTGCCGACCCGCGAGCTGGCGATGCAGGTGGCTGAAGCGGTGCACAAGTACTCCAAAGGCGTGCGGCTGTCGGTGTTGCCGGTCTACGGCGGCGCGCCGATGCATGGGCAGATCCGCGAGCTCGAGCGCGGCGCCCAGGTCGTGGTCGCGACGCCCGGCCGCGCGCTCGACCATATCCGGCGCGGAACGCTGAAGCTCGACGGCCTTCACATGCTCGTGCTCGACGAAGCGGACGAAATGCTCGACATGGGATTTGCCGAGGATCTCGATGCCATCCTCGACGCGACGCCGGCGTCCCGGCAGACCGCCCTGTTTTCGGCGACGATGCCCGCCCGTATTCTGTCGATCGCCGGGCGGCATCTGAAGAATCCCGCGCGCATCACGATTGCGCGCGAGAAGCAGACAGCGGGCAAGATGCCGCGCGTCCGCCAGGTGGCATACATCGTCGGGCGCGCGCAGAAGGCCGCGACGCTCGAGCGGATTCTCGACATGGAGGATCCGGTTGCCACGCTCGTCTTCTGCCGCACGCGCCTCGAGGTCGAATCGCTGGTGGAGACGTGCAACGCGCACGGACATCGGGCCGAAGGGCTGCACGGCGGCATGATGCAGAAGCAGCGCGATCGCGTGATGGGGCTCTTCCGGGCGCAGAAGGCGAACCTCTTGATCGCAACCGACGTCGCCGCTCGAGGCCTCGACATCGAGCACCTCTCGCATGTCGTCAACTATGACGTGCCGGCATCGCCAGAGGTGTATCTGCATCGGATCGGGCGCACCGGACGGGCTGGCAGAGGAGGGACGGCGATCACGCTGGCCGAACCGCGCGAGCAGCGGCACCTTCGCAGCATCGAAGGATTCACCAAGGCGAAGCTGGAGATCGGCAAGGTGCCGACAGTCGCCGATTTGCGCGCCCGGCGCCTGGAGCTGACTCGCGCATCGCTGCGCGAGCGCCTTGTGGCGGCAGACTTTGACGACGTCAGGGTGGTGGTCGAATCGCTGTCCGATGAGTTCGATCCCGTCGACATCGCCGCGGCGGCGGTGAAGATGGCGCACGACGCGCTGGGCGGAAACGAGGAACGCGAGATTCCCGCCTTCGCGCCGGTCGGCGCTACGGCGGGCAAGCCCGGATCGCGCATCGGCGCTTCCGCCTCGCGGGGACCGCTACGGCGGACAAGACGGCGGGCGGGCCGGCAAGAGCGTTCGAGCGACCGCAGGAAGCGATCGGGATGGCCGACTGCAGGACGCCTCGTGAAGCGGGATCAGAATTTCGACCGGCGTTCGCGCAACGAGGGCGGCGTGCGTCTGTTCATCGGGGCGGGACGGGCCGCCGGCGTGCGGCCCGCCGATCTCGTCGGCGCGATCACGGGGGAGGCCGGCGTGCCGTCGCGCGCGCTCGGCGCCATCGAAATTGCAGACAAATTCTCATTAGTGGAAGTGCCGGACGCGCTCGCCGATCGCATCATCGCGGCGCTGAAGGCCACAAAGATCCGGGGAAACAAAGTTCACGTGCGCAGGGAGAAGACAACTTGATCGATCAAAGACTGAAAATTGCGGTCTTCATCGATTTCGACAACATCGAAATCGGTGTGAAGACCACGCTGCATACGCAGTTCGACATCGCGGCGATTCTGGACGGGATTAAAGAGCGTGGTGAAGTGGTCACCAAGATCGCGTATGGCGACTGGAAGCGGGCCGGCGATTACGGCCGGCTGATGTCGCAGCACGCCATCCGCATGGTGCAGCGGAACCTTACGCCCGGAGGCGACAAGAACGGCGCCGACATCAACCTGGCGCTCGATGCGCTCGAAATGGCGTTTACGCACGATCACATCAACGCATTCGTCATCGTCGGCGGCGACAGCGATTTCATCACGCTGGTCGAGAAGCTGAAGCAGTACGACAAGAAGGTATTCGTGGTCGGCGGCCGCCAATTCACGAGCCAGGTGATGCAGAAGAACTGCCACGAGTTCATCGCGTACGAGAATCTCGTGAGCCGCCGGCCGGCCGCGCCAGGACCCGGACCGCGCCGCGAGACCAGCGTTGCGGCCACGACGGCGGACGTCGCCAAGGCGATTCCACTCGTCAAGCGCGCCCTCAAAGTGCTGACCGATCGCGAAGTCTCGCCGCAGCTCGGCCTGCTGAAAAGCACGCTGCTGCAGCTCGACTCGACATTCTCCGAGCGCGACTACGGCGTCAGCACGTTCCGCGATTTCATCGAGAAGGTCGCGAAAACAGGGCTCGTCACGCTTCGCCACTCGGGCCGCAGCATGATGGTGGACGCCGTCGAGACCGCGGATGGGACGGAACCGTCTGACATCGCCACCGCGACCGCCGTTGTGCCCGCTCAGGATCAGGCGCCTTCGGCAGTCGCGCCGGCGCCACAGGCTGTGTCGGCGCCGTCTGTCGTGGATCCGGAGCAGATTCAGCAAGTCGTCGAATCGACGCGAAACGTGTTCAACCGCGCGGCGCAGCCGCCGCGATGGCCGATGTACGTTCGCCAGCTCAAACAGTACATTCGTGGAGTGGATTCGGCATTCGACGAGCGCAAGTGGGGCTTCGCGACCGTGATGGAGTTTCTGCGCGTGTGTCAGCGCGAAGGGCTGTTCCGTCTCGAGCGCGATCGCCGTGGACAGATCCGCGTCTTCCCTGGCACTGCGCTGCAGACCGCGTCGATGTCAGCCGGGATGCCCTCTCAGGCTACCGAGGAGCAGCGGCCGGAAGAGATCTACGAAGCCGAGCCGGTCGCCTCGTCGGACCACGAGGAGATGAGTGACGCCGCCAGCGCCGAGCTTGCGGGACAGGCAGCCCTCGGCGACGGCGGGCAAGCAGAATTTGGGGTCGAAGAATCGGCGGTGTCCGAGCCCAACGGCAATGTAATGGAGCGCCGGGGAACGGCGCGCGCCTGTCAGGGGACGTCGCACGCGCAAGGCGCCCACAGCCGGGAAGCCGCCCGCGCGCAAATCCACGGGTGCGCGCGCCTCGACGCGTCGCCGCAAGACGCCGGTGCCGGCCTAGCGTCAGGCTTTCGATCGCGAATCCAGCTCGTCCCATCGCGCGTAGACGTCATGCAGGGTGTCCCTCAACTCGTCTACGCGCGAAAGCGCTGCCGCGATCGCATCAGCGGGCTCCTTGTAGAAGTCCGGCGAGGCGATGCGGGCGAGGAGCGCTTCCTGTTCCGACTCCATCCGTTCGATGCGGCGCGGCAATTCATCGAGCTCGCGCTGCTCTTTGAAGGACAGTTTCTTTCTTGTCGCGGCCTGCCTGGCCGCCTTCACCGAGGCATCGGCCGCCGACAAGGCAGACGCAACCGGCGCGGCTGGCTTCGCAACCGGTTCTGCCGTTGATCGCTGCCTCAGCCAGTCCTCGTAGCCGCCCACATATTCCTGCAGGCGGCCATCCCCTTCGAAGACGAGCGTGCTCGTGACGACATGATCGATGAAGGCGCGGTCGTGGCTGACGAGCAGGAGCGTGCCCGGCCAGTCGACCAGATACGACTCGAGCAGCTCGAGCGTCTCGAGATCGAGATCGTTCGTGGGCTCGTCCAGAACGAGCACGTTCGCCGGGCGCGTAAGCAGCCGCGCGAGCAGGAGGCGATTCCGTTCTCCTCCTGAAAGCGCCTTCACCGGCGAATTGGCACGCTCCGGTGAAAACAGAAAATCTCTCAGGTATCCGTGAACGTGCTGCGTCCTGCCATTCACAGTCACGGTGTCGTTGCCTTCGCCGACGGTCTCGAAGACGGTGCGCTCGGGGTCAAGCTGCTCGCGCTGCTGGTCGTAGTACGCGATCTGCACGTTTGTCCCGCGCTGAACCTCACCGGAGTCGGGCTCGAGCTCGCCCATCAGCATGCGAAGCAGCGTGGTTTTGCCGGAGCCGTTCGGCCCGATCAAGCCGACGCGATCGCGGCGCATCACGCGAAACGACGCGCCACGAACGATGGTCCGGTCTCCGAATGACTTGCTGACGTCTTCGGCCTGGAAAACCACCTGCCCGGACCGGTCTGCGGACTCGGCCTGCAGCCTGACTCTGCCGATCTGGTTGCGGCGTTCCGCGCGCTCCTTGCGCATGGCCAGCAGCGCGCGGACCCGGCCCTCATCGCGCGTGCGCCGGGCCTTGACGCCCTGGCGCAGCCACGCCTCTTCCTGCGCGAGTCGCTTGTCGAACTTCTCGTGCTGGATGGCTTCGCTCGACAGCCAGGCTTCCTTCTTTTGAAGGAACTCGTCGTAATCGCCCGGCCAGGACGTGAGTCGGCCGCGGTCGAGCTCGACGATGCGGGTTGCGACGCGCTTGAGAAACGCCCGGTCGTGCGTGACGAACACGACAGCTCCGCGGTAGTCGTCGAGGAAGGACTCGAGCCAGGTCATTGCCTCGATGTCGAGGTGATTTGTCGGCTCGTCGAGGAGCAGCACATCCGGCTGCGCGACCAGCGACCGCGCGAGCAGCACACGGCGCCGCCAGCCGCCCGAGAGAGTGGACACGACCGCGTCAGCCGGAAGCCCGAGCCGGGAAATCACCATGTCGACGCTGACGTCGACGTGCCAGCGATCGACGTGATGGAGCTCGTTGAAGCCGTCCGTCACGACCTCGCGTACGTGGCGTTCCGTTGAGAGCGGAACATCCTGCTCCAGGCGGGCGATGCGAAGTCCGGGCTGCCGCCACACGGTGCCGGCATCGGCGACGACGTCGCCGCTGATGATGCGCAACAGCGTCGATTTGCCGGTTCCGTTTCGCCCGATCACGCATACCCGCTCGCCCGCCTCGATCAACAGGTTCGCATCATCGAGCAGCGGCAAATGGCCATAGGCCATCCTGATGTGGTCGAGCGACACGAGCGGCATGGGCTAGGCGTGCGCGCGGATGGCGTCGAGGAACACCCCGCCGAGATCGTCGGCCTTTCGGGCGCCGACGCCTTTGACCGCCAGAAGCGCGTCAATCGAGGTAGGACGAAGCCGCGCCATCTCGCGCAGCGTGGCGTCGTGGAATATGACGTAGGGTGGAACGCCGCGCGACCGCGCAATCTCGAGCCGGACCGATCGCAGCCGCTCGAACAGATCGCGATCGACGTTTTCCCACGATTCCGCCTCGACACGGGATTGCGCGCGCGGCGCGCCTGTCCGCGGCGGACGCTGCCGGGCGAGTGCGAGTCCCGGGACGCTTGACGGATCCTTCAGCAGCGCGAGTCCTTTATGCGTCAAGGCCACAACCGGGTACACGCCATCCGACTGCTGCAGCAGCTCTGCGCCTATGAGTTGTTCCATGTAGCCGCGCACTTCGGCGTTCGACATATCCGATAGCAGCCCGAATGTGCTCAGCCGGTCGTGCCCGCGGCCGACAACCTGCTCGCTCGCCTGGCCGCGAAGCACGCTCGCGACGTGGGTTGCGCCGAACCGCTGGCCAACACGTGCGACGCACGACAGGATCTTCCGTGCGATGACGACCGGTTCGGCCGCCGGCTCGAGCTCGTTGAGGCAGTAGTCGCAGCCGCCGCAACTCTCCTTTTCGTAACGGTCGCCGAAGTACTCGGACAGGTGGCGATGACGGCAGCCCACGCCCGATGCGTAGCGCTCCATCTGCCGAAGCAACGTGCGGCTGGCGTCGTTGAGCTCGCCGTTTTGCTCGAGCATCGCGCGCCATTTCATGAAATCGGCCGGCGAATAAATCAGCAGACACTCAGCTTCGAGTCCGTCGCGCCCCGCACGGCCGGACTCCTGCTGGTAGTGCTCGAGCGATCGCGGCGAGCCGGCGTGAACGACGAAGCGGACGTCCGAGCGATCGATGCCCATTCCAAATGCCACGGTCGCGACGATGATGTCGGCGCGCTCGCTGAGGAACGCGTCCTGGTGGCGGCTGCGTTCGCCGTCCGAAAGGCCTGCGTGATAGGGGAGGGCAGTGTGCCCGATTTCGGTCAGCCACGCCGCCAGCGCATCCACCTCGCGGCGCGACGTGCAGTAGATGATGCCGGCCTCGCGGCGATGGCGGGCGAGCACCTCCGTCAGCTGCTTCTTGAGAGCGGCGCGCGGAAGCGCACGATAAATCAGGTTGGGACGATCGAACGAGCCCACGAATTCGATCGGGTTCTCGAGACCGAGCTGCGTCGCGATGTCGCGGCGCACGCGGGCAGTGGCAGTCGCCGTGTACGCGTGAAGGTTGACCCCGGGGAGAAGCTGCCGCAACCGGCCGAGCTGGCGATACTCGGGACGGAAATCGTGGCCCCATTGGCTGATGCAGTGCGCTTCGTCCACGGCGATGAAGCTGACATCAATCGATGACAACATCGCCAGAAACGCGTCCGATCCTTCACCGACCAGCCGCTCGGGCGACACGTACAGCAGCTTGTAGCGCTGGCTGCGGAGCCCGGCGATGACATCGGATTTTTCGCCTGCGCTCAGGGAACTGTTGAACAGGGCGGCCGCCACGCCGTTGCCGACCAGCGTATCGACCTGGTCTTTCATCAAGCGAGATCAGCGGCGAGACCACGACAGCCGTGCCGCCGCGCACCATCGCCGGAGCCTGAAAGCAGAGCGACTTTCCGCCTCCGGTCGGCAACACGACAATCGAGTCGCGGCCGGCGAGCACGGCGTGCATCGCCTCCTCCTGCAGCGGACGGTACGAGCTGTAACCCCAGAAACGAGAGATGGCCTCCTGCAGGCCGGGGACGGTCATGTAGGACAACATTATGCATAATGAGAGAAGAGGCGCCTATGACCGATCACGATGTCGCGGAAGTGCGGCAAGCGGAAAAGCTGCTCAGCGATCTACGTCAAGGGCTTCTTCGTCTGCACAAGACGCTTCTGGATTGGGAGCGCGGCGGGTACGAGCGCATTCACGGGCGCCAGACCAGCCATGATTTGTTGAATGCTCTGCTCAACGATCCGCAGTTCGCGTGGCTGCGCCCGATCTCGCAGCTGATCGTCCGCATCGACGAGCTGCTGGCCGAGAAAAAGACGCCTCCGATGCGCAACGACGTCGACGCCGTCGTGTCCCAGGTGAAAGCGCTGACCTCACCGAACGCCGAAGGCACGATCTACGAACGGCGATACGACACCGTGCTTCAAGAGCATCCCGACGCGGTGTTCGCACATCGTGATGTGCTTGCGCTGTTGAAAACGAAAAACGAATAACGAAAAATCGAACAGCTGGTACGTGCATTGCTGCGTTCCCAGTTGTGGCTGAGCATCCCTCCGAAGTGCCCAATTCCACTACGGGAGGGCACCGGGCGTCCACCCCCGTCAATCGGTTCCGCAGACAACTGTGGACGTGGCAGGAGCGCACGCGCGATCTTGCGGTGAAGCACCCGAACACCGTTCGCGGCCTGACCGCGTCGACGGTTCTCCTCGTTCTGCTGACCGGATGGTTCCTCTATCAGGTGGTTGCCGGCCTCCCGGGCGCAGACGAGCTGCGCGAGATTGGCGAATCGGCCGAAGGGACAACGGTGTACGACGCCTACGACCGGCCTGTCTTTTCCATTCCGACTCAGTACCGCGTGGAGGTCGCGCTCGATCTCATTTCGCCGCACCTGCGGAATGCCGTGATGGCAGTCGAGGACAGCGCGCTTTTACGAGCATGACGGCATCGACGGCATCCGCGTCATCGGCGCGATGCTCCGCGACGTTCGCGAAGGCCGCGCGGCCGAAGGGGCGAGCACGATTACGCAGCAGCTCGCGCGCGTCAGCTTTCTGTCGCGCGACAAGACACTGCGGCGAAAAGTGCGCGAGGCGATACTCGCCCAGCGAATCGAGAAGATGTACAGCAAGGATCAGATTCTCGAGATTTATCTGAACAAGGTCTACTTCGGCGATGGGCTCTACGGCGCAGAAGCGGCCGCGCGCGGGTACTTCGGCAAGCCGGCCTCCGACGTGTCGGTCGCTGAAGCCGCGATGCTGGCGGGCATCATCAAGGCGCCGTCCGCGGCGAATCCCACGACGAATCTCGACCGCGCGACCGAACGCCGCAACGTGGTGCTGGGCTTGATGCGCGAGCACGGCTTCATCACCCAGCGCGAGCGGGACGCGGCGGTCGCCGAGCAGGTGGCGCTCCACGACAGCCTCCGGCGCGAGGATACGGCCGCCCTGCACTTCAAGGAAATCGTGCGGCGCGAGCTCATCGAGCGATTCGGAAAGGAAGCCGTCTACCAGAAGCGCCTCCGCGTCTACACGACCATCGACCCGGACATGCAGAAGGCAGCCGAGGCCGCGGTCGTCAGCTCGCTCCGTGACATCGAGTCGCGGATGGCCGCGGCTTCGACACCGCGCGGCATTCGCCGGCCAGAGCGGCAATGGCGTCGGTCGAGCCGCTGCAGGCATCGCTGCTCGCGCTCGATCCCGGCGACGGGCGAAGTCCGCGCGATTGTCGGCGGCCGCGACACGTCGAGCGTTGGCTTGAACCGCGCGCTGCAGTCGAAACGCCAGCCGGGATCGGCCTTCAAGCCTTTCGTCTACGCGGCGGCGCTCGAAAACGGGTATTCGCCTTCGACGCTCATCGATCGTCTCAATGAGCCGATAGAGACCTACCAGGGCGCGTGGCTTCCCGAGGATGAGCACTCGGCGACTGACTCGATGACGATGCGGACCGCGCTGCGTACGTCGAGTAATCGCGCCGCGGTTCGCATGCTCGAGAATGTCGGCATCGAGCGGGCGGTCTCGTACGCGAAAACGCTTGGTGTCGGAACGGTCCCGAACGTGCCGTCGCTCGCCTCGGCTCCGGGGAAGTCACGCTTGCCTCGATGACCGCCGCCTATGCAGCGTTCGCGAACGGCGGCGTCGTCCACGAACCCGTCTTCATCAGGCGCGTGGAAGACCAGGATGGCGGCATTCTGTTTCAGAGCGACTCGCATCCACGTCGCGCGGTGTCGGAGTCGACCGCGTTCCTCATGGCGTCGATGCTTGCCGACGTGATCGACGCAGGCACCGCAAATCGCGCGCGGGCAATGGGCTTCAAGCTGCCTGCCGCGGGTAAGACAGGAACGACCAACGATTTCGTCGATGCGTGGTTCGTGGGGTTCACGCCGAGTCTCGTGGCGGGCGTATGGGTCGGGTTCGACACGCCGCGAACGATCGTCAAGAACGGGTTTGCCGGTCAACTCGCTGTGCCGATGTGGGCGTCATTCATGAAGATCGCCACGAAGAATTCGCCGTCCGAATGGTTCAACCCGCCGCGGGATCTCGTCGCCGTCGAAGTGTGCCGCCTGTCCGGCGCCTTGCCGGGCGAGGGATGCCGCAATGCCGCGTCGATAAGCGCGACGGGCGCGGTTACGTTCAAGTCGATGGTATATACCGAATACTTCGTCCGCGGCACCGAGCCGCAGCAGACCTGCGCCATTCACGCCGCCGACTACGTCCCGTATCAGGAGCCGGTCTTCTCTGCTACGGCGTTCGACGGTCTCGGAGGCGTCCTCGGCGTCGATCCCGTCGTCGCGTCTCCGCCTCCTTCATCGCGCGACGCTGGAACGCCGGTGGTACCCGCGGCAGAGTTGCCGGACGCCGCGCTCCCCGCGCCGGCGCCTCCCGAAACGGCTCCTGTTCCGTAGCCGGACTATCATTAATAACTTGAGCGAACAGAGTTATCCGACAGCCAAGCTCGTCGCACCGACCGTCCACGCCCATTTCGCCAAGCACCTGGCCGCAGCCCGAGCCCGCGGCCGCGATCCCGTCGCCGCGTTGCCGTCAGCCGAGGTCATCGAGCGGATGATCAACGCGACGTTCTGGGCGAGCCTTCGGCGCGAAGAAGGCTACGTGCCGAAAATCTCCATGGCGTTTCTCCCGCCCGAGCACACCGAGCATCCGATGATGCTGGAGCAGCCCGTCGCGCTGGCTCCCAACGCGCTGACGAAGGTTGCGGCCATCGTCGAGCATGCCGGCATTCATCTCGGCGTCTGGGACGTGAACGGGGAGCTGTGCATCTGGGGAACCGCGCACAACATCCCGACGTTCTGCTTCGTGCTGGAGGTGGTCGAGCCCGGGCTGATCGTGGTGAAGCATCACCGCGGAGAACAGTCGGGCAAGTACGTCAACGTCGCCGTGCTCGAAGGCGACCAGATCAAGATCGTCGACGAAAGCGCGTCGAGTCTTCCTGACTGCCCCGACCTCGTCACCTCGCTCCTGGGATTCGATTCGCCCGCGTCGTGGGTCGACTCGGTCAACGTCCTCGTCCAGCTCGCGGTTTCGATGCGCAGCCACGGTCGCGGAGGCTCGTTGCTGATCGTGCCGTCGAACAGCGATGCATGGCGCGAGTCAATCGTGCATCCGATTCGGTATGCCGTCTCGCCTCCTTTCCGCGAGATGGCAGAGCTGATGCGCGAGACGGGAGAAGGGCGGCAGGCCGAGGTGTGGAAGGACGCGCTCCGCGAGAGCGTGGAAGCGATTGCCGGGCTGACGGCTGTGGACGGTGCGGCGATCCTGACCGATCAGTACGAGCTGCTGGCGTTCGGCGCGAAGATTCAGCGCCGGCGCGGGGCGGCACCGGTCGAGTCCGTGATGGTCACCGAGCCGGTCGAAGGCGGGGCGCCAACGATGTGGAGCGCCGCGCAGCTCGGGGGCACCCGGCACCTGTCCGCCGCGCAGTTTGTCCACGACCAGCGCAACGCCATCGCCCTTGTGGCTTCGCAGGATCGGCGGTTTACGGTCTTCGCATGGTCTCCATGCGAAGAGTCCGTTCACGCGCATCGCGTCGAAGTGCTGCTGCTCT
>CAWDIK010000023.1:0-32500 GCA_963802345.1 Vicinamibacterales bacterium
AGGTGATCGCGATCTTCGCCTGGGGAAAGCACCTCGTTTTCCAGATGGAGACGTTTGCGCTGCGCGTCCACTTCATGCTGTGGGGAACGTTTGCCGCCACGGTAAAGGGCCGTTCGGTAACCGGCGACTACAGGCGGAGCGGACCGCCGCGTCTCGTGCTCAACTTCGCGAACGGAGAGATCACGATCTGGTCTGCGTCCGTCAGATTCGTCGAAGATGCGGACGCGAAGGGAGCGTACGACTTCGGGGCCAATGTCATGGCCGACGAGTGGGATGCGCGCGCGGCGCTTGCCAAAGTGCGGACCTTCCCGCGCGCCGAAATCGCCGACGTGCTGCTCGATCAGGCGATTTTCGCCGGCGTCGGCAACATCATCAAGAACGAGGTGCTGTTCAGAACGCGCGTCAGCCCGTTCGCCAGAGTGCGCGACATCTCGGACCGCAAGCTGAAAGCCATCGTCGCCGACGCACGCACGTTCTCTTTCCGCTTCCTCGAGCTGCGGCGAATCTTCGCGCTGCGGAAGAACCTCGAGGTGTACGGCAAGAGCATATGTCCCCGGTGCGGTGGCGCGATCGAGCGGCGCGTGCACGGCCAGCGGGCGCGCCGCAGCTTTTGTTGCGCGAAATGTCAGGGCGTCCGGATCAGCGGACGGTCCAGAACGCCGACACGACGCTCACGATCCGGAACGAGTCCTCGTACTTCCCCTCCACGCGGTGCAGCCGTCCGAACGCGTCCAGCACCGCGGCGCGCGCAAGGGTAATCTTCCAATGCATTTTCAGGCCCGCTTTCGCCGTTCGAGCTCGTCGAGTGTCTTCGGCCAGTCGTTCTTCAGCAGCTTCGAGAGCGCGCGGTCGGCCAGGAGCCGGCCGTCTGTCTGACACGCGGGACAATAGTTGACTTCGTGCTCGCCGTGCACGATGCGCTGAACGGGCGTACCGCAGCGCGGACAGGGTTGCCCGAAGCGGCCGTGCACAGCCATCCCTTCGCGGAACGCAGTGACTTTCTCGGGAAAATGTTCACCCGCCTCATCCTGAAGACGCGCCGTCCATTCGGCAAGTGTCGCCACGGTTGCGTCATGGAGGACCGTGATTTCTGCGCTCGTGAGCTGTCGGGTCAGCTTGAATGGCGACAGCTGCGCGCGATGAAGAATCTCATCGGAATAGGCGTTACCGATGCCGCTGAACAGATGCGGATCGGTCAGTGCGCGTTTCAGTGTGTGGCTCTCCTTCTGAAGCGCCTCCGCAAATGCCGCGGCGCCGTTCGTCATCACCTCGAGCCCTCCTGGATCGAATGAGCCGAGGGCTGCTTCCCCTCGCACCACGTGCAGCGACGCGCGTTTCTGCGTGGCTGCCTCCGTCAGAAGCAGAGTTCCGTGCGAAAGATCGAAGCCCGCAAGCCCGACCTTGCGAGGGATCACCGCGGCGCGCTCCCGCCATTTGAACCGGCCGGCAATCATGAGATGAAACACGAGGAAGAGCTCACCCTCGAGCTCCCACACGACTCGCTTGCCGATACGCCGGAATCCCGTGACAAGACGGCCCTCGACCTGATCGAGCGGCGGTTCGACCGAGCGGAGGAGAAACGGCGTCGCGAGCCTCACGCCTTCGAGCACGCGACCCTCGATGCGCGCGCGGAGGGCGGAAAGGTACAACTCGACGTCAGGGAGCTCAGGCATTCGTCATAGCCTCGTCGATGGCACTTCGCGGCCAGTCATCGTGCGATAGATTGCCTGAAGCGTCTGCAGCGTGTCGGCATCCGTCGCGGCCTTGTCGGGACGATACCCCTTGACGCGCGCGAATCGCAGCGCAAGTCCTCCAGGATACTGCGGGCTCTCCTGCACGTCGTTGAAGGCGACCTCGACGACCAGCTCCGGACGCACGTAGACGACGTGGGCTTCGCGCCGCTCTTCCCGCTCGAGCAACGCCGCGGTCTGCCATGCGAGCAGCTCGTCCGTCATCCCCTTGAAGGTCTTTCCCAGCATGACGAAGCGGTTCCTGTCGGGATCCCTAGCGCCGAGATGAAGATTGCTCAGCCAGCCCTTGCGGCGGCCGCTGCCCCACTCGGCGGCAAGCACGACGAGATCGAGCGTGCGCACGTTCTTGATCTTCAGCCATGCGCTTCCGCGGCTGCCGGCGGCATACGGCGCGTCGAGCGATTTGGCCATGACGCCTTCGTGCCCACTCGCAATGGCGCGGTCGAAGAACTCAGAGGCCGCGGTGGCGTCACTGATGACCTGATGCGGGACCGCGAGGTCTCCTACAGCACTCTGCAGCGCCGCGAATCGCGCGCGCTGCGGCTCGGCGGTGAGCGGACGGCCGTCGGCGTAGAGACAATCGAAGAAGAATGGCGTCAACGGCAACGCCGTTCGAAGACGATCGACCTCCAACCGCCTCCCAAATCGGCGCATCGTCTCCTGGAACGGCAACGGCGTTCCGTCGGGTTGCAACGCCAGCACCTCTCCATCGAGGATCAGATCGCGGGCCGGCATCGAGGCGACGGCTTCGACGACTTCCGGCACCGCGGACGTGACGTCGCGAAGCGCCCGCGAAAACACGCGCACCTGCCCGCCGGACTTGTGTACCTGGATGCGGGCGCCGTCGAGCTTCAGCTCGAACGCCGCCTCGCCGAACGCCTCTATCGCCTCCGACACACTTTCGGCCGGCGACGCGAGCATCGGCTCGATCGGCCTGAACAATTGAATGGCATATTTCGACAGCGATTGCGGACCGTCCACAAGCGCTGCGCGCGCCACTTCCCCCAGGTCTCCGCACAACATCGCCGCCTGCCGGACGGCTGCAGCCGGCGCATGTGCCGCTTTCGCGACGGCTTCCGCGACCACACTTTCCTGCGCACCCTGGCGAAGCTCGCCCGAAAGGAGACGCACGAGAAATTCCTGTTCACTTTCGGTTGCGCGGCTGAAGACCTCGATCAGGAGTTGTGTTCGCGTGCGGGACGCCCCGGCGCCCCTGATCTTCGCAATTCGTGAGAAGGCGTCATCGAGCTCTGTCAACTCGATGGATGGCTGCTCCGCTGGCGGCTACGGCGCGCGCCTGCGAAATGACCGACCATCCGAGACCGATACGACCTTGCGGAAGCGAACCGGACAGATAGGCGACGGCAATGGGAATTTCCTCAGGAGTGAGGCGATGCAGGATCTGCGCGAGCTCGCTGATTTTGTCGAGACGTCGCCGCGTACCTGAGACGGCATTCGAGGCCGCTGCGATGTCGTGCAGCTGCATCCTTCTATGCTACATTCTCGGCTCTCGGCTCTTGGCTCTCGGCTCTTGCTCTTTCAGCAAAGCCGTCAAAACGTCAGCCCGGCAGCGATATGGACGCGCGTACCGGACCCCAGGCCGCGCGCGACCGAAAGACCGATGCGGAACAGCGGCGCGGTCGCCCAGATTCCGGCGCCAACGCCTTTCTCGAGTTTCTGATCGCCGAACCGCTCACCCTGGTCATAGGTCGTGCCGGCATCCATGAAGACGCTGTACCCGAATCTCGCCATCCGAAGCGGCGATGTCGTCGGAATTCGCAGCTCGATAGAGCCTGCGACGAGCGTGTCTCCGACGGCGTAGCCGGCGCGGAACCCGCGGAGATTGCGCGAGCCGCCGAGCACGGACTTGTAGAAGGCCGGCGCCGGCTGGCTGAAATCTTCCCGAACGGCTCGGAGGGCGAGCACCATCCCGCGGTACAACCCGACATAACCATTCGCGTCGATTTCGGTTCTCACCGCTGTGCCGGTTGGCGAAAAGAAGAGCCGCTCCACCGCCGATCGAACGAAGATGGCGTTGTGCGGCATCAACGGATCGACTCTCGTGTCGACGACGACATCAGCGCCGACTGAACGTCGCTCGTACTTCTTCGCCGTTGAGCGATGATGTCTGCCACGCGACTTCGCCGCCCGCATGAACTTGCCGGACGATCGGCCACTCGGTTCGCCCCCACACGCGTTTCCGGTCGGCGTCGTCCTCGAAGAACGGATGCGTGCGTCTCTGAAGAAGCCCTCCCGCGCGCAGCCGCGGAGCGAAACGCTTCGAAAACTCCTGCTGATATTCGGCGCCGACTCGCTTGTCCCCGCCCCAACTCGCCGGCACGACGATGCGGCGCCGTGCGGCGCGGTGGCCGGCGAACGCGAACTGTGCGCCGTACGTGAATCCATAACCATCCTCCGCACTGAGAATCGGGACGAACATCACTCCGAACTTCGAGCGGCGGACGACAACCGGGCGGGGCGCCGGCGGCGCCGGGCTCTCTTCAGGGGCGATATCGACATCCGGAAGATCCACGCGGACCGGGCCTTCGTCGACCTGGATCAAGATCGAGAACCCGCGTCGGGTCTGAAATCGACGCGAACCGCTTCAGCACCTCCACCGATTCAAACTTCATTGCCGTGCTCAGGCGCGCTTCGGCGTCCGACAAGAGTGTGTCGGACACGGAAACTCCGACGATGATGCCCGAGACGCGAATAATTTCGTCGGCCGGGGTGAGCGTGTTCCCGTGCACCTGAATCGCAGCAACGATCTCCTGCTGGGCTGCGAGCGGCGAAGAGGTCAGGAGTAGTACAGCGGCGATCAGACCTGCGGTTCTGCGCACGTCAGCGAGGGCGGCTTGCCGGGCCGAGGTATTTGCCCGAGGCTGCCGCCTCGCGGTATCCGGAGTACTGGATGTCATAGCTGACGGCGAACGGTCCGGGCGCGAGCACGAACGAGCCCAGCACGTCGATCCGCTTCGGAAGCCATACGCCTGGAAACGCCTCGCTCATCAGCATGTTGGCGCGCAGCTCGGTCACGCGCACGAGCCACGAGGCGGGGAGAAAATCGAGGCTGACGTTTTCGAAGGTGTACTTCACTATCTGCTTCTGGTCCGGTTCCACCCACATGCGTGACGCGCGAGACTTTGTTCATCAGCCGCTGCATTTCCTCGCCGTACGCGTCGTCCGCGGGACTTCGGGCCGGCCACCTGTTTCGCGCGTGCCTCCGCGCGCGTGTTCGGGTCGTCGGAAAAGAGCCTGGTCGGGTAGTACTCGATGCGAAGGACGGACCGGTTTTCGATCGTTTCACGCCCCACCAGCGCGTAACGGCCTTCCTCGAACTTGAACTTCAGCAGGTACGCCGAGGACACGAACTGCGGCTCGCGTGTCTGTTGAAGAAGGCCCTGCAGGTCGGACGGCGCCACGTCGGCCGTGCCTTCGGTCTCTTTTCCCTGCTCCTTCGCGCGCTCGTCGCGATTCTTCGTTCGTGTCAGAAAGGCCTGTTCGTACCGTTCCCGCTCGGCTTCGCTGATGGCGACGCCGTTGAAACGGACCGGGCTCCGGACGAAAAACCCGTCGCGCGGGTACCACATGTACTCGCGCCTGGTTCCCCAGAGCAGCGTCTCGCCAGGTCCGCGCAGCTCGACACGTTCGCGCTCGTCCAGGATGTATTGCTGAACCTTCTTCCAGTTCTCGTCGCGGCGCGTCAGGACCTGCGCCATGAACGTGTCGAGCTCGGCCGTCGGCGAGGGGGTCTGCGCGGACGCTGGAGTGAGCGTCAGGCACACCCCGATCGTCATCATTGCATGCAGGGCACGCAGGTATCCGCGCATGGCTCCTCAACATATACGAATACGAGGCGTTGCGGGTGCACTGTTTACCAGTGCGTCAACGATCCGTCCGGCCGGCGTAGCATGCTCACGCTGGTTAGCCAGATCTGCGTCAGCGATTGGATCCAGCTCGGCGATCCCGGCGCCTCGGCGTTGTGTTAGCCTCATCGCCATGCGATTGCTGCTGCCGTTCCTGTGTTTGCTGTTTGCAAGCTCCGCCGCCGCCCAGTCTGCCGATCCGGGCAGGACGACTTACGCAAGCCGCTGTTCCGGATGTCACGGAAGCAACGGCGGCGGCGGCGAGCTGGGTCCCTCGATCGTCTCGCGCGTGCCCGCCCGCACGGACGAGGAACTGACGACGGTCATTCGCCAGGGGCTGCTCACGGCGGGCATGCCTGCATCGCCGAGTCTCTCTGACGCCGAGGTTCGCGAGCTCATCAGCTTCCTTCGAACGCTGCGACCTCGCGAAGGCTCCGGCCCCGTTCGCACGAAGATTGCGCTCGCCAACGGCAGCTCGCTCGAGGGCCTCGTGTTGAATCGGGGCACGAGCGACCTCCAGCTGCTTGGGGACGACCGCAAGATTCACCTGCTGCGCCTATCAGCCGGCGATCGGTACAGAGCCGTGACCTCGCAGACCGACTGGCCGAGCTACAACGGACAGACGGCTGGGAGCCGGTATAGCCCGCTGACCCAGATTAACAAGACCACTGTGGCGCGGCTCGCGCCCAAGTGGATGTTCAGTCTGCCAAACACTCCACCCCTGCAAGTGACGCCGGTCGTCGTGGACGGCGTGATGTATGTGACGAGCGCGAATCAGTGCTACGCGCTCGACGCCGGATCGGGCCGGCAGATTTGGCACTACTCGCGTCCGCGAACCAAAGGGCTCATCGGCAACGCGGCGGGCGGAGTCGAACCGCGGCGTGGCTGTGGCGGGCGATCGCGTGTTCATGGTGACCGACCACGCGCACATCATCGCGCTCAATCGCTCGACCGGCGCGCTCCTGTGGGAAACCGAGATGGCCGACTGGCGCCAGAACTACAACGCGACCGGCGCGCCGCTCGTCGTGGGGAACCTCGTCATTTCCGGTTCCTCCGGAGGCGACGAAGGCGTGCGCGGCTTCCTGGCCGCGTTCGATCAGGCTACGGGCAAGGAAGTGTGGCGATTCTGGACGGTGCCCGCACCAGGCGAACCGGGCTCCGAGACGTGGCAGGGAGGCGGCATCGCACATCCGGGAGCGACCACGTGGCTGACGGGCACCTACGACGCTGAGCTCGACACGATCTATTGGCCGACCGGGAACCCGACGCCCGATCTCTACGGGGACGATCGCAAAGGCGACAACCTCTACTCTGATTCCATCATCGCGCTGGATGCGAAGACCGGGAAGCTGAAGTGGCATTTCCAGTTCACGCCGCACGACGTCTGGGACTACGACGCCCAGGAAACACCCGCGTTGATTGACACGAACTGGCAGGGCAAGCCGCGAAAACTGCTCGTGCAGGCCAATCGCAACGGATTTTTTTACGTGCTCGATCGCACCGATGGAAAGTTTCTTTTCGGCACCAAGTACATCAAGAACGTCACGTGGGCGACAGGCCTGACTGCGGAAGGAAGGCCGATCCGCGTTCCGGATATGGAGCCGACCCTCGAAGGCCGGCGGGTCTGCCCGTCGCTCGAAGGCGCGTCGAACTGGTACTCGACGTCGTTCAATCCGGCGACCGGTCTCTACTACGTGCAGACAAACGACAAGTGCGGCATCTTCACGAAGATTCCGATGGAGTGGGCGGCCGGCAAAGGCTACATGGGCGGGTCATTCATGCAGGCGCCCGATGAGCCGGCGCAACGCGTCCTCCGCGCGATCGACATCCAAACAGGAAAAATCGCATGGGAACTGCCGCAACCCGGTCCTGTCACGTCGTGGGGCGGCGTGCTCAGCACGGCAGGCGGCATCGTGATTTTCGGCGAAGACAGCGGTTCGCTCATGGCAGCGGATGCCGCGAACGGGAAGCCGTTGTGGAGCTTCCAGACGAACCAGAACTGGAAGGCGTCGCCGATGACCTACGTGTTCGACAACAAGCAGCACGTCGCGGTCGCCGCAGGGTCGGCGATTATTGCGTTCGGGTTGCCGGACTGATTCGCGTCAGGCAACCTTGAAGACGTGAATCGACTGATCGGTTCGGGCACTTCGTTTCGGGTAACGCTTCTTGCGGAGATCGGAGACGGCAACGAGTGTCGTGGGCGAGAGCCACGAGACGCATTCCACGGTGTGGTACAGCCTCTTGCCCTTTTTCGTCCGTGGGAAATCGTAGACCCGTCCTGTCCCTTTGATTTTCCACTCACCTGAGCGGAAGCGGCCAAGCCAAAGCCTCGAAGATTCCTGCGATACGACGGCGATCCGATCGCCTCTAACGGCCATCCCCGCATAGTCCTTGAACTTGACGTGCCGGGGAAGCCTGATGCGCGCGACGGGTTTCCACAGACCGCCGCGCTGCCGAAGGACGTGTATGCGTCCACGTCCGCCCTTCCTGCTTTTGCGCCCGCATCGGCAGTTATTGCCCTTCGCACAGCGCGAGCAAGAAGTGCTGCCCGCGAAATTCCACCGACGCGAGACCCTCGAATCCAGTGTTGCGCTTCTCGAAGGGAAAATCGACCCACCGGCGCGCCTTGAAGCGCCAGCGCTTGTCGTACTCTTCGATCGCTCCCTTGAACGTGCCGTCGGGATGCTTCGCTATGGGGACTTGGCGATGAAGATTCCTCGAAACAGCCGGCGGCTCGGCAGTTCATGTCTCCTCAGCGTTGATCCAATAGGCTATTGCCGCACGCTGAATTGCACTTCTCGCACGACGCTCGTCTCGGTATCCAGTCGCGAGATGGCTTCGAAGCGCACGGAATACACGCCTGGCTTCAAATCCTTCAGCGGAATCTGGGCGGCATAGCTGAACGTCCCGCCATTCGCCGCAAGGTCCGCGCTCGAGCGCTGCTCCTGATGGCGGCTTATCGGCTTCGAGCGGTCGTCCCCCAGAATCGTTGCCGTCACATCGACCGTATGCGGCTTGACTCGCTCGTTGTCGTACACCTCTGCGAAGATCACCAGCTCGTCGCTCGATCGGAATTCGCGCGTCGTCGACGGCACAATCGGCAGCCGACTCTTCAGTTGCTCCGCCCGTCCGGTCGGCACGCCGCCCGTGTCCACAGAACTCAGCATGAGGCCGCTCATCCCAAGAGGCGGCGTTACGAGGTCCGGTACTTCCAGGTCGGTGAGGATGGTGCCCAGCGCTCCGCCGCCCGATTCGCGTACTCCCATGCGAAGGTTGTATTTTCCCGGAGGCACATCGATTTTCGAGATGACCCGGAACCCGGTGGCGGTCAGAATCGGGCGGCTCTCCGAGCGGATACGGATGTTCAGATCGAAATGCTCGCTGCCGCGGACTATTCCCTTCGCATCGATGGCGCTGACCGACACTTCCAGCTTGTCCTCGATCCAGCCGTCTTTCTCCGCGAACGTAAACCCGGATCCATCGACCGTGATCGTGACGGCCACCGATGTATTCGCCGCAGCGCCTTTGAATGACGCCGTGTTGGCGCGGAGAGTGAGACCGCTTGTCGGAATCGGTCGATTCAGTGCGTCGGCCAGCTCGGCCGATCCCTCCACCTTCGCGAGGCGGCGTGCGGCCGGCTCGCTCTTTCCAGGAGAGACGTACCCCTTGCGCGCGCGGACTTGCAGACCAGGTTTATTCATCCGTACTTCGATCCGCCGGAACCGATTGTCGCGCCTTTCGTTCGTCGGGTAGTACCCCAGCATGTAGTAGGAACTGTTGTCGCGAACGACACGATCGAATGCCTCCCCCAGGTCGTTCGAGTTCACGAACGCAAGGCCCCCCGTCTGCTCGGCCAGCACGCGCAGGCTATCCTGCGAGAGCCTGAGCTCATCCTGGAGCCCCGCGCTGTCCAGACGTAGATTGGGATTCTCGGGTACGTAATTGATCTCCATGCCCGTGTCCCCCAGGTTCGTGAGCCCACGGGGATCGATGCTGTAGATGCTGACATTCGCTCGCGAAGCGGCCGTAATCGTGTCGCGCAGAACGCCTTCGATAGCCACACCCGTTCGGGCATTTCCGCTGATCTCCCGCCACTCTTCGAAGTTGGTCGTGGTGTAGCTGATCCCCTCGCTGATGTACACCAGGGCCTTGCGCCGTCCGTGCACGCCCGACAGCGACTCCGCGAGGTTCTTGAGGGTGAGCAGCGTATTGCGCGCGCGCTGGCCGCGCTCGACGTCGTACGCGTCGTTCGCGGTCTTGCCCCTCTGTCCGAGATCCTGACCGGTGAGATCCATCTCTCTCTGGTAGCTGTCGAGCTTTTCCAGGACTGCGGATCTGAGCTTCTGCCCGACAAACGTGTCGACCGCCGCGAGCAGGAGGCGCCGGTTGGACGTGAAATCCTGAACGGCCTCGAACCGCCCACTTGTCGTGACGACGGCTGCGAGATCGTTGTCGGCGAGGTTGCGCTCGATGAACCGGCGCGCCGCGGCCTTCACGAGCCCCGTGCGCGGCAAATCCGTGTGCACATCGTCGAGGACGATCAAGTACAGCCGGCCCTGCAAGCCGCCTGCATTGGTCGACACATCGGGCTCAATCGGCTGCAGATCGGAGGTGGACGCAGGAGGGCGCTGAACGGGGAGATCAACCAGCGAAAAGCCGGCCACCTTCTGGGGCCGGCCATCTTCGAGAATCTGAAAATCGTCCCTGGTTAGCGTGCGGACAAAGCGGCCCTGCTCGTCGGTGACGACCGCACCGACCTCCACATAATTGACTTCGGTCTTGAAGCTGACCGGCGGCGGTTCCTGTGCAGCGGCGATGCACAGTGAGGCGACGAACCCGACGAGAATCGGCAGGTAAGGGGTACGGAGTAAGGTGCTTGACGCGCATTGCCTATCGCCCCAGCTAACCCCGTGTCGCGGCGAACCCCTCGCCCCTGCGCCGTGCTGCACGCTAGAACAGGTACTTGATCCCGAACTGCATCTGCCGCGGAATCGAATTGCCCGTGCTCGAGATCGACCCGAACGTGCTCCCCCGAAGGTTCCGTCGGGCGGCTGGAAGTTCGCGTTATTGGTGACGTTGTAGACCTCGATTCTAACCTGCAGCCGGCTGTCGCGCGCCATATCGAACGTCTTGAAGATCGAGAAATCGAAGCGCCGCTGCGAAGGACCGTGCAACAGGCCCACCGGTGCGTTGCCGGCGGTGAACTGCGGCTGCAGCTCGAACGCGGCGGTGTTGAAGTATCGCTGAATCGTCCGTTCGTCGCTCGGCAGTTCAGGATCGCCAATCAGGTTGGGCCGATCGGCGCCGCCGACGTTGGTGCGCTGGGCGGCAGTTGGTCACGCTGAACGCCATTCCCGTCTGCCAGAAGGCCACGACGTTGGTCTGCCAGCCGCTGAGGAACCCGTGCGACAAACCCTGCAAATCCTCGCCCCACGGCAACTCGTAGCTGAGGGTCCCCACCCACTTGTGACGGACATCGTAGGTGTTCGTGTTGCCCCATTCGAGCTGGGTGTTATCCCACGGCATCAGCGCCAGCGTCTGCCCCTCCGCCAGCGTGTAGTGCGTGTTGAATGCGAGACCGCCGGCATACCGCCGCTGGAAGACCAGCTGCATCGCGTCGTATTTCCGCTCGCCGAGGTTGCGGATCATGTTGATGTTGGTCAGGTGCGGATACTGCGAGAAATACGGCCGCCGCTGCTGCACGTTCCCGGCTGCTATCGAGCGGCATGTTGATGTTCTGGTTCTGGTTGATGCGATCGCCACGGAGTCCGATGTAGGCGACCGACAGAACGCTCCCGGACAGCTCTTTCTCGAGCACCACGTTGAACTGCTTGGCGCGGGTGGCCTTGTAGTCCGGGTCGGGCTGCTGCACCTGACCCGCCGGCGTCAATTCGCTGTTCCAGGTCAGCGGCGGAACCGGCGTCCTCAGGAGAATGTCGGGAAGGCCGCGCAGAGGCCGCCGCGCTGTTGGTCGGCCCGAAGTTCTGCGTAAACGGCGGGTTCTTCAGGAACGAACCGGCGCCTCGCAGCACCGGGTTGTACGTCATGCCGAAGCCGCTCCGCAGGACCATCCTGCCCGGCAGCGTCGCCGCAAACCCGACGCGCGGCCCGATATCGCTGTAGTCGGTGTTGACGCCGCCCGTCCGCGTCGTGTCCCGCCCCGCGACGAGGATCTTTCCCGCCTCCTCATTGAAGACCGACATACGGTCCTCGACTTCCGTCGTGGGCGTGAAAATCTCGTATCGCAGGCCAAGGTTGACGGTCAGCCACGAAGTGGCTCGCCAGTCGTCCTGTACGAACATGCTCGGTTCGTAGGTGCGGTTCTCCGGGTGAATCGGGAAGTGGATGCGCTGAATCAGGCTGGGATAGCCGAGCAGCCACGATGCCCATGTGTCGCCGCCCACGCCCGCTGAGCTCCTCGTCGGGGCGACGTCGAACGCGAACATGCTGCGCGGCGACTGCGACTGCTGCACGCCGAACTGCCGGTAGACGACCCCACCGCCGACTTTGAAGCTGTGCGAACTCAGCGTCTTGGTGACCGAGCCCGCGAACTGGTAGTTGTGGTTTTCGGTCGTCATCGGAATGAACGTCGGGTCTCCGATGGCGGCGTACGACAGCGGGCGCGGCTCGAACCAGGGCATGCCGCCCGTGATCGGATCGTCCGGGTAGTTGATGTTCTGGAATCCCGAGGAACTGTCCGAGATCCGCATCGTTCGCCTCTGGGCGCTCGGCCGTCGTGAGCGGACGGACGTAGTTGAACTTCACCTCGGAGACGAGTGTCGGATTGTAGATGTGCACCCAGCTGGCGATCGCGTTGTGCGCGTACGACAGGTACGGGCCCGAGTAGATGCCCTGCGTGCCCTGCGTGTTGCACGTCGGATCGATCTTCCGTCCCTGGAAGTCGGCGACGGGGCACATGCTGGGCGTGAGCCCGGTCGTCTTGTTGTAGGAGTACCGGGCAAAGATGCTGTCGGTGTTGCTGAAGCGATGGTCCACCCGCACGTCTGTCGTGTGATTGGTCTGCCACGACTCGTTTTCCATCGCGAAGTTGTTGGCCAGCCCGGGGCTGGTCGGTGCCGGATAGAGCGCGAAGAGCTTCGCCGCGAGTGGCTCGATCCGGTTGGCCGGAATCTGATTGCCCGGAAATGGGAGGCGGGGAATCGTCAACGGATCGTAGATGACCGCCGGGACCTCGCTGAAGTCTCCAGACCGCATCTTCATCGTGGGGACCGTCACGACGCTCGTCACGCCCTTACGGATGCGGTTCTGGTCGTAGTCGACGAAAAAGAACGTCTGATTCGCCTTGATCGGGCCGCCAAGGCTTCCGCCGAACTGGTGCAGACGGTTCAGCGGCGTATCGTTCGAAGTCGCGAAGAAGTTCTTCGCGTCGAATGCTCGTGGCGGGTGAACTCGAACGCCGAACCGCTGAAACGGTTGCCGCCCGACTTCGTGATGATGTTGATCACGCCAGCGAGCGTGCGGCCGTTCTCGGCCGAGTAGTTATTGGTCTGGACCAGCACTTCGGCAATCGCGTCGATCGAGGGCTTGATGCCCATGCCGGCCTGAACCCGCTCGGTGTTGTCCATGCCATCGATGAGCTGCGAGTTGTCGTTCTCGGCCGCGCCCATGATCGACACGGCCGAGGTCTGCCGCCGATCGTCGGGCCGGTTGCCGCTGGTCGTCGCATTGGCATTGCCTTCGCTCGCGCCGGGCGTCAACTGGATGAAATTGATGATGTTGCGGCCCTGAATCGGCGCGTCCTGCACCATCCTCTCGCTGACGAGCGACGCGACCCGCGAGGTGTCGGTCTGCAGGAGAGGCGCCTCCCCGGTTACCTGGACGGTTTCGCTGAGGGAGCCGACCTCGAGAGCAGCGTCCACGCGGACGCGATCGCCGGTCGAAAGTGAAATGCGCGTCGATTTGGTCTGGAATCCGGTGAGCTCGATCTTCACCGTGTAGGCGCCAATCGGGAGCGCCGTGAACAGGTAGTCGCCGGTATCAGTGGTGATCGTGGTGCTGACGATGTTGGTCGCCATGTTTTGGGCGCTGACCGTCACACCGGGCAGCACTGCGCCACTGTTGTCGGTGACACGGCCGACGATGTCGGCGCGCCCCTGCGCGAATGCGGCGGTCGTACAAACCAATGTCAGGCTTAAAAGAATCAGAGCACGACCTGCGTGACGCACGTGTCTCATAGCAGTCCTCCTGCCGAGCGCGGTCAGAATCGACGTTCTCCGGGTTGGCGTGGAGGCAGCAGTATAGGTCGGCGCGATCGCGAGAATTTGTAGCAGATTGTGCGCGTGTTGCAGGACGGACAGGGGAGTTGTGAACCGGTCAGTGTTCGCGGATTGGCTTCCCTTTGGCTGGCCGCGAGTCATCGTCCGAGACGCCGCTCAAACAGTAGCCGTCACCGTGCGCCGTGCGGATGAAGTGTGGGTGGTGAGGATCCTCTTCGATCTTTCGCCGAAGTCGGGCGATGGCGAAATCGACGGTTCTCGTCACGATGTCGCTGATCGAGATATCCCCACACGGCGCGGAGCAACTCGTTCCTCGGCACGACGACATCGCGGCGGTCGGCAAGATAGCTCAGCAGCTCGAATTCTCGATGCGTCAAAGGAATCGTGCGCCGTCCACTCGATGCCTGCTTCGTGATGAAGTCGATGGTGACAGACCCCAGCCGGATCCGGCTGACGGCGGGCCGCACGCGCCGCAGGACCGCACGAATGCGCGCAAGGAGCTCGGCCGGATCGAACGGCTTCGTGATGTAGTCATCCGCGCCGAGGGCCAGGCCCTTGAGTTTTTCGTTCCGTTGGATGCGCGCTGTCAGAACGATGATCGGAACCTGTCCCAGCGACCGCAGGATAGGCAGCAGCTCGAAGCCGTCATGGTCCGGCAACGTGAGATCGAGAACGACCAGGTCAGGGATTGTCGCGCGGGCGCTTTTCACTGCGGACGCACCATCGGCGGCGACCTCCACGTTGTAGCCTTCCGTCTGGAGGTTGTCGCGAAGCACAAGGCGCAGAGTGGGATCGTCTTCCACGACCAGAATGCGGTGAGCCATCGTCCTCAACACGCCGGTAGTTCAATGACGCAGCGGGTCCCCGCTCCCAGCGTACTGTCCACCGTCAACACGCCTCCGTGGTCGGCGACGACCTTGCTGGCGATCGCCAGTCCCAATCCGCCCCCGTCGGCCGGCGCGAATGCCCGACTCGCGATGCTGTCACGAAGCGCAGCGAGCTTTTTCGCCGATATGCCGCATCCATTGTCCTGCACCTCAATGAACGCGTTCGGTCCGGCCCGTCGCACGGCGATGCGCAGGTTGCCATGCTCTCTACCGCGCGCATGACGCAGCCCGTTGTCGATCAGGTTCTTCAGGGCGAGCACCATGGCTCGCTGATCGGCGCGAACAAACGGAAGATCGTCCGGCACGTCCACGTCGACACGAACGCCATTCTCACCAAGCCGAAGTTGGAAGCTCTTCAGCGCCTCGTCGACGAGCTCCGCGGCGGCCATGGGCTCGAAGGCATAGGTTTCGGTCACATCCGTGATCCGGGCATACGCCAGCAGGTTGTCGACCTGCCGGCTGAGGTTGGTGGCTTCCTGAATCAACAGGTGAGGGTACGCACGGTAGCGCTCCGACGTCACCTGCGACTCGCGTTCGAGTGTGGCCGCGAGCGCATGAATGTTCGCCAGCGGCGTCTTGAGGTCGTGAGTGACTGACGACACGAAACGCGACCGCATTTCGGAAAGCTTCGCGTCGTTCAGCACCGTCCTGCGCGCCAGCACGAGACTTATTCCGCAGATGACGACGGCCACGCCAGTCGCCAGCAACGTCGTGTCCGCGCGACGATGTGCCGACAGCAACATCGGATCCCGTGATGCGCTGACACGGAGTTTCCAATGGCGGAGATTCATGCCCGGCGGGAGATCCGACGCCGTGTCGGAAGAGTCCATGAAGAGCAGCGGAAATCGTCGTTCGGCGAGAGGCGGGGTGTCGCTGTTCGAGCCGAATATGGCGCGGTCATCGTCGTCGAGGAGCACGACATCCTGAGTGAGCCCGCCACTGGCGGTCGGTCCAACGTCCCTGAGGATGTCGGTGAAGTACTGAGCGCGAACCCAGTCAAGATTGACAGTGAACCCGCTGACGGATTCCAGATGCTCGCGAAGCGGATCGGCATAGGTAATTCTGGCGACGACCTGATAGGGCACTCCGGCGAAGTCCGTATCGAACACGGCGTATCGTTGCTGCGCGGCGATGGACGGCAACAAGCGCTGCCGCACGTACTCACCGGCCGGTGGATCGACCATCGTCGAGATCGGCGAGTCGGTCGCTCGGTTGTGTTGAGACATCCACGGCGGCAGGCGGGTGCTTCGGCTGAAAAAAATGATGCCGTGGTTTCCGCCGCGCCACGTAAAAAATGATTCGGGATATGGGTATCGCGCGAATATCGTGGCCACCTGCTCGGTGATGTCCAGGTCGGCCGAGTCGGCTGGCAACGGCGCATCCCAATCGCGGTTGGCCAGAACCATCGCCTGCGCGCCGCGCATGTCGCGGCTGATCGCCTTGATGATCAGGTCTGCGCTTTCTTCGGTCTGGTGGGCGATTCGGGTGGACACTCCGTCCTCCCATTCGCGCGTCGCACGGTAACCAGACGCCAGCAGCGCGACGATTCCCGCGAACACGAGAATCGTCAGGACGTTCCACGCGCGCGCGGCGAAGGCGACAAGACGGCTCGATGTCATCGCTGCATTTCGCGTTCGCGGTAGTACCTGGCCGCTCCCGGATGGAGCGGGATCACCGTCGCCGGGGCGCGGTGCGGATCCACCTCGCGGCGCACGCTCTTGGGAATCTCCTCGAGGAGCGCGCGGGTGAGCTCATACACGAGTTGCGTGTCGAGGTCTGCGCGACACACGAGCAGGAGATCGACTCCTACGGTATGCAGCGGGAGGTCCTGACCCGGGTACGTGCCGCGGGGAAGCAACGTTCGCCTCAAGAGCGGATAGTGGACCCGCAGACGATCGACTTCCGGCCCTTTGATCTCCAGCAATCGCGCGCCGCCGGCGAGCGCGCGCGCGATCGACTCGTGAGGCGGTTGCACGGTCGCGATTAAGGCGTCCACGTCTCCCTTCATCAGTTTGTCGGCAGCAACGTCATAGGGCGCGAACTCGCCTCGGATAGCGGCTGTGGGGACTCCCGTGCTGTTGACCAGACGTTCCCCGAGAGGGCTGTTGCCACCAACCGGGTCGCCGAGCACGATGCGCATCCCTCGAAGCCCGTTGCTCGGATTCACGTTTCGTCCGATCAGAAGATGCACGACGGCGCGGTTCATCAGCGCGATTCCGCGAATCTTCTGGAGGGGTGCGGAGTGGCCGGGCAGACGGCCATAGAATGCCGCATAGGTGACGTCCGCCACCGCGCTGGCGACGTCGACCGAGCCTTTTTCCAGGGCTTCGAGGCGCTTCTGAGCATCGCCGATCGGAACCGCCTGCATCGAGAACTGCGGAAGATCGAGGAACGCGCTGAGCGTGTCGGTTGGACGCATCGATATACGCACGACCGGCCGCGTCGTTGCCGCTTCGGCGTCCATGCGCGCACGACACCCCGTCAGCGCCACGAGGACGATCAGCCCGAGCGCCGCTTGCTTGCTCAACATGAGTTGGAGAGGTAAGCAGGATTTTATCCGAAGTAGGCGCGATCGCGTCTGCGCGGACACCGTAAGGACAGTGCGGTGCATGATCCGCCGCATTCGTACTCGCCGGCGGGAAGCGCAAACGCGATGTACCTCGCGCCGGGCTTGCGGGGGTCGCGTGTTGCGCTGGGCCGGCGCTCTCCCGGCACCGCTGGTGGCGATGACGATGTACTGACGTCCGTTGACCTCGTAGGTGGCCGGCGTCGCATTTCCCGTGAACGGAAGCGTCGTTTCCCAGACGAGCTTGCCGGTCTTCTTGTCGAACGCGCGGAACTTCTTGTCGTAGTTCGTCGCCGCGATGAAGACGAGACCGCCAGCCGTCACGATCGGTCCGCCGTAGTTCTCGCTTCCCGTGTCCTTCAGGCCCTTGGCCACGAGCTCTGGATACTCCCCGAGCGGAATCTTCCAGGCATACTCGCCCGTGTTCATGTTGATGGCATTCAGCGTTCCCCACGGCGGAGTAATCGCCGGGTACCCGTCGATATCGAGGAACTTGTGGTGTCCCGTGAATCGGTACTGCGTGTCCCACGGCACAGGCTTCGCGTCGGCAGGGATCGGGCACGCTTGATTCGACCCCATCTCTGACGTACGAGACGATCGCGTTGGTGTAGTCGGGCGCCAGCGTGGGGAACCCCGGCATGCGGCCGCTGCCGTAGAAAACAACCGACCGCACTTCGGCCACGGACATCTTCTTGGCGATATCCACGAGCGATGGAATCGCCGGCGGCGCGCCCGTCCGGTCATCGCGGTGGCACGACGCGCACTCGCGGTTGTACAGATCTTTGCCGCTGACGGCCGTGCCGGGTTTCGGGTTCTCGGCCAGCGCGTACAGCCACACCATCTCGTTCGAATTGACGTACAGCAGGCCGGTGTCCGGATCGAACGCCGACCCACCCCATTCCGCTCCGCCGTCCATGCCAGGGAAGCTGACGGTGTCGATGCCGACGCTCGGCGGGACGAACTGCCCGTTGCTGATCATCTTCTTGAACTGCGCCATCGCCGCCGCGTGCGCCTGAGGTGTTCTCTTGGTCACCATGTCTGCGGTCAGCAGCTGCCTGGCGAATGGCTCGGGCTTGGTCGGCAGCGGCTGCGTCTCGGACGCGACCTCGCCGGCAATCGTGCTCGCGGGATATTTCTTGTACTCGATCGGAAACAGCGGCGTGCCGTTGGCGCGGTCGAACACGAAGACGTGCCCGGTCTTCGTGGTGATCGACACGGCGTCAACGTTCTTGCCGTCGCGTCTGACGGTGATCAACGAGGGAGGCGAAGGGAGATCGCGGTCCCAGATATCGTGCTTCACGGTCTGGAAGTGCCAGATCCGCTTGCCGGTATTCGCATCGAGGGCGAGCAGCGTAATTGCCAAAGAGGTTGTCGCCGAGTCGATCCCGGCCAATGAACATGTTGACGGGATTGGCCGTGGCCACGTACACGATGCCGCGCTGCTCGTCGAGACTCATGCCCTGCCAGGAAGCGACGTTGCCCGAATAGGTCCAGGCATCCTTCGGCCACGTGTCGTATCCGAACTCGCCCGGATGCGGAACCGTGTGGAACGTCCACCGGAGCTTGCCGGTCCGCGCGTCGTAGGCGCGTATGTCCCCTGGAGCGACAGGCAGGTTCTCGCCGGTGCGGCCCGCGAAAATCACCAGGTCCTTGTAAATGACGGGCGGATGCCCGAGCGCGCCGGCTGTACCTTCGGGTCCACCGCGCAGGTCGGTGCGGAAATCGATGCGCCCGTCTACTCCCCACTTGGGATCCGGCTTGCCGGTCTTGGCATCGAGCGAATACACGTACTCCCGAATGCCCGCGAAGATCCGCTCGTCGCGATCCGTCTGCGCCAGTACGCGACGCCGCGGTTGTTCCCCCTGGCCGGAGCGCCGGAGTCGAACTGCCAGAGTTGCTGCCCCGTCGCTGCGTTCACCGCAAAGACTTTCTGCGCGGGCGTATATCCGTAAAGAACGCCGTTGACGACGACCGGGTTCGTTTCCAGCGTGCCCGCCCCGTCGCTGACGTCATAGGTCCAGGCGACTTGCAGCTGGTTGACGTTGCTCGCGTTGATCTGTTTCAGCGGCGAGTACCGCATTCCACCCGGGTCTACCGGCGGCGACGGGCCACTCGACGTTCGTCGGCGCACCCTGCGAATGGATCATCGATATCATCACGACGAGATATCCCGACGAGAACAGCCCCGAGCCTCCACAGTTTCATCTCGTCCTCTTCGTCGCCGCTGGCGATCGTAGTCGCGATTGCAGCGACCTCGCAGATCAGCTGGCCAGACTCAGAACGTTGCGATCGGATTCAGCACCGAACCGGTGGCGCCCGGCACGGCAACCGGCGATGCCGTGACCAGAAAGTCCCACCGTTTCCGCTTCGCCGCCTCTCGACCGACCGCTTCGAGATCGAGGTTGTCGAAAATGGGAACGCCCATCGCGATGAGCGACAAGGCGTGAATCGGCTCTGTGATTCCCTCGATGCCCGACGGATGGACGTCCTGGGCGCCGTCGCTGCCGAGAATGGCAATGTCGTGCTCTTTGAGCCATTTCGCGCACGTGATGTAGAGACCTGCGAGCTGACTGGTGTTGTAAGGCCTTTCGAATCTCGAAGCGCCCATCGTCCCGTTCGAATCAGACGGCATCGCCGGGCTCAATCTTGAGGCGCGCCTGCTTGACCCATGCATCCAGATCTTCCGGATAGATCCGCGTGCCCGGCTCGAGATACTCGACGCCCTTCAGTCGAGGAATATCGATCAGCACACCGCGGGTGACGATGCCGTCCTTCCAGGCAAAGATCGACCCTTTGTTGCAGCCTGTCTCGGTGACCTCCGTCATCGGCATGCCGTTGAACATGAGGCCCTTGTATGCGCGGTGGCAAAACGCATCCATGTGCGTGTGGACAAGGCCGTGATAGGAGATCGTGTACGTGTCAGAGGCGCCACTGATGTCCGGCGGCGGGCTGCCGGGATTGCCGCCGCGTCGTGGATTCATGACGCGGTTGATCGGCCTCGGATTGTCGATGGCCGGTTCGATCTCCGCGTTGCGCGCCATCGACACGGAGACACCGTCTTTGACGGCGCGGAGTGCTTCCTTCCTCTTGGCGGGCGTAATCAGATTCACCGCCCCCATCTGATCGTCCTTGCCCCAGCGGCCCCAGTTGGAGAGCTCTTTCATCAACTGATCGAAGTCCGCACGCGTTGCGTTGTGATTCGAAGCCGTCTGGCGGCGCGGGCGCTGCCTGCAGAGATACCGCGCAGAAGCGGCACGACGAGGAGGCATGGACAAGGAGTTGCGCGTACGGCGCGTTGCGACCGAAGCCACACGTGAAAATGGTGCGGGCATACCAGGGTTCTCCTCGGAGAAGAAAAGATGATTGTTGCTGTTGCGGGCAGAGTATAGGTTGGCGATGTGAAACGATTTGTAGCAGATTGTGCCTGTCATCACCGCTTTGATGACGCGAGAGTTCCCGTCGATTCGCATCGGCACATACACGGTCGTCGCCGAACTACCGGGCTTCGCGCCCATCACCCGCGAAGGCATCTCGCTCAGCATCCAGCAGCGCTATGTCGCGGATTTCGTGATGAAGCCCAGCAACCTCGCCGAGACCGTGAGCGTCACTGCCGAGGCCGTACAGCTTCAAACGCAGGAAGCCTCTCTTGGCGCGACGATTCAGTCACAGGCCATCAACGATCTTCCGCTGAACGGTCGCAACTACGCGTTCCTCGCCCAACTATCGGCCGGCGTCGTTCAATCCGTTCAGGACGGTCGTGGATTCGCCTCGACCGGAAGCTTCTCGGCCAACGGCCAGGACAGCTTTGCGAACAACTATCTGCTGGACGGCGTCGACAACAACTCCAACGTGTCGGACTTCATGAATGGTTCCACGTATGTGTACCGTACGTCGGTTGATGCGCTGCAGGAGTTCCGCGTGCAGACCAGCAGCTATAGCGCCGAATTAGGCAGGGCGGGCGGCGCCGTTCTGAACGCCAGCATCAAGTCCGGCACCGATCGGCACCACGGGAATCTGTTCGAATTCCACCGCAACGCCATCTTCGACGCGAACAACTTCTTCAACAAGGTCCAGGGACAGGAGAAGGGAGAATTAATCAGGAACCAGTTCGGCGGCACGCTCGGGGGGCCGCTGCGGTTTCTGCAACGCGGCGACCGCCGGACCTTCTTCTTTGTCGACTACGAAGGAACATCGCAGAGGCAGGCGCAGCTCTTCCAGATCAACACACCTACTGCATTGATGCACCAGAGCAACTTCACGAACTTCTCCGAGCTCCTCGCGCAGGGCGGGACGCGCACCGACAGGTTGGGGCGCGTGTTCCCGCTGGGAGCCATCATGGATCCCGCGACGACGCGCCTCATCCCGGCAGGCGCGATGGATCCAGTGACGGGGATGCTCGTCACGGGAACCGGAAACGCCTGGATAAGAGATCTGATCGACCCGTCTGGCACTAATGTGATCCCGGCGAATCGCATCAACAGGAACGCACTCAATCTGCTCAAGGCGTTTCCTCTGCCGACTCGCGCAGGACTGAACCAGAACTACGTGTCGAACCCGATCGAGCGCTACGACAACCACCAAGGCGATTTGAGAATCGACCAATACCTTGGCCGGAGCGATACGGTGTTTTTCCGGTTGAGCCTGTCCAACAACGACGCCGTCCTGCCGCCGCTCTACCCGGGCGTCATCGATGGATCCTTGTGGGGCGGCAGCCCACGACCATCCGCACGCACGGCGAGGTGGTGAACTGGACGCATATCTGGTCGTCGACGACGGTAAGCGAGTGGCGTTTCGGGTATACCGGCCTCGACATGGATCGGCGGCGGGCCTACGGCGACGATTTCAGCGTGCCGGCGCAGTTCGGCCTCCCTGTCTATGAGCAACCTGGGTATGGAGGCTTGCCTTATTTCCTGATCACGGGCATTGGCCAGTTCGGGCACCGGAGTGGAATCCGGCGACGACAACGTTGAGCACGCCGCAGTTCACCGCGGTCACAACCAGGCTGCACGGCGATCACAGCCTGAAGTTCGGGTTCCAATACATGCGTCCAGGGACGACCTTTTATCAGCCTAGATCGCGGCGGGCGGGTATGAATACTTCGGCCAGTTCACCGATGTGCCGAACACCACAGGCGGCAACACCGGCATGGCGCAGATGCTCCTGACGCGATCCGGAACGTCTACGCTTCGGAGATCGCCAACGTCTGCGGGCCCGGCGTGGCTGCGCATGCGGATCCGATTTCCTGGGCGGCCCCAACGCCATCAATAACACCAAGGACCCGAGTACGGTTCCTGAAGCCGATCTGGAGCATCTGGTCGGGATTCTTCGAGGATACGTGGAACGCGACCGACAAGCTGACACTGAATATGGGGATGCGCTAAGACTTCGTGCGGAACTCCGATGCTCCGGACGGACGAGGCGCGAATTTCCTGCTCGAACCGGTTCCCACATACATCTCGTCACCGCTCTGATGACAGAGAGCTGTCCGCTTCATTTGGTTTTCACTGCAAACGGCGGCAGGAACCCCGAGCCTCTCTGCGGCACATTCGGTCCGACGACTTCGTGTTCGTCGAGCAGCCACCCCCACAGATGACCTGTGGGCGCTTTCTCGCTATCGATCTGGATGTAGAGCCTGCCGCCCCGCAACGCCGCCAGCTGGCTTGGATCGAGCTTGATCTGGCCGGTCACCTTGCCCGCAACATCGCCCGCCAGAGTCAAATCAACGAACGGACTACCGGGAATCCCCGGACCTCTGCTCAATGACAGATGGGCTTTCGTCGCTGGGCCCGATAAGCCTGTGAAGGTTCCGGAGATGGAGAGCGTGTTTCCTTCCAGGGTGGCTGACGCGCTTCCCTTGCCCGTCATGATCGGCTGCGTCGCATCATTGAACGGCATGGCCGACAAATACACCTGGTATTTCTCCGCCGCTGTCAGCGGCAGGCATAACGCGAAGGACAGAACGGTAACCACGACCACCGTCAGGCTTTTCTTAATCCGCATGGGGCCCCACCCCCATGCGCTGCCGTCGCTTACGCTCCGGATCTTGGTTGAATCTTTCGTCTGCTTAGTTCGCATTTGGTTACTCGACTGTCCGCTTTGGCAGCCCGAACACGTACACACCGTGCCCGATCGTCGGGCGCTGGATCTCGCCGCGCAACATCGTCGTCGGCTTCTGCTCGGGGCTGCCGCCGTTGTACCCGGTGGGCACGGCGACGAACTGATCGCCTCCGACGCTGAATGTCGTTGGATACCCCTGCGCCGTCGTGGGCAGCCGCGTCTCCCACAACGTTTTCCCGGTCTTGATGTCGAACGCGCGGAACGTGCGGTCGAAGTCGCCGACGAACCCGACGCCTCCCGCGGTGGAGATGACGCCCGTCAAGAACGGGCTGCGCTGCTGAAAGCTCCAGACCGGTCGCATGGTGTTGGTTTCGTAAGCCGACAGGCGTCCCAGGTTGCCGTCGGTTCCCGGCATCTCGTAGAACAACTGCGGACCGCCGCCGTACATCGCGCAGTTCTGGCTGAGCGGGAGCAAGAGCAGATCGTTGGACGGATCGTAGCTCGTGGCCTGCCAGTTGTGTCCGCCGGACGGGCTCGGACAGGACGCGACTGCCTGGCCCGGCTTCTTTTCGAGGATGTCGTCGCGATAGGTCGTCCGGCCGGTCTTCATGTCAATCGCCGCCCAGACGTTCTGGAAGACCGTTTCCTTCACGTCGAGGAATTTGCCCGTGACGCGATCCAGCTTCCACATCAAGCCGGATTTACCGACGGTCATGAGCGTCTTCTGCTGACCGTGATCGATCAGCGTGCGCTCGAACACCTCGTCGAGATCGAGCGTTTCTCCGGGCGCGTTTTGAAAATACCATTTCAGTGTGCCGGTGTCGGGATCGAGCGCCAGCGTGGTATTCGAGTAGAGCGCGTCGCCGTTGGATCCGCGTTGATCGCGGCTCGATCCCTTCGCCTGGCCCGTGCCCCAGAATGCGAGGTTGAGCTGCGGATCGTAGGTGCCGGCAATCCACGCGTCGGCGCCCGATCGCTGGTCGTCGGTGAGATCCCCCCACGTATCGCCGCCCGGCTTTCCCTTACGTGCGACCGTGTAGAACTTCCAAAGCAGCTTTCCGGTATTGGCCTCGTAGCCGGCAATGAAGCAATGGTCGCGGGCATCCAGCTCGTTGCAACGCGTGATGCCGACGAGCAACTTGTCCTTCGCCATCATGATTCCCCCGATCTTGTCATCGGGGAACTCAGCCGGCCTGGTCTTCCAGACGATGTTTCCAGTGCGGGCGTCGAGGGCGTACAACGTGGCGTCGGTTGCCGGATAGAACACCAGGTTCCCGTACATCGCCATCGTCCGCGTCGCGTTCTGACCCGATGTCGCGATGGGCCCCAGCCGATGCTCCCAGAGCAGGTCTCCCGTCCGTGCGTCCAGCGCCTGGACCGTGTTGGTCATGTTCGTCGACAAGAACATCACGCCGTCGTGCACGATCGGCGTGATCTGCTGTCGCATTCCATCTTCGAGGGGCCACGCCCATTTCAACTGAAGGAGGCCCACGTTCTTCGTCGTAATCTGTGTGAGCGGACTGTTGTTCCAGCCCGAGTACGTCCGGTAGTGCATCAGCCAATCGCCATCGGGAGGATTCGCGAGCATCTCGGTGGTGATGGAGGTGTAACTCTTGATGGAACCGGGCACGGTGAGACCCATTCGCGGCGCACTCGGTGCCGTGGAGTCGTCTTCTCCTCCCCGTCCACGCCCGCCCCGGCCACGTCCGCCTCGCGCTGGTGCAGCGCCCCCGGCCATCAGGCCGGCCGGCATCTGTCCACTCGCAATTGATGCGATAGGAACGCTGGTCGCGGTGGTAAACGCGCTCGAGCCGGCCTGCGCGCCATTCGCCTTCAGTAGAAACGCCACTATCGACGCGTACGTGTCCGCGGAGAGACCGTCTGGGTTTTCCGGCGGCATCGACGTGCGGATGCGCGTGAACAACTCCTGGGTTGTGTGAGTCCCCCATGAACCCATGAACGTGCTGCCCGCGAGTGCGGGCGCCTCGCCGCCGCCGGAAAGTGTCCTGCCGTGACATCCGCCGCAACTCTGCACGTACGCGGCCTGACCGGCTGCCGCCTGCGCCTCGGTGAATGGCGCCTCCGCAATATTCTGCCGGGCACTCGCCGCACCTGACCATCCGCCGACGGCTGCGGCAACCGCCAGTCCCGCAAGTGCGACGAGTGCTCGTGTGGTCATGATCTCGATCCTCAGAAGATCAACTTCAGGCCGAACTGCAATTGCCGCATGTCCGTTCGCGTCGCACTGATTCTGCCGAACGCCACGCTCGACAGCGTGGTGTTGGGCTCGGCCCAATTGGGATGGTTCAGGAAATTGAACGCCTCGAATCGGAACTCCAGGTACGGCCGCCGATCGGAGAAATGAAACTCCCGCAACAGCGAAAAGTCCCAGTTCATGATGCCGGGCCCAATCACCTCGCTGCGACCGGCGGTACCGAACGTACCGTTCGGCGCCCGGGAATAGGCTGCCGTGTTGAACCACCGATCGATGGTCGGATCGTCCGACTTCGTGCTCACGTTGAAGTCGCGATTCGGCCGGCAGCAGTTTCCGATATTGGCGGTGTCCTCACCTGCCGAGACGGTCAACGGAAATCCCGAGGCGAGCGTGACGACAGACGTGACCTTCCATCCGCCAACCACCTGTCCCATGACTCCCCCGTCGCTGAGATAACGGCGATCCGGCCCGAACGGCAGGTCGTAGACGACCGACGTCACGAAGCGATGGCGTTGATCGAACACCGATGGCCCATCCTCGCACGACAGGCAGTAGGAGTTCTGCGGATTCAAGGGGTCGGTACCCAACGTTCGGATGCCGCTGCCATTGTCTGTCGATTTCGAGAACGTATAGGCGCCCAGCACCGTCAGGCCGTCGGAGTAACGCCGCGTCAGCTTCACGCCGAGCGAATTGTAGTGTGAGTAGCCGACATTGGCCGCGCCCTGGAACAAGCCGAACTCCGGAAAAGGCGAACGTTCGGCGGGAGTCGAGGTGCCAGGCACCGGCTGGTTTGCGAGATTGATCCACCGCTGCAAATCGTGCCCCTCTGTCGCGAGGTAACTGACCTCGAGCGCCATGTTGTCGCTGAGCTGCCGTTCGACGATCGCTTCATACTGATCGACGGACGGCGTTTTCCGATCAATCTGGTCCGTCAGCACCAGCGGTCTCACAACGCACACAATGCCTGCAGGTGTATTGCAGGGATTCGATCCACCGAAATTGAACGGATCCTGCCAGGTGGAAATCAGGTTGGTGGCGGTGGATTGCACGGTCAGCCGGCCGTTCAGGTTCCGGTTCTTGTCGAAGACGATGTTGCCGATGTCCTGCACGAAGAACCGTCCCGCACCCGCACGAAAGGCCCACCTTTCTGTCGGACTCCACGCCACGCCCAGCCGCGGCGCAAAGTTCGTGTACTCGGCCTTGATCGGGCGGTCGCCGAAGCGCCCATCGCGCGTCACCTGAATGTCTGGCGAATACCTGATGTTGGCGTCCTGATAGAAATCACCAGTCCCTGCGCGGACGAGCACCGGATGGAGAGACGCGATCGGGCACCTGCGGCTGCTGAGTATTCAGCGGTATGTCAGCCACTATCTGCCTTTGCGAAGAGTCGGTCCACGGCGGAATGAACTCGTAGCGCAATCCGAGATTGATGGTCACGCTCGGCCTGATCTTCCACGTGTCGGCAACGTAATACGCCTGGCTCGTGGCGTGCAGTCTGGCGACAGCGAGTCCCGACGCGTACGACCAGGTGTTGAGATACCCGAGCAGGTAGTCAGCGAACGCGTTGCCGGTGGCGACGTTGTTGGCGAACCCCGCCGAGCCTCTGGCGAACTGATTGCCGTCCTGGTCGTAGGTGTCGAAGCGGAATTCCCCGCCGAACTTGAGAAAGTGCTTGCCGCGCGTCCACGAGAGGTTGTCGATGATTTGAATGTTGGCGTTGCGATTGACGAACGGCGACTCGGAATTGTCGCCGAACCCCGAGAATCCGGCGACGGCGATGCTCGGCGTTCCCCAGGCATCCGGCAGGAATGGGCGTCGGAAGCTTGAGGCCGATTTGGCTGATGGGATCGTAGACGTTGTTGAGCTCTCCGCCGGCGTGATTGAAGAAGTTGTTGTAGCCGACGCGCACCTCATTGACGAGCGTGTTGGTCAGCACGCGCGCGTTGTCCACCACCACCTGATGAGCACTGGTGGCGACGCTCGAGCCGTTCAGGCGGATTCCGCCGGTGAAGATCGATTCATCCGTCCAGCTGTACCGGCCGTACCACGTCGATTTCTGGTTCTCCACCCAATCGACGCGGGTGGTGAACTGGTTCTTGTTGGTTTCGTTCTGGTTCACCGCCAGGTAGTTGTTCACCAGACTCGAACCTGGCTGGTTGGGCGCCGGGTAGTAGTCGAGCAGCGCCAGCGAGATGGGGTCTATGCGATCTTTCGGGATGATGTTCCCCGGGAAGGGTGCGTTCCGCACGGGATCTCTGAGCGCCGTACTGACCTGGGAGAAATCGCCGTTTCGCATGGCAACCGACGGCACGCTGTAGGGCGTCTCCCGCTGGTTGCGGAGGCGGAATCCCTCGTAGTTGGTCATGAAAAACAGCTTGTCCTTGCCGTTGAACATCGGCCCGAGCTGCACCGGACCGCCCAGCGTGAACCCGAACTGATTCCATTTGAATGGACTCGATTTCGACACGGCCCCGGCAAACGCATACGGGAGCGCGTCGAACGCGTCGTTCCGGACGAACTCGAACACCGAGCCGTGAAAGACGTTCGTTCCCGCCTTGGTCGTGACGCTCACCTGGCCGAGCTCGCGGCCGAGCTCCGCCGAATACACGCCCGTCTGCACCTTGAATTCCTGCAGCGCATCGATCGACGGCAGGAAGATGTACGAGTTGAAGTTCACGTCCGTGTTGTTGATGCCGTCGAGCGTGAAGTAGTTCCACTCGCGCCGGCCGCCGCCAATCGAGAGCTGCTGGGTCGAGCGATCGCCACCCTGACGCGGACCCGACGATCCCGAACCGGAAAAGCTTGCCGAGACGTTCGGCGTGAGCTCGACCATCTTGAGGAAGTTGCGGCCGTTGAGCGGCAGTTCGACAATGCGGCGGTTTTCGATGACGGTGCCGATCGTCAAGTCTTCGGTGCTGATCATGGGCGCCGAGGCCACGGCTTCGACGGTCTCGTTGAGCGTGCCGAGCTCCAGACGGAAATCCATCCGGATCGTCTGCTGAATCTGCAGCTCGACGCGATTGCGTGCCGCGCCGACGAAGCCGTCCATCTCGACTTTGACGTTGTAAATGCCGGGGAGCAGGTTTGGAAAGACGTAAATACCCGCGCTGTTGGCCTGCTGAGTGGCCGTGGCCCCGGTCTGTGTATTCGTGACCGTCACGGTCGCGCCAACCAGGACGCCTCCCGTCGAGTCGGCGACGATGCCGGTTACCTGGCCGAAATTCTGTGCAAACGATGGTGAGGCGGAAAGAACCACGACGGCGACGACGACGGAGAGTAGGATGCGCATCGCTCCTCCTTGGTCGCTCTCTTGACGGGCCGGTAAGGACGGTTACGAGAGTGTTTTACGAGAATCAACAGGCTTCGTCAAAGCATTTCGCGGGCGTATCCGTCGCCAGTTGATCGAGCCATGCGCGGTCTATCGAGCGCTGGGCCGAGGTAGTGATCGAGCCAGTCGAGCATTGCTCTGATCATCTCGCTCCGTCTGACGCCGAACACGCCATGCACGTCGAGATTGCCGTAAATGCATCGCAGTCAGCGCTATGCCTCGCACTCTCACAATCAAGCCCAGCGCGATCTTCCAATGCTGTCAGTTTCGGTAATACTCCCGGCAGCGATCTACTCTCGCCGCCTTCGCAACTGAGATGCCCGCGGTTGCTTCGGCGGGCCAGGCCCTGTTTTCCCACACAGAGCTTTTTTGATCGCTCGCGCGTTCGCGCTCGCGCGGCGACGGTGCCCGTCGATGGCTGCTGTGGGAAACTGCATCGGAGCCCTCAACACTATGCCCTCAGCCCTCCCAAAAAGCAAAAAGCCCAGCGCGATTTTCTCAGCGCTGGGCTTTTGCTTTCGGTAATACTCCCGGCAGCGATCTACTCTCCCATGCAGTTTCCCACACAGTACCATCGACGGTAGCAGGCTTAACTTCCGTGTTCGGAATGGGAACGGGTGTGGCCCTGCTCCTATGACCACCGGGAACTTGTTGCGCTGGCGCGCTCAGGCTCCGGCTCGAGGCATCCGGACCTGCGAGGAGGCTCGCGCCGAATCGCGTAACGAACTCTTCAAAGATCAACACTGATCCTCGACAACTCAATATTCTGCACACGGTCGCTTATCCGAATCCACATTGCACGCAGAGTGCAAAAAAATATGGTCAAGCCGCACGACTTATTAGTACCAGTCAGCTAAAAGCATCACTGCTCTTACACACCTGGCCTATCAACCTGGTCATCTTCCAGGAGTCTTTAGGAGCCTTATGGCTCGGGAGATCTCATCTTGTGGAGGGTTTCACGCTTAGATGCATTCAGCGTTTCTCCCTTCCGGACGTAGCTACTCGGCGCTGCCACTGGCGTGACAACCGATACACTAGAGGTCCGTCCAACCCGGTCCTCTCGTACTAAGGTCAGCCCCACTCAAATCTCCTGCGCCCATGATAGATAGAGACCGAACTGTCTCGCGACGTTCTAAACCCAGCTCACGTACCACTTTAATCGGCGAACAGCCGAACCCTTGGAACCTGCTACAGCTCCAGGATGTGATGAGCCGACATCGAGGTGCCAAACCCTAGCGTCGATGTGAACTCTTGGCTAGGATCAGCCTGTTATCCCCGGCGTACCTTTTATCCGTTGAGCGATGGCCCTTCCACGCGGAACCACCGGATCACTAAAGCCTGGTTTCCCACCTGCTCGTCTTGTAGGACTCGCAGTCAAGCTCGCTTATGCTTTTGCACTCTATGGCTGGTTTCCAAACAGCCTGAGCGAACCTTCGCGCGCCTCCGTTACTCTTTAGGAGGCGACCGCCCCAGTCAAACTACCCACCTAGCAGTGTCCTCGATCTGGATGACAGATCTAAGTTAGAACGCCGGAACAATAAGGGTGGTATCTCACCGTTGGCTCCCCCAAGCCCGAAAGCCTGGGTTCAAAGCCTCCCACCTATCCTGCGCATATTGCGCCAGCATTCACTACTAGGATGTAGTAAAGGTGCACGGGGTCTTTTCGTCTAATCACGGGCAACCGGCGTCTTCACCGGTACCACAAATTCGCAGTGCCCCTCGTTGAGACAGCGCCCAAATCATTACGCCATTCGTGCAGGTCGGAACTTACCCGACAAGGAATTTCGCTACCTTAGGACCGTTATAGTTACGGCCGCCGTTTACCGGGGCTTCAGCTCGAAGCGTCGCCTTGCGGCTAACCTCTCCCTTTAACCTTCCGGCACCGGGCAGGCGTCAGACCCTATACGTCGTGTTCGACTTCGCAGAGTCCTGTGTTTTTAGTAAACAGTTGCTTGGGCCTCTTCACTGCAACTCTTTCCCGCTTCGCGGCGCGAGGCCGCTGACGGTAATAGAGCACCCCTTATTCCGAAGTTACGGGGCTAGTTTGCCGAGTTCCTAAACGAGGGTTCTCACTTGCGCCTGAGGATTTTCTCCTCGCCTACCTGTGTCGGTTTGCGGTACGGGTACCCGAAAGACTCCTTAGAGGATTTTCTCGGCAGCGTGGCGTCTGCGACTTTGTGAGCCTTGCGGCTCTCGCTATAGCCCCTCAGGGAATATGACTCACCGGATTTGCCGGGCGAGTCCCCCTACAGGCTTAAACCCACACGTCCAATCGTGGGCTCGCATAGCCTCCTGCGTCCCCCCATCGTGATAACGTCTTTCAAGTAGTTCCGGAATATTAACCGGATATCCATCCGCTACGCCTTTCGGCCTCGCGTTAGGACCCGACTGACCCTGAGCGGACGAACCTTCCTCAGGAAACCTTAGGCTTACGGCGGAAAGGATTCTCACCTTTCTTCTCGCTACTTATGCCGGCAGGGTCACTTCTCAACGCTCCACCAGTCCTTTCGGTCTGACTTCACTGCATTGAGAACGCTCTTCTACCATTGTCAGGATCCGAAGATCCTGTTCCAATCTATGGCTTCGGTTCTGTGCTTGAGCCCCGTTGAATTGTTGGCCCAGAGCCGCTTGACCAGTGAGCTATTACGCTTTCTTTAAAGGATGGCTGCTTCTAAGCCAACCTCCTGGTTGTCTAAGCGTCTCCAGATCCTTTCCCACTTAGCACAGAATTAGGGACCTTAGCCGATAGTCTGGGCTGTTTCCCTCTCGACGATGAAGCTTAGCCCCCACCGTCTCACTCCCGGGATACGTGTCGTTGGCATTCGCAGTTTGGTTGGATTCAGTAAGCTGGTAAGCCCCTTAGTCCATCCAGTTCTCTACCACCAACGCCGACCTCCCGAGGCTGCCCCTAAAGGCATTTCGAAGAGAACGGGCAATCACGAAGTTTGATTAGCCTTTCACCCCTACCCTCAGCTCATCCAAGCTGTTTTCAACCAACACTGGTTCGGGCCTCCATAGAGTGTTACCTCTACTTCACCCTGGCCAAGGGTAGATCACCTCGCTTCGCGTCTAATCCCAGCGACTTGTCGCCCATTTCGGACTCGCTTTCGCTGCGGCTCGCTTTCGCTTAACCTTGCCACTGAGATTAACTAGCCGGCTCATTATGCAAAAGGCACGCGGTCAGGCGTGACCGGAGCAAGCTCCGGTTATAGCCCTCCCACTGCTTGTAAGTGTACGGTTTCAGGTACTATTTCACTCCCCTCACAGGGGTTCTTTTAACCTTTCCCTCACGGTACTGGTTCACTATCGGTCGCCAGAGAGTATTTAGCCTTACGAGATGGTCCTCGTAGATTCCCACGGGATTTCACGTGTCCCGCGGTACTCAGGAACCTACCCAACGAGCCGAGAGAATTTCGTCGACGGGGCTGTCACCCTCTATGGCCGATCGTTCCAGATCGTTTGACTACTCTCTCGGTTTTTGACTCGCCGGCCTTACGGCCTGGTAGGCCCTACAACCCCAACGTGCAAGCACGTTGGTTTGGGCTCTTCCGCGTTCGCTCGCCGCTACTAGCGGAATCACTTTTGTTTTCTGT
>CAWDIK010000023.1:37500-275051 GCA_963802345.1 Vicinamibacterales bacterium
ACGCCGTGTTCCCACGCTTGATACTGCGCGTTGATTCCTGGAAATGCGGGCAGCAGCGAGGGATGGATATTGACGACCGACTGAGGAAAGGCGTCCAGGAATACTTTCGTGAGCAGCCTCATGAAGCCGGCGAGGCAGACAAGCCGGACGTCTCGCGCCTTCAACTCTCGCGCGAGCTCGAGGTCGTAGTCCTCACGCGTGGGAAACCGCTGCGCGTCGGTGTGATCGAGCACCACGGTCTCGAGGCCGGCGTCGCGCGCCCGCGTCAGGCCAGCGGCTCCGGGCCGGTTGGAAATGACGACGGCAATCTGCGCATTCAGCTGTTTCGATTTGATCGCGTCGATGATCGCCTGGAGGTTGCTGCCGCGTCCTGAGATCAGCACGCCCAGCTTTCGATTCGTCGTCACTCTCGCGTCCGCTCCTGTCTTTGCGTTGGGTTCTGACCCCGGTACTGTACTGGGGTCAGACCCCAGCTGCGGCATTGCAATTGCCTCAGCGTCGTCGAGCTATGGCCAGGCAACCGCGGATGACACTCGCAAATCATGTGTACCACGTGATGAATCGTGCCGCAAAAGAGCACAGTGCTTTTTGCGAATGCGAGCGACTATCTTGCAGTTCGAAGGAACGTTGGAGTCAGGCGGTCGCGCGTTGCCGATGCGAATTCTTGCGTACTGCCTGATGCCTACTCATTGTCATTTATTACTATGGCCGCTGCCACGATGGTGAGTCTCACCGGTTCGTCAAGTGGCTGACGGCTACTCACGCGAGACGCTGGAGCGAGAGTCATGGAACTGTCGGCACGTGGCGCGGTTTACCAGTCGCGGTTTCGAAGCGTATGCGGTCGAGAAGGACGAGCACTTGCTCAGGGCGTGGAGATACGTCGAGCGAAACCCGCTGAGCGCAGACTTGGTCGTCGCGCGCGGAGGACTGGCGATGGTGCAGCTTATGGCGGCGCACACGCGGGCCGCATCCGCATCCACTCTGCGAGGGTCCCGTGCGGTTGCCAACCGAATGGGTGGACTTGCTGAACGTGCGGGTCACTGCTGCGAGACAATCCGGCGGAAGCGGAAAGTGGGCGTCTGACCCCGGAACTGAACGTGCGCGGCGGTCGAAATTACGAAAAACAAACGAGAGTCTGACCCCTACCTGACGGCAGCGTATCGGCCGGAGTATTCGAGTCCCTTGGGCGTGATGACGACACGACGGGTTGCGCTGTTTTCGACGTGCCCGGCACGGAAGGCACCGAACGGGAATCCTTTCGCGACGTCCAACACCGTCGCGACGTCGCTCTCGGGCACGTAGATCGCGAAGCCGGCGCCCATGTTGAAGTTGCCGTAGGCCTCGGCATCATCGACGCCACCGACAGACTGGATGAATTCGAAGACGGGCTGCGGCGTCGGCAGTCGCTCGACAACGTAGGCGAAGCGTTGCCGATGCGCGCATCAGCTTGCGCCAACCGTGGCCGGTAATGTTGACCGCGTAGTGGATGTCCACGCCTCTGTTGAGGCAATCTTCGATCGCGGGCACGTAGATGTGCGTGGGCTCGAGCAGCGCCTCGCCGTACGTGCGGCCGTCACGCAGCGGCGTCAGGTAGCCGTTCGGCGCGCGCGCGGCGATCGCGCGGGCCAGAGTCAGGCCATTGGCGTGGATGCCGGAGCTGTCGAACACCACGATGGCGTCGCCGTGCACGATGTTCGCGCGAATCAGCCGGCCTTTAGGGCGGACCATCCCGATCGCGGAGCCGGCCAACACGACGGTCGACGGATCGACAATTCCGCTCAGCGTCGGCGTCTCCCCGCCGCCCCACGCGCAGCGCGCCAGCTGACACGCCGTCTTCCAGCCGTCGACCAGATCAGACGCGCGGCGCTCATCCGCGAACCAATCGGATGAACCGACACCCAGATGCATGGCGACGGCGAGCGGCAGGGCGCCGAGCGTCACCATGTCGTTCACGATCATCGCAACGGTATCCTGCGCGATGGAATCGTAGTAGGACCGTTCGGGAACCAGCCGATACATCGCATCGGCCACGAGATTCTTCGTGCCGAGCCCTTCTTCGACGTGCGCCAGATAGTGGTCGGCGGTCTCGACCAGGTAGGCGCTCTCGCCGCGGCTGTCCTCGACTTCTGAAACGCCGAGCCGGCGAATCGCATCGGCGGTCGATCGGCCGGCGAGCTGGGCTCGTCGCTTGAACGGATCGAGGGCGCCATAGTCGACGCCAGAGCCCGCGTAGGTCATCCGCTCCATGAAAGGATTCTTACGCGATCAGAATTCCATCTTGTCGATGAGTGCCTGTCCGACGCGGCGAGTCGGTGAGGACTCGGCGGCCTGCCAGTAGCCGCGGCGAACGGCCGCGAAAAAGCTTTCTTCTGCGTAGTCTTCTTCGAGCATCTCGAAGCCCTCCGCGATGAGCGCGATCGCGCCGTCCGCTTCTTTGTAGCTTTCCAGGAACGACAGCAGCAACGGCGTGTTCCGAATCGCCACAGTGCCCGCGCCGAGCGCCATCGGCGCGCGCGGCGGATCGACAGACGTAATGCCCCTGTCGAAGAGCGCTGCCAGGGCTTGGGTGTTCCCCGAATTCGCAAGCGCAACGAGCCCGGCCACGGTGTTGCGCAGCAACTCCTGGTATCCAGGATTTTTCTCGGCGAATGCCAGCGTCTCGACCAGGTAGCGGACGTGAGTATCGCAGTTGACGCCGAGCAGACAGATCGCGGCGGCGATCGTCGGCTGCGATTCCGGAGCCGCGCTGCGCTGCAGCGCGGCGAGCGTCTCCATCGCGCGCTGATCTTTCAGCTTTCCGAGGGCGATGACAGCATCCACCTGCAGCGGGCCGGCCTGGCGCGCGATGGCAGTGAGCGGCTCAACGGCATACGCCGCCCGGTAATCGCCGAGCGCTTCGATCACCGCGCTTCTGAAGAAGTCCTGTCCACGCCCGACCTCGACGAGCAGCGTCTTACGCACACGCGGATCGCTGCCCTGTGCGGCGAGCGCTCTGACCAGCGCCGGTCGAACGAACTCGCTCTCCTCGCGATCCAGCGCCTTGAGCAGGGACGGAATCATGCTCGCCGTCGGATGGTGCTCGTAATACATGTACGCGACCGTCCGCAGCCGATCGTTCGGGTTGTTGACGACCTCGCGGACCAGCTCGGCGGTCCGCGCGTCGTCGAACCCGGTGAGCAACACGAGCGCGCGAAACCGCGCGAACTGGTCCTTGTGGCTCTCGACCGCCCGAATCAGCGCGGGCGCAACCGCGGCGGCGGGCGCGCGCCGGAGCGTCCGCGACGCGTTCATGCGCGTAGGAAAATCCAGGTTGCCGAGCGAATCGATCGCGGCCTGAATGGCATCGGCTGACACTGTTTGCGGCCCGCGCTCCTGCGCCGCTCCGGCAGGCGATGCCGGCGATTGTGCGGCTGCGGCCGCGGCCGCCGGCGAGGACAATCAGCGCGGCGGCGATGAGGCCGTTACGTCTTGACGCCATCAGTGTCGAGTTTGAGCGCGAGCTGCAGGTAGGCCGCTTCGTTGCGTGGGAATGCCACCGGGTACTGCCCCGTGTAGCACGACGTGCAATACGAAGAGCGCCGCGTGCCGACCGCGGAAAGCAGACCTTCCAGGCTGAGGTACCCCACGCTGTCGGCGCCGATGTATTTCTGAATTTCGTCGAGCGTATGCGTCGCCGCGATCAGCTCGGATCGGCGCGGAGTATCGACGCCATAAAAACACGGCGAAATGGTCGGTGGGCAGCTGATGCGCATGTGCACTTCCTTTGCGCCGGCGGCCTTCACCATCTTCACGATCTTGCGGCTCGTCGTGCCGCGGACCAGCGAATCGTCCACAAGGACGACGCGCTTGCCTTCCAGAATGCTGCGGACGGGGTTCAGCTTCACACGCACGCCGAAATGCCGAATCGACTGCTGTGGCTCGATGAAGGTGCGTCCCACGTAGTGATTGCGGATGAGCCCGACGCGCATCGGAATATCCGACTCCTCTGCGAATCCAATCGCGGCACACACGCCGGAGTCCGGGACAGGGACAATGACATCCGCGTCCACCGGTTTTTCACGGGCCAGCAGACGTCCAAGGTTCGTGCGGACCTCGTTGACGCTTTCGCCGAACACGTAGCTGTCAGGACGCGCGAAATACACGTGCTCGAACACACACTGCGCCGACGGCGCGGGCGCAAACGGCTTGAACGACTTCACGCCGGTCGCGCTGACGATGACCACCTCGCCCGGCTCGACGTCCCGGACATACGTGGCGCCAATCAGATCGAGCGCGCAGGTTTCCGAGCACACGATCACGGCGTCACCAAGCCGGCCGAGGGCCAGCGGGCGGAACCCGTGCGGATCGCGCACGGCGATGAGCCGGTCCTTGGTCATCAACGCGAGCGAAAACGCACCCTGGACGTGGGACATCGCCTCGATGATCGCGTCGTCAGTCGTCAGCGCGCGCGACCGCGCGTACAAATGCAGGATGACTTCGGTATCCGTGCTCGTCTGAAAAATCGCGCCGTGCCTGCCGAGCTCGTCCTTGAGCTCGCTGGCGTTCACCAGATTGCCGTTGTGGGCGATGGCGATCTGCCCGTGGGCACACTCAATCAGGATCGGTTGCGCGTTGTCGACGTTGCTGTCGCCGGCTGTGGAGTAGCGTACGTGTCCGATGGCAATCGTGCCGGGCAGCTTCTCGAGCGTCTTCTCGGAGAATGCGTCGGCGACATGGCCCATCGTCTTGGAGATCCGCACGTGCACGCCGTCCGATGCGGCTATGCCCGCGCTCTCCTGGCCGCGGTGCTGAAGCGCGTAAAGCCCGAGGTAGGTCAGGTTGGCGGCTTCGGGGTGCCCGAAGATGCCGAACACTCCGCATTCCTCTTTTAGTTTGTCGTGGGGGACTTCTTTCCACGTGTCGCGGGGCCCCACCCCCGCGACCTGTGCCGCGCGGCCGAACGGCCGCGCGGCCTTGGTTGCGGCGATTTTCTGCTTAGTGGTCATTCGGTCCTCGGCTTGTTTCTTCCTTAGGCCTAAGCAGCTCGCTGCTTGAAAAATTTCCCCAGGGCGCCATCCCAGATGGCCTCGCCCTCGCCCACGGCCATGTCGATGACATTCCGCCCATTGATTGAGACGCTGATCCGGCCGGTTCCGGTCGTGCCGATCTCCCGGGCCGGCACGCCGAGGTCCCTGGCGCGCGCCAGCACCGCCCCGACGTTCTCTGCCGTTGCCGACACGACCACTCGCGACGCGGACTCAGAAAACAACGTCGATGCCGAAGCCCAGGCGTCGGGCGCATCGGCCGCGGGCACGTCGACCGTCAATCCAACCCCACCCGTCCCGAACGAGCACTCCGCGAGCGTCACCGCGAGACCGCCCTCGGCACAGTCGTGCGCCGATCGGAGCAGCCCTTCGCGCGCGGCCGAGACGAGCAGCTGTTGCAACGCCCGTTCGGCGTGCAAATCCACTTCAGGCGGCATCCCTGCGACGACGCGTTGGAGTACCTTCAAATACTCGCTGCCGCCGAATTCGTGCCGCGACTCGCCGAGCAGAACAATCCGGTCCCCGCTGCCGGCGAAACTACGGCCGAGCACTTTGCTCGAGTCTTCGAGAAGTCCCACGACGCCGAGCACGGGCGTCGGATAAATCGCCCGGCCATCGGTTTCGTTGTAGAGGCTGACATTGCCGCCGGTGATCGGGATGTCGAGCGCCTTGCACGCGGCGGTGATGCCTTCGACGGCTCTCCCGAACTGCCACATGATTTCCGGCCGTTCTGGATTGCCGAAGTTCAGGCAGTTGGTCGCGCCGATTGGCTCGGCGCCGGCACACGCCACGTTCCGTGCTGCCTCGATGACGGCAAGAATGGCTCCGCGGTACGGATCGAGATAGCAGTAGCGGCCGTTGCCATCGACCGACAGGGCAAGCGCGCGATTGGTGCCCTTGACGCGAACGACTCCGGCTCCCATGCCAGGCAGCACCAGGGTGTTGGTGCGGACCATGTGATCGTACTGGCGATACACCCACCGCTTGCTCGCGATTGCCGGCGACGCGAGAAGCGTGCGCAAGGCATCGACGTCATCGGTCGGCGGCCTGTCGGGCAGCGAGAGCTTCTGCACGTCCGCAAGATACGAAGGCGTGGCCATCGGCCGCTTGTACACCGGCGCGTCGTCCGTCAACGCTCCGGTAGGAATCTCGGCAACCACGGTCCCGCGCTCGCGGACCCTCATCAATCCGTCGTCTGTGACTTCGCCGATGTGCGCGGCGTGCAGATCCCATTTCTCGAAAATGTCTTCAACTTCGCGCTCGCGGCCGCGCTTGACGACGAGCAGCATCCGCTCCTGCGATTCGGACAGCATGATTTCGTACGCGGTCATGCCGGTCTCGCGCTGCGGGACGTGCGCCACGTCGATGTCGATGCCTGCGCCTCCACGGGATCCCATCTCGCATGTCGAGCAGGTCAGCCCGGCGGCGCCCATGTCCTGAATACCAATCAAGGCGTCGGTCTTCATCACTTCGAGGCACGCCTCGAGCAGCAGCTTCTCCATGAACGGGTCGCCGACCTGCACCGCCGGCCGTTTTTCTGCCGAGTTCTCGTCGAACTCCGCGGATGCCATCGTCGCGCCATGAATGCCATCGCGACCGGTCTTCGATCCGACGTAGTACACCGGGTTGCCGGTGCCCTTCGCAACGCCTTTGACGATCTCGTCGGCCCTGGCAAGACCGAGACAGAACACATTGACCAGCGGGTTGCCGGTGTAGCACTCCTCGAACGCGATCTCGCCGCCGACCGTCGGAATGCCGATGCTGTTCCCGTAGCCTGCGATGCCGGCGACGACGCCTTCCATGTTCCGCCGCACGCGCGGGTCGTCGAGCTCGCCGAACCGGAGCGAGTTCATCAGCGCAATCGGCCGCGCGCCCATGGTGAAAATGTCGCGGATGATGCCGCCGACACCGGTGGCCGCGCCCTGATACGGCTCGATGAACGAGGGATGATTGTGCGATTCAATCTTGAAGACGGCTGCCAGCCCTTCGCCAATGTCGACGGCGCCCGCGTTTTCGCCTGGACCCTGCAGCACGCGAGGGCCCGTGGTGGGAAGGTTTCGCAGATGGACGCGCGAGCTCTTGTAACTGCAGTGCTCGGACCACATGACGGAGAAAATTCCCAGTTCGGTCAGGCTGGGCTCGCGGCCGAGCGCCTTGACGATGCGCTGGTACTCTTCGCCGTTCAGTCCGTGGCGCTCGATGGTTGCGTTGTCATGCGCACGCGCAGAGCTCATACAGATGCGCTCCCCGCGGCAGCGAGGTGCCCGCCTTCGCGGCTGGCGCCGCTACGGCGCGCAGGCCGGCGGCGTGGGCCTTCACGACGGATTCGAGCATCACGAGACCATCCCGGCTGCCGACCGACAGCTCGCAGGCGCGCTCCGGATGCGGCATGAGTCCGACGACGTTCCGACGCTCGCTGCAAATGCCCGCGATCGACTGGAGCGATCCGTTCGGGTTGGACTCGTCGGTGGCAACACCGGCGGCATCGACGTAGCGAAATACGATCTGCCGATTCTGCTCGAGCCGGCGTAATTCTTCCGGTGTCGTGAAGTAGTTGCCTTCGCCGTGCGCGATCGGCATGCGGAGCACCTGTTGAGAGCGGCAGGCAAACGTGAACGGCGTGTCGGTCTGCTCGACCCGCACATGCACGTGCTCGCACACGAACTTCAGGCCGCGATTCCGCAGCATCGCGCCAGGCAGCATGCCGGCTTCGAGCAAGATCTGGAAGCCGTTGCAGATGCCGAGCACGGGACCGCCGCCGGCCGCGAACGTTTTGACAGCGTCCATGACGGGCGAGAATCGCGCGATCGCGCCGGTTCGAAGGTAATCGCCGTGAGAGAAGCCCCCCGGCAGAATCACGGCATCGGCGCCTCGAAGATCTGTCTCCTTGTGCCAGACGAACTCAGCCTGCTGGCCGAGCACCTCTTTCGCCGCGTAGTACGCGTCGTGGTCGCAATTCGATCCCGGAAACACAATCACCGCGAATCGCATCTTTTTCTACTATGCGGCGGGGCCCCACCCCCGCCGCCTGTGCCTCGCATCCTTCGGATGCTCGGCAGTGGTTGCAACAACTGGCTGCTTAGTGAGGTCTTCAGCCAATCTCAATTCGGTAACTCTCAATCACCGGATTCGCCAGCAGCTTGTCCGCAACCTCTGAGGCCATCGACCGGGCCTTGTCGGTCGAGTCCGCTGCCACTTCGAGCTCGAAGTACTTGCCCTGACGGACGTCTTCGACCGCGCCGTACCCCAGAGAGTGCAGCGCGTCGACGATCGTCTTTCCCTGCGGATCGAACACCGACGGCTTCAACGTGACGAACACCCTCGCGCGCATCAGGAAACTCCAGCGGCGACCGGCGTCTTGAACACACGGTCGAAAATATGGTCCACGTTCTTGAGCTGTACTTTGAGATCGAACGCATCCTCGACGGTCTTCTTGTCCAGGACGCGCATCACGTCGGCATCGGCGAGCAGCAGCTGCCTGAAGTCTTTCTGCTCGTCGTACGAGCGCAGCGCATTGCGCTGCACCCATTCGTAGGCCTGTTCCCGCGAAATGCCGCGCTGCGCCAGCTCGAGGAGCACGGTTCCGGAGAACACCACGCCGCGCGACAGCTCGAGGTTCTGCTTCATGCGGTCGGCATTGACGACAAGCCCTTTCACGATGCGCGCGAAGCGGCGCAGCATGTGGTCGAGGGCGATGAAGCTGTCGGGCAGAATCACGCGCTCCACGGACGAATGCGAGATGTCGCGTTCGTGCCAGAGCGCGATGTTCTCGAGCGCCGCGTGCGCGTTGCCCCGGAGCAGCCGCGCGAGCCCCGTAATCTGCTCCGAACCGATCGGGTTGCGCTTGTGCGGCATCGCCGATGAGCCCTTCTGGCCTTTGCCGAACGGCTCCTGCACTTCGCCAATCTCCGTCTTCTGCAGCCCGCGAATCTCGAGCGCGAATTTCTCCAGCGATGCGCCCGTAATCGCGATCGTCGTCAGCAGCTCGGCGTGGCGATCGCGCTGAATCACCTGAGAGGAGACCGGCGCCGCCTCCAACCCGAGCTTGCGGCAGATCGCGGCTTCGATCGACGGATCGAGATGGGCAAACGTCCCGACCGCACCCGAGATCTTCCCCACCGCGACGACGGCCCGTGCGCGCTTCAACCGCTCCAGATCGCGGAGCAGCTCCGCGTACCACAGCGCCAGCTTCAGCCCGAACGTCATGGGCTCGGCATGCACACCATGGGTCCGGCCGATCATCGGCGTCCGCCGATGTTCCTCGGCCCGCGCGCGGACGGCGTCGAGGAGCGCCTCGACGTTCTTGATGAGAAGCTCCGTCGCCTCGCGCATCTGAATGCCCTGCGCAGTATCGACGACGTCCGAGGACGTCAGCCCGAAGTGCAGCCAGCGGGCAGAGGGCCCGACGTGCTCGGCAACCGCGGTCGTAAAGGCGATGACGTCGTGCTGGGTGGTTTCTTCGATGGCGGCGATGCGGGCGATATCGAACTTTGATCGTTCCCTGATGTCGCGCGCGGCATCGTGCGGAATGATCCCGGCGTCGGCCATCACCTCGGCAGCCGCAATTTCGACCTGCAGCCAGGTCTCGAATCGTCGCTCTTCGCTCCAGATTCGCCCCATGTCGGGGTGTGTGTAGCGAGCAATCATTTCGCGGGTTGTCGATCGTCCATCGTCTAGTTCAGATTCAGTCGCTCTCGTGGAAGCTGAAGTCCATTCACTTGTCCGAGCACCGTGGCTGCCAGCGAGCCGTTCGAGAACAGCTCCCCTGCCACGCGCTGCACATCGGCCGGCGTGACACGCTCGATGCCCTCGAGCGTCTCATCGAGGCTGAACTGCCGATCGAAGTAGATCTCCTGACGCGCCAGATGCGACATGCGGCTCGATGTGTTCTCGAGGCTCAGCATGACGCTGCCCTTCAGGTGATCCTTTGCGCGCCTCAGCTCGCTGTCGAGCACCGGCGCCTGCTTCATCGCCTTCATTTCCTCGACGACGAGGTCGACGACCTCGCCAACGGCGTCGTTGGAACAGCCGGCATAGACCGTGAGATACCCGGCGTCGCGATATGCGTTGATGCCCGAGAACACCGAGTACGCAAGGCCGCGCTTCTCGCGAATATTCTGGAACAGCCGCGAGCTCATCGAGCCGCCGAACATCGTGTTCATGACGTAGCTCGCATAGCGGTCGCTGTGGTTCTGGGGATAGCTGGACGTGCCCAGACACACGTGACTCTGCTCGAGCTCCTTGTTGCGGATGATCACCTTCGGAATGACGTGCGGCGGCCCGCTCGTCTGATCGAGCCCGGCGGCGGGCATCGAACCAAACGCCGCCTCCAGCGCGGCGCGCAGCTGTGAGTGCTCCAGGTTGCCGGCGGCCGAGATGATGACGTTCTCGGCTGCGTAGGCGCCACGGAAATGGTCGCGCAGCCGCTGCTGGGTGATGGCTTCGACGCTTTCCTTCGTGCCGAGGATCGGCCTTCCGAGCGGGTGCCCCTCCCAGAATGCCTGCGTGAAAATCTCGTGCACGAGATCGTCCGGCGTGTCCTCGACCATCTTGATTTCTTCGAGGATGACCTTCTTTTCGCGCTCGATGTCGACCTCGTGAAACGCGGGACGCAGCACGATATCCGACAGGATGTCGACGGCGATCGGCACGTGCTCGTCGAGCACTTTCACGTAGTAGCTGGCGTACTCCTTGGCTGTGAAGGCGTCGAGCTGCCCGCCGATCGAGTCGACCGCCTGCGCGATGTCCTCGGCCGTGCGCGAGGCCGTGCCCTTGAACAGCATGTGCTCGACAAAATGAGCGATGCCGCTCTCCTCGTCCGTCTCGTGCCGCGAACCGCGCGCCAGCCACACACCGAGGCTGACCGACCGCACGTGGCTCATCGATTCAGTGACGAGACGAATCCCGTTGTCGAGTGCGTCGCGAACAATCATGGATTTGATGACTAACGCCGTGCAAACCGCTCGGGCCCGCGCGTGGGACCCGTTGGAGATGAAAGGGTTGAGAGCGAGCGAGCTGGAACGATCTTAACACGAGTACAATCGAGAAATAGAAGGCCAGATGCCCAACGTTCGGAACAGCTTAGCGGCGGATAGCCGTCCCGATCTGGCGTCGATGGATCTCGCAGAGCTCGAGGCCGCGCTCGAAGCGCGCGATCACCCGCGATTTCACGCGCGCCAGATCTTCTCCTGGCTGTATGCCAAGGGGGTGACCGACTTCGAGAAGATGACAGATTTGTCGCGCCCGCTGCGCGCGGACCTTGCCGAGCACTTCCGCATCTCGACGCCGGCGGTCATCGCGAAAGACACCTCCTCGGACGGCACGGTGAAACTGCTGCTCGGCCTCGACGACAACCGGCGCATCGAGTCGGTCTTCATCCCCGATACGCCAAGCCAGACGTTCTGCGTCTCGACGCAGGTCGGCTGCGCGATGAAGTGCGGCTTTTGCCTCACCGGCAAAATGGGGCTCGTCCGCGATTTGAGCGCCGGCGAAATCGCGGGGCAGGTTCGGGTGCTGGCGAACGAAATGGGGCTGCGGGACTCGAAATTCAACATCGTGCTGATGGGAATGGGCGAGCCACTGCACAACTACGACAACACGATGAAGGCGTTGCGCATGCTGAACGACGAGCACGGCCTTGCCGTGTCCCCGAAGCGCGTGACCCTGTCGACCGTCGGAGTGCTGCCGGCGCTCGACCGGCTGGCGAGCGAACCGCTCATGCCCAACCTCGCGATCTCACTGCATGCGACGACGGAAGATCAACGCGACGCGCTGGTGCCTGTGAATCGCAAATACGGCCTCGAAGATATCCTCGCCGCGGCGCGGAAGTTCCCGGCCCGCCGCCGGAATCGCATCACTTTCGAATATGTGCTGCTCGGCGGAGTGAACGACACGCCCGAGGACGCACGGCGCCTTGTGCGGCTGCTCGGCAACATCCGCTGCAAAGTAAATCTGATCCCGCTGAACGAAGCGGCCGGCATCTCGTTCACGCGCCCGTCGGATGAACGGGTGAACACGTTCGCCCGAATTCTTGCAGGTGCCGGCCTGACGGTGTCGGTGCGCAAGAGTCGCGGGCGGGACATCCGTGCGGCCTGCGGTCAGCTGATTGTCGAAGGCACTCAAAGATCGACAGGGCAGAAGGCGGCTGCGCTGCTATAGGTTCCAGGTTCCGGTTCAGGTCCGTCGGTTCCGGTTCAGACGACCGTTCCGGTGAGCAGATCGCCGGCGTGGGCGATTGCCACCGTCACCCACTCGTTCCTTGCCCGCCCTGGAGGAATGCGCACCTTCAAATAGTTATCCGTCACGACGAGCGACCCGTCCTCGATCGTCAGCCCGGGCCGGACGCTGTCGTGCTGCGCCTCATGGAACGCTCGATTCAACTCGCGTCCAATGCGGCGTACGGCGCTCGCGCGATCGCGAACGATCGAGCCGTGCACCTTCTCAGGCCGTTCACTCGCCGCGGTGCCGGGCCGATCTGAATACGGAAACACGTGCACGTGCGTAACCGGCGACTCGCGCAAGTACGCCTCGAGCATCTCGAAGTCGCGATCGGTTTCACCGGGAAACCCGACGATGATGTCGGTGCCGATTGATGCGTGCGGAATGCGCTCTCGAATGCGATCGACCAGCCGCCGGTAATAGGCAATCGTGTACGGCCGGCGCATGGCGACGAGCATCTCATCGCTTGCGTGCTGCAGTGGCAGATGAAAATGCGGCGCAAAAGTCTTCGACGCCGCCACGAGGTCGACGATCTCGTCGGAGCAATCCATCGGTTCGAGCGAGCTGATGCGGAACCGCATGCCCGAACAGTGCCGCTCAATCGTTTGCAGCAAGACGACCAGCGACGACCCGTCCGCGAGGTCGCGGCCATACGAGCCGAGGTGCACGCCTGTGATGGCGACCTCGCGATAGCCTGCGTCGCTGACGCGGTCAATTTCAGACAACACGTCGCGGAGCGGACGGCTCCGGCCTGCCCCTCGCGTGGAAGGGATGATGCAATAGGCGCACGTCTGATCGCAGCCCGTCTGCACGCGGAGAGTGAACGCGGTGCGGCCCGCGAGGCCAGGCGCAATCGCCGCGCCGCATCCGCCGTCACCGTCTCCAAACCGCTCGGCTGTCGTCAGCCCCGCCTTCGTCCAATTCGACCTTCGGCGCGGCAAGCCCAATCTCGGCAACAAGATGATCCTTGCGACCATTGGGAACGAGCTGGACGACTCCAGGAAGGTCGGCGACTTCATCAGGTCGGCGGGTTGCATAACAGCCGGTCACGACTATTCGAGCGTGCGGATTTTCCCGAGCGATCTTTCGGATGATTTGGCGGGCGCCCTGATCGGATGCGCTTGTGACCGAGCAGGTGTTGACGACCACCACATCCGCGTCATCGGTCGATGTGGCGGCGCCGCCGGCCGCAATCAGCTGCTCCTCGATTTGAAAGGAGTCCGCCTGATTGACGCGGCATCCGAATGTGACGATGGAGTACTTCACAGCTAGGGATCAGGGATTGGGGATTGGGGATTAGGGACTAGGAGAACCGCCGAGCTTGCGAGCGGCCTCCTCTACTTTCTCCGCCAAGTCCGTGCTTGTACTTTTCCACGCGCTCCGCGATGCTCTGTGTCGCCAAGCGCGAGAATCTGCGCCGCGAGTACACCGGCATTCGTCGCACCCGGCTTGCCGATTGACACCGTGGCAACCGGGACGCCCGGCGGCATCTGGACTGTCGACAAGAGCGCGTCGAGTCCGTTGAGAGCGGAGGAATCAATCGGCACGCCGATGACCGGCTTCGTCACGTGCGCGGCGACGACACCGCCGAGATGCGCGGCCGCGCCGGCGCCGACGATGAACACGCTGACGCCGCGCGTGTTGGCGTCCGCCAGCACGCGCATGACGCGCTCGGGCGAACGGTGAGCCGACGCCACCGTCATCTCGACCGAGATGCCAAGCTCTTTCAACACGTCGACGGCCCCCTGCATGACCGGAGCGTCATTCGGCGAGCCCATCAATATCAGCACTTGCAGTGGTGTTGGTGTCATGTCTGGTCAGGCGAGCGCTTTGGCGCCGATGTCCTTTCTATAGTGCATGCCTTCAAACTGGATTTTTCCGGCCGCGTCGTAGGCGCGGTCAATCGCGTTCCGATAATCGCTGCCCGACGCCACGACCGTCAAGACTCGCCCGCCCGCCGTCACGATATCCGAGTCGCGCTTCGCGGTGCCGGAGTGAAAGACGTTGATGCCGGGCAACGCTTCGGCCGCGTCAAGGCCGTGGATCACCTTCCCGGTTTCGTAGGTATCCGGATATCCGCCAGAGGCCAGAACCACCGCGACGCGCGGATCAGGATCGATCGCGGCGCGCGTGGCCTGCATCTCGCCGGCGGCCGCGCTCATCAAGAGCGTGGACAGATCGTCAGTGACCGCGGGCAGAATCACCTGGGCTTCCGGATCGCCGAACCGGACATTGAACTCGATGACCTTCGGCCCGTCCTCAGTCAGCATCAGGCCGACGAACAGGAAGCCGCGGAACTCGCTTCCCTCGCTGCGCATGCCCTCGAGGACCGGGAGCACGATCTCGTTCATCACCCGCGCTTCGGTCGCGGGATCGAACCGCGAGCTCGGCGCGTACGCGCCCATGCCGCCGGTGTTCGGCCCTTCGTCGCCGTCGCGCGCGCGTTTGTGATCCTCGGCAGAACCGAGTGGTATCGAGCGGGTGCCGTCGCTCAGCACGAAGAACGACGCTTCCCGCCCAATGAGCAGCTCCTCGATGACGACGCGCGTCCCGGCCTGGCCGAAGCGCTTGTCGATCATCATCGACTGCACGTGCGACTCGGCTTCCTCGAGATTCGCGGCAATCACGACGCCCTTGCCCGCCGCGAGGCCGTCCGCCTTCAACACGACTGGAAACGCGAACTCGCCGCTTCGCAGGACCGCGATCGCCTGAGCGGCCGCGTCGCACGATCGATAACGCGCCGTGGGCACGTTGCAGCGCTGCATGAATTCCTTCGCGAACACTTTGCTCGACTCGAGACGCGCGGCGCGCTGCGTCGGACCGAACAAGAGATTTCCTTCGGCTGCGAACACGTCGGCGACGCCGCGGCTGAGAGGCAGCTCCGGGCCGACGATCGTGAAATCGATCTCTTCGCGTCTGGCGATCTCCGCAACGGCGTGCGCATCAGCGGGATCGACTGGAATGCACCGCGCTATCCGGCTGATGCCGGCATTTCCCGGTGCGCAAACGATGTCCGAGACGCTCCGCTCGGAGGCCAGTTTCCAGACCAGGGCGTGTTCGCGCCCGCCGTTGCCGATGACCAGGACTCTCGTGGACTCCACGTTTGTGCAGTAAGCTCTTGGATATAAAAGGGTTGTTCTGAAGGACTAATTCGTTGACGGGGCTTCAGCTTTGCGCCTAAGATTCGCAGTCCCGAATTAGCGTAACACAATCGTTATACAAGACCGCGTGATGGCAAGCCCAGGAAGTCGTCACGATCGCCCGATTTGAGGGGGTGTAATCAAGCGTGGCGGAAGTCAAAGTGCAGGACGGGGAATCGATCGAGAGTGCTCTTCGGCGGTTCAAACGGAAGGTACAGCAGGAAGATATCATCAAGGATATCAAGAAGCACTCCTTCTACTTGAAGCCCGGAGACAAGCGCAGGGCCAAACAGGCGCTGGCGCGCAAACGTAACCGCAAGAAAATGCGACGCGACGCAGAGTAAAGGGCGCGAGCAAGGGGCGACACGATGGAGTTCCAAGACAAGATCCTGAGTTGTGTGGATTGCGGCGCGGAGTTCGTCTGGACGGCTGGTGAGCAGCTCTTTTTTGCGGACAAGAACTTCAAGAACGAGCCGAAGCGATGCAAGGCCTGCAAGGCCAAGCGGGCAGCCCGGGCCGCGTCACCCGGGATTCGCGAGCGCGTCGAGACCACGGCCACATGCTCGGCATGCGGCAAGGAAACGACGGTTCCGTTTCGTCCAACGCAGGGTCGCCCCGTGTTTTGTAAGGAATGTTTTCAGCAGAGGAAATTCGCCGGAGCGGGAGGACTTTAAGTCCTTCCGCTTCGGATGTCGCGCAGCCAGGGCCCTCGCCCCGTTCTCTTCAATCTCCTGATTTCATTGCGCCCGGGTCAATGGACGAAGAACTTCTTCGTCTTTGCGGCCCTGGTGTTCGCCGAGCGGCTCAACGACCACCGCTCCGTGCTGAAGGCGGTCATCGCCTTCTGCGTGTTCTGCGCGCTCTCCTCGACGATCTACCTCATCAACGACGTGCTCGATCGACAGCAGGATCGGCGCCATCCGCTGAAGGCGCATCGGCCCATCGCGTCCGGCGCGCTCAGTCCGTCGGTGGCGCTCGCCGCTGCCGCGATCGTCGGCGTGGCAGCGATGATGACGTCGTGGGCGATGGGATGGCGGTTCTTCCAGACGGCCTCGGCGTACTTGGTGCTGTTGATCGCGTATTCGGCGTTTCTGAAGCACATCGTCATTCTTGACGTCCTCACGATCGCGGCAGGGTTCACGCTGCGGGCGGCGGCCGGAGCGGCGGCGATCGCCGTTCCCATCAGCCATTGGCTGCTGGTGTGCACGACGCTGCTCGCGCTGTTCATCGCCTTGAGCAAGCGCCGGCACGAGCTGACGCTGCTGACCGACACGGCCGGAGAGCACCGCGCGATCCTGGGCGACTACACGCCGTACCTGCTCGATCAGATGATCTCGGTGGTGACGGCCTCGACGCTGATTGCCTATGCGTTCTACACCATCAGCCCCGAGACGACCGAGCGATTCGGCACCGATCTGCTCAGCCTGACGATTCCTTTCCCGCTGTACGGCATCTTCCGGTACCTCTATCTCGTCCACCGCCGCGACAAAGGCGGAAGCCCGGCGGAGCTGGTCGTCAACGACAGACCGCTGCTCATGTGCGTGGCGCTTTGGGCGCTTTCGGTGATCGTCATCATTTACCAGTAAAATCGTGGCAATGCCCCAGGCACGCGTTGCCATCCTCCGCACAAAGCCAGAGACCGTTCTCCGCGACTATCACCGCCTGCTGAACCTCGCCGACTACCAGAGTGTCATCGCGAAGGACGCGGATACCGCGCTCAAGGTCAACATCTCGTGGCATTTTTTCTTTCCGGGCAGCTCGACGACTCCATGGCAGCTCGACGGCGTCATCAGGGCGATGAAGAAAGACGGCTACTCGCCCGACCTGATGCATGCGTGCCACAACAGGACCGTGGTGATCGATGCGCACCTGGGCGAGCGCGAGAACAAGCAGCTGCCCGTCGTCGAGGCGCACGGCCTTCGCAACGTTCACATCTACGAAGGCGAAGAGTGGATCAACATCCACGAAGCGGTTGGTAGCCTGACGAGGGAGTTTCTCTGCCTCAACGAGGTGTACCCGCAGGGGCTTCATGATCCCGCGCCGGTTCATCGGCGAGAACATCATTCATCTGCCCACGGTGAAAACGCACGTCTTCACCACGATGACCGGCGCGATGAAGAACGCGTTCGGCGGATTGCTGAACGAGCGGCGCCACTGGACGCATCCGGTCATCCACGAAACGCTCGTCGATCTGTTGATGATTCAGCAGAAAATCCATCGCGGCGTCTTCGCGGTGATGGACGGCACATTTGCGGGCGACGGACCCGGACCGCGCTGTATGATTCCGCGCGTCAAGAACGTGATTCTGGCGAGCGCCGATCAGGTCGCCATCGACGCGATATCGGCGAAGCTCATGGGCATGGATCCGTTGTCGATCAAGTTCATCCGCCTTGCGCACGAACGCGGGCTCGGCTGCGGCGATCCGCGCGATATTGAAATTGTGGGTGACGAGGACGCAGGGGCCGAGAACTGGCAGTTTGCCGGCCCATTCAAGAAGATGACGTTCGCCGCACGCATGCAGCATCAGATTTACTGGGGACCGCTGCGGAAACCGATCGAGTGGTCGTTGAAAACAGTGCTGGCCCCATGGGCCTACGCCGCGAGCGTCGTCTATCACGACAGCTTCTGGTATCCGCTCAAAGCGAAAGCGCTGATGCGCGACGTGCTGGCCAGCCCGTGGGGACGGCTGTTCCGCGGATGGGAAACAGCGGTGGCCAATGACAGCGGCTACCCGCAATTCGGGAGCGATCCGGCCGAAATCGAGCGCACCGGTTTACGCGCGCTCGTGCGATCGGTCGGCATTCTGGGTACCTGCCTCAAGGAAGCGCCTGAGTTCGCCGCACGGCGGGCTCACGCACGACCGAAATAAGGGCAGAGAGCAAAAGGCAGAGAGCAGAGAGCACATGGCAGATTTCAATATTCGGACCGACGCCGTCGACGTCGAACAGATCATGCGCCAGATCCGGGCGCGGATTGAGTCGAAGCGGGGCGTCGACTACACGGAACAGCAGATTCAGGAACTGGCCAACGTCAAGCTCGAGCGCTTCCTCAATCCAAAGGGCGTTCGCTCGGATCTTGTCGATCAGTTCAGGCGGGCCGCGACGTAAAGCTCGAGCCATTTCAGTCGAACCTGAGCTGAGAACGCGGATTCGATGCGGACGATGCTGTACGGGAGCCACCGAGGGCATCATCCGCGCCATATGCCGGAACCTGCTGAATCCGATCCTGAAGCTCTTCTTCAATCCGAACACGCTGATTCAGGTGCTGGACAAGCAGACCGGGATGAACGCGCTGCTACGAGCAACAGTTCAACCTTCTTCGCGAGAAGAGCCAGCAGCGCGACGAAGTCGACGTGCTGTATTACGAGCTCGTGCACAACCTGGTGCTGGAGCTGACGCGGATCGGCATCGAGAATCGCAATCTCAAGATGCGGCTGGAGTCGCTTTCGAGCCGGATGGACTTCGACGAGCGGCGCGCACGGGCGCTCGAAGGCGTCGTCCAGTATCGGCCGGGCACCGGGCCCGCGCGCGAGCCACAGCAGCCGCGACCGCGTCCGGACGAGCGCCCGGCGCCGCCGCCGCCGCCCTGCATCGTCTGCACCCCAGCCGGTTCAGGTGCAGCCGCCGCAGCCTGGGACCGCGGCCGAGGAACAGGCCGGCGAGTCGAATACCGCTCGACGCCGGCGCCGCAGACGGCGTGGACGTCGGGGTGGCCGCAGCCGCACACCAGGCGAGGGGATGGCAGCAGGAGGCGCGCCGACGGAAGTGGCGTCGCCGGAAGACTCCGGCACACCGCCGCATGGCGACCCGACCGCTGATGCCGCGTCGAACGACGCGTCCGACGCAGATTTCGACGACGATCCGGCCGGCGCCGGCGACGACAGGGACGACTCCGGTGAAGAGCCGGATCCCTCAGCGCAGTGAAGCTCGCTGTCGTGGTGCAGCGCTACGGCGCGGACATCAACGGCGGCGCCGAGCTGCACGCCCGCTACGTCGCGGAGCACTTGTCCCGGCACGCCGCCGTTGACGTGCTCACGACCTGCGCGCGCGACTACGTGACGTGGCGCGATGACTTTCCGGCCGGGATGGAAATCGTGAACGACGTTCCCGTCCGCAGGTTTCGGGTCGATCAGCCGCGCGATCCGCACGTATTCGGCCGCTGGTCCGAGCGCGTGTTCAACCACCGGCATTCATATCTCGACGAGCTGAAGTGGCTGAGCGCCGAGGGGCCGAAAAGCACCTCTCTCCTGCGGCACCTCCAATCAGCCGACGCAGGCTACGACTACGTTTTTTTCTTCAGCTACCGCTATTACCATTCGTACCATGGCACGAAAGCCTTGCCGTCCCGCGCGATCCTCGTTCCGACAGCGGAGCGCGACGAAGCCATCGGCCTGGCATTGTCGCCCCGCATCTTTCGCGGCGTCCGCGCGCTGATGTACAACAGCCCCGAAGAGAAGCGGCTCATTCAATCGGTCTCGAACAATCACGAGGTGCCCGGCGTCGTGGTGGGCATCGGATCGGATATTCCATCGCGGCCGCAGGGCGAGCGGTTCAGGCAGAAGTATGGGATTGAGGGACGCTTTGCGCTCTACGTCGGCCGCATCGATCAGAACAAAGGGTGCAAGGAGCTGTTCTCGTTCTTCTTGAAGGGACTGGACGCGCTCCCCAAAGGACTCCAGCTCGTCCTCATCGGCAAAGAAATGCTGCCGATCCCCGATCATCCAAGGATCCGCCATCTCGGGTTTCTCGACGACCAGGACAAGTTCGACGCGCTGGCCGCGTCAGATCTGCTGCTCATGCCGTCCTACTATGAAAGCCTCTCGATGGTCGCGCTCGAGGCGTGGGCGCTCGGAAAACCGGTGCTCGTCAACGGCAAGTGCGAGGTGCTGCGAGGCCAGTGCGTCCGCAGCCGGGCGGGCCTGTACTATGAGACGCAAGCCGAGTTCGTCGAAACGCTCCGTGCAATTTCCGAGAGCCGCGGGTTGAACGCGGCGTTCAGCGCGAACGGCCGCGAGTTCTTCCAGCGGCACTACGCGTGGCCGGTGATCGAGCAGAAGTATCTCGACATCCTCGCGCAGGTGAAGGAAGAGGACGCTCGGGGATTCCGCGGCAACGGCATGGAGCCCGAGCCGGGCTGGTTCGCCAGGCGACGCAAGGATCTGCGGCCCGCGAACGACGTCCTGGCCGAACTGCCATTCGGACCGGTGCTGAATTGAAGAAGCAGAAGATTCACCAGGTGTTGGCCACGCTCGGCTATGGCGATGCCATCGGCCACGAAGTGCTGGGCATTCAGCGCGTGCTGCGCTCGGCCGGTTTCGAATCGGACATCTTCATTCAAACCGCGGATCCGCGCCTCGAAGATCAGACCCGCGACTATCGCGACCTGATCCAGGAGAGCGACGCGACGAACATCCTGATCCATCATTTTTCCATCGGCTCGCGCGCGTCGCGCATCACCTACGCTCTGCCCGACCGCCAGATCCTGGTCTATCACAACATTACGCCTCCGGAGTTCTTCGTCGACGTGCACGAGCAGCTCGTCGAGCAGTGTTTCAAGGGCCGCCGCGAGCTCAGCATCTATCCGGCCCGCGTCGATCTCGCGCTCGGTGATTCCGAGTTCAACCGCAAGGAGCTCGAGGCGCTCGGGTTCTCCCCCACCGGCGTACTGCCGGTCGTCCCCGACTTCTCGCATCTCGATCTGCCCCCCAACGATCTCATCGCGCAGGAGTTCGACGACGACTGGACGAACATCGTGTTCGTCGGCCGCATCATCCCGAATAAGCGCATCGAGGATGTCATCCGGTACTTCCACGCGTACCAGCGTCACTTCAACCCGCGGTCGCGACTGCTGCTCGTCGGGTCTTACGGTGGATTCGACAAGTACCTCGCGATGCTGCATCAGCTCGCGGCGCGTCTTGGCGTGACAAACGTACATTTCGCGGGCCACGTCTCTGATGCAGAGCTCTCGGCCTACTACGACGTCGCCGACCTCTTCTTGTGCGCGAGCGCACACGAAGGCTTCTGCGTTCCGATCGTCGAATCGTTTTACAAGGGGATTCCTGTGGTCGCGTACGCCGCAAGCGCGGTGCCGGCGACGATGGATGGTGCCGGCGTCCTCTATTCGACCCAGGAGCCGTTGGAGGTCGCTGCGCTGATCGACGCGGTCATCGACGACGAAGATCTGTGCGACCGGGTCGTGCGCAAACAGGACGAGGCGCTCGCGCGTCTCCGTGCAAGGGACTTTGATGGCACGCTGCTCCGATTCGTCGACCAGGTACTGAACAGCCCGCGCAAGCCCGCGCCGCCGGTCGCCTGGGATTTCTGGGATCAGTTCCGGCTTGCCGAAGAGCTGTTCGAGCTGCAGCAGTACCGCCCTGCGATTTTTCGCGGCCTGCCGGCCAGCCCGGAGCCGAAACCCGGCCTTGTCGAGGAGAAGCGCTGATGCGCGTCAACCAGTGGGTGCCTGCCGCCCACAATGGGGATGCGATTGGCGACAGCTCCAGGCGCATGCGCGACCTGCTGAGAGCGATGGGCCACGATTCCGAGATCTTCGCCCTGACAATTGACGACGATTTGCGCCATGAAATCCGGCCGTTCTCGGATCCGGCCGCGAAGCGCGGCGATGTCACGATCTTTCACTACGCGCTGCCATCGCCGATGTCTTCAGCGTTCGCGGCGCTGCCCCACGGTCGGGTGCTGCAGTATCACAACGTGACTCCCGCGCAGTTCTTCGCGCCGTACGCGCCGGCTCTGTTCCGGCTTGCGTCAATCGCGCGTGAGGAGCTTGCCGGCCTGGCTCCGGCCTGCGAGCTGGCGCTCGGCGACTCCGAGTACAACCGCCGGGAGCTCGAAGACCTCGAGTTTTCGAACACGGGCGTCCTCCCCATTGCGGTCAACACCGAGCGGCTCACAAACGCGCCGCCACATCCGGTCCTCGAAGAGATTCTGGACGACGGCCTCGTCAATTTCCTGTTCGTCGGCAGAATCGCCCCGAACAAGAAAATTGAAGACCATATCAGGCTGGCCGAGCAGTACAAGCGTTATGTCGACGCCTATTACCGCTTCATCTTTGTTGGCCGATACGACGTGGTGCCGCAGTACTATGCGACCATCCGCGCGCTGCTCTCCGAGTACAAAATGCTGGAGGATCGCTTCATCTTTACCGGCCCGGTGCCTGACGCCGAGCTCGCAGCCTACTACCGCGCGTCGAGCGTCTACGTCTCCTTGAGCGAGCACGAGGGGTTCTGCGTCCCTCTGGTCGAAGCGATGGCCATGGACGTCCCGGTGCTTGCATACAGCGCTGCCGCCGTTCCCGATACGCTCGGGGGCGCGGGTGTGCAGTTCGCGCCGAAGGATCTCGAATACGCCGCGGAGCTGCTCGGCATGCTGGCCTTCGAGGAGAGCCCGCGCGAGGAAGTGCTGGCCGGCCAGCGGCAGCGGCTCCAGCACTTCGGCGATCCGATCATCCAGCAGCGTCTGGCGTCGGTCATTTCCGGCTTCTGACCTTCACGCAGTGCGAATTGCCTTCATCGTCCAGCGATACGGCCAGGAGATACTCGGCGGGTCCGAATATCACTGCCGTTTGATCGCCGAGCGGATGGCCGGCCGGCACGACGTGGAGGTGCTGACCACCTGCGCTCGCGAATACATCACGTGGGCGAACGACTATCCTGAAGGCACCGAGCAGATCAACGGCGTCACAGTGCGGCGCTTTGCGAACGCGCGCACCCGCGATATCGATGCCTTCAACAAGTACTCCGAGTGGATCTTCCACAACCCGCATACGCGCGACGATGAGCTGTCGTGGCTGGAGCAACAAGGCCCGTGGTGCCCCGCGCTGATCGATTACCTTGGGACGCACTCGCGCTCGTACGACGCGGTCATTTTCTTCACGTACCTCTACGCGCCGACGGTGCTCGGCCTCGACGTTGCCGCCGAGCGCAGTATCCTCGCCCCGACCGCGCATGACGAGCCGGCGATCCATCTCGATATCTATAAAGAGATGTTTCAGCGGCCACGGGCGATCGCCTATAACACTGAGGTCGAAAAGGTGTTTCTCAAGAGGACGTTCGACATCCGGGCGGTCGCTGAGGAAACGGTTGGATGCGGCGTCGATCTTCTCGGAGGCGGTGCGACCCTGCCGCAAGCGGGTCGAAACGGCTCGCCTCGAGGACCATTCCTGCTCTACGGCGGCCGGATAGATCCAGGCAAAGGGTGCGACCAGCTGCTCGAATTTTTTGCGGCCTACAAAGACGAGGGCGGACCGGCCACGCTCGTACTCATGGGCGCGAAGCTGATGCCGCTGCCGGACGTTCCGTGGGTTCAGTATGCCGGGCTGTTGTCGGAATCCGATCGCCTTCTCGCGCTCAACGCCGCGACCATTGTCGTCGTGCCATCCCCGTTCGAGAGCCTGTCGCTCCTCACGCTCGAGGGAATGGCTGTCGGCAAGCCGGTGGTGTGCAACGCACACGCGGACGTGCTGGTCGATCATTGCCGGCGCAGCAACGCGGGACTCTTCTATTCCAATCGCGAGGAATTCGCGGAGTGCGTTCACCTGCTGCTCGCGGATCGTGAACTGCGCGAGCGAATGGGCCGGAACGGCAGAGCGTACGTGACGAACAACTACGCGTGGGACGTGATCATGGGCAAGTACGAGGCCCTGATGGCGGCGCTGCCGAAAGCATGACAGCCGGTCTCCTCCGCAAGCTCGTCTTCGCAGTCATATTCCTGACTTCGTTCGGGATCTATGTGATGCGCGCGTCGAACAGCGGCGCCTTGCGCGAGCCGCCGGAGACGGGTGACGGCCACGACTACGACGCGATCGCCTTCAACGTATGGCAGGGACGTGGCTTTGGCTACGAGTGGAGCAACAGCGGCTGGCGGAAACCGTATGAAGGGATTCCGCGGTACCGGCTGCTCCTCAGCCGCCAGTCCGGCTACTATCCGACCACCTATCGCCCACCGGCGATGCCGTACCTTCTCTCAATCGTGTACGCCGTGGCCGGCAGGAATTTCACGGCATGGCGTGTCATCAACTGCGGCATCACAGCCGGTGCCGTCACGACCGCCGCCGTCATCTCTGCGCAGTTCGCCGGCATCCCTGCCGCGGTCGTCACAGCTGCCATTCTTCTCCAGAGCCGGGAGCTGACCCGCTATTCGGGCATGTTCATGACCGAACCGCTCGCCGCTCTCATGCTCGCGCTGCTCGCGTGGACCTGGGTGCGGAATGCGAAAGATGGCTGGACGATCACGCGCGCGATCGGGTCCGGCATCGCCATGGGCGGACTGCTCGCGGCGCGCACGATATTCATCCTGACCACACCGGTACTGCTGATTTTGCCCGGCAGGGATTTGTCGTTCGGCTCCCGATTCGCCTGGAAAACGAAAGCCATTTGCCTCGCCGTGGCGGTCGTCGTGATCAGCCCGTGGTGGATTCGGAACATGGTCGTGCTCGATGCGTTCATGCCACTCGGCACACAGGGCGGAATCAACCTGCCGATGGGATTCGGACCGCGCGCGCTCCGGTCGCAAGGAATCTGGGCATCGAACCCTGGAGATGGCTGGCCGGAGATCGCGGCGTTGAACCTCGACGTCGTCACGTCAGAGGTGCTGCTGGCAAAACATCGGCAGAAGCTGACAATCAATTGGATGCTCGAAAACCCACGCCAGGTTCTCTACCTGATGTGGCTGCACGTGTCGCAGGAATTGAAGCCCGGACGCGACCTCTACTCCAGATTGCTGCTGCCCGCCGCCGCAATTTCAACACTCGTGCTGTGGAAGTTTCCGGGCGTGTGGGTGCTGGCGATGATGATCTGCGGCAATATTCTGAGCGTCGCGATGACTTACAGTGCCGGTGGCCGTTTCATGGTTCCGCTGCAGCCACTACTCGCCGCCCTTGTCGCAGGGGCACTCGTATACCTGCCGAGTCAGGCCCTGACGTTCGTGCGCGGCTCGTCTGTCGCAAGGCCGCGCGCATCGGCCTGATGAGCGAGGAACCACCGGTAGGTGGACTCGATTCCCGTGCGTAGCGACAGCTTCGGCGTCCAGCCAAGTTCGCGGAGACGGCTCACATCGAGCAGTTTGCGGGGTGGGCCATCCGGCCTGGACGCATCGAAGACAATCCTGGCCTGCGGATAGACGACGTCTCGGACCATTTCAGCCAGCTCGCGAATGCTGAGATCTTCACCGGTCCCGACGTTGATGTGCGCTTCGCCATCGTAGTGCTGCATCAGGAACACACACGCCGACGCCAGGTCGTCGACGTGGAGGAACTCACGGCGAGGACGCCCGCTTCCCCAGACAGAGACATCGGTTGCGCCGGACAGCTTTGCATCGTGAAACTTGCGCATCAGGGCCGGCAGCACATGCGAGCTGTTCAGATCGAAATTGTCGTTCGGTCCGTACAGGTTCGTCGGCATCGCCGAAATGAAGTTCCGGCCGTACTGACGGCGATAGGCCTGGCAGAGTTTGATACCCGCAATCTTCGCCACCGCATAGAACTCGTTGGTCGGTTCGAGCGGGCCCGCGAGCAACGCCCCCTCGGTCATCGGCTGCGCAGCCTCGCGTGGGTAAATGCACGAGCTGCCCAGGTAAAGAAGCTTGCGAGTGCCGTAGAGATGGCACGCATGCACCACTGTCGCGTGAATCATCAGGTTGTCGTAGATGAACTCGGCGGGGCGTGTGCTGTTCGCGAGGATGCCGCCGACTGTTCCGGCGACGAGGTACACCGTCTCCGGCCGATTCGCTCTGAACCACTCGTTGACCGCGGATTGGTTGCGGAGATCCAGCTCATCCCGCGTGGCCGTCAGAGGCGTGATTCCGTCCTGCTCGAGGCGTCTGACGACGGCAGAGCCCACGAGGCCGCGATGACCCGCGACAAACACCGTCGAATTGACACCTTCCGGCAATACCGTGTGCTCCGTTTATCGCAAGCTGCCGAATTTGATCCGTAGAAGTCCCGTCATCGACATTCGAAACAGAATGGCCCCGTCGCGAAAGCGGCGGATGTTGGTCGTTCCATACGTCCGAGCCCGGTAATACACGGGTATGTCGATTATACCGGTACCAAGTACGGCAGCCGGGAAGAGCAGCTCGAAGTCCCCGAACGGATCGAAATCGCCGAAGTCGCTCCGCCACCGTACGAACCGCTCGTAATCGCGCCGCGACACGAGCTTCGTCCCGCACAGGCTGTCGCCCAGCCGGACGTCGAGCACGAAGCTCAGCAGCTTGGCGAAGAACACGTTGCCAAGCCTGTTGAGAAATCGCATCGCCTCGCCTTCCATGGGATAGACGAGACGCGTGCCGTTCACGAAATCCGCCGCTCCCTTGCAGTAGGCGTCGAAGAACCGCGTCAGCCTCTCCGGCGGCATCGTCAGATCGGCATCGAGAATCGTGAGCACGTCTCCCGTCGCTTTCGAGAATCCGAGCCGGACGGCGTCGGCTTTCCCTTTTCCCACTTGCTGAAAGGCGCGAACGCGCAGTGCATTCCGGCCGTCCCACAACGGCATCACTCGCAGAATCTCTTCCCAGGTGCCGTCGCTCGAATGTCCCTCGACGAAAATCACTTCGGTTGGGGCGCCGAAGTCCGGCATGCGGCGCAGGGCGTCTTCGATGTTGCCCCGCTCGTTGCGCGCGGGGATGACGATGCTGAGCGATGGCCGATCGCGATCAGAAGCGATGACCGGCCGAAGGACCGCGACGGTCACGAGCGAGAGCCAGCGGAGTCCGGGAACCGCCGGCATCGCGACGTTCAACAAAGATCCGAGCCCGAAAAAATGCCAGGGCACGTACGCGACCGGCCGCAAACGGACGACGTCGAACCCTCCGAGCCGGGCCAGCTGCTGGAGGTCTGCCTGGGTGATGAACGTGACGATCGGCGGTCCCTGTCGCAAGCCGAGTCGATCGGCCAGGCGGAACAGCCACGCGAAATACGAGTTGTAGAGCGCGACGACGACGCGTCCCCGCCGCCCCAGATGAGGCCGGACGATTTCAAGCAGGCCCTGGACGTCCGTGGAGTGGTTGAAATTTCCGTTGAAGAGGATCACATCAACGGCATCCGGGTCGCCCGTTATCGCCCCGAGGCTCCCGGATTCAGCGGTCTCTTTGCGCGGCGCGTCGATGGCGTCGAGGAGCATCCCCGTGTCGCTCGGCAGCGGGTCGACGTGGACGACGCGATCGGCGTAGCGAGTGATCCGGGAGATTTCCCGCCCGACCAGGGCGTAGGTCCATCTCCTCAGGTGACGGGAAAGTGCGAGACGCAAACGGCAAATGCTAGCATACACATGATTACCACGTGCGGATCGCGTTCATCGTTCAACGATACGGGACAGAGATTCTCGGCGGACCGGAATACGCGTGCCGTTTGACGGCGGAACGCCTCTCGGAGCGCCACGCAGTCGATGTATTGACCACGTGCGCGCAAGACAATGTCAGCTGGAAGAACGACTACGCCGAAGGCGCGGATCGCGTTCGCGGCGTGACCGTTCGCCGGTTCGCGAACTCGCAAACGCGCGACATCGCCGACTTCAGCCGTTATTCCGACTGGATTTTTGAGAACCCGCACAGCACCGCCGACGAAATGGAGTGGCTGAAGCGGCAGGGGCCCTGGTCGCCAGGGCTGATCGATCACCTCAAGCGGCATCATAAGCAGTACGACGCGCTCATCTTCTATAACTATTTGTACGCCCCGACGGTGCTGGGACTGCAAGTCGATCCCGGCCGCAGCATTCTTGTTCCCGCCGCTCACGATGAGCCGCCGGTTCATCTCGAGATTTACCGCGATGTGTTCCGTCTGCCAAAAGCGATCGGCTATCTGAGCGACCCGGAGCGCCTCTTCGTCACGCAGCGGTTCGAACGCGCCGCCGCTATCGAGGAAACGATGGGATGCGGCGTCGATCTGCCGCCACATCACGCGTACCCGAGAGCAGCCGGACAGCTCGAATCAGGCGAGCAAGGCCAAGGCGCGGACACGCCGGCCGTCGAGAACGACGACACCGGTGGCGAAAGCGGCCGCTTTCCGTCCCACGTCACGTCCCGGGGAGCGAGCTTCAGACGCCGCCACCGCATTCACGGACCATTCGCGCTGTACGGCGGACGCATCGATCCGGGCAAGGGCTGCGAAGAGCTGATCGAATACTTCAGCACGTACGTCGCCGCCGGTGGTGACGCGTCGCTGGTCCTCATGGGGCTGAAGCTCATGCCGCTTCCAGAGGAACCGTTCATCAATTTCGCCGGCATGCTGTCCGAACAGGAACGCCTGCAGGCGCTGGAAGCCGCGACGGTGGTGGTGTGCCCGTCGCCCTACGAGAGTCTCTCGCTGATGGCGCTCGAGGCGCTCGCCGTCGGCACCCCGATCCTGTGCAACGCGCGCAGCGAAGTTCTCGTCGATCACAGTCTCCGCAGCAACGGAGGCTTGTTCTATCGCGATCGCGAGGAGTTCGTCGAATGCCTGAAGCTGCTCATATCCGACGAGCGGCTCCGCGCGGCCATGGGGCGATCAGGCCGCGAGTACGTCCGCAAGAACTACCGGTGGGATGTGGTGTTGGGAAAGCTCGATCGGATGATTGCGAGGCTGGACAAGGACAGGGACAGAGAGTAACGAAAAACGAAGAGCGAAAAACGAATAGAGATTGTTTCGAACCAATCTCTCTTCGATTTTCGTTTTTCGTTCTTCGTTACGACCTCACTCAGGTACTGTCACTGCCTCCCCCATACGCTCGCCATTTTCATGCTCCACTCGCGACGACTCCGAGCGCTTTCGCCGTGGGCGAATGTCATAGCGCTTGATCATCTCGTTGAGCGTCGTCGGCTTGATGTGAAGCAATTCTGCCGCGCGCTTCTGCACGCCGCCGGCCGCTTCGAGCGTCGATTCGATCAACCGCTTTTCGAAGTCGGTGATCACATCCTTGAATGAGATCCCTTCCGGCGGGACGACGAAACGCGGCATCTGGAAAATTGTCGGCCGGCCAATGTGATCGGGCAGCAGGTCCGGACCGATTCGGCGACCCGTCGAAAGGACGACCGCGCGCTCGATCACGTTCTCGAGCTCGCGGACGTTGCCGGGCCAGTCGTACGACATGAGGATATCCAGCGCATCCGGCACGAGCTCGAGATCCGGCTTGCGGTTTTCCTCGCCGTACTTCTCCAGGAAGTGCTGCATCAACAGAGGGATGTCGTCCTTGCGATCCCGCAGTGGCGGGAGGACGACGTTGACGACGTTCAGCCGGTAGAACAGATCCTCGCGGAAACGCCCTTCCTCCATCGTCTTCTTCAAATCGACGTTCGTGGCGGCGATGATGCGGACGTCCACCTTGATGACTTCCATGCCGCCGAGGCGCATGAACTCCCGCTCCTGCATCACGCGCAGCAGCTTGGCCTGCGTCTCGAGGGGAATGTTGCCGATCTCATCGAGGAAAATACTGCCCTTGTCGGCAAGATCGAACAGGCCCTTCTTCGGATACACGGCTCCGGTGAAGGCGCCCTTGACGTGGCCGAAGAGGGTCGATTCGAGGAGGTCGGGCGGCAGGTTGCCCGAGTTCACCGTGACAAACGCGCGATCCTTGCGCTGTGAGTGCATGTGCACGGCGCGCGCCACCAGCTCTTTGCCGGTACCGCTCTCGCCTTGAATCAGGATGGTGGATCGGCTGGGGGCAGCCTGAATGATTAAGTCGAACACCCGGCGCATCGAGGGGCTCCGCCCGACGATGTTGTCGAAGTGGCTGTACTGCTCCTGGATGTTCTGCCGCAAGGTCCGGTTCTCGTTGACCAGACGCCGGCGCTCCAGTGCGTTCTTGATCACGACGAGCACTTCGTCGTTCTTGAACGGTTTCGTGATGTAGTCGAATGCGCCGCGCTTCATCGCGGTAATCGCGTTCTCGACCGAGGCGAACGCGGTCACCATGATGACGGCGAGCTCGTCGTCCAGCTTCTTCAGCGATTCGAGTGTCGTCATCCCGTTGATACCCGGCATCATCACGTCGACGATGGCCGCATCGAACGGGATGTTGCGCGCGAGCTCGATACCCTCCTCGCCGCTCGCGGCGAGGCGGACCGCATAGCCCTCGCCCTTGAGCAGGGTCTCGAGGATCTCGCGCATGATTTCTTCGTCGTCGACTACGAGAATCGAGCCATTTTTTTGCATAATCTCACCTGGTTCCTTGCGCACCGGGACGCGCGGCGGCGATCGCTGCCGGCAGCGACACCGTGAACCGCGTGCCCTGCCCCACCGCGCTCTGGCATGTCAGCGTGCCCTCGTGCTCGCGGACAATGCCGTATGTGATGGACAGGCCGAGGCCGGTCCCCTTTCCAATCATCTTGGTCGTAAAGAACGGATCGTAAATTCGTGACAAGCTGCTCGCTCGGAATGCCGAGCCCGGTGTCGCCGACTTCCGCCAGCACGTGGCCGTCTTCGACCCGCGTCTCCACCGACAGCCAGCCGCCTTTCGGCATCGCATCGCGCGCATTCAGGAACAGATTGAGAAACACCTGCTGCAGCTTGTGCTCGATGCCCGCGACAAGCGCAGGCGGCGGGCACAATTCGCGCCGAACCTTCACTTTGCCCGCCACGAGCTGCGGCTCGAGAAGGGACAGCACGTCGCCGATCACGGCGTTGAGATCCACGGGCGCTATCTCGTCGGCGCTCGACCCGCCCGAGCGCGAGAGGTTCAGCAGGCCGTTCACGATCTTTGCGGCGCGAAACGTCTGCTGTTCGATTTTCTCGAGCATCCGCGTCTTCGGGTCGTCCGGATCGGCGTTGCTCAAGAGCATCTGCGTGAAGCTCGAGATGCCTGTCAGGGGCGTGTTGACCTCGTGGGCGACGCCGGCGGCGAGCAGACCGACCGAGGCCATCCTGTCGGAGATTTGCAGCTGCTCTTCGAGGTGCACGCGCTCGGTGACGTCCTCGATGATGATGATGTTGCCGACCGTCGACATGTTGGCCTGTCCGCTCGGCGCTCGCAGCGGCACGGTCGCGATGTTGACGCGGATGCGTTCTCCGGCCTTTGCCGCCCGGCCGGCGAGCGGCACCCGGTAGAGCGACGCGCCGTTGGGTGAATCGCGTTGCGCCGCGCGCAGGGCCTCAACGAACGGACCGTCGAACACTTCGTCGAGCTTGTGCCCTCTCGCGTCGACATCGGACACACCGTAGATTGCTGCAAGCGCTCTATTCCATCGGACGATTCGGCCGTTCAGGTCTTCGACGACGAGGCCGTCGTCGAGCGATTCGACGATGTTCTCGTTGAATTCCTGCAGGCGCTGCAGCTCGCCCGCTTTCACCTGAAGCTGGCGGTACAGCCGGCCGTTCTCGAGCGCCGTCGCGACGTGGCTGCCGACCGCCGACAGAAGACCCATGTCTTCGCTGCTCAATGGCTCTCCCTGGCCGCGCTGACCGAGCGCAAGCACGGCGATGGTCCCGCCTTTCGACACGCACGGGACGAAATAGTGAACGCCGCGAACACGCCAGAACGCGAGCTCCTCGACCGGAAACGCGCCGTGGAGCCGCGGATCGTCGAGCGACAGCGCAATTCCACCGGCGAGGCTCGCGGCGAGCTGTGAATGACGGCCGAGACCGGACACCGCGAGGTCGCCGAATCCCTCCACCCGAATCACCTCGTAGTCGCCCGACCCCTCGTTGACGAGAAGCAGGGCCATGCGGTCGATGACGAACGTCTCGCGAATGCGCGCCACAAGCCGTTCGCTGAGACGATCGAGATCGAGGTCGCTGTTCAAATCGCGCGCGAAGCCGACGAGGGCGCGGCGGTAGTCGTACTTGTCGCGGTAAAAGGCGCGGTCGAGCGCATTCTGGATAGCGCTCTTCACCGGGCTGAACAGAAGCACAACCACAATCGTCGCGAGCATCGCGATGATCATGTTGTGGCGCACCGCGGCGTCGAGAAACACGATGCCCGCCAGCCGCAGCAAGGTCGCGTAAATCGTGAAAATGGCGAGGATCACGGCCGTGTACACGAGGCTGCGCTTGACGATGACCTCGACGTCCATCAACCGGTAGCGGATGAGTGCCGACGCGAACGCCAGCGGCACGAGGCTCAACGGGATGACGGAGAGCTCCATCGGCAGCGACACCCGGAGACCGAGCGCGTACGGAAGCGCGTACCCGATGGCAAACGGCCCGGCGCCGAATGCGGTGCCCCAGATAATCCAGCGAAGCTGCCGCCGTGCGGTCGCCGATCGGACGTCATCCATCGCGCGCGTCAACACCACCAGTCCGGAGATCATGAACAGCGACAGATAGAGCGGCTCTATCTGATCGAGCACCGTGAGCATGCGGGAGTAGAGCTGGGTGTTGTGCGGCAGACGGCCGACCGCCACCACGTTCGCGGCGAACAGCACGGCGGCGGGTGCGTACAACAGCGTGAGGAGCCGCTGCCCCGGTCCACGCAACCACGCGCCGGGGCGATCGGGAAACGCCAGAGTGAAGTGCAGGAAGAGCGGCGCCAGCAGCAGGGTGGCTACGACATCGGCCCAGTAGAAATACCAATCGAGCCGATCGAGCCGGCTGAACGAGAACGTCAGGGTGCCGAAAAACGCGAGACAGAGCCAGAAGAAATGCAGCGTCGCGGGGTCGTTCGGGCGCCGCAGCCGAACGGATGCACCGACAAGCAGCGTGAAGATGCCGATCGCCGCGCCGATGATATAGAGCGTTGGATTGCCGCTCGGCACCGGCGCCACCTCGACGTTCAGCATCTGCTGCTCGCCAAGACGAAGCACGGTATACGACAACTGATCGTCCCGGGTCGCGCGAGCAAGCGCGACCTGGATGTCCTCGACCGTCTCTACTGGGGCGCCGTCGATGGCGACGATCACATCGCCAGGCCGGATGCCCGCCGCCATGGCGCCGCCCCGCGCCGCAACGTCGGCGGCGGTGACGCCTTCCGGGCGTGCCTCCCACAGCACGCCGTCCTCGAGTTTGTGCGACGTGGCGCGCACGGCGATATTCAGCGCGCCAAAACACAGCAGCACACCCACCAGGGCGAAGAGACCCCAGCCAGCCAGCGGACGCCGTTGCGTTCGATGGGACTGATCTTTCATGGGTTTACCGCATTTGGGAGCGCCTTCGAGACTGCAAACGCTATACCCCTATCAAACGACACGAAAATGGCCACAATTCATTGATTTACAGCAGCTTATCGGCGCGAGGAGAGAATAAATCCATCCCAATGGACGAAAAAATCCAAAGACTTGAATATATTGTAGATGGGAGAGGGGCTTAGAACCTAACCTGCAGGCCGCCGACGATGCGCTTTGGCGCGCGGATCGCGAAGATTTCGTCATAGACCGACGAGTCGGCCTCGCCTTCACGGAACATGTTGCGGACGTCCACCAGAGCTTCCCAATCCGCGTTCGAGAACCGCAGGAACGGAAGCGACTGATTGACGCGAATGTTGAACCGCGCGTTCGAGCTCGATCGCATCAATACGTCCGGTTGTCCGCTCCAGAAGCCCGTGTTCACGCGGTACTTCGCGTAGACGCGCGTCGCCGTCTGCGGGATGGTCGCTTCGATTGACGTCTGCAGGTCGTGAATCCGCTCGCTCGCGGTCACGGGGATTGAGCGGACAGCCCGCGCCACGGACATATCAGACGACGGATCCCAGACCGCCTCTGTCACCGTGTACTCGAGCCTGCCGCGCACGTAACCGGGCACCTCGTGCGTCATCGCCGCGCCCCAGCCTCGCGCGTCGATGTCGCCGGCCGTGGCGACGTAATAGTGACCGAGGGCAGCTTCCGCGCGTCCCGGCACCGAGTCGAAGATCTCGATGAGCTGATTGTCGATGCGCTGCTCGAAGCCGCGCACCGACACGGTGACGCCGGACGCCAGATCTCGCTCGAGCGATATCTGCACGTGGCCCACCTGCTCGGGGGTGAAGCGGCCGTCGTACGCCAGCGACGAGAACGTGCGCTCTGGCGGGAGCCATATGCCGGTCACCGACGGCGCGAATTCTTCAGCGCCAGGCACGAGCGCTCTACGCGATGCGAGCGCCTTGACGCGGAACCCGGGCGCGGGCACCGTAATGCTCAAACGGGGGCTCCAGAAACCGGGGCCGCCGACGTAGTCGTAGCGCGCATAGCCCGTTCCGTAGCCGAGGACAAGGCGGGGCGAGATCGTCCACTCGTCGTACCCATACACGCTGCCCACATTCCTGGCGCTGTCCCGTATCGCACCGATGGCGACCGCATTGCCCCCGTCGTACCGCTGGGTGCTGTACGACATCCCCAGATCGTAGGCGTGGTTCGCCGACTCGATCGACTTATAGGAACCCGCGACGATCCACGACGACAAGTCGCCTTGCGTCATCGCGCCTTGCATCGACCACGCGCCGCCGGCCGCCTGGGTGTTGACGGACACAAACGCCACGCTGCGAGGACCGTGGTCGCTGAAAATTTCTTCCGTTCGATCGAACGACTCGATCGTCATCAGGTTCAGCTGTCCCGACAGCGGAAGCTCGCTGAAGAAGGCAATCGGCATGAGCGCGGCGCTTGACGGACGGCTGAACCATCGCTCGTCCTCGCGGTTCGCGGCCCAAACCGCGTCGGTCGAAGTGTCCTTGAGGATGCTGCGCGGCAAGTGACGGAGACGCCACGCGGTTTCCCCCTGCTCAGTCGTTTCGTCCTCAGTGACCCGCGACGGGGACTGCACCGCCGTGCTGTCCGTGACGTTCGCAGCCTCCTGTTGAGACGCGCCGAGCCCAAACCCGGCGAGCTGCGTCACCTGCACGGCGGACGCATCGGCCAGGGGCTCGGTTAAGCGCCACCGGCGCTTTCTCGGCGCGCGCGGCCTGAAGCTGAATCTCGGGGATGGAAACTGTTGAGGTCGTCAGCTGAATCGTGCGCCCGCGCGACTTGAAGAAGCCGCGCGAGTGCACGCTGAGAATGTAGGGACCGTACGGAAGCTCGCGCAGCGAGTATCGCCCGTCCCGGTCGGTTGCGGCCGCGGCTGTCGTTCTGCCAACGACCGAAACCATCGCGCCTACGACCGGACGATTGCTGTTGTCGAGCACCCGGCCTTCGATGCTGCCTGCCGGGAACGTGGAGCGGCCGGACCGTGCATCCTTCGCGGGAGCCTGCGCGTACGCAATTGGGGCGCCCAGCACGAACGCCACGATTGCCGCCGCAGGGATCCATCGGATCATAATCCCCCGCTCCACCCCGGCCCGAAGGCCGGTGCCCTTCCCACTACGACACAGTAAACGGCACGCTTCTCGTGATCGTCTGACTGTTCGTCTTATCGGTAACCTTGATCTCGAGGCGATAGTCGCCCGGCTTGAACGCATCCTTCACGGGAATTCCCTGGCCGACAAACACCTGGTGCCCCTGGTTGAGATCGAACTGTCCCGGAAGCGAGGTCGCATTGAAGGACTGCGTTGCCAGCTTCGTGAACGGCTTGTCTTCAGTTCCGCGGTGGAAGAAGTACTCCACATCCAGGTCGGGTTTTCCGCTTGCTGCGACACCTTCATTGTAGATGAAAAACACGAACATGAGCTCGCCGGACATCGGAATCGGCGCGCCGAACGACGGCACCACCCGGTAGCCGGAAATCGTGAACGGCTGCTCGAGCTGCTGCTGGCCGGTCAGCTGTTCCGGCGCCGGATCCAGCGCTTTCGCCAGGATCACGCTGCTCGTCGTCAGCCCCGCGTTCATCTCGGGCACGGTGAGAGGCTGCGCCAGCACCACGGTCTTGGGCTGTTGCTTGCGGTCTTTGGGCTGCCGCTCGCGCATGGCGATGTAGAGCGTGTAATCGCCCGTCGGCAATTCCAGCGCGCGGCCCAGCTCCGATACTTCTCCCACCGTGGTCAGATTTTTTTCCGTCAGGAAGTAGACATCGGCGAACGGCCAGGTGACGTCGACGCCCTTGGTCTCTGAGCCTTTGCCAGCGGCAGCTGGCGCGGCGGCGGCTTCTCCTTTGCGAACCGCGCGCACGTACATCGTCACCGGGTAGGAGCTGAACGTCCCGCCGCTCACTTCGAGCATGTACGGGACATAGACATTCTTGGCCGACTTGAGGAAATGGTTCTGGAACTTGAGCTTGACGTCGGCAGGGGCGGGCTGTTTGCCTGCCATGACGGCATCGACGAGCTCATTGAGCGCGACGTACTCTTTGCGCTCATCATTACTGAGCTTTCTCTGCTGCTGTTCTGGAGCCGGTTGCTTGTCTTGCGCGTTGGCAGGGACCGAAACGGAGGCGGCGAGGGCCAGTGCGCCGGCGGCGGCAAAAACGCGACAGAAAGTCATCTCGAAAACTCCTGTTAATTCCAAGAAAACCAATCAAACGTGTAATTCCCGATGATAGGACGGCCCTGCGAATCAAGTCAAACGGGTTGCGTCGGAACCCTTTCTGATCAAGGGTTTTAGGCGTGGTCGACGACGCGCTGGTGATTCTGCTCGCGGGCGGTGCGGGTGAACGTTTGTACCCGCTCACGAGGGACCGCGCCAAACCGGCCGTGTTCTTCGGCGGGCCCTACCGCATCATCGACTTCACGCTCAGCAACTGCATCAACTCCGGCCTGCGCCGCATCTTCATCGCCACGCAGTACAAGTCGCTCTCGCTGAATCGCCACATCCGCATGGGCTGGAGCATCGTCTCGGAAGAACTGGGCGAGTTCGTCGAGATTCTGCCGCCGCAGAAGCGCGTCAGCGAGCACTGGTACCAAGGCACCGCCGACGCCGTCTACCAGAATCTGTATTCGATCGTGCAGGAAAACGCCCATCACGTGATCGTGTTGTCCGGCGATCACGTCTACAAAATGGACTACGCGAAGATGCTGCGCTTCCATAAGGAGCGGGGCGCGGCCGTGACGCTGGCGGCGATCGAGATTCCGATCCAGGAGGCGTACCGGTTCGGGGTGTTGTCGGTCGATGAACAGGACAAGGTGACCGGCTTTATCGAGAAATCGAAGGACGCGCCGACGATTCCGGGCTCCGCCGACCTGGCGTTGGGGTCGATGGGCATCTATATCTTCGACACCGATGTGCTGCTGAAGGCGCTCGAAGCCGACGCTGTGAAGCCGTCCAGCCACGACTTCGGCAAGGACATCATCCCCGCGCTCATCACCGAGCTTCCGACGTTCGCGTATCGCTTTTACGACGAGAACAAGAAGGCGTCGAAATACTGGCGCGACATCGGCACGCTCGACGCGTTCTTCGACGCCAACATGGACCTCTGCGGGGTCGATCCGGAGTTCAATTTGTACGACCCGGAATGGCCGATGCGCACGTATCAGCCGCAGGCGCCGCCGGCGAAGTTCGTGTTCGCGGAAAAAAGCCGGCGCGGCGAGGCCCTCGACTCGATTATCTCGCCGGGCTGCATCATCTCGGGGAGCCGTGTTGAAGGCAGCGTGCTCTGCCCGAACGTGCGCGTGCACAGCTACGGCGTCATCGAACAGAGCATGCTGATGCCGGGGGTTCGTGTCGGCCGACACGCACGGATCCGCCGCGCCATCATCGACCGCGACGTGCTGATTCCGCGCGGCGCGGTCATCGGGTTCAACACCGAAGAAGATCGAAAGCGACATACTGTAACGGACCTCGGAGTTGTCGTCGTCACCGAAGACGACGATCCGCTTGTTGAGCCCATCAGCGAAGAAGCGCTCCGCATCGAAGCCGAAGACGACGGGAGATAAATCTTGAAAATCGCCAGCGTGCATGGAAGAGAAATTCTGGATTCTCGTGGAAATCCCACTGTTGAAGTCGATATCACGCTTGCGAGCGGCGCGTTTGGCCGTGCCGCCGTGCCATCGGGCGCGTCGACAGGCGAGCGCGAAGCGCTCGAACTGCGCGACGGAGATAAGAAACGCTATCTCGGCAAGGGCGTGCTCAAGGCCGTCGCGAACGTGAACGGCGAGATCGCCAAGGCCATCATCGGCGGCGAGTTCAATCAAAGCACGCTCGACAAGGCGATGATCGATCTCGACGGCACCCCGACCAAAAGCAGGCTGGGCGCGAACGCCATCCTCGGCGTGTCCATGGCTGCCGCCCACGCAGCGGCAGCCGAGGCGAAGAAGCCGCTGTACGCGCACCTCTCCGAAGGCAGCGGCGAGCGCTTGCTGCCGGTGCCGATGATGAACATCCTCAACGGCGGCGCGCATGCCGACTCGAACGTCGACGTACAGGAATTCATGGTGATGCCCGTCGGTGCCCCGAGCTTCGCCGAGGCGCTGCGCACGGGCGCGGAGATCTTCCACTCGCTGCGCGCCTCGCTGAAAAAGCGCGGTCTGGCCACAGGCGTGGGCGACGAAGGTGGCTTCGCGCCGAGCCTGAAATCGAATCGCGAGGCCCTCGACCTGGTGCTCGAAGCGGTCGCGAACGCCGGCTACAAGGCGGGCAGCGACGTGTTCCTGGCTCTCGACGTGGCGTCGAGTGAAATGTGGGACAACGGCCGCTACGTCTTCAAGAAGTCGGGTGAGCCTCCGCGCAGCATCGAAGAAATGGTGGCAATGCTCGCCGATTGGGCCCGCCAATATCCGATCATCTCGATAGAAGACGGCGTGGCCGAAAGCGACTGGACCGGCTGGAAGCTGCTGACGAAGGAGCTCGGCGACACGGTCCAGCTCGTAGGCGACGATGTGTTCGTCACGAATCCCGAGATTCTCAAGCGCGGCATCGCCGAAGGCGTGGGCAATGCGCTGCTCGTCAAAGTGAATCAAATCGGCACGATGACGGAAACACTCGAAGCGATGCAGATGGCCCGCGAGGCGAATTACGCGCGCATCGTCTCCCATCGATCGGGTGAGACCGAAGACGTCACCATTGCGGACCTTGCCGTCGCGACCAACGCAGGACAAATCAAGACAGGATCGGCGAGCCGCACCGACCGCGTCGCCAAGTACAACCAGCTGCTCCGCATCGAGGAAGCGCTGGGCAAGAACGGCCGGTACGCCGGGCGCGGAGCCATCCGTCAGCTCGCGGCGCGTTCATGAGCCGACGAGGCCCACTCGTCCTCGTCGTGCTCGATGGGTGGGGCCTGCGTGAAGAGCGCGCCGGCAATGCCATCAAGCTGGCGCGCACGCCGACCTACCTCGAGCTCCTCGACCGCTTCTCGCATTCGTCGCTCCAGGCGTCGGGCGAGTACGTGGGCCTGCCTCGAGGGCAGATGGGCAACTCCGAGGTCGGGCACATCACGATGGGGGCCGGCCGCGTCGTCTATCAGGACCTCACGCGAATCGACAAGAGCATCAAGGACGGCGATTTCTTCGAGAAGCCCGCTCTTGTCGACGCGATGACGAGGTGCCAGGGCGACACGCATGCTCTGCATCTCGTGGGCCTCGTGTCACCGAACGGCATCCACAGCCACACCCGCCATCTGTACGCGCTCATCGACATGGCGGCGCGCTACAAGCTGTCGCGCGTCTACGTGCAGGGGTTTACAGACGGACGGGACACGTCGCCAAACGGCGGCGCCGGTTTTTTCGGCGAGCTCGAGCAGGTCATGAGCAAGGCGGGGACCGGACGGGTCGCCTCCGTCGGAGGCCGCTACTACGGGATGGATCGCGACAACCGGTGGGAGCGCACGAAGAAAGCGTACGACGCGATGGTGAGCGGACAAGGACCACGCGGCCGGTCGGCGGTCGAGTACATACGGAAGTCCTATGAGGCCGGCGTTACCGACGAGTTCGTCGAACCCGGCACGATCGTCGACGCGAACGACCAGCCGATCGGACCCATCCGCGACGGGGACAGCGTCATCTTCTTCAATTTCAGATCCGACCGCGCGCGCCAGCTGACGCGCGCATTGGCGCTCGACGAGTTCGCCGGCTTCGAGCGCCATCCTCATCCGAAGATCCACATGACGACGATGACGCAGTACGACCGGACGTTCACCTTCCCGGTCGTGTTCCCGCCGCAGTCATTGAGCGGATCGTTTGCCGAAGTGATTGCCGCACAGCACATGACGAACCTGCGCGTGGCGGAGACCGAGAAGTACCCTCACGTGAGCTACTTCTTCAATTGCGGTATCGAGAAGCCTTACCCGGGAGAAGATCGCATCCTCGTCCCGTCACCAAAGGTACCGACCTACGATCTCCAGCCGGAAATGAGCGCCAAGGGGATTACCGACAACCTCGTCAACGACGTCGAAGGCCGGAAGCACGACATCATCATCTGCAACTTCGCCAATGCGGACATGGTCGGTCACACGGGAAACCTCGACGCCGCGGTGGCAGCCGTTGAAACCATCGACGCGTGCCTGGCCCGCATCGTCAGGGCGGTGCGCGACGCCGACGGCATCCTGATCGTCACCTCGGACCACGGCAACGCGGAGGAAATGTGGAACACGGAGCTGAACGAGCCCCACACCGCACACACGAGCAATCCGGTGCCGGTGATCGTCGTTCAGGATGTAAAGGGGATGCGATTGCGGGACGGTGGTTCGCTGCGGGATATCGCGCCGACGATGTTGGGAATACTGGGAGTGCCTGCGCCGAAAGAAATGACCGGACAGGACCTGCGTGTGCTGTAGGGATGGTGTACGAGGATATACGAAGAATGCTGTTCGACAGCGGTCAATTCGTTCTACGATCTTCGTTCTTCGCTACCCGTTACTGCCTTACTCGACTTCTTCTTTCTTAGGCTGCTCGTCCGAAGCAATCCGCAGGGAGCGCAGGAATCGGCGGTCGTTGGCGGTCATGTCGAGTGCCTTCTTCGACGCGACGACTTTCGCCGGCGTCGGCACTTTGACCATCGCGCCGCCCTTATCCGTGGTTGTGGTTCGGTTGACGAAACCGACAACGGCCTCGAGCGTCACTTTCATTTCGAAACCCGCGGCGCGCGCTTTCTCGCGACACGCCTCTACCTGAGGATCTTCTGCGACAGAAGCAGCAATGGCATCGGCAAGCTCGCGAGCCAGCCGGTTGACGATGTCATCCATTGTTTGATCCTCCTAAACCGGGGCCAGAGGCCCCTATACCTTGTGTGCCTGGGCGGACCTATCGCAATTGGATTCCTGCCTACACCATCCTCACGACAGGAATCTGTCCGCCGGACTCGTCATTTTTTAGAATATCGGACTCGGGAAACTACGAATGTAGGACGAGTTTCATTGTAGGGCCGCGTTTATGTGCTGTCAAGAACGCTTAGAATCGCAGTACTGCCTTATATGGTTGATTCTTCTCGCGTTCCGCCCGATCCAGCGACATGGGATCCCGCCCGCGAACTGGGTGAGCCGGGCGAGTTCCCCTTCACCCGTGGCATCCAGCCCACGATGTACCGTGGCCGCCTGTGGACGATGCGCCAGTACGCCGGCTTCGGGACCGCGACCGAGTCGAATCGACGGTATCGGCACCTGCTCGAGCAGGGGGTCACCGGACTGAGCGTAGCCTTCGACCTGCCGACCCAGATCGGCTACGACTCAGACCATCCCCTGGCTGCCGGCGAAGTGGGCCGCGTGGGAGTTGCCATCGACTCCATCGACGACATGGCGGAGCTCTTCGACGGCATCCCCCTCGATGGCGTGTCCACGTCGATGACCATCAATTCGACGGCCATCATCCTGTTGGCGATGTACGTCGCCCTTGCCGAGCGCCACGGCGTCGATCGGGGCCGACTGTCCGGCACGATACAGAACGACATCCTCAAGGAATATCTCGCGCGCGGCACCTTCATCTACCCGCCGCAAGCGTCGCTTCGACTCGTCACGGACATCTTCGCGTTTTGCGAGCGCGACCTGCCGCGGTGGAACGCCATTTCGGTGAGCGGCTACCACATCCGCGAGGCTGGAGCGACGGCCGTGCAGGAGGTCGCCTTTACGCTCGCGAACGGCATCGCATACATCGAGGCGGGCCGGGCGCGCGGCCTGTCGGCCGAATCGCTCGGCGAGCGCATGTCGTTCTTTTTTGCCGCCCACAACGATTTTCTGGAAGAGATTGCGAAATTCCGCGCGGCGCGCCGGATGTGGGCGCGCGTCATGGCCGGGCGATTCGGCGTGACGAACCCGCGGGCGCAACAGCTGCGGTTTCACGCGCAGACCGCCGGCAGCACGCTGACGGCGCAGCAGCCAGACAACAACCTCGTTCGCGTCACGGTCCAGGCGCTGGCCGCGGTGCTTGGCGGGGCGCAGTCTCTCCACTGCAACGGCCGCGACGAAGCGCTCGCACTGCCGACCGAGGAGTCGGCCACGCTCGCGCTCCGGACCCAGCAGATCATCGCCTACGAATCGGGCGTCGCGAACACCGTGGACCCGGTCGGTGGCTCCTATGAAATCGAGCGCCGGACGAGCGAAATCGAGAGGGACGCGACGGCAGTGCTGAACCGCATCGAAGCGGCGGGCGGCACGCTCGCCGCGATCGAGTCGGGCGTCATCCAGCGCGAGATACAAGAGTCGGCGTTCCGGGCGCAACAGGCAATCGAGAGCGGCGACTCGCCCGTCGTCGGCGTCACGAGATTTCAGACCGATGAAGGCGCCTCGATTCCGATCTTCCGCGTCGACCCGGACATCGAACGCGGGCAGCGGGATCGTGTGGCAGCGGTGCGCGCCACGCGCGACGCCAGGCAATGGCGCGCCGCGATCGACGCAGTCCGCGACGCCGCGGGCGGGGATGCGAATCTCGTCCCCCTCGTCATTGCGGCCGTCCAGGCGAAAGCGACCGTCGGAGAAATCTCGGACGTCATGCGTGACGTATTTGGCGAGGCGTCTCTTGTTTAGTTCGCGTGGGGCCCCACCCCCACGCGCTGCCGTCGCTGACGCTCCGGATCTTGATACGATCGCTTCGCTGCTTAGATGAGCGATACCGCCCTCCTGCGTGTTCAGGACCTCACGACCACGTTCAAGATTCCCGGCGGCGGCGTCGTGCGGGCGGTCGATCACGTCAGCCTGGAGCTGCGGCGCGGCGAAACGCTGGGCATCGTCGGGGAATCGGGCAGCGGGAAATCGATGACGGCGCTGTCCATTCTCCGCCTCGTCCAGCCCCCGGGCGAGACTCATGGCGGCCCCATCAGCTTCAACGGGCGCAGCGACCTGCTCGAGCTCAGCGAGCGGGACATGCGGGCTATCCGCGGCGCCGAGATCGGCTTCATTTTCCAGGAGCCGATGACGGCGCTCAACCCGGTCTACACGATCGGCGATCAAATCGCCGAAGCACTACGGGTCCACAAGAAGGCCACGCGGAAGGGCGCGCGCGCGAAAGCGATCGAGCTGCTCGAGGCCGTCCGCATTCCGGACCCGGCGCGGCGTCTGCGCGACTACCCGCATCAATTGTCGGGAGGGATGCGGCAGCGCGTCCTCATCGCCATCGCGCTGGCGTGCCAGCCCGTGCTGCTGATCGCCGACGAGCCGACAACGGCCCTCGACGTCACGATCCAGGCGGAGATTCTCGAGCTCCTGCAGGAGATGAAGGAACGATTTCGCCTCGCGCTGATGCTCATCACCCATGACCTCGGTGTCGTCGCCCGGCACGCAGACCGTGTCGCCGTGATGTATGCCGGCCGCATCGTCGAGCAGGGACCGATGCGCCAGATCTTCGACTCGGCGAAGCATCCCTACACGCAGGGCCTTCTTGAATCGATCCCTGGTGGAACGCCAGGCGAGCGGCTCCGCGCGATCGAGGGCACCGTTCCAAATCTCGCGCAGCTTGCCATCCGGATGCGCCTTCGAGCCGCGCTGTCCGCACCGGTTCGATCGCTGCCCGACGGCTCCGCCTCCGGCATACGACGTCGGACCGGACCAGCGGGCGCGATGCTACCTCTACGATCCGAGCCGCGCCTGATGCCCTTCGACCCTTCGACACGCTCAGGGTCGTCCCGAGCTCAGCCGAGGGACGACTCCGCTCAGGGCAGGCCGCCGCTTCTCGATGTCCGGCACCTCGTCAAGGAATTCTCCAGGCGTGAAGGCTTCTTCACGAGGCCGAGCATCGTCCGCGCCGTGAACGACGTGAGCTTCAGCGTGGATGAAGGCGAGACGTTCGGCCTCGTCGGCGAATCGGGGAGCGGAAAGACGACGACCGGCCGCTGCATTCTGCGTCTGATCGAGCCGACCTCGGGCGAGGTGCTGTTTCGAGGCGAGAGCGTGCTCGCGTACTCGCGCGAAGAGATGCAGCGGGCGCGCCGGCAGATGCAGATCGTGTTTCAGGATCCGTACTCGTCGCTCAACCCACGCATGCGCGTGCGGCAGATCATCGAGGAACCCCTGGTCATCCACAAGATGGGAAACGCCGAGTCCCGAATGGAGCGCGTGAAGGAGCTGTATCGGCTGGTCGGCCTCGACGCCGCGACCATCGATCGGTATCCGCACGAGTTCAGCGGGGGACAGCGCCAGCGCATCGGCGTGGCCCGGGCTCTCGCGCTGAATCCGTCGTTCATCATTGCGGACGAACCGGTGTCAGCGCTTGACGTGTCGATTCAGGCGCAAGTCGTCAACCTGCTGATGGACTTGCAACAGAAACTCGGGCTCGCCTACCTGTTCATCGCGCACGATCTGCGGCTGGTCGAGCACATCTGCCGGCGCACCGCGGTGATGTACCTCGGACGGATCGTCGAAATGGGGGACACGGCGCGGCTTTTCAATAACCCACAGCATGCCTACACGAAGGCACTTCTGTCGGCCATTCCGGTTCCCGACCCGGACCATAAGCCGGCACGGATTTCATTGAATCCGAAGGATGTCGATTTCAACGCGCCGCTCAGGGAAGTTGAGCCGGGGCACTTCGCGGCGGTGTGACATTCGTCGACGCGAAGACGCAACGTTCGCATAGCGATACTTTTCGTTACTATCGCAACTGAGCTGCGTGGGCGTCCGACCGCACGTCTTTCTCGACCTGGCCATCGCGGAGGCTGATCGTGCGGTGCGCATAAGCGGCGACGTCGGCTTCGTGCGTGACGAGCACAATCGTGTTGCCCCCTTCGTGGAGGCGCGCGAACAGGCTCATGATCTCCGCGCCGGTCTTCGAATCCAGGTTTCCGGTCGGCTCGTCGGCCAGCAGGATGGACGGATTGTTCACGAGGGCGCGGGCGATCGCGACGCGCTGACGCTGACCTCCCGAGAGCTCGTTAGGCCGGTGGCTCATGCGGCTGCTCAACTCGACCTTGTCGAGCGCCGCTTTCGCGCGCGTCTGCCGATCGACCGCGGGCACTCCGGCATACACGAGCGGCAGCTCGACGTTGTGCAGGGCGGTTGCGCGAGGCAGCAGATTGAACGTCTGAAAAACGAACCCGATTTCCTCGTTCCGAATGCGCGCGAGCTCGTTGTCGTTCATGCTGCGCCACTTCCTTGCCGTTCAGGAGGTAGCTGCCCTTGCTCGGCGTGTCGAGGCACCCAACCAGATTCATCAGGGTCGACTTCCCCGAACCCGACGGCCCCATGATGGCGACGTATTCGCCGCGTTCGATGGAGATGGACACACCTCGCAGCGCGTGGATCTCCTCCTCGCCCATCAGGTATGTCTTCCACAAGTCGTGGGTTTCTATCAGTGCCATGGGAATGGATACGACGGCGGTCATCCGCCGGTTCCAATATTACATCTCACGGTGTCCGCACTCCGACTCCCGGCCGCACCGCCGCACATTCAGCCTGCCTCCTCGTAGTCGGCCTTCAACTTGGCCACCACGCCAGGATCGGCGAGCGTCGTCGTGTCGCCGAGCGCCTTGCCTTCGGCGATGTCCTTGAGAAGCCGCCGCATGATTTTTCCGGAACGCGTCTTCGGGACGTCGGCAACGAAGAGAATGTCCTCGGGCCGCGCGATAGAGCCGATTTTCTTGACGACGTGTTCTTTCAGCTCGGCGACGAGTGCAGGGCTCGCCACGTTGCCTTCCTTGAGGATCACGAACGCCGAAATCGCCTGTCCCTTCATTTCGTGCAGCCGCCCGACGACTGCTGCCTCGGCGACCTTCGGGTGGTCGACGAGCGCGCTCTCGACTTCCATCGTCCCGATGCGGTGGCCCGCGACGTTAATCACGTCATCCACACGTCCGAGCACCCAGAAATAGCCGTCCTCATCACGCTTCGCGCCGTCTCCGGTGAAGTAGGTGGCTCGATCCCATTTGCTCCAGTATTGCTTGACGAATCTTTCCGGGTCGCCATAGATGCCACGAAGCATCGCGGGCCATGGCCGCGTCAGGGCAAGGAGCCCGCCGCCGACCTCAATCGCCTCGCCCGACTGAGCGCGAATTTCGGCGCTGATGCCGGGGAACGGAACCGTCGCGGACCCGGGCTTCAGCGGAGTGATGCCGGGCAGCGACGAAATCATGATCATCCCCGTTTCAGTCTGCCACCACGTGTCGACAATCGGGCAGCGGCCGCCTCCGATGTACTTGCGGTACCAAATCCACGCTTCAGGGTTGATCGGCTCGCCGACCGAACCAAGCAGCCGCAGCGACGACATGTTGCGCCGCGCCGGCCACTCGGTGCCCCACTTCATGAACGCCCGGATTGCGGTCGGGGCGGTGTAGAAAATCGTCACGCCGTAGCGCTCGACGATTTGCCAGAGTCGGTCTTTCTGGGGCGAATCGGGCGCCCCCTCGTACATGACGACGGTCGCGCCGTTTGCGAGCGGCCCATACACGACGTAGCTGTGCCCGGTGACCCATCCGATGTCCGCCGTACACCAGTACACGTCGTCTTCCTTGAGATCGAAGACCCACTTCGTTGTCGCGTACACGCCGGTCAGGTAGCCACCGGTCGTGTGCATGATCCCCTTCGGTTTCCCGGTGGTCCCCGAGGTATAGAGAATGTAGAGCAGATCTTCGGCGTCCATGGCCTCGGGATCGCACTCGAGAGGCGCGCGCGCCATCAGCTCGTGCCAGTCGTGCTCGCGCACGTCCGGCTTCCGGCCGGCTTCCGACTCAGTGGCCGGGGCCTGGGCGGCGGAGCCAATCAGCCTTCTGAACACGATCACATCCGTCACAGACGCGGCTCCGTCGATCGCTTCAAACGCGACTTTCCTGAGCGGCACGATCGATCCACGCCGATATCCGCCGTCCGCGGTGATCAGCAGCTTGCATTGCGCGTCGTTCATGCGATCGCGCAGCGACTCGGCGCTGAAACCGCCAAAGACGATGCTGTGCGGCGCGCCGATGCGCGCGCAGGCCAGCATGGCCACGGCCAGCTCGGGCACGAGCGGCATGTAGATGGCGACGCGATCGCCCTTCGTCACGCCGAGCGACTTCAGCACGTTCGCGAACGCACTGACCTGACGATACAGATCGAAGTAGGTCAGCGTCCGGCGATCGCCGGGCTCGCCTTCCCAGATGATTGCGGCCTTGTTGCGCCTGGCCCCGCGAATATGACGGTCGATGCAATTGACAGAGACGTTGAGCTGCCCGCCGACGAACCACTTCGCATGCGGCGGATTGGTCCAGTCGAGCACGCGCGTCCATTGGCGGCTCCACTCGAGCTCGGACGCGAACCGTGCCCAGAACTCCTCCGGGTTCCGTTCAGCTTCTCTGTAGGGCGTGGTGTCCTTGACGATCGCGCTGGCGCGGAATTCAGCTGGAGGTTCGAACACACGGTCTTCATGAAGGAGCGCGGAAATCTCCGGATCTCGCGGGTCGGCCATGCCGGGAAGGATAACTGAATACTGGAAACTAACAACTAAATCTAGAAATCTGGATCGACTCGTAGGAGTCCACGTCAGTCGTATACTCCAACCCCAAATGCGTGATCAGCTCTTCGCCCATCATGTAGCGCAGCGTGTTCTTCAGTTTCATCAACTGAATGAACAGATCGTGCTCCGGGTACAGGCCGGGGGCGTGCATCGGGCTCTTGAAGTAGAACGACAGCCACTCCTGGATCCCCGACATGCCCGCGCGCTTGGCGAGGTCGAGAAACAGCGCCAGGTCGAGCACGATCGGCGCCGCCAGAATGCTGTCGCGGCAGAGGAAGTTGATCTTGAGCTGCATCTTGTAGCCGAGCCAGCCCACGAGATCGATGTTGTCCCAGCCCTCTTTGTTGTCGCCGCGCGGCGGATAGTAATTGATGCGGACGACGTGATGCAGATCTTCGTAGAGGCCGGGATAGAGATGCGGCTGCAGGATGTAATCGAGGACGGACTTCTTGCTCTCTTCCTTCGTCTTGAACGATTCCGGGTCGTCCAGCACCTCGCCGTCGCGATTCCCGAGGATGTTGGTCGAGTACCAGCCCTCGACGCCGAGCAGGCGCGCCTTGATGCCAGGCGCAATCACGGTCTTGATCCAGCGTCTGGCCCGTTTTGAAGTCTTTGCCGCAGATCGGCAGCCGCTTCTGCTGCGCGAGCGACATCATCGCCGGCACGTCGACCGACAGGTTAGGGGCGCCGTTCGCGAACGGGACGTCCTCCATCAGCGCGGCGTAGGTGTAGACCATGCTCGACGGGATCGTCGGGTCGTTCGCCTCGAGCGCCTTTTCGAACGCGTCGATGGACTGGTGGGCCGCCGATTCCTTCATGAACACTTCGGTGCTGCCGCACCACACCATGACGAGGCGATCGAGGTTGTTGTCCTTCTTGAACGCGCGGATGTCGGCGCGCAGCTGCTCGGCGAGATCCTTCTTGTTCTTGCCTTTCTTCACGTTCGGGCCGTCGAGACGCTTCACGTAGCGCTGATCGAACACCGCCGTCATCGGCTTGATGGCCTCGAGGTCGGGCTTGATCTGATCGAGGAGCGACGTCTCGAGCACGCCGGCCGTACGCGCCGCCTGATACGAGTTCTCTTCGAAAATATCCCACCCGCCGAACACGACGTTGTCCAGGTTGACGAGCGGAACAGCCTCGCTGATTTTCGGAGACCGGCCTTCCGTGCGTTTGCCGAGACGAATCGTGCCCATCTGCGTGAGCGATCCGATGGGATTGGCGAGCCCTTTTCGTATTGCAAGAACGCCGGCAATCGTCGTGGTGCTGACCGCGCCGAGGCCGACGAGAAGAATGCCTAATTTGCCTTTCGCCGGAGCGATTTCAAGATTTTTCACAGCCGGCAACTATATCACTTCGGCACGGCTCGGCTGCGCACGGATCGCTGCCGCGTGGGGTTGACCGCCGCGACTTGCGCGACCTACCCTTCCCACGTGCCCTTGTTCAGACGGCAACCACAACAGAAACACGCGCTGGCGCTCGCGATGACCGGCGTCGCGCTTGGCGATCGCTTGCTGCAGGTTGGATGCACTGACGGGTCGCTATTGGGAGCGATTGGGTCAAAAGTGGGGTTGAGCGGGCGCGTGTGCGCGGTCGTGCCCGACGCCGCACAGGCGGAGCGCGCGCGCCGCGCCGCAGAAAAATTCGGGTTCCTGCTGGAAATCGAAACGGGCCAGCTCGGGCAGGTCCCGTTCGAAGACGGCGCGTTCAATCTGATCGTCGTCGACAATCAACAGGGGCTGCTGTCGAGCATGCGTCCCGAGGATCGCGTCGCGACGTTGCGCGAAGCTTTTCGCCTCCTCGCCCCCCGCGGCCGCATCGTCGTCATCGAGCAGGGACCGCGCGGCGGTCTGGGCGCGCTGTTCGGCGCGCGGGCTTCCGCCCCGGTCGATCCCCATTACAGCGCTGCCGGCGGCGCCATCGTCGCACTCGAGGCCGAGGGCTTCCGCGCTGCCCGCCTATTGGGAGAGCGTGACGGGCTGTCCTTCTTCGAAGGCGTCCGATAGCGGTGACACCCGCCGCGCAACCCTCAATTTTCCAAGTAATTCGCGCTCCATGTACGGCAAGGGATTTGCCTTCTCTCAGGCAGGCATACTCCTGAATGGCACCAACACCGAAGAACTTCTCGAGTGGACGTGTACTCCGCAGACGAGATAGCCCAGGCTGCCGGCGTTCCGGTCGCCCGGGTGGAAGCGCTCGTGGCAGGCGGGCAGGTGCATAGTCTAGCGGTGAGCCCTGGCTACTTTGCGCAGGACGAGGCGATCGCCGCCGTCCGCGCCCTTCGCGCCGATGGCGGGCGGAGTGCCGCCCTCCTGTTCGATAAGCCGGAGTTCACCCACGCGTCCGCAAAGATGCCGATCGCGGCCGCGAGCGCGGTTCACGCCGGCATTGCGGCGACGCTCATTCTCATCAGCACGATTGGGTTGCCGCAGGCCGCCGAAACCCCGATGCGGGTCGATCCGGTCGCTACCCGGCTCGTATTCATTGCATCACCAGGACCTGGCGGCGGCGGTGGCGGCGGCGGGCTGCGGCAGAAAGCGCCTCCGCCCCGGGCACAGCGTAAAGGCAAATCGTCGCTCGACAGCCCGGTGCCGGTCAGGAAGGCTCCGAAGCCGATTGAGGCGGCGCCCAAGCCTGAGCCGCCACCTCCTCCGCCTCCAGTGAAGCCGGAACCGCTGCCGCCGGTGGTGGCGCCAGTTGCAACGGTTGCCGCAAACGAGATCGAGAAGCCCGGCGTCATCGATGAGCCGGCGCCCAAAGAGAGCGAGAGCCGCGGACCTGGTGCCGGCGGTGGCGTCGGCACCGGCACTGGCACCGGCCTGGGAAAAGGCGACGGATCGGGCATCGGCGACGGATCCGGCGGCGGCATGGGCGGCGGCCCGTATCGTCCGGGAAGCGGCGTCCTGCCCCCGCGAATCCTGCGCGAAGTGAAGGCCGGCTACACCGAGGACGCGCGGCGAGCCAACGTCGAGGGTGGAGTGGTTCTCGAGATTGTGGTGCGCCGCGACGGTTCGGTCGGCGACGTCAAATTGCTGAACGGACTCCCTCACGGGCTGAACGAGCGGGCGATTGCGGCCGTGCGCCAATGGCGATTCGCGCCTGCGACACGATTCGGTCAGGCGGTCGACGTCGTGGTCGAGGTCGAGGTTGAATTCAAGCTGAGGTAACACCATGGATACGGTACTTCTCGTGATCACGCTCATCTCCGCCGCGACGGCCATCGTCGCAGTCGCATCCGCATGGCGCCTCCGGCGTCACGATCGCGAGCGGTCGGACGCTCGCGTGGCGGCACTCGCGAGTGCCGCAGAAACTCATGGCGCACGCGACGGCGGATGGACCGCCGTCTCGGGAGAATGGCAATGGAACCCTGAGCCCTGTCGGAGATGAGGGACTCGGGATTGATCGCCGAGTTCCCGAGTCCCAGACGTCGAGCCGCAGATCTCCTCGAGCGCCTTCTTCGGTACCGTTCAGCGTGAGGAAACATCAGGTAGTCAGGACGCCCATTCTTGCGGCGGCTGCTCTCATCGTGATGCTTGGCGGCGCGCTTGTGTTCCTGAACACGTCGGATTCCAGCGATCAGGCTGCGACCGTGGCGCAGGTAAGTCACACGGAGCCGCTCGAGCTCGTCGCGCTCGGACACGCGCGCGAAACGACGCGTGCTGACCATCAGCGGCACCGTCCGCAACCCGTCGAGCGGCGCGAAGGTGGAGGGGCTCACGGCGGTCATCTCGCTGCTCGATCGCAGCGGAGCGCTCGTCTCCACGAAGGACGTCCCGCTCGACTACCGCGCGCTCAAGCCGGGCGAAGAAGCGCCGTTCAAGGTGAGCATTCCGGATCCAGGCTCGATCGCGCGGTATCGCGTGAGCTTCCGCGCGGGGACCGACGTCGTCCCTCACGTCGATCGCCGCGTCGACACAAAACTCGCAAGCGCGCTGCAATAGGCGCATAGTGAATAGAGTCAGTAGAGGTTGTTGACCATGAAACACATGCTGCGCTCCTCGGTCGGTCTCTCGGCAGCGCTCGCCGTGGCCGTCATCGCCGGCGGTGCGCGCGTTGCGGGGCAGAATCAGGAAGAGTTTCGCTTCAAGAGCGGCGTCGACCTCGTCAACGTCACGGCGACTGTCGTCGATCGCAACGGCCGCTTCGTCGCCGGACTCGGCCAGGACGACTTCGTCGTGTACGAAGAGAACGAGCTGCAGGAGGTGACGCACTTCAGCAACGAGCGTGTGCCCGTCAGCCTCGGGCTGGTGCTCGACACCAGCGGCAGCATGGTCGGGAGAAAAGATCACCAATGCGCTGATGGCGGTCGATCGGTTCCTGACGAAGCTGCTGTCGCCGGAGGACGAGATCTTTCTCTACAAGTTCAACAACGTTCCCGATCTCATAGTGGACTGGACGACGGATCGGCAGCGTTTGAGCCGCTCGATCCGGCGCATCAGCGCAAACGGCGGCACGGCGATGTACGACGCGGTCGCGGAATCTGTGCCGCTGGCGCAAACCGGCCAGCATCGGAAGCGCGCCATCGTCCTCATTTCGGATGGCAACGACACGGACAGCCAGGTCTCGCTCGGCGAGGTGAAGCAGCTCATCCGCGAGAGCGAAGTGATGGTCTACGCGATCGGCATCGACGGGCAGGTCACGGAAGGGTTCGGGTTCCCTCCATCAACGCGCGCCCCGCTTCCGCCTCCGCCGCCCATGCCCAGCCCGTTTCCTGGAAGCAGGCGTCCGCGCGGGCCCGGCGGCGTCAGCCTTCCGCAGCTGCCGCAGATTCAGTGGCCGTTTCCTCAGGGGGGCCGGACGCGCGTTCAGCGCGGTGCCGATGAGCGCGTCAACGTGCAGGCGTTGCGCGAAATCACCGATGACAGCGGCGGCCGGACCGAAATCGTGCGCACGGGCCGCGATCTCGAGCCCGCGACGGCGAACATCGCCGACGAGCTCAGCCAGCAGGTACTATCTCGGATACTCGTCGACCACGAAGAAAGACGGCCGCTGGCACTCGATTCGCGTCGAGGCGCGCGACAAGTCACTTCGCGTGCGCGCGCGGCGCGGTTACGTCGCGACACCGTAGTCAGCTGGTAGCTGGTGGTTCGTAGCTGGTAGGAAGCTCTGCCACCGCTACTAGCTACAAGCCTACCAGCTACCAGCTACCACCTGATAACATGCGCCCCGTGCGTTCGCTCGCGTGGGCCGTTGGGCTGACACTTGCAGGCAGCCTTGGCGGCGTTCTGGTCGCTTCGGCCCTCCTCTTCTTCAACGATCGCCTTCGCGTCAAGCTCGTGCCGTGGCTCGTCAGCTATGCCGTCGGCACCCTGCTTGGCGTGGCGCTGCTCGTCCTCCTGCCTGAAGCTCTCGAGCATCTCTCGCCACGAGCCGTACTTGGCTCGCTGCTCGCGGGGATCATGCTGTTCTTTCTGCTCGAAAAGCTCGTGCTGTGGAGGCACTGCCACACCCACGATTGCGAAGCGCACGGCATGGCCGCGCCGATGGTGATCATCGGCGACGCCTTTCATAATTTTCTCGACGGAGTGGTCATCGGCACAGCCGTGCGCACGTCGATTCCGCTTGGCGTAAGTACGGCGCTCGCAGTAGCGACCCATGAAATTCCGCAGGAGCTCGGCGACATGGCGATACTGCTGCACGCCGGCTACTCGAGGAAGAAGGCGCTGGTGCTGAATCTTGCATCGGGCGTGTCGTCGGTCCTGGGCGCCATCGTTGCCGTGCTCGCGCTCGACTGGGTGCCGCAGGTGAACGAGTACGTCCTGTCGGTCGCCGCTGCGAGCTTTCTCTATATCGCGATGGCCGATCTGATTCCCGACCTGCATCGCGGTCGTATCGATTCGACGACGCTGCGGCAATTGGCGCTCGCGCTGGCGGGCATCGGCACGGTGGTGGGGCTCAACGCATTTGTAGGAGGACATTGATGTACGCGCTGGCGATCATTCGTTACCGCAAGCCGCTCGAAGACGTGCTCGTGCAGCAGGACGCGCACCGCGCCTACCTGCGCGGACTCAAAGAGAACGGGGTGCTCATCGCTTCTGGACCGATGGACCCGCGGTTCGGCGGTCTCTTGCTGCTGCGCGTCGCAGACGGCGACGCGAAGGCGCTCGACAGCGTCCGCGACAACGACCCTTTCTTCACGTCGGGCGTCGCGCAGTACGAGCTGATCGGATGGAACCCGGTTATCGGGAAGGACGATCTAGATCGTTTGTAGCGATCGCGTATTCCTCGACTGGACGGCCGCCGATCAAGTGCTCGCCGATGATCCGCTCGAGCACCGGCGGATCGCATCCGCGATACCACGTGCCTTCCGGATACACCACCGCGATCGGACCTCCCTCGCAGATGCGAAGGCAGTTGGCTTTCGTTCTCAGGATGCCGCCGGCCTCCGACAACCCCAATTCCTTGAGGCGCTTCTTGAGAAAATCCCACGCCGCGATGGAGCGCTCGCGATCGCAGCACTTCGGATTGGTTTGATCGGCGCAGAGGAAAATGTGACGGCGGGCGGCGGGAACGCCCACCGACGCGGCAAGGTCCCGGAGGCGTGACAGTTCGTCGGCTGGCATATGATTAAGAGTGAAAATGTCTGAAGCGGTCACAAGAAACGTTCGCGTGCACGTGGAGTCGGAGTTCGCACCTGGTCGATCGAGCCCCGCCGAGAACAAGTGGTTTTTCCTCTACACCATCCGCATCACCAACGAAGGCGCCGAAACGGTCCAGTTGTTGAGCCGTCATTGGATTATCACTGACGCGATGGGCGAGGTGCGCGAGGTCCGGGGTCCTGGCGTCGTCGGCAAGCAGCCTGTGCTCGAGCCGGGCGAGAGCTTCGAATACACATCGGGCTGCGACCTGACCACGCCGTTCGGCACGATGCGCGGAACCTATCAGATGGTGACCAGCGAGCGCGAGGACTTCGAAATCGAGATTCCGGCGTTCACGCTCACCGAACCCTACACGACGGTGCATTAAACCCGCGCGGCGGGTACGGGCCTGGCGTACTTCCTCTCGACGTAGTCATCGACGATCTGCCGGAACTCCGCCGCAAGCTCGTCGTAAGTGCCGCGCAGCGTCTTCACGTGATGGCCGTCGATGTAAATCGGACAGCTGGGCTCTTCGCCGGTGCCCGGCAGGCTGATGCCGATGTTCGCGGCCTTTGATTCTCCTGGACCATTTACTACACAGCCCATCACGGCCAGCGTCATGTCTTCGACACCGGCATAGCGTAACTTCCACGCCGGCATCATCTCGCGAATGTAGTCCTGCGTGCGCTCAGCCAGCTCCTGAAACGTCGAGCTGGTCGTGCGCCCGCATCCGGGACACGCGGTGACGCTCGGCGCGAACGAACGCAGGCCGAGCGCTTGAAGCATCTCGCACGCAGCGTAGACCTCTTCGCGGCGATCGCCGCCCGGGCGCGGCGTCAACGACACACGAATGGTGTCGCCGATGCCTTCGTTGAGCAGCGCGCCCATCGCCGACGCGGACCAGACGAGGCCCTTGATACCCATGCCAGCTTCGGTCAGCCCCAGGTGCAGCGGTTGATCCGTTTTCTTCGCCAGCTCCCGGTAGACGGCAATCAAATGCAGCGGCCGCGACACTTTGCAGGAGATGATGATCTGGTCCTTGCGCAGCCCGGACTCCAGCGCGAGCGCGGTCGAATCCAGCGCCGACAGCACCATGCACTCGTTGATGATCTCCTCTGAGGATTTTCCAAGGTTGCGGTCGGTGTTCTCCTGCATCTTCTGCATGACGAGCTCCTGATTCAGGGAGCCGCCATTCACGCCGATGCGCACCGGTTTGCCGTGGTCGGCCGCCACCTGGCAGATGGTGGTGAACTGCTCATCGCGCCGCTTCCCGGTGCCGACATTGCCCGGGTTGATCCGGTACTTATCGAGAGCACTCGCGCACGCGGGGTGCTTCGTCAGCAGAATATGGCCGTTGTAGTGGAAGTCGCCGATCAGCGGCGCGGTGACGCCCGCGTCGAGCATCCGCTGTTTGATGGCGGGCACCGCGGCAGCGGCCTCGGGCAGATTGACAGTAATCCGCACGAGCTCCGAGCCCGCCTGCGCAAGCTCGATGCATTGACGCGCGGTCGAGTCGACGTCGGGCGTATCGGTGTTGGTCATCGACTGCACGGCAACGGGTGCGCCGCCGCCGACCTGGACCGGACCGACCTTTACGCCGACCGTTTTATGAAGCCTGATGGGAAGCATTTAAGAAATTCGTGCCAATGGGGTCAGACCCCATCTTATCGTCAGGCGTGGATTCCTCCCATAGCGGCACGCCGATGCCGGAGAGCGGGCTGATGCGGGAACCTGGCGTGATGATTCCCGCAAGATTCAACGGATCCGCTGCCGCCACGCGCGGCGCAACACCCGCCGCTTGATCTCTCCGCACCTCGCGAAGCAAGTCGACCGCCTCGGGCCGCGCAAATTGCTCGCCGACAAAGCCGGACACGAACCGGCCGCCGCGAATCTCTCCCTGCGCTTCCATGCGGCGGAACGTGATGAGCAGCTCGCGCCACGGCGGCGTGATCGTCTCCCGCGCGACGAGATCGCGAAACACGACGCCCCACCGAAGCAACAGTTGCCGCGCCACGGCCTCGAGCGTCTCCGTGGACAAGTCTGGGGTCTGACCCCCGTACTGTACGGGGTCAGACCCCAAGTGGAGCGCAGCAACGCCCAGCGGCCGGGGACGAATCGCGGACGCCGCGACGAATGCCTCGCCGTCGCAAGCCGTCGTTTCGGATCGATCAGCGCGCGCAGGTTCTCGAACCCGTCGGCGGTCACGAGACCCGCCGCGGCAAGCTCCCACAGCGCATCTTCGACAACGCTCGTGAGTTGCCGCGTGTCGGCAACGACGTCAGCCAGAAACGACGCGCCGCGGCGGCTCAGGGACTCGAGCACCTGGCGGGCGGCGCCGGACAACCCTTGTTCCCGGTCCGGCGACTGGCCGTTTGCGGACGCGCGAGCGGCCGCAGCCTCGAGCAGCCACGGCGCGTCCTGCCGCAGGAACAAGGCGACCGGTGCCGACCTCGTCGGACGCACCCGCCGGGTGTTGTTGCTCTTCCCTCTGTCCTGATCGTCGAAGGCCGGATGCGGCGACAAGCGTCCCCAGACGACCTCACCCGAAATGCACAGCTGATCGAGCAGCTCCGGCGCGTACTTTCCAAGTCGGCGCCGCAGCACGTCGCCTTCCCAGGCTGCCGCAGATATTTCGTAACCCTGCAGCTGCTTGATGATGTGGAGCGCTCCGTCGGGTCCATGGAGTTGTGTACCAGGCTTCACGTGCTGCCAGTGGTACAGGAACCGCATGAAATCGCGGGCGTTCACCGGTTCGATCTCGCGCCGCAGACGCCCGAGGGTCATTCTGTGGATGCGCGCCAGAACACGCCGGTTGCACCACTCGATCTCGCTGCCAAGCGCTGCGGCAGACGCCGTGAACCGGCCGCGCAGCACCTGCCCTTCGGCTTCGAGCCGAAGCAGCGCAGATTCCATCACCTCGCCGGGCAGGGCGAATCGTAGAGTGAGGCTGCTTTGCGTCTGTGGTCCGCTCGACTCGAGCCATCCGCGCAGCGTCTCGGTGGCCGCCATCTCCTGGTCGGATGTCGGCGAGCGATCGTAATCGTCGATCGCAGGAGCGATCGTGGCATCCGGATACAGCAGGCGCGCCGACTTGAGGCGCTCCGCGGCGACCCAGAAGTTCGCGCCGCCCGCGCTCAACACCGTCGCGCGTCCTGCTTCTCTGAGCGTCCGGAAGTACTCCTCCCACTCACGCACCGGCGGCACGACGATCAGCGTGAGGAGCGCATCGTGCAGCTCTTCGGCATCGCGGGCTGTCGGGAACGACTCGGCCGCCACCTCGGCGATTGCGGCCGGGTCGAGCGCGCCGACGCCCGCTGCGTCCGGCCCAATCGTGCGCCGCATCTGCACCGCGCGAGCCCTCCGCTCCTCGAGCGGCGCATCGTCCAGATATGCGTAGGGGTTCGCGTTGAGAATCTCGTGCGAGAACGGCGACGGTTCCGGCGTGTCGATCGCCACTGTCTTCAGCTCGCCGCGCGCGATGTTTTCGACGAGCTGCTTCAAGCCGTCGAGATCCATCGCCTCGTGCAGGCAGTCCTTGATCGTCTCGTTGACGAGCGGGTGATCGGGAATGCGGATGTCGCCGACGATGTTTTCCTGACAGGCCGCTTGATCGGGAAACACCGCGGCGAGCAGATCGTCGGCGCGCATGCGCTGGATCTGCGGCGGCACTTTCCGCCCCCCGGCAAATCGCAGGACCGCCAGCGCGCGCGACGTGTCCCATCGCCAGCGCACTTCGAACATCGGCGCGGGCAGCATCGCCTGCGTCAGCACTTCTTCGACCGTTTCCTTGCTCAGAAACTTGAACACGAGCTCGAGCGGAAAACTGTGCTGATCGCTGAGCGAGATGACGATGCCGTTATCGGTCGCCGCCGCCTGAAGCTCGAAATTGAACGAGCGGCAGAAGCGCTTTCGGAGCGCCAGGCCCCAGGCTCTGTTGATGCGCGCGCCGAACGGCGAGTGCAGCACCAGCTGCATGCCGCCTCCCTCGTCGAAGAATCGTTCCGCGACGACCGTGTTGACGCTCGGCAGCGCTCCGAGCGCCGCCGCACCGGCGCGCACGTAGAGGACCGCCTGTTCTGCGCCGCGCTTGTCGAGATGGCACTCGCTCGTGAGGAACTCAACCGCCTCCGAAAACGGGCCGGTGCCCTTTTCGCTGAGGTCGAGGACCTTCGATCGCAGATCCGACACCGCCGTCGACAGTTCCCACGTGCGGCCGGGCGCTTCTCCGCGCCAGAATGGAATCGTCGGCGCCGCACCTTTCGCGTCCTCGACCCGCACGCGCCCGGCCTCGACGCGGCGGATGCGCCACGATGTCGAGCCGAGCATGAACACATCGCCGGCCATGCTCTCGACGGCGAAATCTTCGTCGAGCGTGCCGACGACCGTTTCGTCGGGCTCGGCGAGCACGAGGAACTGCGCGTTGTCTGGGATGGCGCCGCCGGACGTAATCGCGGCGAGGCGCGCACCGCGTCTGCCGCGCACGACGCCATGCACGCGGTCGCGATGGAGAAATGCTCCGCTCCGGCCGCGCTTGGTGCTGATGCCTTCGGACAGCATGTCGATGACCGCGTCGAAATCGCTGCGCGACACATCGGCGTAGCAATAGGCGCGTCGAACCAGCGCAAAGAGGTCGTCCTCCGGCCAGTCCTCGGCAGCGGCCATCGCGACGATCTGCTGCGCCATCACGTCGAGCGGCGCTTCGGGGACCAGCAGTTGATCGAGCTCGCCTTGCGCAATCGATCGGACCAGCGCCGCGCATTCGATCAGCTCATCGCGTGTGGTCGCGAAGACGCGCCCTTTGGGCTTGGTCGTGTGCTCGACCTGATGGCCGGAGCGGCCGATGCGCTGCAGCGCAACGGCGATCGATCGAGGAGAGCCGATCTGGCAGACGAGATCGACCGTGCCGATGTCGATGCCGAGCTCGAGCGATGCCGTCGCCACCACCGCCTTGAGCTTTCCTGTCTTCAGCTTCTCTTCCGCGGTCAGCCGCAGCTTGCGCGACAGGCTGCCGTGATGCGCAAGCACCGCGTCTTCGCCCAGCCGCTCGGCCAGATTGTGGGCGACGCGCTCGGCCAGCCTTCTGGTGTTGACGAACACCAGCGTCGTCCTGTGCTCGGTGATCAGGGCGGTGATGCGATCGTAGATCTCCTGCCACATCTCGTTCGATGCGACCGGCCCAAGCTCGTCCTGCGGCACTTCGACCGCCAGATCCATCGCACGCCGGTGCCCGTGATTGACGATCGCGACGTTGGCGTCGCCGTCGGGCGCGAGGAACCGCGCGACCGTCTCGATCGGCCTCACGGTCGCAGACAAGCCGATCCGCTGAGGGCGACGACCGCCGGCTTTTTCGACGAGATCGTCGAGCCTCGCCAGCGAGAGCGCGAGATGCGCACCCCTCTTGTCGTCGGCCATTGCATGAATCTCATCGACGATGACCGTTCTCACGCTGCGCAGCGCCTGGCGGCTGCGATCCGCAGTCAGCAGAATGAAGAGCGACTCCGGGGTGGTGACGAGAATGTGCGGCGGGTGCTTGACCATCCGCTGGCGTTCGGCCGTCGGTGTGTCGCCGGTGCGCACGGCCGTGCGAATCGACGGCAACAACAGTCCACGCTCTGCTGCGACGGTCGCGATGCCTGACAACGGAACATCGAGATTCTTGTGAATGTCGTTGCTGAGCGCCTTCAGCGGCGAGACATACAGCACCTGCGTCGTGTCGGGCAGGCTGCCGTCAAGTCCCGCACGGACCAGGTCATCGAGGCATATGAGAAATGCCGCAAGCGTCTTGCCCGACCCGGTGGGCGCCGAAACCAACACATTTTCACCAGAACGGATCGCGGGCCACGCGCGCGCCTGCGGCTCGGTCGCCGAGCCGAAATGCTGCGCAAACCAATCGCGGACGATCGGGTGAAGAGTGTTCAGGGGCATGACTGGGAAGACTTTAATTATAGGCGCGCAATTTCCTTCTCGAGTTGCGTGACGCGTCGGTCGAGCTGAGCGACAACCGCTTCGGCTGGTGCGGGTGTGCTGAGATCCACGCCCGCACGCTTCAGCAGGTTCATCGGATAGTCGCTGCCGCCGGCGCGCAGCAGTTCGAGGAAACGCTCGACTCCCTTTCGCCGCTCGTCGACGGTGCCGGAGGTAATCGTCTGTATCAGCTGCGCGGACGACGCATAGCAGGTGGCGTACTGATACACGTAATAAGGACTCCCGAAGAAATGCGGCACCCGCGCCCACGTAATCTGGGCCGAGTCATCGTAAGTCATCGAGTCGCCGTGATAGGCCTTGAACAGGTCAAAGTACACGCGGCTGAGCGCTTCGGCGGTGATCGGTTCTCCCTGTTCGGCCAATCGATGCGCCTGCAGCTCGTAGTCGGCGAAGAGGCACTGGCGGTAGAACGTGCCGACGATATCGTCGATGGCGTGCTGCAGAAGGACGATGCGCTCGCGCTGATCCGTCGTGCGCGCGAGCATATGGTCGAAGAACAGCATCTCGCTCAACGTCGACGGCACCTCGGCGACGAAAATCGTGTAGTCAGAGTAGACGAAGGGCTGATGGGCTTCCGACAGCATCGTGTGCATCGAATGCCCCATCTCGTGAGCCAGCGTGAACACCGAGTCGAGCGTGTCGTTGTAGTTCAGCAGCATGTAGGGGTGGACGCCGTAGACGGGCGCCGAATACGCACCGCTGCGCTTGCCGGGATTCTCGTATACGTCGATCCACCGTCCCTCGAACGCCTGTCTGACGCTGCCCTGGTAGTCGGCTCCCAGCGGCTTCATCGATTCGACAATCTCGTCGAGGACTTCGGCGTACTGGTACTTCCGATCGAAGTCGATGAGCGGCACGAGCTGATCGTAGGCGTGGTAGGTCTCGAGGCCGAGCACGCGTTTGCGCAACCGGTGATAGCGGCGCAGCGGCTCGGCGCCGGCCTTGGCGGTGGCCACCAGATTCTCGACGACCTGCGGCGGTATGTCGTTGCCATGAAGCGCCGCCTCGAGCGTGCTCTTGAACTGGCGCGCCTGTGCGACAAACCAGTCGCGCTGCAGCACGCCGTTGTACACGGCGGCGAACGTATTGGCATTGGCCGCGAAGGTCTCGTGAAACGCATGAAACGCGGCGGCGCGATCGGGCTGATGGCGATTGGTCTGCAGCAGGGCGTTGTACTGGCCGTAGGTGAGCGTCACCTGCTTGCCGTCGTGCAGGGTGATCACCGGATGCTTGATGTCGGCGTTGGCGAGCATCGAGTGCACGTCGTGCGGGACGTCGCCGAGGCGGCTCGAGAGCGACAGCAGGTGCTCGCCCTTTTCGTCGAGCACGTGTTCCTGCTGGTGATAGGCGCTTTCGATCGCAAAGCGGTAGACCGCCAGCTCGGCGTTCTCCTGCATCCAGGCCCGAACGGTGGCGAGCGGAATACGCAGCAGTTCCGGGGTGAACCAGGACCGGGCTTCCGCGGCCTTCGCGAAGAGAATCTGGACCTTCTGCCGGCGGGCGTTCGCGCTGTTGTCGCGCTGATCCTGGTCGTAGGTCAACCCGGCGTAATACCAAATTCTGTACGACAGCTGCCCGAGGTCGTCGCCAAGACGAAAGGCTTTCAACAGGCGATCAGGTCCCTCCGCGAGCGTGCCGCGGAGCTCGGCATATCCCGGGAGCATCCGCTCGAACTCAGCGAGCCCCGCCTCCCATTCGTCCCAGCTGGGATAGATATCGGAAAGGTTCCAGGTATACGCCTCAGGTATCTCGTCACGCGTGCGCTCGCGCGCCTCGACGGAAGTTCCGGTGGTCATCTCTCAATTTTAGTGGATCTTCGCGGTACGTCGCAGGCGGATTCCCGCGACTGCAGAACCCGTCCTACTTCCAGCCCACCATCTTTCGGAGTTTCTCAAACAGCGAGGGATTGGCGCGGGCTTCAGTCGCCTGCACGAGAAGATCGAGCACCTCGTGGACGCTGCGCGCGGTGCCGATGCCGAGACGGCGCGCGCTGGTGTCGGCGATCGGATCGTCCGCGTCGACCAGAAGGATCGACCGTGTGGACGACTCTGAAAGCACGTCGACGCAATTCTGCGGCATGTCGTCGATGAGATAGTCGAGATGCAGCGCCGCCGCGCACTTGCCGCGAGCGCCGGACAACGGGATCACGCTGGGCGTCGGAAAGCCGTGCTCGATGAGCCATCTCTGCGTCTGCAGCTGCACGGTCGCGCCCGCAGTCGCCGGACGCTGTGTGATGAAAAACACTTCCCAGTTCAGCTCGACGGTGAGCTCGTAAAGGCGCGCGACCGCGCCCTCTTCGAGCGGCTTCAGGGTAGTCCAGAAATCCGGCGTGTCCTCGATCGCGCGCCAGACGCGATCTCGATGACCCGGGCCACCGCGGCGGCGGTCGCCGGAGCGTCGATTGTCGCGAGTTGTCGCAGAGACAGTGACACTTTCGTCGTGGTGTTGCTCCGCTTCGCGCGCTTCCGGCGCTGGGCGATCGTGCTCGGCCAGGTCAGAACCGAACAGACCTTCCTCAATCTGCGCATAGGCCGTCGACAAATCGGCCAACGTGCCGTCCATATCGAACCCGATTCGAAGCGGAATCATTGGAGTACCGACCTCTATACTATGGTGTGAACTGAATTTAGGCTATTCAATCAGGCCCCGTACTCGCTAAAATGCAGCTTTCCCCAATGCCTGTTACCCATCGCCTGTTTATCGGTCTCTTACTCGGGATCAGTGTCGTGCTTCCGGCATGTTCGGCAAGCGACGCGCAAAGTCCAAACCCGGGTGCGTCGCAACCCGCGGTGCCCGTCACCGTTGATCGAGTGGTCGAGAAAGTCATGCCTCTCGACGCGAACGTCGTCGGCACCGTCGAGGCGTTCTCGACCGTCGCCGTACGAGCGCAGGTGACCGGCGAGTTGAGAGACGTCAACTTCAACCAGGGCGACGATGTTCAGGCGGAACAGGTGTTGTTCAGGCTCGATCATCGGCCGCTCGAAGCCGCGTTGCACCAGGCGGAAGCGAATCTGGCGCGCAATACCGCGCAGTTGGCCAACGCAAAGGTCATTGCGCAGCGCATGGACGACCTCGTCGAGCGCGGCGTCGGCACACGCGAGCAGCGTGACACGGCACGCACGACGGCGGCAGCGCTCGAAGCCAGTGTCGGCGCCGACACCGCCGCTGTCGAAAACGCGAAAGTGCAGTTGCAGTACGCGACCATACGCGCGCCCATCGCAGGGCGCACCGGCGCGCTCATGGTACATGCCGGCAATCTCGTGCGCGCCAACGATCAGACGCCGCTCGTCATCATCAACCAGGTGAGCCCGATCTACGCGTCGTTCGGCATTCCCGAGGCGTTGCTGCCCGACCTGCGCCGCTTCATGGCGGAGCGCGAGCTGAGCGTGGAAGCGCTGCCGCCGAACGAAGAGCTCGACCCGGCAAAGGGAAGCATCTCTTTCGTCGACAACCAGGTCGACCAGACGACCGGCACGATCCGCATCAAAGCCACGTTCCCGAATTCGAATCGGCGGCTCTGGCCGGGTCAGTTCGTCAACGTGCGGGTGAAGCTCACCTCCGATCCGCGCGCGATTGTGGTGCCGTCGGTCGCCGTGCAGGCGGGTCCCGAAGGACAATTCATCTACGTTGTGAAGGGCGATCAGACCGTCGAAATGCGCCCGGTCGTCGTCGCGCGCACGGCGGGAGCCGAAACCGTTATCAAGGAAGGCGTCAAACCCGGCGAGACGGTCGTCACCGACGGCCAGCTCCGGCTCGTGCCGGGCAGCCGCATCACCATCAAGGGTGCAGCTCCACAGAAGGCGGATTCATGAACCTCGCAGCCCTGTTCATCAAGCGTCCAATCACGACCACGCTCATTACGCTGGGCATCGTCGTGTTCGGCGTGATGTCGTATCGCGTGCTGCCGGTAGCCGACCTGCCGGCGATCGATTTCCCGACGATTTCCGTCAATGCCTCGCTGCCAGGCGCCAGTCCGGAAACGATGGCGTCGGCCGTGGCGCTGCCGCTCGAAAAACAGTTCTCGACGATTTCCGGTCTCACGTCGATGAACTCCACCAACTTGCAGGGCTCCACGAGCGTCATCCTGCAATTCGATTTGAGCCGCAACATCGATGCCGCTGCGCAGGACGTGCAGACGATGATTGCGAGGGCGACACGTCAGCTTCCACCGCAGATGCCGTCTCCGCCGTCGTACATGAAGGTGAATCCCGGCGACTATCCGGTCATGCTGCTCGTCATGCGGTCGCCATCGCTTCCTCTCTCGACGGTGAATGAGTACGCCGATTCCAACGTCTCGCAGCGCATCTCCATGGTGAACGGCGTTGCGCAGGTGAACGTGTTCGGACCTCAGAAATACGCGGTGCGCATCGACGTCGATCCGCGGAAGCTCTCGGCGCACGGCATCGGCATCGATGAGGTCGTCACCGCGGTGCAATCGTCGAACGTCAACCTGCCGACCGGCACGATGGCCGGCCGCGATCGTATCTTCACGGTGCTCGCCGACGGCCAGCTCTTGAATGCGGCGTCGTACGCCCCGATGGTGATCGCGTACAGAAATAACAATCCCGTGCGGCTCGGAGACGTGGCGCGCGTGTACGACGGCGTAGAGCAGGACAAGACCGCCAGCTGGTATCAGGGCCAGCGGAACATCAGCCTGATGATCCAGAAGCAGCCGGGATCGAACGTCGTGCAGGTGGTCGACGATATCAAGGCGCTGCTCCCGTCTGTTCGCGCACAGCTGCCGCCGTCGGTGCCGCTCGACATCAGAATGGATCGGTCGGAGTCGATCCGCGAATCCGTCCACGACGTAAAGCTGACGCTGCTGCTTGCGCTCGTTCTCGTCATTGCCGTTATCTTCGTGTTCCTGCGCAGCTTCACGGCGACGATTATTCCGAGCCTGACGCTCCCGGTGTCGCTCATCGCCACCTTCGCGGTGATGTACCTGCTGAACTACAGCCTCGACAACCTCTCGTTGATGGCCCTGACGCTCTGCATCGGGTTCGTCGTCGACGACACCATCGTCATGCTGGAGAACATCGGCCGGCATATGGAGATGGGCAAGCCGGCCATGCGTGCGGCCTTCGATGGGGCCAAGGAAGTCGAGTTCACGATTATTGCGATGACCGTGTCACTGGTGGCCGTGTTCATCCCCGTGCTGTTCATGGGCGGCATCGTCGGACGCCTTCTGCAGGAGTTCGCCGTCACCATCGGTGTGGCGATTCTCGTCTCGTGCTTCGTATCGATCAGCCTCACGCCGATGCTGTGCAGCCGATTCCTGAAGACGGCGCATGGCAAAGCGCACGGCCGGCTCTACAACTTCACCGAGCGCATGTTCGACGGCTCGCTGCGAGCCTACGATGTGACGCTGCAGTTCGCGCTTCGGCATCGCGCCGTGACGATGGCGCTGTCGTTTCTGTTCATTGCTGGAGCGGCGTATCTGTTCACGGTCGTGCCGAAGGGGTTCCTGCCGACCGAGGATCAAGGCCGTTTCAACGTCAGCGTTGAAGCGATCCAGGGGATCGGCTTCGAAGAAATGGTGCGCCATCAGCAGGAAGTGGCGGCGATTATCGCGCAGGATCCCGACATCGCCGGTTCCAGCAGCAGCACGGGCGAGAGCGGCGGAAGGGGCGGCGCGAGCTCGTCGAATCAAGGCCGCATCAGCGTCGACCTGAAGCCGCGCAGCGAACGGACGCGATCGGTCGACGAGATCATGGCAGGTCTGCGGCCGAAACTGTCGCAGGTGCCTGGCGTTCGCGTGTTCATGATCAACCAGCCTCCCATCAATCTTGGCGGCATGGGTGGCGCGCGCTCCTCATACCAGTTCACGCTGCAGGATCCTGATACCGAGGAGCTCTATCGCGCGGCCCCCGCGTTCGAAGAGGTGATGCGAAACATCGACAGCATCGAAGACGTCAACAGCGATCTCCGGTTGAACAACCCACAAGTGCAAATCAGCCTGAACCGCGACCGAATCGCTGCGCTGGGATTGACCGTGAATCAGGTGGAAACGGCGTTGTTCAACGCCTACGGCACGCGGCAGGTTTCGCAAATCTACGCGGCGAGTAACCAGTACCAGGTCATTCTGCAGGTCGCGCCGGAGTTTCAGCAGGACCCCGCAGCGCTCTCGATGCTGTACGTGCGATCGACGAACGGCAAGCTCATCCCGCTCAACACCGTTGCGACGGTGACGACCGGCGTCGGGCCGCTGTCGGTCAGCCATACCGGCCAGCTTCCATCGGTGAACCTGACGTTCAACCTCAAACCTGGCCACGCGCTCGGCGATGCGGTGGACGCCATCGAGGAAGCCGCCAGGACCACACTGCCAGGGACGGTCACCACGAAATTCCAGGGGACGGCGCAGGCGTTTCAGGAGTCGGCGAAGGGCCTCGGGCTCGTGCTCGTGATGGCGATCGTCGTCATTTACATCGTCCTCGGCATTCTTTATGAGAGCTTCACGCAGCCGCTGGTCATTCTGTCGGGCCTCCCGGCAGCGGGCTTCGGCGCGCTGCTCACACTGCTCCTGTTCAAGACGGAACTGAGTTTGTACGCGTTCGTGGGCATCATCATGCTCGTCGGGCTCGTGAAGAAGAACGGCATCATGATGGTGGACTTCGCGTCGGCCGCCGAGCGCGAGCAAGGCAAAACGCCGCTCGAAGCCATCCACGAAGCGTGTCTGGTGCGCTTCCGGCCGATCATGATGACGACGATGTGCGCGCTGGTTGGAACGTTGCCGATTGCGCTCGGCCTCGGTGCGGGCGCCGAATCGCGCCGGCCGCTCGGGCTGGCCGTCGTCGGAGGCCTGCTGGTGTCGCAGTTCCTGACGCTTTACATCACGCCCGTGTATTACGTCTACATCGAAGGGGCGCGTCTGCGTCTCGTCAAGCGGAAGGCGAAATCACCGGACGAGATGGAACCGGCGGTCGCCTAGCGGACCCGCGTCTGACGCTTCGTTCGTCTGCTTCATTCAGCAGGATGCCAGTCGGGATTCTGTTGCTGATTTTTATCCTGACGATCTGGAATCCCGCGAACCTCGCGCTGCAGGCGGCATCGACGTTGTCCAGCATCGGATCACGATCGACTGTCTCCATCGTGTTTCTCGTCGCACGGTTCCTCATCACGAGCGTCGGGCTGGCCGCCGGCATCGCGCTCTCGCTTCGGCGGCCCGGGGGCATCTGGCTCGCCAAGCTGGCGCTCGCGCTGTTCGCCATCGAAGCGGTCGCGCGACTGTCGACGCGCGTCGACCTGGGCAGCGCACCTCCCGGCACTCGCCTGCCGCTCGCGATCTTCGTCGTCGCGCACAACGCGGCGTGGTTCGCCTACCTTCGATTATCCCGTCGCGTCAGTGCAGTTTATGGCCTAGAATCGCAATCCCGAAGCGATAGTGCCGGGCTGTAGCCCGGCGGCAAAAGGAGCTTTTGATGCGCAGAGCATTGTCTTTGTTGATTGCGTTAGCCGTGTGCGCGATGCCGATGGCGCCCGCCGTGCAGGCACAGGCTGGCAAGACCCTCGATATCTATTACATCGACACAGAAGGCGGTCAGGCCACGCTGTTTGTGTCTCCCACCGGGGAGACGCTGCTCGTGGACGCCGGCAACGCCGGCGAGCGCGACTTGAATCGGATTCTCGAGGTGCTCAAGCTCGCGGGCGTGAAACAGATCGACCACTTCTGGCTGACTCACTACCATGGCGATCACTATGGAAGCCTGATCGACATCGCCAAGCAGGTGCCGATCAAGCATCTCTACGATCACGGGCCGTCCATCGAAGGGGACCGTCCGAACATCATCAAATTTCAGGCGGCGTATGCGGACTTCTACAAGTCGATTCCGCGAACGATCGTCAAGCCCGGCGACAAGCTCGCGTTCGCGGGCACCGACACCACCGCGGTGATGAGCGACAGCGTGCCTCTGAAGACGCCCGTCGCGAAAGCTCCTGGCGCCGGACGGCCGAACCCGCTGTGCGCCGCGCACAAGCCGCGTGACGAAAGCAAAGTCGATCCGGACAACCATCACTCTGCCGGCTTCGTGATGAGCTACGGGCGGTTCCGGACGATCGACCTCGGCGATCTGACGTGGAGCCGCGAGTTCATGTTGATGTGCCCGAACAATCCTGTGGGCACCGTCGATCTCTATCTCACGAATCATCACGGCCTCGATCAGTCCGGCGCTCCTGCGTTCGTGCACGCCATTCAGCCGCGGGTGGCGATCATGAACAACGGCACCCGCAAAGGCGGCGCCGTGCAGACGTTCGAGACGCTCGCGACCTCGCCAGGCCTCGAAGATGTGTGGCAGCTCCACTGGTCGTACGCAGGAGGCGTGGAGCACAACGCTCCCGGTGTGATGATTGCGAATCTCGATGCGCCAGACCAGTTGGCGGCTATCGTGAGTGGCGCAGCGACGCCGCCTGCGGGCCCCGGCGGCATGGCCGCGCACACACCTGCGCATTACATCAAGGTTTCGGCGCGCAATGACGGGTCGTTCACTGTCACGAACAGCAGGAACGGGTACTCGAAGACGTACGCGGCTAGACCGTAAGCACGATTTTTCCGATGTGGCTGCCGGACTCCATCAGGCGATGGGCTTCGGCAGCCTGTGTGAGCGGAAACGTGGCGTAGACGATCGGAAGGATTTTTTTCAATTCGACCAGCGGCCACACCGCGTGTTCGACCGCAGCCGCAATCGCGCCCTTCTCTTCCACCGTTCTCGAACGCAGCGTCGAACCCGTGACGGTGATTCGCTGACGCAGAAGGCGCACGAGATTGAACTCTGCCTTGGCGCCGCGCAGCACGGCAATCTGCACCAGTCGACCGTCGAACGCCAATAAATCGACGTTGCGGCTGAAATACGGGGCTCCCACCATGTCGAGGATCACGTCGATACCGTTGTTGCCGGTCAACGCCATCAACACCGTCGAAAAATCCTCGGTCTTATAGTTGATCGCGCGTTCGGCTCCGAGGCGCTCGCACGCCGCGCACTTGTCGTCGGTCCCAGCCGTCGCGAACACCCGTGCGCCGAAGGCCCGCGCCATTTGAATGGCCGTAGTGCCGATGCCGCTGGCGCCCCCGTGCACGAGAAACGATTCGCCACCGCGAAGCCGACCGCGCTCGAAGACATTCGTCCAGACGGTAAAGAACGTCTCCGGCATCGCCCCGGCAGACACCAGATCGACCGTTGACGGAATCGGGAGGCACTGCACGTCCGGCGCAACGCAGTACTCCGCGTAGCCGCCGCCTGATACGAGCGCGCACACCGTGTCCCCTTCGCGCCAGCGCGTCACGCCGGTGCCGCAGGCGGTGACGGTGCCAGAGACTTCGAGCCCGGGGATGTCACTGGCGCCAGGCGGAGGCGGGTACTTGCCTTCGCGCTGCATCAGGTCGGGTCGGTTCACGCCGGCGGCGGCCACGCGGATCACCACCTGATGAGGCCCCGGTTGCGGGACCGGGAGCTCAACCGGGTGAAGCACCTCCGGACCACCGGGCTTGGCGATGTTGATCGCAATCATTTACGAAAATCGAAAAAAGGGGGTCTGACCCCTATTTCTTTCCCTCGTAGGTCGCTCGGATTGTGGGGATCAGGTATTCGTGAAACGCCCGGTCGAAATCGTACGCCGGCGCGAAATCCCAATCGCGGCGTGCCGACGTGTCGTCGACGTCCTCGGGCCATGAATCGACGATCGCCTGGCGCTTGGGGTCGACTTTGTAAGTGATGCGGGCGTCGGGAAAGGCGCGCAATGCCGAGGCGCGAATTTCGTCGGCGGACGGATTGAACGCCCGCACGTTGTAGGCCGTTGCGGAGAGGCGATTCGGCTGCGCGAACGACAGCTTGAGAAGCGCGTCGATCGCGTCCGGCATCGCCATGAACGGAATCCGTGTATCGGGCCGCACAAACGACGCGTACGGCTCGCCTCGGGCAGCCGCGTGAATCATCTCCGACGCGTAGTCCGACGTCCCGCCCGAGGGAAGCGTGAGCGCTGAAATCAAGCCTGGGAACCGCACGCAGCGAAAATCTACTTTGGGCGCCTTCGCCTCCAGGAGCTGCTTGTAGTGGTTCGAGTAATAGCGGCCAAGATGCTCGCAGTACAGCTTGTTACAGCCGTACATGGTGATCGGCTTGTTCCAGTCGTCCTCGCGCACGCGTCCGGCCGTGCTGCGGGTCTCGAGGTCAGGCAGGCCGTATGCCGCGATCGAAGACGGATAGACGAACACGACGGGGCGGCCGTGCGATTCGGTTTCGTGCGCCGCAAACTCGAGCAGATTCAGCGTCCCCTCGACGTTCACGTGATGTGCCGCCATCGGCGTGAACTCCGACCGGGTGGACAACAGCGCCGCGAGATGAAAAATCAGGTCGACTTCGAACTCGGACAGAATGCGCTCGAGGAGGTTGACGTCGAGAATCGAGCCGGTCACCTCGCGATGCACGAGGCGCGCGACGTGCGGGTCCAGTGCGTTGACGTCGAGCGAGACCACCCCCTGATGGCGCTGTTCGACCAGATTGGCCACCAGGGCGTGGCCGATTTCCCCGTTGGCGCCGGTAATCAGGACAACTGGTTTACGCATAGTCTGTGGTTTCGGCCCGCGCCGGACCGACTACGTTACTATATGTAGGAACGTCCCATGGAATACCGATCTGTTTTCAAGTGCATCGCGGGCTGCGACGGCGAGTACGAACTCGAGCAACCGCTTTACCGTTGCCCGAAGTGCGGCGATCTCCTGGAGGTCTCGCACGATCTCGCGGCGCTGCGAGGGCGCACCGCTCAGGAATGGAAGATCCTGTTCGACGGACGCTACAAGCGGACGGAGTGGCCATACGGATCCGCTGTCTGGGGTAAGAAGGAATGGGTCTGCCCCGGGGTCCGGAACGAGAACATCGTGTCGATGGACGAAGGCGGCACGAACCTGATGTGGGCCGAGCGCTTCGGACGCGAGCTCGGCATGGACGAGCTCTGGATCAAGATGTGCGGCCAGTCGCATACCGGGTCCTTCAAGGATCTCGGCATGACGGTGCTGGTCTCGATCGTCCGGCAGATGATCACCGACCACAAACCGGTGCGAGCGGTCGCATGCGCCTCGACAGGTGATACTTCTGCGTCGCTCGCCGCGTACGCGGCCGCGGCTGAAATCCCGGCCATCGTCATTCTTCCGCGCGGCAAAGTCTCGACGGCGCAGCTCGTGCAGCCGCTCGCGAACGGCGCGCTCGTGCTGTCGCTCGACACCGACTTCGATGGCTGCATGGCCATCGTGCAGCGGTTGTCGGTCGAAGAAGGCGTCTACCTCGCGAACTCGATGAACAGCCTCCGGCTGGAAGGACAGAAGACCGTCGGCGTCGAGATCGTTCAGCAGTTCGACTGGTCGGTTCCCGACGTCATCATCATTCCGGGGGGAAATCTCGGAAATGTCAGTGCGCTCGGAGCCGGCTTCGACATGCTGGAGTCGTTGGGCCTCATCACCAAGAGGCCTCGGATCGTCGTCGCGCAGGCGGCCGCGGCCAATCCCCTCTACCTCGCGTACAAGAACAACTGGAACTTCAATCCGGTCACGGCGAAGCCGACGCTCGCGTCGGCGATTCAGATCGGCAACCCGGTATCCGTCAAGAAAGCGATCCGTGCGCTCGAGAAATACAACGGCATCGTCGAGCAGGCGACGGAAGCCGAACTTGCCGATGCGTCCGCGCGCGCCGATCGCACCGGCATGTTCAACTGCCCGCATACGGGTGTGGCGCTTGCGGCGCTCATCAAGCTTCGCGAGCAGGGGCGCATCAAACCGCACGACCGCACCGTCGTCATCTCGACGGCCAATGGGCTGAAGTTCACCGATTTCAAGGTGGCCTACCATTCGAACACGCTGGCGGGGATGTCGTCACGGCTCGCCAACAAGCCGGTGGATCTGCCCAACGATTACGACGCGGTCAGGCGCGCCATCGACTCCGCAGAGAAGGCCCAGATCGTCAGCCGATAACCTTGCAGCTCCAGAGCAGCGTGTTCCTCGTCACGGGCGGCGCTTCCGGGCTAGGCGAAGCGACCGCGCGCATGCTCGTCGGAGAAGGTGCCAGGGTCGTCATCGCGGACGTCAACGAATCCGGCGGCGCGAAGCTCCAGTCCGAGCTTGGCGCGAACGCGCGATTCATCCGTGTCGACGTGACCGACGAATCGAGTGTGCGCCAGGGATTGGAGACCGCCGCGGAGCTCGGCACCCTGCGCGGGGTCGTCAATGCCGCCGGCATCGTGCTCGCGGAAAAGGTGCTCGGCAGGAATGGGCCGCACGCCCTGGACGCGTTCTCACGGATCATCCAGGTAAATCTGGCCGGCACATTCAACGTGATTCGTCTCGCATCAGCGATGATGAGTACCGGCAGAACCCACTGCGAGCGGCGAGCGCGGCGTCATCATCAATACGGCGTCCGTTTCGGCGTTCGACGGTCAGATCGGCCAGGCGGCCTACTCCGCATCGAAGGGCGGGATCGTCGCAATGACACTGCCGATTGCCCGCGAACTTGCGCGATACGGAATTCGCGTGATGACGATCGCGCCCGGGATATTCGACACGCCGCTGATGGCCAGCCTGCCTCAGGCGGCGCGCGATAGCCTCGCACTGCAGGTGCCGTTTCCTTCTCGCCTTGGCAAGCCATCCGAGTACGCGGCGCTCGTCAAGCACATCATCGACAATGAAATGCTCAACGGCGAAGTGATCAGGCTCGACGGCGCAATTCGCATGGCGCCGAAATAAGGGCCGTCTTCCGGCGGGTTTACGTTTCCAGCGCCTTCTCCAGCCTGACTTCGTCTCGGATAGGGATTCCGCCAAAGCCGAGCCGGCTGGCGCTTGCAGACAGTTTTGCCGCGCCGTTCGGTATCCACTCGGAGACGACATAGCCACGGCGCTGGTAGAAATACAGCGATGGCAGGTTGTCGTTGGTCATCGACACGATCACGCGTGGAATACCGAGCCGCCGCGCGAGCAGCTCGGCTTCGGCCACGAGATAGCCGCCCACACCCGAACGCTGCCACATCGGGTCGGTCGCAAGCGCCACGATGTGCAGGCCGGCATCGACGAGGCGGTAGGCGAGCGCGCCGGCGATTTCCGCGTTCATTTCCGCCACGATGGTCGGCGTGGCATCGAGATCCATCACTTCGCCGAACGCCACGATCCCACTGGGGCCGAAATCGCGTCGAAACAATTCGACGGCGGCCTGGCGTTCTGCGTCAGCCGCTTCGCGCACGAGCACCGGCGGCAGCTCCAGCCGTGGCCGGCACTCACACACCACTTGAGCGCGCGCTTCGGCCCAGTCGACGAAGGTGCCGCATCGGCTGCAGCGCAGCACCGCAGGCTTTGCGCCGAATGAGTAGTCGTTCATGCAGGCACCACGCTCCTTCCCTTTCGACTGACCCACCAGACGACGGCGGCCAGCGCCAGCATGGCCGCGATGAATGTTCCGACGAACAGCCAAAGGGTGCGGTAGAGAATCGACTCGGTTTCGATGCGTGCCTCCATCCGGAGAGGCGCCCCCGAGAGCCGATCGCGCAGGCTTTGTTCCCAGACGAGGATGTTGCCACGCTCGACCCCAGTCGGCGAGTTGTGGAAGTTAATCCGACTGGGAAGATGAACACGGAAGGCCACGAGCTCGTTGCCCGTCCAACCCACGTCGCCCACGTCGAGCCGCGCGGCGCGGCCGACCTCCTGTACGAATCGAAACTCGTGCTCCAGCCGGTCAAGACGGTAGTGCGACCATGAGAGCGGCGCGAGCTGCGGCAGCAGGGCGATATTGCTCACGTCGAGCCGCACGTGGACAAATCGGCGGCCATGCCGGCGGAAGGCGCTGACCTCTCGGACCGACACGCCCGGTCCCGCATACAGCCCGGCGAATTCCCGCCGATCGAATCGTGCTTCCGGGTCGACGCTCAACGTCGCGCCACGCAGCGCGACGAGCGCGGGTATCGAGGCGCTGATATCCACGACGGCCGATCCGTCCAGCGACAACTCGACGCGCTCATCGTATTCATATTGCCTGACCAGGCCGAGCGTCTGACACGCGGTGAGCATCAGAGCGGCCAGCGCGACACCTGCGCGCTTCCCGAAAGCCATAACCCCAAATGATATACTCACTTAGATAGCTTCGGACTCCTTGCCAAAACCCACCCTGTATCTCATCGACGGCAGCAATCAGATGTATCGCGCTTACCACGCGATTCGCGGCCTGACGGGTCCTGACGGCCGATCGACCAACGCCGTGTACGGATTCGTGACGATGCTGCGGAAGCTCATCGCGGATCACAATCCTCAATGCATCGCCGCGGCGTTCGATCTGCGGGGACCGACGTTCCGATCAGAGCTGCGCGACGACTACAAGGCCAACCGCGCGCCGATGCCATCGGACCTCGCCGAACAGATCGGGTACGTGCACCAGGCGTGCGAAGCGCTCGGCGTGCAGGTGCTGACATTCGCGGGTTTCGAGGCAGATGACGTCATCGGCACGCTTGCCATGCGTGCCGTGGCGGATGGCCGGCCGGTCGCCATCGTGACGGGCGACAAGGACTTCTTTCAACTGGTAGACGATGCCTCGAACGTCCGCGTGTTCAACCCGCGCGACGAGGGCGCGTGGTATGACGCCGAAGGGGTCAAAACCAAGTTCGGCGTAGCCCCTGAACAGGTGGTGGACGTCCTCGCGCTGATGGGCGACTCCATCGACAACATCAAAGGGGTTCCCGGGATCGGCGAGAAGGGCGCGCGCGAGCTGATTTCGACACACGGCTCGCTCGATGCGCTGCTGGCAAATGCTCCGAGCCTCAGCGGAAAAAAGCGCGAGCTGCTGACGACGCATGCCGACTCGGCGCGTGAAAGCCGCGTCCTGCTCCGGATCCGCACTGATGTGCCGCTGCCAGACGTCGACATGTCATGTTTCGACTATCGAGGACCAGACCGTCAGAAGTGCTTCGAGCTGTTCTCGACGCTGGGCTTCCGTTCGCTCGTGACCGAGTACGCGCCCACCGCTGACACCGTCGACAGCGACTACGCGGTCATATCAACTGAGGACGCTCTCAAGAATCTGATTTCCGAGCTCGAGCGCGCCGGGCGTTTCGCGCTGAGCGTGATTGGCGACTGTCCGGGCGGGATGCGGGCGGCGCTGGTCGGCATCGCGTTCTCGACGAGCGCGGGACGAGCGCGCTACCTGCCGATTGGGCATACGGCACTCGACGAGCCTTCGGCCCTGAATCCGAATGCCGCGCTGGCGGCCCTGAAGCCCCTGCTGGAGAACGCAGTCGCTCGCGAAGATTGGCCACGATCTGAAGTTCGATCTGATGATGCTCGCGCACCAGGGCATCGCGCTGAAAGGGCTCGAGTTCGACACGATGCTTGCGAGCTACGTGCTCGATGCCACGAGGTCGAGCCACACGATCGAAGAGATCGCGCTCGAGCATCTGGGCTACAAGGCGCTGACGCAGGAGGACATCTGCGGCACGGGGCAGAAAGCGATTCCACTGCCCCATCTGCCCGCCGGCGCGCTGTTGAATTTCGCGGGAGAGCGTGCCGATCTGGCGTGGCAGCTTGCGGAAAAGCTCGGCGCGCGGCTTCGCGACGAGGGTGTGGAGACGCTGTTCCGCGACCTGGAGCTCCCGCTCGTGCCGGTGCTGGCCGATATCGAAGGCCATGGCGTGCGCATCGACCTGCCGGCGCTCGCCAGCCAGTCCACTCGCATCGACGCCGAGCTCGCGTCGCGCAGCCGAAAGATCTTCGAGCTCGCCGGCGAAGAGTTCAACATCAATTCGCCGAAACAGCTCTCGGTGATTCTGTTCGACAAGCTGCAGCTTCCGACGGCGAAGCGGACGGGCAAAACGAAGGTGGCGTCGACCGCGGTCGACGTCCTCGAGGATCTCGCGCTGACGCACGAGCTGCCGAAGCTCATCCTCGAGTGGCGCGCCCTGATGAAGCTGAAGGGCACCTACATCGACGCCCTGCCGCAGCTCGTGCATTCGCGAACCGCCCGCGTTCACACGTCGTTCAATCAGGCGGTCGCCGCAACCGGGCGCCTCAGCAGCAGCGACCCAAACCTTCAGAACATCCCGATCCGCACCGATCTGGGGCGCGAGATCCGGCGCGCGTTCATCGCGGAGCCCGGGTTCGTGCTCATCTCTGCCGACTACTCGCAGATCGAGCTGCGTGTACTCGCGCACCTGGCGGCGGAAGATGCGCTGATCGAGTCGTTCCGCAAAGGAGAGGACATCCACGACCGCACCGCGCTGAAAGTGTTCGGCGCGAACAGCGGGCTCGACAAGCACGAGCTGCGCAGGCGGGCGAAGATCATCAACTACGCGCTCTTGTATGGAAAGACCGCTTTCACGCTGGCGCGGGACATCGGCGTGACACCCGCTGTGGCTCAGGAGTTCATCGACGCGTACTTCGGCGGCTTTCCGCGCGTACGCACGTTCATCGACGCGACGATTGATCAGGCGCGCACCCGAGGGTTTGTCGAGACGATGTTCGGGCGGCGGCGCATGGTGCCCGAACTGAACAGCCGCAATGGCCAGATACGGCAGGGCGCCGAGCGGATGACGGTGAACTTTCCCATTCAGGGCACGGCCGCCGATATCCTGAAGAAAGCCATGCTGCGCGTGTACGATGTGCTCTCGCGCGGCAGGGCGGATGCCGGTGGGCAAAGGCCAGATCGCGCCGCCAGAATGATTCTGACGGTTCACGATGAGCTGCTGATCGAGAGTCCAGAGGATTCGGCGACCGACGTGGCGGAGCAAGTACGTGAGGCCATGCAAGGCGCCGCCGCGCTGAAGGTGCCGCTGACCGTCGACGTTGGCATCGGACCGAACTGGCGGGAGGCAAAGTCCTGATGCCCGAGCCCGTCGTCATCCCGCGCAGCGACCATCCCATTTCACGGCAGCATATCGACGCGGACGCGCTCAAGGTTCTGTACCGGCTGCGGCAGTTCGACCATATCGCCTATCTTGTTGGCGGCAGCGTCCGGGATCTGCTGCTCGGCCGCACGCCGAAAGATTTCGACATCGGCACCTCCGCGCACCCGTATCAGGTGAAGCGCCTTTTCCGGAACTGCTGGATCATCGGACGCCGCTTTCGTCTCGCCCACGTGAAGTTCGGTACGAAGGTCATCGAGGTCGCAACATTCCGCCGTCAGATTCCCGCCGGCACAGAAGAAGAACCGTCCCCGGTTCCGCCCGTCGCCGCGCCTGCGGGCGCTGTCATGGACGATGGCGATCTGCTGATTCATCACGACAACACCTTCGGCACGCCGGAGGAAGACGCCTTCCGGCGCGACTTCACGCTGAACGCGCTTTTCTACGACATCGAGACGCGATCGATCATCGACTACGTCGGCGGGCTGGACGACATCCGGGCGGGGCTGATCCGCTGTATCGGCGTGCCCGAGGAGCGTTTTCAGGAAGATCCCGTCCGCATGCTTCGGGCGGTGGCGTTGGCGGCTCGGCTCGACTTCAGGATTGACGCGCCGGTGCTCAGCGCAATCGAGCGCTATCACGGCGAGCTCGCCCGCAGCGCGCCGGCGCGCCTCATGGAAGAGATCTACAAAGTCCTGCGCGCGGGCGCCGCTGAAAAAACGTTTCGTATGCTCGTCGATACGGGGCTGCTTGCCGCGCTCGCTCCGGAAGTGCCGGGCCGCATCACCGAGGCATTCTGGCAGTCACTCAGAGCGATCGATCACTATCGACGTGCGTTCAAGCGCAACCCCGAGTCGCTGGCGAACGCGATTCTTCTTGGATCGCTGCTGATTCCGCTCGGGCTCCTCGATCAACATCACGGCCGAACGAAAGAGCTCGGAGCGCGGTTCGGCACGCTGCCTCTCGCGCGCCGCGACGTCGAGTTCCTTCGGCAGATCCTGATGCTGCAACGGCATCTCCGCGATCCGAATGCCTCGCCGCGCCACAAGCGCGGCATCATGCACCGCACCGCGTTTCCCGCCGCGCTGATGTGGCTCGAGCTTCATGGCAACGCGCCGGCGCTCGTCGAATCCTGGCGCGCGCTGCAGGCGGAAATGTCTACCCAGGACCCCGAAGGCGCCCAGGACGCACCTCCTCCGTTCGACGTTCCGCGACGCCGCAGGCGCCGCCGCAGACGCAGACGGAATCCATATGGCGGTGGAGCGATTGGTGGTTGAGCGCCAACCACTCACTCGTAGATTTCGTGGATCGTCTTGTAGGGATGCGCGAGCCGCAGCGCGACCAGAAGCCTGATGATCGGCCACGACGGATCGATCTCGCTGGACCGAAAGCTGAACTTCGGACTGCGGGGATGCCCGTGGTGGTTGTTGTGAAGTCCCTCGCCGCCGGTGAGCAGCGCCACCCACCTGATGTTCGTCGCCGTATTGTCGAAATTCCTGTATCCGATGTAGTGACACAAACCGTTGATGGACGACGACAGGACGAACACGTACATGAACAGGTGAATGCCAGCGGCGAGCAGGCCCCACCAGAGGCCCAGCACGTAGCAGAGCCCGACGATGCCGAGCAACGGTCCGGCGAAGCCGAACCGGAACGCTACGCGGTCGAATACGTCCTCTTCGATGTCCTTCGCATAGCGCTCGAGCGTCTCGGGATTCTTCGCTTCCTTCAGATAGTGGAAGACGTTGCCGAACTGCACGGACCAGAAGCCGCTCAGGTGCGGGCTGTGCGGATCCCCTTCGATTTCTGTGAACGCGTGATGCTTACGGTGCACCGCGACCCATTCCCGCGTGCACAGGCCGGTCGTAATCCACAGACAGAAGCGAAAGATCAGCGCGACCGCCGGATGCAGCTCGAGCGCCTTATGCGTGGCGCAGCGGTGAAGAAAAATAGTGGTACTGAAGACGGCGACCTGAGTGACGAGAGCAGATGCGAGGAGGCACCAGGCGAGCTGCCGGAGCACGCGACAGCCTACCACATCACCCGTGGCGCCGTTCGAACTCCTGCATGAAACCTGTGAGCGCGTCGACCCCCGCTTCCGGAAATGCGTTGTAGATGGAGGCGCGCATCCCGCCCACGGATCGATGTCCTTTCAGTCCATCGAGGCCGGCCTTTTCCGCATCCTTGACGAACTGCTTCTCCAGCTCTTCGCTCGAAAGCCTGAAGGTGACGTTCATCAACGATCGGCTGTCCTTCTGCGCCGTGCCGCGATAAAAGCCTGTCCGATCGATCTCGGCATAGAGCTTTCCGGCTTTGCGCTCGTTCACAGCCGCAATCGCGCCGAGACCGCCCTGGCCAATCAGCCACCGCGTGACCAGCCCGAGCATGTAGATCGCGAACACGGGAGGGGTGTTGAACATCGACCCGTTTTCGGCGTGGACGGCGTAGCTCAGCATCACGGGAAGCGACGCCGCTGACCGCGCCAGCAGATCCTCGCGGATGATGACGACCGTCACGCCTGCCGGACCCATGTTCTTCTGCGCTCCCGCGTAGATGAGCGCGTGCCGCCCGACGTCGATCGGACGGCTGAACATGTCGGACGACGTGTCGCTGACGAGCGGAATGTCGCCCACGTCCGGCAGCGCCTTCCACTCCGTTCCGTATATCGTGTTGTTCGACGTCATGTGCACGTACGCCGCTCCGGGGGTCAGCACGATCTCTTCGGCGCGGGGAATGCGCGTGAACTGCTCCGCCTTCGTGGTGGCGGCGACGTGCACGTTCCCGACTTTCCTGGCTTCGTCAACGGCCTTCGACGACCACGCGCCGGTGACGAGATAGTCGGCCGTCATTCCAGCCTGCAGAAGGTTCATCGGCACCATCGTGAACTGCAGGCTGGCGCCGCCTTGCAGAAACAGCACCCGATAGTTCGAAGGCACGCTGGCAAGCTCTCTGATGTCGGCCTCGGCGCGCGCAAGCACGCCTTCGAACACTTTCGAGCGATGGCTGACTTCCAGAATCGACATGCCCACGTCCGGCAGCGACACGAGCTCACGCTGGGCCTGCTCGAGAACCGGCAGAGGCAGCACCGCCGGACCGGCTGAAAAATTGAAGATGCGCTCAGATTTCATGAATCAGCAACCCATCGCGAAGTTTGGGCTCGAACCACGTCGACTTCGGCGGCATGATCTGGCCCGCATCCGACACCTCCATCAGCTCGACCATGCTGACGGGATACATCGAAAACGCCACGGCCATCCTGCCGCTGTCGACCATCTGCTCGAGCGTGTGTGTGCCCTTGGCGCCGCCGACGAACTCGATCCGCGTATCGGTGCGCACATCCTGAATGCCGAGAATCGGCCTCAACAGCCGCTCCTGCAGCACGTTGCCATCGAGGCTGTCGATCACGGTCGTGGAGGGGACGCCAGCGCTTTCGAGATCGACGGTGTACCACGCGCCCGCCACGTACATCGACACGTCGCCCTTTTCCGCGGGAGCCGGAGGGCCCGATTTCATGGCGAACCTGCGCGCGACCTCACCGAGAAATTGCTCCGGCGTCATCCCGTTCAAGTCGCGGACGACGCGGTTATACGGGAGAATCCTCAGCTGATCCGACGGAAACGCCACGGCGAGAAAAAAATGCGCCTCGTCTGAATCGCGAACGTCTTCGCGCGCGCGAGCGGCGCTCGCGGCACGGTGATGTCCGTCAGCGATGTACAGCGCCTCGACGGGCGTGAACGCCTCGACGAATTGCGGCACCAGGTCCGCGTCTACGCGCCAGATCGCGTGCCGCACGCCATCCAGCGCGGTGAAGTCGACGAGCGGCTCGCGGTTCGTCCGCACCCGCCGCGCCAACTCGTCAATGCGTGAGACCGGGCGATGCGCCAGAAACACCGGCCCTGTCTGGGCACGCAGCTCGACGAGATGCCGAGTCCGATCGTCTTCCTTGTCCTTGCGGGTGCGTTCGTGCTTTTTGATCACGTCGCCGTCGTACTCCGCGAGCGAATAGCACGCCGCGATCCCGGTCTGGCCGTGGCCGTCCGAGTCCAGATGGTAGAGATACAACGCCGGCGCGGCCTCGTGCATGAAAGGCGCATCGCGCTTCAGCGCGCGATATCGCTCGGCAGCGGCGCGATAGACGATGTCGTCATGGGGATCCGTACCCGAGGGCAGGTCGATCTCGGCCCGCGAGACGTGCAGAAAGCTGAGCGGATTGCCGCCTGCAAGGGCGCGCGCTTCGTCGGTGTCGACCACGTCGTAGGGAACGGCGGCGACACGCGGCGCGGCGGCCGGATCGGGGCGGACTGCACGGAAGGGTCGGATGACAGCCATCGCGAACCTTCAATTATATGAGATAGGCGATTATCGGCGGCCGAGGAACTCGAGGTACTGCGCGACGCGATCGCCGCGCGTCACGTGCCAGCGGCCCGTCTGATAACTCAATCCCGCGAGCCGGTCCGCGCAGTCGGCGGCCTCCGGTTGCGCGGCGAGTGTGTCGCATGGCCACGGCAGTGCGTACGTCCAGTTGTCGTCGCCAATCGTCGCAGGCAGATTGACTCGATCGCGCCATCCGAATACGTCCTGGATGGGCAGCAGGACAAGGTTCGATCCGGCGTTGTACATTCTGGCGATGATGCGGTCGCGCACTGCGTCATCGAACCGGATCGAGTCCGAGCCGAATCGAGTCCGTTCTGCCGGCTTCAGAGTCTCCCACCAGACAGCCAAGGGGTCGGTATCGTGCGTGCCCGTCATCGCCACCGATAGTGGCGGATACAGAATCGGATCTGCCGGCTCCCACCGCAGCACCTTGTAACCAGGGACACCAAGCCTGGCGATCGAGAGGCGCACGAACTCGGGCACGGTGCCCAGATCCTCGACGCTGACGTCGGCACCCGTGTCGATCAGGATGCGCATCACCGTCTCGCCAAGCTCGAGTTGCGACGGCACGTCCGCCGGCATGAAATACGGCTCGCGGCCGTCGAGCGGCCGCACGTAGGTGCGATAGAAGCCCACGAGGTGATCGACGCGAAACCCGTCGTACAACTCGACCTGCCTTCGAGCGCGCATGCGGAGCCACGCGAAATCGTTCTTGCGCGCCTCATCCCAGTTGTACGGCGGAAGCCCCCACTCCTGGCCGGTCTCGCTGAAAGCGTCAGGGGGCGTGCCGACCGAGGCGTCCAGCAGAAAATCGCTGCGCCGGCTCCACACATCGGCGCTGTCCAGCGTCACCATGAACGGGAAATCGCCGAGGATGTCCAGCCCCTCGACCGCACGTCGAGTCGCTTCCCACTGCCGGGACGCGACCCATTGGACGTACCGGTGAAAGAGCATCTCGGCAGCCAGACGCTCGCGCGCCAGAGACATCGCGGACGGTTCGCGGTCGCGAAGGCCGGCGGGCCACTCCGGCCATGCGCGCTCGCCGCACTCCGCACGGAGCGCGCGATAGACGCTGTACTCGTCGAGCCACCACGATTCCTCCGCGCTGAACGCACGAAAATCGGCGGCATGGGCCGTGTCGAATCGCCAGTCGCGGTCGAGAAATCGGTCGAAAGACGCGCGCATCGCGCGACGCTTCAGCTCCCGCACCAACGGGTAGTCGATTTTCGGCGCACGGCGAACGTGCTCGATTTCTTCTTCCCATTCACGCTCGAACATCGCGCCGTCGTCCAGCATCCAGACGCTGACGAACTGCGGGTCGATCGCCATCGCACTAAGCGCCGAGTACGGCGACGTTTCCGACGGCGCGAGCTCGTTCAGCGGCAGGATTTGCAGCACTGATTGGTTTGCGGCACGCAGCCATGCCGCCATGTGCGGAATATCGCCGATCTCACCGATACCCCAGCTGCGGGTCGAGCGAAGCGAAAACAACGGCACGCTGATGCCGGCGCGGCGGGATCTGCCAATCATCGAAGCCGGCCGACCTGTCCGAGAAGCGCCTCGACGGCGGGACCAAACACCCGCCGCTCGGGAAGGAGACTGACGACGAGAAAGGCCTCGCGTTCGAAATCGAAGAAATAGCCTGGATGCACGAGTACTCCAGTCTCATCGAGCAGATTGACGACGATCGTGTCTTCGGACGCCAGGGCCGGCACCTGCACGATCGCATACCATCCGGCTTCCACAGGCATCACCGTGCACGACGGCATCGCGGCAGCGGCCGCGATCAACGCGCTGTAATTCTCGCGCACACGGTTCTGAATCTGCGCGCGCACGGAGGCGCCGGCTGCCAGCAAATCCGGCGCCGCTACCTGTACAGGCGTCGACACCGACAAATAGGCGTCGCAGATCGTCTCGAGTCGATCGAGTGCATCGGAGACCAGGGGTGTACCGCCGCCGACGGCAATCCAGCCAAGCTTCACCTGCGGCAGGCCGACAGATTTTGAAAGCCCGCCCAGCGCAAATGTCAGCGCGTCCGATTGCCGAAGCGCACTGCGAGGCGCATCGCCGGCAATGCGGTAATCACTGAACACCTCGTCCGAAATGAGCGCAAGATCGTGCTCACGCGCAATCGACGCGATGGCGTCGAGCTCGCTGTCGGCCACCGTGGATCCGGTCGGATTGTTGGGGCTAATCATGATGATGGCGCGCATCCGTCCCGAGCCGGCCTTCTCGCGCAGCCCGTCGACGTCGATCTCCCAGCGCCCGTGAAACTCGAGACGATAGTGCTCGAGTGAAACACCTTCGAGATCTGTCAGATGCTCGACCAGCGGGTAGCTTGGCCGCGGCGCCAGTACGGTATCGCCTGGGTCGCACAGCAGCTTGAGCAACAAAGAATAGGCCTCGCTCGTGCTGGCCGTCAGCACGATTCGCTCCGGTGCGACTATCGCCGCGTGGCGCTCGAGGTCACGTGAGATTGCCTCCCGCGCAGACAATAGCCCGAACGGTTCTGGCTCATAACACAGCGACCGCTCGTAAGCCATCGGGGCGAGCAGATCGCGGGGATACACAAACCCCGCGCGAGTAGGATTCGAGACGGTGAGATCGTGGATCTCGAGGCCGGCGGCGCGGCGGCGTTCGACCGCCAGCGCCAGCCGGTTACGTCCAGCCGCCTGCCGCAACCGCGATGAGAACATCAGCGCTCCTGCGCAGGTCAGCTTATCTCGACTTGCTCGAGGTGAGCGGGCGTGTGCACCTGCCACTCGAGCTGCGACGCTATTGTCGCTTTCAGCGCGTCCATTGGCCCGGGCTCGCCGTGCACGAGGTAGGTCATACGCGGCGGCGTTTTGAAGCCCCCGAGCCACCGCAGTGTCTCTTGAGAGTCAGCGTGGGCGGACATGGAATCGATCCGTTCGACGCGCGCATGCACCGGAACGAACTGACCGCGAATCTTCACCTCGCGCGCCCCGTCGACGAGCTGGCGGCCGCGTGTGCCCGCCGCTTGATAACCGACGAACAGCACCGTGCTGCGCTTGTCGGGCAGCGCGCCGAGCAGGTGATGCAGCACACGGCCGCCTGTCGCCATTCCACTGGAGGAGACGACAATCGAAGGGATCTTCGATCGCACGAGCTCGGACGACTGCTGCGCCGACGACACCGGCTGAAAGCGCGCCGTGAAGAAGCGGCGGATCTCCGAGGCTGATTGAATATCGGCATCGAGCTCGGCGGCGCGGCTCGCGTAGTACCGCAGCGCATCGAGGGCCATGGGGCTGTCGAGAAACACCGGCAGCTTTGGAATCGTCCCGTCGTCTTCGAGCTTCTTGATCCAGTACAGCACCTCTTCGACCCGGCCGATGGCGAATGCCGGAATGATGAGCTTGCCGCCGCGTGCGACGGTGTCCTTGATGATCGACGCGAGACGGGCGCCGCGGTCGTCAGGCTCGTGAATGCGATCGCCGTACGTCGACTCGAGCAGCAACACGTCGGCGGGCGGCGGCGCTGACGGATCCGGCAGCACGGGCCGCGCGTAGCGGCCGAGATCGCCGCCGAAGAGAATGGTCGCGCCTCCCTTGATTGTCATCCGCACGAATGCCGATCCGAGGAGATGGCCTGCGTGGATGAATTCGATGTCCACGCCGTCGACGAGAGAGACCGCCTTGTTGAAGGCTACCGGCTGCAGTTGCGACAGCGCCCGAAAGGCGTCGGACTCGCGATAGAGCGGCAGCGCCGGATCGTGCCGCGAGTAATGAAGCCGGTTGGCCTCGCGCGCGTCCTCTTCCTGCAGCCGGGCCGAGTCCGGCAACACCAGCTTGCAGAGATCGGCCGTGCCCGGCGTGCAAAGGATGCGCTTGTGATAACCATCAGCGACGAGCCGCGGCAGGTAGCCGGTGTGATCGAGGTGCGCGTGCGTGAGCACGGCGGCGGACAGGTCGGACGGATCGACGGGAAGCGGCTCCCAATTGCGAAGCCGCAGCTCCTTGAGACCTTGAAACAATCCGCAGTCGATCAGGATCTTGTGGCCACCGGTTTCGACGAGATACTTCGATCCGGTCACCGTGCGCGCGGCCCCAAGAAAGGTGAGCTTTGTCATAATGTGAGCTCGTATGGTACCGCGTTCCGTGTCGCTGGCACTGTCGGCCGCCGCGCTCTGCCTGGCTGGATCGATGACAGCGGCGCAGGTCACGCCGCTCACCATCGACGACATCTACAGCTACGAGGGATGGACGCGCTTCAACGGCAGTCAGGCCGCGACGATGGCCTGGGTTCCGGCTGGCGACCCGTGGCTGAACGATACCGAGCATCTGTGGCCGTCTGACGCCGCTCACAGCAGCGCCGGAGCCGGAGAGGCGCGCGGGCCATGGCTGCGCATGGACGCGGTCTCAGGCGCCAGCACACCGCTCTACACGTACGAGCTCCTCGAGCGCGCGCTCACCGCCGCAGGCGTCAGTTCTACGGAGGCGCGAAACGCCGCTCGCCTGCGCCAGGCGAACTTCAACCAGGCGCGCGATGCGCTCCTCATCACGATCGGCGACGACCTTTACACGTTCAGCATCTCCACTGGACGAGCGGATCGCGTGACCAATTCTCCCGGGCCGAAGCTCGAGGCGACGTTCAGCCCGGATGGACGCAGCGTCGCGTTCGTCAAGAACAACGACCTGTTCGTGGCACGTCTCGGCGCCGCCGGCGAGAAGGCCCTTACATCGGATGGCAGCGCCGACATCCTGAACGGCACGCTCGACTGGGTCTATTCCGAAGAGCTGTACGGTCGCGGCAATCGCCGCGGCTACTGGTGGAGTCCCGACTCGTCGCACATCGCGTTTCTGCGATTCGACGAACGCGCGGTCCCGGAATCCGTGTTGATTGATGACATCCCCTATCGCCCAGACGTGGACCGCACGCATTATCCGAAGGCCGGCGATCCGAACCCAGCCGTGCGCCTCGGCGTCGTGTCGCCGTCGGGGGAAGGCATCCGTTGGGTCGACACCACGCAGTACTCAGATTTCCTCGTCGTCAATGTCGGCTGGACCCCCGACAGTCGCGCCGTGGTGTTTCAGGTTCAGAACCGAACGCAGACATGGCTCGATCTCAATCGCGCAGATGCCGGCACCGGAGTGTCTCAGCGTCTCCTGAGGGACACGAGCAAGGCGTGGGTCGAACGATGGCAGGATTCGAGCGCCGAACCACTCTGGTTGAGTGACGGATCATTTCTGTGGCTGAGCGAGCGCAGTGGTTTTCGCCACTTCTACCATTACGCCGCCAACGGCGACCAGGTTCGGCAGGTCACCCGTGGCGACTGGGAGGTCCGGCGCACCCACGGCGTCGATCCCACTGACACGTGGATCTATTTTTCGTCGACGGCAACAAGCGCGATCGGGCTGGATCTGTATCGCGTCCGCGTCGACGGCACCGGGTTTCAGCGGCTCTCGACGACCGCCGGGCGCCATCAGGTGTTCCTCAACCGGTCGCGCACTCTCCTTCTCGACTCGTGGAGCGACATCATCACGCCGCCGCAGGTCCGCGTCCACAGCACGAATGCGTATCGCCCGGTGCGCGTTGTCGAACCGAATCGTGTTCGGAGCCTGACCGAGCAGGGACTGTCGACGCCCGAGCTGCTGCAGGTTCAGACTCGAGACGGGTTCGTGATGGAAGCGTTGATGATCAAGCCGCCGAATTTCGACCCCGCGCGACGCTATCCCGTCTACCAGTTCACGTATGCGGGTCCCCACGCGCCACAGGTCATCAACGCGTGGGGTGGAACGGACTTTCTCTACCATCAGCTGCTCGCCCAGCGCGGCATCATCGTGTGGATTTGCGACAACCGCACCGCCAGCGGCAAAGGCATGAAGTCGGCGTGGCCTCTCTACAGGAATTTTGGAGAGCTCGAGCTGCGCGACATCGAGGACGGCGTGGCCTGGCTCAAGCGGCAGCCGTACGTCGACGCCTCGCGGATCGGTCTCTCCGGCGTCAGCTTCGGCGCTTACATGACGTTGTACGCGCTGACCCACAGCCGCAGCTTCGCCATGGGCATCGCGGAGGGTGCCGTCTCGGATTGGCGCAATTACGATACGATTTACACTGAACGGTACATGGGGCTGCCTGACGAGAACGCCGACGGATACCGGCGGAGCTCGCCTCGCTTCAGCGCCGCGGACCTCAGCGGGAATCTGCTGCTGGTCCATAGCGCGCTCGACGACAACGTGCATCCGCAGAACGCGATGCAGTTCGCCTATGCGCTGCAGCAGGCGGGCAAGCCGTTCCAGATGATGATCTATCCCAGGTCGGCGCATGGCGTCAGCGATCCCGGGCTGGCCCTGCACCTGCGCCGTATGATGCTCGACTTCACGATGCAGAATCTTCTGCGATAGGATTGGTTCAATGAACGCGGCAGTTCGCAGCTGGGTAAAGGATGTCGAGGCGTGGACGACGCCTTCAGCAGTTGTGTACTGCGATGGATCTCTGGCCGAGCGCGATCGACTGATTGCCGAATGCCTTGCGTCCGGCGAGCTGATCGAGCTGAACCAGCAGAAGCTTCCCGGCTGCTATCTCCATCGCAGCGCGCCGCACGATGTTGCCCGCACGGAACATCTCACCTTTGTCAGCACGACGGAGCAAGTCGACGCGGGTCCCACCAACAACTGGATGTCGCCGGAGGACGCGCGCGAGAAGCTGACGCCGCTGTTTGCCGGCTCCATGCGCGGGCGCACCATGTACGTGGTGCCGTTCTTGATGGGCCCTCCGGGATCGCCGTATTCGAAGGTGGGCGTCGAGATCACCGATAGCCGCTACGTCGTCCTGAACATGCGCATCATGACGCGCGTCGGACAGCCCGCGCTCGATCACCTCGGCGATTCTGACGACTTCACTCGCTGCCTTCACTCGCTCGGCGATCTCAGTCCGGACCGGCGCTTCATCGTGCACTTTCCCGAGGACAACGCCGTGTGGTCGATCGGATCCGGCTACGGCGGCAACGCGTTGCTCGGCAAGAAATGCCTGGCGCTGCGGCTCGCGAGCTTCCGGGCGAACCGCGAGGGCTGGCTCGCCGAGCACATGCTCATCGTCGGGTGCCGTTACAAGGATGGCCCGGTGCGGTACATCGCAGGCGCGTTTCCCTCTGCCTGCGGCAAGACCAACATGGCGATGCTCGTGCCGCCGGCCTCGATGCCCGGCTGGAAGGCATGGACCGTTGGAGATGACATCGCCTGGATCCGCCCCGGCTCGGACGGGCGGCTGTGGGCCGTCAATCCCGAGGCAGGGTTTTTTGGCGTCCTGCCAGGCACCAGCCACAGCACGAACCCGACCGCCTTCGACATGATTCAGCGCGACACGATTTACACGAACGCCGCGCTGCGCCCGGACGGAACGCCCTGGTGGGAAGGGCACGACGACCCGCCGCCTGCCGAGGCTCTGGACTGGCAGGGCCGGCCGTGGACGCCTGCCTCGCCCGAGAAAGCCACGCATCCAAACGCGCGCTTCACGACGCCGGCAACGAACTGCGCGACGCTTTCGCCAGAATTCGACAACCCGCGCGGCGTGCCGCTCGACGCGATGATGTTCGGCGCACGGCGGCAGCAGCGCGTGCCGCTCGTGTACGAGTCGAAGAACTGGCAGCACGGCGTGTTCCTCGGCGCGACGCTCTCGTCAGAGACGACCGCTGCAGCGTCGGGCAAGACCGGGGTGTTGCGCCGCGATCCCATGGCGATGCTCGCGTTCTGCGGCTACAACATGGGGGACTATTTTCAACATTGGCTCGACATCGGCCGCGAAGTGACGAAGCCGCCGAAAGTGTTTCGCGTCAACTGGTTCCGCACCGACGCTCGCGGAAAGTTCATCTGGCCTGGCTTCGGCGAAAACCTGCGCGTGGTGAAGTGGATCTTCGAGCGGTGTGACGGCGTCGGAAAAGGAAAGGAGACGCCCATCGGCATCGTCCCGACACCCGACGCGATCGATCAGACAGGGTTGACGATCTCGAAAGAGGCCATGGAGACCCTCGTCGCCGTCGAGCCTGGAGATTGGGCTGAAGCCTCTGTCGATCAGGCGACCTTTTTCAACTCGCTCGGCGCGCGAGTCCCGCGCGAGATGTTCGAGGAGCAGAAGCGGCTTGCCGATGCGCTCGGGGGAGCGGCAGTGAAATGAGTGCGGTAACGAAGAACGCAAAACGAATAAGCCGACGTCGAGTTTTGCTTTTTCGTTTTTCGTTTTTCGTTCTCTACCGCACGTGCCTTCCACCATCCACGCGAAGCGTTTCCCCGGTCACGAAGTCACATTGCAATAGCGCGAGCACCGCGTCGGCGATCGATTTCTCCCCACCCCACGAGCCAAGCGGCGTCGCCTTTTCCACCGACGTGAGCTCGTCCTCGGTGGTTTCGGGTGGAGCGAGAATGGGACCAGGCGCGATGGCGTTTACGCGAATCTTGTCGGGCGCCAACTCCAGCGCCAGCGCTTCGGTGATGCCGATGACTCCGGTTTTCGCGGCGTAATAGGGGAGATAGCCTGTGTACCGCGGGCGTCCGCTGCGCGACAGCCAGTCGGAAAAATTGATGATGTTGCCGCCGCCGGCACGACGCATGTGCGGCCAGGCGGCGCGCGAGCAGATGAAGGCGGACCGCATGTCCACCGCGACGTTCTCGTCGTACTCGGCGACCGTGAGCTCGGTGAACGGCTTCGCCACGTAAATCGACGCCATGTTGACGAGGATGTCGAGCCGTCCCAGCGCCGCGGCGCCCTCGTTGACGAACGCTTCGCAGTCTTCGGCCTTCGTCAGGTTGGCCTGCCTGACGAACACGCGGCGTCCGAGCTCCCGGATGGTCGCCGCCGTCTTGTCGGCTTCGTCGCGCGACCGGTTGTAGCAGAGCCCGATGTCGGCGCCGCGCCTGGCCATCTCGATCGCCACTACTGCACCGATCCGCTTGCCGCCCGTCAACAGCGCGACGCGATTTGAAAGGTCCATCCAGACACTCTACCGCAGAGATCGGTGGTTGAGCGTTGTTTGACATCCCGTTCGCATGGGATGTATGTACGTGCCTTCCAACAATGTCTTTGTCACGTCAGCGATCACAGGAGAGACGCATGCTGAAGAAAGCGGTCGGAGTTGTGGTTGTGATCGGCGGGCTTGCTGCCGCGCCGGCTTTGGCTCGAGCTCAAGCACCGGCAGCTCCTGCGCCCGCGGCACCCGCCACGGCTCAGCCGCCGTCGACGGCGAAACCAGCAGGCGGAGGTCAGAAAGTCGGTCAGACCGGCAATCCCGATCCCGGCGTGAATTTTCTCAACGTGGTCGAGAACCCGCACGTCCGCGTGTTGCAGGTGACGCTGCAGCCCGGCGCGGTGCGGCGGCCGCACGTGCACAACGACGTGACGTTTCACATGCTCGTGCCGGTCACCGGCGCGCTGGAGCTGACAGTTGAAAAGGATCCAGTCGTCACTGCCGTGCCAGGGCAGGCGTACTACATGGTGAAGGGCCAGACGCACAGCTTCACCAACAAGACGGCGGCGGCGGTTCAGGTGATCGAGCTCTTCATCAAGCCGGATCCGGCGCACGACGCCCGCCTGATGCTGCTGCGCCGGCCGCAGCCGCGCCGGCTGCACCGCCGGCGAAGTAACGAAGAACGCAAAACGAAAAAGGAACGAAAAAAGGGCGCCAGCATCACTGCTGCGCCCCTTTTCCGATTCTATTCGTTTTTCGTTTTTCGTTTTTCGTTACTAGTTGCTGGTACTTGGCTTCCTGACTTTGCTGGGATTTTTCGCCGCCCAGTCGCGCGCTTCCTGTGACGCAGCCCACTTGATTGAATTCCGCATCAACGTCTGGAACGCGGGGTTGGTCCATGCCACCGCGTCGTGCCCGTTCTGCAAGTACACCAACGGGCTCTTCTCGGCAGATCTCACCCAGCCCGCAAGCGTGCTCCCGACACCGGGATAGCGCCAGCCGCCCGCATATCGTCCGGGAAAGTTCTTGTCGATCGGCTCGAAGTCGGTGCGCAGCAACGGAATCAGCCCCTTGGCCTTCTCGTCGACGGGGCACAGATATGTCTCATCGACGATATCGAAGCCGTCGCCGATGCCCTGCGTGATGGGATGGGTCTTGTTGACGACGGTGATGTGCTGTTTCACGTTCGCCTGTGCGCCGGAATTCGGATAGCTCTTGCCTTTGAACGTGACAGGGTTGCCCCAGTCGCAGGCCATCCCGATCATCTCGCTGTATTCCGGCCAGGTATGGTTCCAGGCGGCGGGCGAGTGATGGAAGAACACGAGACCCTTTCCCTTCTGCAGGAACGGAATCAGGTTCTTCCTGGCCGATGCGTTCGGCTGCTCGTATGTCGGCTTGCCGTCGGGTCCTGGCGTTGCGGTTCGGCCGGGCGCGTCGTAGAACACGTAGACGTCGAACGTGTCGGCGAGCGCGGGATCGAAGAACTCGAGCGCTGCCGGATGCTGGACGTGGGTCCAGGTGATGTCCTGGCCCAGCGAATCCCAGAAGTTGAAAAACCCGTCCCTGTCGAAATTGTGCCCCTTCGTGACGATCGCGACCTTGACAGGACCGCTTCCCCACTGTCCCTGCGCGAACAGCGAGATCGATCCCGCCGTCACAGCCAGCGCGATTGCGAGCCAGGCGAAACGTTTCGTGATATTTCTCATGATCGTCTCCCGACCTTAATTTGACGAGTTGAAGATCCGCTTCGGATTCGCCTTCGCCCAGGCCAGCGCCTCGGCCGACGCGGCCCACTTGATCGCGTTGCCGACCAGTTGCCGATAGGCTGGGACCGCCCACGCGGTGGAGCCATGGCCAACCTGTGTGAAGAACACCGGGCTGTTTTCAGCGACCTTCACCCACGCAGCGAGATTGCTGTATTTCACCTTCGGGTTCAGGTTCTTCGTCGGATCCGCCGGCTGGAAATCGGTACGGGCGAGCGGATGAACCGAGTCTTCGAACCAGTGGCACGCATACGCCTCGTCGGTCACGTAAAACCCGTCGCCGAGCCCTTTGGTGATGGGATGGCTCTTGTCGACGAACGAGATGAACTGCGGCGTCATGCCGAAGTAGCCGTGATTCGGATGGTCGATGCCGCGCACGCGGTTGGGCGAATACCAGTCGCATGCGCCACCGATGACCTCCGAGTATTCGGGCCAGGTATGCAGCCAGGCCGCGGACGCATGATGCAGAAAGACGAATCCTTTACCCTCGCGCAGCAGCTTCGGGAACTCGGTCTTGAACTGCTCGGATGGCGGAGGATAGAACCGGTTGTTCGCCGTCTTGAACGCTCCTGGCGGAACCACCGGTGGCGGCTGGCCCTGCCGGCTGCCGACGCCCGGGCCGCCGAGGTCGAAGAACGCGTAGACGTCGAAGAGCTTGCTGTATTTCGGCGACAGCATCGCATCAGCGGCGGGATGCTCGACGTGCGACCACGTGATGTCGCTGCCCCACGAGTCCCACATCTGGAAAAACGGCTCGCGTTCGTAGTTGTGTCCCTTCGTCACGACCATGACTTTGATCGGGCCTCGTCCACCCTGTGGCACGCCGCCGCCGCCCCGCCCGCCGCGGGCCGCAGGTGCGCCGGCCTGTCCTGCTGCCGCGCCTTGACCGGACAGCTGCGAGCTCGCAGCGGCAGCGACGAACAACCCGCCGACAGCCACGACAACCAATCGCTTCAACAGTGTTGTCTTCATGATCACTCCATCAGTTCCTGAAGATCTCACCGGCAAACACCACTTTTCGGATGGGCGAAATTCTACTTCACCGGCCTTCCCTCATCGTCAAAAACTTCGACCGCGCCGAACGACCCGAGGTTCGTCGCAATCTTGGCCGCATCGCCCACCGCGACGATCTGAAGCCGCTTTGGGTCCAGATACTTACGGGCGACCGCCTGGACCTGGGCCGGCGTCACCGCAGCGATGCGATCGGTGTACCGATCCCAGTAGTCGACCGGGAACTTGTAGAGCTGCCGTACGATGTACAGGTTCAGCAGTGCCGCCGGATCCTCGAGCGAGAGGGCAAACGAGGCGGTCAGCGAGCGCTGGGCGTCCCTGAACTCGTCGATCGGCACCGGCTCGTCGCGGATCTTGTTAATCTCGCCCAGCAGATCGCGCAGCGCAGGCTCGGTGACATCGGTCCGCACATCCATCTGCGCGCGCCAGTCCCCACGGTAGCGCAGCGATCTCGTATTGCTGTACACGCCGTAGGTATAGCCTTTTCTCTCGCGCAACTCGCGATACAACCTGCCGTTCGACCCTCCGAGAATCTGGTTCATGACGACCATCGCGTCGTAGTCGGGATCGGTGCGCGAGATGGCCAGTTCGCCGAGCATCAGGGCCGTCTGCACCGATGCGGACCGATTGACGAGCGAGATTTTCGAGGCGCCGTGGTCCGGCGGATCGGTGACGCCCGGCAACGGCGTCCCGCTCTTTGTCCACCCCTTCAACGCGGCTTCGAGTTTCGTGCGCGCTTCTGCCAGCGTGATGTCGCCGGACACGCCGATGATGGCGTGGTCGGGCACGTAGTTGCTCTTGTGAAAGCTCACGAGCGCGTCACGGTTCATCTTTTCCAGCGACTCGCGCGTCAGTCCCACGCTCGACGCCGGATGCCCGCCGTAGACGGCTTTCGAGTAGCGCTCCTGTCTCAGAAAATCAGGATCGCTGCGCTGCTCCTCGAGCCCCGCGCGGGCCCGCACCTTGTATAAGCCAATCTCTTTTTCCGGAAAGCTCGGGTTCAGCAGGATGTCGGACGCAAGTGCCAGCACGGCATCGAACTGGTCGGTCAGAGCGGAGCCGGTGACGGTCGCAATCTGCGACCCCTCGTTCGCGGATACCGACACGCTCGCCGCCATCGTGTCGAGCGCCTGTGCGATCTGCTCCGAGCTCTTCGTCGTGGTGCCTTCATCCATCAGCGACGCCGTGGTATCCGCGAGGCCGGGCATGCCCGGCGGATCGTAGTACCCGCCTGCGCCGATCATGATGATCTCGAACCGCACGGAGGGCACGCGGTGGTCTTCGAGCACCATCAGGTAGGCGCCGTTCGACAACTGCGTCTCCTGCGCGCGTGGCAGCTTCACCTTGATGATGTCGCTGCTGACCGGCGCCTTGCCCTTGAACTTTGGCGCCTCAGGCGGCGCGGCGGCGCCCTGGCCGGACATTGGCGCCTGCACGACAAGGAGTGTGACTGACAGGGCAGAGAGCAGCAGAGCGCAGCAGGGCCGAACGAGGTGCTTCATTGCGGCACCTGCCTTTGGCGCGGCCGGCGCCTGTTTGGCGGGAACTGTGACGATCACCGCGCGGTTCGCGGGCACGAGATACTGACGGGCGACGCGCTGAAGATCCGCGATCGTCAACGACGCGACGCGGTCGTACCGCGTGTTGAGCACCCCTGGGTCGTTATAGAAGACCGTGTATCGCGAGAGCAGAATGGCGCGCTGCAGCGAGCTGCCGAGGCTGCCGGCCAGGCTCCGCCGTGCCGCGTTCCGTGCCTTGTCGAGCTCCCACTCCTGGATTGAGCCCGTCTGGATCTTGGCGATCTCGGCGTCAATCGCCTTCTCGACCTGAGCCGGATCCTTTCCCTGCCCCGCCATGCCCTCGAGATAGATGAACGTCGGGCCCTTGGCCGGAACGACGCCGGCGCCCGCCTGGACGGCGACCTGCTGCTGCCGGACGAGGTTGTCGTAAAGCCTCGAGCTGCGGCCAGAACCCATCACCGTCGCGAGGGCGGACAAGGCGTCCATGTCGGGGCTGATGCCGCCGGGCACCTGATACGCGATGTCCACCAGCGTCAGGCGCGCGAGCGGGTCGTTGATGATCGTCCGGCGCTCTTCCTTCTGCGCAGGCTCCGTCGTGTCGAGCGGAGGCGCGGGCGGGCCCGACGGAATCGCCTCGAAATACTTGCGGGCCTTGTCGAGCGCGATTTTCGGGTCGACGTCGCCCGCAATCGCCAGAACGGCGTTGTTCGGAGCGTAGTAGGTCTTGAAGAAATTCGCGAAGTCCTCGAGAGAGGCGGCGTCGAGGTCGGCCATCGATCCGATGACGGAATGCTCATTGGCGAAGTTCTCGAACAGGAGCTCGCCGATGACTTCCGACGTCTTGCCGTACGGCTGATTGTCCATCCGCAGCCGGCGCTCTTCCTTCACCGCTTCGCGCTGGTTGTCGACGTTCTCCTGCGTGATGGCGGGCGATCGCATGCGATCGGCCTCGAGAAACAGCACCATGTCCAGCTGGTTGGACGGCACCTGTTCAAAATAGAGGGTGTGATCCTTGTCGGTCTGCCCGTTATGGTTCCCGCCGTAGTTCTCGATGAGCCCGGCGAGCTCGCCATCAGCGACATTTTCCGAGCCCTTGAACATCAAGTGCTCGAACAAGTGCGCGAACCCGGTTCGCCCCTTCCGTTCGTTTCGTGATCCGACGTTGTACGCCACCGCGACCGATACCACCGGCGCCGCGCGGTCGGACGAGATGATGACGCGCAGCCCGTTCTTCAAGCGCGTGTCGGTGAAGTTGATTTTCGGAATGGTAATGGCCGCCGCCGTCGCGGCGAGGGTGATGGCAAACAGCACCGCCGCGACGAGATGATGACGTTTCATGCTTCCCCCTCCAACGCTTCGAGCAATTCCTTCAGGTGAGCGACCTGGTCTTTCGCGGCATGAATGATCGCGCGGCGCTCCTGCACGGACGGCGTGGACCAGTCCTCGTTGTCGAACCGGATGCGCCCCTTCTCGTCGAACTCAACGAGAAACGCATCCATGGTGGGTATGAACAACCGCATAGATTTCAACGCCCAGATTCCAGATTCTAGTTTCAGATTCAGTTTTCAGATCTCAGATTCTACATTCCCGCCACATACGAGGCTTTCTGCGCGTCTGCGACCGCGAGAACGACCCCGACCATGGCAACGCGATCGATGCCGCTCGCGTAGGCGTACTCGACGTTGATGCCCGCTTCGCCGAGAAGGCGGAGCGCGCGCGACAGCGAGCCCGGCTCGTTCGGCATCACGGTGTACAGCACGTCACGCTCGTCGACGTTGTAGTGCTGCTCGCGCAGCGTGTTCGCTGCGTGCAGCGGGTTGTCCACGACCATGCGCAAATGCCCTGACGGGTCGATCGACATGGCCAGCATGTTGATCCGCTCGCCGCCGAGCAACTGCGACACCCGGCTCAGCGCGCCGGGACTGTTGGCCAGCTTGACCGTGATTTCTCTCTGTATCGCCATCCGAGGAATGTAGCGTACCTTTTGATAAACTCGGCATGCCATGGGAACTCCAAAGACCTCCGCGATGATTCCACCGGCGAGCCGCATGAGCGCGGTGAGCTATTCGATTCGCCGTGTTGTGGCAGAGGCGCGGAAGGCCGAGGCCGCGGGCAGGAAGATCTTCTATCTCAATACCGGCGATCCGGTGCATGCCGGTTTCCTGCCGCCCGCCCATATGGTCGAGGCAGTGCATCAAGCGCTGCGGGATGGCGAGCACGGCTACGGGCCATCTGTCGGATTGCCCGAAGCGCGTGAAGCGGTGGCAGCGGAAAACACGTCGAGAGGATGGCCTGTGTCCGCCGATCGCGTCGTGATGACGTCGGGCTCATCGGAAGGGATCGACTTCGTACTCACGGCGCTGGCCGATCCTGGCGACGAAGTGCTCGTGCCGCTGCCGACCTATCCGTTGTACACCGCGATCCTTCACAAGATTGGCGCGCGCGAGGTGTACTACCGCACCGATCCGGCCAACGGGTGGCAACCTGATCCGAAAGAGGTGCGCAGCCTCGTCACGCCGCGCACCAAAGCCATCGTCACCAACGATCCAAACAATCCGACTGGCGCGTCGTACGCGCTGTCGATTCGCCGTGAGTTGCTGAAGATCGCCGACGATCACAATATTCCGATGATCGCCGACGAGATTTATCAGGACGTCGCCTTCGATGGACCGATCGCGCCGATCGGCTCGCTCGATCCAGACGCGCCGGTCATCTCGTTGTCAGGGTTGTCAAAAGGCTATCTCGTGCCCGGGTGGCGCACCGGCTGGCTCGCGGTGGGCGGCGGCGATCGCCTGAAGGACGTACTCGCGGCGATCACGAAGCTCGCCGAAGGGCGGCTCTGCTCGACGATGCCGATGCAGCGCGCCACTGTCGCGGCGCTCCAGGGAGATCGGTCTCATCAGCCGGCGTTCCGCACGGCCCTGCGCGAGCGCGCGGAGCTGGTGTACGCGCGGGCAAACGCCATCCCGCGCATCTCTTCCACGCGCCCGAGCGCCGCGTTCTACGCGATGCCGAAAGTCGATCTGCCGCCCGGAAAGACCGACGCCGATTTCATCATCGACCTCGTGCACGCCACCGGCGTGCTGTGTGTCCACGGTTCGGGTTTCGGGATGAATCCTGCGGACGGCTATTTCAGGATGGTCACGCTCGCGTCCCCTGCTCAGTTGAATGAGATCTGGAATCTGATTGCAGGATTCACTGCTGAATACAAGTAAGGGGCGAGGGGTGAGGGGGAAGGGCAAGGAATTACCCTCCCCTTACCCCTTACCCCTGTCACAGCGGCGCTTCTCTATCTCGGCGTCGCTCTCGTATTCACGTGGCCTCTCGCTGCCGGCCTGACGCGCGACATTCCCTGGGATCTCGGCGACTCGCTTCTGAACGCGTGGATTCTCGCGTGGGATGCAGACAGGATGCTGCGCTTCCTCGGCGGGGATCTCGGCGCCCTCCGCAATTTCTGGAACGCCAACATCTTTTATCCGGAACCGCTGACGCTCGCCTATTCGGAGCACCTGTTCGCACAGGCCGTCCAGATCCTTCCGGTGTACGCGCTGACGGGCAACATCATCCTCTCGTATAACCTGCTGTTTCTCTCGACCTTCGTGCTGTCGGGACTCGGCATGTTCCTCTTCGTCCGGGAAGTGACCGGCAGCGCCCGCGCAGGGTTCGCCGCCGGCCTGATTTACGCGTTCGCGCCGTACCGCGTGCCGCAGTTTTCGCACCTGCAGGTGATCTCATCGCAGTGGATGCCCTTTGCGCTCTACGGGCTGCGACGGTATTTCACCACGCGGCGCGCGAAGGCGCTCGTGTGGGCAGGCGCCGCGCTCGTTGCGCAGAACCTCTCGAACGGCTATTTCCTGCTTTTCTTCGCGCCGTTCGTGCTGGCGTACGCGCTCTTCGAAATCGCCACGCGAAAACTTTGGACGGACGCGCGCGTGTGGGCCGCCCTCTCCGTGACCGCGATCATCGTTACGGCGTTGACGCTGCCGTTTCTCCTTCCCTATCTCGAGTTGCGGCGACTCGGCTTTGGTCCGCGTGCGCTCAACGAGGTGAAATCCTTTTCGGCCGACGTCTTCAGCTATTGGACGGCTCCGGCAGAGTCTCGCCTGTGGGGCGGGCTGATTCGCGCCTATCCGAAAGCGGAAGGCGATCTCTTTCTGACGATCAGCGCGCTTTGCCTGGGCTGTCTTGGCGTCGCGCGTAGTGTCTCTACCGCATGGGCGCGCGCGAAGAGCCGGCCCGCGGCATCCACGGGCGTCGTAACGCCTGTCGTATGGATCATCGTCGCGGCGGCGGCCGTATATACGGTGTTCGTGCTGCTGATTCTCGCCGGCCATGGCTTCACGCAGATAGGGCCGCTGCCCATCAGCGCGAGAACTCTCTGGCCCAGCTTCCGCGTGCTCGGGGTCATCGTCGGTCTTCTGCTGCTCGTCTCTCCGCGCGCGCGATCGTTCGCGCGCGCGTGGATCGGCGATCTCTGCGCGTTCATGCTGGTCGCCGCGCTTGCGGCCTTTCTTCTTTCGCTGGGCCCCGAGATCAGAAGCGGCGGACGCCTCATCAGCGAGGTTGGGCCTTACCACTTTTTCTACTGGCACGTGCCGGGGTTCGATGGCCTTCGCGTGCCCGCACGTTTTGCGATGCTGGTCCTGCTGTTCCTCTCGGTGACGGCGGGGCTGGGCGCCGCAACGATCGAACGCCGTGTTCGTCGCGGAGGTGTGATTGCGATGGCGCTGGGAGCGCTGGCCATTGCCGAGGCTTTCGCGGCTCCGATCGTCGTCAATGGCACGGTCGCCGAGGGTCGCTATGCGACTCCACCTGCCCGGGTGTATACCGGCGACCAGGTGCCAGGCGCGTATCGTTTCCTGAAGTCATTGCCGTCGCCCGGCACGGTGGTCGTCGAATTTCCTCTTGGTGAGTGGGCGTACGAGCTGCGTTACGTGTTCTACTCGACGGCGCACTGGCACCCGCTTTTGAATGGGTACAGCGGACAGTTCCCGCTGAGCTACAGCTTGAACGCGACACACCTGCGCCACCCTCTCGACTACCCTGACGCGTCGTGGGATACCTTGATGCGATCGGGCGCCACGCACGCGGTGGTGCATGGGCCGTACTACCTCGATGACGAGGGCGACCGCATCGGCCGATGGCTGGTCGACAAAGGCGCCCGACAGGTCGGCGAGTTCGGCGGTGACAGGGTGTATCGGTTGAAATAGAAACTGGAAAGTGAAAAGTGGAAAGTGAAAAGTGAAAAGTATGCACACCGATCCTCTATCGTTCCTCGGCGATGAGCTGACGGCGCTGAAGGCGCAGGGGTTGTACCGGCAGCTGCGCGTTCTGGACGATGCGCAGGCGGCCCGGACAACCATCGACGGCCGCGACGTCATCAATCTGTCGTCCAACAACTATCTGGGCCTGACGACACACCCACGGCTCAAGGAGAAGGCACTCGACGCGCTCCAACGGTGGGGCGTCGGAACCGGATCTGTCCGCACCATCGCCGGCACGATGGCGATTCATATGGAGCTCGAGCGAAGGCTCGCGGAATTCAAGAAAACAGAAGCTGCCGTCGTATTTCAGAGTGGCTTCGCCGCAAACGCGGGCACCGTCGCCGCGATCCTCACCAAGGAGGACATCGTCGTTTCCGACGAGCTCAATCACGCCAGCATCATCGACGGGGCGCGTTTGAGCCGCGCGACGATTAAGGTTTTCCCGCACCGTGATGTGGATGCGGCGCGCGCCATTGTCCGCGACCTGCCCCGGACCGCCCGCAAGCTCCTCATTACGGATGGCGTGTTCAGTATGGACGGCGACCTGGGCGCATTGCCGGCGCTGTGCGGCCTGGCCGAGGAGTACGGCTGCATCATGATGGTGGACGATGCGCACGCAAGCGGTGTATTTGGCGCGAACGGGCGAGGCACAATCGATCACTTCGGCCTGCACGGCCGGGTCGACGTGCAGGTGGGCACCCTGTCGAAGGCGATTGGGGCGCTCGGCGGCTACGTTGCCGGGAGCAGGAACCTGATCGAGTTCCTGCACCACCGCGGGCGGCCGTTTCTGTTCTCCACATCTCACCCACCCTCAGTGGTCGCCACGTGCCTTGCGGCGCTCGACGTGCTCAGCGAAGAGCCGCAGTTGATTGACCGGCTCTGGGCGAACACCAGGTTCTTCAAGGACGGACTGAGCCGGCTTGGGTTCAATACCGGTCACAGCGAAAGCCCTATCACCCCGGTCATCGCCGGAGACGCGCCGAAAGCGATGAGGCTGTCGGACCGCCTCTTCGAGGAGGGCGTATTCGCACAGGGGATAGGGTTTCCGACGGTTGCGCGCGACAAGGCGCGCGTGCGGACGATCGTGATGGCGACGCACTCGCGCGAGGATCTCCAGTTCGCGCTGGACGCATTCGCAAAAGTCGGCCGCGAGCTCGGGCTGATTTAATATTGCGGGCCTGAACCCGGCCCCGGTACGTGGTCTAATACACCTGTGAGGGCGGTCCTGCTGGCGCTCGCGCTTGTTTTGCCGGCGTATGCGAACGCCCAGACCCTTCCTCCACCCAACGACGGCGTGTCCCGCCTGATGCGCGACCTCGAGCGCGTCATCGCCACCTCGGACGCACGCGCCTACGCCGCCCTGGTCACCTCGGGCGCAAACACAAGTGAGGAGTTCCACGACGAGTGGCTGGAGCCGGGCGTCACTCGCGCCGTGGTCCAGGAGCGGCTGCGCGCCGAAGTACCACAGGTCGCCAAGGGGCTCGCCTACGACGTCTACATCGACGTGCTGACCGAGTACGGGAGAAATGCGAGGGTCGGTACGTTCCTCGTGCGGGTGTTCCGCACGTCGGCCGAGGCAACGGATTGGCGCATTGCACGCTTGAACGTGCTCACGACCGTGCGAGGCCTGTACCGGCTGTCGGTGAACCCCGAAAAGGAATACAGGATTGTGAACCTCGCGCTGAGCGCCGAGGACTTCGAGCTGCGCATTCCGAACGGCGTCGCCTTTGTGGCCGAAACCGACGCCGGCGTGACAGGCATCGTCATTCTTGGCCGCGGGGAAATGACGTTTGCGCCGACGCCGGCCGCCGAAAAGGGCCAGGTCCGCATCTACAGCGGCAGCGACGTGCACACGAGCCGCTTCAACTGGGTGTACTTGCGCGCGCACCCTGCCGAGTTCGATCGCCGGCTCGACGTCACCACCTTCCACGTTCGCGACGTGGACCCGCGCGATCTCCGTCGCGCCGAAGCCGTGTTCCAGGAGAACCTGCCGCGATCCTTCGGCATCGAACTCGCGGACCTCAGCCGCGACCGATGGTCGGTGATTCCGAAATTCGGTGACTTCGTCGCCGAGATGGACACCGACCGGGCGCATCTCACCTACATGCGGTCGATGAATGAGGCCGAAGACATCCGTTTCTTCGACCGTACGCGCAACCGGACCATCGCGATTTATGCCTCGAAGGAGAAACTGGCCACGCGCGGACCCTTCTTCAACGAGGACGACCAGACCGACTTCGACATCGTCAACTACGACATCGACGCGAGTTTCGATCCACGACGGGAATGGATCGACGGAAAAGCGACACTGCTCGTCACAGCGCGCCGCGATCCGATTTCCTCCCTGGTGCTGACGCTGGCGGAGCCGCTGACCGTGCGCTCCGTCACGAGCGCGCGCCACGGCTATCTGATGGCGCTGCGCGTCAGCGGACAGGACGACATCATCATCAATCTGCCCGAGCCGCTCAGGCCTGACGAGCTGCTCGATCTCGAGTTCGTGTACGGAGGCCGGTTGCCGGCGATTCCGCCCGAGCGGGAAGCGATCGCCGTCCACGGCGCTGCGGAACGGGGCAAGACCGGCCGCTACGAACAGTCGAACGACTTCTTCAACATTCAGGCGTTACCGAGCTACATCTACACGGGTCGATCGGGATGGTACCCGCAGGGCGACGTCACCGACTATGCGACAGCCACGCTGCGGCTGCGCGTGCCGGAGGGATATTCCTCGGTTGCCAGTGGAACGCTCGAACAGGGATATCCCAGAGCGCTGCCGCCAGAGGGCCGCACCGCCTGGACGGAGTACCGCTTCAGCGCCACGCAGCCTGTCCGGTATCTCGGCTGGGCCACGAGCCGATTCGTTCATGTCGACTCCGCATCATTTTCCATCGACGCAACGGAAGGAGACGACGCACCGCTGACCGGCGCGTCGTACACGTTCGGCGAGATCGCTGTCGAATCGAGCGGAATGCTGCAGCGACGGGGCCGCGAGCTGTTCGACGAGACCCAGCGGGTCATGAAGTTCTACGGATCGATCGTCGGCGACATTCCCTATCCAAGCTTCACCCTCGCAATCGTCGAGCGCGACCAGCCGGGCGGGCACAGTCCTCCGTACTTTGCGGCGCTCAGTCATCCTCCGCCGGCGACCCCGATCTCGTGGCGCACGGACCCGGCCTACTTCGACGGATTTCCGGAGTTCTTTCTGGCTCACGAGAGCGCGCACCAGTGGTGGGGACAAGCTGTCGGATGGAAGAACTACCACGAGCAATGGATCAGCGAAGGGTTCGCACAATACTTTGCGGCGATGTACGCCGAGCACTCGAAGAAAGAGGGAGTGTTCCGTCAGGTCATCGCCCAGATGGCGCGTTGGACGATCGACCGCTCGGATCAGGGCCCCGTGTACCTCGGCTACCGCCTCGGCCATATCCGCAATGACGGCCGCGTGTTTCGGGCTCTTGTGTACAACAAGGGAGCGCTCACGCTGCACATGCTCCGCAGGCTGATCGGTGACGATGCGTTCTTCCGCGGCCTGCGCCGCTTTTATTCCACCTGGCGGTTCAAGAAGGCGGGGACCGAAGATGTGAAGGCGGCGTTCGAGCTCGAGTCGAACAGGGACCTCGACGCGTTCTTCGATCGCTGGATTTACGGTTCATCGCTGCCGCGCATCCGGTTCAGTTATACGATCGAACCCGACGCGGTGGTCGTGCGCTTCGAACAGATCGGCGAGCGGTTCGAGGTTCCGGTGACGGTGACGTTGAAACATGCCGCTGCATCGACCGACGTGACCGTGGCCGTCACCGACCAGGTGACGACGAAGCGCATTCCGATTACCACGCCGGTCCGCGGCGTGGGCGTGAATGAGGATGACGCGGCTCCTGTGGTATTCGTCCGGTAAAAGGGGTACGCCCCCTTTTTCGCTTAGAATTGACGGGAATGGACACGGTCAAGGTCACTATCAACGGGCGGGAACTCGCGGTCGAGAAGGGCAAGACGGTCCTTCAGGCCGCCATCGAGAACGGCGTCGAGCTTCCATACTACTGCTACCATCCCGGCCTCGGCGTCGACGGGTCCTGCCGGGTCTGCATCGTCAAGATCGAGAAGATGCCGAAGCTGCAGACGTCGTGCTCGACTGTCTGCACTGACGGCATGGTCGTCCACACCCAGACACCGGATGTCGTGGAAGCGCGCGCCGGTGTGTTCGAATTCCTGCTGATCAACCATCCGCTCGACTGTCCTGTGTGCGACAAGGGCGGCGAGTGTCCGCTCCAGGACTTCTCGTACGAATTCGGCCCCGAGCGCAGCCGCATGGAGTTTCCGCGCCGCACGTTCGATGGCGAGGGCGTCGAGGCCGATGTCGATTTCGGACCGACGCTGATGCTCAATCGCAACCGGTGCATCCTGTGCACGCGGTGCATCCGCTTCATGCGCGACGTCGACGGCGACGCCCAGATCGGGATTACCGATCGGGGTGCCGGCAGTGAAATCTCGACCTATAAAGAAGAAGGCGTGCATTCTCTCCTGTCGGGCAACCTGATGGATGTCTGTCCGGTCGGCGCCATCACGACCCGCGACTACCGGTTCAAATCGCGGCCGTGGGATAACCCGTTGGCGGCCGACACGATCTGTACGTTCTGCTCGAAGGGCTGCAACACGACGGTGTGGATCAAGGCGAAGCCGGAATGGGCGCGCGGCGCGCAGATGGCCCGCATCACGCCGCGATTCAACCCCGAAGTGAACAGCTACTGGATGTGCGACATCGGCCGCTTCGACTATCACTGGGTCGAAGGCGATCGCCGGCTCGTGCAGCCTCTCGTGCGCGCCTCGAACGGCGTGCAGCAGCCGGTGAACTGGCACGATGCGTGGCGCGCGCTCCGCGAGCCGGTCGCGACGGCGAAGGACGGCTTCCACATTCTTGCCTCGGCCCACGCGTCGCTCGAGGAGCTGCATCTCCTGAAGCAGCTTGCGGGACGCATTGGCGCGCCGATCGCGGTGAGCTACACCGTCACGGAAAAGCGGCAGCCGGCGGGCGTCAAGTTCAAGGTGCCGGCGGCGAACGCGCCAAACGTGAACGGCGCGCGCGATCTTGGCCTGCGGGTGCCGGCAGATAACGCGACCGCCCCGGATCTCGGCGAGCTTCGAGCGGCGGTCGACGCCGGCCAGGTGAAGGCGCTTTATGTGTTCGACCCCGGGCCTCCCGGGTCGCTCGGCGACACTGCATGGATTGTGAGCGCTCGCGAGAGTGGTCGTCTGCCTTTGCTGATCGTCCAGGGCGTGGTGCACTCCGAGCTGACAGCCGCCGCCGACTGCGTCCTGGCTGGATCGACTTCATTCGAGAAGGACGCCTCGTACACCAACGACCAGGGGAAGGTGCAGGGCGCGGCGACCGTCATCGCGGCGCCGGGTGACGCCCAGGACGACTGCCTCATTTTGGCGAACGTCGCGATGCTCTTCGGCGTGACGCTCTCGACGGCCGAGCGCGCACGCACTGAAATTGCCGCCGAGCTGATTCACCTGCAGGCGTACGGGCCGCTGCAGCAGATGACGTTCAGCCGGCCGGTGACGATGCGCACGTGGCTCCAGATGTCGAACCCCTCCGAGCGCTGGAAGTGGGACGTCATGTTCCAGGACCTGCCGCCGGTGAAGGGGACCGTCGATCCGAGCTCGCTGCCGCCCGCGCCGGCATCCAGGCCGGGCCAGGCGGGGCCTCCCGCCGTGATCAGGCTGAAACCGGTCGACTAATGGAAAACGTCACGCTGCTCGCGGCGTTCATCGCAGGGATCCTGTCGTTCATTTCCCCGTGCGTACTGCCGTTGATTCCGGGCTACCTGTCGTTCGTGTCGGGCGTCACGCTCGATGAGATGCGCGGCACGGCCAGCGGCGGCGCCTCCGTGGCGCCTGCCGGCGCACGGCGCAGGGCAGTCATCATGTCAGTGGCGTTCGTCCTGGGCTTCTCGCTCGTCTTCATCTCTCTCGGCGCGTCGGCAACAGCCATCGGGTCGTTGCTGATGGAGCATCTCTCCCTCCTCGGCAAAATTGCCGGCGTGGTGATCGTCCTCTTCGGCCTTCACATGATGGGCGTGCTGAAGATCGGCTGGCTCTACAACGAGAAGCGGGTGCAGACCTCGGCCAAGCCCGCGGGATTTTTCGGCGCCATGCTCGTGGGCGTGGCGTTTGCGTTCGGCTGGACACCGTGCATCGGCCCCATCCTCGCGGCGATTCTGGCTGTGGCCGCCACCCAGGAGTCGGTCGGCGAAGGCGTGAAGCTGCTCGCGGTGTACTCGGCGGGCCTCGGCGTGCCGTTCATCGCGACGTCGCTGGCCATCAACAAGTTCTTCGCGGCCTCGGCGCGCATCAGGAAGCACTACCACACGATCGAAGTCGTGTCGGGCGTGCTGCTCGTCGTCGTCGGCGTGCTGATCTTCACCAATCGCTTCACCGTCATCGCGCAGCTGCTGACGCCGTACTTTCCCACCTTCTAACGCAACGAAATTTTTCGTCGCAGAATCGCAAGAACCTCTGTACTATTGCACTCGTCTCTGTTATATTCACTTCCTCGATGAATTCGCGCCTGATACGCATCCTGATCGTCGTCATCGGCATTGCTATTGGTCTTTCCGCTGGTTATCTCTTCTCGAACGTCGACAAAGACATCAACGCACAACGAACCTCGGAGAACGCCCTCCGCGACGAGGCGGCGGCTCTTGCCGCCACCATCGCGGACGCTCGCGCCGGGCAGATGGCGTACGTCGCCCGCGGTCAGGGCGAGGCGTTCTGGATGTCCCACGTCGAGAGCCTGACGCCGATTCTCCAGAAGCGCGCTGCCGAGTTCGGCGCGCTCCTGACCGCACCCGAAGCCCGTAGCGCCTTCGAGGCCGCGACCGGTGCTCTCGAGAATTTCCGGACGCTGGATGCCAAGGTCCGGGAGTCCGTCCAGAGCGGCAACGCACTGTTTGCGGCAGACATGATCTTCTCTGACGGGCTCGAATCGATGGCGACAGCGTCGACGCAGCTCGCTGCGGCTCTCAACCACGAGCTTCAATACCGAAGTGCCGATATGGCCTCAGTCCGCAACCGTCAACTCGCGATCGCGGGCGGCGCGGGCGGCGCGATTCTGCTGCTGATGGTCGGCCTGGTGCTTTTGGGCGGAGCGTCGACCAAGTCAGCGGAGCCCGAAGCGGCAACGGCGGTGCCCGTCGTGGAGCCCATCAGGTTCGAAGCGCCGCTCCCGAAAGCGAGAGCAGCCGTCACCCCGAAGCTGCTCACCACCGCACAGCTCTGCCGCGAGCTCTCGCGCGTCGTCGATAGCGGGTCCCTGCCCCATCTGCTCGAGCGCGCCGCGAGGGTCCTCGACGCGTCCGGCATCATCGTGTGGGTCGCCGAGCCATCACGCCAGCGGCTCGTGCCTGCGTTATCCCATGGCTACGACGACCGTACCGTCATGCGGATGGGCAGCATTCACCGTGACGCGAACAACGCCGCGGCGGCCGCCTATCGGTCGTCCGAAGTTCGAACCGTCGCGGGAGACGCGTCGACGAACGGCGCCTTCATCGTTCCGCTGATCACCAACGACGGATGCGTCGGGGTGTTGTCCGCCGAAATGAAAGCAGGCTGCGAAAAGGACGAGAGCGCGCAGGCGCTCGCCACCATTTTCGCGTCGCAGCTGGCGACGCTCGTCGCGACGCCGTCCGCAGCACCCGCTCCCGGTACCGGTCAAGATCGCCGCGCAGGCCTAGCTGTCCGCATTCGCGAGTGTCACTGTCTACGATCAGTGACGTTTTCTCCCGCAAAATCAACGTTTTAGGCGCATTTTTTCCGGCACACCTTTTGGATTAGCTTCCAGGCGGGGTCGCGCCGTATCACCGGAATGCGCTACAGGCAGGCGCTGGCATCGCCGCATTCCGAGGCTCTTTCACGATGCGTGCTCGGCCCCCTTTTTTCTGGAGGGTGGATTCATGAGGTCCTTTACTCGCGTCCTGGCGGCGTTCTCGCTCGCGCTCACGCTCTCGGCATGCAGCGGCGTCCTGCGGCATCCTGACATCGCGGACGTCAAGCGAAACGCCGGACACTACTCCGACCGGACGGTCACCGTCGACGGAAGGGTGACGAGCTCGTGGGGCGTGCCGCTCATGCCGTTCAAAATGTACAAGGTCGACGACGGCACCGGCGAGATTACCGTGCTGTCGCGCGGGGGAAACCGCACGCCGTCGCGAGGCAGCCATGTCAAGGTGAAGGGAGTCGTTCGCGACGTGGCCATGTTCAACGGCATGCCGCTCGGGCTCCATCTCGAAGAGAGAGATCTGGATATAAGAAGAAACTAACGAAATCGACGACGAAGAACGAATAGAGATTCCAGCGAAAGCGGCTTCTTTCGTTTCGTTTCGTCTTTCGTTACGCCGTTATTTTCACGGCAACTGCCGTCATGTCGTCCGCGCGGGCGCCCGGCGCCCTGAAGCCTTCAACCGCCTCGAACACGCCATCGACGATCGCTTGCGCGGACTGATCCGCAAGCCGATCGACGACCGCGCTGAGCCGCGCCGATCCGAAGTCCTGGCCGGAATCGTCTTCGGCTTCGTGAATGCCGTCTGTGCAGAACACGTACAGATCGCCGGCTTTCAGATCGAACGTCAACTCCTCGTAAGTCGTGCCGGGAAAGGATCCCAGCGGCACGCCCGGTAGCTGAACGGTTGACGACACTCCTTCACTGCGCCTGATCGGATACGGCAGGCCCGAATTCGCCATCACGAGTTGACGCTTCTTGAAGTCGAACGAGGCATAGCACAGCACGCAGAAATATTCTTCGAGCTGCCGCTCGTGCAAGATCGCGTTCATCGACGCGAGCACGCCCGCCGGGCTGGATCGAATCGTGGTGAAACGGCGGCGGAACGTACGCGAGCGGACGAGCTCGCCGGCAAAGGCGCCATAGAGCGCCGCCGGCACTCCCTTGCCCGACACATCGCCGACGGCAACGACGAGCGTGCCCGGGTCTGGGGTCAGGTAATCGTACAGATCGCCGCCGATCTGCCGCGCCGGCTCGAAACGTGCCGCGAGCTCGATGCCCTTCAAGCGCTTCGGCGGTTCCGTCGGCAGCAGCGCACTTTGCACGCGGCGCGCAAATTCAATTTCGCGCTCGAGGCGAAGTTCACTCGCTCTGACGGTCTCGTACAATCGGGCATTCTCGATCGCCACCGCGGCCTGGCTGGCGAGGATGCCGAGGATCTCAGCGTGGCGTTGCGTGAACGCGCCGAGCTCGGGGCTTTCGAGATCGAACACGCCTAGACACCGGTCTTTCAGCAGCAGCGGCACCACCAGCTCGGATCGGACATCGTCCAGTACCTTGATGTAGCGGGGATCCTTCGACACGTCTTCCACGACCAGCGACACCTTGTGCTGGGCGGAGTAGCCGACCAGCCCTTCGCCAATCGCGATATTGAGCATGCTCGTCTTCTCGCCGTACTGCAGCGCGACCTTCGCCTCGAGCACCTGCGTCGCCTCGTTGACGAGCAGGATGCCGAACGTTCTGTAGTCGATGACGCGCTTGGCGAGAATCGCGATGCGGCTGAGCAGCTCGTCGAGGTCGAGTATCTCCGCCACTTCGCGCGCGATTTCGGTGAGCGTCTCGAGCGTGTCGGCGTAATCGCGTTCCTGCTCGAACATACGCGCGTTCGCAAGCGCCTGCGCGATGTGGACCCCGAACTGCGACAGAATCTGTTCGTCGCGCTCGCTGAACGCGCCGATCTTGTCGCTCAGCAGGTTGAGCGCGCCGAGCACCCGCTTTTTGTGGCGAAGCGGCACGACCAACTGCGCGTTCACCCCGGGAACCAGTCCAAGGTACCGGGGATCCTGGTGAACGTCGTTGACCAGCATCGCTTTTTCCTCCGCCACCGCCGCCCCGACGATGCCTTCGCCGACCTTGAGCCGGAAGTTCAGCACCATATCCAGCGGATAGCCCTCGGCATACGCGATCTTCAGAACCTGTCGCTTGTGATCGAGCATGTAGACCGAGAACACCGTGAACGACGTGAGCCTGGCGATAAGCCCGGGGATCCGGCGCAGCAGCTCATCGATGTCGAGCACCGCCGATACTTCCCGGCCGAGCTCGAACAACGTGGCGACGAGTTCCTGATCTTGAGGGCGTGCTGCGGTCTCGGACATGTGGTGGTTCAGAGGGCCTGAAGCCGACCTGTATAATACCAGTCTCGATGGACCCGCTGACGCTGCCGCTCGAATACGCGGCGATTGAGAAAATTCTTCCGCATCGCTACCCGTTCCTGCTCGTCGATCGCATCATCGAGTTGGAAATGGACAAGCGGATCGTCGGCGTGAAGAACATTTCGTCGAACGAGCCCTATCTGATGCGCTCGCCGTCGGGTCCGATGGTGCTGCCGCCGACGATCCTGACGGAGGTGATCGCGCAGGTGGGCGCCATCCTGATTCTCGCGAAGCCGGAGAATCAGCAGAAGCTTCCGTTCTTTGCCGGCATCGAGCGCGTTCGCTATCGGAAGCCGGTCCATCCTGGCGATGTCGTCGTCATCGAAGTGATCGTGAAGCGGCTGCGGAGCCGGATGGGGGTACTCGCCGGCAATGCCAGAGTGGACGGCAAGCTGGTCGTCGAAGGCACGATGACGTTCGCGCTCGGACCCAGGTGAGCCTGAATCTGGATCTAGATCATGATTCCAGTTTTCAGATTCATTCTCAGTTATTTAATCACGAGAGCCACGCTTCCCATCTTCACACCGCGCGAGGTCCATGTCGCCCAGCGCGCGTCCGGGTTGAAATAGCGATACATATCGAGGAGCGCGGGCGCGAGCACCATCGCGCCGATCCAGCGCTCGTCGATGCGCCGCGACGACGCCATCCCGCGCGTGTCGCGTTCGTACGGCCCGGTTTTGCCGAACGCCGCGCCTGCATAGACGAGCGACGTCGCCACGTGGAACGTCAGCATTCCTTTGCGGAACGGGCTCTCCTCGTCCTTCAGGTTCGGATGGTGCGTGAGAATCTGCTCGCTGTAGAGATACTGCGCCCAGAAGCCGGCCGACGACACGACGTACTCGCGGCGCGGCGAGAGATCGGGCGCGTGGGAGAGCGCGAAAAACGGAATGCCCTTGTAGCTGACTCTCTTGACTTTCACTGGCTCTTCGAACGCCCAGTTCGCGACGAGATGACCACCTTCATGCAGGCCGAGGCCGGCCGCGCCGCCCAGCAGCACCTTGCCGAATCTGGACGCCGTGGATTCCTCCTGCGCCAGCGCAGGTGAAGCGAAAAGAAGTGCGAGGACGATGATTAGCCGCGCCACAGGACCCGTCCGAGACGCGAGTGGTACGCAGTGAACTCCCCTTCGCCGTCCTCGGCGAGCGCCTGTTTTACCTGATTGATCTTGGCGTCGAGGTCGTCCGCAGCCGAAAGAATCATCGCTTCGATCGTCATCGGCTCAACCGGCGCACCGAATTCCTTGTGGCCGTGGTGGGACACGATCAGGTGTTCGATCTGCGTGCGCAGCACGTCGGGAAAATCCGGAATGGCCGCCATCGTCGCGCGCGCCATCATCACGCCGAGCGTCACGTGGCCGACCAGATTGCCTTCTCGCGTGTAGCTGGTCGAGCGGTCGTACTCGAGCTCTTCGAGCTTTCCGATATCGTGCAGCAGCGCGCCGGCCGTCAACAGATCCTGGTTCGCGCCGTATGCCGCGCCAAGCGTGAGCGCTGAGCGCGCTACCGAGAGAATGTGCTCGAGAAACCCCGACCGATACGCGTGGTGCACCGTCAGCGCGGCAGGCCAGATCCGCAGTTTCCCGGCATGTTCGGCGGTGATTCGCTGCAGAAGCTCGCGCACGAACGGATCGCGGACGTGGAGGATCAGCTCATCGAGCTCTTTCCACATCTCCTCGACCGGCCGCGGCGCGGACAAGACGCAGTCCTCTTCGCGAAAACCCTGACCGCGATCCTGATCGGGGTTCACGCGGCGGATATTTTCGATGACGAGCTGCAGCCGGCCATTGAACAGCTCGGTCCTGCCCTGCACTTTGACGAAGTCGCCGCTGTCGAACTCCTCGCGCAGGCGTGCCGCCTCGTTGAAGATGCGCGCCCGTACCAGACCGGTGCGGTCCTGCAGTGACACCGCGATAAACAGCTCCCCGCCTCGGCCTTGCCGGACGTCCTTCTGGGTGCAGAGGAAGAATCCCCATCCCCCCAATTCGGGAGTCAACACACGGATATTGGGGAACCGGGGCGAAGACATGCGCGTTCATCATATCGAATCCGGTAGTGCGATTCCGGCCATCTGCCCGAGCAGCCGATTCGCGATACAATTAAAGCTCACATGTCGAAGCTCGCACTTGTCACGATCGCGCTTGCCGGCGCTCTCGCCGTGAGCGCATGCTCGAACAATCAGGGCACCAGTGCCCCCGCAGGGGGCGACGCGACCAATGCCGGCGCGGCGGGTAGCCCATCGGCAGCGCAGTCTGCCGCGGCGACGCCTGAGCCGGATTATCCGCAGCCGGCCGTCGTCATTCCGCCCCGTCCGAAACCCGGCGCGCCGCACGGTCCCGGCTTCGATATGCCGCTCATCGATGTCGAGGGCTACATGCCCGCGCGTCCGATGGACGTGCTGAAAGACGCGCACGTGTTCACCGCGGACCACCCCGAAGTCGCCAGTTATGTTCCGTGTTACTGCGGATGCGGAAGTGCAGGCCATAAGAACAACGCCGATTGCTTCGTCAAAGGGCGCGACCCCGAAGGACGCGTCACCGAGTGGGAGCCCCACGGCGTATCCTGCGCCGTCTGCATCGATATCGCGGTCGACTCGATGAAGATGAGAAATTCCGGCGCGTCGGTGATGGCGATTCGGAAAAAGGTGCAGGGCGACTACCGCGCGCGCTTCCAGAGCAGCGAGACGCCGACGCCGCCTCCAGTTCAGGGCAAATAACTTTGCATGAGCACCGCGCCGACGCCTTCGCAAGGCTGTTCGAGGCGGTCCACGAAGGCGTCTACATCGGTCTGCTCGGCCCACGAGAGACCACTACCCTCGCGGCCAACCCGTATCTCAAAGTGATGTTCGGCTACGCGGCCGAAGCGCGCGATGGGCAGATCCGCCCATTCGACGCCCCGCGATTTGTCGATCCTCAGGCGCGGGTCGCCTTCATCGAACGGCTCGCCTCGGAAGGCGCCGTCACCGACTACTTGCTGCGTCTGCGCCGCGTCGACAACTCGCCGGTCTGGGTCGAGGTGACGGCACACGCCGATTCGCCGTCGCAGGATGGATCGGTCCGCATCGATGCTCTCGTCCGTGATGTCAGCGAGCGCAAGAAACTCGAAGACCAGACCCGCGACCTGTATCACCAGCTCCTGCAGGCCGAGAAGCTGGCGGCGCTCGGCCAGACGATTTCCGGCGTCGCGCACGAGCTGAACAACCCGCTCGCCACGATCCTGACGTGGGCCGAACGGCTGTCGCAGCGCCCGCCTTCTGAAATCGACGAGAAGACGAAGCGCGGCCTCGAGACGATCCTCAGCGAGTCGGAGCGCGCGGCGAAGATCGTCCGCAATCTCCTGACGTTCGCGCGCAAGCGGCAGTCGACGCGCGCGATGGTCGACCTGAATCATGTCGTGCGCGAGACCCTCTCGCTGCGATCGTACGAGCAGCGCATCACGAACATCACCATCGTCGATGCGCTCGCGTCGGGACTGCCCCAGGTGTTCGCCGATGCGCACCAGGTTCAACAAGTCCTGCTGAATCTCATCATCAACGCAGAGCAGGCGATGCTCACGGCGAATGGCCGTGGCACTCTCGTCGTGCGCAGCTGGCACGACCTCGAGCGAGAGTCGATCGTCCTCGAGATCAACGACGACGGCCCCGGGATAAAGGAAGATCTGCAGCCGAAAATCTTCGACCCGTTCTTCACGACGAAGGAGGTCGGCAAGGGCACGGGGCTCGGGTTGACCGTCGCGTACGCAATCGTGCAGGAGCACGGCGGCCGTATCCGCCTGGCATCGAATCCGGGATCCGGGGCTTCGTTCTACGTGGAGCTTCCGCTCAGCGGCACGCCGCTGCAGCGGCCTTCACTGGCGGCGCAGAAGTCCGACTTCGACTCGCTGGCAGGGTCGACGGTCCTGGTCGTGGAAGATGAGCCGGCACTCGCAGCCGCCGTCACAGAGGCGCTGATCGACGCCGGGTTCGTGGTCGATCGCGCCGGCGACGGCGAAGAAGCGCTCCGCCGCGTCGCCGCCAAGCCGTACGATCTGATTGTGTGTGACTTGAAGATGCCGAAGGTCGACGGCATCCGATTCTTTCAAAAATTGTCCGCGTTGCACCCCGACGCGGCGCGCCGCGTCATGTTCGTCACCGGAGACGTGGCCGGCACCGATGCCGAACGATTTCTGCAGGACAGCGGCTGCCCCTGGCTCGCCAAGCCATTCAGGCTCGGCGATCTCCTCCGAACCGCGCGCGACATTCTTACCTGAAAAAGCGAACGGCCTTCCACATACGGGAGGGCCGTTCCGGTTGCCGGCCGACTTATCGCGCCGCCGCCACCGCCACACTCGACGTGCGCGGCGTGACATGCGCGGCAACGTACTTCTTCGGTCGTACTGGCGTGATGTTGACCACGACCGCGGGGGCCTTCGCCGCAACCGCTGCCGGGATAGTGACCGCCGCAGCCGGACGCTGCAGCGCCGCCTTGGCCATCACCGGCTTCTGATGGAACGCGAGCACCGCGCTCTTGAGCGCGCTCATCGCTTCGGCCGGCGCCATGTCGGCGAGCACGACGCGAAGCCGTTTGATCGCCCGCGCGTGCAGCTGCGAGACGCGCGACTCGTTGACGCCGATCTCGGCGCCGATCTGCTTCATCGTGACGTCGCCATAGTAGTAAAGCGTAATGACCTTCTGTTCGCGGGGCGGCAGCGACCCGATCGCGGCGCGCACCTTGTCCTGCATTTCGCAGCGCTCGTAGGCGGCGTCCGGTGCCTCGGGCTCGGAGGGCACCAGCGCCGTCGGCAGACACGCTTCGTCGACGGTCTCGCTGGTGGCGAGCGGCGACGTGGATTCGATGGTGTGGATGCGGACGATTGTGCGGCCCAGGCGCTTTTCGTCGGTGCCGACCTTCGCGGCCAGGTCAGAAAGCGACGGTTCGTGGCCCAGCTCCCGGCGCAGCGTCTCGCGCGCCGCCTCGAGCTCGCGTCTCACGCGGCGAACGCCCCGCGGCCACGCATCACGGCGAAGCGCGTCGATCATCGCGCCTCGAATGCGCCGTTCGGCGAAGGTCTCGAACTTGATGCCTCGTGCCTCGTCGAATCGATGGGCGGCGTCGATCAACCCGATCACGCCGTCCTGAACAAGGTCTCCCACGTCAATCGAGTGGGGCATCGTCGACGCCATGCGGCGTGCGAGAGCTTCCACGAAGGGCAATCCGTTAACGATGCGACGGCTTTGAGCGGCAGGCATTGGTTGGGCGCGCATTTCGTTTTTGGCTCCTGAAAGGCCGGTTTGTCCGGCAACGGGCGGGTGTATCGCAATCGGAGGTACCAATATCGACACAAAGAAAAAGCGAACCGATGTCGCTGGGGCTGCTGAAACGGTAAGTTGCTCTGGAGCAACTATTTAACGGTCTGGTCAGGAGGCGAACGGAGTCGAAAATCGGTCTATGTACCGCCCGCGAACAGCCAATTTTTTGACGAACAGCGACGATCTCGTCAAAATGATGGCAATTTCTGATCACAGTTTTGGGTGTTACAAGTTGCAATTCTGCACAGCGCAAAATGCGGGGAGTGGACGCGTACGGGTGTAAGTGGAAGGGGAAAGGGGGGATCTGGCACTTACCCTCGGGCAGTACCGCTTTGGAACGTTCGCGGCGTGTTCAACCTGCCCGAGTGTCTGACTTTGGTAATCAGGCTTCCGAAGCCCTCTCCCCCATCTGCATGCGGATTTCTTTGGCGGTTCCCATTGCGTCGAGCACGCTGCTGACCACCTGAGTCGCGCGCGAACGGCTCGTCTCGTCCGCCGCCTTCTTCTCCAGGAGCTCGGCATGGGCGAGGATGATGCCGAGCTGGTTGTTCAGCTGGTGAAAGAGCTGGCGAAGTTCCCGCGGCTGATCCATAGCGCCCCGTTCGAGCAGATCTGCAACCGAGTACGACCGGCGATCCATTTTAACTCCGCGGTTTTCGAGAGTAGCCCGATGACAGCGACGCGAGCGTCAGTGCTGAATCTGGCTGTCTTCGGTTTCCTGGGGTCTTTTCCACAAGGAGTCGGCGAAGATGCGGACCGACCCGCCTGCAGTACGCACGTACTGAACCTTGCCCCCGGCCATCCAGTTGTAAATCGTGCGCCGGCTCACCCCTACGACTTCGCAGGCCTTCATGATTGAGAGCGTCTGTCTTTCGATATCCACTGTTGTTCCTCCCTCAAAATCCCTATCGGTGCGGGGTTTACAACTCTGTAGGCCTTTGCTCATGGGCGTCACGATGTTGGCGCAACCGCCCCACTTTTTACTTTTAACTTTCCACTTTCCACTTTCCATGTCAAAGTATTGACGCTTCCTAAATGGCTGAATCCAAGAAACATCTGTTGCTCGTCGAGGATGAGACCCCGCTGCGCGAGGCGCTCGCCGAGCGACTGGCCGAACAAGGATTCGAAGTCACGCAGGCCGACTCGGGCGAGCAGGCGATCGAACAGCTCGCGGAATTCGCCTTCGACATCGTCATCACGGACTTGCGATTACCTGGCCTGGACGGCACGCGGGTACTGGAGGCCGCGCTCGTCCGCTATCCCGATATCGTCGGCATCATCGTCACCGGGTACGGAACCGTGAAGGATGCGGTCGAGGCGATCAAGCGGGGCGCCACCGATTTCGTAACCAAGCCATTTCAGTTCGACGAGTTGCTGCACGCGCTGAATTCTGCGCTCGAAAAGCGCCGGTTGAAGGCCGAGAACGCCTATCTGCGTTCACAACTCCAGGAACGGTACAAGTTCGACGGGTTGATCGGGCGCAGCCCGGCGATGCGCGCGCTGTTTCAATTGCTGGAAACGGTGTCGTCTTCGGCGAGCACCATTCTCGTGACGGGCGAGACCGGCACGGGCAAAGAAATCGTCGCCCGCGCGATTCACCACAACAGCCCTCGCCGCGCGCAGCGGTTCGTGGCGCTGAATTGCGGCGCGATACCTGAGACGCTGCTCGAAGCCGAGCTCTTCGGCCACGTGCGCGGCGCGTTCACCGGAGCGATCGGCACAAGGCAGGGGCGCCTCGAGCAGGCTCACAAGGGCACGCTCTTCATGGACGAAGTCGGCACGATGAGCCCCGGGATGCAGATGAAACTCCTGCGCGTGCTGCAGGAGCGCGAGTTCGAGCGCATTGGCGATACGCATACGACCAAGGTCGATGTGCGGGTCGTCGCCGCGACCAACAGCGACCTTCAAAAAATGGTGAGCGAGGGCGCCTTCCGCGAAGACCTCTTTTACAGGCTCAACATCATCCCGATTCATCTGCCGCCGCTGCGCGAGCGGAAGGAAGACATCCCTCTTCTCGTGCAACATTTTCTGAAAAAGTTCTCCGTGCCTGAGTCGGGCGCCGGCGTCTCGAAGCTCGGCCACTCGCGGAGCGTCGAGGCGGAGGCGCGGACCCTGTCAATCTCGCAGCAGGCGCTGCGGTGCCTGATGGCCTACGCGTGGCCGGGGAACGTGCGTCAACTGGAGAACGCGATCGAACGCGCCGTCGCGCTGAGCGGCGGACGGGTGCAAATCGAGACGTCCGACCTGACACCGGACATCCAGCAAGCTTCGAATGGCGCCGCCGCGCCAGACGTCAACCTCCCTGAAGGCGGGATCGATTTCGAGGGCTATATCAGCCGCATCGAGCACGATCTCATCCGCCGAGCGCTCGAGAAAACCGGGGGAAATAAAGGTCAGGCATCGAAGCTGCTCAACCTCAAACGGACGACCCTGGTAGAGAAACTCAAGCGGTTGGAACCCCGCGCCGCCACCTAGCCATGCTCGCGCATGTCGTGCTGTTCCGTCCGAAGCGCAGCATTACCGAAGCCGATCGGGAAGCGATGTTCGCGGCGCTGCACGTCGCCGCGCGAGACATTCCGTCGGTCAGGCGGTTTGTGGTCGGCTCCCGCGTTCGCCACAATGCCGGGTATGAGGCGCTGATGACCGCAGACTTTCCATTCGCGGCCGTGATGGAATTCGACGATCTCGCCGGTCTGCAGGCGTACCTCCGCCATCCTCAACACGATCAACTCGGCGCACTGTTTTACAAGCTGCAGGAAGCAGCGCTCGTGTACGACTACGACATGGGGGCGCCATAGGTCCAAGCCCCCGCTCGTGCAGGGGACCCTATTTTCGATAGTCGATGGTAGTCGTCGGGTTCCCGGACTTGGCGGTATCGAAGGACACTCTGGCTAGAACGCCGGACTCGTACTCTTCCCACTTATCAACCCGACCGTCGCCGTCGGTATCTTCCTCCACGCGGGTCAAGTCGTCCCGGTTGTAGAACTCAAACCGATTGGCTCTGCCGTCACGGTTTGTCGATACTTCGATGCGCGATACGGACCCGTTCGGTCCCTGGATAATCCAGGCATCTGGTTTTCCATCATTCGACCTAGAAATACCCACCCGATCGACTCGCTGCGAAGGGCCGTAATATTCCCAGCGATCGATCTTGCCGTCTTCGTCCGCGTCGATCTCTATCCGAACGAACTTCGTGCCATCCATATAGCTGGTTATATTAGGTTTACCGTCATTGGCAATATTTATGGTCAGTTGACTTAATTTACCTGTCGTCGTGGTCGTACTTGGCAAGAACGGTTTGATCCTTGGGGGTGCCCCTGCACGCTACGGACGTAAGGAGGACTGCCGCGACCAGCGCGAGCATCATTGCTGGTTTATCGGCTGAGCTCGACGCCAGAGCAGACGGCGGCGTGATCTCCAGCGAAAAACCGGCGGATGATGTCGCGCGCCTCGGCGATTGAGCCCGCCGCATTGATCTCGGTGCGCAGGTGGCCGCCGTTATGAAGCCCCTTTGAGTACCACGACATGAGCGCGCGGAGTTTGTTGATGACCCACCGCTCGTGACGCGACCTCTGTGCCAGCGACTTCGGCTCGGGGTCCCCGGCTGCGCTCTCGCCGGCGCGATGCCTGAAACCTGATGGTTCGCTCTCCTCGCTTAACAGCAAATCCATGTACTGGAGGAGAAATTGACCGCGGTCTTCGAGTGTGACGCCTCGAGCCGGCCTGCCCGCCGCCAGGTCGGCAGCCTGGGCGAGAATCCAGGGATTCCGGAGAACGCCCCGGCCGACGAGCACGCCACTGACGCCTGTGGCCATCCTCGCGATGATGTCTTCGGGTTCGAGGCAATCCCCCGAACCGAAAACCGGAATTCCTACCGACTCGGCCACGCGATCGATGAGAGACCAGTCAGACTGCCCGGAGTAGGACTGAGCAGCCGTTCGGCCATGGACGGCGACGGCGGAAGCGCCCGCGTCCTCAACCATCCTGGCCAGATCCGGCGCGTTAATCGAGTGTTCGTTCCACCCGGCGCGCATCTTCACGGTAACGGGAATTTTCACTTTCCGGGTCATCGCGGCGATCACCGCGGCTGCGTGCGCGGGCTCCCGCATCAGGCTGCACCCGGCGTTATGCTTCGCAATCTTCGGTACCGGGCAGCCCATATTCACGTCGACGATATTTGCGCCCAGTCCTTCGACAATCTGCGCCGCGTCGGCCATCTTCTCGGGATCGCCGCCGAAGATCTGGATGGATACCGGGCGCTCTTCTTCGGTGTATTCAGCGTACTCGAGGGTCCGATCGATACCGCGAACGAGCCCTTCCGAGCTGACCATTTCGGTCACGACGAGGCCGCAGCCGCCGTGCCGCTTGACCAATCGGCGGAACGCCGTATCCGTCATGCCCGCCATGGGCGCGACGACGAACGGGGACGAAAGCACTTGCTGCCCGATGCGGACGGTCACGGAAGAAGTATAACTGGCGGGCGAGCGCGGAGACTGAAATCGCGCTAGTAAGGTCCGACGTCGGCGGCGTCGACTTCGACGCTGACGCCTTGTCCGATCAAGTCGACGGCGAGGATGAGTCGGGCATGAGCGCCCTTTCGCACGAGGCGGCCAATCACGCCCTTGAGCGCGCCGTGCTTCACCTCGACCATCATTCCCTCTCGTATCAGGGGACAGGGGTCGTACTGCAAGTCGCTTTCGATCAGACGGCGGATCCCGTCGATTTCATGGTCTGGAATCGGTGCGGGCTTTCCTTCGAACGACACGATGTTGACCACCCCGGTGCATTTCAGTATGGCGAGCGCGTCCTCTTCTTTGAACCGTGCGAAACAGTAGCCGGGGAAGAGCGGCCAATCGATTTTCTTCTTCCGATCCTTCCAGCGGCTCCAGCGGGTGATGGTGGGCAGAAACGCGTCGAAATGCTTGCGCTCGATTTGGTCGCGCACAACCTGCTCGTGACGCGAACGCGTCCAGATGGCAAACCAGGTCGAAGGCACGTTTAGAACGTCGGCTCGGCCTCGATGCCGATCTCCCACGCTTTGCGGAGATCGTCGTTTTTCCACTCGATGATTGCCTGCGAGCGGAGGCGCGTCATGTACTTCTTGAACTCGGCGCCGATCTTCTCCGAGGTCAAGCGGTCGGCGATACGCGCACGCGCCGATTCGAAGGGGAGGGTCGTCGAATCGATCGAGGACTCGAGCTTGAAGAGCTGCGCGCCAGTGGCGGTGTTCAGCACAGGCGTGATGTCTCCGACTTTCATCGACGAGATCATCTTGAGCACTTCTTCGTTCATTTCATCCCGCGAGATGGGGCCGATGAGACCGCCGTTGGCCTTCGACGGCGCATCCGAGACCTCGGCCGCCACTTTTTCGAATGCGTCTCCCTTGAGGATACGCGCGCGGATGCCGGCTGCCTTCTCGCGTGCCTCTTCGATCGCGCCGACGCTTGCGACTTTCTTGACCGGGTCTACCTGTGCGTTTACCTGAATCTCGCGAAGCGTCACGCTGGGCGTGGTCCCGAACTCGGAGAGGTGCGCGTCGTAGTAGGCGCGCTCTTCCGCTTCGGTGACGTCGACGCGGCTGCCGATCTCGCGCTGCTGCACCTGCCCGATAAGAATCCGCTTGCTGAGCATCTGCTTCAGCTGCGCAAGCGTCATCCCTTCGCTCTTGAGGGCAGCCTCGAACGCCGCCTCGCTCTCAATCTTGTTGTCCTTCCTGATTGAATCGAGCACCTGGGTAAACTGCGCGTCGCTGACGGCGAGCGAGATCTCCTTCGCGCGCTGCATCAGCAGCAGTTCGTCAATCACCGTGACAATGGCCTGCGGAGTGACCTGCGCGAGGAGCTTGGCGAGCTCGGCATCGGACAGGCGCCCCGGGTCCGGCGGATTCGGCAGCTCGCGGAGCGCATTGATCTGAATGCGGTGGAATTCCGTCTGGGTGACGATTTCGCCGTTCACCTTCACGAGCACTTGCTCGAGGATTTCGGCCGATACGGCGGTTCCCAGAGCGGCGACGGCAAGAGCGGCGAACAGGACTTTCTTCATCTCTTCCTTATTGTATTCCGGCCAGTTCGGCCAACAAACCACGCACCCGGGTGAAGACGCCGCCCGGGGCATTCGGATCTTCCTTCGGCGGCTTCAGAATCTCTTCCTTGGTAAAGCCGGACGTCACCTCGCCGGCGGTCGCGCGAGCCGTCCACCAGCTCGCCCCGGTGCCCTGCCGCGCCCTGGCTTTGGTGCCCAAAGGCGCTTGAGGCGCCCTTCCCTGCGGCTTCGGCGCGACCGGGCGCAAATCCAGCTTTATCGTCCCGGGCGGCACGAGCGTGGTATCGGCCCTGGAGGCCACCACTTTGAGCAGACGGTCGACATTTAGACGACGGCCGCCGCCATCCGGTCTGATTTTGATGACCACGGTCTGAGCCTCACGATCGATCGACTCGATCCCCAGCGTGTCGGCCATGATGCGAATCCGGCCGTACTGCTCCAGATACTCGACCGTTTCCGGCACGGGCCCGTAGCGATCGCGCAGCTCGCCGATGACCTGATCGAGCTCATCGTCGCTGCGCGCGTCCGCGATCTTCCGGTAGATCATCAACCGCTGGTTCATCTCCGGCACGTAGGCCGGATCGATCTTGAGGTCGACACGCAGATTCACCACCGCGCGCACGTCGTCGACCAACTCCTCGCCCTTCAGCTCGCGCACCGCCTGTTCGAGCAGCTTCATGTACATCTCGAACCCGACGGTTTCAATGTGCCCGCTCTGCTCGCCGCCGAGCAGATTGCCGGCGCCGCGTATCTCGAGATCGAGCGCCGCGACGCGGAACCCGCTGCCAAGATCGCTGAACTCGCGAATCGCGGCCAGCCGCTTCTTGGCGACCGGCGACAACGTCGTTTCCGGTGGAATCAGCAGATAGGCATAGGCCGGCCGATCTGAGCGGCCGACGCGCCCTCGCAATTGATACAGCTGCGACAAACCGTACCGATCTGCGCGATTAATCAGGATCGTATTGACGTTCGGAATGTCGAGGCCATTCTCGATAATCGTCGTGGCCAGGAGAACGTCGTACTTCTTGTTGATGAAATCGAGCATCGCCCGCTCGAGCTCGTCTTCGCTCATCTGGCCGTGCGCGACGACCACGCGCGCCTCCGGGACGAGTCGTTGAACGAGATCGCCGATGGAAAAAATCGACTCGACCCGGTTGTGGACGAAATACACCTGTCCGCTGCGCTCCAGCTCGTGCCTGATGGCGCGTGCGATGACGTGCGCGTCGAACTTGACCACGTTCGTCTGAATCGACAGCCGGTCCTTCGGCGGCGTCTCGATGATCGACATGTCGCGAATGCCGACGAGAGACATGTTGAGCGTGCGTGGTATCGGCGTCGCGCTCAGCGTCAATACGTCGACCTTTCGGCGCATCTGCTTGATCCGCTCCTTGTGAGCCACGCCGAAGCGCTGCTCTTCGTCCACGACCAGGAGCCCGAGGTCCTTGAACTGCATGTCCTTCGACAACAAGCGGTGCGTGCCCACGACGATGTCGATCTTGCCCGTGCCGACGTCCTTGATGATCTGATCCTGTTCAGCCTTGCTGCGAAAACGGCTGATCATGTCGATCGTCACCGGGAACCCGGCGAACCGTTCGGTCAGCGTCTTCTGGTGCTGAAATGCGAGAACCGTCGTCGGCGCGAGGAATGCGACCTGCTTTCCATCCATCACCGCTTTGAAGGCGGCGCGCATCGCCACCTCGGTCTTCCCATAGCCGACGTCGCCGCAGAGCAGGCGATCCATCGGGGTCGGCGATTCCATGTCCCGCTTGATGTCAGTGATGGCATTTACCTGATCGACCGTCAGGTCCCACTCGAACGCATCGTCGAACTCCCGCTGCCAATGCGAGTCCGGGCTGAACGCGTGGCCAGGCACGGTCTTGCGCGCCGCGTACAGCTTCAGGAGCTCCTCGGCCATGTCGCGCATCGCCTTCTTGACGCGTGACTTCGTGCGTTCCCACGAGGTGCCGCCGAGCTTGTCGAGGGCCGGCTTCGCCGTTCCGCTGTACTTTTGAACGAGATCCAGCCGTTCGACTGGAACGAACAGCTTGTCTTCGCCGAAGTAGCGCAGCTCCATGAATTCCTGCATGGAGTCGCCGACGCCGATCTGCTTGAGGCCGACGAAACGTCCGATGCCGTGATCCACGTGCACGACCAGGTCTTCGACTTTCAGATCGCGCAAATCGGAAAGAAACGTTTTGGCAATGGACCGATGGCGGTCGCCCTTGCGTTCGACCTTGGTGCGTTCCTCCTCGAAGACGTCCGGCTCCGCAATAATCTGCAGCTCGGCGCCCGGCAGCCGGAATCCCTTCGAGAGCTGCCCAACGGCGATGTGCACCGCGACGTTCAGCAGCTCGTCCGTCCGATCGATCAGAATGCCTCGGAGGCCGTACTCGCCGAGAAGCTCCGCGGTGCGTTCGGCGCGTCCCTCTGTGGCGGCCACGAACACGACGGTGTCGCCGCGCTCACGCATGCGCTTGACTTCGGCGATCCACTCTTGAATACGGCCGCGAAATTCGACGGCGGGTTGGCAGGCAATGTCTAACGTGGCTCGCGTGGGGATCGTGGGCGGCGTGCGGATGGAGTCGTAGGGCTCGCCTTCAGGCGAGCTGTCGCCAATCGCCAGCTGATCCAGTCGTGTCGCGCTCGAGAGTCTCTCGGCGACGTCCGGCCACGAAATCAGCATCTCCTCCGGCGCCGGCGCCTTCGGATTCTCGGCTCTTGCCTCTTCGAAGCTCAGCTGCGTCTGCTCGACCAGCTTCCGGGCCTGTTCGGCCGCATCCTCCTCTTCGACGACGACAAACGAGAGGTCGCGATCGGACGGCAGGTAGTCAAAGAAGGTCGCCGCACCTGACTTCTCCGTCAGCGGCACCACCGCCGCTTGATCGAGGGTTTCGATCGATCGCTGGGTAGACGGGTCGTACCGGCGGATTGACTCGATCGTCTCGCCGACGAACTCGACCCGAATCGGATTGTCGGCACCAGCCGGAAAATAATCGACGATGCCTCCGCGAACGCAGAACTCGCCGTGCTCGTCTACGGGATCCTCGCGCGTAAAGCCCGCGTCGGCAAGCAGGTCGCCGAGCGCCACAGGGTCGAGGTCCATTCCATTCCTGAGTTCGATCGCCGCGGCTTCGAGGTTGTCGGGCGCGCTGAGCCGCGTCAGAAGCGCGGCGGCAGAGGCGACGACGACTGTCGCGCTTCCGTTCGCGATGGCGTGCAGCGCGGCGGCGCGCGCCGAGGCGACGCCGAAATGGGGCGCGATAGCGCGGTACGGGTCGATCTGGAGGGACGGAAACGGTTTGACGGCATCCTCGAGCGCGGAGGCCGAGGCGCCTTCGAGGGCGGCGAGGAAGAATCGCGTGTCGATGCAGAATTGATCCACGTCCTCGTCTCCGGGGACGACGACAACGCACACGGCATTCTTGCGATGGCTCGACCGTGCTGCGACATACAAGGCCTGTGCCGATGGCGACAAGCCGCGCACGTGCGACGCAGGCGAATCCATTCCCGTCCGAGCCGCGGCGGTCTTGAGAAGCGCCTGCAGATTGAGCGATGTCGAGGTAGGCATTCGGTAGAGCGAAGAGCCTGGAGCAGTGAACCTAGAGCCCCTGTATCTTCTTTATTATCGCCGACGTTGAGTACCCTTCGGCGAGCGGGATGCGAACGACTCGCCCGCCCCGCTGTTCGACGGTTTCTCTGCCGACGATGGCGTCCATGGCCCAGTCGGCGCCTTTGGCGAGCACGTCCGGTTGCAGACGGCTGATGATCTGCTGCGGCGTTTCTTCGTCGAATATGACCACGGCGTCCACGCACGCCAGGGCGGCGACCACCTCGGCGCGCTCCCCCTCCGGGTTCACGGGCCTCATTGGCCCCTTGATCGCCCGCACCGAACGGTCCGAGTTCACGGCGACGATCAGGGCGTCCCCTTCGCGCCGCGCGTCCTTGAGATACCGCACGTGCCCCGGGTGGAGAAGATCGAACACGCCGTTGGTGAAGACGACGGTCCTGTGTGCCTGCCTGTAGCGCGTGACAAAATCCTGGGCTTCGGGAATCGACAGTACCTTGCGCATAAAAAAGGACGAAACGAAATGCCTTTCTTCCATTGTTCGTTTTGCGTTTTTCGTTACAACCTCTCTCTTCTGAGTTCTGATGCTCTGCGAGAAAGCCCAGGTATGCCGCGGCCGGTAGATCCCCACTTCCTTGCTGCGCGACTTGACGCGGAAGGTGTACAGCAGCCGGTGGTAATCGTAGGGATACCCATCGCGTTTGTGGACGGCGACGTCGAGCTTGTATGTACCTTCCACGAGCTCGAGACTCTCAATCGAGAACGTCACTTCTCCTTCGCCCCGCAGCTCCTGCGGCGTGAATTCCTCGAGATGCGTGTTGGTCCCGTAGCAGTTCACCCCTTCCGCGCTGTAGAGCCCGATGCCGAACACGAAATCCGCGGTCGCCTGATGCGCCCGGACGGCGATGTGGATGGACATCGGATCGCCGGATTGAAAGATATGCGAGACCTCACCGCTCTCGTTCTTGAACGTCACGCCGGTGATTTCAATCTCGCGCGAGCCCCATCGGCCTTCGTCGACGCGCGTCATGTCTTCGACGACAGAGCCGGACTGAGGTTCCGCACCCGGATCGGCAGGCTCCTGGCTCTCCGCTCTTTGCTCTGACCTGGCTTCGGCTCTTGCGAGCTCGCGTTCTTCGCTCTTGCCGACGTCGGTCAGATACGCGCCGACGACCCGCTTCGGATCCCCGGAGCCGCGCACCTTGCCGCCGTCGAGCCACAGCGCTTCGTCGCAAAACCGCTCGACCAGGTTGAGCGAGTGGGTCACGAGCAGAATCGTCTTGCCTCGGCGCTTGAACTCGCCGAACTTGTCGAGGCACTTGTGCGTAAACCCTTCGTCGCCTACCGCGAGCACTTCGTCCACCAGCAGGACGTCGGGATCGACGTGAATCGCCACGGCGAACCCGAGCCGCATGTACATGCCGGATGAATAGGTCTTGACCGGCGCGTCGATGAAATCCTGCAGCTCGGCGAATTCCACGATCTCGTCGAAACGCCTGGCGACCTCGCGCTTCGTCAGCCCCAGCATGATGCCGTTGATGAAGACGTTCTCGCGCCCTGAGATTTCCGGATGGAATCCGGCGCCGAGCTCGATGAGCGCCGAGATGCGCCCTTCGACCTTCACGGTTCCCGTCGTCGGCTTCGTGATGCCGGCAACCAGCTTCAGCGCAGTGCTCTTGCCGGACCCGTTTCGTCCGATGATGCCGTAGGTGCGCCCGGCCGGCACGGTGAACGACACCCCTTTGAGCGCAGGGAACGTCTCGTCTGGCTGCAGATCGTGGATGAGGCTTCCGGAGAGCAGCGCGCTTTTCAACGTCGCAAACTGCTTGCGTCTCGCGTATCTGCGATAGACCTTGGTGACGTTGGTGAGTTCAATCGCGTTCACAACGGCCTCTCAGGTATCTCAACCGCAGAGACGCCAACGACGCCAGGATCTTCTGGGATCGGATCCAAAAACCGTTGCGGCGTCGCGTCTTTGCGGTGAGACATGGACCTCATACCTCTTCCGCAAATGAGTCGCGCAGTCGATCGAACAGGAAATAGCCGAACAGGAACAACACGACGGAACCCGCGCCGAGGGCGAGCAGCCACTTCCAGTGTCCCGGCGGGCCGCCGGCAGAGCCCGGATCTGCCGGGAAAAACAGAATCTCCTGATAGGTGATCGCCAGATGGGTGAACGGATTCAGATTCAGGAACGGCCGAATCTTCTCCGGCGCGTTTTTCCAGTAGTAGATGATCGGCGTGGCGAAGAACCACAACGTCATCACGTTGCCGAGAATGTCCTTGAGATCGCGGAAGTGCACGGTGAGAGCTGCCAGGATGAGCGCCAGCCCCAGCGTGAGCAGCAGCTGCACGAGCAGCGCGACCGGAAACCACGGCAGCTCGGCGAGCTCGATCGGCGCATCAAAATAGATCAGAAACGCAATGAGGATCGGCAGGCCAAGCAGGAAGTGAACGAGGTTCGACAGAACCGTGACTATCGGCAGAATCTCGGCGGGAAACATCACCTTCTTGATGAGGTTGCCTCCCGTAATGAGGACGCTGGACGACTCCAGCAGCGAGGCCGAAAACCACGTCCACGGCAGAATGCCGCAGAAGAGGAACAGCGCGTAGTTGTGAATGTCCTTGGGCGGCGGCATCACGTACGCGAACACGAACGTGTACACCAGCAGCAGGAGCAGCGGGTTGACGAACGACCAGAAAAAGCCGAGAACCGAGCCCCGGTAGCGGGCTTTCAGCTCGCGGGACACGAGGCTTTGGATGAGGCCGCGATACCGTGGAAGTTGTCGAAGGTTTTCGAACACGCTTCGTGTCTTAGCGTCTTCGTGGTTACACGCGCGTGCGGGCTCTCGTGGAGACTTGCAGCCGGACGAGCGACTTCATCAGCGCGAGGCGAGCGCGCTCGAAGTCGATGTCGGGCGCCGGTTTCGCAATCCGCTCTTCCGCACGGCGCTTGGCGGCTTCGGCCCGCGCCACGTCGATCTCGTCGGCCCGCTCGGCGAGCTCGGCAAGGATCGTGACGCGGTCGGGCAGCACTTCGGCGAAGCCGAACGCAATCGACAGATAGAACTTCTCGGCGCCTTTCCGGTACCACAGTTCGCCGACCTTGAGCGTCGCGAGCAGCGGCGTGTGCCCCGGCAGGACGCCAAAATACCCTTCGGCCCCCGGGATCTCGACCTCGTCGACCTTATCCGCCACGACAGACCGATCGGGGGTCACGATCTCGAGCGTCAGGTGTGTAGGGAGTGCCGGTATGTCTGCCATTTTCTATGCTCCACCGCCACGACGCGCAACGCCGCTAAGGTTTTTTCAAGAAATTCGTTGCGTCGTCGCGTCGTTGCGGTGAGACGACGCGTTTACGCCGTTGCCATCTTCTTGGCCGTCTCGACAACCTCGTCGATCGTGCCGGCCATGTAAAACGCCTGCTCGGGCAGGGCGTCGTGCTTGCCCTCGATGATCTCCTTGAACCCGCGGATCGTCTCGGCGATCGGCACGTACTTGCCCTCGCGACCGGTGAACTGCGAGGCGACGAAGAACGGCTGCGAGAGGAACCGCTGCAGCTTCCGCGCGCGCGCGACGGTCACCTTGTCTTCTTCGGGCAGCTCGTCGATGCCGAGAATCGCGATGATGTCCTGGAGGTCCTTGTAGCGCTGCAGCACGCGCTTCACTTCTTTGGCCACGTTGTAGTGCTCGTCGCCGATGATGCGCGGATCGAGAATGCGCGACGTCGACGCCAGCGGATCGACCGCCGGATAGATGCCGAGCTCGACGATGGCGCGCGACAGGTTCGTCGTCGCGTCGAGATGCGCGAACGTGGTCGCCGGAGCCGGATCCGTGTAGTCGTCCGCAGGAACGTAGATGGCCTGCACCGACGTGATGGAGCCCTTCTTCGTCGACGTAATACGCTCCTGCAGCTCGCCCATTTCGGTGCCGAGCGTCGGCTGATACCCGACCGCGGACGGCATGCGCCCGAGCAGCGCCGACACTTCAGAGCCCGCCTGCGTGAACCGGAAAATGTTGTCGATGAAGAGCAGCACGTCCTTGCCCTCGGCGTCACGGAAGTACTCCGCGACCGTCAGGCCGGACAGCGCCACGCGCAGCCGGGCACCCGGCGGCTCGGTCATCTGTCCGTAGACGAGCGCGGCGCGCGACTTCGACGGATCCTTCACGTCGATGACGCCGCTCTCCTGGAACTCGAGCCACAGGTCGTTGCCTTCGCGCGTGCGCTCGCCGACGCCGGCGAAGACCGACACGCCGCCGTGCTTCATCGCGATGTTGTGGATGAGCTCCTGAATGATGACCGTCTTGCCGACCCCTGCGCCGCCAAAGAGCCCGATCTTGCCTCCGAGGAGGTACGGCTCGAGAAGGTCGACGACCTTGATGCCGGTCTCGAACATCTTCAGCTCGGTCGACTGCTGCTCCAGCGTCGGAGCGCTGCGATGGATCGACCATCGCTCCTTCGAGTTGACCGGCTGGTCCGGATAGTCGACAGGCTCGCCAAGCACGTTCATCACGCGGCCGAGTGTCGCCGGCCCGACGGGCATCGAGATCGGCTCGCCGAGGTCGACCGCCAGCATCCCGCGCTGCATGCCGTCGGTCGGCTTCATCGCGACGGTGCGCACGCGTGACTCGCCGAGGTGCTGTTCCACCTCGCAGATGATGTCGACCTTCGACTCCCCTGCTTTCCCTTCGGTTTTGATCTGGACGGCGTTGTAGATATCCGGCAAGTGACCGTCGGCAAACTCGATGTCCACCACGGGACCGATGACCTGCACGACCTTGCCGACTTTTTGCTTCGTTGCGACCTCAGTTGCCATGTTTCTCCTGATCTCAACGCAGAGGCGCACAGTCGCAAGGAATTCTTTTGAAGGCATACCTGGCGTCTGTAGCGTCTCGGCGTTGAAGCTAGCCTCACAGTGCCTGGGCGCCAGACACGACTTCGATGATCTCTCGCGTAATCGCCGCCTGGCGGACCTTGTTCATGTAGAGCGTGAGCGTGTCGATAATCTCGCCCGAGTTTTTCGTCGCGGCGTCCATTGCCGTCATGCGCGCGGCGTGCTCGGCGGCGGCCGACTCGAGCAGCGCGCGGTACACCTGAATCTCGATGTGCTTCGGCAGCAGCTCGCCGAGAATCTGCGCCGGCCCGGGCTCGTAGATGTAGTCGAGGTCTCCGAGGCCGGCCCTTGCAGGTCGGCCTCGTCGACGCGCGGGGTCAGACCCCATGCTGCTTCGGAATCGGCAGCAACTGCTCCGTGACGACCCGCTGCTGCATGACCGACTTGAACTCGTTGTAGACGATGAAGACCTTCGACACGCGGCCGCTCGTGAATTCCTCGATGGCGGCCTCGGCGATGCGCTTCGCGTCGGCGTACTTGACGCGCTGGAAGATCCCGATTTCCTCGACTCGAATCTCGAAACCCCTGCGCTTGAAGAAGTCGCGCCCTTTGCGGCCGACGAGCCCAAGGCAGACCGGCGCGCCGGCGTTGTTGATGAACCCGCTCGCCGCTTTGATGATGTTGGTGTTGAAGCCGCCGCACAGGCCCTTGTCGGCCGTGACGACGATGAGCAGGACCTTCTGATCCGCACCCTCATTGCCCGATCCCGGGGCCCCCGGGTCCCGCTCGGCCAACAGCGGATGCGAGGACGGATCGACGCGGCTGGCGAGACTGTTCAAGACCCGCTGCATCTGAAGCGCGAACGGGCGCGCGCCCACAACCCGATCCTGCGCGCGCCGCAGCTTCGAGGCAGAGATCATCTTCATCGCTTTCGTGATCTGCTGCGTCGATTTCACCGCGCGGATGCGGCGCCGAAGGTCAAGCAGTGACGGCATCGCTAGGCCGCTTTCCTCGCCGCGAACTGCTGGCTGAACTCCTTGAGCGCCGCGGTGATCTGCCCCTTCAGCTCGTCGTCGATCTGCTTCTTCTCGGCGATGCCTTTGAGAATGCCGGCGTGCCGCAACTCGAACGTGCGGTAGAGCTCCGTCTCGTACGCGCCGACATCGCTGACCGGCACCTGATCGAGATACCCGTTGGTGCCGGCGTAGATGATGAGCACCTGCTTCTCGACAGGGAGCGGGTTGTATTGCGGCTGCTTGAGGATCTCGACGAGGCGCGCGCCGCGATTGAGCTGCGCCTGTGTCGACGCATCGAGGTCGCTGCCGAACTGCGCGAACGCCGCCAGCTCGCGATACTGCGCGAGATCGAGACGGAGCGAGCCGGCCACCTGACGCATCGCTTTTATCTGCGCCGATCCGCCGACGCGCGACACCGAGTTGCCGACGTTGATGGCGGGCCGGATGCCCTGGTGGAACAGGTCGGACTCGAGGAAGATCTGGCCATCGGTAATCGAGATGACGTTGGTCGGAATGTACGCCGACAAGTCGCCCGCCTGCGTCTCGATAATCGGCAGCGCGGTGAGAGATCCGCCGCCAAGCTCGCCGCGCATCTTCGCCGCGCGCTCCAGCAGGCGGGAGTGGAGATAGAAAACGTCGCCCGGGTACGCTTCGCGACCTGGCGGACGCCGCAGCAGCAGGGAGATTTCGCGGTACGCCTGCGCATGCTTCGACAAGTCGTCATAGACGCACAAAGCATGGCGGCCGCTGTCGCGGAAATACTCGCCCATGGTGCATGCGGAATACGGTGCGATGTAAAGCAGCGGCGCCGGGTCGGATGCGCCGGCTGCGACGATGATGCTGTAGCGAAGCGCGTCGGCCTCTTCGAGAATGCGAACCACCTGCGCGATCGTCGACTGCTTCTGGCCGATCGCGTTGTAGATGCAGATGACGTCCTTGTCGCGCTGGTTGATGATGGTGTCGACGGCTACCGCGGTCTTGCCGGTCTGCCGGTCGCCGATGATCAGCTCGCGCTGGCCGCGGCCGATCGGCACCATCGCGTCGATCGCCTTGAGACCCGTCTGCAGCGGCTCGCGCACGGGCTGCCGATCGACGACGCCCGGAGCGATGCGCTCGATCGGCATGAAGGTCTTCGTCGTAATCGGACCCTTGCCGTCGATCGGCTGCCCCAGCGAGTTGACGACGCGCCCGAGCAGCTCTTCGCCGACGGGCACAGAGATGATGCGGCCGGTACGCTTGACGACATCGCCCTCTTTGATCTCCGTGTACTCACCCAGCAGCACTGCGCCGACGCCGTCTTCTTCGAGGTTCAGCGCGATGCCGAACACGCCGTGCGGAAACTCGAGCATCTCGCCGGCCATGGCGCGCTCCACCCCGTGCACGCGGGCGATGCCGTCGCCGAGCGACACGACGCTGCCGACCTCGGCGACGTCGACCTCGACGGCGTAGCTGCCGATCTGGTCGCGGATGATCTTGGAAATTTCTTCAGCTTTAATGTCCATAATTTTTATCCGCATGGGGCCCCACCCCCATGCGCCTGCCGTCGCTTACGCTCCGGATCTTGAAGTGAACGCCTGTCTGCTTGGCCTACATTAGGCAGCCCGCGTTGTCGCCGGGGCGCCGGTTACGTCGTTAATCTCTCTCTGATCTTCTTCAACTGCGTCGCGATGCTCGCGTCGTACACCGTGCTGCCGACGCGCGCGACGACTCCGCCGATGATGTGCTTTGTCGACCTTCGCCGTCATCGACACGCGCTTGCCGGTCATCGTCGCGAGCCGCTGCTCAATCGCGTGAAGGCGGTCGGTCGACAGGGGCTCCGCGCTGGTCACCTCGGCGCGAACCACATTCTGCCGATCGGCCAGCAAATCGTGATACGCCGCCGCGATCTCCTCGAGCAGCGAGAGGCGGTCGCGATCGGCCAGCAGGATGAGCAGCTTCGATACGATCGGGGTGAACCCCGATCGCTGCGCGATTTGCTCCATCGCGGCTCGCTTGCGCGGCGCCGGGACCGCCGGGTTCAGCATGAGGCCCTTCAGCGCGGGCTGTTGCTTGAAGAATGCGATGAATTCGTCGAGCTCTCGGGCGAGCTGTTCGAGGTCCGCCGATTCCTTGGTGGCGACGTCGAGCGCGGCGCGAGCGTAACGGGCAGCGGCAGTGCGGCTGGTCATTGTTTGGTCCGCGTGGGGCCCCGCCCCCACGGCAGCTGCCTTCGCTCGTGACGGCCCCGATTCTGAGTCCTACTCGACTCCGGCTCGGTAATCAGGACGCGCGTCCCGCTTGAAGCGACGTGTGTGCTTGCGCCAAATTTCACAAGCGCAAAACATCCATTTATACCACGAAAAGCGCCTTTCAGCGCCCTCACGACGTCAGATGTTCGTAGAGGCGGTGCAGCTCGTCTTCGGAGGTGAAATCAATCTCTATCCGGCCTCCTTTGCCCCTGCGCGCAATGCGCACCCGCGTCCCGAGCGTCATCCGCAGCTTCTCTTCCGCGGCCCGGGTGTGCACGTCGCTCGATGAGGGCGCTCTTCGCGTGGCGGATGCGTCGCGACCCATCCGCTTGACCATCGTTTCGGTCTCGCGTACCGACAGATTGCGGGCGATTACTTCGCGGGCGACCTGGCGTTGGGCCCCCTCGTCCTCGAGCGCGAGGAGCGCCCGCGCATGTCCCATCGAAAGGCGCCCACCGGCGACTTCGGCGCGAACCTCCTGCGGCAGCTTCAGCAGGCGCATGTGGTTTGCGACCGACGAGCGGTCCTTGCCGACAGCGGCTGCGATTTCCTCCTGCGTCAGGCTGAATTCGCTGCTCAGCTTTTCGTACGCGGCCGCCTCATCGATCGGGTTCAAGTCTTCGCGCTGGATGTTCTCGATGAGCGCCATCTGGAGAAGCTGGGCGTCCTGGCCGGCGCCAACATCCTTGACGACAACGGGCACGCGGGTGAGCCCCGCGCGCTGGGCAGCGCGCCAGCGGCGCTCGCCCGCGATGATGCGGTAGCCGCCATCGACCTTTCGCACCACGATGGGTTGGATGACGCCGTTGGCTTTGATCGACTGTGCGAGCTCGTCGAGGCGCGCGTCCTCGAATCGATGCCGAGGCTGGTGGTCGCTCGGCGAGATCTGGTCGACGTCGACGTCCGTCGTGCCGCCACCCGGCCGCACGTCCGGCACATCCGGGATGAGCGCGCTGAGCCCTTTGCCAAGCGCAGGTCGTTTTTCCATAAATCCTCTCAGCTTTCACCGCAGAGACGCTACGACGCTACGAGATCGATTCATTCTGTTCTTGCGCCTTTGCGTCTTTGCGTTGAGGCACGCGAATCTCTGGCCAGGAATTCTCGCGCGAGGGCGTTATACGCCTCCGCGCCCTTTGATTTTCCGTCGTAGACCGTCACAGGCAGCCCATGGCTCGGCGCCTCCGCAAGGCGGACGTTCCGGGGAATGACGGTCTCGAAAACCTTCTCTTTGAAGAACTCGCGCACGTTCGCTGCGACCTGCGCGCCAAGATTCGTCCGCTCGTCGTACATCGTCAAGAGCACGCCGTCGACGTCGAGCGCTGGATTCAGCCCCGCCCGCACGCGGCGGAGGGTCGTCATGAGATCGGCGAGGCCCTCGAGGGCAAAGTATTCGCAGTGCAGCGGGATCATCACCGATTCAGCGGCGACGAGCGCGTTCAGCGTCAGCAGCCCGAGCGACGGCGGGCAGTCGATGAAGATGTGGTCGAATCGGTCGCGAAGCGGCGTGAGGAAGCGGCGCAGCTGCGACTCGCGGCCAGGCAGTGCGACCATCTCGATTTCGGCGCCTGTGAGATTCCGATCGGCGGGCAGGATGAACAGATTCGGAAGAGTGGTCGCGAGGATGAAGTCGTCTGGCTGTTTCAGCGCGCTGCCGTCAGTCGCGGTCAGCACGTTATAGATGGTTCCGCCGGGCGCGGTCTTTCCTCGCAGCCCAACGCCGCTGGTCATGTTGGCCTGGGGATCGACATCCACCAGAAGAACCTTTCGTCCGTGGGATGCGAGGGCCGCTGCAAGGTTGATCGCGGTTGTGGTCTTGCCCACTCCGCCCTTTTGATTGGCTATTGCCTGGATCTTATTCATCCTAAAAGACTTGCATATAAATTGGTCGCGTGACCAATATCTGAGTCTATGACGCTCAAGGATCGAGGAAGAATACTCCACCTTGCAGATGGATTCCACTTGTTCCACGTGGAACATCGACTTATAGCAGACGGCTTCCGCAGGATTTCCAACCGACTTCCCCACTGCCTGAGCAAGGTGATGGCTTTCGCCAGCCTCAAGGTGAGGAGCGCCCAGCGCAGCAGTGGAGGCGATTGTGCCGAATAGGAAGAGTGACCCTCCAGGCTTGATGAACGACTGGACCTCCGACAGCGTCTTTCGGTCGATGCGGACGGCCCTCATCGTCACGACATCGATAGCGTCATGGAGCGTTGGCCGGGCAAGCAGTTCCTCAGACCGAACGGCATCGACCGACGTGCGATCCAGGTCAAGAGTGCGCACGACTTCCCGTAGGAACGCAGCTTTGCGCGTTTTTGACTCGACCATCCGCAGCGCCATTTCAGGTGCGGCTATTTTCATCGGAATCGCCGGAGACCCGCCGCCGGACCCGATGTCCAGGACTTCTGCATCCGGCCTCGGAAGGTATTTGGCGGCGATGACAGGCTCGACCAGCAGCCTGTCGATTGCCTCGTCGCCTTCTTCATCAACAGGCAGGGAAGTCAGGGAGACCTTGCGGTTCCATTTCCTGAGCAGTTCGAAATAGTCGCTCAGACCCGCGATGGCAACCTCGGATAGCGGGACGCCGGCCTTGGAAGCACGCTTCGCGAGCCTTTCACGAATTTGCACGCTTTGAGCATATTTCAGAACGTGCGCGATACGTAAGTAGACAGAACAGCGGCCGCGGCGGGCGTGACGCCAGGGATCCGTGTTGCCTGGCCGATGGTCTCTGGCTTCACTTGCGTGAGCCTCTGGATCACCTCGGAAGAGAGCCCAGGAATAGAGCTGTAGGGAAACTCTCGCGGGATTCGACGATGCTCGTCGCGCGACCGACGCTTGATGTCCGATTCCTGGCGTTTGAGGTACCCCTCGTATTTCACGGCTGTCTCAACGCTGGGAATATCGAGCGCGGCTTTGCGGTTGCTCAAGCCCAAACCCACGGTCCGATAGATCGCGGAGTCGTGAAGATGGCTGTCGAAGCCACTGCTCCACGCTCATCGTGACGCCGGGCTCTTTGATTGTGGCCTCGCGTATCCGCGCCAGGTTCCTTGTGAAGCGTTCCTCGCGGCCGTGATAGCACTCCCACCTTACGTCGTCGACGAGACCCACTTGCCGACCCCGCGGCGTGAGCCGCAAGTCAGCATTATCGACCCTCAAGAGCAGACGATACTCCGCCCTCGAAGTAAACATGCGATATGGCTCCAAGCACCCGCATGTTATTAGGTCATCTACCATAATTCCGATATAGGCCTCACTGCGGCAGAGCGTGAACGGCGGCGACTCCGTCACCCGCAGCGCGGCGTTGATTCCTGCAACGAGGCCTTGGGCAGCCGCTTCCTCGTACCCGGACGTCCCATTGATTTGACCGGCAAGAAACAGCCCGCGCACGCGTTTGGTCTCGAGCGCGCTGGTCAACTCGGTCGGCTGAATGAAGTCGTACTCCACCGCGTACGCCGGACGCAGCATCCGCGCGTCTTCGAGCCCGCGCATCGCGCGCACAATCTCGAGCTGCACGTCCGCGGGCAGGCTCATCGAGAAACCGTTGAGGTAGATCTCGTCGACGTCGACCCCTTCAGGTTCCAGGTAGATCTGGTGGCGCTCGCGCTGCGGAAACCGCACGATCTTGTCTTCGAGCGACGGACAGTAGCGGGGGCCGATCCCCTGGATCTGTCCGTTGAACAGCGGCGACTTGTCGATGTTCGCCAGGACAATTTCGCGCACGCGGTCGTTCGTGTGGGCGAGATAGCACGGCGTCTGCACGACATCGAGCGATTCCGTCAAAAAAGAAAACGGTACTGGCGGATCGTCGCCCGGCTCGAGCGCGAAACTGCCGTCGGCAACGGCGCGATCGAAGTCGATCGAATGGCGATCGAGACGCGGGGGAGTGCCGGTCTTCAAGCGGCCGCACGTAAATCCGAACGACTTCAGCGACTCGGCTAGCGCGCGGGACGGCGGCTCGTTCGCGCGCCCGGCCGGGCGCGTCTCAGGTCCGACGTGCACAAGACCGTTCAAGAATGTGCCCGTGGTGATCACGAGCGCGTCGCAGCCGTACCTCGGGCCGTCTTCGAGCGCGAGGCCTGTCACGCGGCCGTCCGACACGAGAATCTCGCCGGCCCTGCCGAAAATCCACTCGATGTTTTTCTCCGCGCGAAGCGCGGCGAGCATCCACTGCGCCGTAGCGTTTCTTGTCGGCCTGCGCGCGCGGCGACCATACAGCCGGGCCCCGGCTCCGGTTGAGCACCTTGAACTGAATGCCGGTGGCATCGATCGCGCGCGCCATCAACCCGCCGAGCGCGTCAATCTCGGCGACGAGATGTCCCTTTGCCGTGCCGCCGATCGCCGGATTGCACGGCATGTGCGCAACCGTATCCTCAGACAACGTGCAGATCGCGACGCGCCGCCCAAGACGTGCGGCGGCGTATGCCGCTTCGCATCCTGCGTGTCCCGCGCCTATCACGATCACGTCGTACTGTTCAGCCATGTGTTTGTATCTCAACGCAAAGGCGCAAAGACGCCAAGGTTTCTTTCTAGAGGAAAATCTTCGCGTCTTGGCGTCTCTTTTGAGCATCTACGTGCCGCCGGCGGCGATCCGGGAGCAACGCGAATTGAGCGCGGCATCGGCTGATGCTGACCCAGATGCGCACCCGGGTGCTGCAGCGGATGCGCGCCCTGCTGTTGCGGCAGGGGCTCGGCGATCCGCCGACGACCCGCTTACGCAGTGCGGCTGGCCAGGCATGGCTGGATCGCTCTCATCCCCCCGCCACAAGCGCAACGCGCGCTGACGACGCTGCGGCAGATCGAACGCGATCTCTGCGCGCAGCTCGGCAAGGTGGAAGCCGACATCGACAGCGAGGCGCTCTGCCGACGAGATCGTGCGGCGATAGCAAACGGTGCATGGCATCGGCAGGTGCTCGGCTTGACGTTGCGCGCGGAAATCGGGGACGTCGACCGCTTTCCGACGCGGCGCATTTGGCCAGTTATGCCGGCCTGGTCCCGCAGGTCGACAGCAGCGCCAGCCGCACGCACTACGCCCGGATCTCGAAAGACGGATCGCCGTGGCTGCGGTGGGCGTTAGTCGCCGTCGGCGTACATGCGTTGAGACATCCGATCACTTTCCTATACAAAACCGCGAAAAAATGTGCCGCAGCAGATCGTCTGACGTGCGCTTGCCCGTCACCTCTTCGAGCGCGGCGCGTGCGTCTTGAAGATCGGTCAGGACGAATTCTTCGGCGACCGGACCGCCTGGCGCCTCTACGGCCTCGAGCGCGCGGCGCAGCGCCGCCCGCGCCCTTTCGAGCAACGCGGCGTGCCGCACGTTCGTCACAGCAGCGGTATCGGGCGCCGTCGCGGGATTCGCCGCTTCCAGCGTCGTCCGCATCGCCTCGCGCAGACGGTCGAGGCCGAGGCCGGTCTTCGACGACACCGCGATGACGGGCAGATCGTCTACATCCCCCCATGCGGGCGGCAGATCGCATTTCGCGCCCACCACGAGCCGCGCCACATCGGCCGTTTCATGCAGCAGATCTCTATCGGTCTCTTCGATCGGGCACGAGCGATCGATGACGAGCAGCACCAGGTCCGCGTTCAACCACGCCTGACGGGCGCGCGAGACGCCTTCGATCTCCACTTCATCGCTCGTGGCGCGCACGCCCGCCGTGTCGACGAGATCGATCCGGATGCCGTCGATGTCTGCGGTGTCGGTCACAAGATCTCGAGTCGTGCCGGGCGTGGAGGTCACAATCGCGCGGCCCGTGCCGAGGAGCGCGTTGAAGAGGCTGGACTTGCCGACGTTCGGCTTGCCCGCGATCGCCACGCGCGCGCCTTCACGAATCAACCGGCCGCGTGTCACCTCGCACAGCAGCGCGTCGATCGTCCGTTCGATTGCCCGGAGCGCCATGCCTGTCTCGCCGGCCTCGACGAAGTGGTATCCCTCGTCTGGAAAATCGAGCGACGCCTCGAGCCTGGCGATGAGATCGAACAATGCCGACTCGATCGACGCAATCTGCCCGGTCAACGTCCCTTCCAGCTGATCGAAGGCCGCGCGCGCCTGCAACGGAGTGACGGCGTCGATCAGATCCGCGACGGCTTCCGCCTGCACGAGATCGATCCGGCCGTTGAGAAATGCGCGCAGCGTGAACTCGCCCGGCTCGGCCAGACGCGATCCCGATGCCATCGCCTGAGTGACGATCTGCCTCAGCACAACCGGGCTGCCATGCGCGCTGATTTCGACGACGTGCTCGCCTGTGTAGGAGTGCGGGGCGGGGAAGTAGGTTGCGACGACCTGATCGCCCTGGGTCCGCGCGAACGTCGCATATCGCGGACGCAGCGGCGCATCCAGTTGCAGCAGCGCGTCCGCGACCTCCGCGGCCGACGGTCCGCTGATTCGCACCACGCCGATGCCACCGCGGCCTGCCGGCGTCGCAATGGCCACAATCGTGTCGTCGGTGGAGAACATAGCCATCAGCTGTCGGCTATCAGCTCTCCGCTGAAAGCTACTGATAGCTGACAGCTGAGAGCTGGTCGCTAACGTTTCTCTGCGGTGATCGTGACGGTCTTGACCGCCGCGTCTCCGATGCTTTCGGAGGTGACGCCGGGAATTTCCGCAACGGCAAGGTGAACGAGGCGGCGCTCGTAGGCGTTCAGCGGACCGATGCTTTGTTCGATGCCCGATGTCTTCGCCTTCTCGGCGAGAAACTTCGCCATCTGACGCAGCTCGTTGTCTTTGCCCCGTCGGAAGTCCATGCAGTCGACGAGCAGCCGCTGGTCGCCGAGCTGTTTGCGGAATGCGCTGTCGACAAGGTGCTGCAGCGCCTGCAGCCCTTCGCCGCGCCGCGCGAGGAGCGCTTCGGCGCCGTCGCCGGCCAGATTGATGCGCGTGCCATCGGCCGTCGTCTCGACCTGCGCCTCCAGATTGAGGCCCATGTCTTTTACGACCTTCGACGACGAAATCGGCGACCTGCTCTTGTGCGCTCATAGCTGAACTCTGCAATCTAGAATCTGCGATCTAGAATCTGGAGATTTCAGATTCCAGATTCTAGTTTTTAGATTTCTGCTTTGCCACCCCCGGCGCGCCAATCATCCTGTTGGTCAGCAGTTGCTGGCCGATCACGAGCACGTTGCTCGCGAACCAATACAAGGCCAGGCCCGCCGGCGACGTGATGAACAGGAACGTGAAGATGATGGGCATGAACAGCATCATCTTCTGCTGGACCGGATCGGCGCCGGTCATCGGCATCATTTTCTGCTGCAGCACCTGCGACGCGCCCATCAGGATTGGCGTCACGTAGAACGGATCGGGCGCTGCCAGGTCGTGGATCCACCAGATGAATGGCGCGTTGCGCAGCTCGATGGCTTCGGACAGCAGGCTGTAGAACGCCAGCAGCACCGGGAAGGTGAGGAGCATCGGGACGCAGCCGCTGGCGGGGTTGACCCCCTTCTGGCGGTAGAGCTCCATCATCTCCGTGTTCATCTTCTGCCGTGCCGGATCGGTCGCCTTCAGGTGCTTGTACCGATCCTGGATGGCCTTCACCTGCGGCTGAATTGCCTGCATCTTGCGCATCGACACGTTGCTCTTGTGCCGAAGAGGAAACATCGCCGCGTTGATGATGACCGTCAGCGCGATGATCGACCAGCCGTAGTTCCCGATGAATCCATGCACCCAGTTCAGCGCGGACAACAAGGGAACGCTGAGAAACGCGAACATGCCGAACCAGATGGCGCGCACCAGATCGGGATCGGTCTGCTTCAGCGTGTCGAAGTGTTTCGGCCCGACATAGAAACGCGCGTTTGCCGGCCCCGCTGGAGATGACTGGAATCTGATGTCGTAGCCGACGTAGGCGCGCGAAACCGACGCCTCCGCGGTCTTGGACGGAACTGAGAGCGGATAGTACACAAGCTCGGCGGTGCCCGGCTTCACGGCGGTGGAGATGAAATAGTGCGTGTCGACGCCGGCGAACTCGTAGCTTCCCTGATGGCGGGGCGTCGTCGCCAGCGCGGCGGCCTGTATCCGTTCCACTTTGCCGCCGACCGAAAGAATCGCTTCCGACATGCGCGTGGGCATGAACATGCTGCCGCCGCCGGTCGCAAGCACGTCGCCAAGCCCAGGTCCCCACTGCACGAATGGATTCAGCGCCCGATCGCCGTCGCTGACATTCGCGCTGACGGTCACTTCGTAGGACTGCGGCTTCAGCGTGAACTGTTTGCGCGCGCGGAGGCCGGCCGCGTCCTCGTACTCGAAGGTGAGCGTGACGGGCGCGGTTCTCGCGTCCAGATTGTGACGCAGACGAGTCGGCAGGTGCGGTGCCGCTGGTCGCTAGTGAACAGCGCCGTGTTCAGGCGCGAGGTCTTCACCGCATCGTCAATCCGCAACGAGAACGGCTTTGGCTGATCCGCCGGCACGTCGTGGGGGACGAGATCGACGGGGCGGCCGTCCGGGCCCGCATAGCGCAAGAAGCTCCCATGCGGCGAGAGTGGCGCCGCGGTTTGAAAACACCGCGCGCACGACGCCGTTGTCGACGGTCACTGTCCGCTCTGCCGTATCCGCGCGGACCGCTTCCACCGCGGGAGTCGGTGCGGGTGCGGCGGCTCGCGCTCGGAGGTGGTGACGCAGGTGCGGTGGTTGCCGCCGGTTTCGCGGCCGGTGGCGCTCCAGGCGCAGCCGTTGACCCCGGCGCGACCGGCTGGACCGTCGGAACCAGCCACTGATAGGCGGTGAGGACGACGAACGTAAGAACTATGGCGAGGAGAAGGCGGCGTTCCATCTGCTAAGGGACCAGATCCAGACCCGCGCCGCCGAGAGGGTGGCAACGGAGCACGCGCTTGAGGCCTAACCATCCGCCTCTGAGCGCGCCGTAAGTGACAATCGCTTCGGCCGCATACTCCGAGCACGTCGGCAGATACCGACATGAGCCAGTAAGTAGCGGTCGAATAAGGATTTGATAGCCGCGAATTGCCGCAAGTGCGATGCGGACAGAGACAGGGCTAGCGCTTCTCAAAGCGCTCGAGTGCGGCACGGTAGTCGGCTTCAATGTTCCGCCAGGGCGCATCGACCATCTCCCGGCGAGGAATGACAACGATGTCCAGTCCTGTTAATGGTTTGCGGCCTCTAAACAACTCGCGAACCAACCGTTTCGCCCTGTTCCGGACGACCGCGTTACCAATTTTCTGGCTGGCCGCGATGCCGAGGCGGGGCGATCCGACCTCGTTTGGCAGGGCGAAGCAGGTCATCAGGCGGCCCCGATAGCGGGTACCGTGGTCGTAAACTCTGGTGAACTCCGCCCGACGGCGCAGTTTCACCGCGATGACGAAACAGTCAGCCGCTTGCGGCCCTTCGCGCGACGGCGCTTCAACACAATGCGCCCGTTCTTGGTCCCCATACGAACGAGAAACCCATGAGTGCGGCGCCGATGGCGCCGATTCGGTTGATACGTACGTTTCATCGAAAATCCTTAGGAAATTGAAAAATTTCGCAACGCGCGAACCTACAATCCTAATGGGCGGCGCACCAGCCTGTCAACGAACGCCCGCGTATGCTACATTCGCGCTTCCCGTTAGCGACCCGTGAGCGCCGTGGGCAATGCGTATGGTATTTGGTCTCCTCCCAAAGTTTTCCACACCTGTGCAAAAACCTGTGGAAATTGGTGTTCTTCTACGTACGGAACCAAAAAAACTCCATCTTTATGGACTTTTTCTGAAGGCGAAAGTCCGCCGAGCACGATTTGAAGCCACTTTTGACGTTCCACTAATGCTCCGGACGTCGTTCGCCGTCCGGCGGTAAAGGCGAAAGCGCAAGAATCGCCCATGATCGCCAGCAATATCTGGGAAGAAATCCTCTCTCGCGTTCAGGCCAAAGTGAACCGCCACAGCTTCTATACGTGGTTCAAGCCCACGGCGTTCGTCGCCGATGACGGTTCAACGGTGACCGTGCGCGTGCCGAATGCGCTGTTCAAGGATTGGATTACAAAGCATTACTCGGGCGTCATCGCCGAGGCGCTTCACGAAATCCACCGCGCTGAAGCGCTCGTCCATTTCGTGGCGAGCGGAACGCCAGAGGCCGAGGCGCCAGTTTCACCCCTCCCGCAGCCGGTTGCACACGTCATCACGAGTGCGGAGCCTGGAATCCGGCAATCGGACGCGTCCACATTCTCGGAAGATACCCTTCCTCCAGTGATGCCGACATCGTCGGCCGGGCTGAACCCCCGTTACACGTTCGACACGTTTATCGTTGGATCGTCGAATCAGTTCGCCCACGCCGCGTGCCGGGCCGTCGCAGAAGCGCCGTCGCGTTCATACAATCCGCTGTTTATTTACGGGGGAGTGGGGCTCGGCAAAACGCACTTGATGCATGCGATTGGGCACTACGTACTGCTCCACGACCGCAACCTGGTGCTCACCTACATCTCGTCAGAGCGATTCATGAACGAGATGATCAACGCGGTCCGCTACGACCGGCTCATCGATTTCCGTGAGCGTTACCGGAGCGTCGATGTGCTTCTGGTCGACGATGTGCAGTTTCTCGCAGGAAAAGAGGGCACGCAGAACGAGTTTTTTCACACGTTCAACGCTCTGTACGACTCTCAGAAGCAAATCGTGTTGAGCAGTGATTGTCCCCCCCACGAAATCGAGCAACTCGAAGAGCGGCTGCGATCGCGGTTCGAGTGGGGGTTGATCGCCGACATTCAATCGCCGGATCTCGAGACAAAGGTCGCGATTCTCAAAAAGAAGGCCGAGGCAGAGGCCGTTCCGCTGCCCGACTCGGTAGCGATTTACATAGCCGGCCGCATCAAATCGAACATCCGCGAACTGGAAGGATCCCTCATCCGCCTTATCGCGTACGCGTCGCTGACGGGACGCGAGTTGTCGGTCGACCTGGCACAGGAAGTACTACGCAACGTGAAGGACCACGAGGAAAAGGCCGTCACGATCGACCACATCCAGAAATTCGTCTCGGAGTACTACCAGTTGAAGCTGGCGGATTTGAAGTCGCGCAATAACTCGAAGTCGATCGCGATGCCGCGGCAGGTCGCCATGTATCTGTGCAAGAACCTCACGCACGCGTCGCTGCCCGAAATCGGACGCAGCTTTGGCGGCAAGCATCATTCGACCGTGATTCACTCGATTCGTAAAGTGGAAACCCTGCGCAAGGCAGACGGACAATTCAACACACTTCTCAACAGCTTCATCGAGAGTTTGCGGTGAGAAATTGCGATTTCCACAACTCGCGCGACCGACGGGTGCACAGGGGTGTGTAAGGGCTTTTTTTAGGGCGGAAGCCTGCCCCTCTGATCAGCGCCTGGACCGACCGGTTATCCACAGAAAAACCCACAGTTTAAGTACCTGTAAAGACAAGCACTTCCGGCCAGAGTTTGACTTCCCAACACCACCTTTTTCTTGTATAATTCTTTATCTCTCTTTTTCCTCCTTCACTACAAGAGATCGCCGGGCCAGAGCCGCCCAAAATTGAGGTTCAGCCAGCTATGGAATTAGTCGTTAAGAAAAACGACCTACTGCGAGAACTGCAACTTTTTCAGGGAATCGTCGAGCGGAAGAACACGATTCCTATTCTCGCGAACGTCCTCATGGAGGCGAAAGGCAGCGAGATTCGGATGCTGGCGACCGATCTCGAAGTGGCGCTGCGCAGCAGGTGCGAGGCTGCCGTAGATAAAGCCGGCACGCTGACGATGCCGGCGAAGAAACTCTACGAGATCGTGAAGGCGCTTCCGGAAACAGACGTGCGTATCGCGGAAGACAAGAACGGCGTCAAAGTTGCCGCCGACCGGTTTGATTCGCGCATGCAGACGCTGCCGCGCGAGGACTTTCCGGCAGTGCCCGAGGCGAGCGGCACGACGAGCGCCATGCTGCCGCGAACGGCCGTCAAGGAGATGGTCGCGAAAACACAGTTTGCGATCACGGGCGAGGACACCAGGTTTTTCCTGAACGGCGCGCTGTTCATTCTCGGCGGAAGCCAGATGAGCCTTGTCGCCACCGACGGGCACCGACTGGCCCTCGTGACCGTGGATCGGAAAGGCGGCAAGCCCTCGAAGGAAGGGGAAGAAGTCAGGGCCATTCTTCCAAGAAAGACGCTGTGGGAGCTTGGAAAACTGCTCACCGAAGGCGACGAGGATATTCGCTACGAGCGGGGTGAGAACCACCTGTTCTTCGACGTCGGCGGTCGCACGCTGATCTCCAGGATGATCGACGGGCAGTTTCCAGCGTTCGAGCGCGTCATTCCGAAGGGCAACAACAAGCGCATCGAGTTCGAGCGTGAGCGGCTGACGAACGCGGTCAAGCGCGTGGCGCTGCTTTCGAACGAACGATCGCGGTCCGTGAAGTTCCAGCTGGACAAAGGCAAAGTCGAGGTCACCTCGAGCAGTCCGGAGTTCGGCGAAGCGAAGGAAACGCTGCCTGTGGATTATTCCGACGGCAGCATGCAGATCTGTTTCAACGCCCAGTATGTGATGGAGTTTCTCGGCGCCGTCGACACCGATCAGGTGGCTCTCGAGCTGAAAGACGAAGTGAGCCAGGCCGTCATGAAACCGATCGGCACGCAAGGCTACGACTATACGTACGTGATCATGCCCATGAGGGTCTGACGAAGCCGACCTAAAGGTCGGCACGACGTACGCGATGCCCAAAGGTCGGCACCTATGTACGTAGTGCTGGCCTTCAGGCCAGCGAAAATCAAAGAATGGCAGATACCAACCAGAGCGTCGAGCTCGAGCAGAGCGCCTCGGATCAGATAAATCAGGATTACGGCGCCGACAAAATCAAAGTCCTCGAAGGCCTCGAGGCCGTTCGCAAGCGGCCGGCGATGTACATCGGCTCGACCGGGCCGTCGGGCTTGCACCATCTCGTCTACGAAGTCGTCGACAACTCGATCGACGAGGCGCTGGCAGGGTTCTGCGACCAGATCAACGTGACGATTCACATCGACGGCTCGGTCACAGTCGTCGATAACGGGCGGGGTATTCCCACCGATCAGCATCAAAGCGGGCGCTCCGCCGCAGAAGTCGTGCTGACGGTGCTGCACGCCGGCGGCAAGTTCGACAACGACAGCTACAAAGTGTCGGGCGGTTTGCACGGCGTCGGCGTCTCGGTCGTCAACGCGTTGTCGCAGGAGCTCGACCTCGAGATCTGGCGCAACGGGCAGGTCTTCAAGCAGAAGTACCAGCGCGGAAAGCCGCAGGCCGACCTCGAAACGACCGGGACGACGAAGAAGCGCGGCACCAAGATCACGTTCAGTCCCGACAAGGACATCTTCGAGACCGTCGAGTTCAGCTTCGACACGCTCGCTCAGCGTCTCCGCGAGCTGGCGTTCCTCAACGCGGGCATTCTCATCACGCTCGACGACGAGCGCGAAACGAAGAGCCATAAGTTCCAGTACGACGGCGGCATCATCTCGTTCGTCAAGCACCTGAACAAGAACAAGAGCGCCGTCAACGAAAAGCCGATCTACATGAAGGGCGACCGCGAGGGCATCGACGCGGAGATCGCGCTGCAGTGGAACGACGGCTATTCCGAAGCCATCTACACCTTCGCGAACAACATCAACACCCACGAGGGGGGAACCCACCTTTCCGGATTCCGTTCCGCGCTGACGCGCACGATCAATTTCTACGCCGGCAAGAACAACCTGGCGAAGGACTTGAAGGAAAGCCTCAGCGGCGACGACATTCGCGAAGGGCTCACCGCGGTCATCAGCGTGAAGATTCCGCGGCCGCAGTTCGAGGGGCAGACCAAGACCAAGCTCGGCAACACCGAGGTGAAGGGCATCGTCGAGGCAATCGTCAACGACAAGCTCGGCTCGTTCCTCGAGGAAAATCCGGCGATTGCCAAGCGCATCATCGGCAAGACCGTCGACGCCGCGCGGGCGCGCGAAGCGGCGCGCAAGGCGCGGGACCTCGTGCGACGCAAAGGCGCGCTCGAGGGCGGCGGCCTGCCTGGCAAGCTCGCCGACTGCCAGGAGCGCGACCCGGCCAAGAGCGAGCTCTACATCGTCGAGGGCGAGTCGGCGGGCGGCTCGGCAAAGCAGGGCCGCGATCGCCGGTTCCAGGCCATCCTGCCGATCAAGGGCAAGATTCTGAACGTCGAAAAAGCGCGCTTCGACAAGATGCTCGGCAGCGACGAGATCAAGACGATGATCGCGGCGCTCGGTTGCGGCATCGGCGGCGAAGACTTCGACATCGCGAAGCTTCGCTATCACCGCGTCATCATCATGACCGACGCGGACGTCGACGGCTCGCACATCCGCACGCTGCTCCTGACGTTCTTCTACCGGCAGATGCCCGAGCTCATCAACAACGGCTACATCTACATCGCGCAGCCGCCGTTGTTCCGCGCGAAGCGCGGCAAAGGGGAGACGTACATCAAGGACGAGCGCGATCTCGAGACGTACCTGATTCACCGCGCGGCGGAGTCGCGCACGGTGAAGCTGAACGGCAGGGAGATTTCAGGCGCCGCACTCGAGCAGTTGCTGCACAGGTTGATGACGTACCGCAAATACCTGCGGCTCGTCGAGCGGCGGGGCCACGTGCGTGAGGCTATCGAAGCCCTGCTCGACGCCGACGCGCATGACAAGTCGTTTTTCGACAGCCCCGAACAGCTCGGCGCGCTGGCGAAGCGCCTGACGACCGCGACATCGGTGGTGACGGTGCAGCCGGACGAAGAAAACAAGTCGTTCAGCCTTGCGATCGAGGATCGGTCGAACGGCTATCCACGGCACAACGTCATCTCGCTGGACTTCGTGACCTCGCCCGACTACCGCACTCTGCTGAACAGCTATCGCGAGGTTCGTGACATCAAGCCGCCGATGACGGTCGTCACGACGAGCGGAGCGGTGGAACCGGAACAGGAACCAGAACCGGGAACCGGAACCTCTGGAACTGGAACCCTTGCAACCGGAACAGAGCCGACTCCGGCAGGTAAGGCGAAGGCGGAACCCGCCGTGACCATCAACTCGCTCGACGAGTTGCTCGAGTACTTCATCAACGCCGGCAAAAAGGGCGTCGCCATCAACCGCTACAAAGGGCTCGGCGAGATGAACCCCGAACAGTTGTGGACGACGACGATGAATCCGGACGGGCGGACGCTGCTGCAGGTCCGCGCCGAGGATCACACGGAAGCCGATCAGATGTTCACCACGCTGATGGGCGACCAGGTCGAGCCGCGCAGAAAGTTCATCGAAGACAACGCGCTCGACGTCAGGAATCTGGATATTTGATTTCTTGCTGCCCACCGCAGAGACGCCACGACGCAAAGGATTCTCTTTCTAAAGAAGAATTCTCGTGGCGCCGTTGCGTCTTTGCGGTGAGATACGAATGACATGAGCGACACATCACAAAAAATCCCCGTCAACATCGAAGATGAAATGAAGCGCTCGTACATGGATTACGCCATGAGCGTAATCATTGGACGAGCGCTGCCTGACGTTCGCGACGGATTGAAGCCGGCTCATCGCCGCGTGCTCTACGGCATGAAGATGATGGGCCTCGCGTCGAATCGCGGGTACCGGAAGTGCGCGAAGATCGTCGGCGAGGTGATGGGCAACTATCACCCGCACGGCGACGCGTCGATCTACGACACCCTCGTGCGGCTGTCGCAGGACTTCAACATGCGGTACCCGCTCGTCGACGGACAGGGCAACTTCGGATCGATCGACGGCGATCCTCCCGCGGCGATGCGGTACACCGAGGCGCGGCTCGAGGCCCTCTCCGACGACGTCATGGCCGACCTCGACAAGGAGACCGTCGACTTCGTGCCGAACTACGACGAGACGACGGAGGAGCCGTCGGTGCTTCCGGCGCACATCCCGAACCTGCTCGTCAACGGCTCGGCCGGCATTGCCGTCGGCATGGCGACCAACGTGCCTCCACATAACCTCCGCGAGGTGATTGACGGGGTCATCTGGGCGATCGAAGCAGAGCAGGAGAGCGGCGCCAAGCTCGACAAGACCGAGAAACTGCAGGGGCTGATGAACTTCATCAAGGGCCCCGATTTTCCCACCGGCGGATACGTCATCGGCCGCTCGGGCATCAGCGCGGCGTATCGCACCGGACGAGGCGCCATTCTGATGCGCGCCAGGGCGTCCATTGAACAGGCCAGGAAGGGCGACAAGCAGTCCATCGTCATCACGGAGATCCCGTATCAGGTCAACAAGGCCCGGCTGATTGAAAAAATCGCGGAGCTCGTAGGCGAGAAAACGATCGAGGGCATTTCCGATCTCCGCGACGAGTCCGATCGCGAAGGCATGCGCGTCGTCATCGAGCTGAAGCGCGGCGAAGTGCCCGAAGTGATCTTGAACAATCTGTACAAGCACACGCAGCTGCAGCAGAGCTTCGGCGTGATCATGCTCGCCATCGTCGGTGGCCGGCCGAAGGTCATGGGCCTGGCCGAGCTGATCGACAGCTTCGTGGATTTCCGCCGCGAAGTCGTCATTCGACGGACGCAGTTCGAGCTGCGCAAGGCCGAGGCGCGCTATCACATTCTCGAAGGTCTCAAAATCGCGCTCGACAACCTCGACGCGGTCATCAAGCTCATCCGGGGATCGAAGACGGTCCCCGAGGCGCGCGAGGGCCTCATCACGCAGTTCTCACTGAGCCAGCTGCAGGCGCAGGCGATTCTCGACATGCAGCTGCAGCGGCTGACCGGGCTCGAGCGGCAGAAGATTCTCGACGAGATGGCGGAGTTGCTGAAAACGATCGAACGGCTCCGGGCGATTCTTGGCAGCGAGCGGCTGCTGATGCAGTTGATCGTCGGCGAGCTCAGGGAGGTGCGCGACAAGTACGGCGACGATCGCCGCACCGAGCTCATGGACGGCGACGCAGGCGAGATCAGCATCGAGGATTTGATCGCCGAAGAGGACATGGCGATCACGGTGAGCAACACCGGCTACATCAAGCGCACGCCGATTACGAGCTATCGTAATCAGCGCCGCGGCGGGAAAGGGCGCATCGGGATGCGCACGCGCGAGGAGGATTTCGTCAGCCACCTGTTCGTGGCCTCGACGCACGCGTACATCATGATTTTCTCGGATCGCGGCCGCGCCTACTGGCTGAAGGTCCACGAGATTCCGGACGTCGGGCCGGGCGGCAAGGGCAAAGCGATTGCGAACCTCGTATCGATGGCACCGGACGAAAAGATCGCCGCGCTACAAACCGTGAAAGAGTTCGAAGAGGGCAAGTTCATCGCCATGGGCACCCTGCGGGGCATCGTCAAGAAGACCGAGCTTTCGGCGTTCAGCAACCCTCGGGCAGGGGGCATCATCGCGATGGGGGTAGAGGACGGCGATCGGCTCATGGCCGCGCAGATTACCGATGGCACAGGCGAAATCTTCATTGGCACGCGGGACGGGGTTGCAATCAGGTTCCCGGAAAACGATGTCCGGCCGATGGGGCGCACGGCCTACGGCGTAAAGGGGATTACGCTGCGCGACGGGGATGAGGTTGTCGCGATGGAGGTGGTCCGGCCCGGCAGCACGCTCCTGACGGTCACCGAGCACGGCTACGGAAAACGGACCGAGCTGGACGAATATCGGGTGCAGTCCAGAGGCGGTGTGGGTATTATTAACATCCAAACAACCGAACGGAACGGCCGGGTCGTCGGCATGGCGTCCGTGCACGATGAGGATGAGTTCATGCTCATCACGCAGCAGGGCAAGATCCTGAGGACAGTTGCGCGCGATATCCGTACGATCGGCCGGGCAACACAAGGAGTTCGTCTCATCGAGATCGACGCGGACGACCGGGTCGTTGCTCTGGCCCGGCTCGCCGAAAAGGACGATGAGAACGGCGCGGACGACACAGTTCCCGTCTGAGGACGGGACACTACGACAGACCGCACGAGTGCGGTAAAAGAGGAGGCTGGTATGTTTCGGCCGAAGACTAGCGTGTATCTACTGGCGCCCATGGTTCTGGCGGTCGCCGCTCTGAGCGCGTGCTCGTCACAGTACGGTTCGGAAGAGAATCTGTTGCGACAGTTTTTCCGCGCGTCAGGTCTGCGCGACAGCCAGACACTCGCGAATTTTGCGACGGTCAGCTTCGACGCGAAGACCGAAGGCACGGTCTCGGACTTCGAAGTCACGGCCGTGAGCCCCGAGCGCACGGAGCCCCTCCGCGTGATCGAACTCGACAAGGCCGTCACCGAGGCCGACGCCGCGAACAAGGTGTTCAACGAAAAGAAGAAGGCCTATCAGGACGCAAACACCGAGGCCATCGATCGCGTGCTGAAAGCCGAGAGCGCCGGCCGGAAGCTGACGGGCAAGGATGCGCAGATTCAGGCCGAGTGGACGAAGTGGCGCGACGACAGCAGCGCGGAAGCGAAAAAAGTGTCGGCAGCGAGGGCGGCCCTCTCCGATTCCCGCCCGATCGCGGAGTTGAGCCTCATGGCCAACTCCGGCTCGCCAACGCCGACGGTCGCAGAGCTCAACGGCACGCTCGTCTCGAAGGACATCTCGGTGACGGCAGAGGTGAAGGACGCCTCGGGCGCCACGAGCCCAGAAGAACTACGTGATGACAGCCCAGCGCGCCGTCGTGAAGAGCGAAAAGGCGAGCGCCAGGGCAAGTGGATCATCACGGCAATAAAACCCGCCTAGACGATCAGGGATTAGGGACTTAGGGATCGGGGACTGAGCTGCGACGTGTGTCACGCGTCCAGGCCTAATCCCAAATCCCCAACCCCGAATCCCTGACGAGTATCAGGCAAGTTCGAGCTTCGCGTACTTCGCCCGCAGCGTTTTCGGCCCGACGCTGAATCGCACAACCAGCTTCACATCATCTGCCAGCTCTTCGACACTGAGAATCGTGCCGATGCCGAATTGCGGATGACGCACCTTCGCGCCGAGCCTCAGGCCCAGAAGCGATGATTGGTCTTCGTCTTCGTATGAGTACGAGGGTTCCTCACGCGTCTTCGATCCGAAGCTGCCGCCTGCGCGGTGATAGGTGGATGCGCGGCCGTACGAGTTCGAACGCCCGTATCCACCACCGAACGAGCTCTGGTAACTGCTGGTCGGAAACGCGGGCTCGATCCGCTCGACGAGCTGCGGCGGCACTTCGTCCATGAAGCGCGAGGGTTCCATCGACTGATACTCGCCGAAGACGCGCCGCCGCGCGGCACCAGTGAGCACCAGTTGCGCGCGCGCGCGCGTCATGCCGACGTAACAAAGGCGCCGCTCTTCGGCCATCTCGTCTTCGTCTTCGAAGGCACGCGAATGCGGGAACACGCCTTCTTCGAGCCCGCTCATGACGACAGTGGGAAACTCGAGGCCCTTCGCGGCATGCAGCGTCATGAGCCATATGCGCGCCTCCATGCTGCCTTGTCCTTCGTCCGCTTCCGAGAGAAGCGACAGCTTGTCTGTAAACCCTCCCAGCGACGCTTCCGGCTCGCGCCCCTCGTACTCGCGGGCCGCCGAGACGAGCTCCATCAGGTTTTCGATGCGGCCCTGAGAGTCCTCGGACTTGTCCTCGCGCAAGTCCTGAAGATAGCCGCTCTGATCGAGCACTTTACCCAACGTGATCGAGAGCGGTTCTTTCCGTGCGATATCCGCCAGGCCGAGGATGAGATCGCGAAACGTGCGGAGCGATGTGACCGCGCGCTGCGGCACGAGACGCTCGTCGATCGCGCGATTCAGCTTCGTCCACAGCGAGTTGGGCGCCGGAACCGCGATGCCGCTGGCGAGCAGAAGCGGCGGCGCTTCGTCTGCGGAGAGGCGGTCGATGGCGTCGAGGACGCCTTTTCCGTTGCCTCGCGGCGGCACGTTGATGACGCGGCGCAGGCTCACGTCATCGTGCGGGTTAATCAACAGCTTGAGAAAGGCGAGCGAGTCCTTGATTTCCTTGCGCTCGTAGAACCGGACGCCGCCGACGACGCGGTAGGTCAGGCCCGCGCGCATGAGCGAGTCTTCGATAACGCGTGACTGCGCGTTCGTGCGGTACAGCACCGCGACCGTGCAGTCCGGGGCAGACGAGATGCCTGAGTGGGCCGTGCGCATGATGAAGTCGGCCTCCTCGAGCTCGTCCGACCCGCGGAAGTATTTGATGAGGTCGCCGCCCTTGCGTTCGGTCCACAGCCGCTTTTCCTTGCGATTCTTGTTCTGGCTGATGACGGCCGAGGCCGCGTCGAGGATCACCTGTGTCGATCGGTAGTTCCGTTCGAGCTTGACGATTCTGGCCTCGGGGAAGTCGTGCTCGAAATCGAGGATGTTTCGCAGGTCCGCGCCGCGCCAGCGGTAGATCGACTGATCGGGATCGCCGACGACCGCCAGGTTTCGATGGCGTTCGGCCAGCCGTTCGATCAGGTGGTACTGCGGCCGGTTCGTGTCCTGATACTCGTCGACCATGACGAAGCGAAACTGCTCGGCGTACTTCTCGCGCACGTGCGGAACTTTGTCGAGCAGCTCGACAGCCTTCAGGAGCAGGTCGTCGAAGTCCAACGCGCCGTTATCTTTGAGACCCTGAATATATTTTTCGTACACCTTCGCGAGCTGCTCGCCGCGCTGGCTCCAGCCCTGGGACTTGAAAAACTCCGGCCCGGCCATCGTGTTCTTCGCGTGGCTGATTTTAGACAGCGCCATCCGAGGCTGCACGACGCTGTCGTCAATCTGAAGCTCCTTCAACACCTGCTTGACGAGCGCCACCTGATCCGACGAGTCGTAGATGACGAAATCGCGTGGCAGTCCGATCGCCGTCGCTTCGCGCCTCAGCAGACGCGCGCAAAGCGCGTGAAACGTCGAGATCCATGAGCCGACCAGCTCGGCGCCGAGCAGCGTCTCCACCCGCGTGCGCATTTCTTCCGCGGCTTTGTTCGTGAATGTGACGGCAAGGATCTCGTAGTGCTGTGCGTAGCCTTCGGAGAGGAGATAGGCGATGCGCTGCGCGATGACGCGCGTTTTCCCGGAACCCGCACCGGCCAGGATGAGAAGCGGGCCGTCGATGTGCAGGACGGCCTCGCGTTGTTCGGGATTGAGGGCTGCTAGCTGATCCAATGGGCTTCGGGCTCCGGGCTTCGGGCTGCAGGCCAGAGATTGCGGCGTGACACGCGACTGGCCCAGAGCCAGTAGCCCGGAGCCAGCAGCCTATTCTACCGTGACACTCTTCGCGAGATTCCGCGGCTGATCGACGTCGCAGCCGCGGCGCACCGCGATGTGATACGCGAGCAGCTGCAACGGCAGTACCATCGCGATCGGCGAGAGCATTTCCGGTACGCGAGGGAGAGGGATAATCGCGTCACGCGCCGGATCCAGGATGCTTTTCAGCGTGTCGTGCCCTTCAGTCGTGATGGCGATCACCGAGCCGCCTCGAGCCTTGACCTCCTGAATATTGCCAAGCATCTTCTCGAAGACGTGATCATTTGGTGCAATGCTTACGACGGGCATCTCGCTGTCGATGAGCGCGATCGGCCCATGTTTCATCTCTCCCGCCGGATAACCCTCGGCGTGGATGTAGGAGATTTCCTTCAGTTTCAGCGCGCCTTCCAGCGCGATCGGGTAGTTGATGCCGCGGCCGAGATACAGGAAATCGCTGCGATTGAAGTACCGTGCGACGATTTCTTCGACCGCGCCCGACGCCTTGAGCGCCTGTTCCATCTTTTTTGGGAAGCTGTACGAGCGCGTCGAGGTGACTTCTGGCGTCGGACTCGCGCAGCGTACCTTTCATCTGCCCCAGAAACAGGGCCAGGAGGTTCAACGCCACGAGCTGCGACGTGAATGCCTTGGTCGACGCCACGCCGATTTCGGGCCCGGCGTGCGTATAGATGGTGCCTTCGGACTCTCTGGTCGCCATGCTTCCGACCACGTTGCAGATCGCGAGGCTTCGAGCGCCCTTCTTGCGCGCTTCGCGAAGCGCGGCCAGCGTGTCTGCGGTTTCGCCGGACTGCGTGATGATCACCACGAGCGTGTGGGGATCGACGATGAAGTCGCGATACCGGTACTCCGAGCCGTAATCAACCTCCACCGGCAGACAGGCGAAGCGCTCGATGAGGAACTTGCCGACCAGCGCGGCATGCCATGAGGTGCCGCATGCCAGGAGCACGACCTTGTTGATGCCGCGCAGGTCTGCCTCGGTAATCGCGATTTCATCCAGAAACACACGAGCCGGAGTCGATGCTGATACGGCCGAGCAGCGTTTCTTCGGCAGCGCGGGGCTGTTCGAAGATTTCCTTGAGCATGAAATGGCGGTACCCGGCCTTCTCCGCCATGATCGGGTCCCAGAGCACGCGCTGCGTCGCCTTCGACACAGGTGTGCCGGCGAAATTCGTGAACTCGACACCGGTCCGCGTGATGACCGCCATCTCCTCGTCGCCGAGAAACACGACGTCGCGCGTGTGGCTGAGAATGGCCGGCGTATCCGACGCCACGAAGAATTCGTTGTCGCCAAGGCCGACGACGATCGGCGGCCCGTTGCGGACCGCGATGATTTTTTCCGGATCGTCGGTCGAGATGGCCACGAACGCAAACAGCCCGCGCATTTGGAGTAGCGCCTCTCTCGCCGCCCACTCCAGGTTGTGGTGGGGTCTGACCCCCGTACTGGTACGGGGGTCAGACCCCATGTCGGTGCTCGAGCAGATGCGCAATGATTTCGGTGTCGGTTTCCGTGACGAATTTATGGCCGAGCTTCTGCAGCTCTTTCTTGAGGTCCAGGTAGTTCTCGATGATGCCGTTGTGGACGACGACGATCTTGCCCGTGCAGTCCAGGTGCGGGTGGGCATTTTCTTCCGTGGGCCGTCCGTGCGTCGCCCAGCGCGTGTGCCCCACGCCATAAAGGCCCTCGAGCGGCTGCGTGTCGATCGCCTGCTCGAGGTTCACGAGCTTGCCCGCGCTCCGGCGGCGCTCGATCTGCCCGTTTCGCACAACCGCCACGCCGGCCGAATCGTAGCCGCGATATTCGAGGCGGCGGAGTCCATCAATCAGGATGGGAACGACTTCTTTCGGGCCGAGATAACCGATGATTCCGCACATATTTGATGTCCTACTTTTTACTTTCTACTTTTCACTTTCCACTTTGACTTTCTGCTTCCTTCTTCTTCATCGACCCAACCCTCGATGTTCCGCTGCTTTCCGGCGCTCACGGCGAGCGCGCCAGGCGGGACGTTTTCGCGGATTGTCGTTCCGCTGCCGACGTAGGCCCCTTTGCCGATCGTGACCGGCGCGACGAGCTGCGAATCAGTGCCGACGAACACACCGTCCTCGATCGTCGTCTGGTGCTTGCGGCTGCCGTCGTAATTGCACGTGATCGTGCCGGCGCCGATGTTCACGTTGTCGCCAATCACCGCATCTCCAAGATAGGCGTGATGACCAGCCTTGGTTCCTTTGCCCAATACAGCCTTCTTCAGCTCGACAAAGTTGCCGATGTGGACCGAATCCCGAAGCTCTGTCTCCGGCCGTATGTGGACGAACGGTCCGACGGTCACGCCTGACGCGAGACGGCTGCCGGTGATCACGCAGAAGTTCTGCACCGTGACCCGATCGTCCAGTACCGAGTTCACGATACGGACTCCGGCGTGGATCTCGCAGGCCTGGCCGATTTGCGTGCGGCCCTCGAGATGCACGCCCGGATGAATCACTGTATCGGCTCCAACGACCACATCGTCGTCCACATAGGTCGTGGCGGGATCTTCGATCGTCACGCCGGCGGCCATCAGTTCTTCGTTTTTCTTCTGTCTCACGATTCGGCTCGCTTCTGCCAGTTCCGACCGGCTGTTGATGCCGCGAATCTCGTTCGGATCGTCGACGACGACCGTCTCGACGCCGAGTCGGCGGCGGCGATAGGTCGACACGAGATCGGTTAAGTAGTACTCGCCCTGTGCGTTCCCGGTTGCCAGCCCGCGGAGCGAATCGAACAACGGCCCGAGCGAAAACACGTAGATGCCGCTGTTGATTTCCCGAATCTTCCGCTGCGCCGGCGAGGCGTCGCGCTCTTCGACGATGCGCGAAATCCTTCCCTTTGTTCTCACGATTCGGCCGTAGCCGTACGGCTGATCGACGATGGCCGTCAGCACGGTCGCGGCAACTTTCGACTCCGCGTGCTTGTGCACGAGCGCGGCGACAGTGTGGCCTTTCAGCAACGGTACGTCGCCGGAGAGCAACAGAACGACGCCTGTTTTGCCCTCGAGAACGCTCGCGGTTTGCAGAAGAGCATGGCCGGTGCCAAGTTGGGGCTCCTGGGTGACAAATGAGAGTCCTGGATACCGTTCGAGCCCCTGGCGCAGGAGCTCTTTCATATGCCCGACGACGACCGTCGTCGTGCGCGGGGAAAGCGACTGCGCGGCAGCCATGGCGTAGTCGACCATGGGCCGGCCGGCGACGTCGTGCAGCACCTTGGGGCGCGCGGATTTCATGCGCGTCCCCTTGCCGGCGGCCAGAATGACGACGTGGAGGTCCGACATCGGCCTACCAGTTTACCGTCTACCGTAAACCGGCCGCTGGCCAGCGCCGACATTCTGTCGTAAGCCGTTGAATTTAAATGAAATACCGATCCTACCGCCGGCGGAGTGGCTTTCGACGGTCGGTCTTGGGGGGACTGGTCGCTTCGAGCGCCGCTCGAACGCTGTCGAATTCTCGCAGCGGCTCGAGGTCTGGATCGTGGCGCGCCAGGGTGCGGTTGTCGGGATTCAGCTCGATGGCGCGAAGCAGAAGCGGCACCGCCTCGTCGAGGGCATCGCGCAATGCGAGCACCGACGCGAGCATGTAAAGCGCATGGTCGTACTCGGGCGCTTCCGAACTGGCGGTCCGCAAATGGTCGAGCGCTTCGTCGTAATTTCCGGCGTTCACCGCCAAGCGTGGCTGCGAATACGCGCTCTTCGGGCGTCGACGGGGAGGCGGCGCGCGGCGCCATGTGCCGCTCACAGACATTCAAGTAGAGACGCACGCGCTCGTGAAGCTCTCGCTCTTCCGGGTAGCGCGACACCACGGATCGCAACAGAGCGGACGCTCGCGCGAACTCGTGTGCTTGCAGTGCCGCAACGCCTTCTTCGTAGAGCGCGACGGCTTCAACGTGTCCGGTACGAGGGATGGGGACGGATACCGGAGGATTCGGCGTAGAGCCGCCGTTGCGCTGATGCACGCGCGCGTCTGAGGTAACTGACGCGTCAGCGGGTTTCACCCGGCCGGAGCGGGAACTCGCCCGCCGCTGCTTCGCCATGGACTCTGCCTGAGCGGGCGCTACGGTAACAAATCGTTGTTGCTTCGGTCAAGGCAGGGTCAGGCCTTGAGCCGCTCGAGGCGGCCGTACACGTCATTGGGCGAAAGACCAAATTCACGCGCAGTCGCGGTGACCGCTTGGCGCCGGGATAAGCCGCCAGAATTGGTCAATTGATAGAAATATGCGCTAAGCCTCGCATCATCAATGTGTTCAGGCACGACTGCCAGGCTTGACTTGCGGCGCAAGGACGATCGTGAATTCGCCGCGTTCGTTGAATTTCAGCTGGGACGCGTCGCGAGCTGTGGTGTGAAGAATCTCCTCGTGAAGTTTGGTAAGCTCTCTGGCGATAATAATTGGTCTATCGCCCAATATATCACCCATCTCGGCCAGCGTCTTGGAGATTCTGTGCGGGGCTTCGAAGAAAATCGACTGTCCTCGGTTCAGATGCAAGCGTCTGTAGCCACCGTGTTCTGTCTGTTGACCTAGACGGTGCGAAGCCCGCAAAGACGAATTCGTCCGCAGGACATCCGGAAGCTGCCAGCGCTGCTAATACCGCACTCGCGCCCGGAATCGGAACCACACGGATGCCTTTGCTGACGGCGCCCGCAATCAACCGCTGACCTGGGTCGGAGACCAGTGGCGTGCCCGCATCGGAGACGAGGGCGATGTCCAGGCCATCCGACAACTTTTGCAGCAGTGCCGGCACTTTCTCGGTTTCGTTGTGCGCATGCAGGCTCGTTGTCGGGGTGGCAATTCCGAAATGACGAAGGAGGAGTCCGGTGCGCCGCGTATCTTCGGCGGCGACGAGATCAACGGATTTTAAAGTGTGAAGGGCGCGCACTGTAATGTCGTCCAGGTTCCCGATTGGGGTGGAAACGACGTACAGGCTGCCGGCCATGCGGGGAATAGGATATTGTACCATTGTGGTTTGTCGGTATCTGCCAACACTGAACAGGGATTCGAGCTGCTGCCTAAATGATGCGTTCGTCCGAGCCATTTCATCATTTCGTCGACGACTATCTCGCCTATCTCCACGAAGTTCATCCCACGGGCGCGACGCTTGACGGGATACACACGTACGACGACCACATCGAAGATTTCAGCCGAAACGCGATAGATCAGCACACCAGAGCGCTCTCCGGCTTCTCGCGCCGGCTCCAGGACATCAACCTCAGCGACCTGACGGCCGTCGAAAAGGCCGAGCAGCCGATGGTGGCCTCGAACATCCAGGCGAGGATGTTCGAGCTCGAGCAGATCCGCACCTGGGAGCGCAATCCGCACCATTACGCCGACACGCTGTGCTCCAGCCTCGCTGCGCAGGTGGTGTTTACCCACGCGCCGCTGCCCGAACGGGCCCGCCGGGTTCTCTCGAAGCTGCGTCAGACCGCCCGCGTTGTGCAGGCGGCGCGCGACAACATCAAGGATCCGCCCGGCATCTTCATCAAAGTCGGTCTCGAGACGTTTCGCGGCGCGCTCAATTTCATCGAGAAGGACCTGCCGAGGGCGTTTTCCGCGCTCGACGACATGCACCTGCTCGGCGATTTGGCGGACGCGTCCACCGAAGCCGGCACGGCGATTTCGAGCTACATCCGGTACCTCGAGGAAGAAGCTGCGCCGAAGGCGCGGGCGTCCTTCCGTCTCGGCCGCGATCTGTTCGAGCGGAAACTCGCGCTCGACGAAGGCCTGGCGATGGATGCGGAGCGGCTGCTCAGCATCGCCATGCGGGAGTTCCAGGCCACGCAGGACGAGTTCCGCTCGCTCGCCGGAAAACTCGACGGCGGCGACCCGATAGCCGCATGGCGCAAGGCGAAGGAAGCCCATCCGGCGCCGGGGGCTTTGGCCGCGACGGCGCAGCAACAACTCGAGGAGCTGAGCACGTTCATCGACCGCAACGGCATCGTCACGCGCCCGGAGGGTGAATCGGTCATCGTTGCGCCGACTCCGGAGTTCTACAGGTGGACGTTTGCGAGCATGTGGGTGCCTGGACCCTTCGAACAGAAGGCGACGCGCGCGTTCTACTACCTGACCGACGTCGACCCATCATGGCCGTCCGACCGGCAGGAAGAGCACCTGCGCGATTTCAATTTCCCGACGCTGTGGGCCATCTCGATTCACGAGGTCTACCCCGGACATTTCCTGCACTATCAGTTCCTGCGGCGTGTCGAGTCGAAGGTGCGCAAGTCGATCCTGTTCTCGCCGGCCTCGTTCGTCGAGGGCTGGGCGCATTACGCCGAGCAGATGATGGTCGAAGCGGGATTCCACCGGAACGATCCCACCTTCAAGCTTGCGCAGCTCGCCGAAGCGCTGATTCGCCTCGGCCGCTTCATCGTGTCCATCAGGCTGCACGTGCACGACTGGTCGGTCGAGCAGGGCGTGCGTTTCTTCCGCGACGAATGTTTCATGGAGGAAGGCGGCGCACGCCGCGAAGCCGAGCGCGGGACGTTCGATCCGACCTACCTTGTCTATTCAGTCGGGAAGCTGATGCTGCTGAAGCTGCGCCGCGACTACAAAGAGCAGCAAGGCGCGAAGTATTCGCAGCGCGCGTTCCACGATCAGCTCCTCGGCAACGGCACCGCGACGTTTGCCGTGCAGCGCCAGTTGATGCTCGGCGACGCCACCGGAGACTTGCTGGAGTAAACTGTTTCGCGAAATGCCACTGTACGAGTACGAATGCGCTGCGTGCGGCCACCGCTTCGAGCGGATCCGGAAATTCTCGGATCCACCGGTAGAGACCTGCCCGAACTGCGGCGAAGCAAAAGTACAGAAGCTCGTGTCGAGCCCCGCGATTCAGTTCAAGGGCACTGGCTGGTACATCACCGATTACGCGAAGAAGGGTTCGGCGGGAGCCGATACGAAGTCGGGAGCGGCGAAAGAGTCGAAAGAGTCGGGGAGTCGAAAGAGTCGGGGGAGTCGAAAGAGTCCGGGGAGTCGAAAGAGTCGAAAGAGTCGAGAAGTCCAAGGAGTCGAAAGAGTCCAAAGAGTCGAAACCCACCGCGCCCGCGGCGGGCACCACGAGCCCGGCCAAAGCCTCGGGCGAGTAGTTATTTGCCGGTGCGGTAGGTGCTGCGCCGCTCGATGTTCTCCGCCCGCAAATAAGCACGAAACGGTTCGCTCAAATCCGCCCGCCTGAGCGCGAAATAGACGACCGCCTGAAGGTAGCCCAGCTTGTTGCCGGTATCGTGGCGCGACCCCTCGACTTCGTAAGCGTAGATTTTCCGCTGCTGAAGAAGCCTGCGTAGCCCGTTGGTCAGCTGGATTTCGCCGGTCCTGTCGCTCGCGGTTTCGCGGAGGGCGGGAAAAATATCCGGCGTCAGCAGGTAGCGTCCGATGATGGCGAGATTCGACGGCGCCTCTTCGCGCCGCGGCTTCTCGACCAGGTCTCGCACCAGGTGAACGCCTTTGCCGAGATCCACGGACGAATCGATGTCGACGATGCCGTAATTGGAAACCTGATCCGCGGGCACACGCTCGACGGCGAGGACCGGCCCGCCGACTCTCTCGAACACGTCGATCATCTGCCGTAGCGCCGGCGGATTGGCGTCGATCACATCGTCCGCGAGGATGACGGCGAAAGGCTCGTCGCCCACGAGGTCCGCGGTCACCAACACCGCGTGGCCGAGACCCAGCGGCTCGCCCTGGCGCACGTACGCCACGTTGATCATGTTGGAGATTTGGCGGATCTCTTCGAGCAGATCGAGCTTGCCGCGCTGCTGAAGAAAGCTTTCCAGTTCGATGTTGACGTCGAAATGATCCTCGATCGCGTTTTTTCCGCGCCCGGTGACGATGATGATGTTCTCGACGCCGGACGCGACGGCCTCTTCGACGCCGTACTGGATGATCGGCTTGTCGACGAGAGGAAGCATTTCTTTTGGTTGTGCCTTGGTCGCGGGCAGGAATCGAGTACCTAAACCGGCGGCCGGGAAAACGACTTTGCGAACGGTTGATTTCACGCCGTCATTCTACTTTAGGCGCGGCAGGCGGTAGGTGGCGGGCCGTAGCATACAATTTCACCATGCTTGACCCGTCATACGTACGCGATCACCAGGAAGAAGTCCGGCGCGGGTTGCAGAACCGCGGCTGGAACGTCGAGGGCGATCTCGAGCAACTCGCGACGCTCGAAAACAGGAGACGCCGGCTGATTCCGGAGCTCGAAGGTCTGAAGCGCGATCAGAATGCGGCCGGCGACGAAGTGGCGCGGGCCAAGCGTCAAGGGAAGGACGCGAGCGGTATCTTCGAGGCGAACCGGCAGCGCGCGCAGCAGATACGCCAGCTCGACATCGAGCTCGATCAGGTCGAGCAACAGCGCTCGATCATCCTGATGTCGCTGCCGAACGTACCGCACGCCAGCGTCCCCGTCGGCAAGAGCGAAGCGGACAACGTGGTCGTGCGCACGTGGGGGGAGCCGACGAGGTTCGATTTCGAGCCGCGCGCGCACTGGGATCTCGGACCCGCCCTCGGCATTCTGGATTTCGAGCGCGCCACGAAGATGTCGGGCGCGAGATTTGCGCTGCTTCTCGGCGCCGGCGCGCGATTGTCGCGCGCGCTCACGGACTTCATGCTCGATGTGCACACGCGCGAGCACGGATACCTCGAGGTCGTGCCGCCGTATCTCGTCAATCGGGCTTCGCTCGAAGCGACGGGACAACTGCCGAAGTTCGAAGCCGACCTGTTCAAGGTTGCCGGCGAATGGGATCTCTTTCTGATTCCCACGGCCGAGGTACCGCTGACGAATATTCATCGCGGCGAGATTCTGAACGGCGACCTGCTGCCGCTGAAGTACACGGCCTACACGCCATGCTTTCGCAGCGAAGCGGGATCGTACGGCAAAGACGTGCGCGGCCTCATCAGGCAGCATCAGTTCGAGAAGGTCGAGATGGTGAAGATCACGCACCCCGACACGTCGTACGACGAGCTCGAGTCGATGACGCTGAATGCGGAAGACGTGCTCCAGAAGCTCGGTCTGCCGTACCGCACGATGGTCCTGTGCACCGGAGACGTCGGCTTCTCAATGGCGAAGACATACGACGTCGAGGCATGGCTTCCGGGCCAGAACGCGTACAAAGAAATTTCCTCGTGCAGCAACGCCGAGGCGTTTCAGGCCCGCAGGGCGAACATCAAATTCAAGGCGGGTGGAGCGGGGAAAGCCGAGTTCGTGCACACGCTGAACGGATCGGGGTTGCCGATCGGCCGCACACTGGTCGCCGTGCTCGAAAATTACCAGCAGAAGGACGGGTCGGTGCGCGTGCCCGACGCGCTGCGCCCATACATGGGCGGGCTGGAAGTGATTGAGCCGTAGACACGGGCGACCTGAAGAGTCGGAACAACGACAAGAACGAAAACCGTCGATCGCAGCTGGTTCGAGCATTATTCGTTTTTCGTTCTTCGTTTTTCGTTTTCGTGTACTTCCTCTCCAGCGTATGCGACGTCATCTGGCGGATGTGGGCCACGGTGGCGTCGCCGAACTTCTCTTTCACCATCCTCAAGTACGGCTCGTGGCGGAAGTACGTGTCGAACGCACGATCGCGGAAGCGCAAGACTTCTCCGGCAGAGATATGCCGCGTGGGCAGGGGCAAGGTGTCCACGGCATGCTGTGAATAGCCGCTCCACGTGTCCGGCAGCCGCCACCCATTCCGGACCGCCTCGTCGTACAACGGCGAGCCCGGGTAAGCCATCGCAGAGTAGAAATTGGCGAACTCGCAGTTGAGGTCGAGCGCCAGGTCAAGCGTCTGCTGCATCGTCTCGTGGGTGTCTTCCGGAAGCCCGAAGATAAAGTTGCCGATGATGCTGATGCCGGCATTCTTAATCTGGCGAACCGTGTCGTACACCTCACCAACCTGGTAGCGCTTGTCGACGTCGGTCAGCACGTGGTCGTCCGCCGCCTCGATGCCGAGCGCGAGCCAGTTGAAACCGGCGCGCTTGAGCTTGTCGAGCATGTTGTCTTTTACCGTGTCGACGCGTGCGTAGGCCCAGATGTTCAGGTTGTAGCCGCGCTCGATCAGCAGGTCGCAGATGCCGAGTGACGTGGCGCTGATTCAGCACGAACATCTCGTCGGCGAACTTGATGTTCCGCACGCCGTACCTGTCGACGAGCAGATCGATCTCGGCGATGACCCGCGCCGGCGTCCAGAACCGGTAACTGTTCGCTTCGGCGCGGAGACCCATCATCTGCTCGCCGGCCTTGAACGGTGCCTGAATGCAGCAGAACGAACAGCGATACGGGCACCCCAGCGTGGTGTAGATAGCCGCGTACGGCTCACGCTCGAGATCGCCGAAGCAATGCCAGTTGTGCGCGCGGTAGCGCGCCATTGGCAGCAGGTCCCACGCGATTCCGGGCATCTCGACATCGAGATCCTTCACGAGTGGCGCCGCCTGGTTGCGGACCGGGTGCCCGTGATCGCGGTATACCAGCCCACGCACGCGAGACAGGTCCGGTTCGGCGGTCGCTTTAAACGCGTGCAGCAGGTCGACGACCGTGTGAAGAGCTTCATCGCTCGAGACGAAATCACACGCTTCGTCCGCGAGCGTGCGCTCGGGGAGCGCCGCGACGTGTCCGCCGAGCATGAGGAGCGGCATGTCGGGCACGATGTGTTTAATCGCTGTCGCCAGCGCCGAGGCTCCCGTCATGTTCTGGGTGGATGCCGAAGGCTGGTGACCATAGACGACGATGGCGGTGAGCACCGGAGAAAGGACCTTCACACGATCAGCGACCTGCTCGGGTGTGAGCTCGTCGGCTTCGGCATCGACGATCTCGACCGAGAAACCCTGTGCCCGTGCGAACGTGGCGATGAGGCCGGCCCAGACGGGGTTCTCGACCGCCGTCAGCCGCTTCCCAAGAGACTGGTAGATTCGCGCTCGGCTGCCGGGATTAACGAGAACGAGATCGGGGCTGCTGATCGTCATTGCCAATGATCGATTCGATTATGTACGGCGGGCGGCCGCGCACATCCTTATACACGCGGATGAGGTAGGTGCCCATGACCGCGATCGCGCCGATCGTCGTGGCCCAGAAAAACGTCAGGGCGGCCATGAACGTCGATCCTGCAAGGGCGAGCATCAGCGACGCGATCACGCCAGCCGCCGCGATCGCGAAGCAGGCGTAGATCGGCATGAACGAGAACGACGTCAGCCCGGTGGTGAACGTCTTCCACGGATTCCTGCTGAAAAACGGAAAATGCGTGCGCCCCGCGTGCCGCGAGTCGCGCTCGTAGGGAACGCACACCTGGTTGAAGCCGAGCCACACGACGAGACCGCGCAAATATGGGTCCGACTCGCGCAATCGCAGCAGATGATCGACCGCGGCTCGCGAGAGCAGCTTGAAATCGCCGGCGTCGACCGGAAGCTCGATCGATGAGCCGAACTGGATGAGACGGTAGGCCACACGTGTCGCCGCCATCTTGAGCGCGTTCTCGCCGTGCCGCCGCGTGCGCACGGTGTGGACGACGTCGGCTCCCTGCCGCCAGCGATCGATCAATTTCGGGATCACTTCAGGCGGATCCTGCAGGTCGGCATCCATGTAGACGACGGCGTCGCCACGAGACGTGGCCATGCCGGCAATGACACCCTCCGCCACGCCGAACCGCCTCGACATATTCACGATCGTGATGCGCGGGTTGCGCTGACGCTCCGCGACGAGCAGCGACAGCGACGCGTCAGTGGACGAATCGTTGACGAAAACGATCTCGTAGTCGACGTTCTGGCCGGCGAACATCGCGTCGAGCCGAGCGACCAGCGTCGGGATGTTATCGGCCTCATTGCGGAAGGAAAAGACGACGGAGATGAGAGGCCGGTCGGGTCTCGTCATGCTCAGATATTCGAGTACTTCGAGTTCCGGATCATGGCGAACCCCTTGATGAGCTCTCGAATGCCATCGTCCAGCGAGAACGCCGGGGAGTAGCCGGTGCGCTCGATTTTCTCGTTCGACACGATGTAATCGCGCTTGTCCGGATCCTTGCCGACGTTGGACTCGTGAACCGTGAAGCCCGGCAGGTGCTTTTGAATCCGCTGGCACAGCTCGAGCTTCGAGAGGTTCGCGTCGGAGAGACCGACGTTGTACACCTGCCCCTTCATGGCGTCAAACCGATCCATGGCGTGCAGGAACGCGCGCGCCACGTCGCGGACGTGAATGAAGTTGCGCTTGAAGTGGCTCTCGAAGAGCACGATGAACCGATCGGTGTACGCGCGGTAGGTAAAGTCGTTCACGAGGAGATCGAGCCGCATCCGCGGTGACATGCCGAACACCGTGGCGAGCCTCAGGCTGACGGCGGCCGGATGCCGCTCGAGCAGCGTTCGCTCCACCTCGACTTTGTCGCGGCCGTACAGGGAGACCGGCCGGATCGGCGTTTCCTCTGTGCAGAACTTACCCGCCTCGCCGACGCCATAACCGCTGTTGGTGATCGGCAGGATGACACGCTGGTCTCGTCCGATGAGGCCGAGCATGTCGACGATCGCCTGCTTGTTCGTCGACGTCGCGGCAAGCGGGTCGCGATCGCACAGCGGCGCTCCGACGAGCGCCGCAAGTGGAATGATGACATCCGCGTTCTTCACGAGCGGCCTCATCGTGTCCATCGATCGCACGTCGCCGCGCACGATCGAGAACTGCGGGTGATAACAGACCGCCGCGAGGCTGTCCTGGCCGTACATGAAATTGTCGACGACCGCCACCGAGCAGCCGCGGTCGAGCAGCGCCGGGACCAGCACCGATCCAAGGTATCCGGCACCGCCGGTGACAAGCACCTTCATCATGAATTTACGAAAACCGTAAAAAGGGGGTCAGACCCCATTTAGTACCGAGCGGAGATGATCGAGCTCCGCCGTGATGTCGCGGGGGTGGTTGCCCACAAAAAATCCGCGCTCGTGGGCGAGCTTCGCGTGATCCAGGGTGCCGACGATGTCGTAGTCGAAGAACTTCACGGCCGCATGATGCGGAAAACAGCCGCCGGTGATCATGCGGAATTCGATGCCGCCGTTTCGCATCGCGTCCATCACGCGGGCCCGATCGAGTGTCGACTCCGGGTTCAGGATGATCGTGAAGCTGAACCAGGAACTCGCGCCGTTCTCGCGCTGAATGATGAAGCGGTTGTCGCCGCGGAACAGCTCGACGAAATGCGCGGCGTTCCGCCGCCGGACCTGAAGCATGCCGTCGAGTTTCTTGAGCTGCTCGATGCCGACGGCGCCGGCGAGCTCGAGCGGCCGGACGTTATACCCGGGCACCACGAATCGGTAGGCCTCGAAGAACGGGTCGTCGTGCTGCTGGCCCTGGTTCACGATGGAGTCGGCCGGCACGTCGCGCGCCCATCCGTGATTGCGGATCGCTCGCGCGAGGTGATCGATTTCAACGTCGTTCGTAACGAGCAGCCCGCCCTCCATCGTCGATATGTGATGCGAGTAGAAGGTGCTGAACGTGTTGATGTCGCCGAACGTGCCGCACAGGCGGCCGTTCAGGCTGGCGCCCAGCGACTCGCAGTTGTCCTCGAACATGATGAGGTCGTGTGCGTCGCAGAACGCCCGGATTCGATCCAGCGCCGCCGGGTTGCCGAGAATGCTCACCGCGACGACCATCCGCGTGCGCGGCGTGAGGGCGGCTTCGAGATTCGACACGTCCATGTTGAGCGTGTCCAGCTCGACGTCGACGAACCGCAGCTTCAAGCCGTACTGCTGAAGCGGGTGAAACGTGGTGGCCCACGAGATGGCAGGCACGATGACTTCGTCGCCGCGCTGCAGCGGTCGCGTCGACCGGTAGAACAGCGCCGCCACGCCGACGAGGTTCGCGGACGATCCCGAGTTGACCATCACCGCGTGCTTCATGCCGAAGCGCGCCGCAAACGCGTCCTCGAACAAGCGAACCTGCTCGCCCATGGTGAAGCGGCCGCTGCGCAGCACGCGCTGCATCGCGTCGAGCTCTTCCTGTCCCCAGCTTGTGCTCGAAAGCTCGTAGGCCATCAGGTGCGGGCCAGCTCGCGCGCCGCGGCGGCGATGCGCGCGGCATCGGGATAGTAGAACTGTTCCAGCGTGTAGCCTGCCGGCGTCGGGATGTCTGGTAGTCCGATACGCACGACGGGTGCCTTCAGATCGGCGAATCCTTTCTCTGCGGCGAGACATCCGATCTCCGCGCACAAGCCGCCCTTCATCCAGGCCGTATCGACGACGATGAGACGCCCCGTTTTTTTCAGCGACTCGAGGACGATCGCTTCGTCGAGCGGTTTGATCGTGCGCAGGTCTATGACCTCGACGTCGATGCCGTCAGAGGACAGTGATGTCGCGGCCTGAAATGCAAGCTCGATCGCATGAGAAGCCCCGACGATCGTGACGTCGCGGCCGCGACGGCGGTAGATGCCTTTGCCGATCGGCACCCGATACGCGCCTTCCGGCACCACGCCGTCCTTTTTCATGAGCCACCGATGCTCGAATACGCACACCGGGTTGTTGTCGAGAATCGCCGACAGCAGGAGGCCCTTGGCATCGTACGGCGTGCTCGGCATCACAATCTTCAAGCCCGGCACGCCGAGCAACATGCCATGAATGGCCTGAGAGTGCTGCGCGCCGGATCCCCATCCACGGCCGATCGCGGCCCAGACGACCATCGGCACCGTGGTCTGGCCATTGTCCATGAAATGGAATTTCGACGCGTGGGTCACGAGCTGGTTGAACGCCAGCAGCACGAAGTCGGGGCGATTGTGCATGAACACCGGGCGCATGCCGTTCATCGCCGCGCCCGTGGACACGCCCATCATCGATTCCTCAGACAGCGGCGTGTCAAAGACGCGGTCGGGCCCAAATCGCGCAGCCAGATCCTTCGTGGTTCCAAACATCGCCGTCGGATCGTCGACGCCCTGGCCAAGGACGAAGACGCTCGGATCGTGCTCCAGCGCCGTCGCCAGCGCCTCGTTGACGGCGCGCACGTACGACACGACGCGCCCCTCAGCGGGGTCGGGCCGATCGTACACGAGCGAATTAACTAAACCTTCGTCCCAAGGCATCTTTAAACGCGGGGGCCCCTTCCCCCCGCTCGGCGCCGCTCGCGGCTTGGTGCGGCTTAGTCCGCGTACACATGCTTGTATAGGTCTTCTTCCGTCGGGTTCGGACTTGCGAGCGCCAGGTCGAAAGCGTCGGCGATTTCGGCGGCAATGTCGGTTTCCATGGTCTGGATGGCGGCCGCATCGAGCGTTGCCGAGCGCGTCAGGTAGTCGCCGAACAGGTGAAGCGGATCGACGGCTTCCCACGCGACACGTTCGGCCTCGGCGCGATACCCGGTTCTGCTGTCGTCACCGGCGCCGCCGTGCGCGCGGAACCGATACAACGCAACTTCGATGAACGTCGGGCCGCCGCCGGTTCTGGCTCTCTCCACCGCCGCCCTGACCGCCTCGTGTACAGCGAGGACATTGACGCCGTCCACCGAGTCGGCCGGCATCCCATGGGCTTCGGCCCACGCGCGGATGTCGCGGGGCGGCTGCCGAGCCGCCAGCGGCGACTGGACCGAGTAGAAATTGTTTTCGCAGAAGAAAATCACCGGCAGCTTTTTCAGCGCCGCAAAATTGAGGCTTTCGGCCGTGACGCCCTCCTCTGTGGTCGCGTCGCCGAGAAACACGACGACGACCCGATCGTCCTGTTTCATCTTTGCGGCGAGTGCCGCGCCGGTCGCGATCGGCACCGCGCCCCCCACAATCGCCGAGGTGCCTGACATCCCGACGGATTTATCGATCAGGTGCATCGATCCGCCGCGGGAGCCCACGCAGCCGTTGATGCGGCAATGCATCTCGCACAACATGCGCGTCAGATCGCCGCCCTTCGCCAGATACGCGCCATGCGTGCGGTGGCTCGTGTAGACGAGATCGGTCGTGCGCAGCGCCGAGCAGCACCCCACGGCCGCCGCTTCCTGGCCGATAACGAGGTGAATCGGCGTCTTCATCAGATCCTGATGGTAACGACGTTCGATCTCCTCCTCGATTCGGCGGATGCGCAGCATCGCCCGGTACCACCCGATGAGCTGAGCGGCGGAATGCGAGTGCGAGATGCGGTCGAATCCGGCGAGCCCGTGACCCTTGTACGGATAGCGGATGGTCATAGGCCGTTTGGTTGATAGAGCACGATGCGGCCGCCGGACATCTCGAACTTGAATGGCACGGTGATGAGGTTGCCGAGGGCGATGCGAACCTTCTCGTGATCGCCCGGCCGCACGAACAGGAGCATGAACCCGCCGCCGCCGGCGCCCAGCAATTTTCCGCCGATGGCTCCCGCCTTCATCGCGGTGTCGAGCAGTCGATCGACCGTCGCGTTCGTCACGCGATCCGACAGCGAGCGCTTGAGCTGCCAGGCGTCCCTCAAGAGATGGCCGAACTCCACGAGATCCGTCTTCGCCGACGATACGATGTCGATCGCCTGCTCGACCATCTGCTGCATCGTACGCATGTCGGCCGATTTGTTCTTCATGTTCGTGACGACCGTTTCCGCAACTTCATTCGCCGTCCGGGAAATGCCCGTGAAGACGAGCATGAGGTGACTCTGAAGCGCGTGCAGCCGCTCGGGAGGCAGCACGATCGGCGCGACGCTGTAGGTGCCGTTCCGCGAAATCGTGATGTGGTTGAAGCCGCCGAACGCTGCCGACACTTGATCCTGCAGCCCGACGCGCTCGCGGAGCACGCACTGCTCGACGTGGATGGCTTCGTTCGCGAGCGTCTCCTTCGCGATGTGGCGCCCATCGAGCGCGTGCACCGCGTTGATGAGCCCAACCGTAAATGCCGAGCTCGATCCGAGCCCCGATCGCGCGGGCAAGTCGCCGTCGTGGTGAATCTCGAGTCCCTTGTCTACCTTCAGCCACTCGAGCACGCCGCGCACGGCAGGATGCTGGATATCGCCGATCTCCTTCACGTTTTCGACGATTGAATAGACAACGCGAAAGCGATGGTCGAAAAACGGCGGCAGCTCGCGAACGCTGATGTAGCAGTACTTATCGATGGTGGTCGCCAGCACGGCGCCCCCGTGCTCGCCGTACCATTCTGGATAGTCGGTGCCGCCGCCGAAAAATGAGATCCGAAACGGTGTCCGGCTGATGATCATGCCTGCAGTGCCGAAAGAATAACAGCTTTAAGGGCCTGGAATGTCATAGAGCAGCAGGCGCCGGCTCTGAGACGCGACAGGCAGCTGCAGCGTCCAGTCCGAGTACGCGAGGACCTGCGTGACGCCGAAATCGCGTCGAATCTCGCGCCACTGTTCCGGCGAGTACCGTTCCCAGGTGTCGCGGTGCGAGAGCGCCGGAATCCGGCCCGCACCAACGGCGTCTGGCGGAGGGTGAAGAAGATCGAGCCCGTAAATATCGCGGAGCATGCGCTGCATCGGCGCCCCGGTTTCGAGCGAGTACATCACGGTGTCCAGCGCGCCCGTGTCGAGAAGCACAGGACGCCTGGTGCGCAACTGGATAAGGTGCAGATCGCCAGCGACGAGCAGCACTCCTGGGCCGCGCGCGATGTCGGCGAAGAACACGTCGTTCGTGCGGTCATGGAAATGCGCGCCCGACAGCTCTCCGTGCTGATGCATCGTCATCAACACGACGAGGGAGAGCAGGAACAGGTGCGATAGGTGCAACGGGTGCAATGGGTGCGATGGGTGCGACGGCTCTTCGCTCTTAGCCCTTGCTCTCTGCTCTTCCATGCGGCGCCGGCGAGTAGTGCGGCCGTTGCCATCCAGACGATATGGAGCGGCCTGACGTGACTCTGATAGCGAATACCGTGATGGTGTTCGAGGAACTCCCACAACATGCTGTGGCCGCCGGCCAGCAAGCCGCACGTCAGGAACAACAGCACGACGCTGCTCCAAAGCTGCACGACGGCTGGCCAGAAGGCCGAATATGAGCGCGACGAACGTCATAGCTGCGAAGTTGAGGTACCGGCCAGGCATCAAGACGAGCAGCGCCGCCGGCAGACGGTCGGGTGGAATCCAGGAGAGCGGAATCATCGCGAGCGCGAGCAGCGATCCAGCCGCCGTAATGCGCAGGAGCAACTTTGAGGAGCTCGGAAGTGCCGGTCGAGAAAAACGTGAGCCACGCGGACGCGACGACGAACGACGCGACGTTCAGCATCACGCCGTTGTGCCAGATGTTGACGGCCGCACGGTGTCCGTCCCAGAGCCTGACGAACGTCGAAAGATCCTCTGGAGAGAGGCGCGCCATGCCCGCGGGCGTTCCGGGTGCGAGGCTGAAGTGGATCAGCAGGCTTGCGACCGTGACGCCGCATCCGGCCAGAAGCCACGGCAGGGCCGCGCGAAGCTCCACGCGAAGGCTGCGAAAGTCCGAGAGCACGGCGAGGAAGACTGTAAGGGCGGTCCACGAACCGAGCGCCGGATGGATGCACGGCGCCATCCCCAGCAACAGGGCGCCGGCACGATACCAGCCGGCGCCGAGCATCGCGACGGCCAGCACACCCGTCGACAAGCCGACCACCCCGTACGTGTGTTCCGTGCCCAGCAGGAACAGCGGGTACACGGTGCCGTACTCGGCGGAGCGCGTGAAGAAAATCAACGCAGCGGCGCCGACGGCGAGCAGGATGTCCCGGCTCGAGCGCGTAGACGAACAACGCCAGTGCTTGAAACGTGAGCATCCCCTGGACCCCGCTGACAATCAGGGAAAGCGTGAGCTCGCTTACGCCCGCCCGAAGCCCGAGCGCAAGCAGTTGGTGCAGCACGGTCCATAACCGCGTGTGATAGATGTAGAAGACGTTGTCGGGTGGATATGGGACAAGCCCGCCGACGACCTGCGCCGTTTCGACGGCGACCTGCCAGTCGGGGAAGCCCAACATCCCGACGCGGAACCCGAGAATGCCGCTGAGAAGAAGGACCCAGAAGGCGCCGTGCATTCGGGGAAGTATGTCGCAGATCGTATCGATTCTGGCCAGCCCGAGGATTCACGGTTACACTTACCCGCTCACCTCAGGAGGCCGAAAATGAAACGCACGAAATTGGTGTTGTCGCTCGGCGCTGTGTGCGCGGTCGTCACCGCGTTCGTCATGTCTCCCGCGTCTTCGTCGGATGTCCGCGCCGCGAATCAGGCACCGGCTGCGTTGAACTGCAACCTCACGCAGTACAAAGCGAGCACCGGCCTCACGTCCGCTCTTGAAGGCAACGTGCTCACTGTTTCGTGGAATGGCCAGGGCACGTCGCAGCTGCGCGCGCGATTTGCGATCGACGCCGGCACGCCGACAATTCGCGATCTCTCCGCGCGCCGAGGCACTGGCGAATGGGCGATGCTCGGGCAGAACCTCACACCTGAATATCGTGTGACGACTGGCGTCCGCCGCATGTCGAACGACCAGGCGAACGCGTTTTCCAGCCTTGGAATCGACGTCACGCCCGAGCTGCTCGAAAAGCACAAGTGGTACGCCTTCTGGGATGCGCCGCTGAGTGTGCCGGGTTATTACCCTGCGACCGCGGGTGGCGGGCGAGGGGGCGGTGCGGGCGGTCCGAAGCCCAGACGCAGACGTTGGGACAGGGCGGCACCATCGAGGAGCAGGTCGCAGCCCTCCAATCGGGCTCGCGCGGTAGGCCTGGCTTACAATCCAAATCCCAACCCGCCCGGGTTCACCGGCGGCCGCGGCATCCCGCTCCCACGCAAACCCGAGGAGATTCGCCGAGACGTGTCGGCGTTCTCGGCTTCATCGTGCGAGGTCAAGAGCGACGGCGCGAGCCTGGCCGTCACGTTCCCGGGGATGAAGCTCGGGATCTTCGACGGCAACCTGCGATTCACGGTCTATCGCGGAACCAACCTTCTGCAGATGGATGCCATCGCGCGAACGAACAGAACCTTCAGTCGCATACAAGTACGACGCGGGTCTGAAGGGGTTCTCGACGGCGACGATGCCTCGAGTCACGTGGCGCGATACGGGCGGCCATCCGCAGCAGCATCAGTTCGGCGGCCCGAAGGCGGACGGACTGTCCGCCATCCGCGCGTCGAATCGGCTGCTCCTGGCCGAGGGGCCGAAGGGATCGATCGCGACGTTCCCGCCGCCACACACGTTCTTCTTCACGCGCGAAGTGGACGTCAACCTTGGTTACGTCTTCTATCGCAACGACGGCGGCGGCACCTACAGCATCGGCGTCACGATGCCCGAGGCAGAGTCGGACACGTTCCCGACCTACGAGCAGAACTACGCGCTCTACAACGCGCCTCCCGGCACGTGGCAGAAGATGCAGATGTTCTTCTACGTCAGCCCCGAGGCAGGCGACGCGACGCGACAGGCGGCGCTGGCGTTCACGCACGACGACGTGTTCAAGGCGGTTCCGGGCTACAAGACGTTCGTCAACCACTTCCATCTGCGCGTGGTCGATAGAATGCGCGTCGGCGGATTCGATACGCCGCTGCAGGACTTGATCGCGATGAAGGCCATCGGTCTCAATGTGATCGGCCTGAGCGATTTCCACGCCGACAGCCTGGCGGCGAACGATCATGGCCCGCTGCGGTTCAGAGATCAGAAGGACTACGCGGAAGCGTCGCGGCGTCTGTCGGATAAAGACTTCCTCGTCGTACCCTGGGAAGAACCGAGCGTCGCGTTCGGTGGGCACTACAACATCATGTGGCCGAAGAACGTGTACTGGTCGAAGCCGGGTTCGATCGGCGGCGGGCGCGGCGCCGGCGCGGCGGCGCCCACGCCGCTGCCGTTCGAGGAAAACGATCCGACCTACGGGAAGGTCTACCACACCGGGAACGCAGACAAAGTGCAGCAACTGCTCGATGCCGAGGGCGGCTACTGGTATCACGCGCACCCGCGCACGAAATCCACTGCCGGCTTCCCCGACGCAACGTGGGGCACGAAATATCTGCAGAACGATCGATACCTCGGCGTGGCGTTCAAGCCGGGTATGGGTCAGGACAACTCGGAACCGACGATGTGCGCGTGGCGCTGCTTCGACGCGGTCGACACGATGAACAACATGTACGCCGGCATGGGAATCCGGCCGAAGCTCGTCATCGCCGACATCGACACGTACCGCAAGAGCCCCGAAGACGACACCTACGCGAACTTCCCGGTCAACTACCTGAAGCTCGATACCGTGCCCGGACCCGATGAGGACTGGAGCCCGGTACTCAAGTCGATGCGCGAGGGAAACTTCTTCGTGAGCACAGGCGAAATTCTCATCAAGAACTACGCGGTCAGCGGCACCGGCACGCAGCGGACGATCACGGCTGACGTCGAGTGGACGTACCCGATGGCGTTCATGGAGATCGTCACGGGCGACGGAAAGACGGTGACGAAGAAAGTGATCTCTGCAACCGATATGCAGGCGTTTGGAACGAAGAAGCTCTCGATTCCGTTTGATGCTGCCGGCAAGAAGTGGGTGCGGTTCTCGATGTGGGACGTCGCCGGCAACGGCGGGTTCGTGCAGCCGCAGTGGCTGTCGGGCACTGGTACGACGAACTAGCGAAAAACGAAAGAACGAAGAAGCGAATAGCGACCCAGCGTTTCGCAGAGATCGCTATTCGTTTTTCGGTCTTCGTTTTTCGTTACACAGTCTTATCGATAAAACGGCTGCCAAGTGAGCCAGCGCGGACCGTACTGCGGCGCAGGCGCCCCCGCCTCCAGCGCGCCAAGATCCGGTGCTGCTCCTTTGAATACGTCGTTCACCGTCGGGATGATCACGCCCGCATCGACGGCCTTGCTCGGTCGGCTTCAGAGCGAAGTTCAAATCCATCGCGTGATACACCGCGTGACGCTGCGCGGGATCGGGCGGCGCCAGCTTCTCGAAGATGTCGAAATCCACTTCGACGCCGTGCGTCTCCTGCCCGGTGGCGGCCCTCAAATCCGACAGCGTCTCGAACATTTTCCAATCGTCGATTGACGGCTCGTAGAGGCGCTGGCCTTTGCTGGGGCCGAGGAACGCGTACTGATCCTTCACGCCGCGGTTCGGGCGGTACCCGTTGTAGTCGGTGCTGAAATCGTCGGTGGCGTTCGCGAGCCGCAGGATGCCGCGGCCGGGTGTGTCGCGCCCGAGGAACAGATTGTTGCGGAAGTGCATGTTCGCGGACGGGTCGCCCACGATGTGCTCGCCGATGATGGTGTTGTGGTAGACGAACAGGCCCGCCGGCTTCGCGCTGAACTTGAACGCCACGCCGCTGGGCACGTGATAGAGGATGTTGCGGATGAAATAGATGGGGCCGCCGAACGCCGGCTGCGCGCTGTAGCCGCCGTGCGCCGCGTTGACGCCGCGGTTGTTGAACACGCGGACGTTGTGCACGCTGCCGTCGGTTTCGATGTAGTCGTCCCCCATCATGTGGATGTCGTTGTTGTAGATGTCGATGGACGAGGCGCGGCGTTCGGGATCCTGTTCGGGCGTGCCGTAGGTGGAGATGCCGATCCCGTCGTGGAAATACGCGATCGCGTTGTGTGCGATGACGTGGCCCGGTCCGTACACCTTCACGGCGTAATAGCTTTTGAGCAGATGAGAGCCATACGGGCCTGCGCTGGCCCATAAAGGCCCGGTCCATCCGACGAGGCGGAAGCGATCGTCCCGCCCGAGGAACAGATTGTCCGCAATGTAGAAATCGCTGGAGCCGGCGTACTCGGTCCAGACACCGGCCCCGATGTTTTCGAAGCGGCAATTCTTCACTGTGAGACCGACCGCGCCCAGCACCTCTTTCTGGCCGGCGAAGATGGCGACGTCGGTGTTGCGAAAGGTGAGGCCCTCGAAGATGTGATAGCTCGACGCCATCACGTCGAACAATCGCGCGTTGCCGTCGCCGTCGAAGATGACCTCGCCGTCTCCAGCGGCTTTAATCGTGATGGGCTTTTCTCTCGTCCCTTTCAGCGTCAGCGACATCGAGCCGTCGAACGGCGTCATCATCGGATCGACGTAGTTGAAGCGTTCGGGCTTGTAGAGGCCGACGTGCACCAGGATGGTGTCGCCGGGCTGGGCGCGGCGCTCCCACACCACGCTCCAGTCTCCGAGGCCGGCGCCGTAATACGCCTGAAGAACGCTCGTAAAGCTCGGCTCGATCCGCTGGCCCTGGTAGTCGGACGGGTAGACGTGGAGCGTGCGGCCTTCTTTCGAGGGCATCGGCTCGGTGCGCGTCTTCACCCTGACAACGTGAGTCGTCTCGCCGGTCGTGCCGTCTGGATCCGCGAGTTGGAAACGGCACTCGTACTCGGTGCCTGGCGCGAGATTCAGGATCGAGCCGGCGAAGCCGTCGGGAACGGTGTAGTCGAGATTTTCGCGGCGGCGATACACGTTCTCGCCGCCGATGCGCACGAGCGGCAGCGCGTTGCGCCAGGCCGTTTCACCGACGGCCCGGAACTGCACGCTGACAGTGGCATTGCGGTTCGCGTCGCCGGTGATCGCCCATTCGAAGCCCGCGTTCAGGAGCGTGGCGTGCTCGACATGGAATCGGCCGGCTTCGGTCGCGTTCTGGACTTGCGTCGCGTTCTGGACTTGAAGCGCGGCGGCGAAAAGCAGCGTCGATGCAAAGAGGCCCATGTGGTCCTCGCTCGTGTTGCTAGTGACCAGGAATCATGATGTGCGCCGTCGACGTGCCGGCGTTCATGATCCACGCGCCACCCTGCTTGTTGTTGTCGGGCAGCCCCATCGATTGCGCCGTGGCGCCGGGTACCGCCACCGTCGTGTGCGCACGAGCGTGTTCCCGGTCCGCGCCGCCGAGGTTATAGAACACCGATCCGAATTCGGGCTTCACACGCGTGCCGTCTTTCTCCGCAGCGTCGAGCAGCGCCTGCTTCTTGTCGCCCTGCGCTTCGAACTTCATGTTCTGCGCGACGCGATCGAGGTTGGCGATGCTGGTGCACTCGAGCGAGAACGGCTGCTGTCCGGGTTGTCCGGATCGGTCGTAGCACACCAGGCGGTTCGTGCCCTTTCGCAGGATGTCGTACGAGAAGTCCGGCTTCCACTTGACGACCATGGCGCCTTCGCGCTGATTGGCCGGCGCGGCGAGGAGCGGCGTGTCGATCTCGGGCGACTGGGCAAACGCGCTGGTCGAAAGAGCGAGGAGACCGGCGAGCATGAGCGCATTCCGCGGCATCTGAAACCTCCATCTGATCGTCGAATGCGTCGAGGACAGGAGGAAGATAGCACGCCCCCGCCTCCCTGCGTTCGGCATCGGCTCGATCTTCGTTGTCAACGGTGGTTGTTGAAAAGGGGGTCGAAATGCAGCTTCGTCGCCTTGCGCTCGCCATTGGTTTGCTCGCTGTGCTGTGCCCCATGTGGCCGGCAGCTCAGCCCGAGATCGCAGTTTTCTTCGGCAATCTTCATAGCCATACGGCCTTGAGCGACGGCAGCGGGACGCCTGCCGAGGCCTACGAGCACGCAAGAGACGTGGCGGGCCTGGATTTTCTGGCGATCACCGAGCACAACCACGCCCAGGCCGGTGACATCGCCGGCAATCACGCGCTCTACACCGGGCCAGGTTCGCTCTCGCTGATTCCGACCGCGAACAGCGTTCACGGAGGAAGGGCGTTTTGTTGCGCTCTATGGACAGGAGTTCTCCACCATCAGCAGCGGCAACCACATGAACGTCATTGATGCGCCGCAGGTGATCGACGTGCCGAACGGTCAGGTTCGGACGCTACTCGAGACGTGGCTGCCCGCCCATCTCGATACGCAAGGCCAGGAACCGTTGCTCTTGCTGAATCACCCGAGCACGAGCGGCAGTCCGCGCAATCTCGAGTACGGGATCGACGACTACGGCGGCGACATCGCCGCATGGCTTGCCGCGCTCGACGCGCGGGCGCCGTTGATCGATCTCATCAATGGGCCCTCGCATGCCGTCGGGACGCATCTCACGCCAGGCAAGCCCTCCGAAACCGAATTTCATCGGTACTTGAATCTCGGCCTGCACGTCGCACCAACCGCCGACCAGGACAACCACAAACGCAATTGGGGCGACGCGACGGATGCGAGGACCGCGGTGCTGGCGCCGACGCTGACCAAGGCCGCCCTGCTCACGGCCCTGAAGCAACGCCGCGCGTACGCCACCGAGGATCGAAACCTGCGTCTCGTGTATCGAGTCAACAACCAACTGATGGGGTCGCGGATTGTCGGCGCCGCCGTTCCAGCAGCCGGTACGGCGCTGACGATCACATTGGCGATTACCGATGATGACGAGCCGACAGCGAGTTATACGGTCGAGGTGTTCTCCGACGACGTGGGTGGAGAGGCCATCGCCGGTGTGGTGCGCACGCAATCTGTCACAGGTAATGGAACCCACACCATCAGTGGCGTGACGTACCTGGGGGGCCCGCAGTACGTGTTCCTCAAGGTCCGGCAAGGCGACGGGAATCGCGCCTGGACGGCGCCGGTCTGGCTCGAGCCGGCAGGCACACCGCCGGCACCGCCTGACGACGAAGGGGCGATCTCCGTGTCACTCGCCGTCGATCTGCAGGCGGAAACCGCGCGCATCACCAACACGAGCACGCAGCCGCTTGCGCTGGCGGGATTCAAGCTCGTCAGCGTCCGCGGGAACCAGGTTTTCGATCAGTTCCCGGCGGACCTGACGCTCGCCGCCGGCGAGAGTATAACCGTCACATCCGGCGCAACCGCGCAGCAGGGCACGGGCTTCCTCCGATGGACCAATCAGAACATCTGGAGCAACAGCGGCGATCCCGGACAGCTCATCGATCGCGACGGGAATGTCGTTGCCCGGACGGGCGGTTAAGGTAGGTTGCGTCCTGTTCGCGTCCGTCGAACGGGAACCGGAACGAGGGACCCATCTGAAGCGCTCTGAAAAACGCTATAAACTCTAGACGACGGCATCTGTCGCGCGGAGAGATGGCCGAGCGGTCGATGGCGGTGGTCTTGAAAACCACTGAACCGGAAACGGTTCCGGGGGTTCGAATCCCTCTCTCTCCGCCAGCCTTCGCCCAAAACGCTCGCTTCGCTCGCGCTTGGCTACGGCCGCGTCGCGTGAGGATCGACGTTGCGGAACACTCGCAGCGGTCGTTAGGAGTCCCACGCGCCCTATTTAGAATCGCGAATTTCTATACCCGTCGTTCAGCTCCAGTGACTGCACCGATCGATTGAAGATCTGCTGATACGCGCGGAACTCGTTCGCCGGCGCCACGCCGACGACGAAAAACAAGCTGCCGTCGTTCAGCCGCGTTGTGTAAAGCGCAATGCCCTCCGGCTGGCGCGTGACAGACGTGTTGGTCAATGCCGTCGCCAGGCCCTGCCGTCCCGCGAACTGAACGTTGCTGAATCCGCCGCTCTGACGAAGGCTCGGATTGTTCTGCGCCAGTCGCTGCATCAGCTGTGTGGTCGCGGTACGAAGGTCGCGCGCGTTGCTGCCTTCCATGCCGACCTGTAAGCCGTGCGTGAAAACGCTCTGGCCCTGGATATCGCCGTAGCCGCCCTCGGGCGCAAACGTCACCGAGTTGTCGCCCTGAAGCTCGCGCCAGTTCGACGGAACCGCGATACGGAACAGGTTGCCGCCATCGAAGGTCTCATACTGGCCTGACGGCGGTTCCACTCGACCGACCTGGCCCGACGGATAGCCAGTGTCGCGGCCGGTCCGGCGGTTCCCGCCGTTCCGCATCGCCTGCTCGGTCGTCGGCGCCGGCGCCATGCGCGCGAGACGTGACCGGACCTGCGTGAACTCCTGCGTGTTGCGAACCGGATTCGAGACCCGAAGCTGCGCCGCTTCCTTGCTGATGGCGTCGTACCGATTGCCTGGATTGGGATGGCTGCTCAGCCACTCGGGGCCGCCGCCACCGCCTTTCGCTTGAATCGTCTGGAACATGTTCGCCATGTCGCGCGGGTCGTAGCCGGCCCGCGCCATGATCTGCGCGCCGAGGAGGTCTGCCTGCCGCTCGTATTCGCGGCCGTACTTCAGAAAGATCGTTCCGGGGATAACCTGGCTCCCCAGTGAAATGGCCTGGCCGGCGACGCCGCCGATGATGGCGCCCGCAATTTGTCCGAGAACCGACCCAACTTGATACGGCGTGGCCTTACCGGCCTGTGCGGTCCCGTGCCGCAGCGCGACGTGGCTGATCTCGTGCGCGAGCACACCGGCAACTTCGCCCTCGTTCTTTGCCGCCTGCAGCATCCCGCGGTTGATGTACATCGGACCGCCAGGGAGCGCGAACGCATTCAGGTCGCTGACATTGACGACATCGAACGTGTAGCGGAACTGCGGATGCTGAAACTCGTTGGGTATCGCCTCAGCCAGGCGCTGCCCGATGCGCTCCACATAACTGTCGACGCCATCGTCGCGAAGGATCGGCAGTTGTTTCGCCACTTCCTGCGATGCCTCGCGCCCGGCTTTGACGTCGTCCTGCACGCTGTATTTGTTTTCAGGCGCGACGATCTTCGTCTGGCCGAATACCAGCGAAACAGATGTAAGCAGCGCGACGGCCGTGGCGGCCACTCGCGTAGAGGGATGTCCATTCAGTCGTTGAACCATAATCAATCCTTAAAGCAGGGTACGTGCCAATTCTCCAGCCGCGAAGAAGATGTATTTCGCGCGGCGATGGTCCGGTTTTCAGGACGATCGCATGTTTGTCATCGGTCCTACAGTACAGGCGCAGGACCCGGTAATTATTTCCTCGCCGGTCTCCCACATCACCGCTAACTCATTGAAACAGAGGCCGTCCGGCTGGTACGCAGGTTGATACCTTTCCGCCTGGGCAATCCACCCGCCAAGGAGGACGCATGAGATTCGTAACCGTTGCAACTGCGATGATATTCGCCCTCACCGTACAAAGCGCCACGCTCGTCGCGCAGGGGCGGGGAAACGGGCAGGTCAAGAAGACGTCTGTGAGCACTCCGAAGGCGAAGTCTTCGACCCAGACGCCGAAGCATACGGCAGCGAAGCCGGCCACCGCCAACGCGAAGCCGGCCTCCAAAATCGAGACGCGGGCGGGGAAGGCGGACACGCGCGCGGTTAAAGCCGAGACGAAGGTCGCGCGGAAGACCCCCGCGGCCACGGCAGCCGCGCCGCCGCCGACGTTGACCACGACCGTGATCTCGCCGGAAACGCCGACGACACACTCAGTGAAAAATCCAAAGCTCGAGGCGCGTCTTCTCACGCTGCTGCCCGCAGGCACGAACATTCATGACGCATCGCCAGGGGTTCAAGAACTGGGGTCAATTCGTTGCGGCGGTGCATGTCTCGAACAACCTGAATATTCCGTTCGCGGATTTGAAGGCGAGGATGACGGGCATTACGCCCGGCACGAGTGCCGGGAAGCACCGTGCAGACCGCACCGATGTCGCTCGGCCAGGCGATTCAATCCTTCAAGGGCACCACGCGGACTACGGAAACCGGAATACTCTCGCCGGCGAAAATCCAGACGGAAGTGAAGAAAGCCGAGGACGCCGCAAACACCGATCTGCGCCGCAGCCGTGAAACCAGCTAGGCTCGGCTTCGCGATCGCACTGGGTCTCGTCGTCGCTGCCGGCCCTGTTGGCGCACAGGGCCGCAGCGACGCCGCTCCCGGAAAAACGAAGGACAAGGCTGCGAAGAGCGTCTCGTCAGGCTCATCGAGCTCTTCCTCTTCGCGCGCGTCGCAAAGCGGCATCGCATCGCCGATCACCGCGACAGCATCCACGAGCGCACCTGCGGCCTCGGCGAACGCAGTCGCGTACTTCGGGTCGTGGCTGGACGATGCGTCGATGGTCACCCCGCGGGAAGTGTGGGTCGGGCTGGCCACCGGCTACTGGCGTGGCGCCAATAACCGGCAAATCGACGCGCCGGTTGTGAGCGCGGCAGTGGGAATCACGCCGCGCCTGCAGGCCGGCGGCAGCGCGTCGTTTTATCACTTTCGCGGCGAGGACGGATTGTCGGAAAACGGGTTCGGCAGCTTCTCGTTGTACGGCAAGGTTCTCATCGCCGATCCGATGCGCGCGCCGAATGCGATTGGCGTCGCAGTGACTCCGCTGCTCGAGCTTTCACCCGGCAGTGATGCCCCAGTTGGTTGGGCGCTTCCGGTCAATCTCGAAGCCCGGCGCGGCGACGTCAGGTTGTACGGGTCCGCAGGTTATTTCTCCCGCGGATCGGTGTTCGGAACGATTGGCGCCGACATTCCTCTCACGACGCGTGTCTTCCTCAATGGCACATTCGGCCAGTCGTATGCGCGCGCCGGGACGCACCAGACATCACTTGGCATCGGCGCGTCGATGGGTCTGACCGCAAAAACCGGCGTGTTTGTCGGCCTGGGCCATACGTTCATGCCCGGGCGATGGGACCCGGAGGGATTTCCGTCGCCGGCGGCATGTCCCTTCTTCTGCCACAGCCAGAAACACCTTAAAAATCAGATAGTTACAGGCAGATAGCCGCGCCGGGAACCATTTTGGGCCACCCGCCGTCTAAGGGAGTGTGTATTTACCGGTAGGTATACAGGCGACATCGGCTGAGCGCATACTAGCGACAGCGCTCGATCAATTTGCCACCAAGGGCTACGACGCGACCTCGGTGAGAGAGATTTGCGAAGCTGCCGGCATCACGAAGCCCACCCTGTACCACTTTTTTGGAAGCAAAGATGGCGTGCTGCAGGCTCTGGTCCAAACGGGATTTCAGCAGTACCGCGCGCTCGTCAACGCCGCGATGGACACGCCCGGGTCGTTCCAGGACCGCGTGAAAGTGCTGGCGCGTGCGGTGTTCGAAAGCGCGAGCAGCAAGCCGCTCTTCTGGCGTTTCATTCACAGCGTCATCTGGGCGCCTCCGGGCACGGCGTTGCCGCAAACAGAGAGCTGCACGCAGTTTTACGACGGCGTCGTCGGCGTGCTCGCAGCGGCCGCTGATAAAGCGGTGGCGCGTGGGGAGATTGCCCCCGGTCCGACAGGCGCGCGGATGTTGATCTTGATGGGTGCGATAAGCGAGGCGGCTACCGGCTTCGTCATCGCCGGCAAGCCCGAATTGACCCCCGAACTGGCAGACGACATCGTCGAAACAATTTTCAACGGATGGCAATGACTCAAACCGCTATGAGAACAGTCCTCACTTTTCTTGTCAGCGTAGTTGCTCTCAGCGGCATCGCCTCGGCGCAGCCGCTTTCGCGAGCAGACGCGGTCGCGCAGGCGCTCGACGCGAACCCAACGGTGAAGCTCAGCCTCGAGCAGGTGCTTCGCCTCGAGGGACGCATCACCGAGGCGAAAGCTGACGCGCTGCCCGACATCACGTGGAACACAATTGCGGTGCGCTCGCGCGATCCGGGCCTGTTGAACAGCCCGAATTTCGATGAATTCCCGGGGGAGTTCCGCGACGCGCTGCGGCCGCTGCCAGGCAATCTCTTTTCGACAGCGGCCGACATACGGCAGACGATCTTCAGCTTCAAGCTTGGAAAAGCGCTCGAAGCCGCCAAGCGTCGCGCGCGGCGCGGGGATACACGAGGTGCAGCGGGCACGTCAAGCTGACTTGCGCTCGACACGATACGCGCGTACAACCAGCTGCTGTTCGCGCTGGAGCAGCTCCGCGTCATTCAGGCCAACGTCCAATCGAAGCAGACCCACGTCGACTACGCCCGCAATCGACGCACCGCCGGAGTTGCGACAGAGCTCGAAGTGCTTCGCGCCGAGGTCGATCTCGAGAATGCGCGCGCCGAAGCCCTTCGCGCCGAAAACGATGTATCCGGAGCCCGCGCGCTGCTGAACACCGTGATGCTGCGCCCGACGACGGCGCCGATCGTTCCGAGCGATACGCTCGCGGTGGTGCCCTTCAGCGCTGAGTACGACGAGGCAGTAAAGGAAGCGCTCGAGCGCACGCCCGGATCTGCAGCTGCTGAGAACAAACGAGCAGGTCCAGGCCCTGTTGGTCGGCGTTGCGGCCGGCGATGCGAAGCCGAGCGTCGAATTCAACGGCGCATACGGATATCGCGGTGCGCCGGCCGAACAATCTTTTCACCCAGAACTTTGCGCGATGGTCGGCGGTCATCAATTTCAAGGTGCCGTTGTTCGACGGCAAGCGCACTGGCGGGCGCGTGGCGCAGGCAGGCGCCGATCGCAATACGGTGACGCATCAGATTGCCGCCCTCGAGAACCAGGTCCGGCTGGAAGTCCACACTGCACTCGATGCGCTTGCGCTGGCGAATCGGACGATTCAGGCGTCGGAGCTCAACGTCACCCAGGCGCGCCGGGCGAGCGAGATGACCGAGGCGAACTACAAACTCGGCGCTGCGACCCAACTGGATGTGGTCGACGCGCTGCAATCGCTCAGGCAGGCCGAGAACATCCGCAATCTGTCCTTGTATACGCATGCGAATGCCCGTGCCGCGCTGCGGTTCGTGATGGGCAGAAGTCCGCTCGACTGAACGAACGAGCGAAGAATGAAAAACGGATCAAAGCAAACGAATAGAGCCAAGACCATGCAGACGAAAACCTATCTCCTCGCTCTTGCGATCGCCGCCGGCGCCGCTGCCTGCTCGGGATGAAGCGGAAACTCAGTCGCCGGCGGTGGAAACGATACGCACGATTCCGGTGCGCACCGCGACCGTTCAGACGCGCGATCTGGTCGAGACGCTGTCGCTGACAGGCACGCTCGATCCGCGCTCGCAGGTGACGGTCGTGCCGGAGATTTCCGCGCGTCTCGAACGCGTGCTCAAGGCCGAAGGCGATCGTGTCGGCCGCGGTCGAGCTGCTCGCCGTCCTTGACGACGCCGACTTCCGCCTGTCGCGCGATCGCGCGAAGGCGCATCTCGACGTGGCTCAGGCCAACCGCGCACACGCGCGAGCCGAGCAGGACCGCGCCGACAGCCTGGTGAAGACCGGCGGCATCACCGACAAGGATCATCTTGCGGCCAAGGTCGCGGTGCAGGTCGCCGAAGCGTCGGAGGCGCAGGCGAAGAGCGAGCTCGCGATTACCGAGCGGCAGATTGGACGAACGCGCATAACGGCGCCGATCAGCGGCCGAATCTCGAAGCGCCATGCAGACGCCGGAACCGTCGTCGCCGCCGGAACCCCGCTCTACACGATCGTCGACGATTCGGTGTTCGAGTTCCGGTCGTCGGTCGCGTCGGGCGATTTCGGCAAGGTCAAGGTGGGCGAGACCGTCGAACGTCACCGTGGACGCGCTGCCCGGCTTTTCCGTCCAGGGCGAGGTAAACCGCATCGCTCCGCAGGTTGACGCGCGAAGCCGGTCGTTCGAAATCATCATCCGGGTTCCTGGCAAGCCTGAGCTCGTCTCGGGGCTGTTCGCCCGCGCGCAGGTGAAGGTCCGCGAAGTGCCGGGAGGACTGACGGTGCCGCCGGCGGCGCTCCTGCGCGATGGATCCGATCCCACGAAAGCGCAGACGTACGTCGTTGCGAACAACAAAGTCGAGCGTCGCGACGTGATGGTTGGCGTCGAGGTGCCGGACGCGGTCCAGGTGACGAGCGGCCTGAACGCGGGTGAGGTGGTGGTCGTCGATCCGCCGAGCGCGCTGGGTCCCGGGACGCAGGTGCAGGTGGAGCGCGCGACCAAAGCGGGGTCTTAAGCCATGTTTCTGAGCGATCTCTCAATCAAGCAGCCGGTCTTCGCCACGATGATGATGGCCGCCCTGGCGGTCCTCGGCCTGACGTCGTACCAGGCGCTCAAGGTCGATCTCTTTCCAGACGTCGAGTTCCCCGTGGTCACGGTGACGACGCGGTACACGGGCGCGTCGCCGGAGACCGTCGAGCGCGACGTGACGAAGTTCATCGAGGAAGCGGTGAATACCGTCGAAGGCGTTCGCCACATCGAATCGACGTCTCAGGAGGGCTTGTCGAACATCGTCGTGCAGTTCAACGTCGGAGTGCCGACGCTGAACGCCTCACAGGATATCCGCGGCAAGGTCGCGGCGATTCGCGGCGAGCTGCCGCGCGAAATCGACGAGCCGATCATCCTTCGCATCGACCCGGCGTCGACCCCGATCGTGTCGGTCGCCGTGAATGCCCCGACGCTGACGCCGCGCGCGGTGTCCGACATCGCAGACAAGCTGGTGAAGCGGCGTCTCGAGAACGTGCCGGGCGTGGGCGCCGTCAACCTCGTCGGCGAAGCCAAGCGCGAGATTCAGGTTGTTGCCGATCGCACGCGGCTCGAGTCGTACGGGCTGTCGCTCGTCCAGGTCGTCGATGCGTTGCGCACGCAGAACGTCGATGCGCCCGTAGGCACCGCCGATCGCGGCACGACAGAGGCGATGGTGCGCGTCGCGGCTCGAGGGACGTCCGCCTCCCAGATTGGCGACATCCCGGTGAAGCAGCTCGGCAATCGGACGGTGCTGGTACGCGATGTGGCGCAGGTGATTGACGGCGTCGAAGAGCCGACGAGCGTGGCGTTCGTCAACGAACGTCCGGCGATTGCGCTCGACGTGCAGAAGCAGGCCGGCGCAAACACCGTGGGCGTGGCCGACGGCGTGCGCGAGGCCGTGGCGAAGATGCAGCCCGAGCTGCCGCCCGGCGTATCGCTGCAGGTGGTGCGCGACGACTCCACGTTCATCCGCGAGTCGATCGAAGACGTGCAGGTCACGCTGGTGCTCGGCGGGCTGCTGACCGTGTTCATCGTGTTCCTGTTTCTCAACTCGTGGCGCTCCACGGTCATCACCGGCCTGACGCTGCCGATTTCGGTCATCGCGGCATTCATCGCGATGCGGATGTTCGGCTTCACGCTGAACGTGCTCACGCTGATGGGCCTCTCCCTGGCGATCGGCATGCTGATCGACGATGCGATCGTCGTGCGCGAGAACATCGTCCGGCACATGCAGAAAGGGAAGGACCACCTCGAAGCCGCGCGCGAGGGAACGGCGGAGATCGGCCTTGCGGTCATGGCGACGACATTCACCATCATCGCGGTGTTCATACCCGTCGCGTTCATGGGCGGCATGGTCGGACAGTTTTTCTATGAGTTCGGCATCACCGTCGCGGCGGCCGTGCTCGTGTCGCTCTTTGTCAGCTTCACGCTCGATCCGATGCTGTCGTCGCGATGGTACGACCCGGACGTCGAAGAACATCGGCGGCGCGGGTTCGTGGGCCGCGCGCTGCAGGCGTTCAACCGCAGGTTCGACAGCTTGCACGGCTCCTACGAGCGGACACTCGACTGGTCGCTGCGGCATCGCTGGGTGGTGTCGCTCGTCGCGATCGTGGCGTTCGTGAGCGCGTTCCCGATCCTCGGGATGCTGGGCGGCGATTTCATGCCCGACTACAACCGCGGCGAGTATCAGGTCGCCATCAAGGCGACGCCGGGGGCGACGCTGAGAGAAACCGCCGATCGCGCCCAGCAAGCCATCGCGAAGCTGCGCGAGCTGCCGGCGGTCGACTACACCTACACGACGATCGGCGAGGCGGGGTCGCAATACCGGCCGGTCACCGAGGGCGCCATCTACGTCAAGCTGAAGTCGCACACCGGCGGAACGTTCAGCGAAGTGCTGCGCGCGGCGCGCGAGAAAGTCGAACAGGTTCCCGGCCTGACGTTCGGGTTGACCGAGGCGGGCGCGTTTGGGCAGAAGCCGATTCAGATCAGCGTGCGCGGCACCGAGATCGATCAGCTCGACCGGTTGTCGCGCGAGCTGGTGACGTCGATGCGCCAGATTCCAGGCGTCGCCGATATCGAGAACAGCCTCGAGAAATCGAAGCCCGAGCTTCGCGTCAACGTCGATCGCGAGCGCGCCAGCGATTTGGGTATTCCCGTCGCGACGATTGCGTCGACCATGCAGGCCGGCGTCGTCGGTGTCGTGGCGACGACGATTGAGGACTCGATCGGCGATAACCATGACGTCCGCGTCAGGCTGCGTGCCGATCAGCGGCGGTTTGCCGAAGACCTCGCGCGGCTCAGCGTGCCGACCGACAAAGACGATGACAACGGCGACAAGATTCTGAAGCCGCTCAGCGAAGTGGCGACGGTGTACCCGGGCACCGGCCCGTCGTCGATTCGCAGGCGCGATCTCGTGCGCGAGGTGCGCGTGTCGGCGAATACCGACGGACGTCCTCTGCAGGAGCTGTCGAACGACATCAATGCGGCCGCGGCGAAGCTGGCGCTGCCGCCCGGATACGACATCATCGCGGGTGGCGACACCGAAGAGCTGGAGATCATGTTCCGGAACATGTTCCAGGCGCTGCTGCTGGCGGTCATCTTCATCTATCTGATTCTCGCGTCGCAGTTCGGCTCGTTCACGCATCCGCTGGCGATCATGCTGTCGCTGCCGCTCTCGCTGGTCGGCGTGGCGGTGATGCTGTATTTCACGCGCGACACGCTGAACATCATGAGCATGATCGGCCTCATCATGCTGATGGGTCTCGTCACGAAAAACGCCATTCTTCTGGTTGACTTCGCGAACCAGGGCCGGCGCGAGGGCCTGTCGCGGCATCAGGCGCTGCTGCAGGCCGGAACCACGCGGCTGCGCCCGATCGTCATGACGACGCTCGCGATGATCTTCGGCATGCTGCCGCTGGCCTTCGCGATTGGCGCCGGCGCCGAGATGCGTGCGCCGATGGCGCGCGCGGTCATCGGCGGGTTGATCACGTCGACGCTGCTGTCGCTGCTCGTGGTGCCGGTCGTCTACACGTTCCTCGATGACTTGAGGCCGTCGATCCTGTGGAGCTGGATGGGGTGGTTCCGCCGCTCGCCGGCGGTTCCGAAGCAAGACCCGGCGTACGTTCCGGCACCGCGCGGGTAGGAGACGTCGAGTCCGCCTTGTATCCTATGGCTACGCCATGAAATTCGTCGTAGCCATAGGTCTCGGTCTCCTTCTGTTCGCCGCTCCCTCTTATGCTCAGCTCCAGCAGGGGACGATCGTCGGCTCGCTCGTCGGGCCCAGCGGCGCCTCAATCGGCGAAGCCCAGGTCACGCTCTTCGATCAGCTCGGCAATGCGGTGACCACTGTCACGGCGACGAACGGCCAGTTCCGCCTGACCAACGTCGCGATCGGCAGCTACTCGCTGAGGGCGGAGGCGGCGCCGTTCGAGGCCGTCGTGCAGAGTCTCACGGTTGTCGATGCGCTCCCGATCACGCTGGAATTGAAGCTGTCGGCCGCGCTCGCCGAACAGGTGAACGTGACGGCAGAAACCAATCAGCCGGTGACGACGGCGACACGCACGACGCTTGCGGGTGATGCCGTCCGGCGCGCGCCTATCCGCATCAGCAGCCGGGGACTTCAGGACGCGATCGCGACGACGCCGGGATGGGCGACCGAAGACAACGGCCTCATGCACGCGCGCGGCGTCGACGATGGCTTTCTGTATGTCGTGGACGGCATGCCGCTGTACGAGCGGATGGACAGCGCGCACGGGATCGCGCCCGATCCAGAGATGGTCGAGTCGATCAACGTCCTCGTCGGCCATGTGCCGCCGGAATTCGGGTTCAAATCGGGCGGCGTCATCGAAGTGCGGACGTCTTCGCGAAAGAGCGATTCCTGGCTGGGAAACCTGCAAACCTCGACTGGAAGCGATGCGACGTATCAGGGCTCGGCAGTGGTCGGAGGCCCGATAAGCCGGTCGACGGCGCTCACGTTCGGATTCTCCGGTCAGAGCTCCGATCGATTTCTGGACCCGGTGCATCCCGACAATCTGCATAACAGCGGCAACGCCGCGAACGGCACTGCCGAGTTCAGCTGGCTCCTCTCGCCGGCGAGCACGCTGTCCATCGTCGGAGGCGTCGGGCGGACGAGCTTCGAGGTACCGCACAACGAGGATCAGGAAGCGGCGGGCCAGGATGAGCACCAGACAAACCTCCAGACCTGGCAGACCGCGTCGTGGCAGCGGGCATGGTCCGGCGACACGGTGTCACAGATTGCCGCATATCACCGTTCGGGTTCGGCGGCGCTTCTCGGTACCGAGCTCGACACGCCGTTGTATCTCGACGCCAACCGGACGCTACGTCGCGTGGGCGTGCTCGGCAGCGTCACGCACCATCGCGGCAGGCACGTGCTGAAGGCCGGCGTCGAGGCGGCGCGGCTGAGCCTGCGCGAAGACTTCTCGTTTTTCGTCACTGACGAGGATGCAGGCGAAGACGCCAACCTGAGCGAAGGCGTGCTCGAGCACGACGAGGACAATCCGTTCGTGTTTGCCGGGCGTGAGCATCCGACGCTCTTCGCGGCGTACGCGCAGGATTCCGTGCAGTTTGGCCGCGGCCTGACCGTCGATGTCGGGTGCGGTTCGATCGCGCGCGCATGCTCATCGAATCCTCGCAATGGAGCCCCCGCCTCGGAGTCGCGTATCACCTGCCCGGTAGCGGCACAACCCTTCGCGGGTCCGCGGATCGGTTCTACCAGCCGCCCCAGGCGGAGAACCTTCTCCTCGGATCGTCGGAGGAGGCGCGCGAGCTGTCGCCGTTTGTCGATGAAACCGGCGGTGGCGAAGATCTCGAACCCGAACGGCAATGGGCGACCGAGCTGGGGATCAACCAGTCACTGCCCCGCGGAGTGCGGCTCGACGTGTCGTATTGGCGGCGCCGCGTTGATGACGTGAGCGATCCCAACGTGCTGTTCGGGACGACGCTCATCGTGCCCAATGCGATTGCGCGAGGGGAAGCGGACGGCGTGGACGTGCGCCTCGATTTCCCGCGCCGGCGCGGTGTATCCGGCTATATCAGCTATACGAACGCGCACGTGACCAATTTCGGGCCGGTGACGGGCGGGCTTTTTTTCGAAGACGAAGTGATTGAGATTGCCGACGGCACGGAGTTTACGCCCGACCACGATCAGCGGCACGTTGGGGCGTTCGGCGCCACTTACGATCATCCGGACGGCAGCTTCTGGCTGTCGTTCGGCGGGCGCTACGAAAGCGGCACGCCGCTCGAGGTTGACGAGGACGAGCTTGACGAGCTGATGGAGCGGCCCGGCAGCGAGCTCGTGAATTTCGAGACGGGACGGGTGCTTCCGCGACAGCTGTTCGACGTGATGGCGGGGATGCGGGTATTGCGGGGAAAAGGCCACGAGCTGAGCCTTCGCGCGGCACTTTTGAATCTCACCGGCGAGCGCTTCGCCTACAACTTCGGAAATCCGTTCAGCGGCACCCACTTCGGGCCGGGTCGACCTTTCAGGTTGGCTTGCAGGTGCGCCTCGGACGGCCTGTCCTCGCGATCGCGCGTCGCGTCACCGCGTGCAGCCTGATCGGCCTGGAGGTTTCGTTCCGCTAGCCCGACGCGCGGCGAAAATACCTCAAGGAGAACGCAGATGGCGCGCTATGCCGATGGATTTCTGATCGCTGTTCCAAAGACGAAAGCTCGCTGCTTACCGGCAAGCATCTCGCAGAAGGCCGGAAAAGTCTGGAAGGAGCACGGCGCGCTCGAGTACATCGAATGCGCCGGTGATGATCTGAAAATCAAAGGGGGAATGGGGATGCCGTTTACGAAAGTGGGCAAGGCCAGAACTGAGGGCAGGCGAGACGGTGATCTTCTCGCTGGATTCTCTACAAGTCGCAAAGCCGATCGCGATCGCATCAACAAGAAAGTGATGAAGGACCCGCGCCTGACGAACCATGATGGATCCGAAGTCGATGCCGTTCGACATGAAGCGGATGGCCTACGGCGGGTTCCGGACGATCGTCGACATGTAGGCGTCAAATCTCCGCGAGCATCTCGTCCAGCGAGCTGTAATGATCGAGCCGCGCGGCGGCGGTCGCGCAGCGATTGGCCTCGACCAGCCCGGTCGTGGCGGCCAGGAAGACGATGTAGTGGGCAATCGCCTTGGCGAAGTTGAGCCGCGCTTCGGCGTTGATGGAGTAAAAACGCGCGCGCTGCGCGTATCCGGCAGGGGAGTGATCGCCGAGCGCCGTCTTGTCGGGGCGGCCGCCGGCAGCGAGCACGAACAGAAAGTTGTACTCGAAGAAAAACATGTACTCCGGGCTGGGCGGCAGCGCTTCGAGCGCTCTGCGGCACGAGGTCGGCGAATCGAAAGGATTCATGCGCGCGCCGGTTTTCGGAGGAGGCCCGAGCGCATCCGAGATGAATGCGCGCGCCATTTTCTGCTCGGTCGGGTCGCTGCTGAAGGCGCCGGCGATCGCCATATCGATCGTGAAGACGTACCAATCACGCCACAACGCCGCATCCGACGGGTTTTTCGACGTCGATAGCGCGACGCCCATTTCGTACGTGTATCGTCCGCTCGTCTTGATCTCGAGCCGCCCGCCCGTGACGGCGCCCATCACCTGGTAGTTTTCGGCCGACTTACCCGATCCAGAGTGAAAGCCGATGCTCGTGTCGAACGCGCGGCACACCGCCCACTGTTTTTCGATGAGCGTCCGGAGCTCGGCGTTGTCCGGGTACGGCGTGTTCTTCTGAAAGCCGAATGCGGGAGCCACGAAATCGATGCGCATGTCGAGCGCCTCGCACAGCGACAGCATGGCCGCAGTCGTTTCGGGAGTCGTCAAACCCGGGAGCTCGTCGATCGACAGCTCGCGCAGATAGCGTCGTCCGACCTCGGTCGTGAACGCCGCTTCGCGCGCGGCGCGATACTTGTCGTCACGGCGCTTCATCTTCGCCAGCGCCGGCCACACCGAGGCCAGAAGTGTCGCGAACTCCCCGTCGTTGAGCGTGAGGCCAACCGACGCCACACGCGCGCGAACGCGATCGATGAGATCGGGCGGCACGTGTCCTCTGACCCATGCCGCCGGGTCGGCCGGAGCGACAGTCTGCGCGAGCTCAGGTGACAAGTCGAACGTGATGTAGCTCGCGAGGATGCACCCGCGCACCAGCGCATCCTCGCGCGCGTCGAACTTGCCGCCTATGGGCTGGTGGTCGGCGTTGAAGCTCCACGCGATCCGGCGCCGATGAAACCCCGTCTTGAGTTTCGAGAGCACGCAGCCATGGCTCATGCCCTCGACGCTCTGGCCCTGATGTCCCTCGGGCACGCTTGTGCCGATGAAGGGAAACGGAACCGTGTCGAGCCTGCCGTCGAGCATGGCATCGACGTCGAACACCAGCTCGCGAGGGATGCTGTTCTGATTCGCCGTCACGCCGAGGTCGAGCGCATGCATCGCCCACTCGACTGCGGGCCAGTGGAGCGTCGTAAAGCGGGCGCCGATTCCCAACGTGCTCTTTCCCAGGTTGGCGCCGGCTGTTGGAAAAATGGTGGAGCCGGGATCGTGCTCGTGCACCGCGTTCTTCAGCCGCAGCAGGTTCTCCCACGTTGCGGGGAATGCGATGGAGCCGTCGCCGAGCACGACGCCCTCGTCGAGCTCGGATCCGGCGCTTGTTTCACGCGGCTTCAGCTTCCACGCGCAGTCGCATGTGGCCTCATCCTCGAGCAGCACCCATTGCCCGGCAGCCGTCTCAAAGCGGGTATTGGGCCGCTCCTTCACGGACGCAGCCGTCAATTTCGCGCGCAGCGCGGGCCAATCCAGGCAGAAGTCGGGGCTGATGCACGGGTTATTGGAAATGCGGAGATTGTTCTCGATCAGAAACCGGTTGATCGCGTCGCATCAGATGGCCATGGAATGAAATCCGCCGTCGACGATCAGCTCCTCGCCGGTAATGAACGAGCCGGCGTTGTCGCTGGCGAGCAGCAGCGTCGCACCGACGAGCTCTCGTGCCTCGCCGAACCGGTCCATCGGCGTGTGCCCCATGATTTTGGCGATGCGCTCGGGTTGGAGAATCTTTCGATTCTGCTCCGCGGGAAAGAAACCGGGCACGAGCACGTTGACGCGCACGCGATGCGGCGCCCACTCGCGCGCGAGGTTCAGCGACAGGTTGTGGACGGCGCTCTTCGTTGCCGAGTAGGTGAATACGCGCGACAACGGCACGAGGCCCGACATCGAGCCGATGTTGATGATCGATCCGCCATGGCCGGCCTCGACCAGGTGCTTGCCGAATACCTGACAGCCGAAGAACACGCCCTTCAGGTTCACGCGAACGATGCGATCGAATTCATCTTCGGCGATGTCGAAAAACGGCGTGGCGGAGTTGATGCCGGCGCCGTTGACGACGATGTCGACGCGTCCGGAACGGCGGAGCACGGCGTCGAGCAGCGTCTCGATCTCCGCTTTGCTCGTCGCTTCGGCGGCGTGAAACCACGCGCGTCCGCCCGCCGCGTCGATCCGTGCGATCCGCGCACTGGCCTTGTCCTGGTTGCGGCCGACGATCACGGCCTCGGCGCCTGCGCGTGCAAGCCCTTCGGCCATGGCGCCGCACAGCTCGCCGGTGCCGCCGATGACGACCGCGACCTTGTCGCGAAGAGAGAAGAGCGATGTCAGGAATTCAGCCGGAGTTCGACACGAGCGCCGTATTCTACCTTCATCCCGCTTCCCGTTCGGGGTCTGACCCCGGTACAGTACGGGGGTCAGACCCCAATCAACAGCTTTCGCGAAATCGTTGATGAAATCGAACGACCAGGCCTTGTGGGGTCAGACCCCGACAGCGGACTGCATGCGGCGACGGTGACAGGCGAGCAGGGATCACGAGCACCGAGTCCCCGAATTCGTGCTGGCGGTATCCGTGCGCCGCCAGCTCTTCGTCCGCCGCCAGGAGAGTGAAGTCGTCGGCAAACGCGCGAAGCAGCTCGTAGTGGCTCGTACCGCGCTCGTGGACGCCGGTCAGGATGGCATCGACCACCCGCAGTCGAGTGCCGGGTCCGATGCGTTGAGTGGCTACGCCGCCTCCTGCATGCACGACACCGTCCCGCATTGCGGCATGCTCGAGCGCGCGCACCACGGTTGTTCCAATTGCGACTATCCGTCCGCCGGCCGATCTCGTGCGCGCGATCGCGCGAGCGGTCGAGGGCGGAATGTCGTACGGCTCGTCGAAGGGGAGCCGGCTGTCGAGTTCGACGTCTCCCGTCGAAGAGATGCCGGCGGCGTGCGTGATCGTCGCGAAGCCGATGTTGCGCGCGCGCATCGCCGCGATCATCTGCCAGTCGAGCGCAAAGCTCGCAGACGGCGGCTCGAAGGCAACCGGCAGGCTGGCGATCCGTGTCCACACATCCCAGAGGGCGAGCGGCATGGGTGCGTGCGCGTACTGAACGGGCCTGCCGTGGCTCGCGATTCCCGACCAGATCTCGTCGGACGAGCCGTCGAAGTGCAGGGCGATCAGGCGCGCGTGCCCCAGAACGGCCGTCACTGTCGCCGACAGCGGACCGAGCGCGAGCGTGTCGCCGCGCATGAGTATCGGCGGCAGAGGGCGATCCTCGGTTCGCGTGTGAAAATCACCGGCGCCGAAAACGACAGCGGAAAAATCCGCCACATCGCGGGACAACGAGCCTCGACCAGCGAGCCGCACTTCAATGGTCTCTCCGGTTCGGCGCATGAATGCCGTGCAAGCTTGCCGGCAATGTCGCCGCGTCATTCGCGATGACGAGATCGCCGGCCCGCAGCACATCGACCAGCTGGGTGCGAGCAATGTGGCGCAGACCCTGGCGCGGGTCGACGATCATCAGCTTGGCGGGCGTCATGGCCTTGCCGCCGAAGCCACCTGCTCATCGCTCATGTCGCGGATCGCCATCGCGTTGGCGATGGCATCGAGCAACTCCTGCGCAGCATCCTCAGGCCGCCTCAGGCTCGAGCGATCCGCGTCGGGCACCGCGAGCGCGTGCAGCGGCGTATCCATGTCGCCCGGATCGACGGAAAGGAAACGAACGCCCTGTTCGGAAAGCTCCGCGTCCCAGATGGCTGTCAGATGGCGCAGGGCCGCTTTGCTCGCGCTATAAGCGCCCCAGGTCGGATAGGCATTGACGGCGGCGTCGCTCGACACGTTCAGCACCACCGCGCCACGTCCTTCACGCGCGGACGCGGCGAGTGCGCCGAGCAGTGCCTTCGTCAGACGGAACGGCCCGAGGACGTTCGTCGCAAGCGCGCGCTCCAGGTCTTCGCATTCGGTGTCGCCCAGCAGCGCGAGCGGCGTCGATCCAAGATCCGACGCGTTGTTGACGAGCACGTCGAGGCCGCCCAGGTCGCCGAGAATCTGGAGCGCCATCGGGTAGATGTCGCCCTTGATCGAGACATCGCCAACGATGCCGTGCGTGCCTGGATGTTCGCGGGCGACCTCGGCGACCCGATCTCGATGACGCGCGACGAACGCAACGTGGGCGCCCTGCGCGTGCAGCTGGCGCACGAGCGCGAGACCGAGACCCGATGTGCCGCCGGTGATCGCCACGCGCGTGTGGATGAAAGGATTGTTGGACATTTGTAAAGAATCTCCTTTACTAAGTCGCAGTCTACTCCCGGCCATTGACTTTGTAAAGTATTTGCTTTAGAAATGTCGGCATGGGCACTTCGCGCTGCTCCGCACAGCGATTCGGCGAAGGCAAGCCGAGACGAAAACCCGCCGCCGCATCGTCAAACTGCTGAAGACCGAAGGGGCCATGGACTCGGCGTCGCTCGCAGGCCACCTGGACGTCACGGCGATGGCTGTGAGGCAGCATTTGTATGCGCTGCAGCAGGAGAAGCTCGTCACCGCAGAGGAGCGGCCCGTTCCGCTTGGACGGCCGGCGAAGTTCTGGCGGCTGACGAAGGAGGCGGAACGCCTCTTTCCGGACGCGTATGCCGAGCTGAATGCCGCGCTCATCACGTCCGTGCAGGATGCGTTTGGCCCGCAGGGGATGGCGCGCCTGCTCGATGCCCGTATGGCCCGGCAACGGGCCGACTACCGCGCGCGGATCGACGGCTCAGCGCCTCTGGCGAAGAGAATCCAGCAGCTTGCGAAAATTCGGGCTGACGAGGGTTACATGGCCGAGGTGAAACGCGACGGCACCGGGTTCCTTTTCATCGAGAATCACTGTCCCATCTGCGCCGCTGCTACGGCGTGCCAGGGTTTCTGTTCCAGTGAGCTCGAGCTGTTCCGCTCGGCGCTGGGTCCGGGCGTCAGCGTCGAACGCGCCGAGCACATCCTTTCCGGCGATCGCCGCTGCGTCTACAGAATCGCCGCGGGCAGGTAGAATACGCCGTACGGAGGCCATGTGAAGCGATTCCTCAGCACCGCGCTTGTCGGCGTCGTCTGCTTTGCACTGGGTGTTGCGTTCCAGCGGTACTCCGACTCGCGGCGTCCACCCGCGCCGGCCGCCGTCGAGATCCCCGCCACGCCGAAACCGGAGCCCAAGCCTCCGATTCAATTCGATCGCGAGCCCCTCTGGGCGTACGGGTTCGACACCGTTGCGAAGGACGGCGACAAGGCCCCTCCGCAGGCGGCGCCCACTAGAAATCTCCGGCCCAATGAAGATCCTGCCGAGCAGACGCGGTCGCGGCAGGCGCGCGGAAGCCGTGCGAGTTACTCGCTCGTCGATGTGCGCGACGGCCACAACGTGATCGATTGGTTCCCGCAGGACCATCCGATGCCGATGCCGCCGATTATCAAGAGCGGACCCGCGGCGGGGACTGGCAACACGAGCCGGGGATGTGGCTCCTGTCATCTTCCAAACGGCAAGGGGCGCCCGGAGAACGCGCCGCCGGCGGGATTGCCGGTCGCCTACTTCATGCGGCAGCTGCAGGATTTTCGCAACGGGCTCAGACGATCGGCGGATCCCCGGAAGCCGAATACGAACACCATGATCGACCTCGCGAAGGTCATGACGGATGAGGAGATGCGCGTCTCAGCCGAGTACTTTGCCGCGATCAAGTGGACCCCGTGGATCCGCGTCATCGAGAGCGACACCGTTCCCAAGACCCGCATCGTCGGCAATCTGTTCCTCGCGGCGACACAGGAGAGAACCGAGCCAATCGCAGGCCGCATCATCGAGGTGCCGGAAGACCTCGAGCAGGCTGAAACGCTGAGAAATCCGCGCTCGGGATTTATCGCGTACGTGCCGCCCGGGAGTACCGAAAAAGGCCGCGATCTGGTGACCACAGGAGGCATGCGCGTGGTCGGCAACGAGATCATCCAGGGAAAAACGACGCCGTGCGTCACGTGCCACGGGCTCGACTTGATGGGCGTTGCCGACGTGCCGCCGATCGCAGGGCGGTCGCCGAGCTACCTCGTGCGGCAGATATGGGACATTCAGCAGGGAACGCGCAACGGCGCGGCCGTCCAACTGATGAAGCAGGCGATCGCGAATCTGAACGGCGAGGATCTGGTGGCGATTGCGGCCTACGTGTCGTCGAGGAAGCCGCCGCGTTCTGGCAGCGGCACGATGACGCTGAACGCAGCGAAATAGCGCGCCACGCTACAGCGAACGCGACGCGGCGAGCGTGATCGTCTTTTTGTTCGCGCGATCCTCGATGACGAGCTTGCCGCCCACGAGCTGCACGTCATCGACCTTCAGGAATCCCTCGGGCACCTGCGTGTAGAACATCAGGAAGCTCGAGGTGATCGTCGACTTTGCCGGCAGGACGCGAAAGACGGGCGTGTCGAAGAGCGGCCCGTTCCTCAGCACCTCGGCGCGCGGCAGATCGTATGGCTGCGTGGCGAACTCGAGCCCGCGCGTCATTCGATTCGGTCCGGGATTCGACAGCCACGTCTGCACCCACGGGAACTCCTCCCGGCGGAAGACCCAGCCAATGAGCAGCCGCTTTTCAGGATGAAGCGCGGTGGCGAACCCGAGCCGTCTCGACGGATCGATCAGCGATGTCACGTGCTCGGTCGTGCCCGCTTTCAACGGCGCCGTGCGCATGTCGAACTGCTGGCCGTCGACCATCGGCGCCATCGGCCAGGTGAAATCCACGAACGAGCGCAGTTGTCGCGGCGGTTTCGCATCCGCGGCAACGGCCTTTGTCCTCGACCGCGATATGGACATGTCGACGGCGACTTTGCCGGGCTCGAGGAAAGGCGCGCTGATCGTCGCATGCTCGCCCCAGAAGGCGGGGCGGTCGAACGCCAACAGGCTGGTGAGTGAGCTGTCGACCCACACGATGTTCTCGCCGTCGACGACGCGATACGTCCGGGTCAGGGTCTCCTGAGCGAGCGGCAGCGTGACAAAAAACTCGGCGCTCTGTGTAGCCGCCTGCCTCTGATACGTCCGGAGCTGCCACGGCAGCGTGGGCGCCTCGCCGTGAAACGGCATGCCCGCGTCGCGCTCTTCATTCGAGACCGGGCCGAATCCATCGAGGCACGCGAAGTGGCCGCGGAAAAAGCTCGCCGGCCGCTGGAGTCCCGCCTGCCGCGCGATCCAGTACGGATTCCAGAGTGGGATTGATCTTTTCCTTGTCGGCTGCGAGGACGATTTGCCCCATCGCACCGCCCTCGGTTATCACTGTCAACTCGACTTTGTCGTTCGACAGCACGAGCGCGGGAAGCTCTTCGAAGACGGTTGTCTTCTGCTGAGCGACGGCGGTGATAGTAAGGCAGCAGCACAGAAGGACCACGCGGCGCACGGGTGATCGTTTCATAACGGCCGGATACTACCACCGCACGAAGCGGATTGCGTTATTGCGCTGCCGCCGCCGGTCTCGCCGGCATCTGCTCGCGAGTCGGCCCGAAGACCCCGACCGGCGTGCCGCCGGAGAGCCGGCACATCAATACGAGCTGGCCGCGGTGATGGATGCCGTGCATCAGCACGAAGCTCCACAGCAGATCCCGGATCGGGAACTGCCCCATTGAGAAGAACGTAATCGGCCGGTCAAAATCCTCGGGCTTGAGTTTCTTGACGCGCTCGACGGCGTCGCGGTGCACGCGCTCGAACGCCGGCGCGAGCTCTTCGACCTTTTTGGGCCGCTCGATGCCGGCGGGCTTGACGCCGAAATCGAACTGCGCCGCGCTCGATGCCGTGCGTGATGTAGGCATCGCCTTCGGCGAGATGCCACGCCAGCTCGCCGAGCGATCGGCCGCCGGCATCGGGGCGGAAGTCGTACTGATCGCGCGGCAGGCAGTCGAGCAGTTTGGCGGTCTTCGCCGCCTCCTGCTCCCACACATTGAGAAACCGGGTGAGCTCGTCCATTTGCGGCCTCCTTGAAAAAGGAGAAGCCTACCGTAATAGTTGACCGGTTGTCTAGTAAGGATTTTGCTGCGACAATTGGAGGCCAATGGGTCGAAAGAGCGACGCCGCGGAGCGATTGGTCAACGCCATGGCCACCCTGGTGCACAAGCACGGGTATACGGCGGTCGGCGTGGACGACGTGTGCAGGGCCGCCGGCGTCAAGAAGGGCAGCTTCTATCACTTCTTTCCGTCGAAGCGCGACCTGATGATGGCTGCGCTCGATCGGCAATCGCAGATGGCAGAGCGGCATGTCGTTCGCTCGGCGTTTGGCTCCGACGTGTCGCCGCTTGAAGCGTATCGAGCGGTTGCTCGAAACGGTGGCGCACGTGGAAGCGTCGAACAAGACGCGAGGCGGCTTCGTCCTCGGCTGTCCCTTCGGGAACCTTGCCGCAGAGGTTGGGGGCTCGGAGCCGCTTCTCACGAAACGGGTCGATGAGGCCCTCGGTACATTTTCCGAAGCTATTCGCGAGGCTCTGATTGAAGCCAAGCGCTGCGGAGATGTGCCGCGCACGCTCGACGTGCGGAAAGCCACCGACGCAATCCTGGCGTTCTTCGAAGGCGTGATGCTCCTGGCCAAGGCGCGAAACGATCCGTCGCTCATCCGGCGGCTCGCGCCACTCGCCCTGCAGTTGGTGACGACACCGCAGCGCTGAGTCGCGTCGATCAGTCCATCGAGCACGCGCCCGGGCCGCGCGGGTCGCCGCAACTGCCGCAGGGCGCCGGCGACGCGCTCGGGCGCAGTGAGGGCGAGGACGTCCCCACGGCAAACGTCGAGAGCAGGCGGTCGAGCTCAACGCTGTTGCACGATGGGCATGAGGGCGTGGGAACGGCTGGACCCTGAACGATCTTCTCGAACCGGCTTCGGCAGCCGCGGCATTCGTATTCGTAAATCGGCATTGCGAACCTCTTAAAACCCGTACAACCGCGCGGGATTGTCTACCAGGATCATTTTACGGACGGCGGCGTCCGGAGCCCAGACGGGCAGCATGTTCATCACCCGCCCATCATCCACAGCGCGATGCACCGCGAGATCGGTCGATTTACGGCCAGGGACTGTTCCTGCGCTTGGATGCGGCCACGCAGTACCCCAGACAATCCGCTCCGGGTTGGCTGCGATCAGTGCCTTGGCATACGGCGTCATGTCCGACAGGTCCGTTTGCTGCGCGAGATTGTCGGCGTTGGAAAGCTTGACGTACGCCTTGCCCGACTTGACGAGATTGAGGACGGTCACAAATCCGGGCTGCCCCACTCCATCCCCGACTCGGGGCTCGCCGAAGTGGTCGATGACGATCGGTACCGTGACGGACGCGATCTCGTCACGAACCACTGCGAAAGTGGCCGGGCTCCCGGAGATCAGCATGCTCCAGCCCTTCCTGTTTTTCATCCGCTCGGCGGCAACCTTCAGGCGCTGCCGCGTGGCGGCGGGGTCGGTGCCTCCCTCGTTGCCGAGACTCAGACGGATGCCGCGAACTCCTCCTCGGTGCATGTCGTCGAGAGCGGCCTCAGTCGTCTTCTCGTCGATCACCGCGACGCCCCGCGCGCCACTCCCGAGCTCGCGGATACTGTCGACCACACACGAGTTGTCCGTTCCGTACGTGGACGCCTGCACGACGACCACACGATCGAAACCAATCGCCCGCATCACCTGCTTGAGCTCGGCGACGGTTGCAGGCTCGGGCGTGTACGTGCGGCCCTGCCAATAAGGATGACGCTTGGTGTCGCCAAAAACATGCACCGCGCAGTCGGTGGCGCCGGACGGAACGGCGAAGTTGACTTTTGTGAGGGGCTGCGACGCGGCAGCCTCGAGGACGCTCGCGCGCCGAAGCACCCCGGCCACGCCGGCCATGACCCCGCCGAGCAGCACCGTCCGTCGTGAAAGCATGGTGACGTAAGACTAGCCCCCTCGATTTCTCGAATGCAACCTTCGCCTTCCCCATCCGTATTTAAGGAGGACAACCAAGGAGGACAGCCAACTCGACCGTGCGTCACGTCGTCTAAGGGGACACATGCTGCAGAACGTGTGGCAGGACGTTCGATACGGCCTGCGCGGGCTCATCGCACGGCCCGGCTTCACGATCGTCGCGATGCTCACGCTGGCGCTCGGCATCGGCAGCGCCGCCGCGATCTTCAGCGTGATTCAGAACGTCCTGCTCGATCCGGCGCCCTATGCCGACGTCGACCGCATCGCGTACGTCCAGATTCGCGATGCCAGCCGCAGCGACAGGACGGGCGCACCGCCTTTCAGCTGGCCGAGTTTCTCGACTACAAGGAACAGAGCCAGGTCTTCGAGGACGTCATCGGCGGGAGCTTCGAAGACTCCCTTCTGACGACAAAAGACGGCACCTTGCAGTTTGCAACCGGTCTCGTCACGCCCAATACGTTTCGGTTCCTGGGCGTCCCCCCGCAGCTCGGGCGCGGCATCGTCGATTCCGACGTCGAGCCCGGCGCGCCTCCCGTGTTTGTGATGTCCCACAAGATGTGGGTCGCGCAGTACAGCATGGATCCTGCTGTCGTCGGACGCGTGTTCGTGCTGAACGGCGTGCCCACGACCTGCATCGGCGTGATGCCGCCGCGCTTCACCAAGCAGGGCGCCGATCTCTGGAAGCCGATGAAGCTCGATCGCGCCGACCCCTCGATGCAGCGCCGCTTCGTCGTCTTCCAGGCCAAGCTGAAACGCGGCGTCACATTCGAGCGCGCGACCGCGGAGATGGACATCGTGGCTCGCCGGATCGCAAAGCTCTACCCGGACAATTACCCGGCGCGGTTCACGGTGCACGTGGTGAGCTGGGTCGACGGCCTCGTCCGGCAGTTCAGGACGACGTTGTACACGCTGTTCGCGGCAGTGGGTGTGCTGCTCCTGATTGCGTGCACCAACGTCGCGAACATGCTGCTGGCGCGTGCCGCCGCGCGGGAAAAGGAGATGGCGATCCGCACGGCGCTTGGAGCCGGACGCTGGCTTCTCGTGCGCCAGCTTCTGATTGAGAGTCTCCTGCTCGCGCTGGTTGGCGCGCTGATTGGGTGCGCGCTCGCGTATGCGGGCGTGCTGGGCGTGAAGGGACTCATGCCGCAAGGGCTGTTTCCGACAGAGGCGGATATCAGGCTGAACATGCCTGTCCTCGCATTCAGCCTTGCCGTGGCTGTGTTCACCGCCGTTGTGTTCGGGCTTGTTCCCGCGCTCCAGACCGTGAAAAAGAACATGGCGGACCCGCTGAAGGACTCGGGCCGCGGCGTCGTCGGCGGATTTCGCCGCGGCCGGCTGCGAAGCGCGCTTGTCGTGTGCGAAGTGGCATTGTCGCTGGTGCTTCTGGCCGGCGCAGGACTCCTGATCCGCAGCTTCGTCAAGCTCCAGACCGTCGATCTCGGCCTCGACCCGAACAACATCCTCGTCGCGCGGCTGCCGCTGCCCCGCGAGCAGTACAAGACCGCGGCGTCGAAGCAGCAGTTCTTCGAGGCGCTGCTGCAGAGGCTGCATGCGTTGCCCGGCGTTGTCGCCGCTGCGGAGACATCGACCCTCCCGCCCTACGGAGGCATCGGGACCGACATCGACATCCCGGGCAAGACGCATGCGGAACGATGGGAGGCGATCTATCAACTGTGCAGCGATGGCTATTTCAGGACGCTCGGCTTGAAAATTGTGCGGGGCCGCACGCTGTCTCCAATCGAAGTCAGCGCAGCGCGCAAGATGGCTGTCATCAATCAGACGTTCGCGAACAAATATTTTCCTGGCGACAATCCAATCGGCCGTCAGATCGTGTTGAAGGGAATGCAGAAACTTCAGGACGGCCAGGCCATCGAGAACCCGACGTTCGAAGTCATCGGCGTGATTGCCGATGCAAAAAACAGCGGCGTCGTCGATCCGATCCGCCCGGAGGCGTTCGTCCCTTACACCGTCACGGGCGCCTTCGAGCGGGGAATTCTCGTCAGGACTCAGGACGATCCCGAAGCGCTCCTGGCGGCGGTGCGTCACGAGATCTGGGCGGTCGATCGCGGCGTGGCCATCACGCTGACAGGCACCCTCACCGGCTACCTTCGGCAATTTTCCTACTCGGAGCCCCGCTTCAGTCTGGTGCTGCTGAGCGTGTTCGCGTGTGTCGGGCTGGTGCTGGTCGCCGTCGGCGTGTACAGCGTCATCGCCTATACGGTTGCGCGCCAGACGCGCGAAATCGGCATCAGGATGGCGCTCGGCGCGGGTCGCCGCGACGTATTGCAGATGGTATCGGCGATGGGACTTCGCCTCATCGCGTTCGGCGCGGCGATCGGCGTTGTCGCGAGTATCGGGGCGACGCGATTGATCGCGGCACAACTCACCGGCGTATCTCCGCACGATCCCCTGACCCTGGCTGCGGTCGTTCTGGTGATGGCGCTGGTGGGCGTCGCCGCGTGCTATTTCCCGGCGCAACGTGCGTCGCGACTGGATCCGTTGGTGGCGTTGAGAACAGAGTAGCGAACAAACGAACAACGAAAAACGAATATCGTCACGGCACCTGCGCGGCGATCACCGGCACGTGCCACACGCCGTAACCCTCAGGGTCATCGATCGTCGCAATCATGTCTTCGAAGTGCGCGAGAAACATCTCGCGCGTGATCGGCGTGTGCGTCGAGACGGCGTCGGCGTATCCGTCACGCCAGGCCCTCCAGATCGCGGCGAACGTCTCGCGAGGTACCCGGAGCGGATCGACAACGACGTAATCAACGGAAATATTCGAAAGGCCGAGCCGCCGCAGGATGCCGTACGTGCTGCGGCCGATGCGCATGTTGGTGCCGGTCGCGCTCCCGAACTGCCGCGGGCCCTCGATCCAGAAGTCGTCGGGGTCGAGCCGCCGCGGTTCGAAATTGATCATCAGGTAGTCCTCGGCGATCAGGTGGATCCAGCCGCCGCGCTTGGTCACGCGCGCCAGCTCGCCTATCGCGCGATCGGCGTGGGGGATGGCCTGCAGCACGTGGCGGCACACGACGAGATCGAACTGCGCGTCGGGAATGCCGAGCTCGAAGATGCTGCGGTTGTCGAACACGACGCGCGGTCCGAGTGCGGCGCAGCGCATGCGAGCCGCCTCGAGGTGGCTATCGATGATGTCGATGCCGAGCACGCGCGATCGCGGCAACATGCTCGCGACTCGATAGGTGATTTCGCCGGTGCCGCAGCCGGCGTCCAGCACCGTCGCGTCATCGGGAAGGCGATACCGCTCGAAGAGCGGCTTTTCCTGCGGCCAGATCGCCTCGGCTTGCGCCGCGAGCGTGCGGACCATCGACTCGTCCGCCATTTCTCGCGCCTGGGGATTGAGATCGTCAGCGTTCGGCAACCTGCATGCTCGCGTCGATGGTCAGCGTCGGCCAGCCTTGCTTTTGGGGATCGGTCGGGGTCGCGGTCGCCTTGAACGACTGGCTTCCGTCGACGTCCAGCTGAAACGTATAACCCCGTCGATCGACACCCAGCGCCGGCGCCCCCTCTGCCCGGAGCTGTTCGAGGGTGCCATAGGCGCCATGCGCGGTTACATAAGTGCGCTGCGCCTGGGCAATCTCGAGCAACGCCATTCGGATACCCGTCACGTCGATCTGCTCCTGCGGCGCCGCGGCTGCGCCACCGCCGGCACTGGTCAATTGCGCGTTGTACAGGTAAAGACCGGCGCCCATCGCGAGCACGATACTGAGAAATCCTGCTGCTGCTTTCATGCCCGTCTTATCGGCCCGACCCGCGATTCCACGTACCCCAAATGCCGTCAATTCCAGGTTAGCCTGCAATCAAAGCCTTGAAGTGACGCGGGAGCGCTACCGTGTGCCGACGATCAACATGACAGCGGCGAGCGCGCAGGCGACACCGAAGGCCTGGCTGCCGCTCAACCGCTCGCCGAGCACGAAGCGCGCGAGCAACACCGTGCTCGCGGGATACAGCGACGATAGCGTGACGACCACGCTCAGCGGGCCGTAGCGGCTCGCTATGAGATAGAGCACGTTCGCGAGGACATCGAGGACACCACACAGAATCACCGTTGCCGCGACCCTCGCCGGCATCCGCAGGGATCCCTGCGCCGCGAGCGCGAGCGCGACGAACATCGCGGACGACAAACCTCGAGCCGCAACGAGCGGCCACATGCCGGCATCGGCTTTCGTTTGCGCGAGCGCGAGAAAGAACAAACCGATGGCCACGCCCGAGCCGAACGCCGTGCCTGCGGCGCGCATGCGGACCGATCGGGCAGCGCCATCGTCTCCATCCGGTACACGCTGCCGGCTGACCAGCACGATCGCGATGATCGCGAGCACGATGCCCGAGATCGCGCCGATCCCGGGGCGCTCGCCAAGTGCGATCGATACCGCGACGGGCACTGTTACGGCGCACACCGCGGTTATCGGCGCGACGATCGCCATCGATCCCATCGCGAGCGCGCGATAGAGCAGGGCTACGCCGATGCCACCGGTGACACCTGCTGCCGCGCCCCATATCCAGTCGTGATGCGTTGGAGTCGAAGGCGGCAGGAATGGCAGCACCAATCCGAGCGCAATGAAGCCGGATAGCTGTGCGACGGCGACCACGATGATTGTGTGCGCGCGCCGGGAGGCCAGGCCGCCGAGAAAATCGGCGGCGCCGTAGAAGGCGGCGGACGCGAGCGAGGCCAGTAACGCCGTCACGGCGTTTGAGTCATAATCGCGGCCTCAACAGGAGGGCTCGTTCATGAAGAAATTGTATGCCGCGCTTGCGCTGGTCCCGTTGCTCGTGTGGTCGAGCGCGCTCTCGGCCCAGACGATGAATACCCTGACGGCCCAGGAGAAGTCTCAGGGATGGCAGCTGTTATTCGACGGCAAGACGCTGAACGGCTGGCATTCGCAGGCGCCGCCTCAGCCCAGGGCCGGCGGCGGAGGGGGACGGGGTCGCGATGGCGCACCGCCTGCGCCTCCAGCGCCCGGAGCGTTGCCCGCAGTCGGCTCGAATCCGAAGCCGTGCGTCACGAAACAATCGGCGTCGACGCCGGCCGGCAGCTCGCATTGGGAAGTGGTCGATGGCGCGCTCACGGCATGCGGCGAGCCTGCGGGATATCTGAACTCGGATCAGAGCTTCAAGAATCACGTGCTGTCGCTCGAGTTCAACACATCTGAATTAGCCAACAGCGGCGTGTTCGTGCGCTCCCCAAAGGAGGCCGGCGGCTACGAGGTCCAGATCTGGAAGCAACAGCCGGCGGGCTATAACACGGGCTCAATCGTTGGAACGGCAAAGACCGCGCGCGATTTCGCGTTCAAGCCGAATCAGTGGAACCAGCTTCAGATCACCGCCGACGGCGATCATCTCGTGGTTGTCATGAACGGCGAGACGACGCTCGACGTTCACGACGCGAAGTTCCCCGACGGACACATCCGCCTTCAGTATCAGCAGTACCCGATTTCGTTCAGGAACATCAAAGTTCGAGCAACTGCCATGAATGGCTTTATGTTGACTTCCAAGTGTCGATCACTTATGAAACTACTGACATAAACCACGCATAACCACGGCTACCGCGCTCCAAATTTTTGGAGGTTTGACTATGTGTAATCGGTTACTGTTCGGCCTGGTCCTTCTCACAGCCCTCGCGCTTCCGGCGTCTGCGCAGACCCCATCCGGTGAAATCAGCGGAACGGTCGTCGATTCGAGCGGCTCTGTCCTTCCGGGCGTCAGGGTGACGCTGACCAATTCCGGCACCAATGCCATTCGCCTGTCGCAGACCAACGAGACCGGCGTTTACGTCTTTCCGGCGGTGCCGCCCGGCACCTATTCGCTGAAAGTCGAGCTCGAGGGCTTCTCGACGGCCCAGCAAACGGGCATCAACGTGCAGGTCGGCAGCTCGAACCGCTTCCCGTTCACGATGGCCATCGGCGCGTTGACCGACGTCGTGTCGGTTGTTGCCGACACGCCCGTGATACAGACGGAGAACGCCTCGATCGGCACGGTCATCGAGAACCGCAGCATCGTCGAGTTGCCGCTGAACGGCCGCAACTACCTGCAGCTGGCGTCGCTGATTCCGGGCGCCACGACGAACGGTCCGGCGTCGGCACAGGGACAGCAGCGCATGGGCGGCCAGCGGAACAGCTTCTCGCTGAACGTCGCCGGCCAGCGCATCCACTACAACCACTACTCGCTCGACGGCGTCGAGAACACCGACCTCAACTTCAACAGCTATATGCTGCTGCCCTCGGTCGACGCGCTCGAGGAATTCAAAGTCGAGTCGGGCATCTTCGGCGCCGAGTTCGGACGCGCCGTCGCGCAGATCAACGCGAGCACCAAGTCGGGCACGAACGCCTTCCACGGAACCGTGTTCGAGTTCGTGCGGAACGCCAAGATGGACTCGAAGAACTTCTTCGACCCGAAAGACAAGCCCATTGCGCCTTTTTCGCGGAACCAGTTCGGGGCGACCATCGGCGGTCCGGTCCTCAGCAACAAGCTGTTCTTCATGTTCAACTGGGAAGGGCTGCGCGAAGAGAAGTCGCTCACGTCGAACGCATCGCTTCCGCTGACCGCCTGGAAAGCCGGCGATTTCTCCAACCTGCGCGACGCGAGCGGAAACCTGATCGTCATTTACGATCCCGCGACAGCCCTGTTCGATGCGGCCGGAAACGTCGTCCGGGCGCCGACCGCGTTCCCCGACAACAAGATTCCTGCGAACCGCATTCACCCGGCCTCGCAGAAGCTTCTCAGGTACTACCCGACTCCCGACCAGGAACGGACCGGCGCCAACTTCGTGAACAGCGAGGCGCGCGAAGTCAACTCGGACCAGTACACCTATCGCATCGATTACACCCAGAGCGCGACGATGAACTGGTTCTTCCGCCACAGCATCTCTCACGAGCTCGGGTACGATCCCTTCGCCATTCCGGACATGGGGAGCAACACCGATACCGACGTGCAGCAGATGGTGCTGGGCAACACGCAGACGATTGGCACGAACAAGCTCAACGACCTGCGGATCGGATACGGGCAATTGAAGAACGCCCACATCTCGCCGAGGGCGAACGTCGAGAACGTCGTCAAGGAGCTGGGCATCAACATCCCGAGCGACAACCCGCTGTACTGGGGCGTGCCGAATATCGGCGTCACCGCCCTCTCCGGCCTCGGCGAGGAGAGCGACGCCCCGTTCATCAACGACGACAAGACGATTCAGTTCGTCGACAACTTCTCGTGGATTCTCGGGAATCATTCGGTGAAATTCGGCGGCGAGCTGCGGCGCGTCCTGTACGATCAGATCGGCGGCGTCGTCACACGCGGCCGGTTCAATTTCGACGGCCGCTACACGCGGCAGCCGCTCCTGCCCGCGGCGCAGCGGGGCGGCGCGGCATTCGCGGACTTCCTGCTGGGAACCATGAACAACTCAGAGTCGCAGGTCGGCGCCCCCATCGCGGACTTCCGGTCGAATTACTACGCCGTCTATATCCAGGACAACTGGAAGGTGACACCGAACGTGACGGTCGACTTCGGGCTGCGGTGGGAATACGACCAGCCGTTCACCGACGTCGACGACAAGATCGTCAATATCGACTACGTCTGGGACAACAGCCGCGCACCGGTCTTCGTACGGACGGGCACCGGCGATCCCTATGAGGGCAACCCGCCGTTCAGTCTCGGGAGCATTCCATATGTGCGCGATGGCCGTTTCGGCCGGGGCGCCTACAAGCCCGACTACAACGATATCGCCCCGCGGCTCGGCCTCGCCTGGTCGCTGAATCCCGAGACGGTTGTCCGCGCCGGCGGCGGCATCTACTACGTGCGCGACATCGGCAACGCGGTGTTCGATACCGTGCGCAACGCGCCGTTCACCATCCGCCGCAACGAGCCGGCCGAGACGTTCCGGCCGAACCTCAGCTTCGAGCAGCCGTTCGCGCAACTGGGGGCGCCGACGTTCATCCTTGCTGCCGAGTACGACGTGCCTTCGTCGTACGTCGGTCAGTGGTCGCTGGGATTCCAGCGCGAGCTGCCCGGTTCGATATCGGCCGAGGTGACCTACTTCGGATCCGCGGGCGTGCACCTTCGCCGCCTGCAGACCTACAACAACACCGAGCCGAGTGCGCTGCCGAACGCCAACAACTCCAGGCCGTTTCCCGCTCTGGGCGGCATGCAGGTCATGAACGCGCCGAGTCATTCGAAGTACAACGCGCTGTATCTCAAGGCGCAAAAGCGGTTCTCGCACGGCCTCAGTTTCCTGAGCTCGTTCTCCTACGGAAAATCCGTCGACAACGGCAGCGGCGTCCGTACGAGCGTCGGCGACCCGCTGACGCCCTCGAACAACTACGACCTCGCGCTCGAGACTGGTCCATCGGCGTTCGATTTCCGCAAGCGCTCGACGACGTCGTGGATTTATGAGCTGCCGTTCGGCCGCGACCGGAAGTTCATGAATGACAATACGGCCCTCGACTACGTGCTCGGCGGCTGGCAGATCGGCGGCATCCTGACGTTCCAGGATGGGTTCCCGTTCACGCTGGGGTGCAGCACCGGCACCGTGCAGAACGGCGGCGGCGGATGTTACCCGGACCCCGCGCCCGGCAGCCCGGATTGGCAGCTGGACGATCCAACCCGCGAACGCTGGTTCAATACGGCCGCATTCGTCGACCGAAATCCGGAGTACGGAACGGGGTTCCGCTATGGCACCGTGAAACGCAACACGGTCGTCGGGCCCGGTATCAAGAGCTTCGACATGTCGTTCAACAAGAACTTCCGGGTGAAGGACGATCACCTCGAGTTCCGCATCGAGGTATTCAACCTGCCGAACGCGGCGATCTGGGGTCAGCCCGGCTCGCAGCTCGGCACGCCGACCTACGGCGTCATCACGAGCACCAGGATGGACTCCCGTCAGGTTCAGATTGGGTTGAAGTACGTGTTTTAGAGCACGCCGGTCTGCGGTTCACGTTCCAGAACCGGCGTTTCGTCTCTCGGCGGCCAGGACGGTCACACGTCCTGGCCGTTTTCTTTTGCGCAGGAGGTTGTATGGACGAGAAGTCGCTGTTCACCGATTTCTGGAGCAAGGAGTCGAAGACGACCAGCAAAGTGCTGTCGCGGATTCCCGAGGGCTCCGACTATCGGCCCGATCCGAAATCCCGCACCGCGCGCGACATTGCCTGGCAGATCGTCAACGAAGAGAAAATGATTATCGACGCGCTGGAAAACGGTTCAGCTGCGTGGGCGCCTGCACCCGCGCCGGCAACCATGAAGGAGATGTGCGAGATGTACGACCGCCAGAGCGCTGACATCGTGCGGCGCCTGCGGGCGCTGCCGGCGGCGCGGTGGAACGGCACGCTGGAGTTTTTCGGCAAACAGCGGCCGGCGTCGCCGATGGCGTGGAGCTTTCTTTTCGACATCGTCCATCACCGTGGCCAGATCACGACGTATCTGCGTCCGATGGGATCGACCGTGCCGCAAATCTACGGGCCCAGCGCCGACGAGCCATAAAGAGGAGGGCGTATGCGTTACACACGACGAGAAGCCGGCAAATTGGCACTGACAGCGCTGCCCGCGGCGCTGCTCGTTCGCCCGCTTACCGCGCTGGCGCAGGTGAGGCCGAACTCCCTGATCAATGGCGTGACAGTCGGCGCGATCACCTACAGCTACCGCTCGATGCCCGACCAGAGCGCGGAAGCGACGCTGAAGTACGTCGTCGACTCAGGCATCAGCCAGATCGAGTTCATGGGAGGACCTGTCGAAGCGTTTGCGGGCGCGCCGGCGGCGCCGCAAGGCGGCGGTGGCCGCCGCGGCGGTCAGCCTCCAACTCCCGAGCAGCAGGCCGCACAGCGCGAAGCCGCCGACAAACTGAAAGCGTGGCGCACATCGGTGTCGATGGATCGCTTCAAGGCACTGCGCAAGATGTACAACGACGCGGGCGTCACGATCTACGCGTGGAAGCGGTTGACCCCGAACATGTCGGACGCGGAGCTCGAGTACATGTTCAACGTCGCAGAGGCGCTCGGCTGCACGCACACGACGCTGGAGCTGACCGACGACGTCGCGCAACTCAAGCGAATCGGCGCGTTCGCGGAGAAGAAGAAGATTTACGCCGCGTATCACACGCATCTGCAGGGCAGCATGACGGCGTTCGATGCGGCGTTCGCGGCATCGAAAGGGAACATGGCCAATGTCGACTTCGGTCATTTCGTCGCCGCAGGCGGAGACCCGATGGCCTTCCTGACGAAGTTCCACGATCGCATCGCCAGCTTCCACCTGAAGGACCGCACGACGCCGGCGAACGGGCAGAAGAACCTCCCGTGGGGTACCGGCGACACGCCGCTCAAGGCGTTGCTGCAGGCGGTAAAGAAGAACAAATGGAGGATGCCCGCAACAATCGAGGTCGAATACGACGTGCCAGAGGGATCAGATGCGGTGAAGGAAGTGCGGAAGTGCCTCGACTACTGCCGGGACGCCCTCGCGTAGGAAGCCGCCGTCCCCTCAGCGCAGATACGCGATGAGCGGCGTCAGCGTGATCGGGCTGAGGAGCGTCGACAGAAACACGGCGCTCGTCACGAAGTCGGGCGACGCATCGAACTCGACGGCGAGTATTGTCGTCGCCACGGCCACCGGCATGGATGACAGCACGACAACCGCCTGGCGCGCCGCGCCGGTTACGTCGAACATCGATGTCAGGCCGAGCGCGACGAGCGGGGCCACGAGCAACGACACGCATACGGCGGCCGCCACGAGCGCGGGCCGCTTCGGTGCAGAAGCGCGCTCCAGCTGCATCCCAAGGACCAGAATCATCAGCGGAAGCGCGGCGTCGCTCAGCATCGTGACTGGCCTGAGCAGCGGCGTCGGCACCGAGATGCCGGTCGCGAGCACGACCCCTGCGGCCGACCATGCCGTAAATCGCCGGCATTTTCAGCACGCTTGTCGCTGCCGTGCGCAGGCTGCGGCGCCCGGCGGCCGCGAGGAACGCGCCGACGGTGTTGGTCAAAACCGAACCGGTCAGAAAGAACACCGTGCCGTACGAGAGCGCTTCCTCGCCGAATGCGAACGACACGACGGGCAGCCCGTAGTTCCCGCCGTTGGAGAACATGACGACGAGCAGAAACACGGTCGATTCCGCACGGCTCAGTCGTAGTGCCAGCGAGAGCAGCGCGCCGGCGGCGGCCATCGTCAGCATGACGAGCACAGCCAGCAGCACCATCAGTCCGAACCGGCGGCCGGTTGCGACGGACGAGATGAGCAGGCGAAACGCAAAACAGGGCAGGAGCGCATAAAACACGACGTGCGTCAGCGTCACGGCGCTGGCCTTGAGCCATCGGGCGAGAGCGAAACCTGCGCCGGCGATGACGAAGATGGGCAGGAGATCGGACGCGAAAACGGAAAACAGGTCGTTCAAAACTGGAGAACACTATAATCCCGCCGGGAGACGCACATGAAACATCACACCTCGCTTGCGCTGCTGATGGCGGTGGCCGTCGCCGCCTGCTCCACCCAGACGCCCGAACAGCGGCTGATTCGGGACGCGGCCTCGGCGCTCGGCGGCGCGGAACGGATTCTCGCGGTGCGCACGCTCGTCATCGAAGGCGAGGGGACGCATTACAACCTCGGTCAGGATCTCCTGCCGGGCGCGGCGGGCCAGACATTTCAGGTGACCAGGTATCGGCGCGCCATTGACGTGCCGGGCGAGCGCGCGCGCACCGAGCTCGAACGCGTCCCGAAGTTCACCTTCTGGCAGGGCCTTCGTCCACAGATCCAGGTGCAGGGCATCGACAAGGCAGTCGGGTACAACGTCGCGCCGAATGGTTCGGCCAGTCGCACCGCAGCGGCTGCCGCCGACGATCGTCGCGCGGAGCTGCTGCGCTATCCCATCGCGGCTGTACGCGCGGCGCTCGACCCCGCGGCTCGCCTGACGAATCTGCGCACGGAGCGTGGAGAGCCGAGCGTCGATGTCACGACGGAAGATGGGCGGATGTTCACACTCTCGGTCGACGCGGGCACAAAGCTTCCGTCGCGCGTGGCTGCTCCAGCCAATAACGTCAATCTTGGCGACGTGATCATCAGCACCGCGTTTGCGGAGTATGCGGACGTCGCCGGGCTGAAGCTTCCCACCCGTCTCACCACCAGAACCGACGAGTTCGTCACCGCAGAGGTGCGTGTGACCACGCAGACGGTCGACGCCGACGCCGGCGATCTCGCAGCCCCGGCGGCAGTCGCATCCGCTGCGCCGCCCGCGGTGCAGGCTCCGAACGTGACGGTCGAAGAAGTGTCGCGGGGCGTCTGGCTGCTCGCGGGCGGATCGCATAACAGCGCCGTCGTAGAGTTCGCCGATCATCTGGTGCTCATCGATGCACCGCAGAACGACGCCCGCACGCTTGCGGTCATCGCCAAGGCGCGCGAGCTGCGGCCGGGCAAGCCGCTGACGCACGTCGTAAACAGCCACCATCATTTCGACCATTCGGGTGGCATTCGCGCGGCGGTGGCCGAAGGGCTCACGGTCGTCACGCATCGAGGGCAACGCGGCGTTCATCGACGAGATCGTGAAGCGGCCGCACACGCGTGTGCCGGATGCGCTGTCGAAGAATCCGAAGCCGCTGAAGATCGAGACGGTCGCGGATGAGAAAGTCATCACCGACGGCACGATGACGCTGCAACTGTACTCCGCTCCCAGCGAGCACTCTCAGTCGATGCTGATGGGCTATCTCCCGCGCGAGCGCGCGCTCATCGTCATCGACCTCTACGAGCCGGGGGAAGGCCCCCACATGTTCGCCGCCCGCTTTCTCGAGGACCTGAAGAAGCGCAACCTGCGCGTCGAGCGCATCGTGCCGCTCCACGGGAAGATCCTCCCGTTTGGTCAGATGGTGAAGGATGCAACGTCGCCGGCAAGCTAGTCGAGTCGAGAGTCTGTTGATCGCGTCGATCGCCATTTCTGCGGCGGCGACCGCGGCAGCGTGGCAGCAGGCAGCGCGCGTAACGCCGGAAGCGGCCGGCCTGTCGGCCGCGCGTCTCCGCGAGGCGACCGCTCTGCTGAACCGCTATGTTGCGCGAGCAGCGGATTGCCGGCGCCGTGGCGGCTGTCGCAAGACGCGGGCAGGTCGCGATATCTCGAGGCCGTGGGCGTTCAGGATCTGCAGACGCGCGCTCCGATGACCGAACGATCGCTCTTTCGCATCTATTCGATGACGAGGCCCGTCACAGCGGTCGCGGTGATGATGCTTCACGAAGAGGGGCGCTTCGAGCTCGACGATCCCGTTGCCAGATTCATCCCCGAGTTCAAGAACGTCGTCGTGGCGGGCGATCAGGGCGCTCAACCGCGCCCGGCCATGAAGCCGATGACAGTGCGCGACCTGCTGCTGCACACGTCCGGCCTCAATGCCCGAACATCGGAAATCTACAGGCGCGAGCAAGTGCGAGCGCGCACGATCACGATGGCGCAGTTCATCGCCAATCTGGTGCGCGTGCCGCTCATGGAGGAACCCGGCACCCGGTACCGGTATAGCGAGGGGACGACCGTGCTTGGGCGGCTCGTCGAGATCTGGTCGGGCAAACCCTTCGAAGCGTTTCTCGAAGAGCGTATTTTTCGTCCGCTTCGCATGACCGACACGATGTTCTGGGCCTCGACCGCCGAGCAGCGCGCGCGGCTCACCACTGTGTACGGTCCGGCGCAGGGAGGCGGTCTCGTACAGGTCGAAACCGAAACGCTGCCGTTCACCGAGCGTCCCACGCTCATCGAAGGGGCTGTCGGGCTGCTCTCGACGGTGCCCGACTACCTGCGCTTCTCCCAGATGCTGCTCAACAAAGGAGAGCTCGACGGGGTGCGTCTGCTGCGGGCGAAGACGGTGGAGATGATGACGACGAATGGCTTATCGGAGGCGGTGCAGAAGACGCGCGGCGGATCGATGGGGTGGGGACTCGCAAACGTTCAAGTCCTGCTGGAGGCGAGTGCCGGCGACCCTGCGAGCAAAGGGGAATATGGATGGGACGGCACGGCCGGTACGATCTTCTGGGTCGACCCCCTCAAGCAGATGGTCACGGTCCTCATGACCCAGAGCTCGCCGTCGAATCCCGATCAGATTCGCCAGCGCTTCAAGGCCATCGTGCAGCAGGCCGTCCTTGATTAAGGACGCGACCGCGCCGGCGAGCTGACCTCCGAAACTTGCCGGCTGGGTGTATAACGGTGCCATGAAAACCAACCGTCGCGGGTTCCTCGCGGGTACGCTGGCCAGCGGTGCTGGCGCTGCCCTTACCGGCTGTGCCGCGCCTCCCACCGCCACCGCGGCGGCCGCCGCACCGACCGGTCTCGCCAACCCTAAATACGCGAAGCTCGACGAGGTGCTCAAGCAGCCGGTACTCAAGCGCGAGTTGTTCTCGTCGCCCGTCATCATCGAGACGCTCGAGATGCTGCGCCTGGGCGACAGCTTCATTTGCCGTGTGCGTTCCAAGGACGGCGCGGTCGGCATCTCGGTGGCCAACAATTCGCAACAGCGCTCGCTGTATCCGATTCAGGTGAACAGGCTGCAGCCGTTCTTCATCGGCAAGGACGCGCGCGATCTGGAAGCGCTGCTGGAAGAGGTGTACGTCTACCAGAGCAACTACAAGCTGCAGAGCCTCGCCTTGTGGGTGCCGCTTGCGGCAATCGAGTTTGCGATTCTCGATATGCTCGGCCGCATCGCGAACAAGCCGATGGGGCTGCTGGTGAGCGACGTCATCCACAACCCGAAGGTCCCGGTCTATCGCGCAAACGGCGAGCGCGATGTCACCGCCGAAGCGGTGATGGAAAACCTGAAGCGGCAGGTGGTGGAATCGGAGGCGAAGGCGCTGAAGATCAAGATCGGCGGCCGGATGAGCCACGTCGAGTATCCCGCCGGGCGCTCCGAGAAATTGATCCCGATGGTGCGGAAGGAATTCGGCGACCAGATGGTGTGCTACGCCGACTCGAACGGATCGTACGGCGTGGAGGAAGGCATCAAGTTCGGCCGGCTGCTCGAGGAGTACAAATTCGCGTTCTACGAGGAGCCTGTTCCGTTCGACTGGTACGAGGAAACGAAGGCTGTGACCGACGCCGTGAATATTCCCGTCGCAGGCGGAGAACAGGAGGCCAGCATGCACGCGTTCCGCTGGCTCATCGCCAACGACGGGCTGGATATCGTGCAGGCCGACATGTACTACTTCGGCGGGTTCGTACGCTGCATGAAAGTCGCCCGCATGGCCGCCGCCATGGGGAAGGTGCACACGCCGCACATCTCCGGCGGCCTCGGCTATCTCTACATGATTCATTTCGTGTCGGCGATTCCAAATGCGGGGCCGTACCACGAATTCAAGGGGTTGAGCCAGAACGTGCCGTTCGAATGCAAGACGTCGACGCTGAAAACCGAGAACGGCGTTGTCGTCGTGCCGACCGGACCGGGTTCGGGCATCGAGATCGATCCGGCATTCATCAAAAAGCACACCGTGGTGAAAGGCTCCGCCGGCAGCTCGGCCGAGTAGCGCGACTGATCGCTGCCAGGCCCGAGCCTGTCCGCCTCCGGTCCTATGTCATGCGCTTACGACGAACTCTGATCGCGCTCGTCGCCGTTTCCTCGTCGCGACCGCTGTCGCGCTCCTTCCAGATGCGCACGCGGTGGTCTTGCACGCACAGGGCAACGGGCTCACCGTTCGGATCGACGGCGTGAGACTTTCAACCGGACGGGTGCTTTCCATCGTCGCGGACAGCGAGACGGACAGTCCCGATGCGGCTTTGATCGCGCTGCGTCCAGATACATCGCTGCGGAGCTTCCAGGGCAGAGGTATAGACATAGCGGCAGTAGATGGCCAGAGTGGTATTCAACGGCGAGATTGTCGAGATTACCGCAGCGGCCGATCCGTCGGATGGGCCGGTCGTCATGGTGCGCGCGTTGAACCGCATCCATCGGCTCACGCGCAAGAAGCAGACACGCAGCTTTGACGAGTCATCTGATGCAGACATCGCGCGTCAGCTTGCGGCTGAAGCCGGGTTGCAAGCGGAGACGCCGGGGATTGAAGCGTCGATCCGCTACCCTCGGGTGTCATCAAGACAACCAAACCGATTTCGAATTCCTGCTCGACCGGGCTGCGCGCATCGGGTACGAAGTATTTCGTCGACGGGACGACCCTGCACTTCCAGCGCCGTCGTGCAGGTCTTCCGACGGCGATCGGCTGCAGCCGGGACGGCGTGTTTCTCGAGACGTTCTTCGCCAGGCTCTCGTCGGCCGGCAACATCGCGGAAGTCACCGTTCGCGGATGGGATCCGGTGAAGAAAGAGGAGATCATCGGCAGGGCGCGGCAGGGTGTCATCGCGTTGTCGCGCGCCGCGACCGACAGCGGCCTGCAGCCGCCCACACTCGACCTGGGATTTGTAGAGGGACTGCAGACCGCTGCGGCGTCGCATGCCGTGGCGGCCGGAGCGCTCTCGGCGATCACTGCGCGGAACATTTCCGGTGAAATGAGCGTTGAGGGAGATGCGAGTCTTCGCGCAGGCGGGCGCGTCGTACTCGCGGGAGCCGGTAGCGCGTTCGATGGCGACTACTATGTGACCCAGGCGTCACATCGACTCGGTCAGGGATCGAGCGACGGTTGGCGCACGTTATTGCGTGTCGTGCGGGCGGATCGCGCGCTGTTTGTCTTGCCCGAGGTCGGCGACGAAGTGCTGGTTGCGTTTGAGCACGGCGACCTGGCGCGTCCAGTCGTGGTCGGATCGCTTTGGAATGGCGACGAGCCCTTCCAAGCGATTTGTCACCCTGCGGACGTCGCCGCAACTGAGGCCGCGAACTGCGATTGCCACGCGGTCAACCAGCTCAAAATGATTGGATCGGATGACATGAGGCACGATCTCAAAGGCGTGACGCGCCGTACTTTCCTCAGCAGGGCCGCGGCCGCAGCGGCGTTCGCCGGTGCGCCGCTGCCGCTGCGCGCGCAGAGCGAGCCCGTCCCTCCGCCGGAAGTCGCAACCCCAGGACGCCCGCAGGGGACCGAAAAATTCGGAGCAAGCGTCGACGGCGTTCCTGTCATCGACGCGCACATCCATCTGTTTGACGGCCGGAGGACCCAGGGCGCCGGCTACATGGGCTCGGCGGCGTATCGGGCGCAATCTCAGATCTCGCTTCCTGCGATGTACGCGTCGCTGGCTCGGCCGTCTGGTGTCGTCGGGGCCATCATCGTTGAATCCAGCGGCAGGCTCGAAGACAACGACTGGTACCTGGAGGTGTCGCAGGCCGATCCGTTCATGGTGGGTGTGTCGGGACGGCTCGATCCGTACGACGCGCAGTTCGGCCAGAATGTCGCGCGGCTTCAGAAGAATCCGCTTTACCGTGCGATACGCGCGAGCCGGTTCTACACGAACACCGATGGCAAGGTGACGCTCGACGCGGTGGCCGTGAACAACCTGAAACTGCTGGCCCAGGCAGACCTCGCGCAGGACACGGCCAATCCTTCGATGGCGCTGATGACGGCCAACGTGATGCTGGCCGACGCCATTCCCAACCTGCGGATCATCATGGACCATCTGCCGTCGTTCGATCCCGCGCCCGACGGTCAGGCGGCGTATGAGGCCGTGGTCAAGGAGATGGCGGCGCGGCCGAACATCTTCGTCAAGCTGACCGAGGTGTATCACCCCCGCCTGGACACCAAGCAGGTCGTGGGCGATTACACGCCGCTGCGCGATCGGCTGCAGTATCTCTTCGGCATGTTCGGCGAAGATCGCGTGATGTTCGGCACCGACTATCCGAATTCGTATGGCGTCGCCACGATTTCGGAAGAAGTCGGTCTGATGAAGAAGTTTTTCTCCACGAAGACGCGCGCCCAGGCGGAGAAATACTTCTGGAGAAACGCCGCACGTATTTACAAGTACGTGAAGCGCGCTGCCGATCAACCCAACCTTTAGCGCCTGACGATCTGGATATCAAACCTGGTATCGCCCGTGATCGAGACCGAGCTCTTCGAGGACTCGTACCCTTCCTTGTCGGTTGAGACCACTTCGGCGCCTTCGAACAACCCGGGGATTCTGTAGAACCCCTGTGTGTCGGTCGTTGCCACCCGATAGCCGGTGATGACGCCTCGATACACCAGGACACCCTCGACAGGCATCAGCCCCGTTGACGTCGACTCTGTAACGACACCGGTAAGAGTCGGGCTTCCTGGCGGATACAGATCGCTCTGGGTGACGACGAGCGCGGCATTCGCGACCTCGACGTCCACGAGGGTTCCTGGATTGTCGTGACCGTAGTCGACCGTCAGGTACGCCCGACGCTCGCCGTCCTTGATTCCGAAGCGGACGACGAACGCACAGCCTGGGCCGCAGATGTTTACTATTCCCAGGATCCCCTGCTCGAGATCACGAAACGGCCGGAATCCACGAAGCCGCGTATTTGTTGCGGGGAACACAAGTTCGCCCGCGGTGTTGAGTTGCATGACCTCATCCTCGGAATCGTGCAGATCCGACGTCTCGAATGCCGACGCCGCATCCCTGAAGGTGACGAGGGTCGCCTCGGTAGGACTGGGCGACGGCGAGAACGAAGGCGCCGTCGGCGGCGAAAACGAAGGGGAGTACGAGCCTTCGCATCCGGCCAGCCCCTGCGCGATGACGATGATTAACGCTGCTTGAATACGCATGTAATCCTTTCAGCTCAGGCACACGCGCCGAGGAGTGATATCGTCGCCTCGTAACTGCGCGCGTTCCCTGCCTATCTGAGAAGCGGGAAAGGACCGCTCAAACGTCAAGGCGCGCACTGTTGAAGTTTTCGTGACCTTTTCCCGCTTCCTGAGTAGAAGCCAATCGGCGATCACGCGACGCTCATGAACAGCGTCGCCTTCCGGTGACTCCAGGCTGTTCAGGTGGTGTTGCATGAGGATTCAGAAACGACCGCCATCCGCCACGCGAGCCCGGCGGACACTATTGCTGTTGGTCGCTGTCGCTTGTGTCCTGCTGCCACGAGTCGGTGCCGCGCAAGGGCTGACGGGGACTCTCATAGGCACGGTCAAGGACGAACAGGGCCTCGTCCTCGCGGGTGCGCGCGTGAGCATCAATTCGCCGGCGCTGATAGGCGGCCCGGCGATACAGATGACAAATGACTGGGGCGGGCTGCGGTTCCCGGTTCTCCCTCCCGGGCTGTACGCACTCGAGATCGAGATGCCGGGGTTTGCGACCTTGCACGACAGGGACATCTTGATCGCCGCCGGCTCGACGATTGAGAGAACGGCGACGCTGAAGCTTGCAGGCGGCGAGGAATCGGTCGTGGTCGAGGGAACGGGCTCGCGCATCGAAGCCAGAAATGCCGGGTTCGGGACGCGCTTCGGCTCCGAGGACATCGACGGGATTCCAACGCGACGGGCGAGCATGTTCGACTTCATCAAGGCCGCTCCTGGCGTCTCGCCTACCTCGCCGTCAAGCGGTATCCAGACGACCATTTCCGCGTTCGGCTCCGGCACCAACGAAAACCACTATCTCATCGATGGCATGAACACCACCTGTCCGTGCAGTGGCGTTGCGCGCAGCGAGCCGGGTGTCGATTTCATCCAGGAAGTTCAGGTACAGGCTGTCGGGGCGTCCGCTGAGTTCGGCAACATGCAGGGCGCGGTGATCAACGTCGTCACGAAGCAGGGCGGCGAGCGGTTCTCGTACGACGCGTCGTACTACGGGCAGCCCTCCGCGCTCACGAGCCAGCCGGTCAGCCTCAGGTATCTCGGCTCGAGCGAACAGCAAAGCGGTTATGAGCGCGGGAAGTACGAGGACTTCATGAATAGCCTCGGCGGTCCAGCCATTCGAGATCGACTGTGGTTCTTCGCCGGATATCAGTGGCTGCGCGATTACGACAGCCAGCCGGGCACCGATCCCACGCTCCCACGCACGTACGAGATGCAGAAACTTTTCGCGAAGCTCACCTGGCGGCTCGCCCCGGGGTGGCAGCTGGCGCAAAGCTTTCACAACGAAACCGGTATCGACCCCGAGCGAGCGACCATCGTCACGCCGTTCGAAGCGACGGCACGGACGCACATCTCGACGCCAACGATGAACTTCGGCGATCTCACGCACACGATGTCTGCCAATACCCTGTGGGATGTTCGTGTCGGCCGGTTCGTCTCCCATCGGAGTGGCGACCTGAACGCATTGAGTCCGACCACACCAAGCCGATTCGACCGCGTCACAGGTGTCACGACCGGCGCGCGGCAGGGTGGCGCAACCGTCGATCTCTTCCGGACGACCGCCAAGGCGACCCTCACACATTACCGGCGCGCGCTGGACGCCGAACACCAGTGGAAAATCGGCGGACAGTTCGAACGCGGCGAGCATCACGCGATTAACTTCATTCCAACCAATGTCAGGTACGAGGACAGGGCCGGGCAGCCGCTCCAGTCCATCTCGAGCCTTCCGTACAACATCGGCGGCGTGTCCCTGACGTATTCGACCTTCGCGACCGATACCATCACGCTGGGCGATCGGCTGACGATCACCGGTGGCGTGCGATTCGACCACAGCCGTGCGATCAGTCAGGATCTGCCCGCGGTCGATGAGCAAGGGCGAGAGACCGGCGCCGTCATCAACGGTCTCGGAACGATGTACACCTGGAACCTGTGGTCGCCGCGGCTGGGTGCGACGACAAAGCTGAGCGCCGACGGTCGGACGATCCTGAGGGTGAGTTACGGGCGGTTCTTCCAGGGCGTCTTCACCGGGGAGCTGGAGCCGTTCCACCCAGGCGCGATGCCAGTGACGATGGCCGCTTTCGATCCCGTCACCGGCGACTACTCGGGCCCGCGGATCACGGTCGATCCGAAGGACAACCTGCGGTGGGATCCTGAGACGCGCGCACCAAGGACCGACGAGTACTCCATCGGCGTCGATCGCGCCGTTGGAGGCCGGCTGACGGTGTCGATGTCCTATGTCCACAAGGATGGCAGAGACTTCATCAGCTGGACGGATGTCGCAGGCAAGTATGTCGAAGGAACTCAGGGCCTGGCCGATGGCAGCAGCGTGACGGTGTACCGGCTGGACACGACCGTCACACAACCGGCGGACCGCCGCTTTCTGTTGACCAACCCCGCCGGATATTCGTTGACGTACAACGGCCTCGTCATGGCGACGGAAAAACGCCGGGCGGACGGCTGGCAGGCGTTCGCCTCGTATACGTGGTCGAAGGCCTATGGCCTGCTGCCCTCCAGCAACGCGTCGGCTGGAGGCACGCAGACCAGCACTGTCTCGCCGCCGCAACCCTCGACGTTCGGGCGCGACCCCAACAATCTCACCAACGCGCGCGGCCTGTTGCCGAACGATCGCCCGCACATCGTACGGCTGATGGGCAGCGTGGACGTGCCGCGAACAGGATTCGTGCTCGCGGCTAACCTGCAGCAGTTCAGCGGAAAGCCGTGGACCGCCGCGGCGCAGGTCACGCTGCCGCAAGGGCCGCAGCGCATCCTGCTCGAGCCCCGCGGGTCGCGCCGGCTGTCGTCACAAACCCTGCTCGACGTGCGCCTGTCGACGACGATCACTGTGGGGAAGCTTGGACGGATCGATCTGCTGCTGGACGTGCTCAACCTCCTCAACGAGACAGCAGAGGAGAGCCTGGCGACCGAGACGCTGATGACGGAGTCGGTGTTCAGTCCGACGTTCGGTCAGCCGGTCAGCTTTGTGGATCCGCGGCGCGCGATGATCGGCGTTCGGCTGAACCTGGGTCGGTGATTGCACGTTCAAGTGTTTGGAGCCCTTTCCCGCTTCCTAGATAGGAGGGGAAAGGGCAATGGCGGACAGATGGCTTACGGTGCTTCTTCTTCTGGTGTTCGCGACGGGATTGGCCGGGTGTAACGACTCCGGCTCTTCACGTGCTCCGACGACGCCAACGCCCGGTCCCGACGTTTTCGCTACCGAGTGAAATCCGCCGCCCTCAGCTCACAGGGGCTGTGACCGACACGGCGTTTCGACCACTGACGGGCGTCAGAATCGAGATCGTCGGCGGACCGGAAGACGGGACATGGACGACCGCCAACGCCGCGGGCGCGTTCTCCTTCGCAGCCGGCGCCTTCAACGACACGACGCAGGTGCGCGCGGTCCTTGCTGGTTACCTCACCGCCACCGAGACAGTCCGGCGCTGCTCCACATGCCTCGATTACTATGCGTACTTCAGTCTGGCAGTGCCGGTACCTCCCGTCAGCCTCGCGGGTAACTACAACCTGACCTTCGAGGCCGACAGCACGTGCCCTGATCTGCCTGCTGAGGTCCGCATCCGAAGCTATACCGCGAGCGTCACGGCGGACAATTCGGACCCCTCCACTCCGTCCGACACGTTGTTCAGCGTGGTCCTCAATGGTGCGTCGTTCGTCGAGAACTTCGGAAGCTTTTGGATTGGCGTGGCCGGCGGCTACCTCGCATTCAGTTTCGAGGACCCAGGGCTGGTCGAGGAACTTGGACCCAACACCTACGTCGCGATTGGCGGTGTCGCTTCGGCGAACGTCGGTACCTCCGCGTCCAGAATCACCGTGCCGTTTGATGGCTCGATTGAGTACCTGCGAGCGGCGACCGCCAATAAATTCGTCCTACTCGGTACTACAGAGTGCAGCTTCCCACTCGCGCGCGCGAGTTGCATGTCGAAGAATCATCGACTGACTCTGACGCGGCGTTAGCGACGTCACCGTTTCAAGTTCTCACTGCCCCTTCTCGCTCTATGTACCAGTGTTGTTTTCTCCTTACGCCGTCCCAGGCGTCTCGGATGGTTGGCGAGACGTGAAGATCAACGGCGAGACGCGACTCGATATTGAACTTGTCAGGAAGTAACGCACAGAAGGGAAAGCGCAATGGCAATCAGGACATCGATCGGGTGTTTCCCATTGTTCATGGCAGTGGGCCTGGCCGGCTGCGAACCTGCCAGTTCGCCGTCGCCGACAGCGCCCTCGGCGGTCCAGGCGCCACACCGCCTGTGCCAACTCCAATACGCGCACAATTTCCACCTGGCGTGTTGAGTGCCTACACGCTGTCTGGTGTCGTCCTCGAAGTGACTGCGACAGGCTATACGCCGATCGAGGGTGTCGCGGTGTATTGCGAGTTGTGCGGTGAGGAGACGCACTCGTGGTCGGTCACCGACTCGAGCGGAAACTACAGCTTCACCGGAGTGTGGACGACGCCCGGTTCACCGACTCCCGTCTGGTTCAGCAAGGAGGGGTACACCGATCCGCTTGGAGTCACGCGCTCACGGCTTGCGACAAGTGATGGTCAACGGCGACACGCGGTTCGACGTTGAGCTTGTCAGGGGGTGACGCCCCGCTACTTTTTCGGCAGATCGATCAGGACGACATCGGAATTCTGCCGCGAACGGTCGAACACCAGGTAATTCCCGTCGGGCGTGATGTCGAAGTGATTCAAGTAGCCGCGATCGCTGAGGTTCGTGAGGGGACGAATCGTGTTCGTCGTGAGATCGACGAGCATGAAGTCCTTGGATTCTGGCCCTTGCAGATAGACCAGACCCGCACCGCTGCGCAGGAAACGGTGAGCTCCTCCCCGGCGAACACGCACTTCCGGCATCTCCACGGAGGTGCTGTCGTCCGGTCTCACGGCACGGAGCAGATTCCGGCCGCCCGCAGTGCCGAACGGGACCGCGTACACGATCAGGTCACCGTTCGGTGACCAGACCGGATTGACGGCGTCATCCGACACAAGCCGCACGGGCGCGCTGCCGTCTACCGGGATCTTGAACAAACCCGGCCCCTGCCCATCGTCGCCACCGGTGACGATCCATTTCCCGTCCGGCGACCAGTCGGCGGCGCCTTGCCCGTCCACGCCGCGGAGGTCGATGGACGCAGCCAGGGTTCGTGAGTTGGTGCCGTCCGCCGACATGATGGCAAGGCGCCGTTTTCCGTCCTGTCTCACGACGACCGCCACGCGGCTGCCATCTGGTGATGCTGCGGCCGGTTCCAACAGCACGCCGTCGGCGCCCTTGCGTACTTCGAACGCCTGGCCATCGTGGACCCGACGCCAGAGGCCATCGCCGATCCCACGGGACGAGAGCGACAGATAGAAGAGTGAGGCCCCTCCGAAGCGCGGTGCCTGGGCGGATTCGCTTGGGACGGGGTAGGGCTGAACGTCGCGATCCTCGACCAGCCGATCGACCAACGGCAGGCGCCACAAGCTCGCCGTGGGATTGGCCACGGTCGCGGCGATGCGACGGCCATCCCGGCTTGCCGAGACGAACGTATATCGTTCGAGCCCTGCAGTCGCGCGGCGCGTGACCTTGCTCTCCACATCGAGGGCCCATAGCCACGGTCCGGATCCATCCTCCGCGCGCGCGATATAGAGCAGAGTACGTGAATCTATCGGCACTAGAAAATTCACAGGTGCGTTCTGGTGTGTGAGCCGCTCCAGCCGTTCACCCGAGGGTCGCATTCGCCACACGTCCATCTCGCCAAAAACCCTTTCCCTCCCGTGCCCGAAGTAGATCCATTCGCCGTCCGTTGACCACACCGGATTGTGTGTGTGCACGCCTTTCCTGATGAACGATTCCGAGCCTTCGTCAGCCCCGCGGAGAGGACGCGGGTCGCCGCCCGTGCGGTCGGCGATATACAACGGATCACCCGCCTCCGAAGAGCCAACGTAGACGAGGTTGGCGTTGTCCGGGGACCAGGATGGAGCGGACTTGCCAGCGCCCAGGAATGCTCGACGGATGCCGCCCGTCAGCGGCATGAGTACCTTCTCTAGTCCGGGATTGCCAGCTTCATTGAACCAGATCTCGGAGCCGTTGCCCGAAAACCCGAGACTGCGCAGGAGATTCCCGGGAGTCAGCAGTGCGTTGAGGTCGAGTGTGAGGTTCTGGAACGTCCCGGTGCCCACCTGACTCACCCAGACGTCGAGTTGTCCAGCCTTGTCAGCGACGAAGGCCAGGAACCGGCCGTCGGGCGAGATCTCTGCGTGCTCTTCGGTGCCTTCCCAATTCGTGACGCGCGAGAACGTGGCATTGGCGAGCGGGTTTTCCTCGGCGGTCGTTGCCGGGCGTCGGGCCTCCCACGCGACAACCGCCGCACCGAGCACCGCGAGCGCGATCCATGGCACCCACGTCGTGCGACTCCTTCCAGGCGCGAGCGCCTCCTCCGTCTGAGTCGCGGCCGGGAGCACTTCGTCGATTGCGTCGATCTCGAGCCGGACGTCGCCGATGTCTCTCAGGCGCTGCTTCGGATCTTTTGCCAGGCAACGGAGCAGGAGACGTCGAATCGACGCAGGTGTTGCGGCGGGCAGAGCCGACCAGTCCGGCTGGCGCTCGAGGATCTTCGCGATCGAGTCCGAGGCCGTGTCGCCCGGAAACGTCACGCGTCCGGTCAGCATCTCGGAGAGGACGCAGCCGAAGGCCCAGATGTCGGTGCGCTTATCGACGGGGAGTCCGCGTGCCTGCTCGGGGCTCATGTAGGCGGCGGTGCCGACGACGGCGCCTTCGCGCCTCACGCCATCGAGTGGTGCGCTCGACAGATCCGGCGACGAACCCTCGCCACCGACAGCCTTGGCGAGGCCGAAGTCGAGCACTTTGACGGTTCCGTTCGGCGTGATCTTGATGTTCGCGGGCTTCAGGTCGCGGTGGATGATGCCTTTGTCGTGGGCGACTTCGAGCGCCTCGGCGATTTGCCGCGCGATGTCCCACACGTGACCGAATGGCAGGCCGGCGTCCTTCGCGTGCGCATTCGACGCTTGTGCGAGCTCGTGCGCGAGCGTCTCACCCTCGACAAGTTCGAGAATCAGGAAGCGAACACCTTGCGCTTCCTCGAAGCCGTAGATCGCGCAGATGTTGGGATGGTTCAACGCCGCGAGCATCCGCGCCTCGCGCCCGAAACGCGCGAGCCGATCCGGGTTGCTGGTGAACGCAGTGGGCAGGATCTTGATCGCGACGTCGCGCCCGAGCTTCGCGTCGTGAGCGCGGTACACCTCGCCCATGCCGCCTGCGCCGATCAGCGCCTCCAGGTGGTATCCGCCGAGAGACGTGCCGGTCATGGTTGGCGGCACGAAATCGGCAGCCGTGACAGCGAGCGCTGGTTCGGCAAGGAAGCCATCGTCGGACTCTGACTCGCCGAGAAGCGATTCGACGTCGCGCCGCATCGCCTCGTCGCTGCCGCAGGCTGCGGCGAGAAAGGTCGAGCGATCGGCCGGTGATCTGTCGAGCGCCTTCTGATACAGCGCCTCAATCCGCTTCCAGCGTTCAGGCGTCATGCTTGCGATCGCCGCGCATCTCGCGCTTCAGCCAGGCCTTCGCCAGCCGCCAGTCACCCATCACGGTCGCAGGCGATACTTTCAGAACGGACGCTGTTTCTTCGACGCTCAACCCGCCGAAGAACCGAAGCTCGATCACGCGGCTCTTCCGCTCGTCGAATTTCGCCAGGGCCTCGAGGGCATCGTCGAGCGCAACGAAGTCCGTCGCCGGCTCGTTGGTGACGACGAGCGCTTCATCGAAGGTCACCTTCGCCGCGTCTCCACCACGCTTCTGATAGTGGCGCGCGCGCGCGTGGTCCACGAGAATGCGGCGCATCACCCGCGCAGATACGGCGAGGAAGTGCGCGCGGTCGTGCCAGGCGACTGCCTTGCCGTCGACGAGGCGAACGTAGGCTTCGTTGACGAGCGCCGTCGCCTGGAGGCTGTGGCCCACACGCTCGCCCGCCATGCAGCATCGCGCGATGCGATGGAGCTCGTGGTGGACGAGCGGGATCAGGTGCTCGAGGGCGCCCTGGTCGCCCTGTCCCCATCTGAGCAGGAGTCCGGTGACCGTCGGGTTGTGGTCGGTAATGCCCGCATTTTAAGCCCTTTCAACCGTTGGTCACGGGTTCCCGCTTCTCAAATGAGAGGGGCCAGGATGACGAAACGAACGGGCGCAATTCACTGGGGACGACTATTTGCGGCAGGCTTTCTGGCGGTTTGGCGTCGCAGGGTGCGGCCAAGGGCCAACTGAGCCGTCCCCGCCGGACCTCGCCGGACGTGAGGAACCCTGCCCCGACGTCCCCGCCGGACGTGAGGAACCCTGCACCGACTATTCTCTCGGTCACGCCATCGATAGGATCGAGCGGCGGTGGCGCATCGATCCTGATCACAGGAGCCGGGCTGATGCATGGGGTCCGTGTGGCCTTCGGCGCGAAGCACGTGGTCGCATTTTTCGGTGTGGATCCCGACCGGATCTCCGTGACCGCGCCTAGCCACGAGCCCGGATCGGTCGACATCGTGGTAACCAACGTCGATGGTCAGAACGCTGTAGCAATTGGTGCGTATACATCCGTTGCCCCTGAGTCCTTCGACGTCAATGGTAACTGGCGAGGGGCTTCCTTCGCTGGCGACTACGACGAACCGTTCACGTTCACAGTGGTGAATGGCGCGGTCGTGAGCATCACATGCTCGACGTTAGGATTGATGAGGCTGTCGCCGCCGGCCCCAATCATACGCGGTGAATTCTTGTCCGGAGGAGAGGATGGTGTCGGTGTCGCCGGCCGGATCGTCGCACCAAACGAAGCGAAGGGTACAGTCAACATCGACTCGGTCGCCCAGGTCCCTCGTCTGTGCGTCGAAGCGGATTGGCACGCCAACAAGGAATCGTCCGTTCGGTATTGACTCGATTTTCGCCCGCCGATTCCGATTCCGTGGCCGGGCCCGTGGCCGTTTGCCTTCGCCCTCGATGACATGCCGAAGGATCTCGAGGTGGCGACGTCGCGACTGGTTGGCGCTCTCAGCTTCGCAGCCGTCGCGCAGCGGATGGGTGCAGGAGAGGTGCGCGAAGCGATGTCGGCCGGCGCGGATAAGTTAATGGAAGCGAGTCTCGCCGCGGGAACGAAATGAGGGGTCAGTTCGTCGCCGGAAGGAGAGTGAGGGCGCAGAGTTCCGCTTCCGTGCGGGAAATAATCCAACCTTCGAGCTGCACCGATCGTCCCTGCTGGAAATCGCGACGCACCGCAAGACTTCCAGCGCCGTGATGGCATTCTGGCTGGTCGAGGCCCGTTCGATGATCTCGAGCGCGCTCCGCGATGCCTTCCGAATCGACTCCGCGCTCGTGTCGAGCCCCAGCTGCCGCACGTACGCTTCGCCAATCGCCGGGCTGCGTCGATGCGGACTCCGAAATAGCTCGCGGCGGCTGTGCCCGCCTGCGGTTTCTGGTAGCCTTCAACAGAAGCCAAAGGCATGAGGAACGGCGTGCCGCATGCCGCCAGCGCCCGCAACAGGAACTCGCGTCTGGGATAGCTGTTCATGCGCTCTTCTTCATCGGGGACGCGCCCCGCTTCAGCGTATCCGCCAGTCGGTGGGCCAGCGCGACAATAGTCAGGGTTGGGTTGGAATCTCCCCCCGTCGTGAAGACCGAACCGCCGGTGATGTAGAGATTCTCGACCTGGTGCGTCCGGGAATCGGCATTGACGACGCTGGTGGCCGGATCGGTTCCCATGCGCGTCGCACCCATGTGATGCCCGCCGGGATCCTGGCGCCAGACGAAGCGCGAGGCATCGCCAGGAATCCACAGGCGCGCAATCCCTGCCGCGCCCAACTCGCGCGCCAGAATCACCATCGCGCGGCGCGTCCGCACGTCATCCTCCGGAGCGATCCGCCAGTCGAGCGCCACCCGCGGCATCCCTAGCGCATCGAGATCCTCTGTCAACGTGATGCGGCTTTCCCGAAATGGCGACTGCTCCGACCTCACGGTCAACTCGGTTGCATTGAAGTCGCCGTTGCCGCGCGTCACCAGAGCCTGCGCGGTGCTCGCGGGGAGAACGTCGCTCTGCGCCTTACCCGGGCCGGCGCGTCCGGTACCTGGCCCCTGAAACGTCGCCGAGAAATTCAGGAGCTTCTCCCGGCGCGAGATGTCGGCAGCGAGGCCAAGCGCTCCGAGCGTTTCCACGGCGGTCCCGTCTGCCCGCTTGAGATCCGACGGTCCGCGCTTGTAAAACTACAGGTCGACCGTTGACGGGTGCACGACGCCCTATCGAGCCGTAGTAGTGGGGATGCTCCATGAAATACCTGCCCACCACGCCGTGGCCGTTTGCCACGCCGTCGGATTCCTGGGATCGTGAGGCCAGCAGAACGCGGGCGTTCTCGATGCCTCCCAGCGCGAGCACATACCGGCCGGCGTGAACGTTGAACGTGGTTGCCTTGGAGAGTGCGGCAGGCAAACGATTCAACGCGTCCCCGCCGCTGATCCAGGCGGATATCCCGCACGTTCGCGAATGTGAGCACGCGAACGTCGTCCGCCTGAGCCAACACATCTGAATAGACGCGACCGAAACGCGTTGGCGGGCTGAACTGGTAGTAGCGCTGGTCGATGGCGGCGCCTAATGGCAGCAGCGCCTTCCCGGTCGCCTTCGCCCGGGCGGCCGAGTTCCAATCAAACTCGCCAATCTGAACGGTTTCACACGCGCGGCGGTAGAACGGAACCAGATCGGAATATTTGATCGGCCAGCCGCTCAGCGAAATGTAGTCTCGCGCTTCGAAATCCTGCGGGGTGAGCGGACGGCACCAGCCCGCCCAATGCCCCGTTGTGCCGCCGAGCGCGCGAATCCGCATCGCGCGGACATTCCAGGTGTCGATGCCGACCATCCGACCCTCGGAGAGCGACTGCACCTCGGGTTCCTGTTCAGCGCCGCCGCTCTCGAGGAGCAGGACGGACAGCCCGGACGCACGCAGGTCCAACGCGATGGTCATCCCTGCCGCGCCGGCGCCGGCAATGCACACATCGGCCTCGAGCGTCGCGCCGTCGACGAGCGTGCGGGCGTCGACGATCATTTTCTTGGGGATGCTCACACATCAGTTGCGGGGTGTCAATCGCGGGAGGCAATCGCCCGGCGTGTAAGTCGCGACCTCGTTTATACTTGACCTTCTTGCGGTGAGGTGGCCGAGAGGCTGAAGGCGGCGGTTTGCTAAACCGTTGTAGGGCCTAAAAGCTCTACCCAGGGTTCGAATCCCTGCCTCACCGCCAGCCTTCGCTCACGCCTGACGACAAGCGTGAGCTTGGCTGGCAAGCCATGCGAAGGTGTCCAACGATAGCGCGCAGTGGGAAGGTGGACATCTCTTAGCCATTGATCTTTCCTTCGGAGACCCTCCCGTCTCAAAAAATGTCTCCAGACTGTGTACGCCAGCGGTGATCCAGCAGCCGAATCGCGCTATCGAGGCCCCAGGCGAGATTCAAAAAGCGATCGACGCTGCGTACGCGAAGTACCGGACGCTCAAGGAGGGGAAGAACGCCGACTACATTCCGGCGCTGGCCAATGTGGATCCGAATCTTTTCGGGATCGCCCTGGTGACCGCCGACGGCAAGGTCTACACGGCAGGCGATGTGAAGACCGAGGTCTCGATCCAGTCGATCTCGAAAGTCTTCACCATGGCGCAGGTCATCCAGGAGCAGGGGCTGGATTCCATCAAGAAACAGATCGGCGTCGACGCAACCGGCATGCGGTTCAACTCGATCGTCGCCGTGGAAACGGTCCGCGGCGGGGTTGGCGCGGGCGCGCCTGAGATGAATGCGCTGGTCAACCCGGGCGCCATCTCGGCCACCAGCATGGTCAGAGGCGACTCGGCCGACGAGGTCTGGAAGAAGATCATCGGCTTCCACAACGACAGCGCCGGCCGCGCCCTGACCGTGCTGCAGGACGTCTACAAATCAGAAAGCGACTCCAACCAGCGCAATCAGGCCATCGGCGCGTTGATGCTCGCGTATGGCTACGTCAAATCCGACTGGTCGCGCGCGGTCGACCTCTACACGCGCCAGTGCTCGATCGGGGTGAACGCGGGGGATCTCGCGATGATGGCCGCAACGCTCGCCTTCGGCGGCAAGAACCCGGCCAGCGGCAAGCAGGTGCTCGACAGCGCAAAGGTCCCCGGGGTGCTCGCCGTGATGGCGACTGCGGGGTTGTATGACGATTCCGGCAAATGGCTCTACCACACCGGGCTGCCGGCCAAGAGCGGCGTCGGTGGAGGTATCATCGCCGTGTCTCCAGGCAAGTTCGGCATCGCCGTGGTGTCGCCGCCGCTCGACGATGCCGGCAACAGCGTGCGCGCGCAGCGCGCGATAGCCGACATCTCGAACGCGCTCGGGGGCAACCCGTACGCCGCCTAGACCGAAGAACTGACGGCTCGTCGCTGGGCCGCACCAGGCGCTGCTGTTTCCGGCGGATCGGACGCACCACGTATCGCGGTGACACCATGAAGCACACCTTCAGCTGTTCTCTGGTTCTTCTCGCCTTGATTCTGCTTTCACCAGTGGACGTCCACGCCCAGCAGGCGGAGAGTCCGCGAAATACAACCGCCGAGCAGGAACGCGTCGACGATCCCCTGGGACGCAGCACGCCGCAGGGAGCCATGAACGGTCTGATGGCAGCGATTCGTCAGGGAAACCTCGAGCGAGCCGCAGAGTACCTGGACTCCAGGCTCAGCCCTCCAGACCGTCAGGAACTGGCGCGGAAGCTGGGTGTGGTTCTCGACCGCAAGCTGTTGACGAGACAACTCAATAACAGGCCAGACGGCGATCTTCAAGACGGGCTTCCGACCAATCGCGATCGGATTGGACTTGTCGAAAGCGTGTCCGGCAATGTCGACGTCTTCGTGGACCGCGTGCAGCGAGGCCGAAACGATCCCATCTGGCTGTTCTCCTCGGACACCTTGCAGAGGATCCCTCAGCTCTACGAGGAGGTCCGGCCTCCATGGATCGAACAGTATCTGCCCGAGCGTCTTCTAACGGCTCGCTGGCTGTCGGTCCCACTCTACCGATGGCTCGCCATCCTGCTCTTCATCCCGCTGTTCTTTGCTCTCTCGGCGCTGGCCTCCCGCCTTCTCGTGGCGTCGCTGCGTCCGCTGCTTCGCCGCCTCGCGCGAGAGCAAGACGAGCGCGAGCTGGCAAACCTGGGGCCGCTTCGCCTGCTGACGCTGGCTCTCCTCTTCTACGGTGCTTCGTTGATCGGCGTCACGCTCACCCTCCGCAACACCTGGCAAGGCATCGCCGCCACCTTGACGGTGATTGCGCTGTGCTGGCTCGCGCTACGTCTGATGGACGTCGTGACAGAGTCGACCATCGAACGCCTGCGACGAGCCAGGCGGTTGGAAGCGACGGCGATGGTGCGATTGATCAACCGGCTGTCAAAAGCGGCGGCGGTGATCCTCGCGGGGCTTGTTCTCCTGTATCTCGCGGGCATCGATCTCACGGCCGTGCTTGCCGGATTGGGCGTCGGCGGGTTGGCGATTGGCTTCGGCGCCCAGAAAACGATTGAGAACCTGTTCGGCGGCATCATGGTGATTTCGGATAAACCGGTCAACATCGGCGATACATGCCGCGTCGGCGATTTTTTTGGATCCGTCGAAGACATCGGCCTTCGTTCGACCCGCATCCGGACCTTGGATCGCACGGTGGTGTCGATTCCCAATGGGCAACTGGCCACCATGAGCCTGGAAAACTTCACCGCGCGCGATCGAATCTGGTTCCATCACACGGTCGGGTTGGCAGTCCAGACCACCGGCGACCAGTTGCGTCAGGTGCTGACGGGGATCCGCCAGTTGCTCCGGGATCATCCCAAGGTGGACGCCAGCTCCGCGCGCACCCGGTTCATCCGATTCGGCCGGTGGTCGCTGGACGTCGAGGTGTTCGCCTACGTGCGCGAGCGCGATTTTGTAGCGTTCCTGGCGATTCAAGAGGAGCTTCTGCTCGGCATCATGGACATCATCGATGCCAGCGGCACGTCAGTCGCAGTACCGCCGCGTGCCACGGTACGTTGCGGAAGACCAGACGATCCAGACTTAGAGAGCGTTTCAGAGGTGTCATGAAGACTTTCCAGTGCTCCTGCACTCAACCGCTCTTCTTCCAAAACCTTCGCTGCTCCGCCTGCGGAGCGGAAGTGGCCTACGACCCGACCTCACAGGTGCTCGGCGCGCTGACGTCCGCCGCCGACGGATCCTGGACGATGTCAGGAGACAAACGAGAGCCGGGCCCGCGCTTCCGGTTCTGTGCTCAGCGATCGGAGGCGGCCATCTGCAACTGGCTGATTCCGGTTGACGAGGCCGAGACCGACTGCCTGTCGTGCCGGCTGACGCGGACGATTCCCGATTGCTCCCGGCCGAAGAACACGGCGCGAGTCGCGGCGTTGGAGGCCGCCAAGCGGGACCTCCTGTTCTCACTTCAAAGTTGGGGTCTGCCGATCGACCCGAAGACTGACGAAGAGCCGGGAGGCCTCGCCTTCGACTTCCTGGAGTCGCTACCGGGTCAGCACGTGTTGACAGGTCACGCCGACGGGCTCATCACCATGAACGTGGCAGAGGCCGACAACGACTACCGTGAGCACAACCGCGAGGCTCTGAAGGAGCCCTATCGCACGGTTCTCGGCCACTTGCGGCACGAGGTCGGACACTACTACTGGAACCGCTTGATTTGGGACACGGAGTGGCTTTCCCGTTTTCGCGAGATGTTCGGCGACGAGCGGGCCGACTACGGTGAGGCCCTGAAACGCAACTACAGCGAAGGGCCGCCCGCCGACTGGGCGACCCGCTGCATCAGCAGCTACGCGTCGTCACACCCGTGGGAAGACTGGGCCGAAACCTGGGCGCACTACATGCACTTGCGCTCGACGCTGCAGACCTCGGCCAGCTACGGGCTCGACATCACCCGGGCACGGGTCCTGATCACTCCATTCTCTCCAGAGGTGCTCTATGACCAGGACTCCAAAGAGTCGCGGGCATTCCTCGCCTGGGTAAATGCCTGGGTGATTTTGACGGCTGTACTTAATGAGACGGCGCGAAGTATGGGACAGCCGGACATCTACCCATTCGTGCTGAACCATGGAGTCGTGACAAAGCTGAGCTTCATCCACTCCGTGGTGGCCGAGTCCGCGGCCCATGGACAAGTCGCGCGCCCGAGCAGGCGGAAGATACGCGCCCGGAAACGGTTCGTGAGGCGCGCGACCCGGAAGCTTCAATAACCGGTCGGACGGACGACCACGACGCGTGTGACGAACACCCTTCCCACGGTTACGCGCCGGCACGCGGCTCACGCGGGAATCCCGTAGATCTCACCGAATTTGCGGCGGAGATAGGCGACGTACGGCCCGACGTCCACCGTGTCGGTGCCCGTCACTTTCTGCAGCGTCTCCCGCGGCGTGAACTTGCGCCCGTGGCGGTGCAGGTGGTCGCGCAGCCATTCGCGCAGACTGCCGAACTCGCCGCGTTCAATCTGCTCCGGCAGATCGGGAATCGCGGTCAGCAGGTTTGCCCAAATCTGCGCCGACACGATGCTGCCGATCACGTAGGTGGGAAAGTACCCAACGAGACCCAGCGCCCAGTGCACGTCCTGGAGCACGCCCTGTGCTGCATCGGGCACGTCGATCCCGAGGTACGATTTCATGCGCGCGTTCCATGCGTCGGGCAGTTCGTCCAGGTTCAGTGTGCCGGTCAGCATCTCCTGCTCCAGTTCGAACCGCAGTACGACGTGCAAGCTGTAGGTCAGCTCGTCGGCGTTGACTCGGATGAGTCCCGGCTGCACCTTGTTGATGGCG
>CAWDIK010000024.1:0-91569 GCA_963802345.1 Vicinamibacterales bacterium
CCTCGGTAATGCCATCGGCAAAATATTGGTCGCCGCCGCCGATCGGTATTGAATGGAAGCACAGCCACTGCTCGGGTTTCGTACGGCGCGAACCGCCAGGACACCGCCCACCACACACCGCCCACGACCACAGCCAGGGCGCACGCGATCAGGAACGTAGCTACCTTGTGTCGGGCCACCTGGGTGGCGACATACACCGCGCTGGACTGCAACCGACGGAACGATCGCGGGTGGCCGTTTGCGGAAGCGAGGGACGCCGGTTCTTGGATCTCGGAGAACAATTCCACCGGGTGCGATGAAACGGTACCCGCGGCGTGGAAGCGTCTGAATGTACTGGGGCTCGTCCGCATGATCTCCGAGCGCGGCACGGAGTTGCTTAATGCTGTGATTCACGCCCTGCTCGAAGTCCACAAAGACGTCCGCGCCCCATAGTTCCCTGTGTATCTCCTCACTTGAGATGAGCTGGCGCGGGCGGGAAACGAGCAGCTGGAGGAGTTTGAGCGACTGGGGTTTGGACCTTGACGGGACGCTGCGCTTTGCGCAACTCGAGGGTGGCGGCATCGAGAATCGAAGATACCGAATCGAAACTGCCGGTTGTCAGCCAAGCTCTACCCTATCTGCTGAAAGCTCCCAAGCAAACGTAGTCTACTGCGTTGAGCGGCCCTCGCCTCAGAATCTCGCTCACCCAGAGGCGCAAGGTCCTTTTAGGGCAAGAGTTTGCGTGCTCACCCGCGACCTCATGGAAAAGCCACCCGGCGACCATTGCCACGTTTGCTGCCGTTCACTAGATTTCCAGTCAATCGCAGATGTCCTGTTCAGCCACCATCTGTAGACCAACCCAAAGGAGCAATTCAATGGGCAATCGTCTTGCTTTCTCGTGCGCGGTCCTCGTCAGTGCGGGAATCGTGGCAATGCTCGCGGATGGGTCGATTGTGGGAGCTTCGGGGGCTGTCCCAGTGCAATCGGCGCACAGAATCCCCTCTGGAACCCGCGTCGATCCGGTTCTCGAGTGGAATCAGATTTTGAACGACACCGTTCTGGCTTCGGTGCCGGCGCCGAATTCGCTGGTGACCAGCCGCTCGGCGGCACTGGCTTTTAGCTGAGATATCGATGCCGTCAACGGGATCGACAGTTCGTACAAGCCGCTCCACATCGGGGGCCCGTGCACCGTCAGGCACGTCGGCCCGTGCTGCTGCAATCCAAGCATCATCACGATGTTGATCAGGCTGTACCCCAGCCCAGTCAGGCCCTTTGGCGATGCGCCGTAACGCGTCGATCGCCGTTCTCGGCTCAGCGCAGGCCGTCCAGCGGGTCATGCTCTAGGGTCAGGCCATGGCCGACAAGCATCTGGGCAGCCCGGCAATCCGATGGGTTCGCACCCGTAATGGCGCCGTTCATGGGATCTGCGACGCTTCGGATTCTGGCGGCCTACACCAGCCAGGCAACCTTTCGGGCTCAGGACCGCAATTCGCGACGATGACGCCGTGGGTGCTGATACGGCCGTCCCAGTTCCGTCCTGCGCCGCCTCCAGCGCTGGCAAGCGCGGATTACGCGGCGGACTACAACGAAACGCGGATGTGGGGGGGAGCAACGGGATCTCTGCGACAACCGGACGACGCCGATGTGGCGAGGTTCTGGAGCGGCAACGGCACCCTATACTGGAACCGCATCGCAACGCAGCTCGCCGCGGCACGTCATCGGACCCTGGTCGAGAACGCCCATTTTTCGCGGTGCTGCATATCGCGATGGCAGATTCCTCGATTGCCGCGTGGGATGCGAAGTATCGGTACGTCTTCTGGCGTCCGGTCACCGCGATTTCTTCCCTGGACGACGACGGAAATGCCAGCACCGATCCCGACCCATCTTGGACCGCCTTCCTGACGACGTCGGCCCATCCCGAGTATCCGTCGGGCCATTCGACTCTGGCTGGCGCTGCCGCGACCGTTCTCGGTGCAATGTTCGGCGACGATGCCGCGTTCGACGCAAGCTCAGAAGTCATGCCGGGCACTCTGCGGTGATTCTTCGGCTTTTCGAGCGCTATCGAGGAGATGGCCAACGCGCGCGTCTACGGCGGGATGCACTTCCGTACCGCGTGCGTACGCGGCAGCGCCCTTGGAGGCACGGTCGCCAGGTTCGTTCTGCGATACGCGATGCGTCCGCTGCACGGGGCTTGGGGCGACGGCCGCGACGACGACCAGTGATCCGATCGCGTTCACGCTCGTCACGCTGCTGCTGATAGCGTGGGACTGATGGCGGCATGGCTGCCCGCGCGTGTCGCCAAACGCATTACGAGATGCACGCGCAGCACCGTCTCTTTCGAGGCGATGCCACTCGGCTTTACATCCGTGAGAAAACGCATATCGCTTCAGCCTCGAGGACGCTTCATGCAACCTTCTTCGACCGGGACATCTTGACGACCAGACGCACGCCAACGCCCAGTCTCGCCAGCATGTCGATCAAGGCGTCCGTGCTGAACAAATCGATTCGACCGCGCAGGACGTCGCTCACTCGGGGCTGTGTAACCCGAAGCATTGTCGCTGCCTCGGCCTGCTTGAGCCGTCTCGACGCGATTGCCCTCTGCAACTGAATCAGAAGATCAGCGCGGACGAGGAGATGCTCCGTCTCCTTCGAACCCGAGGTCCGGAAAGACGTTTCCCGTGGACGGCGTAACCCTAACCGCGCTTTTCTTTGCCATGTTGGACCGGGCGTCCGTGAGATCGGGATTGCTTTAGGGAAGTTGAAGCAGCATGCGGGTGAGAACATGAATGAGGTCTGTGTGCCCGTAAGTGACCGCGAACTCGATGGCTTGCGATTGCGGCGGCGGCTGGTGCCGCAGTATCGCGAGATCGAGGTCGAGAAGAGCGGGAATGAATTCCCCGCGGCCATTGAGCGTTGCGACATCTATGAGCCTCGTCTGAAAGTTAATGCATTCCGGCCGGGCACCTCACCGCGGTCGGCACATCGTTTCAATCTAGTCGACGTACGGGCTGGTCAGTACCCGCTGTGTGTATCGTGGTCACGCCATTGCTAGTACAGCACGACGAAGTGAAGACGGTGAGTCGTCCTTGACCTCCGCTGGATAGGTGCTCACGAGCATGAGGAGACCCGCCATCACCGTCCTTCCCGAGGCCACACGATGACGCTTCAGCCCTGGCGGGAAACATGGTTAACGTGCTTTAACTTCCTAACCGGCCTGTGAGAGCAGATCCTCAGACCAGCACCGTCGCACGGGGAGGTACGGATTTCCGCGGGTGACGCATAGCAATGGAGTTCTGTCATGACCGCAACCTTGCGGTGTGGAACGTTCGTTGGCATCCTCACGTTGTCGATCGCGTGTAGTAACGCGGATCGACCGACGACTCCAGTTCGCTTGTGACACCCGCAGCTTCGACGAGCCCGCAGCCGCGCACATTCGAGCCGCCGCCCTGGCCACCAGGGTGGGTGGATTTGGGCGACTATTCGTTGACGATCGCTGCGGCGAGCGAGTGTGGTAACGGTCTCGGCGAGTCCAAACTACCTGACGATCTCAGGAGCCGCTCCTACACGGCGATGTTGAAACGAAACGGAGGGATGGTGTGGGTTGAACCCAGCGGCCCGGGGCTCTCTGTCGGAGAATACGGGCAGGGATTCTACGGCACCCTCAGCGGAACCGGCGCCACCTTCACCGTCCATAACGCGGATGACGGCCAGCCTATCGGTGAACAGCTCTCCGACTCCAGGTCTTTCTTGTTTGAGGGAGACGTTGTGGCGGCAGGCTCTCTCGACAGTCGTCTGGCCGGCACGCTTTCCGGTCAACTCATCTTGTTCGATACGGCGGCGCCTGGTTGGAAGAGGCTCGCATGGTGTAAGTCGATGAGCCATCACTTCGCCCTGTCGCGTTGAAAGCGTAGCTGTGAAGGTAAATAGATTTCGGCGTGCCGAGTGAACACGTGCGGCGGGGCCGCATGGTCGACCGCCCGGCGAGGCCTTCTTCCAGTTGGACATGTCGACCAACGCCACCGACTGGAACGGCAGGGGCGCGGCATCATCGCCGGCGTCTGTGGTCTTCAGACGCCCAGGACTTTCCCCGTAAGGCATTCCAGCGCGGGTCTGGCGCTGCCCAGCCCAATTCCCAGTCTCCTTCTGCCCGAGCAAAGCCCCACTCTCGAGCCGCCCCATCGAGACGCCCAAGCGCGACGTAGATCTGGCAGACACCAGATCGCGCGACGTAGCTGTTGTCGGAATGTGCAAGGGAGTCCAAGATGGCTTCGGCTGCCTCGACAGATCCCGACGTCGCCTCGACGTCCCCTGACGCGGCAAGCGCTTGCGTGCTGCGAGATACTTGATACGCGCGGCGCGCCGCTTCCCGCGCTTCGTCGAACCGGCGTGCGTGCGATGCCAGCAAGCCGAGCCAGAAGTTCGACAGATAGTCATGGGGCTCGAACGCCAGGATTGCCCGCAGGTGACGCAGGCCGGCGTCGGGACGGCCTGTCCAGAACAGCCCCACGGCGAACCAAGTCTCAAAGCAGGTCGCGTACGGTTGAAGCCGAGCGGCCTTCTGCAGATAGACAAGAGCGTCGTCCATTCTGCCGGTCGCGGCTATGGTATTCCCGACCCAGAAATGTGCCAGCGCGCTGTTGGGAGCGAAATCCAACCACCGATACGCCGCCGCGATCGACGCATCCTTGTGCGTTCGCATGATCCGGTGAATGGTGCCATAGAACTCCGCATCGCCTCGTGTCGGGTCGCACTGCAATGCGTTATGCGCTGCCTGGCGCATGAGGCCAATCGTCTCGACGGGCGACACAGATTCGAGCTCCAACGCCGCGAGCGCGGTCGACGCAAGCGCCACATAGAGGTCGGACCTTCCCGGCCAGCGAACGATGGCGTGTTGGACATGACGTTGAATGCGGGCTATGTCGTGGGCGCTTCCTCGTAAGAGCGACCACTCGACTTGGAAGCAGAGACGTTCCGGATCGTCGAGAATCGCTGCCGGTGGCTCCTCGTTCACGCGAAATGTCGCCCGGTAGCCACCCTTTGGCACGCTGATCGTCAGGGGGTCAGTGGCACCTTCACTCCTGTAGTACCGCGCGCAGCGCCTTTCGCAAATTGAAAGCCTCGACCCGGACAATGGAGTCGCATTGCGGGTCGAAACGGATGCTACGGTCGAACACCTCGACACCAAGCGTGTATCCTTCAACGGGTCGCCGTTTTCGGCGAGAGAATACTGGACCAGATGTGCGAGCAACCGGCGAAGCTGTGGCCGGCCGCGGAAGGAAGCGCTCGACAGCACCTTTTCGAGGGCGATCTCGACAGCGTCTGAGGATGGCGTGAGATCGTTCATGGCGCAAGCACCTCCCACGGCAGTTAACGCAGTTTAACTTTCTCAAAGCAGCCACGACTAGCGAAAATGAGTGCACAGAGCCGCGAAAAAAACACCGTGAATGCAAGGCATCGGATAACGTCCACCCCCTGAGTTCCCGTCGCCTTTCATCAGCCTCAACGTCCTCCTCGGCCAACGGCAAGTCGACATGTGGCAGGTGCGCGCGCACACGTGCGATAGCAGCGGCGTCACCGGCGGCGATGTCGCGCGCGAGCTTCTTTGCCTGTTTACGGAGGGATTCGAGAGACGGACGAGCCGGAAGAGACTTCGAAGTGGTCGTCGCGACCTCCTTTCATGAATCGCCTGTATCCCGCTGAAACCAGGCTGAAAGAAGGTGCAAAAGCACACGACTCAGAGCAAACAGGTGGGAGTGTTCCCTTGCCGCGTGTTGGTGGCGCCCTGTCAGCGCGCTCCCGCCAGTATCAAGGGACTGTCGCTTCGATGTCAAAACGCACCGAAGCTCGGCAGTGTCGGACGGCGGGAACGAACCCGAAGGACCGACGCGCGCCTACTTGCTGGCGATTGACCGCGTGCAACCTATGAACGCAAGAGTTTGACTTGTACCTGATTTGTACCCATCGCGGTTAACTCAGTCATGCCGCTCGCGACTGATCGCGCGGACGGGCAGATTCGTCTTCTGTCCGTCGCGTGATGAGATTGCGTCGCATTCCGCCAACCATTTGGTGCACGCCAATGTGTCTGTTAGAGGGGACCGTCTCCCCAGGGACCCGTGATGGCGAATGTGACACCCGGCGTCTGGATGTTGACGAACAGCCATTTTCCATCCGGGCTGTAGCAGGCGCCGGCCCACTCATTGGTGCGATAGTCGATCGCGGCGATGCCAGCAGGTGGTGCTCCAAATCCCGGTTGGGCGAAGTTGATGTTGTTGACGGCAAACGTAAATGTTGCGCCGTCGAGGGTCATGCCGATCAACCGTTCACCGGGCCTGAGAGGGCGTTCGCGTTGTCTTCGCAGAAGAGCAGCCCGTTGGGGGTGACCACCATGTTGTCGGGGTTTTCCAGATGCTGCGCCGAGGTGACCTCGTAGATAAGCTTCAGCGTTTCGTTGTACGGGTCGTACTCGAACACCTGGCCCTCGCCCTGCGTGCCCCCGGAAACCGGATAGCCGCCATCGGTCGACAGGAAGTAGCCGACGTTCGATCGGCCGCGCTCACCCCACCAACAGCCTTCGAGCCGACGGAACTTCGCGCCACCCTGGGCAAATCCCTGCTGAAAGACCGACATCGTCGCGGCGGTCGGATCAGCGATGGGTACCCATTCGACATCCCAGGTCTGACCGACACCGTGCGAGATGCCCAAATCGGCGTTGGCGATGTCCTTGACCTTCAGCATGTACAACGTTCCGCCGCTCGCAGGCCTGCCCGGCGGTTGGGTCGGATTAAAGAATCCGCAGTCGTTCGAGTCCTCGGTCTCGTAGATGTATCCGGTGACCGGATCAACCATGCCCGCCTCATGTGAGAAGCGGCCCTGTCGACGAGAGGGGTGGGGTCGCCAATGTCCGGCCCCACTTCGAAATTCCAGCCGTGGCGCGCCACGGTGGTTTCTTCGCACGTGAGCCAGGTTCCCCACGGTGTCCACGAGCCCGCACAGTTGCGCACTGTGCCAGCGAGAGTCGACCACGCTTTTTCCCAGGCGCCCGTCTTCAGATTGAAGATCAGATTTGTCGTGCCGCCCGCGCCATCGTTGAGGTGGGTAATGTCGGGCCTGGCGGCGACGTACGGAGTGCCGTTTGCCCCCTCGTGATTTCGAACCAGCACCAGGCGCGCAGCGCCGTCATCGATCGGGTCACCGCCGTTCAATTGAACGGGGCCGTGCCACTCATCCACCACAGCCATTCCGTCGTGAAGATTGGGGCATGGCACGCCGTCAGACATGACCTGGCCGGTCCAGCTGTAGGACCAGTAACTGAATCCGTGAGGCAATTGAAGCAAGGGCAAGCCACTGTTTCCATCGACCGTCGGGCTGACGGGTCCGTAGGGGCTTTGACCGCTATCGGTCGGCTCGGCGGCTGCGCGGCGTGCGGAAAAATGTTGAAGCGATGAGATCCAAAGGGCGCCCGCCGCCCCCATTGCTGAGGAACGTTCTCCGATCGGTCTTGTTGGTTTCCATGCGCTCCGACTCCTTTCAATAGTGCAATGACTGTCTGATGACACCCGACGGAGCGAAAGCGTGACAGAGCGCTATGAACCTGCGCTGACGATGATGTGAAGAACGCGTAACTATTCGTTCATTTCCATCCGCCCTGTCGTTGTTCTTGATGCCGCCGCTTTTGCTGGCAATCAAGTTGCGCAAGTGGCGACAGGAAGAGAAGTGGGCGATGAAAGGCTATTTCGGCGTCGCGGTGGCGGCGGCTGTTTTCGCGGGCTCGATGCAGATGAGCGCCGACGAGGCGATTTCGATAACTGTTCGTCCGGCGGTCACGTCGTATCGCGGGAATGCGCAGTTGAAGGTGCTCGTGTCGCGTAATGAAAGAAACCGCGTGCTGGTGTGGGAAGTCGACGGTCCGGACTACTACCGCAGCAGCTCGATCCCGCTCGACGGTGCAGCCTCGCCGCGCAGCTATTTCTTCATGGTGCGCGAGCTCCCCGCGGGTGAATTCGAGGTGCGCGCATCGGTGAAGCGGAACGACAACAGCGTCGTCGCGGATCGGAGGAGCCTCCTTGTGGTTGGCGGCCCCGGCTAAATACCACACTGACCTTGACTTAGGGCGATCGGGTCCGGATAATCGAAGACAGTGAACGTCCCCGGTGTCCGGTATCCGCTCGCGGCCTCAGGGGTCATCAGCCTCTTGCTGTTGACCACGCCCGTGACGCCACTGGCCCGCCGTGCGGATGTCGTCGTCGGGACGCTCTCACATACGGTGCATCCGCCGGTGGCGCGCGATGCGTCTCAGCTGTGGATGGCCCCGGCTGCATCCGACCGCGCAACTGCCGCGGGCAATCCAGCGCTCGTGCATCTGCAGGCGGCGTTGAGGCTGTACGCCGATGAGAAGTACGAGCAAGCGCTTGGCCGTTTTTCAGCTGCGGCCACGCCGACCTCGCCGCTGCGTGCCCACGCGGCGTACTACGCCGGCGTCTCGGAATTGCGGCTTGGCCGGTTCGACGCCGCACGCCGGCGATTTTCGGAACTGAAGAAGACGCCAGGATTCGTGGGCGAGGCCGCGGCGCTGGGCGAGGCGGAGGCGGCCCACGCTAAAGGTGATTTCGGGGACGCCGCCAAAATCTACGAAGACATTCTCGACAAAGCAGCGGTCGATGTCCCTGCCATCTGGCTGAGCCTTGCGAATGCCGCGCTCGCTGACGGCAATCCGAAGCGCGCAGCGGCAGCCTACCTGCACCTGTATTACGAATTTCCACTCAGCGAGCATGCTGCCCAGGCAGAAGGTCCGCTGCAGACTTTGCCGGAAGTGCAGCAAATCGCGGCCGGCAACGCGCGCTACAAGCTGGAAATGGGCAGGGGCGAGCGCCTGTTCAGCAGCCGCCGTTACGCGGATGCCCGTACCAGTTTTCTTCGTCTCAAACCGCACGCGGAAGGCGACTCGGATGCCGAGCTGGTGTCGTTGCGGCTTGCGGAGATCGATTATTTCCAGGGGCGATACAGCAATGCGCGAGAAGCGCTTCGACCGTTTCTCACGAGCGGCGCCAGGCAGGCTGAAGCGCGCTTCTTCTACTTGATGTCGCAGCGAGGGCTCCGCAACGACGACAAGTTCGAGCAGCTGGTCCATGCGCTCGAGCAGGATTTTCCCGACAGCACGTGGGCCGAAGAAGCGCTCAACAACCTCGCGACCTTTTATATTCAGCGCGATCGCGACGACGAGGCCGAAGAGGTGCTCCGCGATATGTACGCGCGGTTCCCACGCGGTCGGTACGCGGAGCGCGCGTCGTGGAAGGTGGGGTGGGCTGCGTATCGTAAGGGCGACATGAGCGAAGCCGCCCGCTACTTCGAGTCGTCTGCGGCAAATTTTCCACGATCGGATTATCGACCCGCGTGGCTCTACTGGGCGGGCCGCGCACGCGCCGCAATGGGCGATATGCCCGGCGCGGTTGCCCGCTATCAGCTGACGGTCGCTGACTATCACAATACCTATTACGGCCGGCTCGCCGAGAGTATCCTGCGGAAACAGGGTGCGCCGCTCGGGCAGAGCCGCCTTGTGTTTGCGCCGGTTGCGGCGCCGCTCGGCGGCGAGGACGACTATTTTCCACCCACCGAGGCGGTGATTCGGACGCTGCTCGCGGCCGGGCTCTATGAGCCGGCTGTGAAAGAGCTGGAGTTCGCGAAAGCGAAGTGGGGCGACTCGCCCGGCATCACCGCGACGATCGCATGGGCCAATAAACAGATGGCCGCATCCGAGTCGGGCAGCGCCCAGTTCACGCTCGCGCGCGGCTCGATTACGCTCATGAAGCGCGCCTACCCGCAATTCATGGCAAGCGGCGGCGATCAGCTCCCGCGCGAAATCCTCACCACGATTTTTCCGCTCCAGTATTGGGATCTGATCAGGAAGAACGCAGCCGATCAGAACCTCGATCCGTATCTGGTCGCGGCGTTGATGGCGCAGGAATCGACGTTCGTGCGCGACATCAAGTCGCACGCAGGCGCGTACGGGTTGATGCAGATGATGCCGTCGACCGGACGGCAATATGCCCGCAAGCTCAAGCTGCGCTACTCACTGCGGCTGCTGACGACACCTGAAACGAACATCAGGATGGGGACGATGTACTTCGCGGACAAGATCCGCGAGTTCGGCAGTGTGCACCTGGCACTGGCGAGCTACAACGCGGGCGAGACTCCCGTACGCCGCTGGATGCGCGAATTCGAGGGCCTGCCACAGGACGAGTTCATCGACAGCATTCCGTATCCCGAAACGCAGCAATACGTTAAGCGCCTGATTGGGACGGCGGAGGATTACCGCCGCCTGTACGGCGCCAATTAGGGCCGTCCGTCTCCGCTGCCTGCTGCCGGGAAGTATAATCTCCGGACAATGAAACCACGCGGTTCGAAGAAGGCAACCCAGTTCACCGAATCCGTCATCCGTGAGATGACGCGGCTCGCGCAGGAGCACGACGCCGTCAATCTCTCGCAGGGGTTTCCCGACTTCGCGGCACACCAACTGATCAAGGATGCGGCGTGCCAGGCCATCCAGCGCGACATCAATCAGTACCCGATCACGTGGGGCGCGGAAAATTTGCGTGAGGCGATTGCGGCCGATTTTTCCAGGCGGTACGGCGTCGCCGTGAGTCCAACCCAGGTGACCGTCTGCTGCGGCTCGACGGAGGCGATGCTCTCCACGCTTCTCGCCGTGCTCGATCCTGGAGACGAAGTCGTCATCTTCGAGCCGTACTACGAAAATTACGGCCCCGACAGCATCATCTCGGGCGCGGTTCCTCGTTTCGTGCGGCTGCGCGAACCAGACTGGACGTTCGACGAGCAGGAGCTCGCCGCCGCGTTCAACGACCGGACGCGCGCCATCATCATCAACACGCCGAATAACCCGACGGGGAAGGTGTTCACCAGGGCCGAGCTGCAGGTGATTGCCAGGCTATGCCAGAAGTGGGACGTGCTGGCGATTACCGACGAGATCTACGAGCACATCATTTACGACGGACACACGCACGTGCCCATCGCATCGATCGACGGCATGGCCGAGCGTACTGTGACCATCAACGGTCTGTCGAAGACATTCAGCGTCACCGGGTGGCGTGTGGGTTGGGCGATTGCGCCGCCGGATCTCGCCGGGCCGATTCGAAAGATGCACGACTTCCTGACGGTCGGGGCGCCCGCACCATTGCAGGAAGCGGGCGTAACCGCGCTGGCGATGCCGGACAGCTACTACAAGGACATGGCCGCCGGCTACGCGCGGCGGCGGAAGATGATGTGCGACATCCTCGAGCGCCACGGCTTCAAGTTCAAGCAGCCGCAGGGCGCGTACTACGTGATGACCGACATCGCGCACTTCGGCTTCGACAACGACATCGAGTTCGCCAGGTATCTGGTCACCGAGGTGGGTGTCGCGGTTGTGCCCGGCAGCAGTTTCTTCAACGATCGCAAGGCGGGCCGAACGAAAGTGCGGTTTGTCTACAGCAAGAAGGACGAGACGCTGAGGGAAGCCGACAAGCGGCTCGCGAAGCTCGCAGCATGCGAGTCGACGCGATGAATAACGAAAAACGAAGAAGCGCGAACTCTATTCGTTTTCGTTGTTCGTTTCCGTTACTAGTACCTGACCACCCCACCGAAGTAAATTCCCTTCGCCTTGAAGTCCCCGTGATCGTCTTCGAACACGTAGCCGAGGTCGAGGCTGCGGTAGCCGATCTGCGCGCCGACGTAGTCGTTGAAGTTCACCGTGCCGTACAGATCGAAGTCCCAATAGTGCGCCTGATAGCGCTCGTCGATGGCTTCGGGGATCTTCAGGAAGTCGAGCTCGCCGGTAATCGAGATGTTCGGCACGACGTAGATGCGGCCGATTCCGCCAATTGCCGGAATGGGGGCTTGCGCGCGCGCGAACTCGCGTCCGAGCGCCGAGGCCTGAATGGAAGCCTGGATGTCCGTGGCCTTGGCCTGGAACACGACCCCGACGAACCCCCGATCCTTGTAGACGAAGTCGTACTCGTACCCGAGATGCCACGTCTTCCACGAGAGCTCCGTGGACACCGGCAGGTTGACGTTGTATTTGATGCCGTTGAAGATGAACTCGCGATGCACCGTCGAGGTGGCGCTGTAGCTCATCGGCAGATAGTCCACGCGGAACTTGTGCTTCCGTCCGGGCCGCAGCACGATGCGGAATTCGGGGATCGTTTTCTGCTCGATACCGAGATCGGTCGACGGCGTCAATCTTGGTGCCGAGCACGCCAAGGGATTCGCTCGCGATCTGGAAATCCGGCGAGGGACTCCACCATCCGAACGACGCTTCTATGTGGTAGCGCTCGCCGGTGGCGGGGTCGGAAAACGGCGTTGCGGTAAATTGCGCGCGCGCCACGGCCGGGACGAGGAGCACAGCGGCTGCGCAGTACAGACCAATCGTCAGCTGTCTTATCGACATCATCATCTAACCTTCTTTTCGAAGTAAGTAGTGTCCAGCTTTAGGACTGGACGTGGAATCGATCGCCGGCCGCGACGCGCGGACGGCCTGACGGAGGCCTGCTGGGAGCAGCCGGCTCAGAATAGCACGCTATACTGAAATACAATAGTGACTCCCGTCCGCCGGCTGTTTCCCTACGTTCGACGCTATCGTCGGCAGTATCTGCTTGGGTTCGCGTCCCTCGCGCTGTGCTCGACGATGTTCGCGGTCTCGCCGCGGGTTCTCCAGTACGCCATCGACGATCTGTACATCGGCGTCACTCGAACGAAGCTCGCGTCCTACGGCGGCCTGCTGCTGCTGATTGCCGGTCTCGCCGGGTACTTCCGCTATCAGATGCGGCGCATCATCATCAGCGCGTCGCGCGGCGTCGAGTACCGACCTGCGGAACGATTTTTTCGCGCACCTCGAGCGGCTGCCGATGTCCTTCTTTCAGCAGAACCGCACGGGAGATCTGATGTCCCGCGCGACGAACGACTTGAGCTCGGTCCGGATGATGATCGGACCGGCGATCATGTACTTCGCGAATACATTGATCACGGCAGTGGTGAGCCTCTCGCTGATGTTCTCGCTCGACGTGCGTCTCACCCTCATCGTCCTGCTGCCGCTCCCGATCGTGTCGATCACCGTCAAGATGTTCGGGACGGCGATTCACAAGACGTTCGAGGAGGTGCAGGAGAAGCTCTCGGATATGAGCGCAGTCGTGCAGGAGTCGCTCACCGGCGTGCGCGTGGTGCGCGCTTACGGCCAGGAGCACGCGGAGATCGCGCGCTTCCGCGCGTCGAATATCGACTATCTGCGACACAACAAACGGCTCAGCCGCCTGCAGGGGGCTTTCTTCCCGACGATGTCGCTGTTCCTTGGGATCAGCGCGCTGCTGGCGTTGTGGCTGGGGAGCCGGGATGTCACGCGAGGACGCCTGACGGTGGGCGAGCTCGTGGCATTCAACGCGTACCTCGCGCAGCTGGCGTGGCCGATGATCGCATTCGGCTGGGTCACGAACCTGCTCGAGCGCGGCATGGCGTCGTGGAAGCGGATGCTGACGGTGATGGATGCCAACCCGGACATACGCGATGAGAGGACGAGCGCACATCCGAGGCGTTGCGCGGGCAGGGGACGATCGAGTTCCGCCATCTCAGCTTCCTCTACGGAACACGCGAGGTGCTCAGCGACGTGTCATTTTCTGTGAGGGCGGGCGAGACGGTAGCGATCGTCGGCGCCACGGGGTCGGGAAAGTCCACGCTGGTGAATCTGCTGCCGCGGCTGCAGAACCCGCCGAGGGGAACGGTATTCATCGACGGGCGCGATGTCCGCGACATCCCGCTGAAGGAGCTCCGCGGCATGATCGGGTTCGTGCCCCAGGAGCCGTTCCTGTTTTCCGACACGCTCGCGGACAACCTGGCGTTCGGCGTCCCCGGCGTGGCGCAGTCGGATCGCGCTCGTGTCGAGGCCGCGGCCGGCGTCGCTCAGCTCGACAAGGACGTCCGAGACTTCCCGCACGGCTACGAGACGATGGTCGGCGAGCGCGGGATCACGCTGTCGGGCGGACAGAAGCAGCGCACCGCGATCGCTCGCGCCGTCGTCACGAACCCACGCATCCTGATACTGGATGACGCGCTGTCGGCGGTGGACACCTACACCGAGGAGGAGATCCTGGCCCGGCTGCGCGGAGTGATGAAAGAGCGGACGGCGATCATCATCTCTCATCGCATTTCGACGGTGCGTGACGCGGACCAGATCATCGTGCTCGACGCCGGACGCGTCGTGGAGAAGGGCAGGCACGACGAGCTGATCCGGCTCGGCGGCCACTACGCCGACCTATACAAGAAGCAATTGCTGGAGGAGGAGCTTGCCGCATCTTAGGCTGGCCTGAAGGCCAGCACTACGTACGCCGCTGTACGTAGTGCCGACCTTCAGGTCGGCCCCGGCACCGATTCATGTCGTTCCACGAAGAAGACGTCCTCGGCAAGGCCTACGACGCGCGCCTCATGCGGCGCCTTCTGGGGTACCTCCGTCCCCATAAGTGGTACGTGGCCGGTGCGCTGCTCGCGCTGATCGGCGACGCGGTGACGCAGCTCGCGCCTCCCTATCTGGTCAAGATCGCCATCGACCAGTACATCGCCCAGGGCGATCTTGCCGGCCTCAACAACATCGCCCTGGTGTACATGGCCGTGCTGATTGCGTCGTTCTCGCTCGAGTACGCCCAGACCTACATGATGCAGATGATCGGGCAGCGCATCATGTTCGACATGCGCATGCAGATCTACGCGCATCTGCAGCGGCTCGATTTGTCGTTCTACGATCGCAATCCTGTCGGCCGATTGATGACGCGAGTGACGACAGACGTCGACGTCATCAACGATCTGTTCACGTCGGGCGTGGTCGCGGCGTTCGGCGATCTGTTCATGCTCGTCGGCATCATGGCCACGCTGCTGTGGATGGACTGGCGCCTTGCGCTGATCGGCTTCTCGGTGCTGCCGCTCATCTTCGTCCTGGCGCAATGGTTCCGGCGGAACGTGCGCGAGTCCTACCGGAAGGTCCGCCTGCGGATCGCCCGCATCAACGCGTTCCTGAACGAACACATCAACGGCATGGCGACGGTGCAGCTGTTTCGGCGCGAGGACGTGAATTACGGCCGCTTCGAGCTCATCAACCGCGAGCACCGCGACGCCAACGTCGAGCAGATCTTTTTCTATGCGGTGTTTCTGCCGGCGGTGGAGTTCGTTGCGGCGATCGCCACCGCGTTGATTCTCTGGTTCGGTGGCGGGTTCGTCATGCGCGGCACGCTCACGCTGGGGTCGCTGGTCGCGTTCATCCTCTACGCGGGCCGCTTCTTCCGGCCGATCAGCGACATGTCGGAGAAGTTCAACACGCTTCAGGCTGCGATGGCGTCCTCGGAACGGATCTTTCAGTTGCTCGATACCGACGGTCGCCGTCGCAAGCCCGCCGACAGCGCGGAAGCCAGAGGGAAAAGGGCACATCGTCTTCGAGGACGTGTCGTTTGCGTACAAAGACGACGATTATGTGCTGAGGAATGTGTCGTTCGAAATAACGCCCGGCGAGCGGGTCGCCATCGTCGGCGCCACCGGGGCCGGGAAATCGACGCTGATCAGCCTGCTGCTCCGGTTCTATGACGTGTCGGGCGGGCGCATTCTGATCGACGGCGTCGATATCCGGGAGATGGATCTCGCCGCGCTGCGGAAGATGTTCGGCCTGGTTCTGCAGGATGTCCATCTGTTCTCGGGCACGATCGCGGGCAACATCCGTCTCGGCGACGACTCGATAGACGACGCGCGGGTGCACGATGCCGCGCGAGCCGTTCACGCTCACCGGTTCATCGAGTCGCTGCCGGGGGGCTACGACGCGCGCGTCGCCGAGCGTGGTGCGACGTTGTCGGTCGGACAGAAACAGCTGCTGTCGTTCGCGCGTGCGCTGGCGTTCGATCCGTCAGTGTTGATTCTCGACGAAGCGACGTCGAGCGTCGACACGGAGACCGAGATGCTCATTCGCGACGCGCTGCGCGTGCTGATGTCGGGACGCACGACGCTGGCGATCGCCCATCGCCTGTCGACGATACAGGACATGGACAAGATCCTCGTGTTTCACAAAGGCAAGCTGCGCGAAGAGGGCAGTCACCAGCGGCTGCTGGCGATGCGCGGGATTTATTACAAGCTGTTTCAGCTTCAGTACAAAGGCGCTGGTTCGACGGCAGCGACAGATGCCGGAGAAGAGCTGAGGCCTGCCTCGGTCAACTCGCGGCTCGGGCCGTCCTGAGCCGGTCGAAGACGCCGTAGCGGTCTATTCTTCGACCTCCGTGGAGGCGGGTTTCTCGAACGTAGGATTCGGCAGCGGCGCGACGCTCCCGTTGGGAATGCGTTGAGGGCGCGGCTGTTTTGGCGCCTCGGGCTGCTTCGGTTCGTCGTCCGGCCTCACGTAGGGAATGCGCCGGTGAAAGAGCGTCTCCATCAGCGGCGTCGTGTCTTTGGGATTCCAGCCCAGACGAAGTACGACGATGTGCACGTCCTGCCGTCCGAATCGCAGTGCGTCGAAGCAGCTCCACATGTACACATCGAGCTCGTTGCCCTGCACTTCCGGGCCCGTGTCCATGATGGTATAGATGCCGTCGTACTGATTCGATTCGAAGTCGGCCTGAATCACCGATCCCACAGGCAGCATCTCCGAATCGGCGGCGGCGACGCCGCTGCGAACCGCCACACCGGAGGCGGTTGTGTATCCCTTGCAGTAGGCGGTGGCCTTGAACTGCAGGCGGGCGCCTGGAATCGGCCGGAGCGTGCCCTTCAGCAGCTCGGCCTGGCGCGATCCGTAGCGCGAATCCGAGACGGTCGCTTCGTACAACAACACGAATGCCGCCACCAGCATCATGCTGGGAAATACGCGCCGCCAGAAATACCGTCTCATGCGAAGTGTTCGAACCCTGTCGGCAGCTCCTCGGTGCTGCCGCGGCGGTGCAGGAGCATCGCGCGGTCCGAGGTCAGGCGCCCGATGCGCGTGACGGCAAGGCCGCCGGCCAGCCGCATCGCGTTCTTCAGGCGCGAGCGCATTCTGGGCGATACCGCAAACAGGAGCTCGTAGTCTTCTCCTCCCCCAAGCGCGTCGAGCAACGTCGCTCCCTTCTCGATGGGCAGTGCATCGGCGTCGATGATGGCGCCAAGGCCGCTGGCCTCTCCAAGCTGACGAACGCCGTCAGCCAGCCCGTCACTCAGATCCACGCACGCGCGCGCCGCACGGTTCCGGCCGAGCAACATGCCGAGTCGCGTCCGCGGCTCGGGCCGCCTGTACCGGACAACGCAAGGGGTCCGCCGGCAAGCTCGACCGCGTCGAGACGCCAGCGGCAGCAGCGCGGACAGCATTCGCAGACCTGCGGCGGCGCCACCCAGCGCGCCGCTGACGTAGAGATCGTCGCCCGCGCGCGCGCCGGTACGCGTGAGCACACGGCGCCGGTGCACCGATCCAGTAACCGTGACGTCGACGATGAGCGGCCCGGGGGAGCGGGCGATATTGCCGCCGACGATCGCAATGCGGGCTCGCGCGGCGAGGGCGGCCATGCTGTCGACGAGCGCATCGATGCTCGCGACGGGCAGAGCCGGGGGCAGCACGAGCGATAAAAGAGCAACGCGCGGCGCGGCGCCCATCGCCGCGAGGTCGCTCAAATTGACGGCGAGCGCCTTGTGGCCGATGTCGGCTGCGCCGACGAACGTCTGATCGAAGTGTACGTGCTCGACCTGGCAATCGGTAGTCAGAACTTCGAGCCGGTTTCGCTCGGGTTCTACTACTGCGGCATCATCGCCGATGCCGACAATGACGAATGGCGGAGGCAGGTGGGATTCGGCGCCGGATCCGCTCGATGAGCGCGCGCTCTCCGACATCCGCCACGAGGGGTCAGACCCTATTTTTCGCTTTCGTAAGGCTAGCTCTGATCCACCGAGTATGTTTACGAAAAACGAAAAAGAGGTCTGACCCCTCATTTCGCGTATTCGACCGCGCGCGTTTCGCGAATGACCGTCACCTTGATGTGTCCCGGGTATTCGAGCTCGTTTTCGATGCGCTTGGCGATGTCCTTCGACAGCCAGACCGCCTCTTCATCCGAAATGCGCTCGCTTTCGACCATGATGCGGATCTCGCGTCCCGCCTGCAGCGCGAATGCCTTCGACACGCCCTTGAACGAGTCCGCAATCTCCTCGAGTTTTTCCAGCCGCTTCACGTAGGACTCGAGAATGTCGCGGCGCGCGCCGGGACGCGCGGCGGATATGGCGTCGGCCGCCTGCACGATCATCGCTTCGAGCGAGGGCCAGTCGATGTCCATGTGGTGCGCGGCCATCGCCATCACCACCGCCTCGCTCTCTCCGTACTTGCGCAGCACGTCGATGCCAATCTGCAGGTGAGTGCCTTCGAGCTCGCGGTTGATCGCTTTGCCGCAATCGTGCAGGAATGCGGCGCGCACCGCGACGTTCGCGTCGAGCCCGACTTCCCTCGCCATGATGCCCGCGAGATACGCGACTTCTTTCGAGTGGTTCAGCACGTTCTGGCCATAGCTGGTGCGGTACTTCAGCCGGCCCATCAGCTTTTGCAGCTCAGGATGGAGGTCGTGCATGCCCAGCTCGAACGCCGCGGCTTCTCCGTCCTTCCGGACGGATTCTTCCATCTCCGTTTTCACTTTTTCGACGACTTCTTCTATGCGCGCGGGATGGATGCGGCCGTCGGCGATGAGCCGCTCGATGGCTTGCTTCGCGATCTCGCGGCGGTACGGATCGAAGCCCGAGAGGATGATCGCGCCCGGAGTGTCGTCGACGATCAGGTCGACGCCGGTGGCTTGTTCGAGAGCGCGAATGTTGCGCCCCTCGCGGCCGATGATGCGCCCCTTCAGGTCATCGCTCGGCAAATCCACCACCGACACCGTGGTCTCGGTCGTGTGCTCCGCCGCGCTGCGCTGGATGGCCTCGGTGATGTACTGCCGCGCTTTGGCGCCCGCCTGCTCGCGCGCCTCGGCGTCGAGGCGCTTGACCAGGTTTGCGGCATCGCGCCGCGCGTCGGCCTCGATGTGCTTCAGCAGCAGGTCCTTCGCCTCTTCGGTCGTCAGGCCGGACAGGCGCTCCAGCTCGTGCTGCTGCGCGGCGACAAGCTGCTCGTATTTCACCGACGCGGCAGACGTGCTCTTTTCGCGTTCCGCGATCGTCTGCGCCTGCGCCTGCAGCTCCTTTTCCTTGCGCTCGGCGGCCGACGATCTTGTCGCTGAGCGCCGTTTCCTTGCGGCGGAGCTGCTGTTCGGTGTCGGAGAGCTGCTGGGACTTTTCGCGGGCCGCGCGCTCGGCTTCGGTGCGCATCTCGTGCGCCTTTTCCTTCGCCTCGAGCAGGGCTTCCTTCTTGCGGCTCTCGGCGTCGCGCTCGGCGTCTTTCATGATGCGCAGCGCCTGTTCTTCGGCGCGGCCGATGGTCTCGGCCGCGATGCGCTTGCGGTTCGCGACCCAGTATGCGAACACCGCTGCGGCTGCCACCGCGGTGATCGCGCCATTGATCAGGTAAACCAGATACAGGCCCATTGAGGGTCCTTAACCGGTTCCGGGTTCCAGGTTCCGGTTCCGGGTTCTGGTTCCAGTGTTCCTGGTTCCGAGATCGGGGTCCGCGACTGGAACCCGGAACGGTGAACCAGAACCCTGAACCCGAGACGAACCGGAACGTGGAACGCGGAACCGTGGAACCTAGAGGAGAGTATGCGAAAGGCCCCGCTTTGCCGTGTGGGGAGGTCGATTGGACCTGCGTAAGCAGGTGGAACCGCTCGGGAGCCGCGCTTTAGGCTTCCTCGCACCGAGGCATGCGCACCACGCGGCGTTGCGATTCTCTTAGGTTAAACGTTGGCCCAAACGAGCCTCCGAAACCATCACGCGCAAAGCAGGGAACTCAGTTTCCGGAGGTGATCTTAGTCCCCTCTGGGCTAGGGGGCAAGCGCCGCGTCAACCAGCCGTTCCAGGGCCTCGGTGCGCTCGGTGAGGGCGCCGCGGCTTGCCTGTTGCACATCCTGGCACCGGAACAGCTCGTCGGCGATGTTCAGCGCCGCGATGACGGTCAACCGAAGCGTGTCGCCGTGGGGCGTCGATTCCGAGGCGGCTCGGATCTTCTCGTCGAGATACGAGGCGAGACCGTTGATGTACTTCGCGTCGAGATGGCTCTCGATGGGGTAGCGCTGCCCGCGAATCTCGACGGACACGACTTGAGCTTCAGGCATGGGGGCCTTTCTGAAACTGGAATCTAGAAACTAAAATCTGAGAAGCTGGAATCTGAATCCAGATTCCAGATTCCAGATTTCAGATTCTAGATTCCAGTTACAAACTGAGTCCTTCAAGCTGGTCGAGCATGTCGGACACACGGCCGCGGATCGTCTCGCGTTCGGTCCGCAACGCGGCGACTTCGGCGAGCCCGGCCTCGGAATCCGCGATCCGGGCGCGCGCCGACTCGAGCTCGCGCGCGAGGCGCGCGTTTTCTTCGGCGGCCCGGGCCTGGTCCGCTTTCAGCCGGGCAATCATCGAGACCAGCATTTTTATTTTTTCTTCCAGACGATCGATGGGTTCGAAATCCACTGAGCGCGCTGCTGCAACACGGGACATGGGCCTCCATGCGGCTCGCGAGGCAGTTCGTGAGACCACGCGACCTACATCCCGCGCCCACATCCTACCGCTGAACTGCCTTATGCGCATCTTTCAGCGCATCCAGAATCTTTTTCATGGCCGTCTCGACTTCTGCGTCCGTCAGCGTCCGCTCGAGCGAGCGAAACGTGAGCCGAAGCGAGAGGCTGACGCGCCCTTCCGGCACGCCCTTGCCTTGATACCTGTCAAATTCGCGCACCGACACAAGCGTCTCTGGTGCGGCCGCACGGATAGTGCCACGAACCGTTTCCGCGGGCAAGGTCTCGTCGACGACGATCGAGATGTCGCGCGCGATGGACGGGTAACGGGGCAGCGGCTTCACCGTCAGTGGCGCGGCGGTTCGCGACGCCGTCAGCGCGTCGAGGTCGAGCTCGGCCACGTAGACGTCATCCGCCGACGACAATCCAGCCGACGCCACGATGGCAGGGGCCAGCATGCCGAGGCTGCCGATGGCGTGGCCGTCGACGGAGACGGTCGCCGCGCGGCCGCGGACGAGATGGGAGGGAAGTGACACCGCGTCCAAGGTGACGCCGGCCTGCAGCGCGCCGGCGACGGCCTCGACGAGCCCTTTGACGTCGAAGAAATCAACGGGCCGATGCGCGGCACTCCAGTGGGTGCTGCCTCCGGCGCCAGTGAGGGCCACCGCGACGCGCCGGGATTCTCCTGCGCGCGTCATGCACGCGCCGAGCTCGAAAAGCCGCACCTCGGTGCGCTCGCGATGCCTGTTGTGCGCGACCGACGCGAGCAACCCGGGCAGCAGCGACGGGCGAAGCACCGAGAACTGCGCCGATAGGGGATTGCCGATCGGCACGATTGCCCGCTCGTCGGCGAAAGGCGCCGCCGCGCCGGCGTCGATGAATGAAAACGTCAGCGCTTCCGAGCAGCCCGCGGCAAGCAGCACCCTGCGCACGAGGCGGTCGCGTTCGATGCGCGGATCGGAGGCGCCCGGCGGGCGCGCTGAGGGGCGGAAAGGCTGCCGGCAATCGATCGTACCCGTAGTGGCGCGCGATCTCTTCGATGAGGTCGATCTCGCGCAGCACGTCGACGCGAAACGTCGGCGCTGCGACGTCCCAGCCCGCGTTCGTCCTGCGGATCTGGAAGCCGAGTCCCTTGAGAATCCGCTCGACGTCGGACTCTGGAATCTCGAGCCCGAGCATCCGGCCGATGCGCGCATGGCGCAGCTCGATGTTTCTCGGCGCGACCGGCGCGGGATACGCGTCGATGGCGCCGCCACGCGCGGTTCCCGCGCCAATTTCCTCGAGGAGCGCGATCGCGCGCTCGATGCCTTTGAGCGCCGCGTTGACGTCCGCGCCGCGCTCGAAGCGCGAGGACGCTTCTGTCTTGAGCCCCAGCTTCTTGCTGGTCCTGCGGACGCTCTTGGGATCGAAGAACGCGCTTTCGAGCACGATGGTCTTCGTCGCGCTGCTCACTTCGGAAAGGCCGCCACCCATGACGCCGGCCACGGCCTGCGCTTTATCGGCGTCGGCGATGACCAGCATCTCCGGATCGAGGGAACGATCGACGCCGTCGAGCGTCTTGATGCGTTCGCCTTTCATCGCGCGGCGGATGCGGATCTCTCTGCCGGCCAGCTTCTCCAGATCGAAGGCGTGCATCGGCTGGCCGAGCTCGAGCAGCACGTAGTTGGTGACGTCCACCACGTTGTTGATGGGCCGCACGCCGGCGGCCTGCAGCCGTGGAGACGAGCCAGGCGGGCGAGGGCGCGATCGTGACATCCGCGACGGCCGCCGCGTACCGCGGACACAAGTCCGGCGCCTCGAGCTTGACGGAGACATCGGCCGTCGGGTTTCGCGGGCAGGGGCTTCGGGACGAGCGGCTTTACCGGCAGCGAGTACGCCGTCCCCACTTCGCGCGCGAAGCCGATGATGCTGAGCGCATCGGGCCGGTTGGCGGTGACTTCAAAATCGAGCACGGCGTCTGTACCAGTACCGGGGTCTGACCCATCGTACGATATCGCGCGCTCGATCGAGAGCTCGAATCGCGCAGCGTCAGCGTTCGCCGAGTCTTCGGCGAGACGACGTCCACGAGCGCGAAGCCGGCGACAGTCGTCAGCGTCTGCGCGGGGGCTCCTCCGCGCGCGCCGGGCACTTCGCACGAACTCGCGGCAGCCAGGAGACGACGGTGACTTCGTTCACAGCGGAAACTGCTCCAGGAACCGAAGGTCGTTTTCGTAGAAGAGACGGATGTCATCGACGCCGTACTTCAGGATCGCGATGCGCTCGATGCCCATGCCGAACGCGAAGCCCGTGTAGCGGTCCGGGTCGTAGCCCACGGATTCGAAGACGGCCGGATGCACCATCCCGCTGCCGCCGATCTCGAGCCAGCCGGTGCGCTTGCAGATCGGGCACCCCTCGCCGTGACAGAACACGCATCCGATGAACACCTCGGCGCTCGGTTCGGTGTATGGGAAGAAGCTCGGACGAATCTGCACTTTCGTATCGGGCTCGAACAGCTCGTGCGCAAACGCCGTGAGCGTGCCTTTCAGGTCCGCCATCGTGATGCCGTCGCCGACGACGAGCCCCTCGACCTGCTGGAACATCGGCGTGTGCGTCAGGTCGAGGTCGTCGCGGCGGTAGACCTTGCCGGGCACGATAATCCGTACTGGAGGCTCGTGGCTCTCCATGTAGCGAATCTGCATCGGCGAGGTGTGCGTGCGGAGGAGCGTGGCCGGCCGGCCGAGGCCCGCGACCTCGCCGGAGAGATACAGGGTGTCCTGCATATCCCGCGCAGGATGCTCGGCGGGCATGTTGAGCGCTTCGAAGTTGTGGTAGTCGTCCTCGATCTCGGGGCCTTCGAGCACCTGATAGCCGAGGCGCGTGAAAATCGCCTCGATCTGCTCGCGCACGATTGTCAGGGGATGGCGATGCCCGATCAGCGGCGTGCGTCCCGGCAGAGAGATGTCGACCGCGCCGGCGGGCGCTTTCGTGGCATCGAGCGCGGCCTCTGCGCTCGCTCAGCTGCTGCTCGAATTCCTGCTTGAGCTCGTTGGCGGCCTTGCCGAGTACCGGTTTCAGATCGGGCGGCGCAGAGGCCACCGACTTCATCAGCGCGGTGACGAGGCCGTTCTTTCGTCCGAGGTATTTGTCGCGGAGGGCCTGAAGATCCGATTCCGAGGAAACACGCGCCGAGTCCTGCTGGAACTCGGCGCGCAGTCTGGCAATGTCGGAGTCGGTCGTCACACTAGGCGCGGGCTTCGCGGACCTTGACGGGCTTCACGGGCCGCGGCGCCCTTTCGGCGCGCACCGGCCGCGGCGTGGCGAGCGGCTTGGCCGCCTTGGCCTGGCCGGCGATGGAGGCGAAGGACGCCGGCTCGTTCACCGCGATATCCGCCAGCATCTTCCGGTCGAGCGTCACGCCGGCCGCCTTGAGGCCCGCCATGAGCTGGGCGTACGTGAGTCCGTGCTCGCGGGCGGCCGCGTTGATGCGGACGATCCACAGCGTGCGGAAATCACGCTTCTTGCGGCGCCGGCCGACGAACGCATACTTGAGCGCCGTGTCGACCGACTCTTTGGCGGCGCGGTACAGCTTGCTCTTGTTCGCGTAATAACCCTTGGCACGCGCGAGCAGCTTCTTCCGCTTGGCCCGGCGTACTGTTCCTCTTTTTACTCTCGGCATTCTTCTCCTCCTTGAGCCACTGAGCTGAAGGTCGGCACTACTCGGCAGCTACCAGCTATTTATACGGCAGCATCCGCGCCAGCTTGGCCGAGTCGGCTTTCGCCACGACCTCGGTGCCGCGCATGTGGCGTTTCCGCTTCGACGACTTGCTCGTCAGAATGTGCTGCTTGAAGGCCTTGCTGCGTACGAACTTGCCGCCGGCCGTCTTCTTGAAGCGCTTCGCGGCGCCTCTGTGTGTTTTCAGTTTTGGCATCTCTATGCTCTTCGTCTCTTCGCTCTGTCGTCATTCGTCTATTCCTCGTCTTCGCCGCCGCCTGACGTGCCGGCGCGCGCCCGCCGCCTCCGGCGGGTTTCTTCGCCAGGATCGTGTGCATCTGATTGCCTTCCTGACGAGGCATCGTCTCGGCAATCGCGACGTCGGCCAGCTCGTCGCACAGCCGCTCGAGAATGCGCCGCCCGATCTCGGGATGCGCCATCTCGCGGCCGCGGAAGAAAATCGTGGCCTTCACCTTGTCGCCGTCAGCAAGGAAGCGCTCGATGTGCTTCTTCTTGAACTGATAGTCGTGCTCGTCGACCTTGGGCCTGAATTTGATTTCTTTGACGTCGATGACCTTCTGATGCTTCTTCGCTTCGCGCGCCCGCTTCTGTTCCTGATACTGATACTTCCCGAAATCCATGATCCGGCAGACGGGCGGCACGGCGGTGGGAGAGATCTCCACCAGGTCCAGCCCCTTTGCCTTCGCGATGACAAGGGCCTGCGGCGGGGGCATGATGCCCAGCTGCTTCCCGTCATCGTCGATGACCCGAATTTCCCTTACGCGGATACGCTCGTTTACGCGAACTCGGTCGTCACGCCGCGGTCCAGATCGATCGAAAGCTATAAAACCTCCTGGCGCTGATAGCTCTCAGCTATCAGCTTTCAGCTGTCAGTTGGGCTGAGAGCCCTTGCGTTCCACTTCCGTGCGCGCCGAGTCGACGAACGCGTCGAGCGGCTGCGATCCGAGATCGCCGCCGGAACGGCTTCGCACGGCCACGGTGCCCTCCGCGGCTTCGCGATCGCCTACGACCAGCATGTAGGGAATCTTCTGAAGCTGCGCCTCACGGATCTTATATCCAATCTTCTCCTGGCGCTCATCGACCTGCACCCGGAATCCGGCATCGGCCAGCCGCTGCCTGACGCTGTCCGCGTACGGCGACATGTCTGTCGGCGATGCGGCAGCACGACGACCTGCACCGGCGCGAGCCACAAGCGGGAACGCGCCGGCGTAGTGCTCGATGAGGATCGCGATGAACCGCTCGAAGCTGCCGAAGATGGCGCGGTGAATCACCACGGGCCGATGTTCGGCGTTGTCGGCGCCCGTGTACTTCAGATCGAAGTTCTCGGGCTGCATGTAGTCGAGCTGAATCGTCGCGCACTGCCACTTCCGGCCAATGGCGTCTGTGACGTCGAAGTCGATCTTCGGCCCGTAGAACGCGCCGTCCTTCTCGTTGATCGTGTAGCTCATGCCGGCGCGCTCGAGCGCGGCCTTCAGCTGCGCTTCGGCATGCCGCCAGGTCGCCTCGTCGCCCATGTGCTCGTCGGGCATCGTCGAGAGCTTCGCCGCGAAAGGCAGCCCGAAGTCGCCGTACACGCGCTGCACGAGCTGAATCAGCCGTTCGACTTCCTCACCGATCTGCTCGGGCGTGACGAAGCAGTGCGCGTCATCCTGTGAGAACTGGCGCACGCGCGTCAGGCCGGACAGCACGCCAGATGCCTCGTTGCGATGCAGCGGCGTCTGCTCGTGAAAGCGCACGCGGTAAGTCCCGATAACTGTGCACCTGGCTCGCGTAAGTGAGGAAGTGACCGGGGCAGTTCATCGGCTTCACGCTCATCGTCTCGTTTTCCGATTCGATGAGGAACATGTCCTTGCGATAGTGCTTCCAGTGTCCCGACCGTCTCCCACAGCGCCTTGTTGTAGATCAGCGGCGTCTTCACCTCGACGTATCCTGCCGGAAACAGCACGCCGCGCATGTAATTGGCAAGCAGGTTGTAAAGGGTCGTGCCTTTGTCGAGCCAGAACGTCGCGCCCGGCGCCCACTGATGGAACGTGAACAGCCCGAGATCGCGGCCAAGTTTCCGATGGTCTCGCTTCTTCGCTTCCTCGATCTGCGTCAGATACGCCTGCAGCTCTTTGTCGCTGAAGAACGCCGTGCCGTAAATGCGCTGCATCGGCTGGTTGCGCGCATCGCCTTTCCAGTACGCGTTCGACGTATTCAGCAGCTTGAAGGCCTTCAGCCGGCCGCTCGTCGGCACGTGCGGGCCGACGCAGAAATCGACGAACAGGTCGCGGTCCTTGATCGTGTAGACCGAGACCTCTTTCTGGCCTTCCGTCTTCTCCTCGATGAGCTGCACCTTCAGCGGCTCGCCCCGATCGCGGAAGAACCGGATCGCCTCTTCGCGCGGCCACATCTGGCGCTCGTAGACGAAATCGCCGCCGGCGATCTCCTTCATCTTCTTTTCGATGGCGTCGAGATCTTCGGGCACGAACGGACGCGGGACGACGAAGTCGTAGAAGAACCCTTCCTCCGTCGGAGGGCCAATGCCGCATTGGACCGAAGGAAAGAGCTGCGTCACGGCTGCTGCCAGCAGGTGGGCCGTGCTGTGGCGGTAGACGGTCAGCGCCTCCGGATCCTTGTTCGTGAGGATCCTGACCTTGGCGTCTTCCTGCAGTGGATGCGTCAGATCCACCACGCGGTCGTTGACCATCCCGGCGTACGCCGCCTGGGCGAGACGAGGCGATATCGACGCGGCGATATCGCCAACGGTCGTGGCGCGCGGCACCGATTTCGTGGAGCCGTCCGGGAGGGTGATGGTGAGCTGAGACAACTAGAAACTGAAATCTAAAAACTGGAATCTAAAATCTTGCATCTACCGTCCGCCTTCGCGCTACGCTCGGTGGACAACCTCGCATGGCTTGCCAACCGAAGCTCAGCGGCTAGCGAAGCGCTGAGCGAAGGTTGGTAGGCGCGGGTGGAATCGAACCACTGACCTCCTGCGTGTCAAGCAGGCGCTCTAACCGCTGAGCTACGCGCCTACATGCCATAGCGTAGGCAACATCAGAACGGAAAATTATAGCAGAAAGGGCCCGCCGGCGCCTTCGGGTGCGGCGCGAGCCTAGCGCACGGCGCTTTTGAGGGACTTGCCGGCGGTAAAGCGCACGACGCGGCGTTTCGGAATCTTGATGGCGTCGCCCGTGCGCGGGTTCCTGGCCACACGCGCGCGGCGCTGCGTGGTCTTGAAGGTGCCGAAGCCGACGAACGTCACCGCGTCGCCTTTCTTGAGCGCGCGCGTCATGGCCTCGAGCATCGCTTCAACCGTGGCCGCGGCGCTGCTCTTCGTCGCGCCGGTGTCCTGGGCAATCGTGGCGATCAGATCGTGCTTGTTCACCTACGCGGCCTTCTTGGTGCTGACCGTCTCGATAGCCTTCTGAAGGATGACATCCGCGGGCGGCGGCGCGCCGAATTCTCCTTCCGGTTGGTCGACCGCCACGTCGGGCTCGAGGCCCTTTGCCTGCAACTGCGCGCCGGCTGGCGTGAGATAGCGTGTCGATGTAATCCACAGAGCGCTGCCGTCGGGAAGCTTGACGAGCTCCTGCACACCGGTGCGTCCGACCGTGCGCTCTCCGATGAGGTCGGCACGCTTGTTCCCGCCCAGCGCCGCGGCAAACACTTCGGCAGCGCCAGACGTGCCGTTGTCCACAAGCAGGGTTACAGGCACCGTGATGGCGCCATCACCTTTTTCCGCAGCGATCTTTACTTGTCCACCCGTGCGGGACTCCCGGATCGCGATCGTGCCCGACGCGACGAACAACCGCGCGGCGGCCACGCCCTCGGCCAGATCGCCGCCAGCGGTATTTCGAACATCGATAATCACCCGCGTCGCCCCTGATTTGGTCAGCGACGCAATCTGCGAGCGGAGCTGCTCGCCTGCGCGGCGGCCAAAGGAGGCCACACGCACGTATCCAATGCCAGGCCCCTGCTGCCGGCTTTTCACGTCGACGGTCTGCGGAGCTTCGCGCGTCAGCTCGACGATGTGGGGCTCGGTCGTGCTGCCGCCTCGGATGATCGTGAGCTTGACCTTCGAGCCTGCCGCTCCGGCGAGGAGACGCTGTCCCTCGACGGCGGACATGTCGCGTGTGGGCCGGGAATCGACGAGACGCACGAAATCTCCAGGACGAATGCCCGCCTTGGCGGCAGGGGAGTCGTCACGCGTCGCCACGACGCGGAGGTAGTACTGATGTGTCAGCGCAATGCCGACATCCGCGGGCCCGATCTGATCGCTGCTTTCGGCCTGCCGCACCTGGGCCGGCGTCAGGTACGCGCTGTCGGAATCGAGCCCTTCGGCAAGCCCGCGCATCGCGCCGCGCATGACGCTGTCCATATTTGGCTGTTCGACGTAGTTGCTCATGATGAGCGACACCACGTCGTTGAACACGCGGAGGTTGGCGTAGGTGTCGTCGGCGCGCGCCATCGCGTGGCCGAGGAGGCCGCCGATGACGGTGAAGGCAATGACCGGCGCCGAGACCAGAATGGCGATAACGCGCGTGCGTGATGTCATGGTGTTTTCTTCAGCCATTCTAGCGGATCGACCGGCTTGCCGTCGACGCGCATCTCGAAATACATCCCCGGAATCCCGGCAAGAATGCGGCCCGCCGTTCCGACGACGTTGCCGCGGTCGATTTTTGCGCCGCGCTCGACTTGCGGTGCGGCCAGCTGACCGTACAACGAAAATGTCTGTCCGCCGTGATCGACGATGACGAGATTGCCGTAGCCGGTGAAGGGCCCCGCGAACGCGACGGTCCCGTCGTGAACGGCACGGACCGGCGATCCCTCTTCCACGGTGAATTGCACACCAGTTTCGGCCGGCGCCCGCTCGACGCCCGGACCGCGGCGGCCGAACCGCGTCAGCATGCGTCCGGTGACCGGCCACTCGAGATCGCCGCGGAACGGCCGAATCGGCAGCGCCGAACCGTCTGCAGCCGGCCTCGGCGCCCCGGAGTTCATCGCCGCAAGGTTCTGCTGTAATTGCACCTGGGCGCTCTGCAGCTCGCCGGCGAGCTCAGCCGTCAGCTCGCGGCGGCGATCGATCTCGGTGATGAGCTGCGCGCGGGCCTCTGCCGCGCGGTCGGCGGCGACCCGCGCCGCGGCGGCCGCCTGCTTCAGCTTTGCCATCTCTGCCCGGCGTCCTTCGAGCGAGGTGTACGCCGATCGGAGGCGTACGACATTCTGCCGCTGTTGTTCGGCGCGAAGGCGATCGATAGTGGAGACGGCCGCCACCATACGATACGCGCGGCCGACTTCCTTCAGATCGGAGACGTTGAACAGCATGCGGACGTACCCGGCGCCGCCCAACTTATAGAGCTCGGCCATGCGCGCGGCCAGAATCGGGCGCGCGGCTTCGGTCGCCTCTTCGAGCTCCGCTATCTGGTTGCCCGTGTTGCCGAGCTCGATGCTAACCTTCTGCGCTTCTGCCTCGATGTTCTTGAGCTGCCCGGTTCTGAGATTTCGCTCGACTTCGAGGCGTCGTAAGTCTCCGAGCAGCGATCGCTGCTGGCTCGCGAGCACGTCCGCCTCGCGCTGCAGCGCGATCATGCGCTCACTGGCTCGGCGCGCCTGCGATTCGGTTCGGGCGCGGTCGCTCATTTGCGCCGATGTCGATGCGGCGCACACCACAATCAACGCGAGGACGGTCGATGGACGACAGGCAACCCCTGATTCGGGCATGGCCCTTCTATCGGCCGTTCGCCCACTGTCAGCCAGCGGCCGTAACCCGGGCTGCGCGCTGCGGTGAGGCCGGCCGCGATGCTACTCTCGTGTTGTGCGCGTCATCGGCATAGATCTTGGAGAACGGCGTATCGGCGTCGCGGTGAGCGATGCGTCGGGCACGCTCGCGCGGCCCCTGAAGACGATCGAGCGCGGGCCGTCGGACCCAGAGGCCGTGGAACGGCTCAATACCTTGGTCGCGGAGCTTGCGGCCGAGGATGGAGTGGGCTCCGTTGTTGTCGGCGTACCGACTCGGCTCGATGGATCGTCCAGTCCGCAGACGGTTCGCATCAAGGCGATGGTGGCGCTTCTGTCGGCGCGCCTGACGATTCCCGTGGTCACGCAGGACGAGCGCCTGTCGAGTCGGGAAGCGGAAGAACGGTTGTCGGTGCGTGAGAAAGACTGGCGGAAGCGGAAGGCGAAGCTCGATGCCGCGGCCGCCGCGGTGATATTGCAGGACTATCTGGACGCTCGAGCTCGATCGCTGTCAGGGCAGGGAGCAGAGGGCGCAGGGCCTGGGCAGAGTGACGAGGAGGGGGATTGAAACGGCTGTTTCTGGTGTTAGTCGTTCTCGCGGTTTTCGCGGCGCTGGGCGTGGCTGTTGTCCTGTACCAGCGTACCAGTGAGCCGTTCAAGGGCTACGAGGCCGCTGAGCAGTTCGTCACGATCGAGCCGGGGAGCGGCACGCGCACCATCGGCCAGCGCCTGATTCAAGCCGGCGTCATCCGCGATGAGGCGACGTTTCGCGCCGCCCTGTGGCGCAGCGGCCGCGCCCGCGCGCTGCAAGCCGGCGAGTTCCGTTTCGATCGCCCGATGACCCCCGCAGAAGTGATAGACAAGATCGCCAGCGGCGACGTGTATAACCGGCGCATCACGTTTCCCGAAGGGCTCAACATTCAGGAGATGGCGCGGTTGTACGAGCAGCAGGGATTCGGCAAGGCCGCCGCCTTCGTCGAGGCGGCGCGCGATCCGGGCGCCATTCGGAGCCTCGATCCCGCGGCAACGGACCTCGAGGGTTATCTATTTCCGGAAACGTATTCCGTGCCCCGAGACACGACCGCCGCGAAGCTCGTCGGCCTGATGGTTGGCCGTTTCAAGCAGCTCTTCACAGCTGAGATGCAACAGGCGGCGCAGGCCCTCGAGTTGACGCCTCGTGAAGTCGTGACGCTGGCCGCGCTGGTCGAAAAGGAAACCGCCCAGCCGTCGGAACGGCCGATCGTCGCAGCGGTGTACTTGAATCGGCTGAAGATCGGCATGGCGATGCAGGCGGACCCGACGGTCATTTACGCGCTTCAACGGGCCGGACGCTACAACGGCAATATCCGTCGCGATGATCTGTCGTTCGATTCTCCCTACAACACCTACCGCTACCCCGGGCTGCCACCGGGACCGATCGCGTCGCCCGGGCTGGCGTCGCTGCAGGCGGCAGTCTCACCGGCGAACGTCGATTACCTGTACTTCGTCAGCCGCAATGACGGTTCACACGTCTTCGCGCGGACCCTGGTCGAGCACAACGAAAACGTCCGGCAGTATCAGGTGATGTATTTCCGCGAGCAGCGGGCCAGGGAGAGAGCGGGCAAAGAGTAGATGGCAGGCGGTAGGTGGAGCTACACTAGTGCAGCGGCACGTCGGTCTTGCGGGTGCGCGCCGTGCGAGCAGGATGAGTCGGCGTGATGCGGCCCCCGGGGCGGGTCCAACCGTCGAGCCTGAGCCAGTGTTCGAGCGCGCGGCGCCTCCTGATTAACTCCGCCGCGTCGTCTGAGAGCTCGATGTGAACGCGGCCGTCATTCGAGGTCCAGACCAGCTCGTAGCCGGCTCCCGACGCCGCCTGGCGAATCTCACATTGCAGCCGTTCGCCAGGACGCTCGAAGAACCAAATCATTTCGCCCAGCTATCGGTATATTGTGATCTGCGCTGCAGGCCTACAAGTATTTGCCAGCAAAGCGCTCCGATAGGTTCGCCGCGATGATGCCGGCGCCGAGCACCCACACCATCCAGATGTCGACGGCGATGAAGCCGGAGGCGGTTCCCCCGAGCAGCGCGGCGGCCAGCAGATAAACCGGCGCCGAGATGATGGAGTGAACGCGGCGCGAGCGTATCGCGTTCGCTGTGAAGAAGCACGCCCACATGAGCAGGACTGCGCAGCCGACCCACCCTCGCATTCTCGGGAAGACGGCAATCGGAACCAGGGCGCAGAGCGTGACGACGATTGTGAGCCAGAACACCGGGGTTCCCACCATGTCTGCCCGCCGCCGCGCGGCGTCTCGCCCGCCCGGCCCAACCTGCTCCATCAGTGGGGGTAACCCGCCGCATCCAGGGCATTTTTCAGGTTTTGTGTCGCGATGTGGACAGGCTCGGTAAAACCCGTACCCGGGCCGAACACCATGCGAAGGAGCGTGAACGCCGCAAACCGAAGGCCCTCGGCGTGAAACTGGTTGATGGCCACCTCCAGCCGGTCGCATTGGTCCAACGCTCGCTTGACAGCGGGGCTTTCGGCCTCATTTTTCAGGGCCGAGCGGACGGCGCTAAGTCTTTCGAGGACAGCGGCTTTGTTGGCGTCGTTTTTGTTAGTGATCGTCATGTCCGGAAAACGGCGGAATCGTAACACGTCGGCAGTGTCCGATTCCTGGTCAGGAGCGAAATGGGCATTCGAGAGCGTCAAAGTCGGGAACGCGAAACCGTACGGCGCAAGATTCTGGACGCCGCGCGACGGCTCTTCCTCAGCGAGAGCTACGCGAACGTGTCGATGCGCAAGATCGCCGAGCAGATTGAATATAGCCCAGGCGCGATCTACAGCTACTTCACGAGCAAGGAAGACATTTTCTTCGCGCTTGCGGAGGAAGGCCTTCAGTTTGTCCGCACGCACTGCTCGGCAGCGGCGCACGCCAACGCGCCGCTCGAACGGGTCCGCGAGGCCTTCTGGCGGTTCTATACGTTCAGCAAGGCGCAGCCCGAGTATTTTTCTCTGATTTTCGTCGACAACGCAGTGCCGCGCATCAGCCGCGATTGGGAGCGGTTCAGCTCGATGCGCGAGCTCCGCCACGAGATCGAGCAGGACATCCAGCACTGCATAGACGAGGGGATGTTTCCAGGCGTCGATTCGCCCGGTGCCGTGTTCAGGCTGCTGTGGACCGCGGCGTACGGCGTCGCCGTGTTTCAGCTGAGCCATCGCCTGGCGCCCGGCGAAGACAGCGACGCGCTTGCGCACGATCTGCTTGACGCGACCATCGCCGGTTTGCGCCACGGCATCGACCTGCACTTTTCCGCCGCGTCCGACACGCGTGAGCCGCTCGATGGCGGAGAGGGGTTCTCGAATCTGGAATCTGGAATCTAGAACTAGAATCTGGAGTCTCCGAGCCGAAGCCAGCGCGTCGGTCACGGCTTTCGCGATCTCTCCGGCGACCTCGGTTTGCAGCGACATCGGATCGGTCATCACGCGGTCGAATGTCTTCGCCCACAGATGGGTTTCTTCCTGAGACTCGATGAGCTGCGCGGTGATGCGCAGGCGGTCTCCCTCGCGACGCACGTTTCCTTCGACAAGATAATCGGCATCGAGCGCGCGGCCGATCTCGGCGGCGCCGCTGCCGTCACGGTGCGCGCGCTCGACCGACGCACGCGCGATGACGCCGATCGTGCGCGGGCACAGCTGCATCAATTGCGCGATCGCTTCTTCGGTGAGCCCCTCCGTGAAACCGTCGTGGGGCCCAAACGGAAGCACGGCAAGGCGGGCACGCTTTCGCACGATGTGCGCAATCGTGGCGGGCGCCGATCGGTTTCGAAACGCGTCATGCGCGACGTATGGGTGTGCTCGACCGAGCGGCAGGAAGCGATAGCCTCGCTTGTGCACCGTCTCGACAAACCTCGGCACATCCGCATCGTCACCCAGCGTGACGCGAAGGCGGCGAACGGCGGCGTTCAGGCTGTGCTCGAAGTCGACGAAGGTCCCTTCCGGCCAGAGCCGGCGGCATAAGTCCTCGCGCGTGACGACCTCGCCGGGCCGCTCGAGCAGCGCCATGAGAATCCGCAGCGGCTGCTCCTGCAGCGCGACGCGGAGGCCCCGCCTGCGCAGCTCGCCGCTGCGCAGGCTCAGCTCGAACGTCCCGAACCGGACAATGTCCGCCAGCCGAGGGCCTGATATTGTCTCCATCATTTGCCGAATGATTGGATCCTATCTTGACATTGTAAGCAGTCAAGTGACATATTGCATGCATGACAATTAAGCTGCCGCCGCGGGGGCAGAGAAGCGGCCCGATCTATCAGGCGATTGCCGACGCGATCGGGCGCGAGATCGAGGCCGGCCGGCTCAAGCCCGGCGGCCGTTTGCCGACCCAGCGGGTGCTCGCACGGCAGCTCGGCGTCACGCTGACAACGGTCACGCGCGCGTACGTCGAAGCGCAGCGCCGCGGCCTCTTGAGCGGAGAGGTAGGGCGTGGCACCTTCGTCCGTCCCAGCGCGATGGAGATCGAGGGACCGGAGCAGGGAGTGCTCGATCTCGCCGTCAACGCGCTGATGCCGCTTCCGTATATGGAGGAGCTCGCCGATCGTCTTGCAGCGGCGGTTCCGCGCTCGGCCGGCGCGCGGATCTTCGGGTACCAGAACCATGCCGGTGCCCGTCACAATCGCGCCGCGGGGTCGGCGTGGATCGGTTGGGCAGGTCTCGATGCGCCGATCGATCGCATCGTCGTCACGGGAGGCGGCCAGCACGCAATTCTGCTGTCGTTGATGGCGCTGGCGAAGCCCGGCGACGAAATTCTCGTCGAAGAGTTCACCTACCCCGGGATTACGGACCTCGCCGGCCATCTCCACCTTCGGCTGCGGACCGTCGCGCTCGATCGTGAAGGTATTGTGCCCGCGTCGCTCGAGGAGGCGTTGCGCGCCGGCATGCCGACGGCGCTCTACTGCATTTCGTCGTTTCAGAATCCGACGGCGGCGTTCATGTCAGAAGAGCGGCGCCGGCAGATCGCAGAAATCGCCATCAAGCATCGGTTGACCGTCATCGAAGACGATGTGTTCGGCTTCCTCGCACCCGAGGTGAAGCCCTTGTCCAGCTACCTTCCGGAAGATCAGTTCTTCTACATCACCAGCACGGCCAAGAGCATCGCACCGGGCATGCGCATCGGATACCTGCTCGCGCCGGCCTCGGCCATCGAGCGCTTGTCGATATCGGTGTTGCGGACGCTGGTGAATGCGCCGCCGGCGATGGCGGAGCTGGCGACCAGTTTGATCACCGACGGGGTGGCCGGCCGTATTACCGAGTGGAAGCGAAAGGAGATTGCCGAGCGGCAAGTGATTGCGACGCGGGTGCTCGCGGGCCTCGACGTGCAGACGCAGCCGAGAAGTCCGCATATGTGGGTGCGCCTGCCCGAGCCGTGGCGGACCGACGCATTTGTCGCACGCGCACGCCACCGCGGCATTTTGCTGAACAGCGCCGAGTCGTTTGTGGTCGGGCACGAGACCGACGTGCAGGCGGTCCGCATTGCGCTTGGTCCGCCTTCGACCCGCTCGGCGCTCGAGGAAGGGCTTTCGGAAATCGTCAAGATGCTGAGGCGCGTGCCGGAGGCTTACGAGCTGGTCGTCTGAACTAAGATAGGGCGACGTCATGATTCGTCACGACTGGACGACCGAGAGCGTCGAAGCGCTCTATCATCTTCCGCTCACCGAGCTGCTGTTTCGCGCCCAAACCGTTCATCGCCAGCATCACGATCCTGCGTTCTGTCCAGCGCTGCACGCTGCTGAGCATCAAGACAGGCGGCTGTCCCGAAGACTGCGCGTATTGTCCGCAGAGCGCGCACTACGAGACCGGCGTATCGCGCGATGGGTTGATGAACAGCGACGCGGTCCTCGCCGCGGCCCGGGACGCGAGAAACAACGGGTCGACCCGCTTCTGCATGGGGGCGGCGTGGCGCGAAGTGCACGACGGCGCAGCGTTCGATGCCGTGCTCGACATGGTGCAGGATGTCGCGGCGCTCGGCATGGAAGTGTGCACGACGCTCGGGATGCTCACCGCCGAGCAGGCACAGCGGCTGAAGTCGGCCGGGCTGACCGCGTATAACCACAATCTCGATACGTCGCCGGAGTTCTATCCGAACGATCATCACCACGCGCACGTATCAGGATCGCCTCGATACTCTCCGGCACGTACAGGAAGCGGGACTCAGCGTCTGCTGCGGCGGCATCGTCGGCATGGGCGAGTCGTCGCGCGATCGCTGCGCGATGCTCGCGCAGCTCGGCCGGCTGAACCCGCATCCGGAGAGCCTGCCGGTGAACGTCCTCGTGCGCACGGCCGGCACTCCGCTCGCGGATGCCGACGAGCTCGATCCGATCGAGCTGGTCCGGACGGTTGCGTGCCGCGCGCCTCGTCGCGCCCAGGGCGCGCGTGAGGTTGTCGGCAGGTCGACTCGCGCTGTCCGACGAAGCGCAGGCGCTGTGCTTCGTCGCCGGCGCCAACTCCATCTTTTCCGGCGAGAAACTTCTTACGTCGCCGAATCCCGCCGTTGATGACGATGAGCAGTTGATGAACCGGCTCGGTCTCAGATTTCAGGCATGAGCGCACGGAAGGAATTTGAGGACGATCTCGCAGCCACACTGAATGGGCTGCGCGGACGCGGGCCTCATGCGCCAGATGCGGCTGCCGCGTGGAATCGATCTGGTCTCGAACGACTACCTCGGTCTTGCCGGACATCCGTATCTGAATGAGTCGATGCGAGCGGCGCTCGACGGCATTCCCGCCGGCTCGGGAGGCTCGCGCCTCTTGCGCGGTCACCACGAGATCTTCGAGCGCATCGAACATCGCCTGGCTGCGTTCACCGGTTCCGAGTGCGCGTTGCTGTTCGGATCGGGATACGCCGCGAACATCGGGCTGCTGCAGGCCATCGTGTCGCCCGCCGATCTCATCGTGTCGGACGAACGCAATCACGCCAGCCTGATCGACGGCATCCGGCTCACGAAAGCCGCGACCGCCATCTATCCGCATCAGGACTTGACAGGCGCTCGAGGCGGCGCTCTCGCGACCGCGAACGGGACGCGCTGTGGTGATCACCGAAAGCGTGTTCAGCATGGATGGCGATCTGACGCCGCTCCGTGACGTGTGCGGCAATCGCCGAGCGGAAGGGCGCTGTGGTGATCGTGGACGAGGCGCACGCGACCGGCATGTACGGGGCGCGCGGATCGGGACGCGTCGAGGAACTGGGGCTGCGCGATCGCGTGGCTGCGACGATGCACACTGGCGGGAAGGCGCTTGGATCGGGCGGCGCGTGGGTCGCGGGATCGCGCGCGCTGCGAGACGTGATGGTCAATCGCGCACGCGCGTTCATCTTCTCGACGGCGCCGCTGCCCGTTCTGGCCGCGGCGCTCGGCGCAGGGCTCGACCTCGTCGAGCGCGAGCCGGAACGGCGCCGCGAGGTGCATCGCAAGTCCTCGCTGCTGAGACGCACGCTTGCCGAAGCTGAGGTCAGGTGCGGCGGCGAGTCGATGATCGTGCCGATCATCGTCGGCTCGAACGAGGCCGCCATGGCGCTGCAGGACGGCTTTGGTGGCGGCACGGATTCGACGTGCGCGCGATTCGGCCGCCGTCGGTGCCGCGCGGGCACCGCGCGCCTCCGCGTGACCGTGCGATACCCGTCAGCGACGACGATCTGCTCCGGTTCGCTGCCGCCGCCGCGCCTTCTGGGTCTGACCCGTACAGTCGGGTCAGACCTCAAGCAGAGCGTTCGCGAATTCGTTGATGAAATCGAACGACCGTGCCCTGCGGGGTCAGACCCCGACAGCGGACGATATTCGGCGATGGGATGCGGAGCATGTGTGGCATCCCTTTACGCAGATGCGCGAATACCTTGCGGCCGAGCCGATTGTCGTGGTTCGCGCCGAAGGTCACTACCTCATAGACGATCGCGGCAGGCGACTGTTCGACGGCACCTCCGCCCTGTGGTGCAACCTCCTCGGACATCGCGTCCCCGAAATCGATGCCGCGGTCACCGAACAACTCGGGCGATTCGCCCACACGACGCTGCTCGGCACGACGCACCCGGGTGTGGCGGAGCTGGCGCGGCGGCTGGTCGAGGTCGCCCCAGCCGGACTGAATCACGTCTTCTTCTCAGACAACGGCGCAACCGCGGTCGAGGCGGCGCTGAAGATGGCGTTCCAGTACCGGCTGCTCACGCAAGGCAAGGAGGCCGCCCAGCACGCGGTGTATCTCAGCCTGGAAAACGCGTATCACGGCGACACGCTCGGTGCCGCGGCCGTTGGCGGCGTCGAGCTCTTCCACGACATTTTCAAGCCGATTCTGCTTCCGTCGCTGAAGACGCCGTCGCCTTATTGCTATCGCTGTCCGATCGGCAAAACGCCGGCGGATTGTTCGATCGATTGCGCCGACGAGCTCGAGCACGCGCTGCGCGAGCGCGAATGGCCGCGTGTGCGCCGTCATCCTCGAGCCCGGCGTGCAGGCTGCCGCGGGCATGCTGACGTTGCCGGAGGGTTTTCTGTCGCGCGCGGCCGACGCGTGCCGCAGGCATGGTGCGCTGCTGATCCTCGATGAGGTCGCCACCGGCTTCGGCCGCACGGGCACGATGTTCGCGTGCGAGCGCGAAGGCGTGACGCCAGATCTGATGTGCGTGGCGAAAGGGCTGACGGGCGGGTACCTTCCCGTTGCAGCGACGCTGGCGACCGATCGCGTCTACGACGCGTTTCTCGGCCGCTATGATGAGTACCGCCATTTCTTTCACGGACACACGTACACAGGAAACGCGCTCGGCTGTGCCGCCGCGCTCGCGACGCTCGGGCTGCTGTCGGACGGCGTCATCATCAATGCGGTCGAGCAGAAGGCGCGGGTCCTGCGCGACGCCCTCGCGCCACTCGCGACGCACCGCCATGTCGGCGATATCCGTCAAGCGGGGCTGATGTGCGGCATCGAGCTGGTCGCCGATCAGGACGACCAAGATGTCGTTCCCGCCCGGCGATCGCAACGGCTACCACGTATGTCTGGCACTCCGCGAACGCGGCGTGTTTCTGCGTCCGCTCGGCGACGTGATCGTGCTGATGCCGCCGCTCTCGTCGACCGACGCCGAACTTCGGCATCTTGCCGCGTCAGTGCACGCGGCGATCGTGGAGCGGCTCGGTGCGTGATCTGCTGGTGACGGGAACCGACACTGGCGTCGGGAAGACGGTGATCGCGGCGGCGATTGTTACCGCACTGCGTGCCCGGGGAGTGCGGGCGATCGGATTCAAGCCAGTGGAAACCGGGCTTACGGCGGGAGTGGAGCCGGATTCTGACGTGCTTGCGCGCGCGTCGGGTGAGCGCAACGTGCTCGCCGAACCGCTGCTGCAACTGCCGGAAGCGTTGGCGCCGGCGGTGGCGGCCGACCGTGCCGGGGCAGCGCTCGATCCCGATGCAGTTGAAGCGAGGGTCCGTCAGCTGCGGCGTGACGGTTACACAGTCGTCGTCGAGGGTGCCGGCGGGTTGCTGGTGCCGCTCACCTGGGAATTCACAGTGCTCGATCTTGCACAGTCTTGCGATCTGGACGCCGTGGTGGTGGCGCGACCCGGCCTCGGCACGCTGAACCATGTGGCGATGACCGTCATGGTGCTGCGCTCTCGAGAGATACCGATTCGCGGCATTGTCCTGAATGGTCGAAGTGCAACACCGGACCTGGCGGAGTCGACAAATCCTGCCGCCCTGAGCCGCATGCTCCATGGCGTTCGTGTGTTGGAGGTTCCGAATTCAGCTGGGACGCCCGTGATGGAGGCGGCGCAGATCGTTAGCAGACTGCTCTGAGTCATCGATGCTGCCTGCCGGTCCAGGCGACGGCTGTTTGGGGATCGAAGCCGAGCTGGCAGATAATCGTGGGCGCGTGTCGCGTCCGCTGCTCGTCATCTTCCTCACGGTCTTCGTCAACCTCGTCGGTTTCGGCATCATCATCCCGCTGCTGCCGTTCTATGCGGAGACGTTCGGTGCGTCACCGGTCGTCATCGGTCTTCTGTTTGCCGCCTTTTCCCTTGCGCAACTCGTCGCCGCGCCTGTTCTCGGTGCGCTCTCCGATCGGTTCGGCCGGCGCCCCATCCTGATATTCAGCCTCGTCGGCACGGTCATCAGCTTCGCCATGCTCGCAGTGGCGCAAAGCCTGACCATGCTGTTTGCGGCCCGCGTGATCGATGGCCTATCCGGTGGAAACATCACGATCGCACGCGCCTACATCGCTGACGTCACGGAGCCCGGCGAGCGCGCCAAGGCGTTTGGGTTTCTTGGTGCCGCCTTTGGTCTCGGGTTCATCGTCGGCCCTGGACTCGCCGGGTTATTCGCGCACATCAGCTACACGGCGCCCATCTGGGCGGCGGCTGCCGTAACGCTGCTCGCGACCGCCATGGCGTGGCTCTGGCTTCCCGAGACGGTGCACAAAGGAAGTGCGGTGTCCGTTTCTCCGTGGCGGGCGTTGCCCGAGGTACTGAGCCGCGCGCATCTGCGTCCGCTGCTGATTGCTGATTTCATGTACTGGTGCACGTTTGCCGTCTGCACGACGACGTTCGCGCTGTTCGCGTCGCGCCGCTTCGGGTTCGACGTCGTGCGCACGGGCTACGTGCTCGCCGCTTTCGGTCTGTTGGGTGTGATCGTCCAGGCCGGTCTCGTGAGCGTTGTCGTGCGTGCGATCGGCGTGAAGCGGACGCTGCTGACCGGACTCGTGTTCGCGGCGGTTGGTTGGGGTCTCGTGTCCTCGTCGAGCAGCATCCCCATGCTCCTGCTTTCGCTCATTCCGGCGGGCGTCGGTGTGGGATTGTGCAACGCATCGATCGTGACTCTCGTGAGCCACAGCGGGTCGAAGGAAGAGCAGGGAACCGTGCAGGGAGCGGCGGGAGCGCTCGAGAGCCTCGGCCGCGCGGTTGGTCCCGTGTGGGGGCACGGTGCGCTTCAACGATTCGGAGAAGGAAGCGCGTACGCGACCGCCGCGCTCGCATTTTTCGCGACGACGTTCCTGATGTTGAGCTATCACGCGCCCGGGAGCGGAGCTGATGCGGCCGCGCCGGACTGAAAACGGGGTACGGCCGCTTTATTTCTGCGACTCGCCGGCCAGTTCGCGCTTGAGCCATGCGCGGGCGAAGGTCCAATCCCCCTCGACCGTCCTCAGCGACAAGCCCAGGTGTTCTGCGATTTCCGGGTTCGACATGCCGGAATAGAACCGTAACGTCACAACTTGAGCGGCACGGGCGTCGACGCCCTCCAGACGCGCCAATGCCGCTTCGAGCGTGAGCAAATCTTCGACGGGCACCGCCCCGGTTTCTGATGCCTTCAGGAGGTCGTCCAACGCCACCGGCTGCACACCGCCGCCACGCTTGTCGCGCTTCTGATGCCGGCCGTGATCGATCAGCAGCCTGCGCATCGCTTGAGCGCCGAGCGCAAGCCCGTGCGTGCGGCCCTGCCATTCGGCGCCGCGCTCGTTCTGAAGCCGCAGCCACGCTTCGTGGACGAGCGCCGTGGGCTGCAATGTGTGATTCCGCCGCTCACGGCCCAGGTAGCGGCTGGCGACGTTACGCAGCTCGCCGTAGATCACGGGGAAGAGCGCGTCGGGCGGTCCGGAGTTTTTATCGGCCATTGTTGTCTACTGAAGGCGCGCGTACTCGGCGCGAGCCTCTTCAAGCGGTTTCAATTGCGGGTCAGAGGCCTTCCACAAGTCGAGCATACGTCCGTAGGCCTCGCGCGCAGCCGCTCCGTCATTCATCAACGCTTTCGCGCGGCCAAGGCCGAGATGAGCGGGAGCATACAGCACCGCCGCCGGCACTTCTCCCTGATGGTCGACGATCGACTGGAACTCCGTGGCAGCGGCCTGGCCGTTCTTCAGTTGAAGGTACGCCTGCCCACGGAGATACAGAGGCCAGAATTCGGCTGACGCCGCGTGATCGTACGGCCTGACGGGTTCGAGCAGCTCGACGGCGCGCGCCGCTGCTCCTTGCTGAAGCGCCGTCGCGGCGGCAATGACGGGCACGGCCAGGTTGATGGTCAACGTCGCCTCTGGAAACCGAGCTTTCAATTCACTAACGAGCTTCCCGGCATCGTCGTGCGCGCCGCAGAGCGCCAGCGCGCGCCCCGCACGTTCAAGCGTCGCGTTGTCCCTGCCGAGGCGCAGCCCCTCGGACATCTCGTCGATGGCGATCGAACATTGCCCGACGGCCGCATGCATCTCGGCGTCTTCCGTAATGAGCTGGGCCGCGACCTCGGTAAAGCCTCCGTGGAGCGACATCTGGATGCCTCGGCGGTACTGGTCGTGCGCAGCTGCCACCCGGCCGCCAGCGGCCGACGCGTGAGCCACCCAGCCGAAGGCGGAATTCGTCTGTCGCAAGCCGATCGACGCCTCCAGCTCGTGTTCCATCGTTTTGGTGTCACCCTGGACGAACGCAACGAGAAAAGAGAGCCGGCTGGCGCCGATGAAATCGAGCTTGCGATCCGCAGCCAGTTTGAGCGTCGCTCTGGCGTCGTCGAGCCGGTTCACCGCGAGGAGCGACGCGGCAAGGTTCCCATAGGCGGGAACAAACTGCGGATCAAGACGGATGGCTTCGCGCAGCGGCTCGATTGACTGCTCGAACTGTCCCAGGCGGATCAGCGCATTGCCGAGCGCGTTGAAGGCGAATGCCTCTCGCGGGTATGTCGCTGTCCACGATCGGGCAAGCTCGTGCGCCTTGTCCCACGCCTGTATCGCGTCGCGGTAGTAGCGCCAGGAGATGAAGAATCGCTCGCGATCGCTGACGCGGTCGCGGAGGTCGAACGCCCGCTTCGAGAATTCGGGCGCCAGCGCTGTTTGACCCGTGTTCGCGTACACCGCCGACAGAAGCGCGTGCGCCATCGCAAACGTCGGATCCAGCTCGATGGCCCGCTTCAGATGAGGAATGGCCTCCAGTCGCGGAACTGCTCGTCCCTGATAGAGCGCCAGCGAATAGGCGTGCAGCGCATCGAGCGAGGCTGTGGTCGCCCGCGGCAGCGGCACGTCGAATTTCTGGATCGACGGCAGCGACTCGCCCAGTTTCTGCCGCAGCCTCGAGATTGCGCCGCCGAGCGCACTCAGCACCTGCTCTTTGGTCGCCGCTTCCGCCTGCTCGCGCGCCATGACGTCGCCGGTCTGCGCGTTGATCGCTTCGAGACCAATCACGTAGTTCTCGCCGAGCCGCACGATGGAGCCGGCCAGCAACGCCTTGAGCTGCTCGCGCTGCGCGATTTCTCGCGCGACGGCTCGCGTGATGGACTCGCCCGGCGAGCGCTCCATCAGGCGAAGCGTTTCTCGCGCCCGGTCGTCCGGAAACACCTTGAGAAACGGCGACTGCTCGAGGGCCACGGCCAGCGCGACCTTCAACGTGCCGTCGAACACCGGATCGCCGGTGGCATTTTCGAAATCCGCCAGCACGATCGTGTCGCGCTCGTCCAGCGTACCTGCGGTCGGTGAGACCAGGAAGGACGCGCCAATGACGAGAACGATGATCGCGGCGGCGAGCGCCAGCCCCGCTGCCCACGGAGAGCTCTTCCAGCGGGGGAGCCGTTTGCGAACGTTCCGGACACCCGGCTGATCATGAGTGCCTACGACCGCAAGCATGACCGCCATGTCGCGCACAGACGAAGGGCGATCGTTCGGATCCGGGGCGAGCGCCGCCATGATCAGGCGATCGAGCTGAGGATCGACGCTCGTCAATAAGGTCGAGGGAGCCGGGAGCGGCGCGTCTTTCTTCGCCTGATGCCGGATGTGCGGTCCGAGCAGCAGGTCGTACAACACGAGACCCAGCGCGTACACATCAGTCCGCTCCGATACCGCCATGCCCGGCGTCCACTGCTCGGGCGCCATGTAGGCGGGCGTGCCCGTAAACGAATGGCGGTCGGCCTCGGCTCGCGGAATCGCAATGCCGAAATCGCTGATGCGCACGAAGCCGTCATTGTCGATGAGGACATTCGCCGGCTTCAGATCGCGATGAAGCACACCCTGAGCGTGCGCCGCCGCAAGACCCGCGCACAGCTGCCGCCCGATGTCGACGACCTTCTCCGGCGGCAGGCGGCCAACGCGGCGCAGCAGCGCCGCGAGATCTTCGCCGCGGATCAGCTCCATGGAGAAAAAGATCACGCCCTGGGCTTCGCCGACGTCGAAGACGCGGCAGACGGCAGGGTGGGTGATCTGGCGCGCGAGCCGCACCTCGCTGAAGATCCGCTCGCGCGCGGCGGGCCCCGCGGATTGGATGACCTTCAGCGCGACTTCTGTTTCGAGGACGAGATCGTCGGCGCGCCAGACGTCTCCCATGCCGCCGCTGCCGATTCGCTCGACCATGCGGTACCGGCCGGCGAAGACCTCACCCGGAGCGAAGACGACCTGATGGTCCGAAGTGGATGCGTCGGGATCTGGCGCGTTGGCGGCGTCGTGGAACTGCAGCAGCGATTCGACCTCGAGCCGCAGGACGGCATCCTCGCCGCAGGCGTCCGCTAAGAAGGCGTCGCGCGCGTCGAGCGGGAGCTCGAGAGCCAGGAGAAACAGGTCCTTGGCCCGTTGAGGTGTCGCTGACATTTCGGCCCGAGTGTACTACTGGAGGCGGGCGTATTCGCCCCGGCTTTCGTCCATCAGCCGTCGATTGTCCGCGCCGCTCCATAGCGCGAAGAACTGGTCGTACAGCGCGCGCGCTGCCGCATGATCGCCCGTCAACGCCGCGGCACGCGCGGCCCCCCGGTGTGCCAGTGCATACAACGGCGAATACGGCGCTACGCCCCGGTGCTCCAGGATGCTCCGAAACTGCTCCGCGGCCGCCGGACCGCTTCGCAATCCGAGATACGCCTCGCCTCGGAGGTACGCCGGCCAGAACTCCGCCGCTGGCGCGCGGTCGTACTCCTTGACCGGATCCAGCAACTTGATCGCCCGTGAGAAGTCCCCCTGCGCTGACGGCGAGGGCCGCGGCAATGACCGGACGGTGAATGCGCGCTGTCAGTGTCGCGGCTGGGAAGCGTGCGCCGAGCTCGTCGGACAGTTTCGACGCGTCGGCGGCATTGCACAACGCGTGCGATCGGGCGGCTCGCTCCAGCGTGAAGTTATCGCGGTTGAAGGCGAGCCCGGCCGCGATTTCCTTCCGGGCATCATCGCATTGACCGGCAATCGCGTGTCGTTCCGCGTCTTCCATGGACCATTGCGCGGCGAGCTCGTTGAAATGCTCCCCGATGGCGATCTTCACCGCGCGCTGATACAGCGCATGAGCGCCTTGCGTCCGTCCCGAGAACGCCGACGTCCGAGCTTCCAACGCTGATGCCCACATCGCCTGCGATGTGCGCAATACCTCCAGCGCCCGCCCCAAAGCCTGAGCATCATTCCTCAAGAACGCAAGACGGTAGGCCGTACGTTGAATACCAGGACTCTCTCCGCCGCGGTCAATAGCCTCACGGACGAGCGCGTTCGCTTGATCGTAGCGATTCAGTGCGATCAGCGAGCCTGCGAGATTGGTGCGGGCCGGAGCAAACTTTGAATCCAGACGCATAGCCTCCTGGAGGGCCGCGATCGCCTGCTCGTGCTGCCCGAACGCGGCGGATGCTATGCCGAGGCTGTTGAAGGCAAACGCCTCGCGCGGATACGTGTTGGTCCACGAGAGTCCCAAATCCAGCGCTTTGTCCCACGCCTGCTCTGCGTCGATGTAGTAGCGCCACGAAATGAAAAATCGTTCCCGCTCGCTGACCCTGTCGCGCAGATCGAACGCCTTTTTCGAGTACGCGGGCGCCTCGGCGGATCGGCCGTTGTTTGCGTACACACCCGAGAGCAGCGCCAGGGCCATGGCGAAATTCGGGTCGAGCTCGATGGCGCGCTGAAGATGCGGCAGCGCCTCGAGACGCGGGTTCATCCGTCCCTGATCGAGGGCCAGCGAGTACGCATGCAGCGCGTCGAGCGAGCCGGTCGTCGCCTGCGCGAGCGGAGCGTCGAAACGCTGGATGAGCGAGAGCGATTCGCCGAGCTTTTCCCGCAGCTTCGACGTGGTCGATCCGAGCAGCCCCAGCACTTGTTCTTTTGCGGGAACCTCGACTTGCTCGCGTGCCAATACTTCGCCGCTTTCCGCGTCGATGGCTTCGAGAGCGAGGACGTAGTGAGTTCCGAGGCTGGCGATGGAGCCCGCGACCAGCGCTTTCAGCTGCTCGCGTCTCGCGATCTCGCGCGCAATCTCGCGCGTGAGGCGTTCGTCGATCGGACGCTGCATGAGGCGCAAGGTTTCTCGCACCCGATCGTCGGGATACACCTTGAGGAACGGGGACTGCTCCAATGCGACCGCAAGCGCCACCTTGAGCGCGCCGTCGAATACGGGCTCACCGGTCGTGTTTTGAAAATCCGCAAGGATGATCGTGTCCTGTTCGGTCAGTGTGCCACCCGCCCGGGGAGTGAAAAAGACCGCAACGGCCACGACCGCCGCGGCGAGCGCACCTGCCGCCCACATCACGACTGACGATCGCCGTGTCTCCGGCGAGCTCATCAGGCGCGACAGGTCCAGCACCGAAGCAGGACGGTTCCGGGGATCGTGCGATATGGCTTTGACGATCGCCCGCTCGAGTGCCGGATCGACATCGCTCACCAGCGCCGATGGTTTTGGCGGCTGGCGCTGTGGCTCCGGCCGCACGTCATACGCCGGTCGCCCGACGAGCAGCTCGTAGAGAATCAGCCCGACGGCGTAGATATCCGTCCGCTCCGACAGCGGCGTGCCCGACGCCAGCTGCTCTGGCGCCATGTAGCGTGGCGTGCCGATCAGCGTCGCGTTGTTTGCGGCATCAAGGGTGATCGCGATGCCGAAGTCCGTAATGCGCACGAGCCCGTCTTCGTCGATGAGGACGTTCGCCGGCTTGAGATCGCGATGCAGGATACCCAGCGCGTGCGCAGCCGCGAGGCCATCGCAGAGCTGCTGACCGATGTCGATCACCTTTTCGGCCGGGAGCCGGCCCATCCGGCGAACCAGCGTCGCGAGGTCTTCGCCATGGACGAGCTCCATGGAGTAGAACACTTCGCCCGGTCCTTCGCCGACATCGAACACCCGGCAGATCGCAGGGTGTGTAATCTGGCGGGCGAGCCGCACTTCATCGAGGATGACCTTGCGCGCCTCCGGATCGGCTGAGTAAATCAGCTTGAGCGCGACCTGGGTCTCCAGCACCAGATCGTCGGCGCGCCAGACCTCTCCCATCCCGCCTTTGCCCAGGCGCGCAATCATGCGATATCGGCCGGCGAGTACGTGGCCGGGCACATAGCGGGCGGCGTCTGTCGGCGCCCTCAAAGGCGTGGAGGGAGGGGTGATTGCGGGGTTCCGATTCATTTGACGCGTTAATCCACAGAGATGAAGCCGACCTCCCGCTCGATCGTCATTTCGATGCTGTGTGCGGCCGCGGTCACGGCTCAGTTCGTCGCCGGCAAAGCCACACGCGACGCCCTGTTTCTGACCTCACTCAGCTTTCACGCGCTGCCCATGATGCTCATCGCGGCGTCGGTGTGCTCAATCCTGCTCGTCGCACTGCACGCGCGATGGGCGGCGAAGGTCGCGCCGACCACGATGATTCAAATCCTCTCGGCCGCGAGCGGCGCGCTGTTCCTCTTCGAATGGGTCGTGAGGTTCCGTGCGCCGGCCGCTACGGCCACGCTGCTGTTCCTCCACACGTCGGCGATGGGACCCCTGCTGACCTCCGGGTTCTGGTTGATCGCCTCCGAGCGATTCGAGCCGCGCACGGCGAAACGACGCTTCGGGCAGATTACCGGCGCCGGCACCGTGGGCGGTCTTCTGGGCGCCCTCGTATCGGAGCGAGTCGCCGCCACTCTCGGCGCTCCCGCCATGCTGCTCGTGCTCGGCGCGGTTCAGCTCCTGACGGTCTGGCTATTCTCGCGGTTTACCGCCAGCACGCCGCACGCCATCGAACGCGAACACCGCGACGCTGCGCCGTCTGGTCCAAAGACGCGATCCGGTCTTCGGGTCATTGCGGCGGCACCGCATCTGCGGCATCTCGCAGCGCTGGTCCTGCTCGGATCCACGAGCGCTGCGTTACTGGACTATCTGTTTAAGGCGAGGGCGGTAGAGGCGATTGGAACCGGCGACCAGCTCCTCCGCTTCTTCGCCCTCTATTATGCCGCAATCAGCCTTCTGACGGTCACTCTTCAGATCGTCTCGAGCCGTACCGTTCTCGAGCGATTTGGACTGGCGCTGACGACGAGCACGCCTTCGATCGCATTGCTCGCTGGCAGCATCGGCGGCCTGGTGACCCCCGGGTTCGGCAGCCTTGTCATGGCGCGGGCAGGAGAGTCCATCTTCCGGGGCTCATGGTTTCGCGCCGGCTACGAGCTTTTCTACACGCCCATTCCGCCGGCGGAGAAGCGCGCCGTCAAGTCGATCGTCGACGTCAGCGTCGACCGGCTCGGCGATGCCGTGGGCGGCGGTCTCGTCCGGCTGGCCGTGCTGTTCGCTCCCGCCTTGCAATCGTCTGCAATCCTGTGGATGGCGATCGCGAGCTCGACAGCCGCGATTTTCGCCGCAAGCCGGCTGAATCATTGGTACGTGCGGACGCTTGGCACAAGCCTGGTGCTGCAGGCGCCCGGTCTCGGTCGAGCCGCCACCGAAGGACAACTGACGCGCCGCATGCTCCTGAAAGTGCGGAGCGCGAGACCGCTGTCGTCAGCTATGCCAGCCGACGAGGTGGACGACGCGCAGGCCCTGCGAGAGGGCAACCGCGAGCGCTCGATAGCGGTGCTGTCGAGGGAGGAAGGGCTCAGTGCCGGGCTCGTCTCGCATGTCATTCCGCTGCTGGCGGGGCCGCTTTCCGACTACGCCGTCTTCGCGCTGCGCAAGGTGGCGGAGGAGCGCGTCGGTCAGCTGACCGATGCGCTGCTGGATCCGAGCGTCGACTACAAGATCCGGCGCCAGATCGCCAGAGCCCTTTCCGTGGGCGTCTCACAGCGCGCGGCAGATGCGCTCATCCTGGCACTTGACGACGAGCGGTTCGACGTGCGGTTCCAGAGCGCGCGATCGGTCGCCGCCATTCGCGAGAGGAATCCCCAAATCCGCATCGATCGGGAGCGGATTCTGGATGTCGTCCTTCGCGAAACGGCAGTGGGGAGGCCGGTGTGGACGAGCCGCCGCCTGCTCGACGATGGCGGTTACCGCGAATCGCCGCTCGACGAGTTCGTGCGCGATCGGGCGGGCCAGAGCCTCGCCCACGTCTTTACGCTGCTGTCTCTTGTTCTCCCGAGTCAGCCGCTCCAAATCGCCTTCCGGAGCCTCCACAGTCGAGAACAGCCGCCTTCGGGGGACCGCCCTCGAGTATCTCGAAGGCGTGTTACCCCCAAAGTGCGGGACCGGCTCTGGCCGTTTCTGGTGGAGGGGCGCACGACAGCCCCTTCTCAGCCCCACGACGAAGTGATGGCGAATCTCCTCCGCTCCAGCTCTTCAGTGACCCTCCACGGCGTCGCCAGCCTGTAAGGCTGTCAGCTCTCAGCTCGTCAGCTCTCAGCTCTCTCGCCTGGCTCCTCCCACTCACCACCTACCGCCTAACCCAGCCCCGTTGCGGGGTTTGCCGGCCGTTGGCGCGTTAAGAGGCAGACCTTCGAATAGGAGACCATGTCAATGCTTCGAAACACGCAGAACCCACCGTCCGAAAAGTCCTGGCTGGATCGCACGCTCTCGATTTTCGCGGATGTGCGAGCCGGTGAAGGGGCTACGGCGGCGCTCATGCTCGCCAACATCTTTCTGCTGCTCGTGTGCTACTCGGTCATCAAGACCGTGCGCGAGCCGCTGATTCTGCTTGGCGGAGGCGCGGAGGTCCGGTCGTACGCCGCCGCAGGCCAGGCGATCCTCCTGATGGGGTTCGTGCCCCTCTATAGCTGGTTCGCCAGCCGGGTCGATCGGGTGAAGCTGCTCGTCGGCGTCACCGTGTTTTTCGTCATTTGCGTCGAGCTGTTCGCGACGGCGGTGGCGGCGCGGGTGCCGTATATCGGCGTCGCGTTCTTCATCTGGGTCGGCATCTTCAATGTCTCGCTCGTAGCGCAGTTCTGGTCCTTCGCCAACGACATCTACAGCAAGGACGCGGGCGCCCGGCTCTTTCCGATCATCGTCATCGGCATGACGGCCGGCGCGCCGCTGGGCTCATACATCGCCGGTCACTTGTTCAGAACCGGCGTGTCGCCCAACGTGATCCTCCAGATCTCGGCGGCGTTGCTGGTCGTGAGCGCGCTGGTCTACCTGTGGATCAACAGCCGTGACGAAGAGCGCGCCGGCGCGCCTGAGCCGATGATGTCGGCGGCAGACGGATTCAAGCTGGTGCTCGCCAATCCGTATCTCAGGCTCGTCGCGGTTTTGATCGTGCTGCTCAATATCGTCAACACCACCGGCGAATACGTCGTCGCGCGGCTGCTGACCAATCACGTCAACGAGCTGGCGGCGGGAAACGCGGCGTTCAACAAGCAGGCGTTCATCGGCGGGTTTACCGGCGACTACCAGTTCTGGGTCAACGTCCTGGCGTTCCTGCTGCAGGCGTTCGTCAGCTCGCGGCTCATCAAATATCGCGGACTGCGCGGAGCGCTCCTGGCGCTGCCCCTCGTCGCCCTGGGTGGATACGCGATTATCGCGGCCGGCGTGGGCCTGTCAGTGGTTCGCTGGGTCAAGACCGTGGAGAACGCCACTGATTACTCCATCATGAACACCGCGCGTCAGCTGTTGTGGCTTCCGACCACCCGCGAGGAGAAATACAAGGCCAAGCAGGCGATCGACGCGTTCTTCATGCGCGGCGGCGACGTTCTCTCCGCGGTCGTCGTGTATGTGGGCTCGCGCATGCTGCACCTGACCGTCGAGCAGTTCGCCATCGTGAACATCGCGCTCACTCTGGGATGGATCGGCGTCGCGCTCGCGATTCTCGGGCCGCGCAAATCTTCTTCACGGCTCGCGTTCCGGCCGCTGGCCACCGCTGCGCTGGTTCTCGGGATGGTGGCTGTCGCCGCAACAGCGTTCGCCCAGGAGACGCGCGAGGAAGAGCGGGAGGCGCTGCAGGCCCAGAAGGCTGCGCAGCTCCATCCCTACGAGCCCACGCAGATGGAACGCCGCATCGAAAGAATCGGCAGCCTTCTCAACGCGCAGAAAAGGCCCATCTACCCGTTTATCGGCAGCGTGTTTTCCGGCGGCGGTGTGTCGCTCGGCGTGGGTCATACCAAGAAATTCGGCGATACCGGCCACTACGACGTATACGCCGCGCGGTCGTTTCGCAACTTCAAGCTCGTCGCAGGGACGGTGAGACTGCCGACGTTTGCCGACCGCATCCGGGTCGACCTGAACGGGAGCTGGCTCGACGCGCCGAAGGTGGCGTTCTATCCCAACGGCAACGAGTCCAGCAAGGAACAACGCACCAACCTGTTTTACCGTGCGACGACGGTCGGCGTCTCGACGCGAGTGCAGGCGGCGCGCTTCCTCGCCATCGGCGCAGGATTCGACGCCATCCAGATGGAAACGGGCGTTCCTGATCTGCAGATCGAAACTGCGGACCCCTCCTATCGCCGCAGCAGTGTGTTTGCCGAGTACGACCGGCGCCCGTCACCCGGATATGCCAGCCGCGGCGGCCTTTATCGGATCGAGTTGTTCAACTACCACCAGGCCAACGCCGGCGCGCACAGCTTCAGCCGCGTCGACGCCGAGGCCCAGCACTTCGTGCCCCTTCGTCGCGAGGGCTCGGTGCTTGCGTTCCGTGCGCTCGCGTCGACGACGAACACGGCACAGGGAGAGAGCGTGCCGTTCGTGCTGCTCCCGGACCTGGGCGGCAGCCACACGCTCCGCGGCTATCCCAGCTGGCGGTTCCGCGATCGCAGCCGGATGGCCTTGACGGCCGAGTACCGCTGGAAGGCGGGCCACTTCCTCGATATGGCGCTCTTCGCCGATGCGGGCCAGGTAGCGCCGCGACTCGCGGATCTCGATCTGCGCAAATTCAAAAAGACTTACGGACTGGGGATGTCGTTTCACACGCCCGCCACCACGATTACGCGCATCGAAGTGGCGCGCACGGGCGAGGGCACGGCCCTGGTGTTCTCGTTCAGCCCAAGCTTCTAAGGAGAATTGACAATGAAATCTTCAACGAGCAAATTCCTTGGCGCCCTCGCCGGCGCGCTTTCGGTCGCGGTGGCTGGCACGATGCTCACGTCGGCGGCTTCTCCGAAGTTCTACGCGGACGATCCCGTCTGGATCGAGCGCGACACGCAGGACGCGTCGAGCATCAAGCCGCTCGAGGTCGACCTCTTCGTCGACCTGACGACCAACATCGTGGCGGGCCAGGAAACACCCGTCGCGCGCCGCGCCGCGAACGTCAACACCGTTGACGAGGTGCCGAACTCGAGCTGGTTCACCAATCGCCTCGGCTATCGGCAGATGTCGCCTGAGGAAATTGCCAAGGGGCCGAACACGACCAACGGCCCGGCGGCAGGCGCGTGGACGATCACGTCGTCCAAGAGCGACGGCGTGACGCCTGGCTTCACGGTGAAGGACAGCACCGGGCAGCGCTGGTTCCTGAAGTTCGATCCTCCCGGTTATCGCGCGATGTCCACCGGCACTGAAGTCGCCGTGACCAAGCTGATGTGGGCCCTGGGATATAACGTTCCAGAAAATCACATCGCCTATCTGCAGCGCGAACAGCTCGTGATCGGGGAAGGGGCGAAATTCACGCCGCCCGGCCGCAACTCGCGTCTGATGCGCAACAGCGACATCGACAACCTGCTCAAGCGCGCCAACCGGGAGCAGGACGGGTCATACCGAGTGGTAGCCAGCAAGGCGCTTCCCGGCAAGCCTGTGGGCCGCGTGCGGTTCGTAGACACCCGGCCGGACGATCCGAACGACATCGTGGCGCACCAGGATCGGCGCGAGCTGCGGGCCTACGGTGTGTTCGCCGCGTGGTTGAACCACGTCGATGCCAAAGCGATCAATTCGCTCGACGTGCTCGTATCCGAGAACGGCAAGTCGTTCGTCCGTCACTATCTGATCGACTTCGGCTCGGCGCTTGGGAGTGGGGGAGTCGGGCCGGCGGATTACTGGGCGGGTTCCGAGTATATGGTGGAGCCGCGCGACGTCGCCAGGCAGATGGTGAGCCTGGGGATCAGCGTGCCGAAATGGCGGACGGTGCCGTTCTATGAATCGCGCACTATCGGCCGCCTGCCGCGCCACAACGCCGATTTCAATCCGGACCTCTGGAAGCCGCGCGTCCCCAACCAGGCGTTCCTGCACGCCCGATCGGATGACAAGTTCTGGGCGGCTTCGAAGCTGGCCGCGCTGACGACCGAGATGATTCGAGCAGCGGTTCGGACCGGCGAGTTTGGAGATGCGGCGGCGGAAGAGTTCCTGGTCCGTGCCCTTGCCGAACGTCGTGACGCTATCCGGCGGGCGTACCTCACCGGGGCCAACCCGATCTCCGAACCCGCGCTGGATGCGGCGGGCATCCTGACGTTCAAGAATGTGGCTGTGGATACCGACGTCGCGAGAATGCCGCGCGGCTACAGGGCAGCGTGGTCGACGTTCGACAACACGACGCACGAGGCGACGCTGATGGGCGAGACCTCGGCGGCCACTCCACAAATCCAGGCGCCGGCTGGACTTCCGCGCTACGAAGGCGCGTTTGTCAAGGTCGAGCTGAGTGCGCTCGGCAGCGCATACGCCGCGTGGGCGAAACCGGCAAGCGCGTACTTCCGCCTCGACCGGAGCGGGTGGAACCTGGTCGGTTTCGAACGGATGGCGGAATAACCGGCATCAGAAAAGTCGCGTGTTACGATCCCCCCGGCTGCTTTCTGCCGGGGGGATCATTTGATGTACGCGACGAGACGGCTCGTCATAGCAATAACGATTGTGCTCATGTGTCGGGTCTCCGCCATGGCGGCGGACACCGGAACCATTTCTGGCGCTGTTTTCGATAAGGGCGGACAGCCCATCGCCGACGCGACGGTCAAGATCTCCGGCCAACCGCTTCCTTCCGGCAGGACGGTCCAGAGCGGAGCCAACGGACTCTACGAATTTCAATACCTGACCCCGGGCGATTACGTCGTCGAGATTGACGTCGCCGGCGTCGGCCGGTCGACGCGAGCGGCCATCGTCGAAGTGGGGAGGGATACCCAGGTCGACTTCATTCTCGGCGTGTCGCTTCAAGAGGAAGTGACCGTGAGCGCATCGTCCATCGTCGACATCCGATCGGCAGAGGTTGCCTTCAACTTCAGGGAGGACACGCTCAACAGCCTTCCGCTCGAGCGCACGTACCGCGGCATGTTCCAGCTGATTCCCGGCGTCCCTGACAATCGCAGCCCCATCGGCCCTGCCGCGGGCGGGAGCCGGCAGGACAACCTGTATCTCATCGACGGCGCCAACATCACGAGCCCGGCGTTCGGCTATCTGAGCACGGAGATCAACGAGCTCGACATCGCGGAAGTCAACATCAAGCGTGGTGGCATCAGCGCGGAGTTCGGGAGGACCGCTGGCACGGTCGTCAACGCGGTCAGCCGAAGCGGCTCGAATCGATTCTCGGGCGTGGGCCGAGTGGACTGGTTGCCAGAGAGCATGGTCGGTGCCTACAAGATTCCCGATGACCTCGCCGCTGCCGGTGTCCAGCCTGGTGCGTTTCGCGACCCGCTGCTGACGACGGAGATGATGCCGGCGGGAGGGATCGGCGGCCCGATCCTGCAGAACCACATGTTTTTCTATGCGTCCGCACGCCACTCGCGAGAGACGAAATGGGATCGGGTCAACAAGGTCGGCACGCCGCTGCCCGACGAAGTGCGGACAGGGCCCGAGTATTTCGGCAAGCTCAACTTCGCTCCGGGCCAGCAGCACCAGTTGACAGGCAGCTATCGTCATCGGCCCAACCACGTCGAAAACGCCGGAACCGGCGCCGATTTCGCGCCGACCGTGGCCTCACGGACCGACAACGGCAGCGGCGGTCGCCACCGCCGAGTGGTCGAGCTTCATCGGCAGCAGTCAGTCCGTAAACGTGCGCTACCTCGCCATGAAGGAGAAGAACGAGGACACGCCGATTACGGATCTTGGATACCAGCCCACGTTCGATCCACGCAACCTCTCGGCGATGGGGCAATACAGCGATCCCTTGCAGGCGAACCTGACCGTGGGAGGAGGCGCGTTCGCGAACGTTCAGAATTACAAGCGGCACGAAGTGCGCGCGACCTTCACCCAGTTTTTCGACGTCAAGAAGACCAACCACGCGCTGAAGGCCGGCATCGGGTACGAATTCGCGGAGGAGCTTTTCAACCGCACGCGCCAATGGGTGGGGGTTGATTGCCAACATCACGCAGGGCGACGTGCCGGCACTGCGTGCGCGTTACTACGCTCCGCAATCGCCGCAGCGCGGGCGGACGCACACCTATGCGCTTTTCGTTCAGGACGACATCACGATCGCGGCGCGCACGTCGCTCAATCTCGGACTCCTTGCGAATCGCGACGAGATGACACAGCACCTTGACGGCAGCGGAGGATGTCCGGCGGTGCTCCTGCAGGGAGGCTCGGCCGTCTACGAGTCGAAAGGCGACACGTGCGCGTTTCTGCGCTTCGGCTTCACGCAGGAAATTCAGCCGCGCGTGGGGCTGAGTTACCAGCTGCGCGAGGGCAAGGGAGACAAGGCCTACGCCCACTGGGGCCGGTATTACAACCTCGATCAGAAGTCGAGCGCGCGCAGTCTTGCGCCGCGCCGGATTTTCCAGACGCAGACGGTGTTCGATCTCGCCGGCAACGTGTTGTCGACCGGACCGCTGGCATCGACGACCGGCAAGATAATCGACCCCGATATCGAACCCATCTATTCGGACGAGGTGCTGGCAGGGTACGCCGCGCCGATTGCAGGGGGCTTCAGCCTGGACATGTTTTTCATGTCGCGGACGATGAACAACTTCATCGAGGATGTGCCGTCGCGCATCAGTGGATCCGCGCAAGACGCCGGCCCGTACGCGGCGGCGAATCTTCCATGCTCCAGGTTTGCGTCGTGTCAGGCCGCCGACGCGAGCCGCACGTATCGTGCCTTCACGGTCGACCTCCGCCGGCGATTTGCCAACGGCTGGATGAGCGACATCAACTACACCTGGAGCCGGTTCGAGGGAAATTTCGATCTCGACTACTCAACAGTCGCCGTCTTCAATACGTCGTCTTTTATTCAGGATGCCCCTGGCACGTACGTCGAGGACCCGTATCGCTACGGCCCCCTCTTCGAAGACCGTCCACACGTCCTCAAGATCTTCTCGTCGTATGAGGTGACCCCCAGAGTAAGCGCCGCGGGATATCTGCGCGTGCAAAGCGGCACCCCCTGGGCTGCGCGCGGCCGCGACTGGCCAGGCGCAACGCTGAATTACCTCGAGCCCGCGGGCAGTCACCGCAATCCGGCGTGGACCAACCTCGATCTGATGGCGAGCTATCGCCTTCCGCTGAATACGTCCGCGAGTGTCACGCTCGAGGCGCGATTACTGAACGTGTTCGACAACCAGGAGAAGCTCTCCACCGACGCGGTGCAGTACCTGGATCTTCAGACGCGGCCCACGCCGCCGTACTTCAATCCGTACCAACAACCGAACCCGTTTTTCGGGATGGGCAATGCCTTCGCGCCTCCGCGCCGGCTGCATCTCGCGGCCGTTGTCACATTCTGATCGACTGACGCTGTCGACTGCAGTCACCCGCCGAAGCTGACGAAAGAACCCGAGAGACTTTGCATCAGCAAGATACGCATTTGCGGTTTGTGCTAGCAACAACTTTCGATAAAATGGAAAAAGATGGCTACGCGCACTGCACGCCGCACGACAACCCGCCCCCGCGCCAGGCGCGGCCGTCCCCGCACGCATCACGAAGCGTGGACGAAGGTGTCGGTGGTGATGTTCGAGCGTCAGGTGCTCGATCTCGATCGCCTGACGACCGCAATCCGCGGCAAGACCGGCGCGAACCTGACGCGCGCCGAGGTCATCCGCTCCCTGCTCGATGCTTTGAGCGAGAGTCGCCTCGACGTGACCTCGATCGCGTCCGGCGCCCAGCTCAAGCGCATGCTCGTACAGAAGCTGTCGGTCTGATTCGCGCGCAATTCGGTATATAAATATCTCATAAATACACCGGCGGTATACTCGGCCCGACTTTCCCAGGAGGCCATGTGACACGCATTCGACTACGCACGGCGTTGATCGTCGCGACGGTGGCTGCCGCTTCGTTCGCTCGCGTATACCCTCTCCATGCACAGCTCTTCCCGGCCGCGGACGGAGGCATGACGATGGGGCACGTGCTGTTGAATGTCAGCGACGTCGCCGCACACCGCGAGTTCTGGACGAAGCAGTTCGATGCCAAACCGGTCACGGTAGGCAAGCTCGAAGGCGTCACCATCCCCGGCGTGGTGGTTCTGTTTCGCCTGCAGCCGCGAACCGGACCGAGCGAGGGGACGACGATCAATCACATGGGCTTGAAGCTGAACAAGCTGTCTGACTTTACGGCGCGCTTCGACAAGGCCGGACTCAAATACGATCCGCCGCGCATCGGACGCGAGACCACGCCGCAGACCTACGTCACCGGCCCGGACACCTTTCGCATGGAGCTCGTCGAAGATCCGCGCATTCCCGCGCCGGTCGTCAGCCATCACCTGCATTACTGGCTCGAACAGCCGCTCGACGTGAAAAAGTGGTACGTGCAGAAGTTGTTGCTCAAACCGACGATGCGGGGCCCATACGAGTCCGGAGACGTGCCGGGCATGAACCTCACGCTGGCGCCGCTCGGCTCGCAGAAAGTCCCCGGCGTGCCGATGAAGGGGCGGCTGATGGACAGCATCGGGTTCGACGTGGCCAATCTGAAAGCCTACGTCGACAAGATCGCGGCGAACGGCGTCACGTTCGACGTGCCGTACGGACGAGATCCTGAGCTGGGTCTCATGTCGGCGACCGTGACGGATCCGTGGGGCGCGACGATACGGCTGACCGAGGGTCTCAACAAGATCGCCGGCGTCACGCCGTACTCGTACATCGACGGCTATGTCGTCGTGCGGCCGCTCGACTGATGTCGAAGCTGCCCGGCGGCGACTGCGACTGCGTATCAGTGACGGCACGTCGCTGTGTCCCGACTGCTCAGCGCGCCACTTCCCGGAATTTCAAGCGCGGACGGTGTGAGTCGCGCGCCGTCTTCTTCACCTTCATCGTCTCGAGTTTGACCTTCGACACGGGCGCATCCTTGGCGTCCGGCCCTTTCCAAATGCTGTTCGGCAGCACCATGAAGATGACGACGAGACCCGCACACGTAACCTTACCCGGCCTGATGGGCAACCGCATCAGTGCTCCTGTCCGTTATGTTTGAGTAGGGTTGGCGGCCGCGAGGGAGAACCTGGCCGCGAAACGGGAAAAGTATAGCACCCGCGACGGAAACCTTGACTGGAAAAAGCAGCGGCGTTACAGTCCTGCACATTCCTCGCAAGTCCAACAATTCATCAAGGAGGACGGCATGCGCTTCTGCCTTTTCGTCGCGCTCGCCCTGTTCGCCGTCGGCTGTTCCGATCAGGGCGCGGCCCAGGACGCGGACGCTCCGGTAAAGATCACCACGTCACAGATGTATGTCACGCTCCGGAACGACTCAGGCGCGCCGCTGAGCGACGTCACAGTCTCGATCGTCCCGGTCGGACGGCAGACCATCTACAACAAGTACGTCGGGCGGCTCGAGAGCTCCGAGTCCCGCAATGTGATGCTCGGAGATTTCCTCGGGCGCGACGGAACGCCGTTCAGCCTGCGGGTCGTCAAGCCGCGATCGGTTGAACTGAAGGGCAAAGATGTGAAAGGCAAGGACTACACCGCCGAAGTCGCCTGGCGATAGGGGGAGTTTCTGGCGCGCTCGACCGGGTGGTATGATCGTTACCCCTGATGCGGGCCAGCACACTTCGCGCCGGTCGATGGATTGTCGGCGGCATCGTCTTTCTGTCGGCGGCGACCTTTCTTTTCGAGACCGCCGGGCAATCGTCCCCGAGCCCGGCCCCCGTTCGCCCGAACGCGTACCGGGCCGTGCCCATCGACGACCGGGACATCAAGACGGCGCTCAACTTCGCGCTGGGCGATCAGAGAAAGAAGAACCGCAGCGAAAGCGCCGTGACGCTCCTCAGCGTGCTTTCGGCCGAACGTCAGGCGTCGAAGGGAGACAACTTCAGGCTGTGCCTCTCCCTTAAGCGCCGCGGGCGTCCCGACACCGCACGCACCGTCGTCCATCGCAACGTGAAGCAGCAGTGGTCCGTTGCGTTATGGGCCTGGGGTGCGTGCGGGAAATCGTAACGAATAACGAAAAGCGAATATGACGAAGAGAGCGGTTCTCTCTTCGTTCACTCGTTAGCTCTTACGCGATCTCCCTCTCTCCCGTCCGAATGTTGTAAGCCTGTTCAACCGGACAGATGAACACGCGGCCGTCTCCGATTTCTCCGGTGCGAGCCGCCTCCCGAATCGCCTGAAGAGCCGGCTCCACCAGCTCGTCAGGCACAACCGTTTCAATCTGCATCTTCGGCAGCAGCGTCACTTCATACTCCCTGCCGCGGTAAACCGCCGTGTGACCTTTCTGCCGGCCGTGACCGCGCACCTCGGTCACGGTCATGCCCGCGATCTGAATCTTGGCGAACGCCTCTTTCAGATCGTCGACTTTGTTTGGGCGAATGATCGCCTTGATGAGTTTCATGCGAGCTCCGATCGCAGCGCCGGGGCTGGCTTCTTTATGCTCGTGACGGACTGCATCTGGCTGCTCGCCTCGCCGTGCACGTAGGCCTCCTCGCCATGGTTGCTGATGTCGAGGCCGATCGCCTCGTCGTCGTCGGACGCGCGGAGCGGCACCACCAACCCGATCAGCTTCAGCAGCAGAAAGCTCATCACGCCGCTGTAGACGATGGTCACCGCGACCGCCGTCGCCTGGATCCCGATCTGTGCCGGGTTGCCAAACAGCGCGCCGTCCGCGATGCCGTTCAGCGCCTTCTGCGCGAAAACCCCTGTGAGCAGCGCGCCTACGGTGCCTCCCACTCCGTGTGCGGCGACGACGTCGAGCGAGTCGTCCAGCGACGTCTTCGCGCGCCAGACCAGCCCGAAGTAGCTCGGAAACGCCGCGAGGGCGCCAAGCGCGAGCGCGCTCATCGGGCCGACGAACCCGGCCGCCGGCGTGATGGCGACGAGACCGACCACAATTGCGGTCGCGGCGCCGACGGCGGTCGGCTTGCCCTGGCGGGCGTAGTCGAGCATCGTCCAGACGACGAGCGTGCCCATGGGCGCGAGGAACGTGGTGACGAACGCCAGCGCGGCAATCGGGCTGGCCGCGAGGGCGCTGCCCGCGTTGAACCCGAACCAGCCAAACCACAGGAGCCCGGCGCCGAGCAGGGTGAACGGCACATTGTGCGGCAGCAGCGACGAGCTCGGATAGTCGTTGCGCTTGCCGACCACGATGGCGGCGACGAGCGCAGCAACGCCGGCGTTCACGTGAACGACGGTTCCGCCCGCGAAGTCGAGCGCGCCCATGTCGGCGAGCCAGCCGCCGCCCCACACCCAGTGCGCGACCGGCGAGTAGACCACCAGCGCCCACAGGACGATGAAGATGAGGTAGGCCGAGAAGCGCATGCGCTCGACAATCGCGCCCGAGATGAGGGCCGCCGTGATGATGCAGAACGTGCCCTGATACGCCATGAACAGGTAATGGGGGATGGTGCCCTGCGCCTCGAGACCGACGCCGCGCAGGAACAGGCGCGAGAGGTCGCCGAGGTAGTTATTGCCGGCCGAGAACGCCAGCGAATAGCCGATGACGCCCCAGAGGACGCCGACGAATCCGAGCGAGATAAAGCTCATCATCATCGTGTTGAGCGCGTTTTTCGAACGGACGAGCCCGCCGTAGAAAAACGCGAGGGCTGGGGTCATGAGGAGGACCAACGCGGTCGAGACCAGCATCCACGCAGTGTCTGCTTGATTCATCACACACCTTTGAGAAGAAGGGGAGTCAATAAGAACGTAATGACCCCGTGTAATCAAAATCGACGCCAATCGCGACCGCCGAGTCGCGCCGCAACAGAATAGCCATTTTTGTTAGAAAAGCGAGTCGAATCGCCGCTCAGACGATTTCCTTGGCCGCGGGTCTGACCGCACGAGAGTGTTGTACTCGCGTGAAATTCAAACAAGTTTGTTGCTTTTGTCGAGGCGCCAGACTGCCACGCCACGCGCGGATCGCCATTTACGTCGCCAAATCCTACACGCTTGTACGTTTAAGAAAAGCGGCAACAAGGATGTACCTTGCGCCGCGCGCTGCATGCGCGTGGAAATCTGAGATCAATTCTCAGGTTTCCGACTTTTCAAATCGTCTGGTACCGTCGCAGAAAAACCGATGCGCGGCGCGTCTCTCGTCCTGTCTCTGCTCGTGTTCGCTGTACGCCTCGACGCGCAGTCTGTCGACAGAGGCGGGTGGAGCGGGCAGCAGATTTACCAGGCCGCGTGCGCGTCCTGTCATGGCAGCGACGGGCGTGGCCAGCCCGTCGCGATTCGCGGCTTCGACATCGATCCACCGGATTTCACGGACTGCAGCCTGACGACCCCGGAGGCCAATCTCGATTGGCTGTCGGTTGTCCATCAGGGCGGTCCGGCGCGCGCATTCAACCGGATCATGCCTGCCTTCGGGGACGAGCTGACCGAGGCGGAAATCGTGCGGGTGATCGATCACGTGCGCACGTTCTGCGTGGAGCGGGGATGGCCGCTCGGCGATCTCAACCTTCCGAGACCGTTCGTCACCGAAAAAGCGTTCCCGGAAAACGAGGGGGTGCTCACGACATCCATCGCCGAAGGATCGGTCGGCAACCAGTTCCTCTACGAGCATCGGGTCGGCCGGCGTGGTCAATACGAAGTGTTCGTGCCGTTCGACCTGCAGGAGTCTTCACCCAACACGTGGCACATGGGCGTGGGGGATATCGGCGCCGCCTACAAACACGTGCTGTTTGACAGCCTGTCACACGGATCGATCGTGTCGGCAGGAGGGGAGCTCTCGCTCCCCACCGGCAGCGCGTCGAAAGGACTCGGCAAAGGCACCGCCGTGTTCGAGGCGTTCGGTACCGTCAGCCAGGTTCTCCCGCGGGATGGATTCCTCCATGCGCATACCGGCATCGAAGTTCCGGCCGACGGAGAGCAGGCGGCCAAGGAAACCTTCTGGCGGGTCGCGGTAGGCAAGAGCTTCATGGCCAACCGCTGGGGGCGCGCCTGGTCGCCGATGCTCGAGATTCTCGGTGCCCTGGAGCTGGAAGAGGGGCACGCGGCAGAGTGGGATGCCCTCCCGCAACTGCAGGTGAGCCTCAGCACGCGCCAGCACGTGCTCGTCAACATCGGCGTCCGTACGCCGCTCTCGCAGCGAAGCGAGCGCGGGTCGAGCGTCCTCGTCTATCTGCTGTGGGACTGGTTCGACGGGGGATTCTTCTCGGGATGGTAACGCGCTTCCTTGGTCTCATCGCCGTAGCCGCCGTGGTCTCGATGGCCGCGATGAGTGGTCAACGCAATCCGCATGCGGAAATTTTCGCGACCTCGGATCAGTGCATGTCGTGCCACAACGGTTTGCGCACGCCTTCGGGAGAAGACGTGTCGATCGGCGCGAGCTGGCGGGCCTCGATGATGGCCAATTCGTCGCGCGATCCGTACTGGCAGGCCGGCGTGCGGAGGGAAGTGACCGATCACCCCGCGGCGGCACAAGCGATTCAGGACGGTTGCGCGACGTGCCACATGCCGATGTCGCGAACAGAGGCGCGTATCAACGGTTCGCAGGGAAGCGTCTTCGACCACTTGCCAGTCACTCGCGGAAGCGGTCGGACCGATCGTCTCGCCCACGACGGCGTCGCCTGCTCCATGTGCCATCAGATTACCGATCAGAATCTCGGGACGGCCGCCAGCTTTACCGGAGGCTACGTCGTCTCCACCGCCGATCCCCGCGCGCGTGCCTCCGGGTCGCGCACGGAGCGGCCGGTGTTCGGCCCCTTCAAGATCGAGCGCGGGATGACGACCATCATGCGGTCGGCGACGGGCTTCCAGCCGACGGAAGCCACGCACATACGGCAGTCCGAAGTCTGCGCGACGTGTCACACGCTCGTGACGCAAGCGCTCGGTCCCAAAGGAGAAGTGATCGGCGAGCTGCCTGAACAGATGCCGTTCCAGGAATGGAAGCACAGTGCATTCGCCGCCGAAGAGCGCAGCTGCCAGTCCTGCCACATGCCGGTCGTCGAGGAAGACACACCCATTGCCTCCGTACTCGGCGCGCCCAGGAAAGGCCTCGCGCGGCACACGTTCGTCGGCGGCAACTTCTTCATGCAACGCATGCTCAATCGATATCGAGCCGATCTGGGCGTCGTGGCCACGGCCGCCGATCTGGAAACGTCGCTGAAGGCCACGGTAGACAATCTTCAGAAATCGACGGCTGAGCTGTCGATCGATCGCGCCGAACGCGTGGGCGGACGGGTGATCGCCGATGTGCGCGTGCGGAATCTCACCGGTCACAAGCTGCCGACGGGTTATCCGTCGCGCCGCGCGTGGCTGCACGTCACCGTGCGCGACCGGAGCGGGCGCGTGGTCTTTGAATCGGGAGCGCTCGCGCCAAACGGCGCGATAGCCGGCAATGACAACGACGCAGACGCCCTTGGCGTCGAACCTCACCATACCGAGATCCGTGCGTCCGAGCAGGTTCAGATATACGAGTCGGTGATGGGTGACGCGGCCGGCCGTCCAACAACGGGGCTGCTTACCGGCGTCAGGTACTTGAAAGACAACAGACTGGTGCCGAGAGGATTTGACAAGTCACATGCTGATCCCTGGATAGCCGTCATCGGCGCGGCGGCTCAGGATGAGGATTTCGGGGACAGCGGCGATCGGGTGCGATACGCAGTGGAAGTCAACGGCGCAGATGGTCCGTTCCAAATCGACGCCGAGCTGCGGTTTCAGGTGATTGGTTTTCGCTGGGCCGACAATCTCAGGCTTTACAAAGCGGAGGAAACCACCAGGTTCGTGGGCTACTACGACTCGATGGCTTCCTCGTCTTCAGAACTCCTCGCCGCGATCCGTCAGGTCATCGACTAGCGGACGCCCTGGGGCTTCGCTGTTGGTTTCGCCGTTGCCGGTGCGCCTGTCGATGGAGCGCTCGTGCTGGGAGCGGCCGGCTTCGCCGTCGACGTGTTTGGTTTGTCCTGCGGTGGCACCGGCTTTACAGGCGGAGCTGCCGGCACCGACGGTGCGGCCTTGTCGTCGACCCGGCGTCGCTCGATGATGCCCGAATCCACGGTCTTCGCCTGATCGGAGATGGCCTGAAAATGCATCTTGTCGCCTTCGATCTCGAAGATCATGAAATGGTAGCCGGTGTCGAACGCCTTTTCAGTGAACTCACCGCCGACGTCGCCCTTCCGCAGTTTGCCCGCGCCGCCCGAGATGAAGTAATGGATGCCTTTCTGCGGCTTCAACCGTTCGTAGAAGTGCTCGTGACCAGCAAGCACCACGTCGACGCCATACTTCAGGAACAGCGGCTCGAGCTGATCGCGTAGCGCGGTATCGGAGCCGTGCCTGCCGCCGGACGAATAGATTGGGTGGTGGAAGTACATGATCTTCCAGTCGGAGCCGCTCGCCGCCAGTTCCTTCTCGAGCCACTGCAGCTGCGTGCGATCCATGTAGTTGCTGTCGAGCGCGAAGAACCGGATCCCCGGCTTGGGCCTGAAGGTGTAGTAGCGCTCTCCGTTCATGTTGAACAGCTTGTACATCCGCTGGTTGGGGCTGTCGTGGTTGCCCAGCGAGGCGTAGAACTTGATGTTCTTGTCGAGCACTGGCTTGTAAGGAATTTCGAACTTCCGCTGAAAGTCGCGCGTGCTCTCGCCGCCGTACATGTTGTCGCCCATCATCAGCACGAACTCGTACGGAAAACGGCCGTAGAGATCGGTGAAGACCTTGGCGAGCCGGTACTGATTCGAATCGCCCGTGCCGCTGTCCCCGATGACCGCGAACTTCAGCGTGTCCTTCGGATTGTTCGGGGACGTAAGTTCCTGCGCCGCGACGCCGACTGCGAGCGTCGAGGCGAGGGCGAGAACGGTGAGCCGGAGCTGTAAGGTGCGCATGGGTAATCCTCGATAACTACGGAATCGCATTCAACATGAAGTCGACGATGATATTCGCCTTCACATCGAACAACAGAAGATGCTTGCCGGCGAACCGGTACTCCACGTCTTTCGGCAGGGGCGGGAGCGCCAGCAGCACGTCCGGCGGCACGGTAGAGAGCGGCACCTCTTTCGGGTACTCCGCATTCACCTTGAACGGTACTTCTTTGGCGGCCGGGGCGTCATCTTTGATGATCGCCTTGTTGTCGGCAGCGTCGGGCCCCTTGGTCAGCGGCGGTTTGAGCAACCGTCGAAAACTGGCCTGCGTCGCGGGTGTAAAGATGTCGCCGGGCTTTGCGGCAGGCCGTGCCTCGCGCACCTTCTGGGCCAGCGTCTTTTCCGCCGCGTTGATCTCGGCGGGCTTTGACTTTTCCTGGAGGTCGACAGGAACGGCGGCCACGGCCTTCTCGCGCAATTTTACGTACTCGTCGACGCGCTTCTTGAAATCGGCGACAAGACCCGCATCCGGGTTGACGTTGCTGCCCTTCGGCGTCTGCTGCGGGTCGGCTGTGACTGGCCTGTTGCGCTGACGACGAACAGGCCGCAATGAGGCACATCGCGACGGCGTAGACGTAAATCGGCTTCGTCATATCCCTGTCACACAAGCAGTTTTCGTACCTGCGCTGGCGCGGTTGACGTCGCGTCCGAGGTTGTAGCGTTCTGTTACAGAAACGAACGCGTGAACAGGTCTTCGATGGCTTTCTTCGCGGGCTCCTGAAGTTGCCGGGTGCCCGTGCCCGTGAAGTGGGCATGCATGATCCGGGGGCCATCCTTGCTGTCGGGCGCCTGCCAGTCCTCGCCGTTCCACCAGAACCAGCTCTTGCGCTCCTGATCGAACACGTGGAGCTTCTTGTTACACAGCTTCGCGAACTCCGCACCCCACCCCGTGCCGCCGCGCACCGTCTTGTCCTCGAGGATGGTGCCGATGACCCAAATCTCCTGACCGCTATTCACCTGGTACCACATCGTCTGCAGCACCTTGCGGATCGTGGGTGCGTCGGTGTAGCGGCGACCCATCAGGCGGCTGACATACTCGAGGCTGATGTCGCCGTTCTGCAGCTCTTCGTGGTTGAGCACGCGAACGCCGCGATGACGGACGATCTTGTGGCCGTCGAACGTGAAGTTCACTTCCTCGACGCCGTGGCGCTCGGCGCAGGCGCCAAATTCGGCCTCCGCGCCGGGCGCGCCGCCGCTGAACAGGATGCAGTCAGAAGCCTTCATGCGGGCATCATAGCATCGCGTAGAATCAGGCATGCTCAAGGGCAGCCGGCAGGCCATCCTCAAGCGTATCCAACCCATCAGCATTCACGGTCAGGCGTCGTGGGAGATCGTCTTCACCCACATCGACGATCCCACAGAACAGCTGAACGCGGCGCGTGTCGGGCCGGAAGCGATCTCCGCGCAGACGCTCGAGGCCGGCGACCGCATCGACGTCGAGTACCTTTTCAATCAGGTGATTAAAGTGACGCGCCTGCCTCCGCCCGCGTCGTGATGTTATATTGATGTCCTTCCATTTCCTAACGAGGTCGCATGATCGTGTACCGGCACGTCTTTGTCGGCGCGTTCTTGATGCTTGTCGTGGCCGGTCCGGCCCGCGCGCAGCAGGTGACGAACGAGTTTTTCGAGTCGAAAATCAGGCCTGTCCTCGCGGCGAAGTGTTACGCCTGTCACAACAGCAAGATGAAAGAGCCGAAGGGCTATCTCACCCTCGACAGCCGCGAAGGGGTCATGAAGGGCGGCACGCTCGGCCCCGCGCTCGTCCCGGGGAAACCGGCCGACAGCAAGCTGATCCACGCGATGAAATACGCGGATCCGCACCTGCAGATGCCGCCAAGCGGAAAGCTCGCGGACGACGTGATTGCCGACTTCGAAGCGTGGATCGCCGGAGGCGCGCCGGATCCGCGCGTCGAGGCTACGGCAACCGCTACCGCGAAGCGCCGCGTCGTCGACGAAGCCGAGCTTGCGAAGGGGCGGCAGTGGTGGGCGTTTCAGGCGGTCAAGGTGTTGCCGCAGCCGGTGTCCGCGCACGCCGCGGCCGCGCGCACCAAGCTCGATCATTTTGTATTGGCGAAACTGGCGGAAAAAGGCCTGACGCCTTCTCCACCCGCCGACGACCGCACGCTCATCCGCCGCGCGTACATCGATCTGATCGGCTTGAAGCCGACCTACGACGAGGTCGAGTCGTACGCCGCCGATGCATCGCCCAACAAATACGAGAAGCTGCTCGACACGCTGCTTGCGATGCCGCAGTACGGCGAGCGATGGGGCCGTCACTGGCTCGATGTCGTGCGGTACGGCGAGGACAATCCCGGCAACATCACGAACCCGCCGTATCCGCACGCGTGGCGGTACCGCGACTGGGTCATCGAGGCTCTCAACAAAGATGTGCCGTACGACAGGTTCGTCAAGCTGCAGCTGGCAGCCGATTTGATGCCGGGGACATCGCGGCCCGGACTTGCGCGCGCTCGGCCCTATCGCGCTCGGCTCGCAGGATCACAAGGACGTGCGCCTGTCGATCGACGTCATCGGCACGCTGCAATTGAACGACTGGGACGAGCGGCTCGACACCGTCACCCGCGGCCTGCTCGGCTTGTCGGTCTCGTGCGCGCGCTGCCACGATCACAAGTTCGATCCGATCCGGCAGAGGGACTACGCGAGGTTGACCAGCGTGTTCGCGTCGACGTCGCGCGCGCTGCGTCCGTTCTTCGAGATCGATCCGAAGACCGAAACGCGCTTCATGTGGATTTATCAGCGCATGTTCGACCTGCACTACACCGCCAACCTGCTCGAAGGCGATCCGGGATCGAAGCCCGAGCAGGCGGAGCGACAGGTGAAGAAGTTCAGGCAGGAGCTCGCGGAGCTGCAGGCCGAGATCGACGCGATGTCGAAGGAATACCCGCAGATTGCCGAGTACATCAAGACGGTTCCGTATCCGGGCGAGAAGCCGCCGGAACAGCGCAATCCCGACGGCACGTTGAAGAAGCGCGAGCCGGTGCCTGACGACAAGCGCGAGCGGCCGGCCGACCAGATACCGAATCCGGAGCGCGTCCAGAATCAGGGCAGCGATGGCGCCCCGCGCAAGCGGATCGACCCGCAGGCGCCGTTCCTGAATTCGATTTACGACGCGGGCGTCTGGTGGAACACGTCAGAGTCCGACCTCACGTTCTTCGACGTCACGCCGGGCAAACCGCGCGATCTGCCGCTTTACCGCGGCGGCAATCTCGCGACGCCGACCGATCCCGCGCCGCGCGGGTTCCCGATCGTGCTCGCCAAGGACGCCGGCGACTTCACGAACGGATCCGGACGGCTGGAGCTGGGAGAGAAAATCTTCACCGACGCGGCGCCGTTGAGCGCGCGCGTGATGGTGAATCGCGTGTGGGGATGGCATTTCGACAAACACCTCGTCGGCACCCCCAGCGACTTCGGCATCCAGGGACTGCCGCCGACCCATCCGGAGCTGCTCGAAGATCTTTCCGCCAGGTTCATCGCGAGCGGCTGGTCTCTCAAGTGGCTGCACAAGGAGATCATGCTGTCGGCGACCTACAGGCAGTCGAGCAAACCGCGCGCTCAGGAGATGGAGATCGATCCGACGAACCAGCTTCTGTGGCGCATGAACCCACGGCGTATGGACATCGAGGCCTACCGCGACTCGCTGCTTCAGGCCGCGGGCAAGCTGGACCTGACGCTGTACGGGCCGTCGCAGCCGGATGTCGACGCCGGCGTGCGCCGCACGGTGTACGCGGCGATCAGCCGCGGCCGCAGCAACGACGTCATGAAGCTGTACGACGTGCCGGCGCCGCTGGCGCATATCCCGATGCGGCAGCCGACGCTCAACCCGCTGCAGGCGCTGTTCGTCATGAACAGCAGCTTTGTTCAGGATCTGGCGAAGGCGCTGGCGGCGCAAGTCTCCGCCGAGCCAACCGCCGAGGCGCGGGTTCAGGCCCTGTACCGCAAGGTGTTCTCGAGAAACGCCACGCCGGATGAAATGGCCCTTGGCGTGAAATATCTCGCGTCCGCCGACACCGCGCGCTACGCGCAGGCGCTGCTCTCGACCAACGAGGTGATCTTTTGGCCATAGAAAAATTCTCGCGCCGCGAGGCGCTCAAATGCATGTGCGGCGGCATCGGCATGCTCGGCCTTGCCGATCTGCTCGCCGACGACGCGCTCGCGGCGGGCACGCATATCGTTGGTCCGCACTTCGCGCCCAAAGCGAAGCACGTGATCCTGCTGTTCATGACCGGCGGCCCCTCGCAGGTCGATCTGTGGGATCCGAAGCCTGCGCTGATGAAATACGCCGGTCAACGTCCGGCGACCGCCGATCTGCGGACCGAACGGACGACAGCAGGGCTGATGCCCACGAAGTTCACGTTCGCGAAGCACGGGCAGGCCGGCATCGAGATGAGCGAGCTGCTGCCGAATCTTGCGACGGTCGCCGACGAGATGTGCGTCATCCGTTCGATGTTCACCACCAACCCGAACCACGAGCAGGCGCGCAGCATGTTCCATCAGGGCAGCATGATTCTGTCGCGGCCATCGATGGGGTCGTGGATTTCGTACGGGCTTGGCACCGAGAACAAGAATCTCCCGGCGTTCATGGTGCTGGCGCCGGACGGCGGCGGCTTCACGACGTCGGGCTTCCTGCCGGCCGAATTCCAGGGCTCGTCGTTCAACACGTTCGAGATGGCGCCCGACAAGATGATCCGCTTTCTCAGGAACACCGAGCTGAGCACCGACGCGCAGCGCGCGCAGCTCGACCTGACGCAGGCGCTCAATCAGAAGCATCAGGAGACGTTTGGACAGGACGCGTTTCTCGAAGGGCGCATTGCGTCCATGGAGTCGGCGTTCAAGATGCAGTTCGCCGCGATGGACACGCTCGACGTGATGAAGGAGCCGGCGTCTGTTCGCGAAGAGTACGGGTCGACGCCGTACGCGCAAGGCTGCCTGATGGCCCGCCGCCTCGTCGAGAGCGGCGTTCGCTTCGTCGTCGTGCACTACGGCCCCGGGCAGCCGTGGGACGACCACAAGGAGATCGACAAGAACCTGCGCGAGCGCTGCCCGAACATGGACAAAGCCTCGGCCGCGCTCATCCGCGATCTGAAGCGCCGCGGTCTGCTCGATGAAACGCTCGTCGTCTGGGGCGGCGAGTTCGGCCGCACGCCGGTGTCGGAGAGCGGCGACGGGCGCGATCACAATCCGTACGGCTTCACGATGTTCATGGCGGGCGGCGGCGTGAAGGGCGGGATGACCTACGGCGCGTCGGATGAATTCGGGTTCCGCGCCGTCGAGAATCGCGTGTCGATTCACGATTTGCACGCGACGATCCTGCACCAGCTCGGCATCGACCACGAGAAGCTGACGTATCGCTATGCGGGGAGAGACTTCAGGTTGACCGACGTATTCGGGAATGTCGTGAGGGATATCCTGGCTGTAGAGACAGAGAACAGGAGACCAGGAGAGAGATCCTTTCCAATGAATTCTCCTGATCTCTGAACGTCTACCTTTGCGAGGCGTTATTTCGCCGGAGGCGTCGTCGCGTAGCCGGCGCCTTCGCCGCCTTTCGTCATCGGATTGCCCTTCTCGTCTTCTTCCACCTGCACGGTCGCCACGGGTCCATATCCCTGGATCTGGACGATAGTCTCACCACCATCCTGATTACCGTCGTAGTGAATGAAGTACGCCGGGTGGAACATCACGCTGCCCGCCGGCATCGGCTTCATCTCTTTGGGCCGGAACACTTTGCCGGTGCCGCCGTACCACGTGCCCTTGATGACCGTGACCCATCGATCCATCGTGTGATAGTGCGGGCGGCTCGTGTTGTTGTTGCGAAAGACGTTGCGCGTGATGTAGAAGCCGGGGTTGCTCGCCAATCCGAACACGGGGCCGCCGTTCGCTGCGATCGCGTCGTCCGGCGGCATGATGAGATTTCCCCCGTGCAGCAGCGGCGGTCGCGCCGGCGGCGCCGGCTTCTGAGTTTGAGGGGCAGGTGCCTGTCCGCTGCCAACCGCGAGACCGGCGACCATGAACGCGGCGAAGGCACACGCGGATACCGAAAGACGGGAAAGCCTCATAGATCTCCTCCTGTGGGAGAAGAGAGTAGCGCCGCTACAGCATCGGGCGCAAGTGGGGCCAGATAGCGTCCGCAATCACCTTGTGGCCGGCAGCGTTCGGGTGGAGGGTGTCGTTGAGGTCCAGCTCGTTGTTTCCGAGGATGCCCAGGAGAAAGAACGGCACGAGCGGCACGTTGTAGCGCTCGGCAAGCCGCGTGAAGATACGATGAAACTCGAGCGTGTAGCTCAACCCGCCGAGCGGGGGCGCTTCCATCTGGCAGAGCAGCACGTCGACGCCGCGCGCCTGCGCGCGCTCGATCATCGTCGAAATGTTGCGCTCGACTGTTGCCACGGGCACCTTGCGGAGGCCGTCGTTGCCGCCGATCGCCAGGATGACGATTTCCGTGCCGGGCACCAACGCGGCATCGAACCGCAGGAGCGCATCGCTCGACGTGTCTCCGGTGACGCCGGCGTTCACCACGCGGTAATCCTGGCGTTCGCCGGCTATTCTCTTTTGCAGCAGGGCGGGATAGGTTTCGTCCGGGCGCAACCCCGGGCCGGACGTCAGGCTGTCGCCAAGGGCGACGATGACACGCGAGGCTCCGCTGGGCGCTGTCGGACCGTCATCCTTGCATCCCGGGGCAGCGATCGTCGAGACGAGTATGGCGATGACGATCCAGCGCATAATCCGGCATTCGCAAAGTCGATGCCTTCGACCAGCCTACAGCTGCCCTTGCATAGTCTGGAGAACTGCTGGTACATAAGATGCAGCGAGAAAAACCGATGCAGTTGCGAAATTGGGCCGTCGTTCTGTGTCTCGCCATTCCAGCTAACGGCGACGGCGCAGATACCGGCGAATCCGGACCCGGACGCCCCGGATTTCCGGGTGGTGGTTCAAGGGACGTTCGACCCGGAGACCCTGGTTGAATTCAACCGCAGGGTCCAGGACTATGCCGCCTTACGCAGCCGCCTCGAGGTTGGATTGCCTCCGCTCGTGGTGACAACCAACGCAGACGACATCGAGTCGTTCGAGCGCAGGCTCACGGAGCGGATTCGTCACGCTCGCGGGTCGCGCCGCGGCCAGCTCTTCATCCCTGCAATGGAAGGGCAATTGAAGCGCATGATGGCGGCTCGGGCCGATCCGGTGACGGTGGCGGCCATCATGGACGACAACCCGGGCGAGTTCGACGTCGACGTGAACGAGACGTACAAGAAGAAATACGCTCTCGGAACCATGCCGCCGAAACTCCTCTTGCTCTTGCCCGACCTTGCGCCCGACCTTCAGTACCGATTCGTTGGACGTCATTTGATCGTCTACGATGTCCGCGCGAACATGATCGTCGACGAGATCCCCTTCGCACTGCAGTGCCGCGATTGCGTGCCCGAGCGGGAGGAAGATCACGACGACGATCACGAGACTCCCGCCCCCCGCTGAGCAGCACCGCCCGCGTGGTATGCTCTCGGCCTTCCGATTCATCAGCCGGATTTCAAGGAGCATCACCATGGAGCGAAAGCAGGCATCCGACTTTCCGCAGGAGCTTCTCGACATCTTTCACGAGTACGTGCATGGCGACATCGATCGGCGCGCGTTCTTCGATCGCGCCTCGAAGTTCGCCGTGGGCGGGGTGACGGTGGCAGGGCTGTTCGAAGCGCTGCGGCCGAACTATGCCTGGGCGCAGCAGGTCGCCAAAGACGACGCGCGCATTCGCACGGAGTATGCAACCGTCCAATCTCCGCAGGGCAACGGGTCTATCAAGGGCTACCTGGCGCGGCCCGCGGCGGCAGGGAAGTACCCCGCCGTGCTGGTCGTGCACGAGAACCGCGGTCTCAACCCCTATGTCGAGGACGTCGCGCGGCGGCTGGCGACGTCCGACTTCATCGCATTTGCGCCTGACGGCCTGACATCGGTCGGCGGATATCCCGGCGACGACGAGCGGGGCGGACAGCTGTTCGGCAAAGTCGATCGCGAGAAGATGACGCTCGATTTCATCGCGGCGATCAACTGGCTGAAGGCGAGACCCGAAAGCACCGGTCGCTTTGGAGTGACCGGATTTTGTTTCGGCGGCGGAATTTCCAATACGCTCGCTGTCCGGATGCCGGATCTTGCTGCGGCCGTGCCGTTCTACGGCGGTGCGCCGGCGGCGGAGGACGTCCCGAAGATCAAGGCTGCGGTCCTCGTCCATCACGGCGAGCTCGACACACGGCTGGTCCAGGCGTGGCCCGCGTACGAAGCCGCACTCAAGGCGAACAACATCCGTCACGAAGGGTACGTCTACCCGAAGGCGAACCACGGCTTCCACAACGACACGACGCCGCGCTATGACGAGGCGGCGGCGAAGCTCGCGTGGCAGCGGACGCTGGGGTGGTTCAATAAGTACTTACGCAGTTAGATGGTAGGTGGTAGGCGGTAGGCGAGGGTCAACCTGAACAGTCGATCAAGGGCCGCTGGGAAACTGGCGGCCCTTTCTACATGTACGCCCGTGTGACTGGAGCGGGGCGGCGATGGTGGCGGCGTTCGATGCGGGGGCCGTCGAGCACAGCGCAATACGTTGTGTACTCGTCGAGGACCTGGCACTCGAGGATGCGGCCGTCCTGCAAGGTGAGATGGAAGATATCGCCCTGCGTCGCGTCCGGCATGGGGTCGAACCGCACGACTGCTCGCTGTCCACTCAGGTTCTGCAGGCTGTATCCGACGCAGCCCAGGTTTCGATGACCGCGGAATAGACGGCCGACCCCGCTGAGCGGCGGTACCTGAGACACTTGCTGATACCCGAGAGCGGAGGGTGCAAAGAGTGCACCAGCGGACGGCCATGTATTTCATTGGCTGTGACGTCACGCGGTATCGACTCGCCGTTAGAAGTGGCTAATCTCCGGCACGAACACGCCTGAGACCGTCTTTCCTCCTTTCTTGCCTCTTGACCCTGCAGTAACCGCAACGTTTAACCTGCCTGCTAATGCTGTCGAATGAGATCACGGTCAGACCACGGACCACCGACCCGACTGTCCGAACTGCGAGGACCCTCACTGGATGTTCCCTGTGCGTGTCACGCGCAGGCGGCCTGGCACCATCCTCACCATTTGGCGCTGCGTGGCGTGCGATCGGCATTGGACCAACGAACCGCCCGCGGCTGGTTTGAAAATCTCCTGCTACAAATGACGCGTCGAAAACTGCTGACGTTTCAGCGGTGACCACGCGGTAGAGCCGATTCGATCCGCCTGATCGATTCTTCTGCCTGCTTTGACCCTCTGACCGGTTGAGGGCGGCCGGTCGTTCACCTCTTCTTTACGTTTATTTACACTGCCGCTACACAGCAGAGATTTTGAAAGGTTTAAGCTTGCCGGTGCATGACGGAAATGCGACCAAAAACTGACCTCCCCGGCGACCGCCCCAAGTGCCCCAACTGCGCAAACGTCCTCCTGATGACCCTGGTGCGGGCCTCATGGCGAGGCCGAAGCACCGCCATCGATTGGCGCTGTGGAGAGTGCGGCCATGAGTGGGTCATCGAAGAGGCGGCGGGATGCTCGTCCAACTGATCTCCTAATGCGGTGGTTTGTGATCTGGCCGGTCACGCCGTCTTGGCGTGTGGCGTTTCCTGGCTGACGCGCATGTTGGCGCTTCGCTCGAACGCTTGCGCATCGGACGTTCGGATTCTCAGCAAGCGTGGACCAAGCCGGATGGCGGGCAGAGTGCCGGCGTCGATCTGTTTGTAAATCTGTTTGCGGCCAACGAGCCAATACGCCGCCAGTTCTACGACGGTTACGTAAGGTTCCGATTGCGATTGAATATCCTTGACAGCCATAGTCACTCTCCATCGCGCCTGAGGTTGCTGGTCACCGGAGCATCCTGTGTGCCAGTCGCGGTCGGCGTTCAGTGGCCTGAAAATCTGAGAGTTGCGCACATCTAGGCCACACATGGCGTTTACTCGATGGCAGCAGATTTCGGGTGGAGACCGGCCCACATCGTGAAGGGCCGGGTCTCCAGGTATTGCCTTTCGTTCTAGCACAAATCCAGTTAGAGTCCGTCGAATGACGAAGCGTACAGTCGCACCCGCATTCGTCGCCCTACTGCTCGTGGTGACGCTCGCCTCGGTCACCGCTCAAAAGTCGATTGATCTTGAGTCGGCCACGATCGCCGATCTCAATGCCGCATTCGACGCCGGAATGCTCACGGCCGAGAAACTGATGCAGATGTGTCTGGCACGCATCGAGGCGTATGACCGCCAAGGCCCCTCACTTCGCGCCCTCATTGCTGTGAATCCGAAAGCCCTCGACGTTGCCCGCCAACTGGATGTCGAGCGCAAAACGAAAGGACGTCGATCGCCGCTGCACAGCATTCCCGTGGTGCTGAAGGACAACATCGACACCGGCGATATGCCGACCACCGCCGGCTCGATCGCGCTTGAGGGTTCTATCCCCCCCGACGATGCCTTCATCGTCAAACGCCTACGCGACGCTGGCGCGATCATTCTGGGCAAAGCGAACATGTCAGAATTCGCGTCGGGGGTCGCGAGCAGCTCGCTGGGCGGCCAGATGAGGAACCCGCACGATCTGACACGCACGCCCCTCGGATCGTCTGGCGGCGCCGGGATTTCTGTGGCTGCGGCTTTTGCGGTGATTGGCGTCGGCACTGACACGGGTGGATCGATTCGGAATCCCGCCGCGGCCACAGGCGTTGTGGGCCTCAAGCCGACTCACGGACTCATCAGTCGGGACGGTATCGTGCCGTTGGCGCTCACCTTCGATACGGCAGGTCCGTTCGCCCGGAACGTCCACGAGTCGCGGTCGCGCTCGGTGTGTTGGCTGGTGTCGACCCGGCCGAGGTGCGACGAGAAAGAGTGAGGGCCATGTTGAAACGGACTACACCAAGTACCTGAAGCGTGACGCACTGAAGGGCGCGCGCATCGGCTTGGTGCGGGACTTCACAGGCCAGGATCCCGACGTGGATTGGGCTGTAGACGTGGGGCTCGCCGCGATGCGGCGCGAGGGGGCGATCGTCGTCGACGTCCGGCTTCCCAAGTGGCTGCTTGAGGCGAAAAGCGGGTTCTACGAAGCCATTCGGTATCCAGAGTTCGCCGCGCAGATTGCGGACTATTTGAAGACGCTGGGTCCAGGCTATCCGAAGAATATTGACCAGCTGATCGCGCGCGCGACAGAGTTCAACGCGCTCCGTTCGGACGGCGCCGGTCCGAATCCGAATCGATGGACGCTATTGAAGCGGGAAGCGGCATCAGGCGGTCTCGATGACTACCGTACACGTCGGTGCGCGATCATGCGTTGCCTCTGGTTCGAGCGGTCATCGAAGGACTGCTGACATCTGAGAAACTCGATGCGCTGGTCTATCCCACACTTCCGACGCGCCGCGGCTGATCACAGCACCGCAGGACCCCCCGGGCGGGACCGCGGGTATACCAGTCAACATCGCCAATCTGACCGGGTTTCCCGATCTCATCGTGCCCGTCGGCTTCACAGGCGACCAACTGCCGGTGGCCTTGTCGTTTCTTGGCGCGGCTTTCAGTGAAGCGAAGCTCCTGGCGCTGGGTTACAGCTTCGAGCAGACCACACGCGCGCGCCGCCTGCCAGTGCACACACCCAGACTGAAAGGCGAGACGGTTAGCATCCCGTAGGAGTCTGACAGCGAACGACCCCCTCGAACGGCCGAACATCGAGGTGCCTGGCGGCTCAGTGCGTGCGACTGGCGCGGTCTGGGCGTATCGAACTCGATCGCCGCGCGGTGGATCAGCCTGGGCTTCGTCCCAGATCCTAATCGGAGCGTCTCCTGAGAGTAGAGACTGCGGCCTTTCACGGGAGTAATTCCCTTCGCCGGGAGCGCTGCCCTATAATCCGCACACCTCTGGCTCTTGCCCCCGGCACGCGCCTCGGTGCCTATGAAATTACTGCCCAGATCGGCGCGGGCGGGATGGGCGAGGTCTATCGCGCCAGTGACACGAACCTGAAGCGACAAGTCGCGATCAAGGTGCTACCTGCGTCTGTCGCTGGTGACGCTGACCGGCTGGCGCGGTTCCAGCGCGAAGCGGAAATCCTCGCCGCGCTCAATCATCCGAACATCGCGCAGATCCACGGCTTGGAGAAGTCAGACGGCACCATCGCGCTCGTGATGGAGCTGGTCGAGGGGCCGACGCTCGCGGATCGGATCGCGCAGGGAGCAATCCCCATAGATGAGGCGCTGCCGATCGCGAAACAGATCGTGGAGGCGCTCGAAGCGGCGCATGAACAGGGGATCATCCATCGCGATCTGAAGCCAGCGAACATTAAGATCCGGCCGGACGGAGCGGTGAAGGTGTTGGACTTTGGTCTCGCGAAAGCGATGGAGCCAACGACGACCGGTCAGCAACTGAACCTCTCACAGTCGCCAACAATCACGTCGCCCGCGCTGATGACCGGTGGCGGCATGATCCTCGGCACGGCGGCGTACATGTCGCCCGAACAGGCCAAGGGCAGGCCGGTCGACAAGCGGGCGGACGTGTGGGCCTTCGGTACGGTCCTGTTCGAGATGCTCGTGGGACGCCGGGCGTTCGAGGGCGAGGACGTGTCCGACACGCTCGCCAATGTGCTCAAGCAGGAACCCGAGTGGGATCGCGTGCCCGCCGACGTGCCGCCACACGTGCGGCAGGTAATTCGCCGGTGCCTCCAGAAAGACCGGAAGCAGCGCATCAGCGACATCCAGGACGTCCGCCTCGCGCTCGCAGGCGCGTTCGACACGACGGCGGGACAGACGACCGCTGCTGCGCCGGTCGAAGAACCAGCGTGGCGGCGCGCGTTGCCGCTTGCCGCCGCGCTCGTCGTGGGCGGGCTCGTCGTGGGCCTCACCGCGTGGAGCGTGTGGCCGACCCCGCCATTACCGACGGTCACTCGCTTCGGTTTCGACGTTCCGGCCAGCCAGCCATTGAGGAATCTCGACCGGACTGGCGTCGCGATTTCCCTCGACGGGCAGGCCCTCGTTTATAACGGCCGAGGTGGCCTCTTCCTGGTCACCATGGATGATCCGAACGCGAGGGCGATTGCCGGTACGGAAGCGGCGCTGTCGAATCCGTTCTTCTCGCCCGATGGCCAGTGGCTGGGCTTCTTTCAGGATGGTCAACTGAAACGCATTCCGGTCGGCGGGGGCGCATCGGTCAGGATCTCTGCAGCCACGAGTTTGTTCGGGGCGAGCTGGGAGGCGGACGACACGATTCTCTTCGGCCAGCCCGCGGGCATCCTGCGAGTATCAGCCAACGGGGGCGAACCGAAGGTCGTGATCCCGGTCGGCGAGGGGGAGCGCGTGTACGGCCCACGCTTCTTGCCCGACGGGGACACGGTACTGTTCAGCAGCACGACCACCGACTGGGTTGAGACGCAGATCGTCGCACAGTCGCTCAGCCGCAGGACCCGGACCGTGCTCGGGCCGGGCCACGCCGCTCGCTATCTCGCGAGCGGCCATCTGGTCTATGTGCAGGGCAACGCGCTCTTTGCCGTGGCGTTCGACGCTGCCCGCCTGGCGGTGACCGGCGCACCGTTATCGGTCGTCCAGGGAATTCGTCGCTCCTTTATGGCTTCAGCCGGCTCGACCGCCGCAGCATTCTACGCGGTGTCCGACACTGGAACGCTCGTGTACGCGACGGCGCCGCCCGCGGTGCCCGCGGTGCGGCGACAGCTGAGCTGGGTCGACCGCAAGGGCAATGTCCTCGGCACGCTCGGCGCACCCGACCTCGTGACGCTGGCTCCCGACCTCTCGCCCGACGGGCAGCGAGTGGTCGTGATGCGGTCGACGGAAGGCGGCGCGTACCACATCTGGCTCGTGGATGCCCTGAAAGCGACGCAGGTGACCTTCGGCACGGATTCAAAGGTCTTCCCGCTGTGGTCTTCCGACGGATTGCGGATTAGCTACTCGAAGGGTGGTGGTTGCCCGCGTGGGCTGTATTCTGTCTCATCAAGCGGGGCGGGATCCGAGGAGACGATCGCTCTGCATCCGAATTTGAACTCAGCGAAGAGCTGGTCGCCCAATGGCCGGTTCATCCTCGCGGACGTGGCTCCCAATGACATTCTGGTGCTGCCCGTCGGCGACGATCGGAAGCCGTTTCCCTTCGTCGACACGCCGGCGATAGAGCGGCTGGGGCAGTTTTCGCCCGACGGTCGGTGGGTGGCCTACCAATCGAACGCATCTGGTGGACGAGCGGAGATATACGTACGGCCGTTCGTTGCGCCGGACGACCTGCGGCCTCGCGTGGGGCAAACAAGGATTTCCACCGATGGCGGCGCGCAACCCCGCTGGCGCCACGACGGAAGAGAGCTGTACGGATCGCCCCAGACGGAACGTTCATGTCCGCGCCCATGACCCTCCGAGATGACTCGGTCACCGCCTGGCACCCCAGTCGCTTTGTTCCCCGCGCATATCGTCTTGGGCGGGAGCGACAACCCTGCTGGAGGCCAGTTCGCCGTGGCACCAGACGGCCGCTTCCTGATCAACAGGATCGTGGATGACCCACCAGCGTCACCGCAGCCACCGGAACAACAACCCTTGATGCGGATCGCGATCGTCCAGAACTGGACAGAAGAGTTGAAGCGCCTCGTGCCGACGAAGTGATAGCGGCGACGTCACGCACTCACGACGCCAGCCGAGAGTAGTAACTATCAGTCGCCAAGTGCGACCAATCCTGGAAGGCGGTGGGACAAACCCCGTCACTCGCCGCTGAACTTTCGCCCCAGCTTTGTTGACCTCGCGAATCGTTTTACCGCTCGGGACGGGACGCTCAGGCCTCGGCCGCACCTGTGACTTCAGAACCCGAGGTCCGGGCGTCTCAATCGCGCTCGCTTCCACAGTCGCAGACCGTGGACTTCTACCGCGGTGCCGCGCTCAACAGAGACACTGGTGTTTCGTACTGAGTCTGTTCGAGCAGGTGCCGTAGTTCAGCCTGCATCTGCTGAAGAGTCTGACGCGCGTCGGGACGGTCAATGAGGTTCGTCTCTTCGTAGGGGTCCGTGTCGAGATGACAGCTCATCCATCCCCTGCAGTTCGCGATACTGGATGTATTTGTGCCGCGCGGTTCGCGCCGCCACGTAGCCCATGTTCCTGATGCGCGGAAACACGGTGTCGGTGAAGAACTCGATAAGGAACGATGTGCGCCACTCCCGTGCCTCATTCTTGAGTACGGCACAAGCGAGCGACCCTGCATTCCTGTCCCAGGTTGGAGTCCGGCCACTTCGAGTAGCGTCGGGGCGATGTCGATACTTAAGGCCATCTCGGGCGGTGTCGAGCCAGCCGTCGTCAATGGCGGATAGCAGATGACGAGCGGAATGCGGATCGTCTCTTCGTACGCCAGACGCCGCTCCTCGTTGAGTCCATGCTCGCCATAGAAGTAGCCGTGATCGCTAGTAAACACGACCATCGTGTTATTCAAGATGTGCTTGCGCTCCAGAGTCGCGAGGATACGCCCCAAGCTATCGTCGACGCCGAGCAACATCTCCAGACGGCCTCTGATCTCGTCATCAGAGGTGGCGGTTTCGGGCCAAGTGGAGGAAGCCTGTCAATCTGGCGAAGCAGCGCGGGTTTCCCAAGCGGCGGCTTAAACGCACTGGCGCGCCGAGGCATAGTCCGACCGACGTAACGACCGCGGTGGCGATCCGCGGCAACAAAGCCACCGGGCTGTCCGGGATCGGGACCATACTCCCGTCGTCGCGCTGAATCACGTTGGGATGGATGGCCTTGTGTGCCAGGTACACCAGGAACGGACGATCCGAAGGACGGTCGATAAACCGTTCGACATAGTCGGTGAGCAAGTCCGTCGTGTAACCCTTGGCGTGGACCCGTTCGCCGTCGACGTTCAGTGAGGGGTCGATCGCATCGCCTTGACCCGGCATCGCGACCCAGTGGTCGAATCCCGGCCGAGGGCTGTCGTCGTTGCCCATGTGCCACTTGCCGAAGAAGCCGGTACGGTAGCCGGCGCGCTGAAGCTCCAACGGGAACACGGGCAGGTTATGGCTGGGCCGAGCGGTGTTATCGACGATCCCGTTGGTGTGCGGATACCGGCCCGTGAGAAAGCTCGCCCGGCTGGGTGAGCAGAGTGGCGTGGTCGCGAAGGCGTTCGTGAAGCGCGCCCCGTCGCGCGCGAGCCGGTCCATGTTCGGCGTGTCGATGAACGGATGGCCGGCCACCCGCATCTCATCCCAGCGCATGTCATCGACAAGCACCATGACGATGTTCGGTTGACGCGGCGGCGCAGAGGGCGGAAGCGTCTTCTGGGTCTGATCAGGTGCGGTGCAGGTCGTGGTCAGAAGGGCGCCGACGACGATGGATAGATGAGGAGCCTTCAATCGGAACCTCCTTATTGACACCGAGCCGTCGTACCACCGTGCAGACGCGCGTACTATAGTTCATTCGGCGTAATGGTGTACGAGCCGAGTCTCGTGTTGTCTTAGAACGAATCAGCCCCTGGGCTGACCGCCTTCCAGTCAATTTCTCGAACTGTGCCGAGCCGCGACCGACCACTCGTCACGCGCAAAGCTGCGGCGATGCGGGATTGGCATCCAGCGGCGCAATCGGCGCTCTTGAAACATCTGTCTGCCAGCCTCGACGAACTACCACATCCAAGCCGAGACATCGAGCTGTGGCGCGTCCGCAACAACCGAACGCCCAGATATCCGTCCGTCGATCGACCGCACGGCCGCGCGCCTGCTCGGGACTCATGTACGCGGCGGTCCCGAGGAGCACTCCGACGCCCGTCGTCATCGCGGGGGAGGTAATCGTCGGCGATTGCGTCGCGCTCGGTGAAATTTCTGCCGGACTCCGGTAGCGCCTTCGCGAGGCCGAAGTCGAGGACTTTCACCATGCCGTCGGGTCGTGAGCTTGATGTTCGCCGGGCTTCAGGTCGCGATGGATGATCGCCTGCTCGTGCGCCGCTTCGAGCGCCTCGGCGATCTGCTTCGCGATCGGCAGCGCGTCATCGACGGGAATGGGTCCCTGCGCGATGCGATCCGCCAGCGTCGGCCCCTCGACCAGCTCCATGACGAGGGCCGCGGTGCCGTCGCTCTTCTCCAGACCGTAAATGGCCGCGATGTTCGGATGATTGAGCCGGGCGAGCACTTCGGCTTCGCGCTGGAAACGCGCCAAGCGCTCGCCATCGGTCGCCACGGCCTCGGGCAACACCTTGATGGCGACGGAGCGCTTGAGGTGGGTATCGGTCGCGCGGTAGACCTCGCCCATGCCGCCCGCGCCGATTTGGCCGGTGATTTCATATGGGCCGAGTCGAGTGCCAGGAACTAACGACACGGTAACCCGCTCGAATTATACGGGATGCCGCGTAGGGGGGATTAGTAACGATAAACGCCGCAGGGTGGAGTAACGGATCGCTTTACACTTCGCGACTTCTCGTTAGTAACCGTCAGGTTTGCGCTCGTGAAGACGCGATTAGAGGCGAGGCCGCAGCCAACCACGCTCGCAGCTAACCAACGGGCGGATCGGGTGGCCCAGCCCGGTGCTATCATCCCGCCAGTGTTGGCGTTGCCACAGGCGACATGGCGGCACGAGCAGCCGCCGTTGGCTGCGAAGACGCTGGCCGGTCTACTCCAAGAGTAGTTAGACCGCACGGAATCGACGTTTGTGTCTCGTGATGGCAGACGTGTACATTGCGCCTATGACAAGACCTCTACTAACTCCGGCCTTACGTCGTCGTGATCGCGGCCGCTATCGCCGCCCAGGCGCCAGAACCTCCTATTTCCGATACCCGCCTGACCGTTAACACGCTGGTCAGGGAGGACGTCTTCGCGGGCTTCCTGCAGAACGACTTGGCCAGGCTGACGCGCGCGGAAAAGAACATCGAACTACTGCTGGCGAGCCGGCCCGCCGAACCGTGCCAGTCTGCTCGCGTGGCAGGGAAGCACCGCACTGACGCGCGCGGTTGTCGCGAACGAATCCAGGCAGCCGGATGAGTTCCAGCAGCAATATCGCCGTGCGCTCGATTGTTTCGCAGAAGCGATGCGCCTTGGTCCTGGCAGCGTCGGCGTGTTCGCGATCACGGGCGGTTCGCAGGTCTCGTTGGCCGATCGGTTGCCTGCGGTGGAACGGGCGGCAGCTTGGGAGCTCGCCTACACGGCGTACCAGCAGCTTTGGAAACTGCAGGGAGCGGCAATCGAAAAGCTGCCACTCCATCACAAAGGCGAGGTGCTCTCGGGCCTCGCGCAGAGCGCGCAGCGGACTGGACGCAACGAGGAGCTCTCCGCGCAGATCGATCGAATACTGGCGCTGCATCCCCAACACTGCCGTACGCGACGCGCGCGCAGCAATGGAAGGACGATCCTTCGGCACGTGCGCTGGCCAAGCTGACGTGTCAGACCTGTCACATTCCGGGAACGCTCGCCGCACGCCTAGTTGAGGTCGCCAAAGAGAGCCGCTGAAGTTCGGCGTCGCGGATCCACCAGTCTGACGGCCCGAAGGGTTCGAGGCAGAGCGACCTGAGCGGTCTGTAGTTGTCAAGAACGACGCCGGCGCTGTTGCCGCAATGGTGGATCGGTCGGCCAGCGGTAGAGGTCACCGTAGGGGCGAGGACCAAGTTCAGACGCATGGACGTCGACTGGCATGCCGTCTAACAAGCGTTTGCAGCCGACGGGCGGCTGCGGCATGATGCCCGTCTACTGACGCCCGCGGCTGAAACGCGACGTTGGGCCGATTGCCTGGAACGTTCTCTCCCGTCGTGTCCCGGACCACCGTCCTTGACCTCAAATTCGACCGGTCATGGCTATGTATAATACGGATGACAACCCGCGCACCTTCCTCCAGAATAGCCGGTGGCGCCTGTGCGTCTGCTGCGGACCCCCTCGTCCATCGACGCTCAGCTTCCACTCCCACCACCCATCGACCTGCCGACGGCTACGCGGTGGGAGGTGAAGCCAGCTCGTGCGGACCGAAGAAGGTTTTCGCCAAAAGAACTGACCGCGGCATGCCTGGCGCTGATTCAGCGCTTGGACCCGAGCTTGAACGCGTTCATCACCGTGACTGCCGAACAGGTGACAGCGGACGCGCAACGCGCGGAAGCGGAGACATGAAAGGCGGGTTGGCGGGGTCCGCGGACTGGAATTCCTGTGGGCCTCAAGGACTTGTTCAATACGGTGGGGGCGCGGACGACGGGCGGAAGCGGGCAGTTTGCGGATCGCGTCCCGCTCGAAGACGCCGAAGTTGTACGGCGACTCAAGGCAGCAGGCGCGGTGATTGTTGGCAAACAGAAACTCGGATGAGTTCGGATTGGGTGGTGATATCGCACAGATTGATGACTTCTGTGCTGGTTCACAATCCCTGGAAACGGGATGATGTTGCTGGAGGCTCATCCGGCGGATTGTAAGCAGCCGCCGTGGCGGCTTCGCTCTGTTACGGCGCCCTCGGGACCGACACAGGAGGATCAGTTCGCCTGCCCGCGTCCTTCTCCGGCGCGTTGTCGTGGTTCAACCCGACGCACTGGGTGTGTGTAGGTATGCGTGGAGTCACTTCCTTCTCTCGCGGTCTCTGGACCGACGTCGGCCCGCTCACACGAATAGTGCGTTGGATGTGGCGATGCTCCTGCAGGCAATTGCCGGTTACGACGCCCAGGACAACAACCAGCGTCGATCGACCGGTTCCAGCGTTGATGGCGGCCATCAAGCGCGGGCCGAAATCGCTGCGGGTTGGCGTGCCGAGGTTATATTTCTTTACAGGGCTGCAGGCAGATGTGCAAACGGTAGTCGAGCAGGCGATTGGCGTCCTGTCGAAGTGATGTGGCTAACAGGATGTGATCGTGCCGGTGGAGTCCGGAAATGCAGCTCGCCGTGAATGTCGGCGGAAGGCTTTGCATTTCACGCGGCGCGAGTCCGAAGAGACGCCACACTTGTTTCAGCCGCCCGTGCTGGGACGTCTGCGCGGCGGCGAGGCCGTGGGAACCGCGACGTATATCGATCTGCGACGCGAGCTGGATCAGGCGCGCCGCGCGGCGCCAGGCCTGTTCGCGCATGTCGATCTGCTCGTCAGCACTGACCGTCCCACTTTTGCCGATACCGATTCCCGCCGAAGCGCAGGACGACGAAGCCGGAACGGCTTTGTATGCGCGCAACACGAGACCGTTTAACGCCTACGGGCTGCCCGCCGTATCCATTCCTTGCGGGTTCGCGAAGAACGGTCTACCAATCGGCCTGCAAATTGTCGGGCCGCCGTGGGGAGAGGAGTCCGTTCTTCGCCTGGCTCATGCATTCGAACAGACGACCTACGCAGGCAAAAGGGACGGTTTGCGGTTACCATTCGATTGCACAGGTCACGCGTGGCCTGGGCAATTTGATGTTGAGCGCGGCTATTGTCGCCGGAGCCGATGGAGTAACAGAACAAGGCGAGGTGACAGCCGCTGTTCAGCATCGGCGACAATCGCGGGCATCCGGTGAACGAACGCCGCTCGGCCGACAGGAATCACCATCCCGTGCTTGAGGAGCAAGGCGCGCAATTCCGATTGATTACCGCTGTGCGCTCGACGACGACCCGTTCTTGCGCACTGGATGTAGCGCCTGCAGTTCGAGTTGTCCCGTCGTCTTCAAAGGCACGTAGCGCATGCTCGCCCGACCACCCGCTTCCGCGATTGCCGCCGGATTCATCGAAATCGGTTCTTGTTGCTTTTGAGGTAAGGCTTCACGAATTGCGCCGGCAGAATACGGACCTCGTGGCCCGCCGCTGTAAACACATGGCGTCTTTATAAACTGCGACCCCGGGACACGACTCGGTGGCCACGATGCACTGGGGCGCCGTCGCCGCAACGTGCTCGCTGAGCTGCGACCGGTTCATCTTCTTGCGGAAGACGGTCGCGCCAGTGTCATCTACGCCGATGAGATGGAACCAATTCTTCCCGAATATCGATGCCCACGATTGCTCCTGGTTGCGTCATGTCCCGCTCCTCCTGAACGACAGGGCGCCATTCTCCAAGAGGAGGGGCAGACCATTCCATTACGCCGTATGGTGGAGTAACCGGTCGCTCTACACTTCGCGACAAGGGAGGACCTATCCGCCCAAGCCGTAATGCGCGCAAGGGTCGCGAGGTGTTATGCAGATCGGTCTAATCCACTATCGTTATAGGATGTCAAGTTGAACAAGTGCCCTGCGCCGTGGAACTTGGCCGACCTTTCCAGCGAAGCCGTTTTGGCGTTATGCTGCGAGCCTCGCGGGGTCGGCTGAGATATGCCGGGCGGCCTACTACTAGTTAGACGGACAAACGAATGACCCTCGCTCGCTGAGAAACGTCTCAGACGCGCATGTGCAGATGAAATCGCCTCTTACGCTCTGGCCGGCTCCCTCCGTCTCTACCGGCTGTTCTCCGGTCGTGTCTCGGAGCGTGCTCCGGAAAAGCCCTTGCAGTAGGAGACCGCATGAGACTCACGATTCGTTCTCTGGTTTCGTTGGTCGCGGTGCCTTGGGTTGTCCTCTTTCCTCATGGCTGAGGGCGTTCGCACAGAGCGATCCCCAGGTGGGCGCCGGTGAATCAATCTCGCCAAGTCGAAATACAGCCCAGGTCCACCACCGGAGAGCGCGACGACAACTATTTAAGCCGCCGGAGCCGGCACGAAGGTTGTCGTCGATCAGGTTGCAGGAGATGGCACCGTGAGGCACTGGGAATTTATGGTGGCGTTGACGACGGCAAGGACAGCCCCGTAACCTGGTAACAACCCAGACGCGGATGTGGTGGCGCGCTCGCGCATCAACGTCACGACGGTACAGACGATTTCGAAGAAAGGTGGAAAGGTTACCACCACTCAGACGTCCGCCGTGTCGAGTGATGGGAAAGACCCGGACGGTCACGTCGAAAGGCGTGAATGGCAGCGGGCAGCAGGTGAACAACGTCGCGGTGTACGACAGGCAGTGAGGTCGGCGGTGGCGTGCGAACCGCTAAGCACACCGCGCAGGACCACTTGACTTTGACCGTCTAACTCCCCAAATGGAGCCGACGTGCCGCCTGTCTCGTATGATCCTGTCTTGCTGCGGCACGCGGCTCATTTGGACCGTTAGACCGCTATTGGAGGAAGCGACCCCATACCTGAGAAGGAGGACGATCAGGGTCTACTGTTGCGAATCTGGGACGTTCGGTCCATCAACCGTTGACTCACACAAAGGGACACATTGCCTATCATCGCCTTCAACAGCTTCACCGATGGCCTCGATCCCACTCGGAGAAGCCGCGAACATTTCGTCACCAACATCGACCTGCAGGATGACCGGCGGTGGGTTCCTTATGACGAGGTGTCTGGTTCCAGCCCTGCCACTTCAACGTCACGTCCGGGGGATTCAGCGTAGTCTTGAAAGGGCTCCCCGGCGCTATGCTGGGCACTCACTACCACGTCGGGACTGTACGCGGTTATACGATGCGTGGTCACTGGCGGTACGTGGAGCACGACTGGATCGCAAAGCCTGGGACGTTTATCTATGAACCCGCCGGAGAGGCACACACGCTGGTTATCACGGCGGACTCACCAGAACCGGCGCTGATCATGTTTGTCGTTGAGGGTGGCCTCATCTATCTGGACAAGCCGGTCGATGGTGGCGTCGCTGCCTACGAGGATGGGTTCACCCTTCTCGAGCTGACTCGGAAGTACTATCGCGAGGCCGGTCTCGATGTGCGCGAGCTGGACCTGCTAGTTCGCTAGGTCAAGCACGTGGCCTGACACGCGTTGCACCAGACGGCGGCGGGTGCGATCCCTGAGCGGCCGCTGGTGAACGCCAACGTTAGTAACGATTAACGCTGATCAAGTGGGATTCGCGAGCCGGCGTGGCGTCTCTGACGCCAGCAGGTCAAAGCCGTCGGTGTGATGGACGTAGGTGCGCTCCAGGCGCTCGTCGTGGAAGATCGACGTGAGTCGTGGATCCGTGGGGGCATAGATCATGTCGTACGCTACCCGAGAGTTGTTTGTAACTTCATAACGAAAGCGCACGCCGTCGCCCTCCAGCGTGGCTCGCGCGAGCAGATGGATCTCATCTCGCAGATCACGCTTGTACTCGAGAGCGCCGGCGGAGCGGCGCCACAGCGGTCGGTCGCCACCCCGTCCGGGACTGAACATATAGAGCTGTTGGCTAGAGCGCTGGCCTTGTTTGACGACGGTGACGTGTTCGGGGAAGAGGATCTCGATCGACCGATCTGACGTCGGGCGACCCGGGAGGACAACGCGGAGAACGGGCGATGTGTGCTCGGGTGCCACAACCAGCTGCAATCCAGCGGCGTTCTGAATGGGCAGGTGAACGTCGGCGGAGCCGACGGTGGTTTGCGCGCGTGTGGGCGAAGGGCCGACCAGCCACCAGACGGTCAGAATTACCCCACAGAGGCCCGCCGCACGACACCGTCCGAGTTTCATCTTTCCCCCTCATGGTTCCAGGCTCGGCGATGTTATCCGGGGATGCCGCGTGTCGATCAGTAACGCTTAACGCCGTTGTGTATATCAACTCAAGCCGGAGGTTGCCCGCTACTTCGCGACTTCTCGTTAGTAACGTCAGGTAATTGCGCTCGCGAATGACGCAAATAGCTGCAGCGACTCACGCACTTCGCTTGCGCATCCGCGGGGGCAGGCGGAACTGCCTGACGGACTGGCAGTAACGCTCAAGGAACAAACCTCGACGTGATGACGTTGCCTGCGGCCGGCCGCAACTAACGACGGGCGGAACATGTAGAGCAGCCCGATGCTATCATCTCGCCATTCTTGGAGAGCAGCGCCCCTTGGCTGCGGAGGACGCTGGCGGTCTAGTCTAAGAGCAATTAGGCCGACTCAAATTACCGGAGGTTACCCGATGAATCGGCGCGAATTCGTCGCGCTTGCCGGCGGCGCGGTCTGGGCGTGGCCGCTCACGGCCGGCGGACAGTCGTCCCCTCCCCTTAGCCCGGTTCGTCAGGATTGGCTCGATCGACACACGGAGACAATCCTTGAGCCGGAGTTGCCGATCGTCGATCCGCATCATCATCTATGGGTCAGGCCGGGCTGGCGCTACCTCGCCGACGACCTCCTCGCTGACACCAGCAGCGGACACAACATCATTGCGACGGTCTATGGTGCAGGCCCGTTCGATCTAGCAATGTCCCACCGGCCCGGTCGAAATGCGCCCCATCGGCGAGACCGAGTTCGTCAACGGTGTTGCGGCCATGTTCGCCAGTGGAGTCCTTAGCAAGACCCAGGCGTGCGCGGGCATCGTTGGGCAAGCGGACTTGACGCTTGGCGGCCGTATAGAGCCGGTGTTGACGGCACATCTACGCGCCGGCGGTGATCGCTTTCGTGGCATCCGGCACATCACGTCATGGGACGCGGATGCGTCGATCCGCAATCCCGACTACCCGTCACCGCCAGGACTCTTGAAGGACCGGACGTTTCGCGAAGGCATTGGCTAAACTCTGTACGGCTTAACCTCTCCTTCGACGCCATGGTTCTATCATCCGCAGATCGACGAAGTCCTGGATCTTGCGGGTTCGTTCCCCGATCCTGAACTATCGTGCTCAACCACGCCGGGTGTTCCTCTCGGAATTAACGCCTACCGTGGAAAGCGTGACGACGTGTTTGCCGCGTGGTCCGCGTCGATCGAGGCGCTCGCCAAGCACCAAAATGTATGCTTCAAAATCGGAGGCCTCGGCCAGGCGCTACACAGGTTTGAACTTCAACGAGCGATCCGCAACCGCCGTCGTCAAACGGTGGTCGCTGAAACCTGTCGTCCGTACGTCGAAACGTGTATCGAGGCGTTTGGAGCAGCTCGGTGCATGTTCGAGAGCAACTTCCCGGTCGACAAGGTGTCTTACAGCTACCCAGGTATTCTGGAACGCCTGCAAGCTCCGTGACGAAGGGAGCAAGCAGTTCGGAACGAGCAGATCTCTTCGCGGGAACGGCCACGAGGTTCTATCGTCTCAACGGAGTTGGCTGAAGGCAGTTGCCTGTCACTTGATTTTGTCTCGACTGTGCGAGACGCGCTTCAGGTTTCGCCTCGGTAAAGGCCGGCAGCACCACGACAGTCTTCAACGTGGGCAATTACTGGATCAAATTCTTGCCGCGCCATCGCGTGTTTATGGAAGTACGACCTTAACGGAGGACATAGGACAACACGCTCAGCAGAGCGATCGTGTCGTCCCGATCATTTCCCCGAGCATCTCTTGCGAGAGCTTGGGCAAGATCCCCTGCCGGTGTTGTACAGCGAGTCCAGGAGCATCGCGAGCGACGCGCCAAGCGAAGGTTTGAGGACCGGCGACCTTACGGCCCATGATGATGCGAGGGAGCATCATGCCGATGGCCATGGCAAGGAACACATGGATGAAGCCCCCTACCGTGAAGGAGCTGATGGATCGGAGGAGCCAGAGCACGACGAAGACCAGGGCGAACGTTGACTCGACCTACCTCCATGGCTTGAAAAGACCGAGTGCGCACGTCCACAAGCGCAACGCCGGATTCGTCTGGTTGGCCGGAGCGGCTCCTCACGCGGATTTGAAGGGGTGAACGGTGCCGCCCCTGAGACTCGACGGAGTCGCCCTGCTCATCGGGCCGGACGCAGAGCGGAGCAAGGACAGGACGAGGATGGCGGCCACGATGACTGGCTCGCACATGTCGCTGACGACGATGCGTTCGCGGCGCACGCGCTCCTGCCAGGCCGTCCAGCGATGTTCAAAACCCTAATCAACAACCGGTGCGTGAATTGGTTCTGGTGACATGCAGCAACTATAGCTGTTTCGTTCCTAACCATTACTGTGCTGTTCAGCACAGCGGGAGCCGAGATCGTCGCGTAGCATCGTCTACATGAAGAACCCCTAATCGCGCTTTCCACCTGCATCGTGATCCTGTCCGCACAGCTGCTCCATGCTCAGAGACCGGATCCGGTATCGAGAGTTCAAGCTCGGCAGCGACGTCGCGTCGGTCGCAAAGGTGATCGGTACCGCGGCGTTCGACGTCAAACGATCCACCAGCGGCCGGCCATGATGCAGGATCTCGAATCGCGACGCGATCGTTCGCGAGGCGTCTGGCCGCAAAACGATCCGATGAGTTCATTGTGTTAAGGTTCTACGACGATCAGCTCTTTCAAGATGATTGTCGACTACGACCGCGACAGAACCAAAGGCATGACCGGAGCAGACATGATCGACGCGATCACGGTGGCGTACGGGCCAGCGTCACGAGTGGTGCCGGCAGCAAACCGCATCTTTTCGCTGGATTACAGCGCTGCCGATGCGCCTGTCGCTATTTCGGAGAGAAGGAGTCTTCCGTCGCACTGCTTCGCGTGGCCTATCCGGTATCCTTCAGGCTCGTCGTCGCCTTTACGCGTCTCGACAATCTCGCCCGAACCACAAGTGCTGAGGCCGTTCGCCTCGACGACAGGGAAGCGCCGCAGCGTGAGATCACACGTCAGAAGAAACAATCCGAAGAGGCGCTTGCCGCGCT
>CAWDIK010000025.1:0-25841 GCA_963802345.1 Vicinamibacterales bacterium
TCGATCGGATCCAGCCGCGCGGCGCGGCGCGCCGGGTACAGGCCGAAGACGAGACCGACAGATACCGACACCACGAAGGCGAGCAGAATAGAGCTCGCCGTCACGATCGTCGACCAGCCGGCGAAAAAGCCAATCAGGCGCGAAATGCCGACGCCGGCAATCACGCCGATCGTGCCGCCGACGAACGAGATCAACACGGTTTCAATCAGGAACTGCCGCACGATGTCGGTCCGCCGCGCGCCGAGGGCCCGGCGAACGCCGATCTCGCGCGTGCGCTCGAGAATGCTGGCGAGCATGATGTTCATGATCCCGATCCCGCCGACCAGCAGCGAAATCGACGCCAGCGCCACCATGACGACCTCGAAAATGCGCTGCGTCCGGCGTTGCTCGGCGAGCAGTGCAGCAGGCACGATGACGCTGAAATCCGGCGTGTTGCGATGCGACGCGTTCAGCACTCCGCGAATGGTCTCGGCGCCCGCGACGCTGTCCATGCCCGGCTCGAGCTGAAGGTAGATGCCGTCGATTTCGTCGCGAAAACGGCTGTAGTTGTCTTCGAGGCGCAGCATCGCGGTCCAGAGCGGAACGTAAATAAGGTTGTTCCGATCCTCTTCCGGCACGCCCAGCGACGCAGTCTCCGCGCTGATCTGCGGCCCTGCGACGCCAATCACCCGCAGCCACTGATCGTTCACTTTGATGTACTGACCGACTGCTTCGTCGGGCCCGAACAGCGCCGCCTTGGCACCTTCGCCGAGCACGGCGAGGGGCGCGGCTCGCTCGGTTTCGCCGTCATCGAAGAAACGTCCGGCTGTGAGCCGTAAGTTTCCGATCGGGATATACGACGGAGTGACGCCGTAGACGGTCGGCATGCTGCGCTGCGGCTTCGGCAACATCTTGGATGGCTGAAAGCGCTTGCGCGGCGACGCCGCGCTCACACCCTCCATCGTCGCGCGGATGACCCGGTAGTCCTGAAAGGTGAGGCCGGGCGACGAGCTCCGCACCTTGCCGAACGCCTGAGGCTCGGTCGTCTCGCGCGCCTCGACGATGACGTTGCGCACACCCAACTGCTCGATGAACGCCATCACCTGCTGCTGCGCGCCCGCGCCGATCGACAGCATCGCGACGACGGCCGCGACGCCGAAGATCATGCCGAGCATCGTGAGCAGCGAACGCAGCTTGTGGACGCGGAGGTTGTCGAGGCCGAGCTGCAGATCCTGGAGGCCGGTGCCGAGCTGCGACTTCGGGTCGCGAAGAAACGCGCGTATCACGAGCCGGCCCGTGGCTGCACAGGACCGGCGCTTCCTGCGCCCTTCGCCTGGTCAGCGAGGGGATTGCGCAGCGCCACTTCCGTGCCGACGGGCAAATCGCCGATCACGACATGCGTTTCGGTCCGATCCAGCACTTTCACCTCGCGCGGCTCGAACGAGCGGCCCTGGCGGACGAACACGACCGGTTTGCCATCCTGTTCGAAGAGCGCCTGGCGAGGCAGGTATTTCGCAGCTTTGATTGGCGCACCAGTGACGAGCACCTGCGTCGTAAGACCCGGGCGTAACCTTGCGGGATCGCTGCCCTTGACATCGAAGCTGACGTCGAACGTTCGCGTCGGATCGTTCCACGACCACACGTCGCGTCGACTGGCGCCGGCGACCGACTTGATAGTGGCCGCCAGGCTCTTGCCCTGCACGGCGTGAATGTTCACTTCCGCGTTTTGACCGGCGTTGAGGTGCGCGCGATCGTATTCGCTGACCTTGGCGATGAGCTCGATGCCCGACTGGTGCAGCACCTCGGCGACCTGACGTCCTGGGTACACGGTGTCGCCTGCGCGGAATTCCGGCACGACGACGCCGGCCCAGGCGGCGTTGTTCATGTCGTTGTCCTTGGCCGCCACAAGACCGTCGAAGGGCGCGCGCAGCGTCATGTTGTCGATGTTCTTCTGCGCGTTGTCCATCTGGAGCCTGGCCTTGTTGCGCTTCTCTTCGAGCACCGCCAGCGACGCGCGATCGGTGTCGGCCCGCGACTGCAGGTCGTTCTGGAGCTGCGCGAGCCGCGCCTTTGTTTCTTCGAGCGTCAGCACGAACTTCTGCTTGTCGATGGTGCTGCTGAGCAGAGAGCCCTGCACGTCGAGCTCCGCCCGCCGCACATCGAACCGCGCCGTCAGCAGCGTCACCTCATCCTGCGCACGCTGCACCACCGCGTCGGCCTGCATCTTGACGATTTCCTGCTCTGCCTGAGCCAGCTCCGACTTTGCCGTTACGAGACGTTCTTCCTGCTCGCTCTTGTCGAACTCGACCACGACGTCGCCGGCTTTCACCGGCGTTCCAGTGGCCTCGATCGAAAGAATCTGCATGGGACCACCCACCGACGGCGCAACGAGAGTCTGCGCGCGCATCGGCTTGAGCTCGCCGCTCGCGTGCACGACAACCGGCACGTCGCCCTCTGCAACGCGCGCCGTCGGAATGAGGTCGCCGTCGCTCTGGACGCCCTGCATCGGCGCGACGGTAATGGCGGCTACGAGCAGCGCCACGCCCACCACACCCGCGAGAGACCAGCCGATCCGCTTGCGATTCGCTTCTGTCATTGTTTCGTCGCGGGAATTGGATCCTTGAGCGCCACACGCTCGCCAGGCCCCACGCCCTCGCGCACGACGTGTTGTTCCTGACCCCGCCGCGCAATCTGTACCAGCCGCTCGTCCCAGCCGGTTCGCGTCCGAACGTACGCAACAGAGCGGCCTTCTTTCTCGAAGACCGCACGCGCGGGAATCAGCACGACGTCGGCGACGCGATCGACGGCCACGCGGACGGTGGTATTCATGCCCGGCCGCAGCCGCGGATCCATCTCGTCGAGCTCCACGATCATGTTGAAATTGCGCTGCGGCGGCCAGCTGGAAAAATCGACGCGCGCAAGCGCGCTGATGTCCTCGATCTTGCCCGCCAGCTCCTTGTCGGGCACCGCGTCGGCGCGAACGACCACGCGCTGGCCCGGCTGCATGCGTCCGCGTTCGGCTTCTTCGAGCCGGGCGGACACACGCAGCGTCGACAGATCCGGCACCTCGGCGATCACCTGGCCCGGCCACGCGCGGTCGCCGGACTTGAAGTCGGGCGGCGGACAGCACTGGCGCCAGTTCGGCATGATGGACACCACACCGTCGACGGGCGAAACGATGTCGAGACCGCCGAGCTGCCGCTCGGCGTGCTGCAGATCGAAGCGCGCCTTGTCGCGTTTCTCTATCTTGCTCGCCAACTCGGCCTTTTCGATGTCGCTCAGCGCTTTCAGCTTTCGCTCGTTCTCGCCCAGCTTCGCGTTCGCGTCGGAGAGCTTCAGCATCTTCTGTTCGCGTTCCATGCGCGGAAGAAACTCGTGCGGCACCGTATCGAGCTCGGCTCGCTTGACGTCGTAGCGCGCCTTCGTCACGTCGGTCTGCGTCTGCTGCTCCTGGATGCGGTACTGCGCTCGCGTCTTGCCGATTTCCTCTTCGGCCTGCTTGAACTCGGAGCGGCGATCGTTAAGGGTTCGCTGCACGCTCATCGGATCGAACCGGACTACGACGTCGCCTTTCTTGACGGTCATGCCGTTCTTTGCGAGCTCGAGGATCTGCAGATCGCCACCGCCCGTGGTGGGCACCGTGAGCGGGACAGAGCGCACAGCCTTCACTTCTCCACGCACCTGCAAATAGTCGATGAACTCGCCCTTGGTGACGACCGTCGTCGGCACATCAGCGGCCGTGCCGCGGCCGAATGCGCGGCTCACGCCAGCAATCGCAACCACGATCGCAAGTCCGCCGGCAGCGAGGAGAATGTTGCGCCGGTTACTTCGCCACATGACGCTGCACTATCGCTCCCGGTTCGAGACCGGATGCGATCAACCACTTCGGAATCGTTCATGGCGCCGAGCGTAACGGTTCGCGAGCGCGCAGAGTCGCCATCGAGCACCCGCACGCTGAACGAGTCGTTCTCTTTCACGACCGCATCGCGAGGCACCACGACGACGTTGTCCTTGCGTTCGAGCTCGACGTCGACGGCTGCCGACAGGTCGGGCATGAGCTTCGGATGACTGCCTTGAATGCTGACGATGGCGACGAAGTTGCGCACGCGGTTGGTCAGCATGCTCGTCGTGCCCACCGGGGTCACTTGCTCGACGCGCCCCGTGAAATGAAGATCGGGATAGGCATCGAGCGACACCCGTGCCGGCTGGCCGGCTTGAAGAACGTGGACGTCGCCCTGATTCACCTTGACACGCACCTGCATCGCTGCCGGATCCACGACCTGCATGATCGGCATGCCCGGGCGCGCTTCCTCGCCTTCCTGAATTTCCACCTGCCCGTTGCCGCGCCACACCATACGCATCACGACGACGCCGGGAATCGGCGACTTGACGACCATTCGTTCGGCGTTGTCCTCGGCGGATTTCATCGACCGGTAGGCACGATCGCGCTGGATCTCCAGAATGCGCAGCTCGGCCTGCTCGGCCCTCCGCTTGAGATCGAAAGTGGCCTTGAGCTGCTTCTGCTTCGCCTGCGCCTCTTCCAGCCGCAGCTCGTTCTTCTCTATGTCGATGCGGCCGAGATACGCGTTCTTCTTCATCTCGAGCTCGGCGTTGTTGACGGCATTCGCCGTAACCGAAAGCTCGGCCTCATCCTTCGCTCGCGTCTGCTCCTGCTCGGCGCGCTTCTTTCGAATCTGCTCTTCGAAGTCGCGGAATTCGGATCGCTTGTCGATGGCGGCCTTCAGCTGGTTCTGCCGGTCGAATTCCACCAGCAGGTCGCCGGGATTCACGAGCGTTCCGCTGGGCGTCAAGTTGGTGACGATCAGCGTGTTGCTGCCGGGTCCGGTGGCGCCAACCAGGCGGGGCGCTGCAATGTTGTGAAAACGGATGGATTCGACCAGACCGGTCACCCGCAGCGTCTTGGTGAACGCGCCGCGCGCGACCTTGAACGAGGCGGTTCCCTGCGGCGTGTCGTCGTACTCGTCGGCGAGACCGACCGCGCGGGCGCCGCCCACGATGGCGAGACCGCCCACCAGGACCAGCAGAATGAAAGCGAGCGCCAGGTAGGGCCTTTTCATCGCGTGTAGGACTTTCTAACCCGCACTTTCGGAGTGACGCTGAGGCGTAAGGCGATCCTACACCGCGCGCGGCGCTCGGGCCAACACGTGGGATAGACGCCAGACGTCGCGATACTCGTCGCGATGTTAGACGCCGTTTGCGAGGAAATGGCTGCCTAGACTGAAAGGGCCCCGGCGCGTGTTCGCGCGCGGGGCCCTGCGGGTCCGACTAGAACGGATCCGTACGGTTGCTGAACTTGCGGCCGATATCCGCGGCCGGCGAGTCGCCGCCGGTGCAGATCATCACACCATCTTTGAGCTGCTCGATGACGTTCTTCTCGTTGCAGGCATTCAGGAACTTCACACCCGCTGCCTTCGTGGCATTGAGCACACGGCGCCGGACCGCCGCCATGTTGGGGTCGGCTTCGCCGCCGCCCTGGTAGGTGCCCGGGCGGCCCATCAGGAAGAAGCCATGATCGCCAGGGCCCCACTCCGCGAAGGCGATACCGGGCACGCGGACCGACGTTTCCACGTTCGCGTCAGCGCGCGGGTTCTCGATCTTGAGCCCGAATATCAGCTCGCCGTCGGGGTTCATCGGCCAGGGATCGGCGATGCGCATATATTCCTGCGCGTTCACACCCCAGATCGTCGACGCGAAGCCCTGCGACCCGTTGCCGCGGGTGCCCTGCGCCAGGCCATCGACTTGCGGCGCGAACGGATAACGCGCGGCTTCGATCATCAGGCGCGCCGCCTCGGGGCTCTCGGCATTGCACAGCAGGATGCCGTGCACGCCGGTCGCGAGCGTCTGCTGGATCATCCATGCATTGGCCCGCAAGGCGTCGGTGGTGCCGGACAGGGGGAGCGTGACGACGACCGCAGGGGTTTTGTGGCCGGTGCGCGTCGGGCCCGCGTCGACCAGACCGCGCATGAAATCGCGCAGCTCCTTGAAATCGAGCGGACCGTGCTCCATTTCATAGGTGATGTAGTCGGCCTTGGTCGCCGCCATCTTCTTGCCTTCTTCATAGCCGCCGCCGCTGATCTGCGCGTAATAGACCGGCTGATTCTTGAGCCACATGTCGATGACGCGGTTGACATGTTTGCCTGTGCGGGTTGTCTTCGTCGGCATGGGCGGGATCGCCGCATTGCCAGGCGACACCGGCTGCTGGGCGCTGACCGACATGGCGGTCAGCACGGCGGCAATCAGGCCGGCCAGCAAAACCATTCTCGTCTTCATGGAATTCTCCCGTAAATGTGTGGGTTGTTGACGGCGCGTGCGTCTCCCCTGGTGAGCAAGGTTGTCGTAGGAACGGGATGATTATGATTCGCGCCCATGCCTTGTCAAGCGCGAAAAGGGCGAAAGAATCTGGCCGGACGGCTATTCGAACGTAAATGACACGTACATCAGCCTGCCCTCGCGCTGAACCTGCAGCGTCATCGGCGTGCCCGGCTTGACCGAGCGTACGGTCTCCCTGAGCGCGTCCAGTGTCTGCACGCGGCGGTTGTTCACGCTTCGGATGACGTCACGCGGCGCCAGGGGCACGTCGCTCGTCGAGCCCGCTGCCCGCGCGACCACGATGATTCCATACGGATCCCGGAGCCCCGTAGCCGAGGCGGCGATGCGTGAATCGATTTCCACGCCGATGATCCCGAGCTCGGGCACGAGGTTCTTCGACGGGTCGGCCATCGACGCCACCGAATCGAAGTCGCTCCGGGTCTCCACCGGCTTGATGCTGATGCTCAGGATCGCTGCTCCCCTGAGCACAGCCAGCTGGACATTATCCAGAGAATCTCTGATCCGAAAGTTGTAGCTGACGGTGGGCAGGTTCTCGGCGGGCTGGTTGTCGACGGAAACCAGGATGTCACCCACAGCCAGACCAGCAGCCAGCGCCGGTCCCCCCGGCCAGACATCGGACACGATGACGCCATAGTCCCTCGTCAATCCGAGCGCCGCGGCCATGCCCGGCGTGATCGTCTGGAGGCTCATGCCGACTTCCTGCTTGCGCAGCTGACCGTATTGCTTGAGTTGGCGGAACACCGTCCTCGCGGTCGCGCTGGGGATGGCGAAGCCCAGCCCCTCGTTCCCGCCGGACTGCGACATGATGAACGTGTTCACGCCGACCAATTCCCCGCGGATGTTGACCAGAGGGCCGCCGGAGTTTCCCGGATTGATCGGCGCATCGGTCTGGACGAAAATCTGCGGCGAATCAGGGTCCACCTGCCGTGCGACGGCCGAGACCAGCCCGTGACTCAAGGTGTTGCGGAGGCCGTTGGGGCTGCCGAACGCAAACACCATCTCGCCTTGCCGCACTTGCGAGTAGACCGCCAGCGGCAACGCCGGGAGTTTCAGGCCCTCGACCTTCAACAACGCAAGATCCAGCTCTGTTGTGATGCCGACGATTTGTGCGGGGAGTACCCTCGTCTTGCCGGACAACGCCGTCTTCAGCGTGCCGTCGGCGTTGTCCGCGGGCAGCACGATCTGGACGCGCTGTGCGCCGTTCACCACGTGCGCGTTGGTCATGACGTAGCCTTCCGGGTCGATCACGAACCCGGAGCCGGTCGCCTGCTGCCTGCCGATGACCACGCTGGCGCTGCCTTGCGGGCCCTCCCTTTGCGGACCGTAGCTGCTCACCACGATCTGGACGACGCTCGGCCAGACCTTCTTGGTGAGCGCGTCGATCGACTCATTCATCCGCACGAGAGGGTCCGGCTGAGTGGCCCGTGGCACAGGCTGCTGGGCAGACGCGGTCGATGCCGCCAGAAGCGACAGCCAGAAGATGGCGCTCACTCGCACGAGTCGTGACGGCGGACGAGACAGAGATCTCATGGCAACTCCACAGACTGACAGGATGTTGTGACCTGTTTGAGACAGGCGACCGTGGCCGGCCCGGATTGCCCCGGAAAATCGCTGGGAATCAGACGGCCGGGGTTCGACCAGCAGAACCTGTACCGGCTCGAGGATGCCGGGAGGAGGGGCGTGCTGACGGCGTCGTCACCGCTCGAGCGCCGTCATGCGAACCTGCGCCGCTTCGGTTTCGAGGAAGCGCCATGCCGCCGGGTCCTGGCGCCGCAGCTCGGTGCGCGACCAGTCGGCACGCATCAATCCGCTTGGCGCGTGCGAGTTGCTGTTGAGCAGCACGTGGCCAATCTCGTGCGCAATCGCCAGTCCGAGCACGCGGCGTGGGTCGATGCCGGCGCCTCGAGCCACCGATTCGGCGCGGTCGACGTAGACGGTCGCGAGGAATGGGGCCGCGCCGGGAATGCCGACCAGCGAGAAACCCATCGAGACGAACCTGGACCGGTCAGTTTCCTTGGTTTTCTGAAGCCTGAGAACGATGTCGGAGCCGACCGGCTCCTGGCACCGGTCGACCGTGTCGACGGGCTCGCTCCGGCCGCCCGCCCAGCAGTCGATCCACACGACATTGACCCCTGCCTCCTGAAGGATGGCCTGGGCGTGCTCCCTGGCCACCGCCAGGTCCGGCGCCGGCACCCCGAAGTTGTTGTAGGAACGGATGAAAATCGTCGCCGCCAGCCCAACAGCCTGCCATCCCATGCCAGACCTCCCGGATTTCCGCGTCTGTTGGGTTCACGCGGAAACGGCCGGGGTTTTCACTCATCGGCGATGGGCCTTATCCTTACGAAATGGACCACGGCTCGGCGGAGGTCACCCGGCTCCTGAAGGAGTGGAGCAATGGCCGGGAGCAGGCGCTCGACCGCCTGGTGCCGGAAATCCATCGCGAGCTCCGGAAGCTCGCGGCCGGCTACCTGAGAAAAGAGCGCCCGGACCACACGCTGCAGCCCACGGCGCTCGTGAACGAAGCCTTCCTCAAGCTCATCGATCAGCGGGCAGTGCGATGGCAGAACCGCGCACATTTCTTCGGCATCGCGGCCCAGGCGATGCGGCGGATTCTCGTCGACCACGCGCGGGCGCATACCGCCGGCAAACGCGGCGATGGCGCGCAGAAGGTTCCGCTGGACGACGCGATGGCGATCGGCGGGACCATGGATATCGGCCTGCTTGCGCTCGATGAGGCGCTGACGCGGCTGGCCGCGATCGACCCTCAGCAGAGCCGCGTTGTGGAGCTGCGATTCTTCGGCGGCCTTACCATGGAAGAAACTGCCGAGGTGATGCACATTTCGCCGGCGACGGTGGGGCGCGAGTGGCGGATGGCCAAAGCCTGGTTGTTCGCCGAAATCAGCGGCACCGCGTGAGCAGTTCCGACACGATGAATGAGAACAGGAGTCCGCAGTGAGCGAGCAGGAAGAAGATTTCGCCTCGATGTTCGAGGCGTCCGTCAAGGCGCGCAGGTTCAATCGAGGCCAGACCATCGAAGGCACCATCGTCGGCCTGGGTCCGAAGGTGGCTTTCGTCGATGTCGGCGGCAAGGGCGAGGCCGAGATCGACATGGCCGAATTGAAGGACGCCAACGGCAACGTTGAAGTAGCGGTCGGCGAGCGCATCCAGGCAATCGTCGTCTCCACGAGCGGCGGCATCGTCCTCTCACGTAAAGGCGTGCGCAACGCCGCCACGCAGCGTGAGCTCGAGGATGCGTTCCGCGCGGGTCTCGCGGTGGAAGGCAAGGTCGTACAGGCCGTCAAGGGCGGGTACGAGGTGCGCATTGCCCGCGAGCGCGCGTTCTGTCCGCTCTCGCAAATCGACATCGCCCGCACGACAGATCCAGCCGTGCACGACGGGCAGGTCTATACGTTCCGCATCATCGAATACAAGGAAGGCGGCAAGAACGTCGTCGTCTCGCGGCGCAAGCACCTCGAGGAACAGCAGCGCGCCAGCGCCGCGGACATACGCAAGTCGATCGTGCCTGGCGCGGTGCTCACCGGACGCGTGGCATCGGTGCTGGACTTCGGCGCTTTCATAGACCTCGGTGGCGGCATTCAGGGCCTGCTGCACGTGTCGGAGATGAGCTGGTCGCGCTCTACCAATCCCAACGAGATCGTCGCGCCCGGAGACCAGATCACCGTCAAGGTACTGCGCGTAGACGACGCGACGCAGAAGATCTCGCTTGGGTTGAAGCAGCTTCTCGACGATCCGTGGAGCACCGTGGCGACGAAATACGAGGTCGGCCAGGTGCGAACGGGCCGCGTGACACGCGTCGCCGAGTTCGGCGCGTTCGTCGAGCTGGAGCCTGGCATCGAAGGGTTGGCGCACGCCTCTACGTTCGCCCCGACGGGTCGCGCTGGAGGCTGGGCGAAATCGGTGGCGGCAGGCACGACGGGTGCGTTCGAGATCCTCAGTATCGATCCGGCGCAGAAACGCATCGGCGTCGCGCTCGTAGAGGAAGGGTCCGCTTTCGCGGCCTCCACCTCCGCGCTTCGCGCTTCGGCGGACGGGTCGCCGCTTCAGCGAGACAGGTCGTCGCGCGCCGCTGAAGCCGGCTCGCAGCAAGGCGCGCTCGTGCCTGGCGCCATCGTCACCGGCAAGGTCGAGCGTCACGAGAAGTTTGGCGTGTTCGTGTTCCTGTCGCCCGGGCGCACCGGCTTGATGCCGCTCGGCGAAACCGGAGTCGATCGCGATTCGGACGTGATGAAGGCGTTTCCGATTGGCAGCGAAGTGGAGGTCGTGGTTCTCGAGGTCGATCCTGCCGGCCGCCGCATCCGCCTCAGCAGGAAAGCCGTGGCGGAACAGCGGGAGCAGGCAGAATTGCGCGAGTACGCCGCAAGAGCTGACGCCGCATCAGATGTCCCGCTGGGATCGCTGGCCGACAACCTGCGGCGGGCTCTCAAGGGGCGTTAGCGCCGCCGTCGAGCGCTTGACGCTATGAATTCAGAGCAGTGGGCGCGCGTCAAAGAGGTGTTCAACGCCGCACTCGATCAGGACCCGGGCGGACGCCGCGCATTTGTTGCCGACGCGAGCGCCGGGGACGAGTCGGTCCGCGCCGAAGTCGAAAGGCTGCTCGATGCCCAGCGCGAAGTCCTCTGACTTCATCGAACACCCCGCCGCGTCGGCCCTGCTGAGCGGCCGCATCATCGGTCATTACGAAATCGGGCGACTCATCGGGAGCGGCGGCATGGGTCACGTCTATGCCGCGCGCGATACAGAGCTCGGCCGCGAGGTTGCGCTCAAGGTGGCGTCCTTCGACGGTGAAGACGCGCAGGCGAGGCTGCGCCGCGAGGCGCAGCACGCGTCGCGGCTGAGTCATCCCAACATCTGCCACATCTACGACGTCGGCCGTGCCGACGGCCAGCTGTTCATCGTGATGGAGCTCGTCTCGGGAACGCCGTTGGCCGACTTGGTCCGGGAGGCGCCCCTGTCGATGGCAGACGCCCGGCGCTACGGGATGGAGATTGCCGACGCGCTTGCCCACGCGCACGAACACGGCGTCACCCACCGCGATCTGAAGAGCACGAACGTGATGATCGCGCCGAAACGGGGCGCGAAGGTGCTCGACTTCGGTCTGGCGAGGACGCTCGATACGCATCAAATCGATGCGCTCTCGCACTCGCAGCGATCGCTGACCGGCGAGGGGATCATTGCAGGCACCCTGCCTTACATGGCCCCCGAGTTACTGCGGGGCGAGCGCGGCGATCAGCGGACGGACATCTGGGCTCTCGGCGTGCTGCTGTATGAGATGGTCTCCGGCCGCCGACCGTTCACGGGCGCGACGGGTTTCGAGGTGAGCGCCGGAATTCTGCATCAGGAGCTGCCGCCGCTGCCCTCGAACGTGCCCGCGCCGATGCGCGCGGTCATCCAGCGCTGTCTCGAGAAGAATCCAGCTAAACGGTATCAGCACGCCGCCGATGTGCACCGTGCTCTGGAAGACATGAAGAGGCTGCGCACAGTTCCAGGCTTTCGGATTCCGTACATCCCCAGGCGTCTCGTCGCGAACAGCCTGCTGTTTGTCGTAGGGGTCGTGGTCGCAGCAGTCGTCTGGTACCTGCTCAGGTCTCCCAGAGTCGAGAACGCGTTGACCAACGTGGAAGGGTATTCGTTGCTCGAAAGCGGAGAGTTACAACGTGCACTCGAAGCGTTTCAAGGTGTGGCGAACCGGTCGCCGGGCGAGGCGAATCCATGGGACAGTCTTGGCGAGGGATATCTCGCGAACGCCATGCCTGAGAAGGCGCTCGAGGCGTACTTGCACGCCCTCTCCATCAATCCTGACTTCGATGCGTCGCTGGTCGGCCGGGGACTTGCGCTGGCGGCACTCGGCCGCTACGACGAGGCGCTCGAGAAAGAGTTTTCCGACTTCAGAGTTCGGGCCTACCTGTTATCTCGCGTGGGCCGATACCGTGAAGCTGCCGAGATGCTCGAGAAAGGGCGGCGTGAAAGTGATGACGCCGAGGTCAACGCGAACGCGCTGCTGACCTCGGCGTGGCTGTCGATCGAACAAAAGCAGTACGCGAAGGCCCTCGACGACGTTCGTGCGGCTCGGACAGCGCTGGTCGATCGCCCGGGCCATTTCTCGCTGCTCGTGCTGGCCGATCTGATCGGCGGCCTCGGCGAGATTCGTGCCGGCAGACGTGAGCAACGCGAGCGCCCGACTCGCATCGCAGAAGTCTTACTACGACAGCGACGATCGCGTCGAATCGAATTGGGTTGCGGCGCTCGAAGGGGAGGTCGCGCTCTGCGAGGGGCGGCACGATCAGGCTGTCGCCAGGTTCAAGGCCGCGCAAACGAACGCGTGGCTCACCCTCGGCCGCGATGCGTCCACGGTATTTGCGGCCAACCCGCCGTCGCGCGACGGGCTGGCGCGCGTTGAGATTGCGCGGGGAAATCTTCCAGCCGCCATTGAAGAAGTACAGGCGGCTGACGATTGTGAGCCCCGGTTATCGGTCATCTGCCGTGCTCGACCCTCGCCATGTTCTCGAGCTTGCGCGTCTGCTCGAAAAGGGAGGGGACAAGCCAGGCGCGTCTGCCGAGTACGCACGATTCCTGAGACTGTGGAACAACGCCGACGCAGGACTGCCCGAGCTGATCGAAGCGAAGAAAGCGGTTACTGGTATTTGAGGATCAGCACCGCATTCGAGACGGTCGCGATCGTGATCGTGTTGCCGTTGGTAAAACCGCAGCATCCCGCCCAGCGTACTTCGACGACGTGCGCTCCACGCGCGACGGGCATGAAGAAGTTGAAGCCAACCATCCTGTTCACGTTCTTGTCGGTCTCCTCGGGGTCCCACACCACGGGCGCCTGCACGGTGGGCACACTATAGGGAAAGATCCCGTGCCCGTTCATCGGCACGCCGTCCACCAGCACCTGGAACATGACGTGGTTATCAAGAGGAGCGACCTCTACGCTCAGATGCGCGATGAGGCATGACGTCTTGCTTCGGCCACCTTCCACGTCGATCGTCGTCGACAGGAGCGGAGCGGGGTCGAAGTAGCCGGTCGCGTCCGCGACGCCGTTTATGTCGGTGTTGAAGTTGACTTCGGTGTGCTGCGGTCCGAACTGAGTGCCTTGACCTGGGTCACGTTGCTCTGACATTCAGCTTCGGCTGCGAGCGCACGCCCCTCGGCAACAACGCACAACGTGAAGACGCTCGCGACGATCACGGATGTACTGAACGGGTGTGTCATGACAGATCTCCTTCTTGCTGTGTGGGATGATTCAGGCCGCCACGCCGGCCGCACACAAGATAACGACACAGCATAAGGAACCGAACAGATCCACCGCGCTGGTTGCGCACTTTTTGATGCGCTACTTCAGATACCAATGACCCGATAGCGAGAAGCCGATCTGACGCGGCTCGAAGCCATTGATGGACGGCCGCGACCACCGATAGCCGACATCTGCGCTCAGCGAAAATTGCGGCATCGCGGCAAGCGTGGCCTCGGCGCCGCCGAACGCCTCATATCCAAGGCCGGTCTCGAGATTCGCGTGGTAGATCCTCGGCCCCGCCCCGACATACGGACGCAGCCACATGCTGTTGGTCACACCGTCCGGCAGCGAATAGAGAACGCTCGGCGCGAACTGGGTTGCGGTCATCGATTGTCCGTCGACGCTCTCGAGTCGAGGACGCGACATGTTGAATTGGATGCCGAGCCGGTTGTCCCACCACGTCCGCACTGTCGCGGCGAACGCCGGCGTCGACGGGTTCATCGCCGCGCCATTCCGATGTGATGTGGAGGTAACACGTAGGTGTCCCGCTTCGAAGCGTTTCGCGTTGTCCCCGCAGCGATTCCGCCGCGCGCGCCGGGATTGGCATTGACCGAAGCTGTGGCTGCTGCGGCGACGGCGTCGATCTGTGCTACAGCCTCCTGCGCGCCACTTGGCGCCGTGCGGCGTCGAGCGCGCCGCAATCGTTCCGGCGTTCACGTGCACGTATGCGATGCCGTTCTCGGAGCCCTGCCATGGCACCTCGACCCACGATCCCAGGTTGCGCCTGATCTCCAGCGCAGTACCGGCAGGCGCTTTCCCGATGACGGCGCTGGCCACGGTCGGATACTTGTGCACATCCGCGGGCGCCGCTTTCACGATCAGTTCGGAGTTCTGCGCCACGGCACTCTGTCCGAACAGGGGCGTGGCATTGAGCACCATCGCAATCAGCACAGCGGAAGCATGACGGGTCATTGTTCAAACTCCTTCGGTTAGCCGCACGCGCCAACGACGCGCACCGAATCCACTCTCATGACGCGATCCGCGAGCGTGCCTGTTGCCGCAACGCGCCGGCCGACATGACTTCGCAGGTTCAGCGTGCCGACGCCGTCTGCCAGCTCGATGTGCGCCGGACGTTTCTTCAAGAATCCCGATTTCCAGCTCCGCGACGTTGGAGCGTTTGCTCCAGATGCGTCAATCAACCGAAAGGTCCCCTCGTCGCTTTCCAGGCAGCCGGAGATCGTGGCTGAGGCGGTCCTTTCACGTTCCGGTTCGATCGCCGGGCTCATCGATGCGGCGAGCGGCTGCGGCGATGCTGCGGGTAGCTGCGGCGTTGGCGCTGCCGTTCTGGCGCGGTGATTTTCGTCGCTTCCACCGGCAGTGGAGTGTTACGCGGTGACTTCTGTTCCACCGCGATCGGAGTAGCAGGCAGCTCTTCGCGCGGACCTCGGGAGTTTGCGGAACATCTTCGCGCGCCGTCAGCAGCACTGCGGTGAAGACCACGAAAATCATCACCGCGACGATTGCGCTCGAGGTCGTCATCCACGCAAAATGCGTTGGAGCTGCAGCGACAGCCGGCTTTGCGTCTGGCCGAGCAGCCGGCTTTTTCGATTGAGTCCGAGTCGATCTCGCCGCTCTTTTTGCCCGCGGTGCTTTCCTTGCTCTCTTCACGCGCACAGACACCTCCCCGAGGTTAATGCGTCGGCCTCCCTGTCGGCTGAGCAAATGCGGTGCCCCGTCCTCACAGGCACGTGGGCGCCGTAAATCGTTGAGCGCACCAAAGTTGATATGACAGAGTGGCGCGCTTGGAAGCGCGCCTCAGAATGGAACAGCCAATTGCGTGATCGTGGAGCGAATGCTGTCGCGGGTTATCTAGGGCCTGAATCCCTTCACCTGCTGCCGCTTGCGCAACAGAATCTCCTCATCTTTAGTAAGGCCCGGAAAGAGGGCCCGCTCCCAGCTCCCGTACATCGTGTTTGGCAGGAGAATCCAGCTCTTCCCCCAACGATCCGCGTGCGTCTTCGCGAGGGCGAGCCGCTGTGGTGGCGTGAGCGTGGCCGTCGACACGAAATCATTCATGTCGTCACCGACGAGAAGCAGAACGCGGTACGACTTTGCAATCTCCGCGCGCCGGGCGGTCTTATCGGAAGTCCACCCGTTCTCGCCCGAGCACAGCACCGTGTCATCGGAGGCCGCGATCCCTAACGCGGCGAGGTTCTTGAGCGTGTCTTCCTGTTCGGACAGTGAGCGGTTTGTGACGAAAAATACCTTCACTCCGTTTTTTTCCGCGTCGGCGATGAAGGACTGAGCTCCGGGCAGCGCGGCCGCCGCCACCCTGTGGACCCACACTTCCCACCTGTCCTGCAGATAAGCCGTGCGATCCAGCACAGACTGACCTTGCGCCGGCGAGTTGTCGAGCACTGTCTCGTCGAGATCCAGAATGACGGCCTCCGGCAAATTTTCGTAGCCGGGTTTTTGTTCGAGCGCTGCGGACCACGATTTCTGGCTCTTCGCTTGTTCGAGGAGGACCTGAGCGTTGTTGTATGTCGTCGATGTGAGCGCCCAGAACTCACCGGAGGTCTGCACCCAAAGGACACTATTCAGGTCCTCGTGCGTGTCGCGAAGAGGAATCGCGGAGGGCGAAGCGCCGCCTGCATTGGCCGCGGCCCGACCGGTCGTGCTTTCCGTACTGGCGCAACCCCAGGAGAGTGCGAAGACGCACAGGATGAAGGTCGCGATCCGCATATACTGCGTTTCCATAGTCACGATAGTAGCGTGGAGGGTACATGGGCCGTACGCCGCTTTTCGACAAGATCGTTCGCGCGATGCGAATCGCGCGCTTCTGCGAAGACAACCGGCTGCCGACCGATGAAGGTCTTCAGCGGATACGCGAACACGAACTCAACGAACGCTCGGTCCGCCAGACTCGACGTGAGTGGGTGACCGCCGTTGCGCAGGCTGGGGCGGCTGCTGCCGCGACGTCAGTACTCTCGCCGGCACAAAGGCTCTTCGCCGCCGCCCCGGTCGCGTCGATCGACGTCGGCGTGGTGGGTGCGGGCATTGCGGGGCTCGCATGCGCCGATACGCTCGCCGCCAGCGGCATCCGTGCCACGGTGTATGAAGCAGGCACGCGTGTGGGCGGGCGCTGTATATCGCTGCGGGATAAGTTCCCGGGTCAGATCGCCGAGCGCGGCGGTGAATTCATCGACACGCCCCATAAGACGATGCTGCGTTACGCGAAACGGTTCAATCTCGCGCTGGAAGATGTCTCGAAGGAGCCGGGCGATGTCTTCTACCACCTGGGAGGTAAGCTCATCCCCGAATCGACGGTCGTCGATGAGTTCCGCGACTTCGTCGGGGTGATGCACGTCGATTTGCGCAGGATGTCGAACGAGCCGACCGCGCTCAACCACACCGACGCTGATGTGACGCTCGATGGCACGAGTCTCTCGGAGTATCTCGACGGCGCAAACGGCGCCAGGCGCGCCGCTGGACCGATCGCAAATGCGGCAATTCGCGCCGCCTATATCGCCGAGTTCGGCCTCGAGCCCGAGCAGCAGAGCTGCCTGAACTTCCTGGGCTACATCCACGCAGACCGGCGCTCGAAATTCACCCCGTTCGGGGTCTTCAGCGATGAGCGGTACCACGTCCTCGACGGCAACGATCGCATCGTCTCTGGATTGGCGCAGGCGCTGCCACGCCCCGTCGAGCTCGGCATGAAACTTGGGGCCGTCCGCGAAACCGCCGCCGGCCGTATCGAGCTGACATTCGACACCCCCGCGGGCGTTGTGTCGCGCACACATGACGCGGTCGTGCTCGCGATCCCGTTCACCACGCTGCGAGCCGTCGAACTCGACATCGATCTGGATCGTGTCCCTGGGAAGCGGGCTGCGATTGACGATCTCGGCTACGGGACGAACGCCAAGATGATGGTCGGCTTTAACGGGCGGCCCTGGATCGATCAAGGCGGCAACGGCACCGCGTACGCCGATCTCGCGAAACTCGTCTGCGTGTGGGAGACAAATCCCGCACGAGCGACATCCGCCCGAGGCGTGTTGACCGACTACTCAGGTGGCGCGCGCGGTGCGTCCCTGGACCCCGGGGCGGTGCAGCTTGAAGCCCGTGAATTTCTTGCGGATCTGAATCTCGTGTTCCCCGGGGCGCGTGCCGCGGCGCGGCGCGTGGATGGGGACGTGGTCGCTCATCTCGAGCATTGGCCGTCAAACGCGCTGGCGCTAGGCAGCTACACCTGCTACATGCCCGGCCAGTTCACGACGATCGCCGGTCTCGAGGGGCTGCCGGTTGGAAACGTGTTCTTCGCCGGCGAGCATGCGAACTCGTTCTACGATTGGCAAGGCTTCATGGAAGGTGCCGCGCTGTCTGGTGTGGATGCCGCCGCGGCGATTCTGCAAACCGTCAAAAAATGAATCCGTCACCTCGACGCAAGATAGTTCGCGAGGTGTTCCACGATATCCCGTGCGTCGTCTTCGGCGCCGTGGATGAACGTGGATTTGCGGCGTCGAAGGATAGGCAGGCCAATCGCGTACAGTCCCGGAGCGTCCACGATTCCGCCCTCGTGGCGCAGATGACCCTTGCGATCGAGCACGGGGACGCCAAGCCAGCTGTAGTCGGGATGAAATCCGGTCGCCCAGACAATCGAGCGAATCTCGCCGCTCGTCAGATCGAGATGCAAAGGGGATGAAGCTGGAACGCGCGTGGGCTCGAAGCGTTCGGGAGCGGCGATATCCGCATTGCGGGGATGCGCGCGTGCCCACTCGTCGAACGTGTCGAGCAGCCGATCCATCTTGAGATCGGCAAGCGCAAACTGATTCCGCAGTCCTCCCGAAAAAAGCGCGCGGCCGTCGCGCACGGCAGCCAGGCGGCCAACGAGTCTGACGCCGATCGAGCTGAGTGTATTGAGGTCGAGCGTCGTCCGTTCCGGCGTGCCAACGAGTTGAGGGGAAGGCAACCCTCGCGCACGTGTGAGATCGTCGATCTCATCGTAGCGCTGGTTCCAGACGCCAGATGCCTCCATCCACCACAACACGTCCCGCCCGCGATACATCCTTGGCAACCGTACGTGTTCGCCCACCGAAAGCGTGACCGGCCGGCCGGATTGATGAATTTCACTGGCAAGCTGCACGCCCGTGGCTGACGCCCCGACGACGAGAACACCGCCCTCGGGGAGTTGAGCCGGGTTGCGGTAGCTCATCGGATTGAAACGCGCGATCGAGGACGGCACTTGCTGTTCGAGCGCCGGGACGCTGGGGAGATTACAGGCGCCGCTTGCGACGACCAGACACTTGCATCGAAGGTCGCCGTTGCTGGTGGCCACGCGGTACCCGTCGTCAACCGGCGTGACGGACGTCACCGTCGTTTGCGTGCGCACCGGCGCAGCAGAGAGAGCGGCGAAACGCGAGACGAACTCGACCACCTCGGCCATCGTCATGAAGCCGTCGGGATCGCGGCCGTCATAACGATAGCCGGGCAGCCGGCTTTGCCAGTTTGGCGTGAGGAGCCGCAGCGAATCCCAACGCTCGCGGCGCCAGGAGTTGGCCACCTCGCCGCGCTCGAGCACCACGTGATCGATCGACCGCTCGCTGAGACAGCGGCTGGTCGCCAGGCCCGTGTGGCCGGCGCCGATGACGACCGTCGTGACGAATTCGATGGCTGGCTCCGCTCGCAGCGTCCGCGTCAGACGACGGCGACAGTCACGTTCGTCGGATTGGTCAGGACGTCGTAGACAGCCGAGCGCTTCTGCGATTGCGCGACGATGGCCTCGATCTCCTTTTTCGACGCGTCGGCGTCGATGTGAAAGGTGACCTTGATGTCGTCGTAGCCGTTGCGCACGTCCCGGTCGATGCCGAGGATGCCCTGGATGTCCATCGTGCCCTCGAGCTTCGCCTCGACCGACCTCAGTTGGACGCCACGATTCTGGGCAACAGCGGCAACGCCGGCCGTCAGGCAGCTGGCGAGTCCGACGAGCACAAACTCAATGGGCGTGACGCCGAGATCTTCCGACGCAAATATCTCCGGATGGTCGGCGTCGAATGAGAATTCGGTCTTGTGCTTCTGCTCTTCGCCGAGCCCATGGAATCCCTGTATGTCCGTGCGGCTGTGGGTGCCGTTCTTCCATTTGCAGGACGCCCGCCACGTGAACTTGGCGGCCTGCGGCGCGCCTTTCAGTACCTCTCTCGCGGCCAGAAGCGCATCGACATTGACGCCGTTATTAACGCTCGACTCAGCCATAGGACCTCCCTGATAACCAAAACAGCGACGTGTGAATCCCGTCGCAAAAGCTCTGTATGATACACCTCCGATATGGCCCGCGTTACCAGACCGGAATCAAAAAATACCGCGGGGTCTGTCGGCACGGTCGAGACGCAGTTCCTCGATCTTCCGAATCCCGTGAAGCTCGATTGCGGGCGCCTGCTGCATCCGGTTCGCATCGCCTACGAGACTTACGGAACACTGTCGCCCGCGCGTGACAACGTCATTCTGGTTTGTCACGCGTTGAGCGGAGACGCCCACGCGGCGGGATTCTCGAAATCGCCGGTCGGGGAGGGCACGCGCGACGGGTTTGGCGCCCAGGATCGCGACGGAACGAGCGGCCGCGGGCTCGGCTGGTGGGATGGGATGATCGGTCCGGGTAAAGCCTTCGACACCAATCGCTTCTACGTCGTCAGCACCAACCTTCTCGGAGGCTGCCGCGGCACCACAGGGCCCTCGTCCACGAACCCCGCGACGGGCCGGCCGTACGGATCCGACTTTCCTGTGATCACGGTCGCGGACATGGTTCGCACGGAGCGTGCGTTCCTGGACGAGCTCGGGATTTCGCGGCTGGCGGCGGTGGCCGGCGGATCGCTCGGCGGGATGCAGGCGCTCGAGTGGGCCATCCTCTATCCCGATCAGGTCGACGCCATCGTCGTGATTGCGAGCACGCCCGCGCTGCAGCCGCAGGGCATCGCGTGGAACGCGATCGCGCGAAACGCGATCACCGCCGATCCGGATTGGCAGGGCGGCCACTACTACGGCACCGGACGCGCGCCGAACGCAGGAATGGGCGTGGCGCGGATGGTTGGACACATCACCTACCTGTCCGCCATGTCGGTGAAGGACAAGTTCGGGAGGCGCCTGCAGTTTGCCGACGATATTCGCTACGACCTGACGTCACCAGAGTTTCAGGTCGAGAACTACCTGCGTCATCAGGCAGAGTCGTTCGTCAAGCGATTCGACGCGAACACGTATCTCTACACGTCGCGCGCGCTGACCTACTTCGATCTCGCGCGGCAATACGGCAACGGCGCGCTCGCGGACGCGGTGAAGGATGTGCGCGCGCGCACGCTGCTCATCGCGTTCAGCTCGGACTGGCTCTATCCGCCGTCGGGCTCGGAAGAGCTGGCCGCGGCACTTCGCGCTGCCGGCAAAGAAGTCGACCTCCACGTGATCGACGCGCCGTACGGGCACGACTGCTTCCTGCTGGAGGAGGCGCGTCAGACCCCTATGATTCAGGCATTCCTCTCGCGCTAGCAGGAGAACGCGTCCATGGACGAATCCCGCCGCTTCGGATTTGAAACCCGTCAGGTTCACGCAGGCCAGCGTCCCGACCCGAACACAGGCGCTCGCGCGGTGCCGATCTTTCAGACGACGAGTTACGTGTTCGAAGACCCCGAGTCGGCCGCGGCGTACTTCAACCTGCAGGAGTACGGGAACACCTACTCGCGGATCATGAACCCGACAGTGGCCGTGTTCGAGGAGCGCATGGCCAGCCTCGAGGGCGGCTGCGGCGCGGTCGCGTTCGCCAGTGGAATCGCCGCGCAGGCGGCGGCGCTCTTCACCCTGCTGTCGCCCGGCGACCATGTCGTGTCCTCGTCGGCGCTCTACGGCGGCTCCGTGAATCAGTTCAAGCACATGCTGCGCAAGATGTCGGTGGAGTTGACGTGGGTGAATCCTGACGACCCGGACGCATGGAAGGCCGCGGTGCGCGAGAACACCAAGGCGTTCTACGGCGAGACGATCGGCAACCCTGCCGGGAACGTGCTCGACATCGAGACGATCGCGGCGATCGCGCACGACGCGAATCTGCCGCTGATCGTGGACAACACGTTTGCGACGCCCTTCCTGTGCCGCCCGATCGAGTGGGGCGCGGACATCGTCTTGCACTCGGCGACCAAATTCATCGGCGGCCACGGCACGAGCATCGGCGGCGTCGTGGTGGACTCGGGTGGGTTCAACTGGTCGAATGGGCGGTATCCGGTCGTGGCCGAGCCGTCGCCGGCATACCACGGACTGCAGTTTCACGAGACGTTCGGTACCTACGGCTACTTGATGAAGCTGCGGGCCGAGACGCTGCGCGACCTCGGCGCGGCCATGAGTCCGTTCAATGCCTTTTTGTTTCTGCAGGGTCTCGAAACGCTGTCGCTGCGGATGGAACGGCATGTCGAGAACGCAAGGGCGGTAGCGGAATACCTGGCGAAGCACGAGCTCGCGTCGAACGTCATGTATCCAGGTCTCGAGGGCAGCCGCTACCGCGCGCTGGTCGACAAGTATCTGCCGCGCGGCGCCGGTGCGGTGTTTTCGTTCGAGTGCCGCGGCGGCCGCGCCGCGGGCCAGGACTTCATCCGCGGCGTCACCTTGTGGTCGCATCTCGCGAACGTCGGCGATTCGAAAAGCCTCATCATCCATCCCGCCAGCACGACGCATCGGCAGCTCAGCGACGATGAGCTGCGCGCGGCCGGCGTAGGTCCGGGAACGATCCGGCTGTCCGTGGGCACCGAATCCAGGGACGATTTGATTTGGGATCTGGAACAGGGCTTCGCGTGCGTTGCCAGGTCGGCGGCCGCGGCAACGGGAGCGGCGCGATGAGCCCGGCGGCGTTCGATCTGACGCGGTATCAGGATTCGCTCACCATCCAGCGCGCGCTCAACAACGCCAGGACGGTCGCCATTGTCGGGCTGTCGAAGAATGAGCTGCGAGCCAGCTACTTTGTCGGGTACTACCTGAAGCGCCATGGGTACCGCGTAATTCCTGTGAACCCGCGCGAGACGGAGATCCTGGGCGAGAAGAGCTTCAAGAGTCTGCTGGACGTGCCCGAGCCCATCGATATCGTGAATGTGTTCCGCACGCCCGACGCCGTGCCGGCTATCGCTGATGAGGCGGTGAAGGTGCGGGCGGGAAATCTATGGTGCCAATTCACGGTGATCAATGAGGAGGGGGCACGCATCGCCGAAGCGGGCGGCGTGTCCGTCGTCATGGATCGGTGCATCAAGGTCGAACACGCCAGGTACGTCGGACGAATGCACTGGCTGGGCTTCAACACGCAGATCATCACGTCGGTGCGCGGCGGACTTCAGTAGGGGAGTGAGGCCGTCGCAACCGCGCGCGGTTTCGTCTTCGACTCGATCAATTCGATCAACGCACGCACCCGAAGCAGCACATTCCTCAGCTCGAGCAGCCCCTGCCGTTCGGCGAGGCCCATGGGGAGGTACTGCGCGACCATGTTGATCAATTGTTCGTCGGAAGTGCCGGGCTCAACCTTCGTGTCCGATCCTTTGGTGATGAGCTCTTCGAGACGCTGCCGGAGCTTGTGGAGCGCTGCCTTCTCCGCATCATCAAGCGCCTCGGGCAGAGTCTCGACGTTCGCCAGCCTGTAGGAACGGCTCTGGTCCTCGCCGGTGACGCGAAACTTCACGACGCCGCGCAAGACGATGTTGTATCGCCCGCCGGACAGTTCTTCGACGTCCGTGATGACGCCGGCGCATCCGATCTCGTAGATTGGCGGCCGGCCCTGATAGTCCGCCTCGTATCCAGGCTTCAGCGTCGTCATCCCGATGATGCGGTCGCCTTTCAGCGCGTCAGCGACCATCGCCCGATATCGCGGTTCGAAAATGTGCAGCGGCCGGGAAACGCCGGGGAAGAGCATCGTGACTTCGAGCGGGAAGATCGGGATCACCTGCGGGATCGTCTCGGCCCGAGGCGTTTTGTCCTGCGGCGCGGATTGCGCCAGCGCAGTAGTGTGAGCAGACAGGAGACCTGCGACTCCTATTGCGCACGCGAGTCTGATGCGTTGCATGTCGACCTCGGCCGTTTGAATTGCAGTGGCCCTCGTTATTGTTGCTGTCGGCGAAGCACGTAGTAAAGCAGTAATAGGCAGGATGGCTCAGGCCTTCGCCATGCCCCACACGTGCATGACCGCGTAGCTTCGCCATGGCCGCCAGGGTTGGGACAGTAATTCCGCCTCCTTCGCCGTCACGCCACCGAGATTGTTGCGCACTGCGATGTCTTCTTTCGGAAAGGCGTCGGGCCAGCGCAATGCGCGCATGGCGATGTAGTGCGCCGTCCACTGGCCGATGCCTGGCAGATCTGTCAGTTTCCTGATCGAGTCATCGGGCTTGTGCAGGCGCAACGGCGTCCAGGCGAAGGGTGTCTGACGTCAGCGCTTCCGCAAGCGCGATGATCGTCTTCGCTCGCGAGGCGAGGATCCCGTGACGAGCGATGTCATCTACGCTCGCCGAGGCAATCCTCGCGGGTACGGGCGTCAACCGGTTGAGCTCCGCGAACGGCGTCACGATGGGATCGCCGAACGCTTCGACGAAGCGACACGCGATCGTGGTCGCCGCCTTCACGGTAACCTGCTGGCCGAGGATCGCGCGCAGCCCCAACTCGAATCCGTTGAACGCACCAGGCACTCGTATTCCAGGATTCGTCTTCACGGCCTGAGCAAGACGCGGGTCTTTTTTGAGATGCCGCGCGATCACGTCCGGCCGCGCATCGAGATCGAACAGCGCGCGGGCGCGGCTGAGCAGCGACGGCAGCATGGGCGTCAGGCTGTGGGTGAACTCGAGCATGAGCGCGTGCTTCTCCTTCGATTGCGTCACCCGGATCCAGCCCTTCGCCTTTCCAAGCTGGACGGTTCGCGCGTACGAACTGTCAGTTACGTGCTCGACTCCTTTGAGTGCGCGGGCCGCCAGAAACTGGAGGACGCCGTTCCAGTCGTACGGCGATCGATACGAGAGTTGCAGCGTGGACGTCTGGCTGTCGGCGATCGCGGCAACGCCTTCTGCCGCCCGTTTGCGGAGACGCGTCGGCGGCATGCGATAGCGCCTGTTGAACGCGTCGTTGAACCGGCGGAGACTCGAAAAACCGCTCGCGAAGGCGACTTCGGTGACGGGCAGCGCCGTTTCGGTCAGGAGCTGCTTGGCCAGCAGGAGCCGTCGCGTGAGCAGCAGCTGGATCGGCGGAACGCCGAGCTCCTTCTGCACGATGCGGCGAACCTGCCGCGAGCTGAGCTCGAACTGATCTGCGATATCCTCGAGTCCGGCCTTGTCATCGAGCGATCCTTCTTCGAGACGTTGAACGATGAGCTGGGCGATTCGCTGTCCGTCGTCGACGGGAGCGCTTCCCGGCGCGAGCTCGGGACGGCACCGCAGGCAGGGCCTGAAGCCGGCGAGCTCGGCTTCCTGCGGCGTGTCGAAGAAACGGCAATTGGACTGCTTGGGTGTTTTTGCGGGGCAGATCGGGCGGCAGTACACATCGGTTGACGTGACGCCCACGAAGAACACGCCGTCGAACCGCCGATCGCGGGCTGTCAGGGCGCTGTAGAGTCTTCGCTCTGCTTGGTGCATACCCTCACGATACGGGCGATCGACCCGATCGTCTAGCCATTTTCGGACATGGACATCGGCGTCGTTTCATGTCCGAAAACAGCCAGCAGAGTTGGGGCGCGTATCCTATATTGAGCAGCGAATGAGTCGAAAGGAGACGCTGCAATGGTCAAGGCCGATTCACCAATCCCAAAGCGCTACGTTCATACGACGATGAGCTCGCCTGTAGGCACGCTCACACTGGTTGCAACGGACGAAGGGCTCGCCGGCATCCTGTGGGAGAACGACTGGCCGAAACGCGTTCAGTTGCGCGTCGAGACGCGCGACGACAGTCATCCGGTCCTGATAGAAACCGAGCGCCAGCTGAATGAGTATTTTTCGGGACGGCGGACGGAATTCGCGCTGAAGCTGGACGTCGACGGCACGCCCTTTCAACGCAAGGTCTGGAACGCGCTGCGGACGATTCCATTCGGAGAAACGCGGTCGTACGGAGACATCGCGAAGCAAATCGGCAATCCGGGCGCGATGCGAGCAGTCGGCGCCGCGAACGGCCGGAACCCGGTGTCGATCGTGGTGCCCTGCCATCGGGTCATCGGCTCGAACGGCAAGCTGACGGGCTTCGGCGGAGGGCTTGACGCCAAGGCGTTCCTCTTAAC
>CAWDIK010000026.1:0-233663 GCA_963802345.1 Vicinamibacterales bacterium
GAACTGCTGAAGCTGGGTCTAACGGTCTCTCAATCGACCGTCGCGAAATACGTGGTTCGCTGCCAGAAACCTCCCTCGGGTGCGATTCGTATTCGAGCTGCCAAAGGTTGGCCCTTCCGTCGTGAATTGGCCGCTCTCAAAGTCGCTGATGAATCCGACATGGATGGCGATCTCTGCACTTCGTGCAATTCCTCGACGATGGCGAAGGCCTACAGGTGATCGCTGCAGATCACAGGGCAAACGGTCAACGAGATAGATCGTCGTGACTCCGGCCTATACCACCACCCCCTCGCCTGCACTTTCGTCCAGATCGCCAGGCCCGTGTGCTTGTCGAGGACAAACGATTCGAAAAGGGCGACACCGAAGTTGCGAGACTCGAACGCCTTCAGGTAATCCGCGGTGTTCTCACCCACAAATGGCACGATTCGCGTTTCACCGAGATACGGATTAGGCGAAGGGGTTCTCGTCCGCACTCGGACCGTAGATTGAGGGGATGGGGACACCAAGCTCGCGCAGGTACACCGTCAACTGGCCGCGATGGTGATACCAGTGGTTGAGCATGACCGATCGCAGCATCGCCACCCGCGGCACCGCCAATAGCTCCCGATCGCCCTGCATCAGTCGCCATGTCGCCATAAGCGCGGCATCGTCCATGCCGCCGAGCACCTCCTTCACCTTCGCGATGCTCTGGTCAAGCGCTGGAATGAGCTCCGAGGCGCTCTTCGGACTCGGATCGGTGAACTGGGGAGCTTGAGCCGGAGATGGCGAGGCCACGAGCTCAGCGACCCCGCCGGGCACCATCGCGACATGCAGGGCGAGCTCTCCCAGCGTCCTCGCCTTTTCGTGCGGCCGCCAGGCCAGCTGATTGTCAGGCACGCGCTCGAGGACGCGGCGCGTCGTCTGTGTTTCCTGTTCGAACTCCTGCAACATGCCGTCGATTAACGCCATTTGTCCGCCCTCCGTCGTGCGTGTGAATCGTGTTACGCCTTTTCAACCCGTCGCCGAATGCGGGCGAACAAATGTGGCCAGCCCTGCGATAGCGCTTCACGATACCCGTCTGGAAACAGGCCGAGTGCTGTGTGACGGAGCGTGATCAACGTTCCGCCATCGATCTCCTTGAGCCGGTATTGCAGATTCGAAGCCACGGCAAACGACATCATCAACGGTCCTGTGATCTCGAGCAGCGTTGGCTGCTTGATCGCTTGTACGTGACCCCACAAGTGCCCGTTGTTGTCGCCGAGATCGCGGAACCAGCGACCGCCAGGCCAGGGCTCGAGGGTCATCGGCATAGGCACGCTGTTCTCTCCTTCGTTTGACGGCCCCATCTCCTCCAGAAGCGCCGCAAACGTTGCGGTGAGAGACGAGCGAACGTGGATTTCTTCCGTGATGTTGAGCGATAGATTTTCAATGGCTGGAGCGACTGCGATCATGATGGCCTCCTCTAAGCGGTCTGTTCAGGATGTCAATTGCGCTCGGCGCGTTCTTTGACTCGCGCGAGCTGGTTGCGCCAGTAGCGTTCGAATCGGCTGGTCCATTCGTGGAGCGGTCTGATCCCCGCGGCGTTCGTGCGATAGAAGCTCTGGCGGCCGTCGCGGCGCACCTCCACCAAGCCGACGTCGCGAAGCACGCGCAGGTGCTTGGAGACCGACGGTTGTGCGAGGCCCAGCGCTATAACGATGTCGCCGACGGGACGCTCGCGCGGCGCGAGATAGTCCAGGATGTCTCGACGACGCGGTTCGGCGATGGCGTTGAACGTGTCCGACGTCGTGGCGGCGCGAGGCATAGTCAGATAATATTCCTATATAGGAATATGTCAAGTGGCTTCTCTGGGCCGCTACGTCATGTATCAGGGAAGGCTTGCCCTGGGCACTCGCTCTGTTGATCCACGACTTTCCCGCGTAGCGCTCTTGAATGTCGGAGTTGGCTGTTTGCGGGACTCGTCTGTGGCGTCAGTCGCTGCTGAATGCTCGAGACCAGCAGCTCGTCACGCTCGACGGGCATGCGGAGGATTCAGCTCGCTTCATTTCGCCTGCGCCGACATCGGCAGTCGCGAGACACCGACTACACGGCGGCTGCTATCTGATGCTGCCGGCCGGTTCTGAATTTCTGCAAACGCCGGCTCGGCAACAAAGTGGGCGCTTGGCCGGCGCGCCGGAATCGGCTCGATCTGCAGACTTCGGTAAACATTCAGCTCGTCATGCTGTGCCTCGGCTGAGTCTGACAGTCCCAATTACGTTCACGACGCGGGCGCGGCGAACATGGGGCGACGATTAAGAGTTACCGAACGACAGGAGATTTCTCGACAGGAGAAGCTGGCTGAGCGGCTATCGGCATGTGACCTAACATCAGCAGGGATCAACGTGGTCGAAAGGTCCGGGACTGAATATCGTCGGCAGTCTCGAAAAGGCACTCAGGACGTCTTTCCCATATGGTTACCGATTGTGAGTCGACGCAAAGGTAAGAGTGGCAACAACGTGGCCGGCCAGCTAAACGCTTAACACACTTCTGAACTTAAAGGGTATACAGCGGCCCGCTGTCCGCTACGATCGAGTGTGCGGCGGCACGGCAAGCGCTGTGCGTCACCAGCTGTCAGGTGCTCCGTGAGGCCAAGAACTCGATCGCGTTGCGACTCGTCGCGCGGACCTGGAGGTCAGTGATAGTCGAGATGAGCCCGTTCGGTCCCACCGCGTCCCGGATGGTAAACGACGTAGGAATCGCGCAGTAGTTTCACGAGCTCGCCGTCGTGTGTGGCGACTGAGCGCACGTGTCGTTTCGTCTCACCGACCATCGTCCACGAAGTATGGTTCACCTGCGGCGATTCGTCGACCGCATTGGCTCCGCGAAAGAGCTCGTCGAGGAGGAACAAATGCGGCTCAGGTACGGTCGTGGCAAGCACCAGCGAGAGAATGGACACAACCTCCACGAGGTAATAGCTTTCTGCCGGCGACAAGTCATTGCTCGACGAGACAGGTGCGCACCGGATACGGCGGCGCTTGGTAGGACGGCAAACACGTGTAACCGTTGCGCCAACACCGCGTTGACGTCGACAGTTCGAAGTGTGGATTTGCCCGACATCTGGAGCCGGTACCAGCACGCCGTACGGGGGCGTCAGCGTCACTCGAATTCGGCACGGCCTCATCGACGAGCGGACCACATAGTCCGAGAAGCCGACGTGAGCATCAAAGGCGACGAGTTGCGGACGCGTCCAGTCTTTGACACCAGCGCGAAACGAGGCAATGGCAATCGCCGCGTCGACTTCGCCGACCACCTCAATCACCCGAAGCAAATGGAGTCTGCACGACTGCAGCTCGCGACTCGCGAAGTAGAACGCATTCGCGTCCATCAAAAGAGCATGTTCAGATACTCGAGCAAGAGCCCCTGCGAGTTCTCCAGTGGTCAATGGATCACGACTCACCCAGCGCGCGATTGCGCCGAGCCGACGCAGCGCAACGAGGTCGTCCTTCAGAGATGCGGTAATCGCCGCCGTGTCATTGGTGCAGTACGGGGCCAGCGCATTTGCTACCGACAGGAGCGGACCCATCTGTCGGAACCAGACGATCTCTCCACCGATGCGACGCCCTGTCGCAATCCGAATCGCGAAATTAGCTACAAGCGGCAACTGCGACCACCAATAGCAGCCTCGGCCAGATGAACGCCAACGACAGGCTCAGTGCGACTGCGAGAGTCCAAATCGGGAAGGCGACGTGCCACCACCGACGGGTAAGTGCGTCCGGGCGAGTGAGACGATGAAGGTAGTAGCCTGCCAGATACCGTAATCGGGCCAGAGCCGCCTGCGCTGCTTCGCGTTTACGGGGGTCTTCTCCGATGCTTGCCACGAGCGCGTCGAAGGCGTCCAGCGCTTCGCGGCGTCGACGCCGAACGCAGTCGAACGTAGAGCACCTGCTGGCCGACGCTGCTTTCGGTCCGGTCCAGGTATCGAGAGACGACTCGTCCATGAGAAGGTCATTCCACGTGCGGTCGTCGAGGAAATCCTCGCGCATCGTCATGCGATTCGGAACAAGTCCGCAATGGCCTCCATATCCCGTGGCCGATCCAGAAAATGGCCCCACTCGGCCCGCAGCCGCGCCAATAGGCTGGGTTCGAGCGCGCCACGATGACCATGTCGATATGGCGACGAGCACAAGCAGAATGACCCGAGCACCGGGACGATCATGCCGGCAAGCCAGTTGCGGGCTCATGCAATGCGAACGGAATACGCGCGGGTTAGAATTGTTTGTCGTTGCGGCGGGTCGCTGCCACCATCGTGGATCGCGGCGCGGATTGACCAACGTAAGGGTTCAAGAGAGAGCGTGGACGACCGCCGAAACGTCCGCGGCTGGGTCAGCATCGCCCCTCCACCCAGCAGAACAACGTCACGAGGATCAGGATGTAGCGGGGCTGCTAAAGCTGCGCGTGCTCTTGAGCGATAACTGGCGTTCAATCAACTTGGCGACGAGTGAGGACTTTGGCTGCAATGCTCTGGCCTGCTCATCGATTCTTGGCTCAATCGGTTGGCACTTAGCACTGTGCGTCTGACTGCTCACGCCTAAGTAGCTACTTCGTGAGCTTGGTCCCGCTCCCTCCGTTCGTGGCCGTAACCGCAATCTACCGCCGGCCCTGCGCGTCTGGGCCGGCCACTTTGACGACCCATCCAAAATGTAGAACCCGCTCGTCAACCTCTGCCTCGCGGCCATGTCTGTCAGCACGAGTCGCACGATCGCTTTGTTACCATCCGCGACGTATCTCAACCGCTCCGATTCTCGCACCTGCTCAAGTGCTTGACGCACGGACCGGACCCGCTCGGACGCTAGCCTCGAGCTCTCAGTGGCGTCGATTCGGGGCGGCCGCGGGTGTTTGCCGCAAAACTAGGCGACGTTATCTGCTGACTTGCCGCGACTTCAAGAAAGCTTTCCGCACCAGGCGCCACTGTCCAAATGGCGCCGCTCCTGATGCCATTCTCGATGGATGCATCATCGAGCGTAATGTGATACCGGTCGTAGCTGTCGAGATACGGGTATACGTTGGATGGCTCCCTTTGAGATATGAAAGACGACCGGTCGAATTCCTCAATAGTGACGAAATAGACCTCAAGAGTTACGTCCCTCGGCCGTATCGCAAGCGTCTGGTTCCAGCGATTCTCGACTAGGGCGGATAAGCGCATGGTTAAGCGGTCACTCTTTATTGCCAGGGGACTAACATCGACTATCCGGATCGGCGGACCTGGAGACCACCGCCTGTTCTCGACCTCATCTCCTCGACCGACCGGTTTATGCTCAGTACCAGATGGGCTGACAATGGCAGCGGCACCGCGAAAAACAGGCTGAATGCCGCATAGTGGCGCGCACGCTCCCACCTTCCGGGGCCGATCCAGGCCGCAAAAAGCGACCGGAAGCATCGCGCAGTCTGGACCGCGATGACCAGTAGCAATAGCAGGAAGACAAATAGAGCGTAGTCATCACTGCCGAAAAGTGCCTCCGACACACTTCCTATGGTTTCCATCGCTATCACAACCAACAGTGCAATCGCGCCCTGCAGACCGTAGAGGTATAGAAAGAACGAATTGGCCATCGTTCTGGGATCACGGACGATCGCACCAGCGAAAGCAGCGGCCAGTGAAGTGACGAATAGGATTGGTAACGTTCTCAGGACCACTATAAGTAGCGACGGCGTGTCCGTGAGAAGCTGCTGGAAAGAGGCGGCAATCGCCTCGGTTGTCTCGGAGAAGCTGAGGCTTCGGATCGTTTCGTCCGACGGCGTGGCGAAGACATTGACGACAAGACTGTATAAGAGGCAACCGAACAGGAGAAAAATGTGTGGACGCAACAACACCGAATGGTCTGGCGGCTTCTTCAAGACTTCAGCAGCAGCCTGGTTCGGTCGGAACGCGAATAGATACAACGTCGTCACGAGCGCAGAAATCGCGCCGACGACGTCCGCAATCGTGTTGTCGCGTGCTCGCCAACGGATCGCCTCTCGCTGTCCCTCGCCTCGGGGCGTTCGCCTTTGTCCCAGTTGTTCTTCGGGGCATCTGGTAGCTGGATATCCGTCATTCTAGAACTCTCCTCGACAACGCTCGATAGGCCGACGCCATGCGATTCCACAATCGCGGTGGGGGGCGGTGCGATCTAAGTCAGTTGCCGAGTAACGCCGCACTGTTTAGCGAAGTGCGTCCCGACGATCACAGCCTGTCGAGAAACCTCCCGATCGATTGCGGTTCTGTTCGCTTTGCTCGCGGCGACGCGCCTTCCGTGTTCGAGGTGCGTCCGCAGGCAACCAGCGCAACGGTCGCTCGACGGGACATTGGCCTGGAATCCTTTAGAGAAGGACAGTCGTCCCTCAGAGACAGAAGCCGCACGACGGTGGGGGATGCAGATAAGCCTCAACCGCTAGTTTCGCGAAAATCTCGACGATCTCCTTCCGCTCGAACTCCGATAAATCTGCCAACTCTTTCACCAGTGGCGTCGCGTCGTTGCCGCTACCATTCGGTGCGGGAATAAAAAGCGGATGTCCTTCATTCCTAGAGTCGCTCAACCGCTTGAACGAGATACGTGCTCGGCAAACGGGGCATCACAGCTGATACGGCGCTTCGGCTGTCGCGGCTACTGAAGACGTCCGCCGCAACTCTGGATGCGGCTACGGGCGGACTGGGGTCTCCGTCAAGCGCCGAGAAACGGCAGAAGACATGGTCGCCACTGTCCCTGTGTGCTTGATACTCAGGTTTTGGGCGTTTCTCGCGATTTGAGCGATTGAAGACTGGCCTAAATTGTTGATGAGAGCGGGTTCGACGGGAACGAATCCCACCCTCTCCGCCACTTATTGAATATTTATTAGTAAAGTTAGCTAAGCAATATATTTACCCCCTTTTCATCCCTCATTTTCTTGGGTGTGGGAGAGCCAGTGCACCACCGAAGTTGACTAGGGAGTACAAGACCATAAAGATCTTTTGGCGCTCGCCATGACGAGAACCAACATCTTCCCGAAATTCAAATCAAGAGCATGGAAGAGAGATTGGGCCCGTCGACCGGCCTGGACTGCAGCTCAGTTAGCACGTCTCTGTTGCGGATGGGACCCAGCGAGCGGAATCTTACCGAAGTCGTGACCGATATAACCGCACGTTAGACGAATCATGTTGTCGATTAGAGTCAGTGATCCCGAGCTTCCAATTATCGAGGACTTACGTTGGCCAGTGACTCCGAGCGATGTCATTTATCGGACAGCGCCGCTATTCGAACCTGACAAGGTGTCGAAATGGGCAGTGGAACGTTATCCCCGGACCTTCCCTTTCTCAGAGATAGATTTTCTGGATGCTGGAAAGAAGCGCCACCACCGTCCATTGCCTCACCGGCTGCTACTGTTGCTCGAGGTCCTAAAAGAGGCACCGACCGGCGCGTCGCAGAAGGAAATCACTACTCTCATTACTGCAAAGCTTCGAGTCAACCCTCGCGACGCGCAGGCGTATGCGGCTTTGATACGAGACGACGAGTCCGCTGGACGTGACCGGCGTGCCGCAAGGCGTCGTTCCGCGAAACGTTTCGACGAAACTTAGCGAAACAGCGAAATCGACATCTTCAGGAACGCAGACGACCATAGCCGCCTGGGAGGTTTTGAGATGGCTAAGGCGATTCTGCGGCTTCCGAAAGTCAAAGAAGTAACTGGACTCAGTCGTTCGACCATCTACCTCAGGGTCCGCGACGGGTCTTTTCCTTCGCCCTGTTCATCTCGGGCTGCGGTCTGTTGGTTGGCTCGCGGATGAAGTTGAGCAATGGCTCCTGCGCATTGCTGAATCGCGGGACTCCACCGCGTGACTCTCTCCGAAGCCTGCGCGCTGCTCGTCGAGCAAGTGCTCGAGCTTTCCGACGCTCGTGTTGAATGTGCTGCTTGGCGTCTCGTCGCGCTATCCGCAATTCACTACGCTGCCGATCTAAACCAAGAGCTCGAAATGGTCGACCGCCGGCGCGAAGTGTGCCGGAATCAGATGGCGGCGCAACGACCCGAGGCAACAAAGCGACGACAGGACAGTGCCGCTTGACTATTGCGGTTATCCCTGTAGAGAGCGTCAATATATCGGGGCCTGATCCAGCGAGACATCCCGGAGCCGCTGATTCTCGATCCGGCCGACCCATACCGAGCGCCCGCGCCTTTCTCGAACGGTCATATCTAGTTGATGGGGTTCAGGCCCTTCGACATCAGGCTGGCGTCTTCTATCGATATGAGCGCGAATTCCCGGCCTATCGCGAGCAGGATGAGGCCACGATCCGCGCTGGCCTATATGCTTTCCTCGAACAGGCAGTTCGCTGGATTGAGCCCGACGGCGAGCAAGCACCGAACCTTACTCAAGCCGACAAGGCGAAAGTCGAGAACGTGCTCGACTGCCGAGATGTCGCGCAGCATCGACCTGACCCATCCCCATCGGCCTCAGTGTACTCCTAGAGTAGGATTTCGCCAGGCGCGATCGCCGGACCCAACCAGTTCGGATCTCTAGTGATAATCTCGACGCGGACTTCGTAGGCATCCATTCTCCCAGCGAAAGGTCAGGGCGGCTCAGCGCATATTCGTCCTGGATAGATAGTTCGGCAATGTCCCATAACTGGATCGACGGACGGGCGCACGATTTGCGCACCTGACATAGACTTCGGCCGTGATCGACGGCCGCTCTCCAGATAGTGCTTGCCGTAAATGTCCCATGACTGGATCCAGACGACGACAGGATTCGTGATCGGTGATATAGACTCCGGCCGTGATCCACATCTCTGCAAGCGCCTGGATCTTGAAGGCCAACAGCATGGTACCCGCAGTGCCCCAATCACTTCGCCGAGCCAATCACATCGACGGACGTCCACATCACGCAGCCCGCTCGTAATAATTCAGGAGACCACCAGATCGTGAACAGCGAAACCGGCGTGAACCCCACGCACTCGCGCGCACGCGTTTCGGGTCGTGCGGCCCGCGTAATGTCGCAGATGTGGGCCGACCGGATGCGCGTCCGCTGGCGCCGTTGTCACGCCGCCGCTAGTAGTAGTTCAGCAAGTCACCAGCCCGTGCTCGCCAAGACTTGGCGCTCCGCGTCAACTGAGGTGGGCTGGAGTGCAGCCCTGCTCGATTCCCGACGCGGTGCGATCGAGGCCGCGCCCATCCCGTCCTTAACCAGCGAGGCGCAGCGGACCGAAGAAAATTGAGATCACTGAAGTGGGGATGGCTTAAGATTCACAAAAATCTATGGTGAAAGCCGCCCGGCCGCCGGCGGTGCCAATCACACGCCTCCTCGTCGCCTGGACGGAGGGGGACGAGTCCGCGTTCGCGGAGCTGATACCCATCGTGTACAAGGAGTTACGACGGCTCGCCCAGTGGCACATGGGGCACGAGCGGCCCGGACACACACTGCAGGCGACGGCGCTGGTCAATGAGGCGTATCTCCGCCTCGTGGAGATCAATCAGGTGCGTTGGCAGGGTCGCGCGCACTTCTTCGCCATGGCGGCACGCCAGATGCGGCGCATCCTGATCGATGCGGCACGCAAACGCGGAAACGTGAAGCATGGCGGGGACGTGGTGCAAGTGACACTCGTCGACGACCTTAACGTACCCGATCGTCCGGAGGATCTCCTCGCCCTCGATGAGGCGCTCGACGCGCTGGCGCAGTTGGACGCGCGGCGCGGCCAGGTCGTGGAAATGAAGATCTTCGGTGGCATGAGCGGGGCGGAAATCGCCGGCGTGCTCGGTGTGTCCGAGGACACGGTGAAGCGCGACTGGACGCTCGCAAAGGCGTGGTTGGGAAAGGAGCTGCGGAAACGCTAGTCACGCGTCGATAGTCCGTGATTGATCTGCCGATGACGATTGTCGTGAGGACCCGGTTTGTCTGATTCACGCTGGCACCGGATTTCGCGCATCTACAACGAGGCGATCGCCGTCGCCTCACGGGACCGCGCCCGGTTCGTGCGGGAGGCGTGCGGATCCGACGACACGTTGCGCGCCGAAGTGTCGGCGTTGCTCGTGGATGACTCGCGTATGGACCGCTTCCTGGGACCCGAGGAGAGCCAACTGAACCTGATGGGCCGGCGCATCGGCATCTACGAGGTGACATCGCTGCTCGGCGTCGGAGGGATGGGCGAGGTCTATCAGGCGCGAGACCCGAAGCTGAACCGCGATGTGGCGATCAAGGTTCTGCCGAGGCTCTTCATCAACGACCCCGATCGGCTGGCGCGGTTCGAACGCGAAGCGCGCGTCCTGGCGTCACTCAATCATCCACACATCGGTGCGATCTATGGTCTGGAAGACGCTGACGGCGTGCGCGCCCTGGTGCTCGAGCTGGTCCACGGCGAGACGCTGGCTGACCGCATCGCGCGCGGACCCATACCTCTGCATGAAACGTTCGCCATTGCGCGACAGATCGCCGACGCGGTCGAGGCGGCGCACGAAAAGGGCATCGTGCACCGCGATCTCAAACCGGCCAATATCAAGCTCACTCCTGACGGCGTCGTGAAAGTCCTCGACTTTGGCCTGGCGAAGGCGGCCTCCGGCGATGCGCCGGGCGATGGGACGCAGTCACCGACGATGACGACCGGCGCGACGACAGAAGGGGTCATTCTCGGGACAGCGACCTATATGAGTCCCGAGCAGGCGAGGGGCCGGCCCGCTGACAAGCGCGCGGACGTGTGGGCGTTCGGCGTCGTGTGGTTCGAGATGCTGACCGGCCGGCGGGCGTTCGAGGGAGAGGCGATCTCGGACGTGCTGGCGAAGGTGATCGAGCGCGAACCGGACTGGGCGGCGCTCCCGTCGTCGACGCCTCCGCGCGTGCGTGAACTGTTGCGCCGATGTCTGAGGAAGGATCCGAAGACGCGGCTGCAGGCGATTGGAGACGCGCGCGTACAGATTGACGAATGGTTCAGCGGCGCGACGGAGGACAGCCCCACGGCCGTCGCGACGGGGCTGCGCGCACAGCGCGGTTCGTGCGCTTCGCATCGATCGCCGCGGCGCTGTCGCTCACGATCGTCGCGGCACTGGCAATCTCCGCTGCGCTGTACTTCCGCCGCGCTTATACCAGAGCCAGTCGGTTACACGGTTCGAGATCCCGACGCCGCCGACGGGCGATCCGGTATCGTTCGCGCTCTCGGCCGACGGCCGCCAGCTGGCCTTCGTCGCGGACTCCGAAGGAGCGCCGCGGCTGTGGGTGCGGACCTTGACCAGGTGACTGCACAGCCTCTCCCGGGCACCGAAGGAGCCAGCTATCCTTTCTGGTCACCGGATGGCCGCGCGATTGGCTTTTTTGCCGACGGCAAGCTGAAGAAGATCGATCTGGGAAGCGGCGGCCCGCAGGTACTCGCGGACGCGCCGAGTGGCCGCGGTGGCGCGTGGAACCGCGACGACGTCCTGGTATTTGCGCGGACGTCAACCGTGGGGTGATAATGCGCGTGGTGGCGGCGGGTGGGACGCCAGTGGCCGTGACGCAGCACATACCCGGCCAGGGGAGCCATCGCTGGCCGCAGTTTCTGCCCGATGGGCGCCATTTCATATTTTTCGCCGGGTACGGGCCACCGGATAAGCAGGGCGTGTACGTGGGCACGGTCGATGGCGGCGAGCCCGCGCACGTCCTCTCGGCGGAGACGGCGGCCGTGTACTCGCCGCCCGGCGTGCTGTTGTGGGTGCACCAGGGCGTGCTCGTTGCGCAGCGGTTCGACCCGGAGCGCAAGGTGGTCAGTGGCGAGCCGATCCCCGTGGCCCATGACGGTCGGCGTGGACGATGGCGTGTTGCGCGGCGCGTTTGCGGTGTCGGCGAACGGCGTGCTCGCCCATCGGGCGGGAAGGGGAGAACGGCGGCAACTTACGTGGGTGGATCGCGCGGGTATCGCGCGAGGCACCGTCGGGCCACCCGATGAGGACGGGCTAAGCAGTCCGGAGCTGGCGCCCGATGGCCAGCGCGTCGCGGTGCAACGCGCAGTGCAAGGGAATCCAGACGTGTGGATGATGGAGACTGGCCGGAACGTGCCGAGCCGCTTTACGTTCGACGCGAGCAACGAAGGCCTCCCTCTGTGGTCGCCAGATGGCCGCCGTGTGGTGTTTACGGCCTTGCGTCAACGGCGCCTTCGACCTGTTTCAGAAGGCGGCGAGTGGCGCTGGCAACGAGCAGCCACTGCTGCTGACGGGGGCACACAAGACGCCGCTTGCCTGGTCGCCCGATGGGCGGTTTCTGCTCTACGCCACACAGGATCCGAAGACAGGGTCAGACCTCTGGGCCCTGGCGCTGACCGGCGATCGCAAGCCGATCCCCGTCGTGCAGACGCCTTTCGACGATACGGCGGGGCAATTGTCGCCCGACGGGCGGTGGGTGGCGTATCAGTCGAACGAATCCAGGCCAGTGCAGATTTACATCCAACCGTTTTTGAAAGCCGGCGGTCCGTGGCAGGTGTCGACGGCTGGCGGGAGTCAACCGCGATGGCGGCCTGGACGGGAAGGAACTCTTCTATATCGCGGCTGACGCACGTTTGATGGCGGTGCCGGTCGCGGCTCGGCGTGGACGCGCCGGATCTGCAGGTGGGCACGGCGGTTCCGCTCTTCCGGACGCGGCTCGCCAGCGGGTCGAACATTCCCTCCGGTGTCCTGTCGAAGCCGCAGTATGCAGTCGCCGCCAACGGGCGCTTCTTGATGAACGTGGTCGTCGAAGGGGCGGCCGCGCCACCCATCACGGTCGTTCTCAACTGGGACGCGGCGTTAACGAAGTGACCTTTTGCGGTCCGCGTTCGGCTGGATTGTCAGCGTCCGGTTGCGCCGGCCGTCAGTTCCGTCAACCTATTACGGATGGTGTTGGCCTGAGTCGGGTCAAATCTCTGGACGTGAGTGGAATGCATGTCCACGGCGCGGCGCATGATGCCCGACTGGGAATGGCTATTCTCCCGTAGCAGAAGATGGCCGACTTCGTGAGCGATAACGTCGCCGAGCGGGATCGCGAAAAACCTCGGCCGGCCGGACATCGGGGCGATGCGGCCGCAGAAGATGTACGCGCGCCCGCTGAAGAAATGCGCCTGGCCGACTACGTTGCCGTCGAGCCTTTCTGCTGACACTTTCTTCCTGGCCATGTCGTCCGAGAGCAGCACGACGGTAAGATGGAGCCGGCCGTCCCGACGGTCTCCGACGGCTTCGTCGCTGTCCACCCACACGATGCGCACGCCGATAACCTCATAGACCCTCTCGACGCGAGCCTTGGCGCCGCTCATAAGGTCACCGGGCAGCAACGCGTGATTTTCGACGTGCAGCACGATTGTCGCTTCCGGTTGGTCGGTCGCTGCGATTGGCTCGTCGTGGGCGCTGACTCCCCCTCCTGCCATCGCCGCGAGAACCGCCACCAGAACCGCGGTCGCCTTTCGTCCTGCCTTCGTCATCGCGCTTCCCTCCCCCCCATCTGGCGGGAAATGCGATCGAAAAGAGGCACGGGGCGGGTAAGGTTCGCCGCGGCTCTGGCGTCAGGTCACCTCGTACTGTTCCACATCCCGGCCGACCCGCATCACGCAGCACGTCTCGTAGTAATTCAGCAGTCCTCCCATGCGCGAGCGGCGGTGTCACTACGGAGACCAGCCGCGTCATCCTATCTATGCTTGTGGAAGCCAGCCGAATTGGCAGCGCAATCTGTAGTTACCGCAGACGTTGATCGCGGAAACCACGATGGGACGAGATTCTGCCCACTCGCGCGCAACCTTGCAGCTCGAGATTCTCGCATTACGCCACCAGCTCCACGTGCTTGAACGGTCCCAAGCACGTCGACGGCACTTGACGCGCGGCTACCGTCTGCTGGGTCTTGCTTGCACGAACCTTGGAACAGTGGCGGACGATGCTCGTCATCGTCAAACCGGCAACGGTGTTGACGTTGCATCGGCGAGGGTTCCGCCTGTTTGGACGTGGAAGAGCCGCCACAACATGGGTCGGCCGACGGTGCCTCGAGAGATCCGCGCGCTGATTCGAACGATGTCGATTGCCAATCCACTCTGGGGCGCGCCTCGGATCCATGGTGAATTGCTGAAACTCGGCTTGACCGTCTCCCAAACGACCGTGGCGAAGTACGTGATCCGCAGCCAGGCCACCGTCGCAGACGTGGCGTACCTTCCTCGCGAACCACACGCACCAGCTGATAGCAGCCGATTTCTTCGTGGTCCCGACGGTGACGTACCGACTACTTTTCGTTCTGGTGTTCCTCGCCCACGATCGCCGGCGTGTCGTGCACGTTGCGGTGACGGACCATCCCACGGCGGCGTGGACGGTGCAACAACTGCGGGAAGCCTTCCCCTGGGACGAGGCTCCACGCTATCTCATTCGCGACCGGGATCATGCATTCGATGGTGTGCGTGCAAGCGCTAAGTTCATGGGGATTCGCGAAGTGCTCACGGCTGCGCGGTCCCCTTGGCAGAACGCCTATGTCGAACGCTTCATGGGTCCGTGCGGCGCGAGTGCCTCGACCACGTCATCGTGCTGACGGCGGCTGGCCTTCGCGCCGTGTTGAAAGAGTACGTTGCCTACTACTCGCGAACACGAACCCACCTCGGGCTGAATAAGGATGCACCTATCTCACGTCCAGTCGGGCTGCCCCACGCTGGATCCGTGATCGCCATTCCGCAGGTCGGCGGCTTGCAGCATCGGTACGAGCGGCGCGCTGCGTAGTCATGTAACATCCCTGCCGCTCGACGCCATGGCCTGCTCGCATATGTGCGGACACCGACTTCCACACGTGGAGGACTCAGTCGAAGCAGCACATATCGCGATTACAGTGAGGCTGCAGAGGGAGTGCCCGACAAGATCGCGAAGCCGTTTGCGCGATTCGGATCGACTGTTGGAAGGGATGATCGGACGGTCGCGCCTCGAAGCGGCGGCAGATTGATTTTCTGATAGCCCCACCTACGGATTCCGTCGATCCGTCATGGGACATTACGGGGCCGCGCCCGGATCTTCAAGCGCGGCCGTTGGTCGCCAAGTTGACGCCGCGCCGCTGAACCAGCAAGGGTTGAGCTGCGACTGCTGAAGTCGGTAATCGTCACCGAAGAGCAATTCCTACTCGGCGCGAAGTACACTGCTTGCTCCATCAAATCGACGAGGTGCTCATGAAGTCAGATAACGATTCGAAGCAAAACAATACAACCGACAACGACCACCAGAAGACCGTTTCTGGCAAGAAACAGCACGGGCCGGCCGATAAAATTGGAAAGGATGCCGGTGGAGCATACGGCAGCAGGGGCCAGAACCGCCGGAGTGCCTCGTCGGCCAAAGGCGCCGCTTCAGTTGGATCTCACAAGCCTGGAGGTGATGGGCCTGGTACCAAGAAGTTCAAGCATGAGAGCGACAACGTCAAGCGCAGCTCTGGCAGGCGGTAGCGTCGCGGGCCTGGTCGGATGCGATTCGGTCATACCCTATATTCGGGCTGTCGCTTGCAGATTGCCCCAATCCTGCCCGCGGGGGGTGCGTTACGGCTTTACTCACTAGTTCGCAATAAGGTATCGATCGAACCACGCGACCATCTCTCCCAAATATTCGAGAGCGGGATCCGTGGCTCCGGGAAACAATGGACCGTGTCCGGCTCCCGGGATGCGAATCAATTTCGTCGGAACTCGCGCGAGTTTGAGCGCCTGCTCCATCTCCTCTGATTGCGCGAAAGGGACTACGTCATCCTTATCTCCGTGCAATGACAGGTAGGGCGGGTCGTCAGGTGAAACATGAAAAACTGGCGATGCTGCATGGTAGGTTTCGGACTCGACAGATTTCGCGGCGACCGGTCTAGTGTCCGTGACGACGTCCATCTCAATAAATTTGACTCCTGCAGCTCTTAGTTTGAAAAAATTGGTCGGGGCAGCCCGTGCAACGACGCATTGCACCTTGGCGCTTTCGTGTTCCACTGGGTCCGGGTCGTCGGCCCTACCCTTGCCGTCAGTCATGCCAAGCATGCTTACAAGGTGCCCCCCGGATGACCCGCCCATCGCCCCAATCCGGTCACCGCGGATGCCGAAAGTTGTTGCGCGTGTCGCACAAAGCGGACCGTGCGTTGAACGTCGTCGACAACAGCGGGATACTGAAACCGCGGCAGGGAGCGATGGTTTACGATGAACACGGTGTTACCAGCGGCAACCAACCGCGAACCCTTCGTCCGGCACTCTGCAGCAAAATTGTGCAGTAATCGTGTCGGCAAACGGCAGATCGGGACAGGTCAGGACAGAATCGCGATCAGGAGTTTTCGGCCGGAACTGTAAGAACAAAACAGGTACGGCGCAATCGGACTTTCAGAGGTACCCTTCGCGCGTCGAGGCCATCTCAGTAGCAGACAAGAATCTGGGCGCCGCGCACGCTCTTCTCCGCTCAAGCGTTCCCCTCTTCGTTTTCACACCACGGTCCGGCCGTCGTCTCAAGATCCGATGACTCCCTTCAGGCCTCCTCCTGGCCGGTACCTGCCATGAGCGGAATGAGCCTCACGGTCACCGCCGACGCGTCCGCGAAGGCCGTCGCTCTTGACGTTCGTTTCGTGCGGCCGGCGGTCCCGGAAACGACGGCCGAAACAGCTCACCGCCGAAATCGCCGAGTGGCTTCTTGGGGGATCAGAGGCCGCGCTGCGAATGCCGGCGCTCGAGTCGGAGCGGCGCAGTCTGATCGAACGGCTGCTAACGGTTCGGCCACCTCAGCCCATTCCAGAAGCGGTTCAGAAGCGAATCGATCGGATGCTCGCCGAATACGCTGGTCAGCGAGGCGTGGTCACGCTTCGGGACGCACTGAAGGGACCCGGCAGTTGCGGAAATCGTCCAGTGCGGCGAGCCAGCTCCTAAAGCGTCCCTTATCAACAGTTTACGAAACAGGCCATTTGCCCGTATCGAACTTCCACAGGCTACGAAGGCGCCGACGATCCAGCGACACTCACTCGCCTATGCATTTTGCTCTTGCATCAATATGGATACTAATATAGTATCCATAAATGGCTTCCGTAAACACTCAATTTTCGATCGCCGTCCACGTGCTGGCGGCAATCGCACATCACGAGGGAGTTTTCACGTCGGAAATTCTCGCAGGCAGCGTGAATGCGAACCCGGTTTTCGTTAAGAGAATCCTCGTTAAACTCTCGAAGGCGAAGCTGGCTAAGACGACTGTTGGTAGGTCGGGTGGTTATGGCCTGGCACGAAGCCCAAAGAGTATTTCCCTCTTAGACATCTACTCTGCGGTCAACCCTCCAGATGCTTTTGCCATCCATGCCTATCCCAAAACGAAGGAGTGTGTCGTGAGCTGTAACATCAAGGAAGTCATGAGCGACGTGCTGGTTGGCACTCAGGAGGCCGTCCGTAGGGATCTGAGGCAGACGACATTGGCGGACGTGGTGTCGAAAATCAGGGCCAGGTCCGGTTAGCTTTTTTTTGCTCACAATAGATACTTTTATAGTAACTAATATTCACCGAAAGGAACACGAGATGACTAGACTGAATGGAAAGACCCCTGTGATCACCGGCGGAGCCGCAGCAAAGCGGGGCATGGATGCGCCCACCGCCGTTCTCATCGGGGTGACCGGAGGACTTGGTCACGCCCTGGCCAGGCTCCTCGCGGCCGAGGGCTTCCGGATGGTGCTCGCGGCGCGGCGCGAGTACGACGCCGCGGCGCTGACCGGCCGGAGCGACGGTTCGGCGATTTACCTGCGCGCGGACGTCACCGATCCGGCGAGCCTCGAGAAGCTGGCGGCGGCGGCCTTCGAGCACCTCGGCCGGATCGATGCGGTGGTGAACCTCGCGGGCATCTCGCCGCGCAAGGCCATCGAGGACTACACGCCGGCCGACGTCGACGCGCTGCTCGCGGTCAACGTGAAGGGGCCCATCTTCGTGACCCAGGCATTCCTGCCGGGGCTGCGCAAGCAAGCCGGCGGCGGCGTGGTCGTCCACCTCGGCGGCGCCATGGACGGCCGGGTGGCGCTGCCGTTCATGAGCGCCTACGCGGCGACCCGCGGCGCGCTGGCGAGCTACGTGCAAGGCGCCAATCGCGAGCTTGCCGGGACCGACGTGGTGCTTTCGTTCTTCGGGCCTGTGCCCTCCAACACCGAGTCGGAGTCCCCATATTTCGACATGTGGCGCAAGATGGGCGTCGCCCTCTGCGAGCCCGACGTGGTCGCGCGCGAGATCCTCGCCACCATCCGCCAGCGACGTCGCGCCCACATCATGGGCGGAGGGCTGCTCAGGATGCTCACGCTCGCGAACGCCGTGTCGCCGTCCGCTGCCGACGCGATCGGTCTGCGGCGGTTCGCGAAGCTCATCCAGCAGCATCGTCCACGGTGATCTCCGCTCGGGGCAGTAACGAGAGGCATCGAAGCGAAGAGATGAGCGATCATTTCGACAACGGGCGGTTCTTCAACCCGAACGGCGCAGACGCACAGCCGTTCTGGAAGGCGCCGCGCATGCTGTTCGAGCGTTACGCCCCATGGCCTGCGCAGGTGCCAGTCGTGCAACGGCCCTCGCCTCCGCCGACCAGCGGCGACGAGATCGTCGTCACCTTCATCGGTCACGCGACCTTTCTGATTCAGACGAGCGCCGGCAACATCATCACCGACCCGGTCTTCGCGCAACGCGCCGGACCGTTCGGGTGGGCAGGGCCACGGCGCGTGCGTCAGCCGGGCGTTCGCTTCGACGATCTGCCTCCGATTGCTTACGTACTCCTGAGTCACAATCACTACGACCACTGCGATCTGGAAACGCTGCGGGCGTTGCAGCACCGCGATCATCCGCGCGTCGTGACACTGCAGGGAAACGCGACGCTGCTGCGATCGGCCGGCGTGACGCGGATCGCCGAACTCGACTGGTGGCAGCGCATGCCAGCTGAAATGTCAGCCATGCGGGGTGCGCAGACGCTCGACCCGGCCGTCACCCCTGGACGCGAGATAGAGATCACCGCGACCCAGGCGCAGCACTTTTCCGCCCGCACGCCCTTCGATCGCAATCGCGCGTTATGGGGCGGCTTCATGATCACGATCGACGAGCAGCAGATCTACTTCGCAGGCGACAGCGGGTACGGTCCCCATTTCCTGGAGATCGGCCGGCGTTTTCCGCGGATCGATCTTGCGCTGATACCGATCGGCGCATATGAACCGCGCTGGTTCATGAAGGACATTCACATGAATCCTGAGGAGGCCGTGCAGGCGCATCTGGACGTCGGCGCTCGCCGCAGCATCGGCATGCACTTCGGCACGTTTCGGCTGACGACCGAAGGACTGAACGAGCCGGTGGCCGCGCTCGGCCGTGCGCGGTCCGCTGCCGGAATCGACGATGCCGCCTTCACGACGCTCGACGTCGGTGAATCCGCGCGCCTCTGAGCGGCTGACGGCGGCCGATCAAGATCCAAAATCTGCGGATCGGTTCGAAGCGGCACCTAATATCAATGTTGCAGATTGGGAACCTGATCCGAACAATACGCCCGACGAAGGTTTCGAGGAAGAGGATGAGGAATAGAAAGCCTCGCTGAACGAGACCGGGATCTATTCAGAGCGTCAGTGACGGCTCCGATAAACTGCGCTTGATCCGCATCAGTGGACATCTTTCGAAGGGTGTATACGAAGCGGACAGGGCTGAGCCACATCAGACGACAGGCGCAGAGCGCGAAGACGGACTGGATACCGAACGGAGAGGGTGGAAAACCCACCCACGCGCCGAGGCTTCAGGTACAAAACAGGCACAGTGAAAGGCCCGAGCCTGTAAGTACTTGATTGTGAAGGTGTTGTGATGGCGGAGAGGGTGGGATTCGAACCCACGTGCCCCTTACGGGACAAGACGCTTTCGAGGCGCCCCCGTTACGACCACTTCGGTACCTCTCCGCAGAGGAATCAGTGGCGCAGAACTACCTATTTTACCCGATTCCGACTCAGTACCTGATCCGCTCAGCTCACCGCATGTTGCGATCGACCCTCCCGGTACACCGGCAGTTGCTGGCCGGCGGCAATTGAATCCAGCGCGCGTTCTCAAGGTTTAGCAACACGTTGCAGCCGCACCGCTACATAATTCTTGCGGCCCCGCTATTGCGTCGGCGACATCGCCCGTGTGAGGCTATGTGCCTTGAGCGAAGCCTCTGAAGGAGCATCGGACATGACTCGCAGGATGATCGGGCCGTTCGCGGCGAGCCTCCTGGCAGTAGCCGTCATGGCAGCGCTGGCGGGAGCGCAGTCGGTCCAGCCGAGCGCCACCGACAAAGTGACCATCAACGGCTGGGCGCTGAGCATGAGCACCGTCGCCCCGGGCGCTAATCAGACGATTCAAATCCAAATCAACGGGTGGTCGAGCCCGAAGCAGCGGCAGCACCTGATTGACACATTCCTCGAGAAGAAGCAGGACGGCCTCCTCAGCGAGCTCCAGAAGCAGCCGGAGCTCGGACGCTTCAACTTCCCGGGATACATGGGTCCAGACCCGAACAGCGTCATGCGGCTCGGCACCGACATCCGTTACGCCATGAACTTCCCCGGTGAAGACGGCGGCCGGCGCATCGTCGTCATCACCCCGCGCGTCATCGGCTTCCGCGAAGCGACGAACAGGCCCCGGACGTACGACTACCCGTTCTCGCTCTTCGAAATGCGATTCGACAGGTCCGGTAAGGGCGAGGGCAGGCTGGCGTATGCCACGCAGATTCTGTTCGACAAGAAGAAGAACACCATCGAGATCGAGAACTACTCCAGCGAGCCGGTGCGGCTGAACAACCTGACGCTCGAAGTGAAAAAATAGGAACAACACGATGAGATCAAAGTTTTGCGCGTCGATCGCCCTCTGCGTTCTTATCTGCTGGGCCGGCGTCCAGGCGACGGACTACCCGCTGACGCTCGGCGCGGCCGCGCAGGTAACCAAAGGCGCCACCACGGTGACGACGACGTTCACCATTCACGTCGATCGGGAGATGAACGAGACGTTCCGCTCGCGCGTCATGGACGCGCTCAAATTCGGCGGCTATCCCAAATTTCTTTCGGCGCTCCGCTCCCTGCCTCCGATCGGCACGATCTCATTCGAAGCGCGCACGGTCGAAATACGCTACGCGCGCGAGGAGCCTCGCGAGAAAGGCAGCCGCCTCGTTCTCGTCGCCGATCGCCCGCTGTTTTTTCTCGGCGACCCGGCGAAAGCGCGAGCAGGCTACGAGCTGACGATGGTAGAGATAATGCTCGACGCGCAGGGCGCGGGCACCGGCATCATGACGGGCGCGGCGCGCGTGAAGCCAACGCCCGAGGGCGGCCTCGTCGTCGATGAGTTCGAAGTCGCGCCCGTGACGCTCACCGTCCGCAGGGTTCCGGAAAAGTAACGCGGCTACTTCGCGGCGCAGCTCGTCGACACCATCTTGAGCGACTCGACCTGCAGGTCGCGCATTTCGATCGTCGCCTTCTCTTTCACTTCCACTTTCGGATCCGGCTTGTCCGGCACTCGTTCCCGTTTCACGCTCGCCTCAGTCGAAGCCGCCTTCTGCGCATCGCCGGACGTGCGCCCGGTAATCTCGACACGATGGCCGACGTGCGCGCCGAGATTCGATCCGCCGCTGAGCATATAGGTGACGTTCGGCACTGCGCCCGACGTCGCAACAGCCACACCCTTCGCCAGCTGATCGGGGGTAGCGGCTAACACGAACTGATTGGGTTGGGCCCCGCCTGCAGGCACCCGACCACGGTGATGGGCTTCCGGTCGCTGTCTTTCGAGGTCGACGTGCTCGCTTGCTGTGCCGTCGCCGTAGCGGAAACAGACAGTGCCATGAGGGCGAGCATGGTTGTGAATCGCATTTGAGCTCCTTACCCTCGGATTCAGCAAGAATTCTGCCGGGTCAGGGAGCGAGCCACTTGACGAACCAGTCGGCCATCACGAGCTCGGCGACCGGCGTCACGACATGTCCGGCATTGGGCTGGAGATACAGGCCGAGCTTTGCTTCGGCGCCCATCTTTATATAAGTACGCTGCGCCGACGCGACAGCCTCCTCCACTCCCGCGAGCGGCGTGCGCGGGTCCGAGTCGCCGTTGATGACGAGCACGGGCCGCGGCGCAATCAGCGCGAGCATCGATCCCGCGTCGTAGTCGCCGTAAATGCCGGGCGACACGCGATCGTAAAAACGCCGCACGAACGCAGCGTCGACCTTCGCTATGCCTTCATCACGCGCGGCGCGATCGATCGGCGGCGAGAACGTGCTGACACGCGCCTGCCATTGATCGTTGTCGAGTGCCCACCGGAATCCCTGCACGCCGATGATCGGCACGGCCGCGGCAATGCGCGGATCGACCGCGGCGGCAAGATAGGCCTCGGTTCCTCCCTTTGAAACACCCATCACGCCGATGCGCGCCGGATCGACGTCGGCGCGCGTCTGCAGATAGTCGACGAGCCTCATCACATCCCATACCGTGTCGTACAGATACGGGCGCCCCTTGCCGGTGCGATACGTTTCGAGCATGGCGGCAAAATACTGCGCGTTCCCAGGACCGAACGCCGGCAATATGCGCGCACCGTGATGCCGCGCGTCGATCGCGGCCGTGGCGAATCCGCGATCGGCAAACGTCCGCATCAACGCGAGAAATTCTTCTTTCCTGCTGCCGGTTCCGTGCAGGAAGATGACCGCCGGCCGCCTGTCCGTGGCGCGCGCCGACTTGAAGAACACTCCGGGCACGCGCTCGCCGGCCTCTGACGCGAAGCTGAACTGCTCGGCTCTATAGACGGCGGAATCAGGCCGCGGCGCGGTCTGGGGAGCAAGGGGCACGCGCGGCCGTTCGATCATCTGCAGGAATGCCGCTCGAATCCGCGGGCCGTCGGGCGCCTGCGCAAAGCCGGGCCAGGACGAGACGGCGGTGAGCGCGAGGGCGGCGAGGAGCGCGCGCGGCATTATTCGTTCTTCCCTTTTCGCTTTTCCCTGAAGAACTCCTGTATCAGTTCCCGGCATTCGTCCGCCATCACCCCCGCCACGACGACAATGCGATGGTTCCAGCTGGGATCATCGATCAGCTTCATCGTCGAGCTGACGGCGCCGGTTTTTGGCTCCGCGGCTCCGTATACCAGCGCGCCGATGCGGGCGTGCACCATGGCGCCGACGCACATCGCGCACGGCTCGACCGTCACGCACAGCGTCGCGCCGGTCAACCGGTAATTGCCGATCTTCTGTGCCGCCGCGCGGAGGGCGCGAATCTCGGCGTGTGCCGTCGGATCCACCGTCGAGATCGGTTGATTGAAGCCCGCAGCCACGATCTCCTCGCCGACCGCGATGACGGCGCCAATGGGCACTTCATTGCTGGCCATCGCCTTGCGCGCTTCCGTCAGCGCCGCCCGCATGAGCTCCTCATCGGAGATGGACGAGCCGGACCGGGTCAGCACGCGCCGGGCTCGCACAGTCGGGAGATCTTCGGTGAATGTGCGCTCCAAGACAGTTCTCCTGCGGCCTGGTGAAAGGTTACTATGACTGTCATGCGGATTCGCTCATTTGCGCTCGTCGTGCTCGTCCTTGCCCTTGGCGTCGCCGGCTCACCCGCGGCGCAGACAAAAACCACGCGCGCGGTCGGCCCGGTGACCGCGGCCGTCCGGATCGACCTGTTCAGCGATTTCCAGTGCCCTGCCTGCAAGGCGCTGCACGAGCAGACGATCAAGCGCGTGAAGGAAGAATTTGCGCAGACGGGAAAAATCAGGCTGGTGCACCACGACTTCCCGCTGCCGCAGCACAAGTACGCGAGACCAGCCGCCATTCTGGCCGCCGCGGCAGACCGGCTCGGCAAGTACGACGCCGTCGCCGATGCGCTGTTCCACCAGCAGGAATCATGGGGCCAGTCCGGCAACGTCGACGCCGTCGTCGACAGCGTGCTGACGCCGGAAGAGCGGAAGAAGCTCCGGGAGATCGCCAAGGACCCGGCGATTCTCGCCAACATCGAGCGCGACATTCAGCTCGGAGAGCGGATGAAGGTAGGCTCGACCCCGACGATGATCGTCACGCACGACGGCAAGCCGAATCCCGTCGTCGGCGTGGTGAGCTATCCCGTCTTCAGCAAGTACCTGAACACGATCGTCGGGCCGTGATCCGACGGGCCGCGCTGGCGCTGCGGGTGCTGCTCGGCGCAGTGTTCATCTACGCCGCCTACACGAAGCTGCGGCAGTCGTGGCTGCTCTTCGCGCTTTCGATCGATTCTTATCAACTACTGCCGGAATGGGCGGTGTACGCCCTCGCGAGAACACTGCCGGCGCTCGAGCTCGCACTGGGCGTGCTGCTCGTCGCGGGTGTCTGGCTGCGCTATCTGTCGGTCGCGGCGACAGCCATCCTCGCGCTGTTTTTTTCAGTGATGGTCGTCTCGTACTTCCGCGGGGCCGGGAATCGACTGCGGCTGCTTCGGCGTCGGCGAGCCACTGAGCCTGAAAACGCTCGTGCGGGATGGAGTACTGCTTCTGGCTGCGCTCACACTTGTGGTGCTCGCCAGGAGCCCACAAGCCGAGAGCCCGCCTCTTAGAACGGAGACTTCTATGAAGCTGCGGCAAGTGATTGGAGTTCTGCTGATCGTCGTCGGCCTTATCTCGCTGCTGATGGGCGGCTTTTCGTGGACGCGCGAGAAAACGGTCATCGATCTCGGTCCTATCGAGGCGAAGACGCGTGAGCGCGAAACGATTCCTCTGCCGCCAATCGTTGGCGGCCTGCTCCTGGCCGGCGGCGTGATATTGCTGGTCGTGCGGCCCAAGGGAGCCTGACGGCTAGTCTCTGTCAGGCTTGTCCGGGTGCTCGTCGTCGACGGCCCGGGGAGTGTCGTGCGTGAAGTGATCGTGCTTGGGCGGCGCGCCCGGCTTCCAGTCGTGCCATGGCCGCTCGGAATAGATCGTGTTCATCCGGCCCAGTTCTTCAATGCGTTCGCGGTGCGGATCCTTGGTCTCTGCCATCGCTTCTCCACAAACAGCATATCAAAACCTTCGTGTCTTCGTGCCTGCGTGGTCCTAGGCGCTGCGGTAGGCCGGCGGCTTCGGGGCAACGCCGTCCGCAGGGGCATCTGGCGTTTTCGGCCGATCGTCCTCGAGCGCGATGACCGACGTCGTGTCGTAGATCCTCCTGAGCTCCTCAATCAACTGGTCGCGCTTCAGCCGCGCCGCGTCGAGGCCGAGCGCACCGTCATGCAGATCCGAAAGCAGCGAGCGGTAGCGCTCGCGCAATCCCCACAACTGCGCGCCGGACGCCGCGTGCGCCCTCGCGGATGCATCGAAATCGAACGTCAGGTTGATCAGCAGCACGAGCAAAGCGACTCCCGACATGCAGGCGGCGGCAATCGCAAGGGCCTGGCCGTGTCCAAACGCCGCGCCGACCGATGCGATGGTGGCGCCGCCGACGAGCATGGCTTCACTGCCGCGCAAGCGGCGGCTCCAGCGCGCGCGTGTCAGGGCTTTGACCGCGTGCGCGTCGTGACGCTGGATGATTTCGGTGAATGTGAGCTGGAGATGATCGCGCAGCGTGAGATTGAACATGGCTCACCTGTTCGCGCTATTGACAGGCGGGCCGGTATCGCGGAACTGGGGAGTCCGGATGTTCAATATAACCGATTGAGCCCAGGGACGATCTGGGAAAAGGTGGTGCGCGCCACAAGCGCTCAAGCACCATCCCGCTGTAGCTCGCCAGAATCACCAGCGGGCGTGTGTCGAGTCAGGCCTGCACCCACAAGTCGGGCGCGCGACAGAACGCGTTCTGCGAACGCCAGGATGCCCTCTACGTCGAGTTCTTCGAGCTGGCCAGAGTGACGTTCGTCGGTTCCGTCGCGGAACGCAGGGAAATGCCGAGCGACTGCAGGTGCGAACGCAGCGCGAAGTGGTCGTACTTGTCACGCGCGAAGCGTGTCAGATTAAACACGACCACGAAATGCACGCGGCCCTTGTTCAGTCGACAGTTGGCGCTCTCGCCTTCCTCGTGAAAACGTTCGAGGATCTCGTAACCCTGGCGGCGACAGTATTCCTCGCAGGCACGTCAGAATGTCAGCCGAAGCGCCAGCTGAATCTGGCGGTTGGCCCGGGCCGTACTGGTGATCGTTGCTATATTCCCGGAACCCACAGCCGCAGCGGGGAGAGCGAACTGGGAAGTGTTAAACGCATTGAACACTTCCGTGCGGAATGTAAGTACCCGCTGTTCCCCCAGCCGAAAACGCTTGGCCAGGGTCAAGTCGACGTTCGTCCTTCCAGGTCCGCGGAGCACGTTCCGCGGTGAGTTGCCCCAATTAAACGCGGTTGGAGTGCTGAACGCCGCGGGATTGAACCATTGCGTGATCGTCTGATTCTCTGGATACAAGGGTTGTCCGGATACGACGTCCGCCCGGCCTCCCCTGCCCGTGTTGGTCGGTGAGCCGGGAGCAGTGACCGTGAACGGCAGGCCCGTCTGGAACACCATGATTCCGGAAAAGTCCCAGCCGCCGAGAACGTAGGACGCGATGTTTTCCTCGTGAAGCCACTTGCGTCCCATGCCGAATGGCAGTTCCCAGGTGCCCGCCACATTCACGCGATGGCGTATATCGCTGTTGGAAGGCCCCCAGTCCGCATCGCGATTCAATGGGTCCTGCGGTACAGGGCCACCGGCTCCTCCGTCGCCTCCGGCATTGTCGAAACCCTTGGACCACGTCCAATTCGATAGCAGGTAAAATCCCCGGTCAAACCGCCGTTCAACCGACACCTGCATCGAGTTATATTCCGACGTACCGGACGACTCCAGCCAGTTGATATTTGCAACGCCGGGCAGGTAGTTGATGTACGGCCGCCGCGGATCGAGAGCGCCCGGTCCCGGATCAGGAGCATTCAGCGGACGCGCCCACGCAAGATAACGGCCGAGCGAGCCCACATACCCGAGCGTCACTACCGTGCGGGGGTCCAGTTCCCGTTGCACCGCAAGGTTGAACTGCATCATCTGCGCGTTCCGGTAATCGGGATCGACTCCCATCAGGGAGTAAATTGGCGGCCCCTGCGTCAAGTCCGGCGTGGTGACGACGGTCGGGAAACCATCCGTCAGGCGGTTTACGGGAACACCATTGGTGTTGATGGGAACATTCACCTGAAAGCCGAATGGCGGCTGGCGAAACTGGCGTATGTTCGTGCCGGCGTTACCCTGCGGCGCGTAGAAGATTCCGAAGCCGCCGCGGATCACCGACTTGCTCTCCGGCGTGTACGCGAACCCAACGCGCGGCCCGATTGCGAGGTAGTCCGTCTTGATGTTGCCGGTTCGCGAAACGCCGTTCAGGCCCGCAAGCAGTTGGGTTCCGGTCGCGGGGTCGAAGTTGGCCCAGACGTCGTCGTCTTCCACGAACGGGGTGTTGATTTCATAGTGCAATCCGATATTCAGGGTCAGATTGCGCTTCGCGCGCCATTCATCGCGAATGTAGAAATTGCTCTCCGCGGCTCGCAGAACGGCGGTGCCGGGCGTAAAAACATCCCTCACGATGGCGTCGGGAAACCCAAGCAGCATCGCCGCCATCGTGTCACCGGTCCCTCCCGCCGATACTGTATTCCGCGTCCATGCCGGGCTGAAATTCCACCGGCCAAATGCGCTCTGACCGGAGGACTTGCCGTTTCCGACGTGCGCCTCCAGCGAATGTCCGTTCCGAAAAGAATGTTATGCGACCCCCGCTGCCAGTTCATGTTGGCGATGACCTCATGCATGTGCTGGTTACGGATCAGCGGGGTGGACCGGGCATTGCCCAGACCTACACGATCCGACGGGTCGATGATCGGCGCTGAGGGTTGATAGGGGTCGCTGTTGTTGCGGCCTGGGATGGTTTGCCACACTGGGTTGGTCAGCTGGGTTGGTATCAGGGCCATATCGTACTGCGTGTAGCCATACCGGACTTCCAATACCTGGTTCGACGACAGCAGGCGTGTCCAGGAACCAACCATGTTCTGTCCCTTCACGTCATTGTCTCCGGCGAAGCTTGCCGGGCTGCCGCCGATATCCGTATCGAACGTATCCGGGATCGTGAGGAACGCACGATCGATTGAGTAGCGGCCGAACAGCGTGCCTCCCCCTGCCAGCTGGTGGTCAATGCGTCCATCCGCCCGATGCAGGCTGCTCACCTTCTTTGGATTCGCGACATAGTTGTTGAACAGTGCCGAGTTCTGTGGCGCCGGATACAGATTGATCAGAGTGGCTCCGATTCTGTCCCAGCGCTCCGGCGGAATGATGTCATTCGGGAACCGGTCACGAATCACGCCGGAACCGTTCGGGTTCGGCCGCGTGGTCAGCGGATCATAGATACCGTTTGCCGTCACACCCTGGAAGTTTCCCTGCCGCATGGCCATCGTGGGAACCGTCACCAACTGGGTGTCTCCGAAGATCTCCCGGTAGCCTTCGTAGTTCGCGAAGAAGAATGTGCGGTTCTTTACGACAGGCCCGCCGAGACTTCCGCCGTACTGGTTCAGGCGGAAGGGAGGCTTGTCAGAATCCGGATTTGCGAAGTAATTCCTGGCGTCCAGTGCGCTGTTCCGGAAGAACTCGAACACAGACCCATGAAAGTTGTTGCCGCCCGACTTCGTCGTGATCACGACCACTGCGCCCGCCGAGCGGCCTGTACTCCGCTCCGGCATTGTTCGTAATCACCTTGAACTCCTGGATGCCCTCCACCGCCGGCCGGACCACGAAGGTTTGCGAGATCATCTCGGTGTTGTCGATCCCATCGATCAGCACCTGATTGCTAAAGCTGCTTGCGCCGTTCGCCTGAAGCGTGGTACCTCCGGGCCGCAGCTCGTCGGGCCTTCGTCCGGAGTTGATCGTGTTTTGCTGGGCGTAGTCGAGCCCGCTCACGCCAGGGGCCAGGATCGCCAGTTGGACGAAATTCCTGCCGTTCAGTGGCAGCGCATTCACGGCTTCGGAACTGATCACCTGACCGATCGTCGCATTCTCCGTTTGCAGCAGCGGCGCCACCGCAGTCACGTCAATTGCCTGCTCGAGACCGCCTACGGCGAGTGTAATGTCCAGGCGCGCTCTCTGGGATACCTGCAGCACGTAGTTGCGGAAAGTCTTCGGCTGAAATCCCTGCAGGGAAGCGCCCACGGTATAGCTGCCCGGAATCAAATTCACCGCCGAGTACGAGCCGGCGCTGTCAGTAACCAATCGGGTCGTGGTGTTGGTGGCTTCATTGATGACCTCCACCTGGACACCGGGCATCGCGCCTCCGGAACTGTCTGTTACCGTGCCGACAATCGAGGCCCGCTCAACCTGGCCATACAGCGGCACGACCAGAACAACGCAAGCCATCGCAAGCCCGGAAAGAATTTTAGCCAGAAGCGATGACAGCAGTCCCATTCGTTTCTTCATGCTCGCCTCTCCTGTGTGTTGCGCTGTGCAAGTGCGCTTGCGCTTGTTGAAGTTGTCTACACTCCCCAAACGGAATGCAACGAGTAGCACTGCAGTAATAAGAGAAAACGTCTCAGTCGCGGTAACGTTCGCGCCCGGGACTGCGGCGCCCTGCTCGTCGACCACCGTGCCCGAGAGCGTTCCTGTTCCGGCCTGGGCCCTGACATGGACCGCAGTGGCGAGACAAGCCAGCACAACTCCGACCACAATTGCATATGCGGATCGATGTAAGAGTTTTAGAGACGTCTCCTGCACAAAAATCGATAATCGATAACTGTTGAACGGTGCGGGCATTATAATGAGGTACTGCTGGAGGAATTGAGACAAGTTGCGACAAGGTTAGCGGCTCCCTTGACACCGGATGTGCCGCACCGGTGAGGTATTCGATTCGCGTTGCGCTGGAAAGATGTGGACAAGCGGGCGCGCGTGCTCACCGTGCGGGAGGCGGTCTATGACGGGACGTTCGGCACGCCGAAGCCTGAGGCCGGGTGCCGGCAGGTGCCGTTATCGGTGGCGGCCCTTCAACTTGTTGGCGGCGTGGAAGGCCCGAGTGCCCATGGCGGATGCGGAGGCCTTGGTGTTTGCGACGCAGCGCGGGCACACCGCTGTCACCCAACAACGTGCTACGCCGGAGCATTTTTCCGGCCTGCGACGCGCTCGGACTTCCCCCACGCCACGTGGCTCACCTTCCGACGCACCTACTCGTCGTGGTCGCACGACAAGGGCGTGCCCGGCAAGATCGTGGCCCAGCTACTGGGCCACGCGAACGTCGACACGACGCTCAACGTCTACACGCAGGTGTTGAATGACTCGGTGCGCGCCGCCGTGGAAACGGTCGGCCAGGAATTGTTCACGATTGTTCAGGTACCAGGAGAGACGGTCTCGTTAACTCATTGAAAGGATTGGTGCGCCCAGCACGACTCGAACGTGCGACCTCCTGGTTCGTAGCCAGACGCTCTATCCAACTGAGCTATGGGCGCGCAACAAACCGACCCTTGAGTCTAACATAGGGATCGGAGGAACGTGGGGTGCGATCTCCACGATCCTTTTATGAGCCACATCGATCACAAGGCGACGTCTCCGTCTTCGGTCCGCTGCTACGTGTTGACCATCAGCGACACGCGCACGCCCGCAACCAACACGAGCGGCATCGCCATCGCTGAGCTGCTCGAGTCGAATGGCCATCACGTCGCCGGACGCGCGATCGTGCGCGACGATCCTGACGCGATACGCACGGCCATACAGCAGCAGCTCGACGAAGCGGCTCCGCAGATCATCATCACTACCGGCGGCACAGGCATTACATCGCGGGACTCGACCTACGAGGTCGTCAGCAACCTCCTGGAGAAGCGCCTCGAGGGGTTCGGCGAGCTCTTCCGCATGTTGAGCTATCAGGAGATCGGGCCGTCCGCGATGTTGAGCCGCGCCTGCGCCGGCACCGCGCAGGGAAAGGTCATCGTCTCGCTGCCGGGCTCGGAAAATGCCGTGCGGCTCGGGATGACCCGGCTGCTGATACCCGAGCTGGGACACCTGGTGCGCGAGCTGTCACGATGAGCCGCAGCTGGCTCGGCAATGAGCATGCGCCCGTTCGGCGACGTAATCTCGCTCGACGCCGCCCGCGCGATTCTCGACACGACGGGCGCTCCCATCGATCGCGTCGAAACGGTCGCCCTCTCGGAAGCGAATGGTCGAGTACTGGCGAGCGACGTGATCGCGCGACTGGATGTGCCGCCGTTTTCTCGCGCCGGTATGGACGGCTACGCCGTACGCGCCCGCGACACCCGCGGAGCGACGCGCGCTCATCCGCGCACGTTGATGAAAGTCGCGACGATCTACACCGGCGAGGTCTCCGCGGTTTCCGTTCTCGACGGACAGTGCGCGGAAATCTCAACGGGCGCGCCGATGCCGGATGGCGCGGACGCCGTTCAAATGGTCGAAGAAACCGACTCGAGCGCCGGCGACGAAGTCGCGATATTCGCTGAAGTGCAGCCGGGACAAAATGTCGGCGCGCGAGGCGCGGATATTCGATCGGGACAGGTGGTCGTCGCCTCGGGCGAGACCCTCAACTCGAGCCGCATCGGCGCGCTCGCCGCGATCGGCATCTCGTCGGTCGACGTGTATCAGCGGCCGCGCGTGGCGATTCTCTCGACGGGCAATGAAATCGTCGAGCCAGGACAGGAATTGCAGCCGGGTCAGATTTACGACATCAACCGTTTCACCATCTCGGCCGTCGTCTCCGAAAACGGCGGCGTTCCAGTCGCGCATCCGCCAGCGCCGGATACGCTCGAGGCGCTCATAGAGACGCTTGATTCACTGGTGACTCACGACCTCGTCGTGTTCTCTGGTGGGAGCTCCGTCGGAGAGCGCGATCTCATTCGCGACGCGATTACGGCGCGGGGCCGCCTCCTGTTTCATGGCGTCGCGGTGAAGCCAGGCAAACCAACCGGTCTCGGTGTCGTGAACGGCAAACCGGTATTCGCCATGCCCGGGTACCCGACCTCGTGTCTGTCGAATGCGCACATGCTGCTGGTGCCGATGCTGCGCCGCATCGCGCGGCTGAATCCGAAAATCAGCAAGACGCTCCGCATGCCGCTCGCGCGGCGCATCGCGTCTGCAGCGGGACGCCATCAGTTTTATACGGTGCGAATCGAGAATGGTGCGGCTGTGCCGGCTTTCAAGGCGCTCGGGCGACATCACCAGCATGTCGCGTGCGGACGGATATATCGAGATTCCCGCCAACGTCGACGCCGTTGAAGCGGGAACCTCGGTCGATGTGACGTTGTTCTAGCTGTTAACGCTTGATCGCGTCGCCGACGTCCTTGATGGCGTTGCCGACTTCGCGGCGCGCCTTACCGAAGCCTTTCTGAACCTTGCCGCCGACTTCCTGCGCCTCGCCTTCCGCACGCAAATTCTCGTCATCGGTAAGGTCACCGGCCGCCTGCTTCGCTTTGCCCTTCACTTCTTCGGTCTTGCCCTTTACTTCGTCTTCATTCCACATGGATAAATCCTCCGCTAGTGAGGAGGTGCACAAGGCATACCCGACTTTTGCTGGATTGAACGGTGTTTTCTGAAGGTTTAGAGCCGGGCAGTGATTCGAACCGATACACGTCGCGGCGGGTTCCGAATTCGTCGCCCACCTCGAACGCGGAACTAGAACAGGAACGAGGAACCTGTCGGCTTAGCGGCGGCCGATCTTTCGTTCGTACTCCTGCTCGAGCACGTCCGCCGTATGAAGATCGAAGTGCTTCGCCGTGCGCTCGTACTTTCCGCGAAATTCGCTGTGGCAGCGATAGCAGACCGTGACGTCGCTCAGGCGGCCGTACACGAACAGGTCGATGAGCGCGGCGCCGCCCAGGATGCTGTAGGCGATCAGATCTTCGCCGAACCAGTAGAAGACCGCGCTAATCAGCGCGCCGATGATGACGACCGTGAGCCCGACTTTGGGATCGAAGTCTTTGCGGATGTAGAAGTCCGCGCCGCGGCAAACCGGGCATACGTCGACGCGTGCATCGCGCCGGAGCGAATCGCTGAACGCCAGCGTCAAGACGTGGCCGCAGCTCCCGCATTTGATCGATTCGGGGGCCTCGGCCGCGCTGACGGGCAGTCCTGCATCGCATTTCGGACAGTGCGCAACAACTTTCACGATGCAAGATTATCCGAAATTGCATCGTCTACTGTCCGATCACCATGGCCGCGCCCGATTCGCGGACGGTCGGGTACGTGATGCCCAGCTGATCGAGATAGGTCTTGTACCTGGTCGGGTCGTAGTAGTACTTGCGCATCTCGGGCCGGTACTTCGCCATGATCTCTTCGTTCAGCCAGATAGCCGGCGTGTCGGTCGGCCGGATCAGCGGCGTGTACTTGCGATCTTTCGTCTGCACGTTCCTGAAGTAGTCCCAGGCCTGCTCGGTGATTTCCGGCCGCATCAGGATATCGAGCACGGTCATGGCCTGCACCTTGGCGCCCGCGACCACGCCTTTGTGCGCGATCGGCGTGGCCATGGCAATCGCGTTCGCCCAGTTGTGACCGGGCCCGGCCTGAAAGTTGGCCGGGAAGCTCAGCGACACCGTCGGGACGTTCCAGGAGATGTCGCCGATGTCGTCTGACCCGCCTCCTCTTTTCTCCTCGTCCGGCATCGACTCGCGCCCGCGCAGCTCTCGTGATCTCGGTGGCGAGCCCGATCTCCGGCACCTTCAGCTCGCGCTGCAGCGCCTTCGCCAGCGTGACGTCGGCCTCAGTCCACTTGGGCAGGCCTGCCGACACGATGTTCTTGTGCATCGTCTCGGCAAGCGTGCGGTTCATGTGAGATGGCCATGCCGATCCGAGCACGCGCGACTTGACGGTCGTGTCGGTCATCATGGCCGCGCCTTTGGCGATGTTGTCGCCGATCTTCCACATGCGCTTGATGTCTTCGTACGACGTCTCGCGGAAGTAGTACCAGACCGATGCGTTGCTCGGCACCACGTTCGGTTGATCGCCTCCGTTGGTGACGACGTAGTGCGAGCGCTGCTGGATGCGAAGGTGCTCGCGGCGATAGTTCCAGCCGACGTTCATCAGCTCGACGGCATCCATCGCGCTGCGGCCGCGCCAGGGCGCGCCCGCGCTGTGCGCGGTTTCGCCGTCGAAGGTGTATTCGACGGAAATGAGCCCGTTGCCGCCGCTCTCGCCCCAGCCCGTTCCGAGATTGCTGCCGACGTGGTTGTAGAGCACGATGTCAACGTCTTTGAAGACGCCTTCACGCACGTAATACGCCTTGGTGCCGAGCTGCTCTTCGGCGATCCCGGCCAGAGCACGAGCGTGCCCGAGAGCTTCTCGCGCTCCATGATTCGCTTCACCGCGATAGCGGCCGTGATGTTCAGCGGGACTCCCGAGTTGTGTCCTTCGCCGTGTCCCGGCGCTCCCACAATCATCGGCGCGCGGTACGCGACCCCGGGCTTCTGCGATGCCTGCGGAATGCAGTCCACATCGGAGCCGAGAGCGATGACCGGTTTGCCCGATCCGAAACGCGCGGTCCACGCGGTCGGAATGCCGGCGACGCCTTTCTCGATCGTGAAGCCTTCCTTCTCGAGAATGCCGGTCAGGTATCGCTGCGTTTCGAACTCCTGAAACCCGAGCTCCCCGAAGCTGAAGACGGAATCGACCATCTGCTGGGTGAAGTCGTACATGCCGTCGATGTCGGCGGTCGACCTGCTTTCTTGTACCCGTCGAGCTTCGGCGCCGAGCGTTGCACCGCCTTGTGTGGCAGGCGCGCGCTGTGGCGGCAACGCGCGACCAAAACTGCCAGAACCCATACTGTGACGATGGCCTCATCGGATGCTCCTATGGCTGACTCTGACTGAGCGGCTGGCCCTGGCGCAAACGGATACCGCGATCGCGGCCGGCCGCCCCAGGGCGGTGCGACGCTCTTCGGCGCGGCTGCGGCCGGGTTGTTCAGATACTGGCTGATGTCGCGCTCGGCCTGTCGCAGATGTGCGCTCAGCCCATCGCGTCTTCGTCGGTCCGCTGCGCGAGCGATTTCTGCAGCCGCACGAGCTCGGACATCACGACGGCGCGCGTCTCGGGCGTCACCTGCGGATTGGCGCCAAGCATCATCAGCGCGTCGAGGGCGGCGCGCTGCGTCACCCGCCGAAGCGATCGTTCGCGCGACGTCGGCATCGCGTGGCGCGTCCCACGTGGCATCCGCGACCATCTTCAGAATCTCCGGCAGCGTCAGCGCGCCGGCTTCGCGATCGGCAAGCGCGACGACGCGCGCGGCCCTGATCGGACGGCCAGCAGCGGCTCGAGCACCGACCCGGCAAGAATTCGCGCCGCCCGCAGATGATCGAAGACATAGTCGTCGGCGATGATCCTCCTGGTCGCGGCCCCGCGACGACGCCGGCAGGTTGTCGAGCATCTGGTCTGGAATCGCGAGGCTGCGGGCTGGATGGCGTCCATCAGCAGCGCGAGAAGCGAGCGCTGCAACGCGGCCGGCACGGGCTCGACCGGCTTCAGCGTGTCGCCCTTGAGGACGATGTTCTGGTACTGGCCGCCGATGTGCTTCATCGCCGCGTCGATGGCCCAGCGATGATGCAGATAGCCATCCACAACCGCATGTTGCGCAGATCGGCGGCGACCTCGTCCGGCGCGAGAAGCGACGGACCGTAACGCGACAGGATGATCTTGCGCGCTGCCATCGTCTCGCGGAGATACTCGATCCGGCGATGACAGATCGTCGTACCAGTTCCATCGCGGATCGGTCGCAGCGGTAAACACCAGCCCCTTGGCGCGCATCTCCTTCACGATCGCCGCCAGCCCGGCCTTCTCCTTCCCGGCTGCGAAGTGGGTGTAGGCATAGCGGACCATGATGGTGTCGTATTCGCCCGGTTTCCGCGCGGTACGCCTCGCTCAGATCGAGGTCTCCCTTCGCCGTCACCTTCACGCGCGGCGTCGGGTACTCCATGACCGACGCGCGGCCGTTCATGCTCGAGTTCCAGTTGTGCTGGAACCCGAGAGAGTGGCCGGTCTCGTGCAGCGTCAGCAGCATCTGCCGGGTCAGCACGATATCCTGCGCGGGCGGACCGGACGCTCGCTCCTGGCTTCTGCATGGCGGCCGAGCATCTCGTCGAGCGGCGACAGCATCAGCAATCCCGTGTCGTCGGCCGCCGAGTAGGCCGACCAGTAGTTGTCGATCGTGCGAACGCGCGCCGAATCCATCCGGACCTTCGCGCCGAGAATCTCGCCGGTCCGTGGATCGCTGTAGCCGCCGCCGCTCGAGAATCCACGCTCGTCGCGGTTGATCCAGAGCAGCCACGAATGCCGGATGTCCATCGGATCCATGTCGGGCGTCGGATCGGCGGCGCGCACCGCGTTCTTGAATCCCGCGGCCTCGAACGCCGTGTTCCACCGCTCGAAGCCGGTTTTCATCGCGCTTCTAATCGGCTCAGGAATCGCGGGGTCGACGTAGAACACGATCTGCTGATTCGGCTCGCTGAGTGCGGCCGTCGGGTCTTTCTTCTCGAGGCGCCAGCGCCGGATCCACTGCACTTCGGTGTCCGAGTTGAACGGCGCGGACAAGATCTTGAAGCGAACGGCGGTATTGCCGACGCGCGGATCGGCGGCGCGCGGCATGTAGCCGGTCGGCGCTTCGACGAACGAATGGTGCTGCCGGAGCGTCAGTGCCGACGGCTCGGGCGTGACATTGCGGACCAGCTCGCCTGGGTTGTCGCCCGCGAAGGTGAGGATCGCTTCGACCTCGGTGTTCTTCGGAAACGCTTTCGTGCGAGGCGGATAGATCGCTGCTTCGCGCGGGATCGAGCCGGAAGGTTCCCTGATGAGACTGCCGCAGCGCCGCCTCGGTGCCGACCGCGTCGCTGCACGACGAGCGAGCGTGGCATCGACGAGCACGCGGCCGCCTTCTTCGGCTTCGATCGCCAGCGATGCAAGCACCGAGGTCGCAAACGAATCGCGGACGTTTTCCTTCAGCGCGGCCGAGCCGCGCAGCGCCCGAAACGCGAGGTTCTGCTCGACGACCAGCACCTTCGGGCCGATGCGATGAAAATGCACGACTTTCTGCGCATCGACGCCGCGATCCATCCCGAGCTCGACCGACCCGGGCTGGCCGCCGTCGACACGAAGTACAGGACATCGGTGTCGAACGGCGAGATCTCAAAGAGCATCCGCCCTTTCGACGCATCCCAGTAGAACGGGATGAACCCGTCCGATCCGCTGACAGTCCGGCCGTACGGGTCGCAATCGACCGGGGCCTGCGCCTGCGCGGCTGCCACGAATGCGAACGCGAGCGCGCAGACGGCCGCCAGACAGCGGCGTTCTGGCTTGCATGGCTAGTTCTTCCCCGCGAAGTTGTAGAGCACGGTGGCGAGCATCTTCTCGGCGCCCGCGATCCCGTACACCTTGCCTGCGCCCTCGATGACGTAGAACTCGTTTGCGGCGTGCGCATTTCCGCCGTAGCCCACGCCGGCGCCCGAAATCGGCATCTGCACGGGGCCGTCTCCGCCGAACAGATACGCCGGCCAGTAGCCGCCGGTCATCGTTCTCGATCTCCTTCGGGCGCGTGTACGGCACCTGCATGATGTCGAGCGCGCGAGCCTGCGCGACCGGCAGGTCGCCGGCCAGCTTGCCGACGCGCCACGGCACGTCGCCGATGAGCTTGACGTCGACGTCGGCGTAGCCGTTCTTCACCAGCTGCTTCTTGATCTTCTCGACGAGGTCCGGCCCCTTCATGTTCGGCACGTACCGGATGTTGTGCTTCGAGGTGATCTTGTTCGGCAGAATCGCGCCGGCGCCGCCGGCGTACATGTTCCCGCCCCAGATGCCGTCGAGGTTGAACGAAATCCAGTTGCGATCGTGCAGCAGCTGCACGGGGTCGTCGGCCATGAAGCGCGCCACGCCGAGGTTCTCGGCGGCCGTCTTCATGTCGATGTACTTCGCCTGCTCGCTGCCACGGCGTCCCACTGTTCCTTCGTCGGCGGCACCGCATCATCGTAGAAGCCGTCGACTTTGATCGTGTTGCCGTCATCTGTGATCGAGCGACGAGAGCATCTTCATGTGCCGCCATGCGGGCTGTCGACGCTGCGCTTGTTGCCGCCATGGATGTCGGACACCGTCGGACCCCGGCCCCATTTCGCGCCGCTCGTCGTCAACTCGATGTAGACGCAGCCTTCCGAATCTCCCGACGCTGACGCCGCTGCGGCCGGTAGGCTCTGGCTGCCGTCGCTCCACAGCGCCTCGGCGTCCTTGAACAGCTCGGGATGCGTCTTCACGAACTGCCGCAGGCCGATCGACATGCGCTCTTCATCGCCCTCGGCGACGACGATCAGGTTGACCGGCAGCTTGCCGGTCACCGCCTTGATCGCCATGAGCGTGTTCAGCTGCGCCATCTGCGGACCTTTGGAGTTCGTGGCGCCGCGGCCGATGAGCACTTTCTTGAAGGGCGGCCTGCTCGACCAGACGGCCTTCGAACGGCGGCGCCACCCAGACGTCGGGCTGCGTGACCGGCATCGTGTCGTACATCCAGTAGATGAGGACCGTGCGCGGCTGCCCCTCGTCGCACTTCGCGTAGACGACAGGATTGCCCTGCGAGCCGTACTCGGTCGTGCCGACGTCGTACACGCGCGATTCCTGGCATCCGAGCTCCTCGAAGAAGCCCTTCACCATTTCGGCCGACTCGGGGATCCCCTCGCCGGAGTTCGAAATGCTGGGCTGCTGAATCCACTTCTGCAGGTTCATCACGTGTTCGTCGATGTGCTCGTCGATGTAGGCGTAGATCTTCTTGAGATCCTCGGACTTGACCTGCTCAGGTCCGGAGAGAGCTCGGTATCGCCATTCGGCCGGATGCCGAGCTTCGCGGCGACGGGAGCCTGCGGCGCCGCCGCAGGCGCGCCTCCGTCCGGCCGGATTCGAGCATGCCGCGCCGAACGACGCGACCACGATAACCATGCCGGTGATGCAGGAATGAATTCGCACGAACCCTCCTCTACTCGAATCTCAGTGCGTCAATCGGATCGAGCTGCGATGCCTTCTGCGCCGGATAGAAACCGAAGAACACGCCGACGGCGAGCGCCGTGCCGAATGCCAGCGCCACGGCGCCCGCCGACATCACCGTCTGCCACTCGAGCATGCGCTGACCAGTTCGGAGGCGACGAAACCCGAACGCGACGCCGATGAGGCCGCCGACGACGCTCAGCGTGAACGCCTCGACCAGAAACTGCACCAGCACGTCGCGTCCGCGCGCACCCACGGCCATGCGCAGGCCAATCTCGCGCGTCCGCTCGGTCACCGAGACGAGCATGATGTTCATGATGCCGATGCCGCCGACGACGAGCGAGATCGCCGCGATGCTGGCGAGCAGCGCCGTCAGCGTGTTGCTGGTCTGCTGCAGCGTGCCCGACATCTCCTCCGGCGTGATCTGGTCGAGCTGCGGAAGGTTGGCGAGCACGAAGACCGCCGCCGAGGTGTACAGGCCTTGCGTCAGCGCCTTCGCCGCTTCGGTGCGAACCGTGAAGTCGTCGGGAACGCCTTCCGTCTCAGAGCCGTCGCCCTTGCCGATCCTGTGACGGACGCGGAGCAGCCGTCTGACGTCGCCGGCGATGCGCGAGGTCTCTCCCGCCAGCTCGGCGGCAATGGTGATCGTATCCAGGTGCGCGATGCCGAGCGCCTGCTGCAGCGCCGTGTACGGCACGAAGACGGATTCGCCTGATCCTCGACCTTGCTGTCGGTGACGCCGACCACCGGAATAGCTGCGGCCGCGAATCGAGAACGTGCTGCCCGACCGGATCGGCGCCAGGTCCGAAGAGCTGCTCGCTCGCGGCGGTGCCGATCACGACGACCGGCGCGCCGCTCTGCAGACTCGGCCTCCGTGAACATCACTCCCGACCGGAATCGCCACGAGTGCATCAGCGCGAAATCAGGGAGACGTGCCGATGACCCGGCCGAAGTAGCGCCGGCTCGCCGCCTCATCGGCGCCCGGTCGGTGACGCCTGGCGCGAGGTGCTTGATGCCCTTGACCTGACGGGCGATCGCCTTCGCATCATCCGGCGTCAGCGTCTTCGCCGCACCAAGCCCCGCGGCGACTTTCAACTCGTCGCCGCCGCGCGTGTAGTTGCCGGCGCTGATGTAGACGAGGTTCGTCCCGGCCGATTTCATGTCGTCTTCGACCGACGGCCTGCGCGCCATTGCCCAGCGCGACCATCGTCATCACCGCGCCGACGCCGATGATCATGCCGAGCATCGTCAGAAACGTCCGCAGCTTGTGGCGGCCGAGGGCCCTGAGTGCGATTCGAAATACCAGTGGTGTAGTGCATCTATTCGTACCTGCAGCGCATCGATCGGATCGAGTCGCGAGGCCTGCCGCGCCGGATAGAAGCCGAAGAAGATGCCGACACGCCGCGGCGACGCCGACAGCGATGGCGATGCTCGCGGGTGAGATGACCGTTGCCCACCGGAGCAAGCGCCCGACACTGCCCGAAGCGCCGACTCCAAGCAGAATCCCGATGACGCCGCCCGTCATGCTCAGCGTCGATGGCTTCGGCGAGAAACTGAATCAGCACGTCCCGGCTGCGGGCGCCGAGCGCCATGCGCAGTCCGATCTCGCGCGTGCGCTCGGTGACCGACACGAGCATGATGTTCATGATGCCGATGCCGCCGACCAGCAGCGACACCGCCGCGACGCTCGACGAGCAGCACCGTCATCGTGCGGCTCGATCGCTCGAGCGTTCGGGCCATGTCTGCGAGCGTGACCTTGTCGAGATCGACGACGCTTCCCATGACGGCGCGAGCAAGCATCGGATTCAGCCCTTTGCCCACAACTGCGTCGCGCGCCTGCGGTTTCACGGTGAAGTCGTCGGGATCGTCGGAACCGAGCTGATGGCGGCCGCGGAGCAGCGCGGACGATGTCCTGCGACACGCGCGACGACTCACCCGCCATCTCGACCGAGAGCAGCACGTTATGGAGATGGCCGATCCGCAGCACGTCCTGCAGCGCGGTGTAGGGCACGAAGATCTCGTCGAACGCGTCACCTCGCCCGAAGCCGCCGGCGCGTCCGACGACGCCGACAACCGTGAACACGTGCTTGCGCGCCTCGATCGTCCGTCCGATGGCCTCGGCGCCCGGTCCGAAGAGCTTGTCGCTCGCGGTCGACGAGAGCACGGCAACCTTCTCGCGGGCCTCGACCTGGCGGCGAGTGAAGAACCGCCCGGCTTGCGGCGTCAGCACGCGCATCGAAGCAAGGTCGGCGTCGCTTCCCTGCAGTCGCACGAAGAGCGTCGATCCGCCGGCGCGTACGACTGCTGTTTCCGTCACCCCGGCGATCGATAGCTCACGCCGCGCACGTCACGCGCAATGGCATCGGCGTCGTCAACGGTCAGCGTCTGCGCCGCTCCACGGCCGGGCAGCCGCGGCGAGATGCCGCGGCCGGGCCACCAATCGTCTGTGCTCGTCCGAGCCCGCGCTCGGGCGAGCTCGACATCCCGGATCCGCCGCCAAGACCGCTAAGACCTTCTTCGGAGGTCTCCGCGCCGCCGCTCTCGATGACGTCGGAACCATAGTCATCGGCGATCCGCATGTAGTTGCCGGCAACGACGGTGATCTGGTTGGTGCCGGCGGCCTTGACGTGCTGCTCAATCGACATGCGCGCGCCGGTGCCGACGGCCACCATCGTGATGACGACGGCGACGCCGATCGTGACGCCGAGGAGCGTCAGCGCCGAGCGCAGCCGGTTGCGCCGCAGCGTTCGCATGCGCCAGCGTGAAACAGTCTGATAGAGGCACTATTCGTACCTCAGCGCGTCAATCGGATCGAGCCGCGCGGCCTGCCGCGCGGGATAGATTCCGAAGAACACTCCCACCGCGCCGGCCACGACGACGGCCAGCGCCACGGCGCCAACGGACACGTCGGCAGACCACCGCAGCACGCGCTCGACGCCGCTTGCCGCAGCAATCGCGAGCACCACGCCGACGAGTCCGCCGAGCAGGCTCAGCGTGACGGCCTCCGCGAGAAACTGCATGAGCACGTCGCGCGAGCGCGCGCCGATCGCCATGCGAAGGCCGATCTCGCGCGTCCGCTCGGTCACCGACAGCAGCATGATGTTCATGATGCCGATGCCGCCGACCAGCAGCGACACGCCGGCGACGCTCGCGAGCAGCAGCGTCATCGTGCGGCTGGCACGCTCGAGCGTCCGCGACAGTTGCTCGAGCGTGAGCTGTTCGAGCCCGGGCGCGTTTCCGGTGATCGCTCTCGCGACGTCTCTGGTTCACGCCCTTGCCGAGCGCCACTGACGCCTGAGTGCTGACGACGAAGTCGTCGGGCTCGCCTCGGCAATCCGGTGGCGCTGCCGCAGCAGGCTCGTCACTCTCCTCGACACGCCGGTCGTCTCGCCCGCCGATCGCGACGTAATCGTGATGCTGTTGAGCTTGGTCAGGTTGAGCAGCCGGTGAACGGTCGTGAGCGGCACGTAGACGGCGTCGAACTGGTCGTCGCCGACCGCGCCCGTCGTTGCCCAGTTCGTGCTGGCCACCACGCCGACGACTTCGAACGGCTGATTCCAGATGCGCACTTCCCTGCCGCGAGGGTCGGTGTTCGCGCCGAACAGACGTTCGCTGGCGACGCGTGCCGAGCACGACGACCTGCGCGCTGTCCTCGAACTCGCCCTCGGAAAAGAAGCGGCCGTACTTCCACGTCCAGCTGCGGCGGATGCGCGGCAGATCCGTCTCCGTGCCGTGCAGGCGCGTGAACCAGCGGCGATCGCCGGCGACGACGCGCGCCGACTCGTGGACGCCGGCAGACACGTACTGCACGCCGCTGACCTCCGCGCGGATCGCCGCCGCGTCGCCGCGCGTCAGCGTCGCGGCGGCGCCAAGGCCGGCGGCGGAATCGCCGAGGCGCTGCCGCGAGGTCGGGTGATTGTGCTTCTCCATCGGATCGTCTTCCGGATGCGGAGCACCAGCGCAATGTCCTGCTCGACGGACCACGGATCGTCGGCTTCGAACCAGCCCGTTGTGATCCTCGGTCCCGCCCCCGCCGCTTTCTCCCTTCATCCTGTAGTTGCCGGCCACGACCGTGATGACGTTCATGCCGGCCGCAACCACCTGTTCCTCGATCGACGCCCGCGCGCCATTGCCGACGGCAATCATCGTCACGACGGCGCCGACGCCGATCGTGATGCCGACGCAGCGTGAGCGCCGACCGCAGCGGATTTCTCCGCAGCGTTTTCGTCGCGAGTTGGAAGGTCTCACGGCCCGTCATTACGCGACCTCGGAGACCGGCGGCGGCAGTTGTTCGCAGCTCCTCGCTGGCCAGCCGCGACATGGTGTTCGGCGCGTCCGACACGATGCGGCCGTCGCGGAAGCTGATGATGCGCGTGCCGTACTCCGCGATCTGGTGCTCGTGCGTGATGACGATGACCGTGATGCCGCGCTCGCGCTGGAGCTGCTGAAAGATCTCCATCACCTCGATACTGGTGCGCGTGTCGAGGTTGCCCGTCGGCTCGTCCGCGAGCAGGACCGGCGGCTCGGTCATCAGCGCGCGCGCGATCGCCACGCGCTGCTGCTGGCCGCCCGACAGCTGATTCGGATGATGGTGCGCGCGGTCGGCGAGCCCGACCGAGGCGAGCGCCGTCATCGCCTTCTTCCGTCGCTCGCTCGCCGAGCACTTGTTGCCGTTGTAGAGCAGCGGCAGCTCGACGTTCTCGATGGCCGACGTTCGCGGCAGCAGATTGAAGCTCTGAAACACGAACCCGATCGTCGAGTTCCGCACGCGGGCCAGCTCGTCCTCGACAGCGTGGAGACGTCGCGGCCGTTCAGCACGTAGCGGCCGCTCGTCGGCTTGTCGAGGCAGCCGAGGATGTGCATGAACGTCGACTTGCCGGATCCCGACGGTCCGACGATCGTCACGAACTCGCCGGCCTTGATCTGGAGCGACACCTGCGCAGCGCGTGCACCTTGAGATCGCCGACGATGTAGGTCTTGGTGAGATCGTTAATTTGTATGAGCGGCAGCATTGTTGAGTCCCGCGAAGTTGTAGAGGACCGTGGCGACCGACTTCTCGGCGCCGGCCATGCCATAGACCCTTCCGGCGCCTTCGATGACGAAGTATTCGTTCGCGGCGTGGCTTCTGCCGCCGTGCCCGGCGGCGCCTCCGACGATCGGGATGTCGAGAGGACTGCCGGCGAAGAGGTACGCCGGCCAGTAGGGACCGAGAATCGACGGCTCGTCGGCGGGCTGGTTGTAGCGGATGCCGAAGATGTCGTAGGTGCGCAGCAGCGCCCGCGCGATGTCCGTGTCGTAGCGCATCTTCGCCCACGGCACGTCGCCGATGACCTTCATCTCGACGTCTGCGAAGCCCTGCTTGTCGAGATGCGCCCGCAGCTTCTTCGTGATGTCGATGCCGTCCTGCTTCGGGAGGTAGCGGAAGTTGTGCTTCGACGTGATCTTGTTGGGAAGGATCGCGCCGGCGCCGCCCGCATACATGTTGCCGCCCCAGATGCCGTCGAGGTTCATCGACGTGCCGTAGCGCGCCATCTTGAGGAACGCCAGCGGATCGTCGGCGATGAAGCGCGCGACACCGAGGTTCTCCGCGGCGACTTTCATGTCGACGTTCTTCGCCGCCGCCTGCAGCTTCGCTGTCTCGGTGGGAGACAGCGGCTCGATGTTCTCGTAGAAGCCCGGGAATCAGGACGCGGTTGCCGTCTTCCGAGACGAGCGTCTTCAGCATCTGCATGTGGCGCCACGCGGGGCTGTCGACACTGCGCTTGTTCCCGCCGTGAATGTCGGACACGGTCGGGCCGCGGCCCCATTTCGCGCCGCTGGTCGTGAGCTCGACGTAGACGCACCCTTCCGATCCGCCGGACAGCTCGCCGCCGCCGCTGGCGCTCTGGCCTCCGAAGCGAAACATCGCCTCGGCATCCTTGAACAGCTCGGGATGCGTCTTGACGAACTGCCGGAAGCCGATCGACATGCGCTCTTCGTCGCCTTCCGCGACGAAGATCAGATTCACCGGCAGCTTGCCGGTGACCGCCTTGATGGCCGAGAACGCGTTCAGCTGGACCATCTGCGGTCCCTTCGAGTTGGTCGCGCCGCGCCCGATCAGGACTTTCTTGAAAGGCGCCTGCTCGACCAGGCGGCCTTCGAAGGGAGGCGCGACCCAGACGTCGGGCTGCGTCACCGGCATCGTGTCGTACATCCAGTAGATGACGAGCGTCCGCGGCGCGCCCTCGTCGCACCGCGCGTAGACGACGGGGTTGCCCTGTGCGCCCCACTCGGTCGTGCCGACGTCGTAGACTCTCGATTCCTGGCAGCCGAGCTCTTCGAAGAACCCTTTCACCATCTCGGCGGACTCCGGAATCCCTCGCCGGAGTTCGAGATGCTCGGCTGACGAATCCAGCTTCTGCAGCTTGCCGACGTGCTCGTCGATGTGTTCGTCGATGTAGGCGAAGACCTTCTTCAGCTCCTCCGAGTGAACCTGGCTCATGTCCGGTGAAATCTCGGTGTCGCCGTTCGGGCGGATGCCAAGCGCGGGAACGGCCGGCGCCGCAACGGCTGGCGGCGCCGGTTCGCTGGAAGGTGACGAGCAGCCGGCGATGAGGACTGCCGAGACGCAGAATGCCGTAAGGGGATCTCTGACCACGTTGCCTACCAGTTCACTTTGGCGCCGATGCGAGCCACGCGCGGCGGAACGATGTTCGTGGGCCGCAGGAACGACGACCCCGATGCCCATGTGATGTTCTGCACGGGATTTGCGTTGAACACGTTGTAGACGTCGATGAACGGCGCGACCGTCATGCGCCCGCGTCCACGCGGATGACCTTCTCCGCGCGGAAGTCGAAGATGTTCACGTTGTCCTGCCGGCGGGTGCTGATGGGCTCGGCCGGAATGCGAATCGTGCCGTAGTTGAGCACAGCCGTGAAGGTGCGGCCGTAGTTCTGGCCCGCCTGATGGCGGAGCATCGGCGAGATCTTCAAGCCGAACGGGCCCTCATAGGTGCCGTGCAGCTTCAAGGACCAGTCGGTGTACTTCACCTTGCCGTCAGGCGCGACGTTGATCAGATCGTTCGGCGTGATCGGCAGATCGTTCTGACGGAAGACCTGGCCGAAGTAGTCCTTCTCCTGTGCCTCGCTCCAGGTGTGCGAGAACGAGAACATTCCGGACCAGCGGTTGCTCATGCGCTTGGTGGCCGTCGCTTCGAACGTGTAGTAGTCGGAGTCGCCCGGCACATTGGCGTAGGTGTTCACGACCGGCAGCGACACATACTCGGGCGCCAGGTTGTATGCGGTCAGACTGGGACCGTCATCTCACGTTCGCCGCGACGCCGTCGGGCCCGGGATCGTTCACCGTGACCGGCACGCTGAACGCCGAGAACGGCCGGTTCGCGTTGAACTGCATCGCGAGCTGACGCTCGCCGCGCCAGACGCCGCCGGCTCTGACGCCGAAGTTGGCCAGCAGCTCGCGCTCGAACCACAGCGCCACTTCCTGCGTGTAGGTGTCCTTCAGATCTTCGTCGAGCACCACGCTGGCGAGCCCGCCGGCAGAGCTGTTGAGCCGCCCTTCTTCGCCGCGCTGCCAGACGAGGTCTCCGATTGAGGTCGGTCCAGACGTATCGGCGGTTCCAGGTCTCGGGATTCGGATTGATGTTCTCGCTCAGCGTCGCGCCGGGATTCCACCAGTACTGGCCGTAGTTGGCCTTGAGCACCGTCTTGCCATCGCTCGTCAGGCCGAAGCTCGCGCCGATGCGCGGGGCGACGAGGTTCCACGTGTTCACGTCGTCGACGGCCGGAAAGATGATGTCTTCGGTTGTGAACTGACCTGCAGGGTGCACCTGTTCGGGCAGGAAGTTCCGATAGTGATCGAACCGGACGCCGGCATTGATCGTCAGCCGGTTGCCCATCCGCCAAGTGTCCTGCGCGTAGAGACCGATCGTGTAGAGGCCGTTTTCAGACTTCGCCGGCTCGAAGAGCATGACTTCGGACGCCGCGCCGCTGCGAAGAACGTGCAGCACGTCGTTGTACGATCCAGGGAGACGTTGAGGCGTGCTCGTTTCGCGGAACCATTCGCCACCCAGCTTGAAGTTATGGGTGCCCGCCCAGTCATTCTTGAAATAACTGAGAGAGCCGAGCACCTGCGTCCGCTGGACGGTCGAGCTGTCGCGTGCGTGCCCTGCCCGACACGACGTTCGTGTTCAGATCCTCGTAGCTGACGCCGGTTCCGTTCGGCGTGTCCGGCCACCGGTAGCCGAACTGGCCCGTGCGGAGCTCGAAGAACGTCGAGGGCGACACGACGCGATTCCATTCGGCCTTCCAGAGCAGCGGGCTGTAGTCCTGCCGGAAGCTGGCGTCCTCGGTCAGGTGTATCGCGGCCGTGGCGCCGATGAGCTGGCGGTCGAGGCGGTTCTTCTGCACCTTGGTGCTTGGCTGGTAGTACGCGATCAGCTTGTTGTTCTGCGAAAGCTGATACGTCACCTTGCTCGTGAAGTTGCCGAGATGCGTCTCGTGCGGCTTGACCGGAAAGTTCGTGTAGCGAATCGACGAGTCGAGGCTCCGAACGGACGCGTACCACCAGACCGCGTCGTTCTTCATGAACCCGCCGATGTCGGCGTTGAGGTCGCGATAGCTGTTCAGCCGATTCACATCCTGCGGCTCGAGCCCTCCTCCTCCGGTGACACCGGACGCGATCTGCTCGTCGTCGATGTTGTACGACTGCCAGTCTTTCGACTCGTAGTCGCCGTAGAACGATCCGGAGTAGCGGTTGCCGCCTGACTTGCTGATCAGCACCGTGTAGACACCGGGCACCGGGCTCTCGGCGCTCGACGCGCCGCTGTTAATCGACACCTCCTGGAACGACCCGTAGTCCACGTAGTTCCCGAAGGAGTCCGTGCCCTCGGTGGAGTTGATGCCTTCGACCATCGGCCTGTTCTGGCCGGTGGTGCCATAGACGAAATAGCCGGTCTGTGTGCCTGACGCGCTGCCGCCGACATCGATTCTGCGCCAGCTTGACGCCGGGCGCCTCGGAGAGAATCGCCCAGTAGTCTCGAGCGCTCGGCAGATTCGCCAGCGTGTCCTTGTCGAAGGTGGTATTGATCACGGTGGACTGCGTGTCGACGACGGGCGATTCGCCGGACACGTGCACGCTCTCGGTAATCGTTGCAACTCCCATCTGCGTGTTGATCGTCGCGGTGAACCCAGCCGTCAGTCGCACGCCATCGCGATTCAGCGTGGCAAACCCCGACAACTCGAAAACGAGCTTGTACTCGCCTGGAGGAATCGACACAAATCGATAGAGACCCATGCTGTCTGTGACCTGCGTCTGCACGCCCATCATGCTTGGCCCGGACAACGAGGCTGTCACGCCGGGAAGCACTCCGCCCTGCTGATCCGTGACCGTGCCGGTGACTGTCGCGGTCGTGGCGCTGGTGGTTTGCGCAAACGTGAGCGTCGCCGAAAGCAACATCGACAGCGCGAGAGACAAAGTACGGAGCATGCTGGCCTCCTGAGTGCGTAGTGAGCTGCGGTGTGTTGTGTCCACCTGCGTTGTGTTCCGGCCGCAGCGGGAACTGCAGTCGCTCGACTACTGCGCAACCGACATGCCATGAAGGGCGCGCGCGGTACTTCCGCGAAAAAGTCTAGGAAAACACCAACGATGTGCGTCGACATGGCGAGGCGGTGCCAATCGAACAGCTACATCGTTGAATATCCACGGGATGACATTCGACAAGAACGTCGATGCCGGCGCGCCATCGATTCGACGCGCGGCGAATTGCGGATTCTTCCGGGGTTACACGCGCCGAATAGTGAACAGCATCTGCGCCGACGTGACGTCGCGATGGCCACACTCTTGTTCATCCTCTGAGGGTCGGGTTGGACGAAGATGTTCATGAAGTGAAGACGTGAATATCACTGAAATTGCGGACGCACGCGATGCTCTCGGGTGGCGCGTATATTGCCACCCGTCGTTGAATGCTGCGCATTGCCTGCACGTCCGCAGTTGTCCTCACGTGTGCCTCCTGTTCGGGCCAAACGCCATCGGCCGCTCCTGTGGCGGCCGTCGGCATGTCGGCGGCTGCGGACGCGCCCGATGGCCATTCCACAGGCGCGCACGGAGATCACGTTCCGCGTCACGGCGGCATCGTCTTCATGAACGGGGATCTGCACTTCGAAGTCGTGCTCAGCCGAAGCGGCACACACCAGATCTACTTCAGCGACGAGACTCGAGCCGAACTACCGGCGGCCACCGTATCTGAAGTGACGCTGTCATTTTCGAGCGGCGAAGCTCCAGCCGAAACACTCAGGGCCGAGGTTGATGACAGCGGTGAAAGCTGGATCGCCAAAGGCTCGCCGCTCAATGGAAAGGGACGTCACGGCACGCGTGTCCTTCATCGTGGAGAACGAGCCGTACTGGATCGACGTTCCGTACATCGGAGCAGGCGACAGCGAACGGTGCACGGCCATGAAGTCGGTCGTTCACGCGGAGCACGCTGCTGTGTCTGCCTCTTCTCGTGTACGCGCCTGGGATGACGACGGTCTCGGACAGCCCGGCCGGAGCGGCCGGACCGAGCTTGGATCGCTGCGCCGCGGAGTATCTCGGGCTGGTTGCAGACATCCGTGCGCTCAGCCCCGAGTCGGTCGACTTTCAGATCAGCGGCTCCAGGTGCGCGCACCAGAATCAACGCCACGTCACTGCGGGCTATTAGAGACCGAAGCCGTGCGCTGGCCGAACACATGCGGAGCACACATGGCCGATCGGCGACGACGGGCGTGCGAGCCCGGCGCCTGGCCGCGCAGTTGAACGCCGTCGCGTGGCGGGCTGCGCAGCTGAATGGCGAGCCTTTCTCGTTCGACGAGGAGCTCGCCAGGCTGTTCGCATTGAACCGGGAACAGATCGAACGGCCAGCTGACGGCAACTGCAACGCGAGGTCTGGCGCTAGCTGGAGCGCCGCCTGCCCGGCGACGGTTCGCTCCGGAAAGGTTGGCCGCATACCAGCGCCGCTTCGTCGTGCCGAGAGGCCGGCTCCACGCCGTCGTGACGGGGGCCGTCGACGCATGCAGAAACCAGACGCTCCTCCTCATGCCGCTGCCGCAGGGCGAGCGCCTCACAATCGAGTACGTGGCCGAACGTCCGTGGAGTGGGTACAGCGTGTATCGGGGTGGATATCACAGCGTGATGCAGGTCAATCGCGCGATGCCGCTCACCGTCGGCCAGGTGCTGAACCTCGCGTGCCATGAAGGCTATCCGGGACATCACGTGTACAACAGCGTCCGCGATCAGCATTTCGTGCGCGAGCGCGGATGGTCCGAGATGGGAGCGCTTGCGCTGTTTTCACCAGAGGGTTTCCGGGCTGAAGCCGCGGCCAACGCAGCCGCGGCGATCGTGTTCCAGCCGGATGAGCGCCTAGACGTCCTTCGACGGAACCTCTTCCCGTTGATGGGCCTCGACCCCCGTGAGGCCGACCGCTACGTGCAGGTCTGCGATCTCGTCGACCGGCTTGCCGACGATACGACGCAGGTCGTCCTGAACTACCTCGACGGGACCTTGGCAGCGCCAGACGCCGCGCGCGCCCTGAGGCAGCGCGCGCTCATGGAGCAGCCCGAGGCCCTGCTTGCCTATTTGGATCGCGATCGCGCGTACGCGCTCTGCGTACACGTGGGGCCGCGACCGACTGCTGGCGGGGCTGGGCGATCGCCGGGAGTTGAAGGACCGGTCGGCGTATCTCACGCGGCTGATGACGTCCTTAGAGTGGGACTTTGGTCGACAACAGTAGGTACTTCGCGAGCACTTCACCGACGATGACGGTGAAGAAATCTACGTAGAGGATTCCGGTCGCCGACTGAGTGGACTGTATCTTCGCGGTTTCCCAGGTGAGATACGACAGCACCGCGGGCCCGGCAAGGCCGAACAGGATCCGCTGCCAGAAGAAAATGCCGTCGATCGAAAAAATATACCGCTCGAAGTTCGGGACGCCCGGCTCCCACGTGACGATCGCAATCATCACCGCGGCGGCGACGACCACGACGCGAACCACTGTCGACCCGATGTGCAGCCTGACAATCGACTGCAGATGCGCGACGTCGAGCGAAGGCACGACGAGATACCAGTGGCCGAGCACCATCGCACCGCACGCGCCGCCCAGCAGCGCGACCGAGCTGAGGAAGCTTGCGACGGTCAGCAGCGGCATCAATCCCGGCGCGTCGCGAGACACATCCAACGCCTGAAGCGTGACCGAGATCAACCCCGCCAAGCACCGCCGTCCAGAGAAGCGCCGGCCGGATCCTGGCGAGCATGCGCCCGATGGTGGCCCAGTAGATGACAAGCGCCGCTTCGGTGACGAGGAGCGCGGCGGTCGCCGCGGTGTAGAGCGCGCTGGGGTTCGGCTGATCGGGCCGCAGCGCAAAGCCGATCGCAATCAGCAGGACGGCGGTGCCGGCGTTGAACCGAAAAAACTTCACCCCCGCCTCGCGCCGAACCCAGGCCAGGACGAGAGTGATGCCGATACCGAAATGGACGAGGAATAGAAACAGAATCGCTGATAGAGACATCAGGGATTGGGAGTAGGGATTGGGGATTAGGCGTGACCCGTGACAGGCCAAATCCCTAATCCCAAATCCCAATCCCAGCGAGGCTACTTACCCAGCCGGGCCGAGACTTCAGACCAGTTGACGACGTTCCACCACGCCGCGAGGTAGTCCGGCCGGCGGTTCTGGTACTTCAGGTAATAGGCATGTTCCCAGACGTCGACGCCGAGGATCGCGTTCTTCCCTTCCATGATGGGCTGATCCTGATTCGCGGTGCTCTCGATGCTGAGCTTGCCGTTCTGTTCGATGAGCCACGCCCATCCGCTGCCAAAGCGCGTGACGCCGGCTTTCGTCATCTGCTCTTTGAACCCGTCGAAACTGCCGAAGGTCGACTTGATGCCATCGCCAAGCGCGCCGGTCGGGGCGCCGCCCGCGTTCGGACCCATCCACTTCCAGAATGCCGAGTGGTTCATGTGGCCGCCGCCGTTGTTGCGCACCGCGGTGCGGATGTCTTCGGGAACCTTGCTGATGTCGCGCAGCAGGTCCTCGATGCTCTTCGACTGCAGCTCCGGGTACTTCTCGAGCGCCGCATTCAGGTTCGTCACATACGCGTTGTGATGCTTGCCATGATGGATTTCCATGGTCTTCGCGTCGATGTGCGGCTCGAGCGCGTCGAATGCATACGGAAGCGGCGGAAGTGTGTGGGCCACGTGTGTCCTCCTCGGTTGTGTCGTAGCGCGGGCCTGGGCCCCGCGCGCGATTAATGAACGGAAAGCATCCGATCGAGCGCGACCTTCGTCCAGTATTTCTGCTCGTCGGAGACGACGATGCGGTTGTGCACCTGGCCGTCGACCAGCCCCTCGAGAATCCACAACAAGTGGTTGGGCGACACGCGGAACATCGTCGAGCACAGACACCCGAACTGGTCCAGCGACAGCACGGTCTTCTCGGGCGCGACGCTCTTTGCAAGCCGGTTGACCAGGTGAATCTCAGTCCCGACGGCCCAGACGGATCCGGGCGCGCCTTCGGTGACCTGGCGAATGATGTACTCGGTCGACCCGCTGTCGTCAGCGGCCTGCACGACGTCCCAGGGCACCTCGGGATGGACGATGACGCGGACGCCGGGATGCTGCTCGCGGATGCGCGCGATCTGCGCAACGGTGAACCGCTCGTGAACCGAGCAGTGCCCTTTCCAGAGAATCATCTTCGCGTCGAGCAACTGCTCGACGGTCTGGCCACCGTACATCTCGTGCGGATCCCACACGACCATCTTGTCGAGCGGAACCCCCATCTTGTACGCGGTGTTGCGGCCGAGATGCTGATCGGGCAGGAACAGGATGCGCTCGCCGCGCTCCCACGCCCAGCGCAGCGTCGCGGCGCAGTTGGTCGAAGTACAGACGATACCGCCGCGCTCGCCGACGAACGCCTTAATCGCCGCCGATGAATTGATGTAGGTGATCGGGACGACGACCGCCGATGCCCATCAGACGCCATCTCGTCCCAGCACGTTTCGAGCTGGTCGATCGCGGCCATGTCGGCCATCGAGCATCCCGCGGCCAGATCGGGCAGCATCACTTTTTGATGCGGCGCCGACAGGACGTCGGCGCTCTCGGCCATGAAGTGCACACCGCAGAAGACGATGAACTCGGCCTCGGGGTGCTTCGCCACTTCGCCCGAGAGGCGGAACGAATCGCCGATGTAATCGGCGAACTTGATGACCTCGTCGCGCTGATAGTGATGACCGAGGATGATGAGCCGGCTGCCGAGCGCCGCCTTCGCGGCGGCGATGCGGCGATCGAGCTCTTCGTCGGACAAGCCGAGATAGCGCTCGGGGAGCGGTTGGCGCTCCGAGATATGCGCTTTCTCGAACTCCGTCAGGACAGGAAGCATCGTCGACATCTGAACTTTCAATTATAGCGTTTTTACGCCGGGACGCTGCGGCCTGGTTCGGCATGGCTCGCCGAAGCCAACGGCGAAGGCGGCACGACGTTGTAGAACGTGTCGCGTTCGACGGGTGTGCGCCCCGCGCCACGGATGATGCGCTCGATGTCGCGTGTCGTCAGCGCCTCCGGAGTGCGCGATCCCGCCATGTGGTAGATCTTCTCTTCCTGGACGGTGCCGTCGAGGTCGTCGACGCCAAACCACAGCGCCGTCTGCGCCAGCTCGACGCCGGTCGCAATCCAGAACGCTTTCACGTGCGGGATGTTATCGAGCATGAGGCGCGACACGGCGTGTACGCGCAGCGTGTCGGAGCCGGTCGGCGCAGGCAGCTTGCGCATCTGGTTGTTGTCGGGATGAAACGCCAGCGGGATGAACGCCTGAAATCCGCCCGTCTCGTCCTGCAGCGCGCGGGCGCGCAGCATGTGATCGACCCGCTCTTCGTACGTCTCGATGTGGCCGTACAGCATCGTGACGTTCGACTTCATGCCCAGACCGTGCGCGGTGCGATGAATCGACAGCCATCGATTGGCGTCGGCCTTGTCGTGGCAGATTTTCTGCCGCACCCGCTCCGCGAAGACCTCGGCTCCTCCTCCGGGAAGCGACGCGAGCCCCGCGTCCATGAGCGCTCGCAGCACCTGTTCGTCCGTCATGCCGTAGAGATCGGCGAAAAACGCGATCTCCACCGCCGTAAAGCACTTCAGGTGAATCTCGGGACGGATGCGTTTGAAGCCCCGAAGCATCTCGAGGTAATACTCGAACGGCAAGTCGGGATGCAGGCCGTTGACCACGTGCACTTCGGTGAGCGGCTGATCGTGGCGCACGCGCAGCTTCTGCCATGCGTCTTCGAGCGACATCGTGTAGGAACCTGGATCGCCCGGCCGCAGCCGCGCGAACGAGCAGAACAGGCAGCTGGCCACGCAGACGTTCGTCGCTTCGATGCGAATGTTGTAGTTGTAGTAGGTCAGGTCGCCGTGGCGCCGCTCGCGCTCGCGATTGGCCAGGGCCGCCACCTCGAGCAGATCGGGGTGCTCGAACAGCCGCACGCCGTCCTCCAACGTCAGCCGCTCGCGCCGCTCGAGCTTCCCGGCAATGTCCTTCAACATCAACCGTCGATCGTATCTCACTTTTGACGGCTATCTGCCTAATCCCTAGCCTTAGCCTTGCTCTCGCTCGCCTTCCGCCTTCTGCCCTCGGCCGGGTGATATACTCGCCCGTCTACCGACGTTTCCCCGGTGACCATGCGAAGTGGGTGGAACGCCCACACGGTCACGCCACTGTAAGCGGGGAGCGGCACCTCCAGGCACACGCCACTGCATTCTTGACGGATGTGGGAAGGCAGGAGCCGCCGCTGCGATCCGCGAGTCAGGACACCTGGACACCGGGACGTCCCTTATCGCCCTCAGTCACACCGAGCCGCACGTGCGGCGAAGGGACTCGGGGTGGAACTGGCGCGAAAGACGCCAATGGAGGGTTTGATGTCCAGTCGCCCGCGTGTCTCTGTTTCCGCATTCCTGTTCCTCATCACTCCGATCGCTGCACTCGCACAGAGCGCGCCGCCACAGACGCCGCCGACGGTTCATGAAACGGTGGTCGTCACCGCGACGGGGCGTGAAACACCCGAGTCGAAGGTCGGCGCGTCGATTACCGTCGTCAATCGCGACGAGATTGAGCAGCGCCACGCGCTCAGCACCATCGATATTCTCCGGACGATTCCAGGGATGGTGGCGGTGCGCTCGGGAGGCGTCGGCAATCTGACGAGCGTGTTCGTGCGCGGCGGCGAGTCGACCTACAACAAAGTGCTGCTCGACGGCATGCCGCTGAACGAGCCGGGCGGCGCGTTCAACTTCGCGTCGCTGTCGCCGGAGAACATCGAGCGCATCGAAGTGCTGCGCGGCGCGCACTCGGCCCTCTTCGGCTCGGACGCGATGGCCAGCGTGATTCAGCTGTTCTCGGTGCGGCCCGAGGCAGGGCGGCCGCAGGTGCATGTGACGGTGGACGGCGGCAACTTCGACACCGCGCATCTGGCGGCGGGGTTCGGCGCACGGCAGAACTCCGTCGACTACTCGCTCTTCGGGTCGCTGTTGCAGACTGACAACGAACAGCCGAACAACGAAAACAAGACGTCGACGGTGTCCGGGCAGCGTGAACCGCTCGCTGGCCTCCGGCGCGTCTCTCCGGTTTCTCGGCCGAGGCGAATTCGGACGGACCGGAACGCCCGGCGCGACGGCCTTCGGGCGCGCCGACATGGACGCGTACTTCCGTCACCGCGACGGCAGCGTTCTCGGCGGATGGAATCAGCCTATCGGCTCGCGCGTGACGCAGCAGACCAGCTACTCGTACATCGTCACGAAGTACCGGTCTACGAACCTCGTCACCGATCCACCGTACACGCCGCAGTTCGGCGATCTCGTCGCGGCGTTCCCGTCCTCTGATTTTCTGTACGATTCGGAGACCGAGCTCGAGCGGCATCATTTCGAATACCGGGCCGACGGGGTCATCGCGCGCAATCAGACCGTGACAGCGGCGTTCGCCTACGACGGCGAGCGCGGCGTGCTCACGAATCACCGGTCCACGGCGGCTCCCCAGCGGCCCGAGCGGAATAACACCGGAACCACTCTGCAGTACGAAGCCACCGGCGAGCGTGCGTCGCTCGTGGGCGGCATCAGGTTCGAGAACAACGGCAGCTTCGGCTTTTACGCCGCACCCAGGGTGGCCGTATCGTGGCTCGTCAGCCAGGGCGCGGGCAGCAATGCTGAACTGGGAGCCACTCGCCTTCGCGCCAGCGTCGGGCGCGGCATCAAGGAGCCGCTCTTCATTCAGTCGTACAGCCCGTCACCCAGCTTCCTCGGCAATCCGGACCTCGCGCCCGAGCGGTCGCGCGGGTACGACGTCGGCATCGAACAGCGGTTTGCCCGGGATCGCGCCGCGATCGAGGCGACGTACTTCGCGAATCATTTCGACGATCTGATCAGCCTTGGGCCGTTCGATCCGGTCACGTTCAACGCACAGTACGAGAACATCGGCGAGACGCGCGCGTCAGGCCTCGAGCTGGCCGGCACCGCGATCCTGAGCGCCGGGCTTCGCGTCGGCGGCGGCTACACGCTGCTCGATTCAAAAGTGATTCGCAGCATCAGCAGCAGCCCGATTTTCGCGCCAGGGAGACAGCTGTACAGGCGTCCTCGACACTCGGGATCGATCAACGCGTCCTACACACACGCTCGAGTCAGCGTGGCGGTGGGCGGTGTATTCGTCGGATCGCGGCCAGACAGCGACTTCAACTTCCCGACGATCACATCGAACGACCGTTATGCCACGTGGAACGCCAGCGGCGAAGTGCGCATCGCGCGCCGGGCCGCGGCGTTCGTCACCATCGACAACCTCGCCGACTACGATTACATGGAACCGCTGGGTTATCCCGGGCTCGGCCGCGCCGCACGGATAGGTATCCGGACGAGGTTCTAATGGCGGGCCTTGCGGCCGAGGGCATCTCGTTCGCCTACGGCACCAGCGAGGTGCTGGACGATGTGAGCGCACAGGTCGCCGGCGGCGGACTCGTCGGCATTCTGGGGCCCAACGGCTCCGGCAAGACGACGCTGCTTCGCATGCTGGCTGGCCTGCTGCGTCCGTCCAGCGGACGCATCGTGCTCGACGGCGTCGACCTTCATACGATCCCTCGCGCGACGATCGCTCGCCGGATGGCGGTGGTGCCGCAGGAAACGCAGCTGGCATTCGACTACACCGTGCTCGAGATGGCGACCATGGGACGCTATCCGCACCTGGGCGCCTTCGAGGTAGAAGGACCCGAGGATCTCGCGATCGCGCGCGAGGCCCTGGGCGCGACGGGCACCCAGCATCTCGCGTCGCGGCTCTTCAACACCTTGTCGGGCGGTGAAAAGCAGCGGGTGGTGATTGCGGGCGCCCTTGCGCAGAATCCCGACATCCTGCTGCTCGACGAACCGACAGCGTCCCTGGACCTCGCATACCAGCTCGAAATCCGTTCGATCCTTCAGAAGCTCAACCGCGAGCGCGGCCTGACAATCGTCGTCTCGACTCACGACCTGAACTTCGCGGCAAGTCTCTGCCGCGAGCTGGTTCTGCTGCACCAGGGACGCGTCCTCGCGGCAGGGGCGACCGAATCGATGCTCGAGCCAACACTCATCCGCCGTCTCTATGGGGTTGACGTCGACATCACCGCGAATGCGAGATCCGGACAGTTGACCGTGATTCCCATCGCGCGCGCGCACGAGGCACCCCGCGCGTGAACATTCGCTACAGGATTCTCGGCACCTGGCTGCTCTTCGGCGTGGCGGCCGTGGTTGTCTGTCTCGTCGCCCCACTCGTCGGCTCGACCCCCATCAGCCTGCGCCGTGTATTCGACTCGTCGATCCCGTTCGCCGACAACTCGGACGCGCAGATATTTTTCGTCGCGCGGCTGCCGCGCGTGCTGGCGGGCGCCCTGGTCGGCTCGTCGTTGGCGGCATCGGGTGTTGTCCTGCAGGCGCTGCTCCGCAACCCCCTCGCGACGCCGTTTACACTGGGCGTGTCTGCCGGCGCGGCATTGGGCGCGATGCTGGCGCTGACGCTGGAGCTGTCGTCAGGCATCGCCGGATTCTCGGCGGTGCCGATTGCGAGCTTCGCAGGCTCTCTCGGCGCCGTCGCAATCGTGTACGGGCTCGCGCGCGCCCGCCACCGCGGCCTGTCGACCAACGTGCTGCTGCTCGCCGGCGTGACGCTGAATTCGTTCTTCTCGGCGTTGATACTCTTCGTCCAGTTCCTGTCGGATTTCACACAGACGTTTCGCACGGTCCGGTGGCTGATGGGCGACCTCGACGTGAGCAGCTACGCTCCACTGATCGCAGCCGTGCCGCCGATTGCGCTGTCGTTCGCCGCGTTCGCCGTGCTGCCGCGGCGGATGAACCTGTTGTCGGTCAGCGACGAAAGCGCCGCCAGCCGCGGCGTCGACGTTCACTCCACGCAGCGGCTCGCGTTTCTGAGCGCGTCGCTGGCAACTGGTGCAGCGGTGTCACTCGGAGGCCCCGTTGGCTTCATCGGGATCGTCGTCCCTCATCTGATTCGACTGTTGGTCGGCGCAGATCATCGGCTGGTGCTTCCGGCATCGGCGTTCGGCGGCGCGGCATTCCTGGTTGCGTGTGACACCGTGTCACGCACGGCGCTCGCGCCGTTGGAGATTCCTGTCGGGGTCGTCACCGCCATCATCGGAGGGCCATTTTTTCTATGGCTGCTTATAAAAGATCGTTAGTCGTTGTTCTCGCCCTGCTGGCGATCGTCGTGCCTGGTTGTTGGCTTCGGCCAGACGCAGCCGCAACGGATCATCTCAATCATCCCCTCCACGACCGAGATGCTGTTCGCGATGGGCGCAGGCCCGCGCGTCATCGGTGTCGGCAACTTCGACCGCTACCCTCCCGAGGCGGAGACGCGTACCAAGGTCGGCGGCCTCATCGATCCGGATGTCGAGCGTATCATCTCGCTGAAGCCGGATCTGGTCGTGGTGTACGGAACTCAGACCGATTTGCGCGCGCAGCTCGAGCGCGCCGGCATCCCGATGTTCCCGTATCAGCACGCCGGCCTCGCGGACATCACCGCGACCATTCGCGCGCTCGGCACCCGCGTCGGCAGTGGCAAAGAGGCGCAGGCGCTCGCGGATCGCATCGAGGCTGAGATTGCGGACGTAAGGAAACGGGTCTCAGGGCGGCCACGGCCGCGTACGCTTCTTGTCTTCGGCCGCGACGCCGAAACACTCCGGGGCATTTACGCCAGCGGCGCGGTCGGTTTCCTGCACGACATGCTCGAAGCTGCCGGCGGAACGAACGTGTTTGCCGACGTCAAACGGCAGAGTGTTCAGACAACGAGCGAGCTTGCGGTTGCGCGAGCGCCGGAGGTCATCATCGAGATCGGCGTCGATACGGCGAGCACGAAGGGACGAAACGTCAGCGCGTGGGATGCATTGGCATCGATTCCTGCCGTGCGAAACAAGCGGATTTATCAGCTCCGCGGCGACGGCATGATGAACCCTGGGCCGCGGATTTCCGCCTCGGTCCGGCGCATGGCGGAAGTCCTCCATCCCGAGGCGTTTAAATAGGGGTCAGACCCCATTTTTACGTTTTATGAAAATCCTGCCGACGTATCCTGAGCGCATCGTCTGTCTTACGGAAGAGACGACCGAGACGCTATACCTGCTCGGTGAGGGCCACCGTGTCGCCGGCATATCGGGCTACACGCTGCGGCCGCCCGAGGCGCGCAGCAAACCGAAAGTCTCGTCGTTCATTTCGGCGCGCTTCGAAAAGATCGAGGCGCTGCAGCCCGATCTCATCCTCACGTTCTCCGATCTGCAGGCCGGCATCTCCTCAGAGCTCGTCAAACGCGGCCTTCCGGTGTTCGCGTTCAACCAACGGTCCGTTGCGGACATCCTGCAAATGATCCGCGTGCTCGCGGGAATCGTGGGCTGTGAGGACAAAGGACGAGCGCTCGCCGCAAGCTCTCGAAGAAGGGCTGGACCGGATTCGAACCGCGGCGCGCGCATTTCCCAGCCGGCCTCGGGTGTTTTTCGAAGAGTGGGACAGCCCGTTGATCTCCGGAATCCAGTGGGTCGAAGAGCTGGTCGAAATCGCGGGCGGCGAGGCGATTTTTCCCGAGCTGAGGGACAAAAGGCTTGCGAAGGATCGAATCGTTGCTGACGATGAAGTGCTGCGGCGACGGCCGGACGTCATCATGGCGTCGTGGTGCGGCAAGAAAATGAAGAAGAGCACCATCACCTCCCGGACGGGATGGACGGATCTTCCTGCCGTTCAGCGCGATCGCATCTACGAGATCCCGTCGACATACATCCTTCAACCGGGCCCGGCCGCGCTCACCGACGGCGTGCGGATGATCTACGAGCGTCTGGCGTCGATGTATGCTGACTGACCGGTATGGCCGTGGATCTCGTGATTTGCGTGGCGACTGAACTCGAAGGCGCACTCCTGCGCGAACGGCTCGATGGCTCACACCCCGCGGTCGGGATGATCCGCACCGGCGTCGGACCTGTGAACGCTGCCCACGCCCTCACGATGTATCTCGCGACCACGGGCGCACGGGCCATCGTCGTTTGCGGAGTCGCCGGGGCATACCCAGGATCCGGTCTTCATGTTGGGGACGTGGTGAGCGCCGAGACCGAGTGCTACGGCGACCTTGGCGCCGCGAGCCCTTCAGGGTTTCTCGACATGAAGGCGCTCGGGTTTCCGGTGGTGGAAGCCGCGAAGCCGCTGTTCAACGAACTTCCGATGCAGCTCTTTCCGGTGGAGCCGCGTGTTCCGTTTGTGACGGTGTCGTGCTGCACCGGCACCGCGAGCGCCGCACGGGAGCTCGAGACGCGTACCGCCGGCGCCGTGGAGAGCATGGAAGGAGCCGCTATCGCCCACGTCGCACACCTGCACAACGTGCCGGTCGGCGAAGTGCGCGGCATCAGCAACATCGTCACGGATCGCGACACTACAACCTGGAAATTGAAGGAGGCCGCCGTCGCGGCACAGGAAGCCGTGCTGGCATGGATCGCGCGCCGCTGAACTTCGGCTTCTCGCCCTGCCCCAACGACACCTTCGCCTTTCACGCGCTGGTGCACGGTCTGGTCCCTGGACCGCGCGTCGTTCCTCATATCGACGACGTCGAGGCGCTGAATGCACGCGCCGAACGCGGTGAAGCGGACGTGACGAAGATCTCGATCGCGGCATACGACCGCATACGCGATCGTTATGCGCTTCTGCGCTCTGGAGGCGCCGCCGGATTCGGCGTCGGCCCGATCGTCGTCGCGCGCACGACGCGCCGCGTCGGTGGCCGCATTGCCGTTCCAGGCGAGCGCACGACAGCTGCGTTGCTCCTGAATCTGCTCGGGCGGTTCGACACCGTGCCGATGCGGTTCGATCGGATCGAGCAGGCCGTGCTGCGCGGGGACGTGGATTGCGGCGTGCTGATCCACGAGGGACGATTTACGTATCAGGCGAAGGGTCTGACGCTGCTCGAAGATCTCGGTGGAGTGTGGGAAACGCGAATGAAGTGCCCGTTGCCGCTGGCAGCGATTGCGATCCGGCGCGACCTGGTCGCAAGCACAGGAGCGAACATTGACGACGCGCTTCGCGCCAGCGTCGAATACGCGTTCGCGCACCCGGCAGCGAGCCGCGAATATGTCGCTCGAGCACGCCCAGGAAATGGATGCGTCGGTGGTGGCGCAACACATCCAGCTCTACGTCAACGACTACACCATCAAGCTCGACGAACGCGCGGTTCTCGCGCTGCTCGACTGGCAGCGAGCAACAAGGATTGAGCTCTGCCGTCCCGTCCTCCGCTCCCGTCTTCGTCTGACTCTGGACCGACTTTGGACTTCTGGACTCTGGACTTTGGACTGTCAGATGTCGTCGTCTTCAGGAACCGCGTACGCGCTCGGCACTCGCTTCACGACGATCGTGAGACCGAACAGCACGAGCACGGTCGCAGCGATGAGACCGAGATAAATTCCGAGACCGACCGCTGTTTCCGGCGCGGCCCCCGCCGGAACACCGCTGACGATCGCGCTGGCCTGCGCCTGTGCCCACGCGGCATCGCGGACGGTTCGCGACATCCACTGATAGCCGAGGAACATGATGGCGAAGGCGGCGAGGCCGACGAGCAGAAGCGGGTGGCGGGAGTTTTTACGTGTCCAGATGCTCAGACCGGCCAGCAGGATGGCGAGGCCTCCCAGGCCGAGAATCCAGAGTCCCGCCGTTTCGGGAACGCCTCCAAGCGGCACGTCACCGACGCGCATCCACGGCAGAAAGGCGCTGGCGACGAGAAGCACCCCTGCCGACGCCGGGATGTAATACATCCGCATCGTGAATCGTTGAGTGTAGCATCGAGCCAAGACTCGTCTGCGACGCCCGTGGCACGCTTGTTTACCGATCCCTGAATCTGGTCCTAACGCCGCAGATGTCTGACTGCGTCCGCGACGATCGCCGCGGCAGCGTCGATCTCCTGCTCGGTGTTGAAGCGGCCGAGGCCAAACCTGATCGACGCGCGTGCCTCTTCGTCGCTCAATCCCATGGCGCGCAGCACGTGAGACGGCTCTGCGCTCGCGGTCGCACACGCGGCGCCTGACGACACAGCGACATCGCCGGCAATCGCTTTCAACAGCGACTCCCCGTGCACGCCGGCGACGCGCACGTTCAGGTTGTTCGGCAGGCGCGGCTCCATCGGGCCATTCACGCCAATGCCGTCCACGGTCGACAGCGCACGCCACAAGCGATCGCGCAGCGCGCGCAGGCGCGCCGTGTCGGCGTCGGCGCTCTCGCGGCACAGCTCTGCCGCCTTACCGAACCCCACGATCGCGGGCACATTCAGCGTGCCCGATCGATACCCGCGCTCGTGCCCGCCTCCATCGATGAGCGCGTCGACTGCAATCGCGGGATCTCGTTTCGCGACGTACAAGGCGCCAATCCCCTTCGGTCCATAGATCTTGTGCGCGCTCAGCGAGACGAGATCGACGCCAAGCTGCTTCACGTCGAGGCGGACAAGGCCGGCAGACTGCGCGGCATCGCAATGAAAGAGCGCCCCCTTCGCGTGCGCGATCGCCGCGATCTCTCCGAGCGGATGCAGCACGCCGATTTCGTTGTTGGCCGACATCGCGCTGACGAGCAGCGTGTCGTCCGTGACGGCGTTGCGAAGACGGTCGAGATCGATCCGCCCCTCGCGGTCGACGCCCAGATACGTCACGCGAAAACGATCGCGCTCGAGCGTGCGGCATGGATCGAGGACCGCGCGGTGCTCCGTTGCGATGGTGACGACATGGCGCCGGCTCGAAGGGGCGCGAGCGGCCAGTCCTTTGATGGCGAGATTGTTCGATTCGGTTGCGCCACTCGTGAAGACGACATCGCGGAACCGCGCGCCGATGAGCGCACCCACCTGCTCGCGCGCCTGCTCCACGGCTTTGCCCGCCTTCCAGCCGAAGGGATGGTTGCGGCTCGACGCGTTGCCGAAGTGCTCGGTAAAAAACGGGAGCATCGCCTCGAGCACACGCGGATCGACCGGCGTCGTAGCGTGCGAGTCCAGGTAGATCGGATTCAACTACGAATGTGTTTGCAGAATGCTCGGGCGGGAAATCGAGATCAGCACCGGCTCGGCCGATTCGGTCGCAAGCTCGGTGATCGAGCAGGTCTGCAGCGCCACGAGGATCCGCTCCTTGATCTTCCAGAGCGGATCGCGGACGCTGCATTTTGAATACTGATCGCAGTTCTCTTCTTCGGTCGAGCAGGCCGTGACTGTCAGCGGGCCATCCACTGCCTGGATGACATCGGCAACCGAGATGTTGGCGGGCGAGCGGCTCAACTGGTAGCCGCCGCGGGTGCCCTGGTGCGATGCCAGCAGCCCCTCGCGCGCAAGCCGCTGCAGCACCTTGGCCATCAGCTCGACAGGGATGTCGTACTGCTCCGCGATTTCGCGCGCGCTCGACGCAGCCTGGTCGGGCCGCAGCGCCAGGTGCTTCATCGCGATGAGCGCGTAGTCAGCCTTCTTGGATAGCCTCAACATGTTGTGTCTGGAGTACTTACAGTCTAGCTGCATCTGGAATCTGAAAACTAGAAACTGGAATCTGGGCCTGAAAAGACCCGAAGATTCCAGATTCTAGATTCCAGATTCTAGATTCCAGATTCTCAGTCCCGTCAGTACTTCGGCACAGACGGGTCGATCTTGTCCGACCAGTCCAGGATGCCGCCCTTCAGGTTTTTCACGTTCGTGTAGCCCTGCTGGCGCAGATAGTCCGCCGCCCGCGCGCTGCGGCCGCCCATCTTGCAGTGCACGATGATTTCCTTGTCGCGCGGGATTTCGCCGACGCGCTGCGGCACTTCGCCCAGCGGAATCAACGTCGACCCCGGAATCCTCCCGATTTGGAACTCGTTGGGCTCGCGAACGTCGAGCAGGAAGAAATCTTCCTTGGCGTCGATCTTCCGCTTCAACTCCTTCACGTCCGTCTCGGTCTCATTGCTGTTCGCACTGCTCACGGCAACCTCCGTCGCTGCGGGCGCAACGCCGCAGAATTGTTCGTAGTCGATCAGCGCGGTGACGGTCGGATGCGTGCCGCACACCGGGCAATCGGGATCTTTCTTGAGCTTGAGCTCGCGGAATTTCATCCGCAGGGCGTCGTAAATCAGGAAGCGGCCGATCAGCGGCTCGCCGATGCCCATGATCAACTTGATCGCCTCGGTCGCCTGGATGGTGCCGATGACCCCCGGCAGCACGCCCAGCACACCGCCTTCGGCGCAGCTCGGCACGAGTCCGGGCGGCGGCGGCTCGGGATACAGGCAGCGATAGCACGGGCCGTCTTTCGTGGCGAAGACCGAGGCCTGTCCTTCGAACCGGAAAATGCTGCCGTACGCATTCGGCTTGCCGAGCAGCACGCACGCGTCGTTCGTAAGATAGCGCGTCGGGAAATTGTCGGTGCCGTCGAGGATCACGTCGTACGGCTTGAACAGGTCGAGGGCGTTCTTCGAAGACAGCGCCGTCTCGTAGGTCTCGATGGTGATGTGCGGGTTCAGCTCGAGCAGCCGGTCCTTGGCCGACGCAAGCTTCGACCGCCCGACGTCGGACGTGCCGTGAATCACCTGTCGCTGAAGGTTGCTGAAATCGACGACGTCGAAATCGACGATGCCGATCGTGCCGACGCCCGCTGCGGCGAGGTAGAGCGCCGCCGGCGAGCCGAGGCCGCCCGCGCCGATGCAGAGCACGCTGCCCTTCTTGAGCTTCTCCTGCCCTTCGACGCCCACCTCCGGCATGATGAGATGCCGGCTGTAGCGCTTGACTTCGTCATTGGTCAGAGCCATGAATCCCCTGAATGCGGATCTGACACCCGAATCAGTACGAGGGTCAGATCCGGAATCTGCATCCTCCCGCCACCGACGGAATGATGCTGATCGTGTCTCCCGGCTTCACCGCCGTCTTCTCTTTCTCCAGATAGCGGATGTCCTCGTCGTTCAAGTAGACGTTGACGAAACTCCGGAGCTTGCCCTGCTCGTTGTAGAGGTGGGGCTTGAGCCCGGCGTATTTCGTCGTGAGATTGACGAGCAGCTCGCCAATCGTCGTGCCGTCGACTTCGACGGCATCTTGCTTTCCGGTGAACGGCCGAAGAGGAGTCGGAATCAGAATCTTGTTAGCCATTGAGTGTCTTTCTTTGTCGCGGGGGCCCCTCGCCCCGCTCCAGGACGCTCCGCTTGCGGGGCCCCATTGCCCCGCGCCGCTACGCGTCCTCGAGCACTCCTTCGCGAAACTGCGAGCGGTCGTCGGCCAGGCGCCACACCGTCATCTTCTCGGGCTGGGCCTGCTGGATGGACACAATCACATACCAGAAGAACGGAAACGCGTGATCGAGATCGTATTGCGACGGGCGCGCCGGATGATCGGGGTGCGAGTGATAGAACCCCAGCAACTCCCGATTGAGCCGCGTCGCCTCTTGTTCAACGAACGTATAGTCCGACGGCCTGATCAGGAAGCGGCGGCGCGCCCCCTCCTCGGTCTTGTTCGGCAGCGGCGCGACGTGCTCGACGACTCCATCCGTGCCAATCAGCGCGCCGCAGCACTCGTTCGGGTACGTCTCGACGCCGTGACGCCTGATGGCGTCCGCAATGCCCGGCATGAGCTTCAGTGATTCAGACATGCATAGCTCTTTAGCGGTCAGCTCTCAGCTTTCAGCCAGCTGCCAGCTATCAGTCTTTAGATGCATCGCAGAGGCTGCCGGGTTCCATGACAGCTACGCCAGGCGCGTTCCAGAAGCGCTCGGACATGTATTTGTCAGCGCTGTCGGGGAAAATCGTGACAATGACGGCATTTCTGGCGCTTTTTGCCACTTTCAGCGCGCCCGCGAGGGCGGCGCCGCCCGAGATGCCGACCAGCAGCCCGGCCTCTCTCGCCAGCCGCCTGACCATCGTATACGCGTCCTCGGTGCTGACGCGCATGTCCTCGTCGGCCAGCGACGGGTCGTAGATGCCGGGCACGATCGCGGTTTCCATGTGCTTGAGACCTTCGAGGCCATGGAGCGGCGAGTCGGGTTGGAACGAAATCAGCTTGATCGACGGGTTCGCTTCGCGGAGGCGGCGGCCGGTACCCATGAATGTGCCGCTCGTGCCCAGGCCGGCAACGAAGTGCGTGATGCGCCCATCGGTCTGCGCAAGGATTTCCGGCCCCGTCCCTTCATAGTGCGCGCGCCAATTGGCGTCGTTGTTGTACTGGTCCGGATAGAAGTACGCGTCGGGATCGGCGGCGACCTGCTTGCGCGCCTCGCGAATCGCGCCGTCGGAGCCGTCCATCGGATCCGTGAAGATGAGCTCCGCGCCGTAGGCATGGAGCAGCCGCTTGCGTTCCACCGTGACGTTCGACGGCACGCAGAGCTTGACCGGAAATCCCTGCGACGCGCCAATCATGGCGTACGCGATGCCGGTATTGCCTGACGTCGCATCGAGCAGGGTCTTGCCGGGCCGCAACGCGCCCGAGCGCAGCCCTTCTCGCACCATGTTCGCGGCCGGTCGATCCTTCACGGACCCGCCGGGGTTGAACCATTCGGCTTTGCCGTACAGCTCGACGCCGTTGAGGCCGGTTTCGAATTTGCTGAGCCGGATCAGCGGCGTGTTGCCAATCAGGTCGAGCACCGTGTCGGCCCGTCTCTGCCCGCTGTCGGTTGTCTGGACGCCCATCAAATCTGAATTATAGCGGTTCTGGGTTCTGGGGTTCTGGGTGCCGGGGTCCGGTACGGACGATCAGGAGTCAGAACATCTGCCGATCTCTGGTCTTCTGAACCTGCGCTGGCTACTTGACGAGAGCGCCGTCCGCGTCCCTGATTTCCGCCTTTGTTCCGAGCTCCTTCTCGAGGCCTTCGCCGATCTTCGAGCGATCGCCGACGGCCACGACGACGAACTTGTCGAGCAGCAGGTATTTCTTCGCGACGTCCTGCACGGCTTGCGCATCGACGACCGAGATCTGCTCGGAGAGATTCGAGTAGTAGTTCAGCGGCAGCCCGTGCGTGAAGAGCGTCGACAGGCTTCCGGCGGTGCGATCGTTCGTCTCGAACAGCGCCGGCAGTTGCAGCGTGATGGCATCCTTCGCGAGCGTCAGCTCCTGGGGCGTCACGCGCGTCTCTCCCATTCTCTTGAGCTCGTTCATCACTTCGTGCACCGCGGGCGCGGTGACGTCGGTGCGAACGCCCGTCGCAACCGAGAACGGCCCTCCGCTGCGCCAGAACGGGAACTGCGAGTTCGCGCCATACGTGTAGCCGTGCTCTTCACGCAGGTTCATGTTGATGCGGCTTGCGAACATGCCGCCGAGAATGGTGTTCATCACGCGCACCGGCACGTAGTCCGGGCTGCTGCGCGGCACGCCGAACGTCGCCACACGAAGCTGCGTCTGCGGAGAGCCGGGTCGATCGACGATGACCAGCCTGGGCGGCGCGGTGCCCGGCACGCCAAGCTTTGCCGGAGTGGCAGTGCCGCGAGGCCAGCTGCCGAACGCCGACTCAGCCAGCTTCCTCAGCTCGGGCACCGTAATCGCGCCGGTGACGACAAGCGCGGCGTTGCCGGGAACGAAGTGCTGCTTCCAGAACGCCTGCAGATCCTCGCGCGTCAGCTGCTTGTTCGACTCAGGCGTTCCAGTCTCGCTGAATCCATATTGATGCGTGCCGTACAGGGCCTTGCCGGTGACGACACCGACGACCTGCACCGGGTTGCCTCGCTGCTGGGCGAGATCGGCAATCCGCGTCGCCCGAACGCGCTCGACCTCTTCGCCTGGAAAGCTCGGACGAAGCGCGACGTCGGCGACGAGCGCCAGAGCCGCCGGGAAATTCCGGCTGAGGCTGCTGGTCGAAATGGTCGTGGCATCTCGCGAGGTGCCTGTGCTGAGCTCCGCGCCGATCTGCGCGACTTCTTCAGCCAGCTGCATCGCATTGCGCGTCGTCGTGCCCTGATCGAGAACGTCTGCCGTAAAGCTGGCGAGCCCGGGCTTGTCCAACGGGTTCGCATCGCCGCCGCTTCGAAGTACCAGGCTTGCGGAAACCACCGGCACTCCGCCTGTCTGTGGCAGCGCAATGACCGTCAACCCGTTCGGCAGCTCGAATGACTGCGGCACCGGCACGCTGACCGCGCGCGCCGCGGCGCCGGCGGGCTGTTTCTCGCGCCACGGCTCGTCTGCGTTGATCGAAACGGTCTGGCGCCGCTCCGGTGGCCGCCTGCTCCGCGGGCTTCGGGACTTCGGGACCCAGATTCTGTTTTCCAGGGATGCCATGGACGACAACGCGCGCGTTCGGAGCCAGATAGCGCTGGGCGAACTGGCGCACCGAATCAGGCGTCACCTTGCGGCGGCGGCCGATGTCCTGCGCCAGGTAGTCGGGCGTGCCGACGTAGTGGTTGTAGAGGTTCAGCTGATCGGCCACGCCGCCGAATCCGCCGACGAGCTGCAGCCCGTTGAAGATCTGGGTTTCGAGCACGTTGCGGGCGCGATCGACCTCCGTCGCCGTCGGCCCCTTCGTTCGCAGCGCCTCGACCTCTTCGTTGATGGCGGCCTCGAGCTCCTGCAACGTACGTCCGGGCCGTGCCGTCGCCTGGATCGCGAAGATCGATCCCAGCATCGTCGATTACTGAAACGCGATCACGCTCTGCGCGATCTGCTTTTCGTACTCGAGCTTCTTGTAGAGACGGCTGACGCGCCCCTGTCCCAGGATGCTCGCCGCGATGTCGGCATCGGCATCGCCTTCTTTGAAGTACGGCGGCGTGATCCATGCCATGTAGATCCGCGGCAGCTCGACGCGATCTTCGACGACGAGCCGGCGCTCCGATGTGATGACGGGCGGTCTGTCACGTTGACCGGCGGAACGGCGGGCCCGCGCTTCAGCGAGCCGAAGTACTTCTCGATGAGCTTCTTGGTTGCCGCTTTGTCGATGTCGCCGGCGATCGCAATCGTCGCGTTGTTCGGTGCGTAGTACTGCCGGAAAAATTCCCTCACGTCTTCGAGCTTCGCAGCCTGGATATCGGCGTGCGATCCGATGACGTTGCCGTGGTAAGGATGACCCTGCGGAAACAGCGCCTGGAACATCGCTTCGTCGACGATGCCATACGGCCGGTTCTCGCGGCTCTGACGCCGCTCGTTCCGGACGACGTCCTGCTGGTTCGACAGCTTCGCCTGGTCCACCGTCTCGAGCAGGTATCCCATCCGATCGGACTCGAGCCAGAGCGCCAGCTCCAGCTGATTCGACGGCATCGTCTCGAAGTAGTTGGTGCGATCGAAGCCGGTCGTGCCGTTGACGCCCGTGGCGCCGGCGCCGGCGAGCAGCCTGAAGTGCGCGTCGCTCTCGATGTGCTTCGAGCCCTGGAACATCATGTGCTCGAACAGGTGCGCGAAACCCGTGCGGCCGGGCGCCTCGTGTGCGGGACCGACGTGGTACCACACGTCGACGCCGACGAGCGGCACGCGATGGTCTTCCGAGAGGATCACTTCGAGCCCATTGGCGAGCGTGTACTTTTCGACGTCGAGCTTCGGAATGTCGGCCGGCGCCTGCGCGCCCAGCGTCAACACGCTCACAGCCACCATCAGCAACAGCGCGAGTGTTTTCTGCATGACTTTTTACTTTCGACTTTTCACTTTCTACTTTCTACTTTCTACTTTCTACTTTCTATTTTTTATTTTCCAGACTGGCCCACAAGTACCAGGACGCCACCGACCGATACGGGCCGCCATCGCTCGGCGATCGCCTGCAATCGTTTGACGTCGGGCGTCTTCCGGAGGTTGTAGGCCTTCTGGACCGCTTTCACGATACCAAGATCGCCGGCCGGAAACACGTCGGCGCGGGTGAGCCGGAAGATCAACAGCATTTCGACCGTCCAGCGCCCAATTCCTTTGATTTTCGTCAGTTCCGCGACGATCGCGTCGTCGCTCATGTCCTGAAGACCCGCACTGTTTATGGTGCCGTCCAATACTTTCAGGCTGAGATCCCGCATATAGCCGAGCTTCTGCCGGCTCAGCCCGGCGCCGCGCAGCGCCTCATCCGAAAGCTGCTGCAGCGCTTCGGGGGTGGGCGTGCCATCAGGAAGCAGCGCGCGAATTCGGCCGTAGATGGTGGCCGCTGCGCGCGTCGACAGCTGTTGCGACACGATCGCCTCGACCAGCCCGCAAAAGATGTCGTTCTCGCGGCCGGTCTTGATGCCGCACGCGCCGTATTTCTTGATGAGCGGCGCGAGTACCGGGTCGCGCCGCATGAGCACCCGACGCGCGCGCCCCATGTCCTCGGCGGTCATCGCGCGCAAAAGGCGGTCACGGCCCCTTTCCGGAGCGGCATCAGCGCAACGACACCGTCAAGGTGACGCGCGACTGGATTTCGATGGTCGACGGCTCGACCGGCGTCGCGACATCGCGCTCGACGGCCTGCGCGGCCATCCGCATCATCGGGCGCGGCGGCTCGTAATTCACGTCTTCCTCGATGCGCATGATGCGATCGATGGTCGCGTTCGCTCCCGCCGCCGCCGCATCGGCGCGCGCCCGCGCGTCGGCCACAGCCAGACGCAGCGCGTCGCGTTCGAGCGCCGCCCGGTTGCGCACGTCGAATCTGATCCCCGTAATCGTCGTGGCGCCGCCGGTGGCAGCCGCGTCGATGGCAAGGCCTACGCGATCGATGTCGTCCAGCCTGACTTCCACCGTGTTGCGCGCGAGATAGTTCCGAAACGTCTGGCGCCCGTTCGCGTAGTCAAATTCCGGCTGCAGCACGTAGCCGACAGTGCGGATCGCGTCCTTTGGCACACCCGCCTGCTCGAGTTTCTGCAGCACGGCCGCCATCGCAGCGGCATTCTGTTTCTGCGCATCCGCAGAATTCTTCGAGCGCGATTCCGCGGCAATCGTCACATACGCGCGGTCGGGGCGCGCGGTGACGATGGCCTGGCCATGCGTCACGATCGAGGGCGGAAGCGGTGGCCCTGCGGGACCGGGAGTTTGCGCCAGAACCGGAGAGGCCAAAGAGATGGCGAGGAGAGCAGAAGGAATGGACTTCATGCCTTCAGTTTACCGTTAACCGATATGCAGTAGCGATTCGTCAACCATTCGTTGTGGGTAGAATGTACCTGACTTCATGACGCGTACGCCTGCCTCTATTGAAATTTCCGAGCTCCGCAAACGGCTCCGGCTCGCCATCGACGAACGCCGCAAGACAACGGCGGCTCGGCGTGCCGCGCTCGACGCCGCGGCGGCGGCGTACACGGAGCTGCTCGACATGACCGCCACACCTCTCGTCCAGAAGCTCGCGAACGCATTGCGAGCCGAAGGACACAATTTCACCGTTTTCACGCCGAACGGCGGTCTGCGGATGGCGCTCGCCAAGTCCGCCGACGATTTCATCGAGTTCGCGCTCGACACGTCGCAGGACGAACCCTTTGTCACTCTCCGCGTGAATCGCAGTCGAGGGCGTCGTGTCGTACAGCACGAGCGGCCCGTAAAGGGTCGGACGGCGGTCGACCGGTTGAGCGAAGAAGATGTGTTGCAGGCGCTTCTCGACGAAATCGCGCCGTTCGTCGAGCGCTAAGCGCGCCGCTCGACCACCCTACTTTACTGTGAAGATGACGCCGTGCTGCACAGGAAGGAAGTCGAGCAGCTGGTCAATCACAAAGCCCATCGGCTGGATCTCGCGGCGAATTTCCTCGAAGCTCATCTTGTGAAGCGGCGAGGCGGGCGCAATATTGCTTTCCTTGGCATACTCGAGTACCAGAACCCGCCCGCCAGGCTTGAGCGCGCGCCGGATAGCCGCCATCACCGCGTCCGGATCGCCGAATTCGTGGTACGCGTACGCGATGAACACGAAGTCGACCGATCGTTCGGGGAGTCGCGGACTGCTTTCGGTGGCCAAGACATATTCCACATTCGAAAGCTTGTGTGCCGCCACGGCCGCTTTCGTCAGGTCGAGCATCGACTGTTGCACGTCAACCGCGTAGACCTTTCCTTGTCTCCCAACGTGCTGCGCCAGCCGCCACGTGAAATAGCCCGTCCCTGAACCGATGTCGGCGACCGTCGCACCGGGCCGAATCTGCAGCGCGCTCAACAGCTGCTCGGGGCGCTCTTCCTTGTCGCGCTGCGGCCGATTGAAAAACGGGGCATTTTCGGTTGCCGGCGCAATGTCGCGCTCCACCAAGCCCGGGTTGAGCGGCCATAGCGTGCGTAGAGTACGCAAATAGGCGACAAGTCGATCGATGTCTTCGGGCGTGAGGGTTGTCGCCGCCTTATGAGCGGCAGGGTTGGTCACCGCAGCGCGCAGCTTGTCCGGGATGCGGAGAAGCCCGATCCAGCTCAGATCTCGCGCCGTGCGTCCGCCCGCTTCTCCCACCGTGTGGCAGGAGAGGCACTGCCCTTTGCCTTCGAACAGGACGCGCCCGGCGTCCACATCTGTAGATACGGGCGGCGGCAGTTGCGCGAACAGGGCGAACGCGAAAATCGCTCCGGCGGTAGTCATGAGCACACTTTGCCACACTTTATCGCTGGACCGCGTCAAGGCCAACCGAGTATAAAACTGCCACCATGTCTGCATATCCGCGCCGGACCTTTCCCTTCGTGCTTGGAGCGGTGGTGGTCCTGCTGATTCGAATCGCGTCGGCGCAAACACAGAACCCGACGCTGCAGGGCCATCCTGACGATTACCCTCGCGCGGACGTCGAGTACGGCTCACGTCTCTATGCCCAACATTGCTTCGGCTGTCACGGCAACACGGGCGACGGCGTGGCGGGCGTCGATCTGCGCAGCGGGAAGTTCCGCACTGCCACCACGGATCCCCAGCTGCGCACGGTCATCAGCAACGGTTTTCCAAACACAGGCATGCCGGCATTCAAGCTCGACGCAGCGGAGCTGACCGGCGTCATCGCGTACATCCGCAACATGAACACGTTTGACGCGAGCTCGATGAAGGCCGGCAACGCCGCAAACGGCAAGACCGTGTTCGAAGGCAAGGGCGCGTGCCTGAGCTGTCATCGCGTCAACAACACGGGCAGCCGGAAAGCGCCTGACTTGTCGGACATCGGCGTACTGCGGAGCGCCGGGTCGCTCGAGCGATCGCTGCGCGATCCGTCGAGCCAGATGATTCCCATCAACCGCCCGGTCCGCGCCGTGACGCGTGACGGCAAGGTGATCAACGGCCGCCGGCTGAACGAAGACACCTACAGCGTGCAGCTGACGGATGAGGAAGGCCGGCTGTACTCGCTCATGAAATCCGACCTGCGGGAATACAACGTGTTAACCAAATCGACCATGCCGTCGTACGACAAAGAGCTGACGCGAGACGAGCTGGCCGATGTCGTGTCGTACCTGCTTTCCCTGAAAGGGCAATGACCATGCGCCGCCGATGGATGCTCGCCGTCATTCTGCTCGCCGTCGTCGCGGGCGCGTCGCTGGGTGTGCACGCGCAATCGTCGGTGACCTACGAGCGGTTGCTCAATGCCGCCAAGGAGCCGCACAACTACCTGACCTACGGCGGCGACTACGCCAGCACACGCTACAGCACGCTGACGCAGATCACGCCGGCGAACGTCAAGAGCCTGAACCTCGCGTGGGTGTATCAAGCGGCGGTCACCGGAAGCTGGCAGCCGACACCCATCGTGGTCGACGGCATCATGTACCTGACGCAGCGGCCGAACGACGTCGTCGCGCTGGATGCCACAACGGGCCGCGTATTCTGGATTTATCGCTACACGAACGAGGACGTCATTGCCTGCTGCGGCTCGAACAACCGCGGCGTCGCCGTACTCGGGGAGATGGTTTACATGGGCACGCTCGACGGCCACCTCGTGGCCATCGACGTGAGAAGCGGCCGGCAGGTGTGGAAGACCCGCGTCGCCGACAGCAAGGAGGGATATTCGATTACCGTCTCGCCGCTCGCCTTGAAGGATCGCATTGTCGTCGGCGTGGGCGGCGGGGAATATGGCATCCGCGGATTCATCTCCGCATACCACGCGCAAACCGGCAAGGAGTTGTGGAAGTTCTACACGGTTGCGGGTCCGGGCGAACCGGGACACGAGACGTGGGAAGCGTGCCCGCCGAATTCAAAAAGCTACTGCGACCCGGAAGCGTGGAAGCACGGCGGAGCGTCGGTGTGGGTCACCGGATCGTTCGATCCCGAGCTCAATCTGACCTACTGGGGCACGGGCAACGCCGGGCCCGACTACAACCACGAACAGCGCCCTGGCGACAACCTCTACACGACATCGGTCGTCGCGCTGGACGCCGACACGGGCAAGCTCCGCTGGCATTATCAGTTCACGCCGCACGATCGCTACGACTACGACGCGGTGCAAGTGCCGGTGCTCGCCGACATCACGTGGCAGGGCGCGCCGGTCAAGGCGTTGTTGTGGGCGAACCGCAACGGCAATTTCTACGCGCTCGATCGCGTCACCGGAAAATTTCTCCACGCCAAGCCGTTCGTCAAAGTGAACTGGATGAACGGCTTCGACGCGAATGGCCGGCCCATCCAAACCCCGCAGCCGGCGGGACTGCCGACATATCCGGGAATCCAGGGGGGCACGAACTGGTACTCGCCGTCGTACAGCCCGCGAACGAAGCTGATGTACGTGTCGACGTGGGAATTCAACGCCCATATCTTCGGCGGCACTCCGATTGTCTACGAGTCGGGACGAGGGTTCGGCGGCGGTGTGAATCAGACGTTCGTGCCAACCCCGGGCGAGCCGACACGAAACATTCCCGGGGCGCCCGGGCTGCCGAATCTGCGCCGAGGACCGCTCAACAACTGGACCGACGCGGCCGGCAACGGCTCCATTCAGGCGATTGATCCGGTGACCGGCGATGCGAAATGGAAGTTCCGGTTGTTCGACGTCATCGACACCGGCATTTTCACGACGGCAAGCGATCTGCTGGTGACAGGCGGGCGCGAGGGATACTTGCAGGCCTTCGATGCGCGCAACGGCACGCTGCTGTGGAAGACCAACCTCGGCGCGCAGATGCTGAACAATCCGATCACGTATGCCGTCAACGGCAAGCAATACATCGCTGCCGCCGCGGGATTGTCGCTGTTCGTATTCGCGTTGCCGTAAGCCGATAAAGTTGACCTCGGTGGCACGATGCACGATGGCCGACAGGACGTCGGTAGTGTCCGCCTTCAGGCGGACCTAGGTGCATATCAAAACTTACTCCGACCGGCGGGCGATGAGCCGGGCTGCCGCTGCGCACGCGGCAGACGCGCTGCGCGAATGTATTCGCGCGCAATGGCGCTGCTCGAATCATCGCTGCGACCGGAGCCTCGCAGATCGAGTTCCTCGAGGCATTGACAGTGACCGCACGGCATCGAATGGTCTCGTGTCGAGATGTTTCATCTCGATGAGTATGTCGGGCTGCCCGTGACCCATCCGGCCAGCTTCCGGCGCTACCTGCTCGATCGACTCATCGACAAGGTTGGCGTCGGCCGCTACCACTTGCTGGATGGCGAAGCAGATCCAGACCAGGTCGCGCAACAGGCCGGCGACGTGCTCGCGGCGCGCCCGGTCGATGTCGCCTTCGTCGGCATCGGCGAGAACGGCCATCTCGCCTTCAACGATCCTCCTGCCGATTTCACGACCGAACGTCCCTATCTGATCGTTACGCTGGACGACGCATGCCGCCGGCAGCAAGTCGGCGAAGGCTGGTTCGCGTCGATCGACGACGTCCCCGCTCGAGCGATCTCGATGTCGGTGCGGCAGATTCTGAAGTCGAAGGAGATCATCGCGGTGGTGCCTGACGCGCGGAAAGCGAACGCGGTGAAAGCGTGCGTGGAGGGACCGGTCTCACCAATGGCGCCTGCGTCGATCCTGCAGACGCACGCAGAACACGACGCTGTATCTGGATCGGGATTCAGCGGCACTTCTTACTGCAACCACGAAACAGGGTATCCCAACGCAGAGTCGCTGAGGCGCGATGACGATCTGAGTTTTCGCAATTACTTAACACGAAGACGCGAAGAGCTCGATGACGCGAAGACGGTAGTGGTCAAGTTTGATCGACGGCCAGAACCCGTGCAATTTCTTGATGAATACGGTTATCATCTGGCGTTCAACGACAGGAGGCAGTTATGCGACAAGGTCTGATCGTTGGCGTGGCCGTCCTTGCGTGCAGTGTCAGTTTGTTCGCGGGGCAAGCTAATTTGTCGCAACTCGGCATCAAGTCGGAACCGGTGACGATCAGTTTTAAGGGAGCCCAATACATCGACATCCTTCAATTCTTAGGGAGAAGCCAAGGAATTGAGATTCGTCTCCAGCCTGGCGCCGTCGCAACGCGCCCTCCAATGACTGTGAGCTTCAGGAACGCCAAGTTTCAAGACGTATTTGATTTCATCGTGGATGCTGCCAAGTTGAACTACGTCGTCACTGCCGAAAAGACGGTAGTTGTTAGCGAGAGAGCTGTTCCTTAGGCATCGCTTACCTTCAAGCCGCTAACGCGCTTGGTCTTTCCAGTAGCCCTACGATTTCTTCAATGCTCCACACATGCGCGGCAAGTCCTGCGGTCGTGTAATGGCGTGTTGGCGGCCAAGTCTGCAACCGTGGCGATGGAATGACATGAACGCCCGGCCCGCGATGACAAGAGGAACACCAGCCCATCATGTCTTCGCGCTCGTCGAGTCTTCGTGTTGATGTTTTCTTCGTGTCTTCGAGGTTACGTCTTCGCGGTCTTCGCTTCGTAAATCCTCACCAGCTCCACAAGCTTGTAGCCCTTCGTCTGATATGGCGGGATGATGCGCTCGGTGCGGAGGTACTGGATCATGCCCCCGTCCGCGTAATCGGCGGGGCCGATGCCGTCCGTTTCTTCGAGCACTTTCACGAGCGCGTCGAAGGTCATGGCCTTTTCAGTGATGACCCGCTTGCCAGGGAAGATGCCGAGCCGCTTGATCGGTTCGCGCTCGACGCGGGTGGCGAACGTCACGAAAATTTCGTTCGCGATGAAATTGTAGTCGGCCTCCGAGCGGGTCGCCGGTGCGTCTTCGACCTTCAGAAGCGCCACCGTGTCGATTGTGCTGAGACGGTCGACGACGACCTGCGTGAATGCGCCTTCGCCCGACCATCCCGCGTTATCGATTTGCACCCAGCACTCCGGAAATCTCGGCGGGCGTATCGACGACCCATTCGTCGCCGCGCAAGTCGCTCGCGGCAAGGTCGGCGAACCCGAATCCATAGCGCGCGATGCAGATTCCCACGCCGGCGTTCCGTGATGTCTGCAGATCGACCGTGGAATCCCCCACAAGGACGGTCTCGGCTGGTTCCGCGTCGGCCTGCTGCATCAGGAACTGCATGCCATCGGGTGCCGGCTTCCGCGGCCAGGGGCCATCACCGCCGACCACCCACTGAAAATGTTTCGAGAGGTCGAACGCATCGAGAATCCTCACCGATTGCTCGAGCGGCTTGTTGGTGAGCACGGCCATTGCGATGCCGGGCGTTTGCAACTCGCCGAGCAGCGCCGGAATGCCCCCATAGGGACGTGTGTGATGCGTCAGGCGTTGATCGTAGGCCGAAAGAAAGCGCGCCAGCGCTTCGTCGAGCGGTGCATCGACGCCAGCGGCCGTTATGACGCGCTTCACCAGCGTCGCGGCGCCCGAACCGACCATGCTGGCAACGACATTTTCCCCGAGCGGGCCCGCGCCGTAGCCCGCGAGCATCGCATTGGCGCTGTCGGCAAGATCGCGGCGCGAGTCGATGAGCGTGCCATCCAGATCGAACACGACGAATTTCAGCGCGGGTGAGCATCGCCGCTGCCAGCTCCACGGCTCAATCGCCGAGCGCCTCTCCGCCGAAGGTGGCAAACGACGTCGGCGTCTCCCACACCGTGACGCGCACGACAGGAAATCCCTGCGAATGCGTGTAGTCGTACAGCAGTTTGGCGATATGCTCGACCGTCGGATTGCTCTTCACGATGAACACCGGCTCGCCCAGCCGCTTCAGCGGCTCGACGAGCGGATCGTCTTCGCGAAGAATCATCTTGTGGTCGAGCTCGCGGTCTACCCAGCCTTTGACGATGCGCTTGATATCGGAGAAGTCGCAGACCATATTGCGATTGTCGAGCGAACCGCTGCGGACCTCGATTTCGGCGACTGCGTTGTGGCCGTGCGGGTGCTTGCAGATGCCGTCGTACTCCAGCAGCCGGTGGCCGTAACAGAACTCAATTTTCTTGGTAACTGAGTACATGACATTCACTCGTGATGTTGTCGGGCGGACTGGACAGCGCCGTGCTCGCCGCGCAGGAAGCCCAGACGTATGTTGTCCATCCAGTTTATGTCGCCGGCGGCCTCGCGTGGGAAGAAGGTGAGCAGCGCATCATCAGACAGCTGTTGGCGGGCCCGCCGTTCAACGCCGCGCCCAACAGGGTTCAGCCTCTCGCGCGGCTCGAGTTCAGCATGCGCGACGTCTATCCCGACGACCCACTGGGCGCTGACGGGCACGCCGCCGGCCTATGACACCCCCGATGAGGATGTCTATCTACACGGCCGCAACATCGCGCTGCTGTCGAAGGCCGCCGTCTACGCGGCCAGCCGCAAGATCTCGCGCATCGTCGTCGCGCCGCTCGCCGGGAACCCCTTTCCCGACGCCACGCCCGAGTTCTTCTCGGCGTTGAACACGGCGTTCTCGCTCGGGCTGGCGGCGCCGATCGCCGTGGAGGCGCCGTTTGCCGGCCTGCACAAAGAGGACGTGGTGAAGATTGGGGCCCGGCTCGGCGTGCCCTTCGATCTGACGCTCTCGTGCATGAATCCGTCGGGGACGACCCATTGCGGATTGTGCAGCAAGTGCAGAGAGCGGAGGGATGCGTTTCACGCCGCGGGCATCAGCGACCCGACGACGTACGCGAACATCAGCCCGCGGTGAGACTTTACAGCTTCGCCCTTCCAGTCCGTGTGCACGTGCAGCTTGCGGCCGAGCAACGGCATGCGCGATGCGTCAATGCTCTTGCGGGTATCCGACGCCGCGCGAAACAACACGCGGTCGACTTCTTTCAGGAGCCGCTCGAACTGCTCCTGGTGCGGCGCGCTGAGAACGATGAGTCCACTGCCCTCCGCCGGCGGGAACCGCGCATCGTCCAGATAGTCCTTGTCGAGTGTCAGCAGCGTGCGGCGAAGCTGTGCCGCCATGCGGAAATGTTCGATGTCCGAGGCGCGCCGCAGATCCTCTTCTTCCATGACAAAGAAGACATCCCACCGGAGACGCTCGCGCATGAAGCGGATGAGCCCCGCCGGCAGGTTTGCGTCGCAATAAACACGCGGGGCATCGGTCAGGCCTTCGATGATCCCGCCGAGACGGGACGCTAATGTATCCATAAGGTTCTTACGCTGAAAGAGCTGAGAGCAAGAGCAAGTGCGTGCTCTATGCTCTCTGCTCTATGCTCTCTGCTCTTCCTTCCGCGCCGCCATGGCCTGCCGCTTCAGCTCGGCCACCATCGCGTCGCGTTTATGTACCAGCTCTTTGCGGGGTCGCGTCCCGTTCGCCGATCCAATCGCGTACTCGCAGAAGAGCGGAAACGCGATCGTCGAGTCGCAATAGGCCACGACGGTGTCCGGCAGCACGCCCGGGTTGACTTTGCCCCAACTGACCGCTTCGGCCGGCGTCGCTCCCGACAGGCCGCCCCAGACGACCGAGTCGGTCGTAATCTGGATGAAGTAATCGTTGCCGCCTTTTTGAATGCCGTAGACCTCCCACAGCGTGGGTTGCCCCTGCAGGTAGAAGTTCTTCGGCGATCCGCCGCCCAGAATCACGCACCCGTTGCGCTTGCCGGCGAGGATGATGGCGCACACCTCGTTGACGTCCTTGTTGGGATCGATCATCAACGTGCTGCCGTTCAACAGCTCGTGGTAGGCGATGTTCATGCCGATCGAGCTGTCTCCGGGCGAAGACGTGTAAATCGGCACGCCGGCGAGCGCCGCGCGCGCCACCACTGAATGCTCTTCGCATCCCGGGAATTTCTTCAGCAGGTCCAGCCCCATGCGATAGTGCAGCTCGGAGGTGGTGATGGGACCTTCCAGCTTCGATCGGACGAGAAAATCGCGAACGTAGGCGTCTGTCTCGAGCAGCACCGAGGCCGGAAACAGGACGTCGTAAATGCGGATGATGCCCTGCTCGTACAGCGACACGTCGTCAACGAATGGGGAGCCGCGGTGCAGGGTGAAATTCAGCGCATGGTGCAGGTCGTGGTACAGGTTCGCGCCCGTGCTGATGATGAAGTCGACCAGGCCGCGATCCATCATCTCGACCACGCAGCCGCCGATACCCGCCGGCGTCATCGCACCGGCGATTGTCAGCCCGATGGTCGTGTCTTCCTCCGGATCGAGCATCTTTTCCGAAAAGATGCGGCATGCCTCCGATAAGCGCGCGGCATTGAACGCCTGAAATCCCTCGTCGATGAGGTGCCGTACTTCCTGGCTGCCTTTCGGCCGGTAAAACGTAATTGGCTTTCCCGATAGGGCGCCCTTGGGCGCCGGCGCCCCTGGATGTCGGTACGGCATAGAATGTAATCTTACATCCCGTGAACGAATTCTCGACCGACCCTCGCCTCATCTGGGCTGCAGTCGCGGTCGCGGCAGCGGTCGTGCTTTTTCTGTTCATCGTCTGGAGGAAAGGGCGGCCGTTCGCACAGGGAGACGTGTTTCGCGCGAGCCGATGGAGCTCGGGCAATCGACTGTTTCCAACGCAAGTGGCGATCTCGCCGAACAGCGTGATCCATTTCACGCCAGAGTGGTTCGGCCGGCTCGAACACTCGATGCACATGGCGCACGTCGCGTCGGTGCGCATCGATACGAACCTGATGTTTTCCGACGTTTACATCGAGACGACCGGCGGAGCCAGCCCGATCAAATGCCATGGCCACAAGAAGGCCGATGCCGTCCGCATGAAGCAGCTCATCGAGCAGTATCAGACGGAGTACTACAAGGGGCGAGTGGGCGATGGGGGATCCGGGACGATCGGGATCCGCCAATCGCACACCAATCACCCAATCCCGATCCCCAATCCCCATTCCCCCTGTGGTTCCGGAGAAGAGCGTCCGATAATGAGACCGGTAGCCATTCTGTGGACGATTTGACATTTTCTGCCCGGCGGGCCACAACCGCCCGCCCCGAAACCGAGAGCGATCTCGACACGCGGTTCAGAAACCTGGTGCAGAGCCCGCTCCGCGCCGGCATTCTTCGCTATCTCAGCGCCAGACCCGAGGAAAGCTTCGACGCCGACTCGCTGATGCAGACGTTCGGGAGGCTCCGAATGGACGTCGAGAATTGCATCCGCGAGCTCGTCGGCTTCGGCGTCGCCCGTGCCGTGTCCGGAACGCCGCCACGCTACGCCGTTGCGCGTCCCGAGAACCCTGGCATCGAGAAGCTGCTCGACCGTTTCCTGGAACGGCGCGCCACGATCAGCACCGAAGACCAGTCGCCGTCCGTTCAGCGCTTCCGCGAGATGATCGGGCGCGACGAGAAGATGCTGATCGTCTTCGAGTGGATCCGGACGGCCGCGAAGTCGGACATCTCGGTGTTGATCCTCGGACCGACCGGCTCGGGCAAAGAGCTGGTGGCACGGATGATTCACGAGTTGAGCCGCCGGCAAACCGCCAAGTTCCAGGCGGTAAACTGCGCGGCGCTGCCCGACACGCTGTTCGAGTCGGAAATCTTCGGATACGAAAAGGGCGCCTTTACCGGCGCGCACGATCGCAAGCCCGGCCGGCTCGAGATGGCGAATGAAGGCACGCTGTTCCTGGACGAGATTGGGGACCTCTCGATCATCGCGCAAGCCAAGCTGCTGCGCGTGCTCGAGGAACGGCGCTTCGAGCGGCTCGGCGGGAACAAGTCCATTCACGTCGACTTCCGCCTGATTTCGGCGACCAATCGGCCGCTCGACCAGTTCGTTCGTGACAGCCGCTTCCGCGAGGACTTGTACTACCGCGTCAACGCGTTCTCCATCCGCCTGCCGTCGCTGCGCGAGCGCCAGGTCGACATCCCCGTGCTCGCCAACAGATTTCTTGCGCGCTATTGCGCGGCCAACGGACTGCCGCTCGACGCGAAGTCGTTCGCGCGCGAAGCTCTCGATCTGCTGCAGGTGTATCACTGGCCGGGCAACATCCGCGAGCTCGAGAGCACCGTGTCGCGCGCGGCGCTGTCCGCTCCCGGACGCTCGATTCGCGCGGCTGATATCGAGTTTCTTCACGCGGCCGAACCGCCGGCCGAAGACAGCGGCGAGCGGCTGCCCTCGTTGCGCGAGGCCGAGCGCGCCCACATCGTGCGGATTCTGGACGCATGCACGTGGAACAAGAAAGAGGCCGCGCGCATTCTCGAAATCAGCCGAGGCACGCTCTATCGCAAGATCCTCGAGTTCGGGTTGGAGCCGCAGGCGCCTGGGAGCCAGTCCCGAAATAAGCCACGCCGGCTCACGACGACCTAACGAATTCCCTTCAATAAGCCGACAGTACTGTAATGACGAGGTGTGGATGTCCTCGAACGGCACACACATCTCTCCAGGCTATGTGCCTTAATTGCTTCGAGATAGCGCGATTTTTGAAAACGCGTGTGCCATTTTGGATCAGATCATGCCGAACTGGACGCGAGCCGGATTCGTGGGTGTCCCCGTAGATAACTCAAACGATTCGACTTACTGGCTTGGGCCGTGCAAGTCCCATAAGGCCAACGTTTTGCAGAGTGGGACGCAGATTTAGGCATGAACCAGCTTCCCATAGCGGCGCGGATTTACGTCAGCTCGGTCATCGCTGGCGGAGCTGTGCTTCTCGCTGTCCTTTTCCCGGTGGCGCAATTCCAGCATCCGGCGTGGTTTGTCACGCTCCTGTTGCTCTCGTCGATCACCTCGGCGTTCAAGGTGAATCTTCCCCTGGCACGCAGCGGCTCGACCATGTCGGTCTCATACGCGGTCGATTTTCTCTCCCTCATCCTGCTCGGCCCCGCGCAAACGATGATCGTCGGCGCGATCAGCGCATGGGCGCAATGCACGTTCCGGACGTCAACCAGGAACCAGCTGTATCGCAAGCTGTTCAGCATGGCGAGCCTCGTCATCTGCGTGCAGGCCGCGGGCGCCGCGTTTCACGCGCTCGGCGGCGTCGCGGGGCTGACATCGATGCCGCTCGCCGCGATGGCGAAACCATTGCTCGGGGCGGCCGGCGCGTACTTCCTGTGCAACACGGCGCTCGTCGCGACGGCGATTGCCTTCTCGACGCGCCAGAGCATCCTGAGCGTCTGGAATCGAGAATTTTCTGTGGAGCGCCCCCAGCTATTTCGTCGGCGCCGTGGCGGCGGCCGGCGTGTCCATCGTCATCGGCGGCACGACGAACTACTGGATCGCGCTGCTTGCCGCGCCTCCCCTGTATCTGACGTATCGCAGCTACAAGATCTATCTGGGCCGCATCGAAGACGAGCAGCGGCACGTGCAGGAAGTCTCCGACCTGCACCTCGCCACAATCGAAGCGCTCGCGCTCGCGATCGACGCCAAAGATCGCACGGGCAAGTCGCACATCCGCCGCGTGCAGGTGTTTGCCGCGGGGCTCGCAAAAGCCATCGGCATGTCGGAAAACGAGATTCAGGGCGTAAAGACCGCGGCGCTGCTGCACGACATCGGCAAGCTCGCGGTGCCCGAGCACATCCTCTCGAAGCCCGGCCCGCTCACGCAGGAGGAGTTTCAGAAGATCCGCATCCACCCGCAGGTCGGCGCCGACATCATCGCGGGCGTGCCGTTCCCGTATCCTGTCGCGCCGCTCATCCTGAGCCACCACGAGCGATGGGACGGCAAGGGCTACCCTGCCGGCATGAAGGGGGATGAAATCCCCGCCGGCGCGCGCATCCTCGCGGTCGTCGACTACTTCGACGCGCTCACGTCGGAGCGGCCGTATCACAAGGCGATGAGCGACGAAGGTGCGGTCGGGCTGCTCAGGCAGGAAGCGGGCAAGGCGCTCGATCCGAATCTCGTGCTCATCTTCGTCGAGAATCTCGAGAAGCTTCGCGCCGAAGCGGAGACGACGTCGGACACGGTGCGGACGCTCGCGCTGCCGACGGGCACCAGCGAGAAGGGGCGGCCCGCCGTCGGACTGCTTCCAGAGCCGGTCAACAAGACCGTCTTCGACGACATCGCGCTCGCGCATCGCGAAATCTACGCGCTGTACGAAATCGCTCAGGCGATGGGCACGAGCCTCGGCGTCGCCGACACGATGGCGCTCATCTCGTCCAAGCTCAGCAACCTCGTTCCGTTTTCGTGCTGCGCGCTGTTCCTGCACAACGAGGAGCTCGAAACGCTGCGGTGCCGCTTTGCAACCGGCATCGATGCGGAGGTGATCCAGCAGATTTCCGTCAAGAGCGGGCTGGGGTTGACCGGCTGGGTGGCGCGCAATCGCCGCACGCTGGTGAACGCGCGGCCGAGCGCCGACCTGGAAGCCGCCGGCATTTCGGGCACGACCTCGCTTCAGTCCGCACTGGTTTGCCCGCTCGTGTTCAACGAGCGGTTCATCGGCACGCTCTCGGTGTACCACATCGACGCGGGCTGCTATACCGACGATCACCGCCGGCTCCTCGACCGCGTGTGCGAGCAGGCCGCGGCGGTCATCTACAACTCGATCGTGTTCGAGCAGACGCAGGAAGACTCGCTGACCGACCCGTTGACGGGCCTGCCGAACACGCGCTTCATGTTCATGCATCTGACGCGCGAGCTTGCGCGTGCGGAGCGGTTGAAGTCCGAGGTCTCCCTGCTGGTCATGGACCTCGATAACTTCAAGTACATCAACGACACCCACGGGCATCACGTCGGCGACCGGGCCTTGCGCGAGCTCGCAGGGGTCCTGCGCGCCGCCATCCGGCCGTACGACATCTGCGTGCGCTACGCGGGCGACGAGTTCATCGTCGTGCTGTCCGGCTGCGGCGCTGACGAGGCAGAAAGAAAGCGGCTGGAGCTGCAGACGGCGATTGACGAGGTCGTGTTCGAGGCGCGTCCAGGCAAGCGCGTGCAGCTCGGCATCAGCATCGGCGCCGCCATCTTCCCGCACGACGGCAACACCTACGAGACGCTGCTCGCGACAGCCGACAGCCGGATGTACCGCGACAAGACGAACCGGAAGCGGACGCTGGTAGCGAAGACCGGCGATACGCCCACCTCAGTGCCGATCGAGCCGTCGCAAGTGATCAGCGCCTCGGAGCTCGAGCGCGCGGCCTCAGGCGTGCTGTAATCATTCCGGTTCGATCCAGTCAGGACGCCGTCCGCCAATCCCCGCCAGCAGGAACGCGACCCCGGTCGCGCCGAGAATCAGACCGATGCCATCGGTTGATGGGCTTTCCCACGGCAAGTCCTGCATCCACAGCCACGCCGACGGGACCAGCAGGATGAGCCCGAGCGTGATCGCCGCAGGCCTTTTCAAGGCGAAGCGAAGCACCGATCCCCGAAGGCGTTTCAGATACATGGGAGGCTGAAATCTATAAACTGAGAATCTAAACTGAATCTACAACTGAATCTGCATTCAGATTCTAGATTGTAGATTCCAGATTGTAGTTTCCAGATTCCCCATGCCCACCTTCCCCATCCGCGAAGCCATCGCCGCAACGCCGCGCGCCCACATCATCAGGCTCGACCTGCACGGCGAGGCGTTTCCGTATCTGGCGGGCCAGGCCGCGTATCTTCAGCCGCAGGGCGCCGACAAGCGGCGGCCGTACTCGATCGCATCAGCGCCCGAGCAGACCGCACAGGATGGTCTGATTGAATTTCTGGTGGGGACGGTGGGCAACGGATCGTCAGGGCTGACGCCGGATCTCGTCCGTCCGGGCACGCCTGTCTCGATCGACGGACCGGTGGGATCGTTCACGTTCCCGGCGCATCCGCACGAGCGCCGGTTCGTGTTCATTGCCGGCGGCACCGGGATCGCGCCGCTGCGCTCGATGCTCTGGCACACGCTGCTCGCCGAACGCGACGGACACGCGTCGCTGATCTACAGCGTGCGCGCACCGGAGGAGTTCGCGTACATGGACGAATTTCAGCGGCTCGCCGACGAGGGCCGGATTGACTTCCGGCATACGGTCACGCGGGCCGCGGCCGAGGGGTGGGTTGGCCGTCAGGGACGTATCGACGTCGCGTGTCTGGATGGCTTGATCGAGCCGGGAGCGACGCTGTGTTTCGTCTGCGGCCCGCCCGCGCTCATTGGAGAGATTCGCCCGCAGCTGATGGAGCTGGGCGTGGCCGCGGATCAGATTCGCATCGAAAACTGGGCGTAATCGATCAATGCATTGGAAGATCGGAAGATTGTTGGATTGAGAGATTGTTGCAGATTGCAGATTGCAGATTGACGACGCGGGATTCTCTCAGAAGAATCTGCAATCACATTCTTCAATCTGACAACATTCTTCCAATCTGCCAATCTGCCAATTCAGAAGCCCATAACCGAGAACCCGGCATCGACCATCATGATCTCCGCGGTCACCCCGCGTCCGGCCGGGCCGAGGAGGAACAGCGCGGCGTCGGCCACTTCGGCGAGCTCCGTATTCTTCTGGAGCGGCGCGTGCTCGCGGTAGTGGCCGAGAATACTCGAGAAGCCGGAAATCCCCATCGCTGCCAGCGTCTTGATCGGACCTGCCGAGATGGCGTTGACGCGGATATTCTCCGGACCAAGCTCCGCTGCCAGATACCGCACTGACGATTCGAGCGCCGCCTTCGCCACACCCATGACGTTGTAGTTCTTGAACACGCGCTCGCTGCCGAGATAGGTGAGCGTCAGCATGCTGCCGCCTCCGCGCTTCTGCATCAGCGGCCGCATCTCGCGCGCGAGCGCGATAAACGAGTAGGCGCTCACGTCGAGCGCGATGCGGAATCCCTCGCGCGAGGTCTGCGAAAACGGCGCGGCGAGATCTTCCGCTTTTGCGAAGGCCGCGCCGTGGACGAGGAAATCGAGGCCGCCGAACTCGCGGTCGAGCGATCGGCCGAGCTCGGCAATCTGTTCGTCGCTCGAGACATCGCACGGCAGGACGATCGGGTTGTCGAGCGATGCCGCCAGCTCCCGCACGTTTTCCTCGAGGCGCGCGCTGGGATACGTCAACGCGAGGCGGGCGCCCGAGCGTCCGAGCGCTTGCGCGATCGCCCAGGAAATGGATCGCTTGTTGGCGACGCCCACGACAAGTGCGAGCTTGCCTGATAGGTCGGTCATGAGTGTCGTTTCGTAGTTTGATGGATGATCAGTTGTGAACGGCTTGAACGGTGACGTTCTATCGCGACCGCTTGCGCGGACCCGCATGTCCGTGCGGACGTCCGCCGGCCGGCCGCATCGGCCCGCCGTGCCCCTGTGGACGGCCGCCGCCTTGACGTCCGCCCTGCCCACCCGACGGTCCGCGGGAGTTGCCGCCTTGTCCGCCGCTCTTCGCGAAACGGCCGGGCCGCGAGTTGTTGTTCTGGAATCGTCCCTGACGCTTGTTCGCCTGCCTGATCGTAAATTCGGGCGCGGGACGGGCCGCCGGCTCGCGCTCGATGCGCGGCAGCTGCGCCCGGATGAGCGGCCGATGCAGCCGTACTTCTTCGGGTTTGGTCTGCGCCGGAGCGCTGCCATTGTCGCCGTGTGCGGGCGCCTCGTGTGCGTCCTGCGCCTCGTCGTCGGCCACTGGAGCGTCTGGTTCTTCGGCTTCGGAATGGGTTACCAATACGGCTTGCGGTTGATCCTGCTTCACCGACTCGAGCACCTCGTCATAAGCTGCTTCGACCGACGTCTTCTTCTTGCGCAGCCGCGGCACCTTGCCACCCTTATAAGGGTGCTCGGTGTCGCACGTCGTGCAGCGGGTGAGCCGAATGTCGTTGCCGACCATCGCCACGATCGTGTGGTTCGCGAGACGGCGCTCGCGCGGGCAATAGTCATCGAGAATGTCACCGAGCCGTAGCTGACGCTGTTGCATGAATCTCCCGAAATACCTTTTTAGGCCGGGGATGATCGCGGGACCGTCAGTCTACTACGGCGCACCGAGGCGCCGCAACCATCCATTCACTTCGGCCAGAGCGGCGGAAACAGCTTCAGGCTGAGTGGATTGCGGCGTCTTGCGTGCGCGAACGGACGCCTCCGGGTTGATGACGCCGCGCACCGATTCGTCGAAGAGGGGGCTGTGCCGCTGCCATTCCGGCAGGGTCAAGGCGCCGAAATCCCGTCCCTCGGCGAGCAGCTGGCGCACCATCCCGCCGACCACCTCGTGGGCCTCTCGAAACGGCATCCCCTTGCCGACGAGAAAATCAGCGACGTCAGTGGCGAGCAGCAATCCCGATGCGGCTGCGGTGGTGGTGGCCGGAAAGATCTCGAGTCCGTCTATGACGCCGACGAGCGTGGCCAGCGCGCCGGCCACGTTGTCTTCGGCGTCGAACACCGCCTCTTTGTCTTCCTGCAGATCCTTGTTATACCCGCTCGGCAATCCCTTCATGGTCGCCATCCATCCGGCAAGATGGCCGATGAGACGCCCCGATTTGCCGCGAATCAACTCGAGCGGATCAGGGTTCTTCTTCTGCGGCATCATGCTGCTGCCTGTGCTGGAAGCGTCAGACAGTTGAAAGAATCCGTGCTCTTCGTCGCAGAAGATGATCAGATCTTCCGACAGCCGGCTGAGATGCACCATCAGCATCGCGCACGCGTGCAAGAACGCGGCGACGAAGTCGCGGTCGGACGAGGCGTCGATGCTGTTGGCGACCACGCGTGAAAACCCGAGCCGCGACGCGAGCATCGCCGTGTCCATCGCGTAGTTGGTTCCCGCGACCGCACCCGACCCGAGCGGCATCGCGTCGGCTTCGTGCGACGCCCACCCGAGACGCTCGTGGTCGCGTCGCAGAGCGGCGACGTGCGCCAGGAAGAAGTGCGATACCAGCACCGGCATGGCACGCCGCAGATGCGTGTAGGACGGCATGACCGCAGGGCCCGCCGCTTCCGCCTTTCTCGCGAGCGCCCCGATGACCGAGGCCACATATTGCTGCAGCGCCGGAATCCGCCGCCGAAGATAGAGGCGCAGGTCCAGCGACACCTGCTCGTTTCGCGAGCGCCCCGTGTGCAGACGTTTGCCGAGATCGCCCACGCGCTCGACGAGCTGGCGCTCGACAAACGCGTGCACGTCTTCGTCGGGGCCATCGATGAACATGGCTTCGCGGCGTCCCCGCTCGAGAATATCGACGAGCGCCGCGGACACCTTCTCGGCCTCGGCCTTGCCGAAAACACCCGCGCCGGTAAGCCCCTCCACCCACGCGAGGCTGCCCGTCACATCGTCTTCGAAAAGACGCCGATCGAACCTGAAGGAGGATCCGAATTCGAAGGCAACGGGATCGGGCTCGCCGCTGAAACGTCCTGACCAGAGATTCGCCATCAGCTATTTCGCCACCGGCGCCGCTGAACGATCGCTGCTCTTCGCGGCGCGTTGGCGCGCGTTCTTCGCTGCAGTCTCCACTGGAAGCCCCCAGATCCTGATGAAACCTTCTGCGGCGGAATGATCGAAGGTGTCCCCTTCGTCATAGGTCGCGAGACCGTGCTCGTACAGGGCAAACGGCGACTTGCGGCCGACGACCCGGCAACTGCCCTTGTAAAGTTTCAGCCGGATCGCTCCCGTCACGCGCCGCTGCACGTCCTGCACGAACGCGTCAATGGCTGACCGCGTGGGTGAGAACCAGAGGCCGTTGTACACAAGGTCTGCGTAGTCCTGCGACAGGCGCAGCTTTACCCGCTGAAGGTCCTTCGGAATGACGAAGCCTTCGAGCTCGCGATGGGCCTGGTGCAGCAGCACCGCGGCGGGCGCTTCGTAAATCTCCCGCGACTTGATGCCTACCAAACGGTTTTCGACCATGTCGATACGCCCGACGCCGTGAACGCCGGCAATCGTTTCGAGCGAGTCGATGACTTCGACGAGGGACATCTCGACGCCATTCACCGTCACCGGCACGCCATCCTGCCATCCGATCTCGACGTAGGCCGGCAAGGCCGGCGCATCGGCGGGCGACTTGGTCAGGGTGTAGATGTCGTCGGGCGGCTCGTTCCACGGATCCTCGAGCATCCCGCACTCGACGGAGCGGCCCCAGAGATTCTGGTCTGTGCTGTAAGGACTGCACGATGGTCGTCGGCACAGACACGTTGCGCGCTCGCGCGTAGGCAATTTCCTCCGGTCGCGTCATGCCCCATTCCCGTGCGGGAGCGATAATCTGAATGTCGGGATCGATCGCACGAGCCGACACATCGATGCGCACCTGATCGTTGCCCTTGGCCGTGCAGCCGTGCGCGATCGCGCTGGCGTTCTCCATGCGCGCGATCTCGACAAGCTTCCTGGCGATCAGCGGCCGGCTGAGTGCCGTCGCCAGCGGATATCGCTCTTCATACAACGCGTCGGCCTGCAACGCAGGCAGGATGTAGTCGCGCGCGAACTGCTCGCGCACGTCGAGGACATGACAGCGGATCGCGCCGGTAGACATCGCGCGCTCGCGAATCTGGTTGAGCTCGCGGCCCTGGCCGAGGTCGAGCGTGACGGCGATGATCTGAGCGCCGTACTTCTCCGTGAGCCACGGGATGGCGACCGACGTGTCCAGCCCGCCTGAATAGGCAAGGACGATTCTCTTATGCAAACTGGGACCACGCCTCCAATTGCTTGGCGAGCGCCTTGGCATGCCGCGCGTCCTGCGATATCACGAGGATGGTGTCGTCTCCGGCCAGCGTTCCGACCACCTCGTCGAGTTTGGCGCGGTCGATGGCGAGTGCGAGAGGCTGCGCAAGGCCCGGGCCCGTGCGCACCACGATGAGCTGCTGCACGCACGCGACGCCGCTCGCGTACTCGGCCATGGCGCGCTGGAGGGCGACACCGGCGCCCGGCGGGACCTGGGGCTCGGCGCCCTGCTGCTGATACGCGCCGTCCGACGACCGCTTGACGAGCCCGAGGTCGCGGATGTCCCGCGACAGCGTCGCCTGCGTCACGTCGTAGCCGCGTGCTTTCAGCCGCGTGCGCAGTTGTTCCTGGCTCGTAATTTCCTCGCGGCCGACGAGCTCGAGGACGATCGCCTGCCGCCGTGCTTTCATAACCATACAGAGCTGCGAATTATCATACACACTTCCCGGACGATATGCTGTATATTTATGCTTCGCGATGGATACTTCCTCAATCACTGACGCGGCGTCCGCGCCGTCACGGGCAGCGGCGGGACATTCTGTAAGGGTCGGCATTGCCGGCGCGAGCGGCTTCGCGGGTCAGGAGTTGCTGCGCTGGCTGGCTGGACACCCGCGCGTCCGCGTCACGGCGGCGATGTCGTCGTCGCCGGACGGACCTGCGCGCACGCTGCCCGCCCTCGCGAGAATCTGGGACGGCGTCATCGAGCCGTTTTCGGCGGAGAAACTGGCCGACCAGTCCGACGTCGTTTTCCTGGCGCTGCCGGAGGAAGCGGCGGCGGCCATCGCTCCAATCCTCGTCGGCCGCGGCATCCGCGTCATAGACCTGTCCGGCGCGTTCAGGCTGCGCGACGCGGCCGCACGCGAGAAATGGTATCCGGCGACGAAGCTGGGCTCCCTGAAGCCGGTATACGGCCTCACAGAGCGCAATTACGCTGAGATCGGGGCAGCGCAGCTCATTACGAACCCGGGCTGCTACCCCACCGCCGCGCTGCTTGCGCTCGAGCCGCTGGCCGAGGCCGGACTGCTGACAGGCGACGTCGTGATCGACGCAAAGTCGGGGATCTCGGGCGCGGGCAAGAAGCCGAGCGACCGGACGCATTTTTCCGAGAATCACGGGAGCGTGTCCGCCTACGGCGTGTTCGGTCATCGGCATCAGCCCGAAATCGAACAGGAACTGGGCGCGCCCGTCACGTTCGTGCCGCACCTCGTGCCGCTCGACCGGGGCATTCTCGAAACGATCTACGCGCGCGTGCGGCCTGGCACGACGTCTCGCGATGTGGCCGACGCGATGGAAGCGGCCTATCAGAGGGCACCGTTCGTGCGGCTGACCGGTGAGACGCTGCCGGAGATCAAGCACGCGGCGTATACGAATTTCTGCGACATCGGGTGGCGCGTGGACACTGCCGGCGGCCGGATCCTGCTTGTGGCGGTCATCGATAACCTCGTGAAGGGCGCGGCCGGCCAGGCCATCCAGAATCTGAACGTGATGCTCGGATACGACGAGCGGACGGGGCTGCTGCCCGGTATGAAGCCGGTCGTCCTGAAGTTCGGCGGAGAGCTGCTCGAGGACCGTCAGCGCGTTGCCAGCCTCGCGTCGACTATCGCCAAGCTGACGAAAAAGAAGCCGCTCGTCCCGCTGGTCATCGTTCACGGCGGCGGACGCGAGATCGATGCGGCGCTCGCTCGGGTTGGCATCGAGAAGCGCCAGGTCGATGGGCTGCGGATCACCGACGAACCGACACTCGACATCGTCGTCAGCGTGCTCGCCGGGCTCGTCAACACACGATTCGTGGCGGCCCTGGGGGCAGCCGGTGTCCAGGCGGTGGGTCTTACCGGGGCGGACGCTGGAGTGGCAAGAGTCAAGGCGGCGCCGCCACACAGATCGACGAGCGGCGCGGTGGTCGACCTCGGACGCGTTGGAGAACCGGCAGGCAAGGAGATGCCGTCGTTGCTGGTGGATCTCTGCCAAAAGGGATATGTGCCGGTCGTGTCGAGCATCGGCGCGTCGCGAGACGGCGAGCTGTTCAACGTCAACGCCGACACTCTGGCCGCACACCTGGCCGGACGCCTCAGGTCGCCTCGTCTGATTATTGCGGGCGCCACCGCCGGCGTGCTCCAGAGCGATGGCTCGACAATCGCCGAGATGACCCTCGACGACATGGATGCGCTGGTCGCCAATGGCGGGGCAACAGCGGGCATGGTGGCGAAGCTTGCGGCGTGTCGCCATGCCATTGGGAGCGGGGCGCGCGAGGTCTTCGTCGCCGACGGAAAGGACTTGCCCGGGCTCGCCGTGCTCGCGCGTCATGGGCGCGTCGCCGGCGCCGGAAAAAGTACGCGAATTCGCCCCTCGACTCGCGTGCGGGGCATCGCGACCAGCGTCGAACGACATAGCGAAAAATCGGCGAGAAGCCGAAAATTGAGGAAAAGAGCGTCTTGAATGGATAAGGTCCGCGATCTCGAGTCGAAGCACGTCGTCCAAACCTACCGCCGCACGCCGATCGTGCTGGTGCGCGGCAAAGGTGTGCGCGTGTACGACGCCGAAGGGCGCGAATATCTCGACCTGCTCGCCGGCATCGGCGTCGGCGCGCTCGGCCATGGGCACGAGGGCCTCGCGCAAGCCATCGCCGAGCAGTCGCGCGAGATGATCCATTGCTCGAACCTGTTCTTTCACCCGCTTCAGGGTCAGGTTGCCGAGCGGTTAGCGAGGCTCTCCGGGCTGTCGCGGGCGTTCTTCTGCAACAGCGGCGCTGAAGCCGTCGAGGCATGCTTGAAGTTTGCCCGTCGCTACTGGCATACGAAAGGCAGTCTCGACCGCACGGAAATCATCGCCATGGAAGGAGACTTCCACGGCAGGACAATGGGCGCGCTGTCGACGACGTGGACAGAGCAGTATCGGAAGCCGTTCGAGCCGCTGTTACCCAACGTGCGATTCGTGCCTGTCAATGCGGCCGCGCTTCGCGAGGCCGTGACGGAAAAGACGGCGGCGATCATCCTCGAGCCGATTCAGGGAGAGGGCGGTGTGCGCCCTCTCACCCAGGAATTTGCAAACGTTGTCGCCGAAGTCTGCAAACGAACCGGCACTTTGCTCATCGCAGACGAAGTGCAGTGCGGGCTCGGCCGCACAGGGCAGCCGTTCTATTTCCAGAAGCTCGGGATGAGCCCCGATCTCGTCCCCGTCGGCAAAGCGCTCGCCGGCGGCGTCCCGATGGGCGCCGCGCTCGTCAAGGAAGACGTGGCGGCTGCGTTGGCCTACGGCGACCACGGCACCACGTTCGGTGGGAATCTGCTCGCGTGCCGGGCGGCGCTCGTGTGCCTCGATCAGCTCAGCGAAGGCCTGATGGAGCACGTGAAGACAGTCGGCACGCACCTCGAAACGAAACTGCGGGAGATGCAGAAGAAGTACCCGGCGATTATCGACGTGCGGGGCGCCGGCCTGATGTGGGGCATCGAACTGAATATGGACGCTGCACCGGTGCACGAGGCCGCGACCCGGCAAGGCGTGCTGGTGAATCGCACGGCGGGAACGGTGATCCGCTTGCTGCCACCGCTCATCATCACGCAAGAGGAGCTCGACCGGGCGATCGGGTTGCTGGACGCGGCGTTCAGCGAAGTGTTCGCGGGAGTGACGACATGAATCAGCTTCAGGTGAGCCGGGCTAAAGCCCGGCACTACGTACAGCGTGCCGACGTCATCGCGTAGTGCTGCCGACCGTTCTAGGTCGGCCTTCCGTCGGCCGTCGGCACCGCGCGCCTGAGCTTCGGACGGCTGTCCGCGGCGACGCGCGGAAGATTCACGAGCTGATTCAGCGGAATCAACAGGCGGGGCATCTTCTGCCCCGCGAGCTGAGCGAATTGACGTCGCGGATCGATCGCTTCGTCGTCGGGGTCGATGGACGCGGATCGATCGTCGCGTGCGGGGAGCTCGTGCCTCTCAGCTCGTCGCTCGCCGAGATTCGGTCTCTGGTCGTCACTGAGAAGCGGCGCGGACAAGGCCTGGGCCACCGCATCGTCGACGAGCTGAAGATCCGCGCTCGTGCGGGCGGCTACGACGACCTGTGTGTGTTTGCCCACGAACCCGCGTACTTCGCTCACATGGGCTTCTCGATCGTTCCGCACACGTGGTTGCCTGAAAAGATCATGGCCGACTGCCGGACATGCCCGCTCTTCAGGCGCTGCGAACAGTTCGCGATGGTGACCGACCTCGATCTGATGCCCGAGGTCCGGCCCGCCGGTCACCTGCATGTCTAACGCGGCCGCTCGTCCAGAAAGCCGGGCCGGCGCGCAGGGCTCCGCGGCCCGAATCCAGGCCATCGACGGCGGCATCACCGCAGCCGCGGGCTTCAAAGCGGCCGGCGTGTACGCCGGCATCAAGCCGCCGACACACGCATGGCCGCTCGACGTGATGCTGATGACGGCGGATCGTGCCGTCTCTGCCGCCGCCGTGTTCACGACGAACAAGACGCAGGCGGCGCCTGTTCTGGTGTCTCGCGCGAATCTGGAGACATCCGGGGGCCGGGCCAAGGCGATCGTCTGCAACAGCGGGTGTGCGAACGCCTGTACCGGCGATGCGGGGATGGAGGTCGCGCGCGCGACCGTGGAATTCGTCGCGCGGCATGTGGGATGCCGGCCGGAGGAAGTGCTCGTTGCGTCGACTGGCGTCATTGGCGTCGATCTCAGCCTGCAGAAGGTTCAGGACGGCGTCACGAGGGCGCTCGCCGCGCTCAGCCGCGACGCGCACCGCAACGCGCTGCTGGCAATCATGACCACCGACCCCTTTCCGAAAGAGTCAGCGGTCAGGGTCGAAACGGACGCAGGCACGTTCCACGTCGGCGGCATGACGAAGGGCTCGGGGATGATCGAGCCGCTGATGGCCACGATGCTTGGATTTCTGACGTGCGATGCCCAGGTGGAACCCGCGATGCTCAGGAAAGCCCTGGCAGCGGTGACGCGAGACACCTTCAACGCGATTACGGTTGACGGCGAATGCTCTACCAACGATACGGTGTTCGTGATGGCAAGCGGCGCCAGTGGCGTCGTCATCGACGAATCGCTGTACCCGGCGCTCGAGGCCGGGCTGCGTGCTGTATCGAAGGAGCTCGCGATCGGCATCGTGCGAGGAGGCGAGGGCGCCACAAAGCTGGTCAGCATCCGTGTCACGGGCGCGAAAGAGTGGGCCCATGCCGAGCGCGCGGCCCGCACTATCGCGAACTCGCTGCTCGTGAAGACCGCCGTGCACGGCGGCGATCCGAACTGGGGGCGGCTTGTCGCCGCGGCCGGCCGCTCGGGCGTCCCATTCGAGCTCGGCCGCGCGGCTGTTCGAATCGGCGGCATCGTGCTTTTCCACGAGGGTCAGCCGCACGACGAGAACGCACCCAAGGCGGCTGCCCACCTGTCGGGCCGGGACATCGACATCGAGGTCGACCTCGGCACCGGCGGAACCGAACAGGCCACGATCTGGACGTGCGATCTCAGCGCCGAGTACGTCAGAATCAACGCCGATTACCGGACATAAGCAGGACGTAGTGCCGGCTTCAGCCCCGGCTCACAACGATGCCATCATCAGTTCGCACGAAGGATTTCCTGTCGGTACTCGACTTCGAGCCGGAAGAGCTCGAATCGTGTCTGTCGCTCGCCGCGCGCGTCAAGCGCGAGCGTTCGCTCGGCAAGAAAGCGCCGACGGCGAACGCGCTCGGCGGCGCGCACGTCGCGCTGCTGTTCGAAAAACCGTCGCTGCGGACGATCTCGACATTCGAGATTGCCGTGCGCGAGCTTGGCGGCGACGTCATTACTCCGTACCCGGTGGCCGCGCTCAGCGAGCGCGAGCCCGCGGTAGACGTCGCCCGCAATCTCGAGCGCTGGGTCAAGTGCGTGGTGATGAGAACCTATGCACACTCGACGCTGCTGGAGTTTGCGAAGGCCGCGCCACGTCTGCACGTGGTGAATGCGCTGAGCGACACCGAACATCCGTGCCAGGCGTTGGCCGATTTGCAGACAGTGAAAGAGGTATGGGGCGAGTGGGCCGGCCGCACAATCACGTTCGTCGGCGACGGCAACAACGTCGCCACATCGCTGGCGCAGGGCGCGGTGATGCTCGGCACGTCGTTCAACATCGCTTCGCCAAGCGGGTATGAGCTGCCATCGAAAGTGGTCGAGCAGGCAATGGCGGTCGCGCGGCATGGCGCGCAGATTCGCTTGTTCCGGGATCCCGGCGAAGCGGTGGCGGGCTCGGACGCGGTCTACACCGACGTGTGGACGTCGATGGGCCAGGAAGACGAGGCCGCCGAACGGAAACGCGCATTCGACGGCTATCAGGTGACGCCCAAGATGATGCGCCTTGCGCGCGACGGCGCGGCCTTCATGCATTGCCTTCCCGCGCACCGCAACGAGGAAGTGGCCACCGACGTGTTCGAATCGCCCGTCTCCGTGGTGTTCGATCAGGCCGAGAACCGGCTGCACAGCCAGAAAGCGCTGTTGCTGACGCTGATGGCGAATCGCACAAGCGGAGCCTGAGGTGCGTTTCGTCGGATATGGCTGGTCCCTGGACATCTCACTACGATCCCGAAGTTCCTCCGAGTCTCGCACCGTATCCGGCCAGGACGCTCGTCGACTACGTTCGCGATAACGCCCAGGCGCGACCGGATGCGGCTGCGGTTTTTTTCAAGGGGACGACGCTCTCGAACAGAGACCTCGACGACCTCAGCGACAGGTTCGCTGCGTCGCTCGTGGCCTCAGGGATCAAAAAGAGCGATCGCGTCGCCCTCGTTCTGCCGAATTGCCCTCAGTTCATGATCGCGGAGATTGGGGCGTGGAAAGCGGGAGCCACCGTGCTGCCGCTGAATCCTCTCTACACGCCTGGCGAGCTTCGAGATCCGCTGAACGCCGCCGGCGTCGAAATCGTCGTCACGCTGACGCCGTTCTACAGCCGGCTGAAGGACATCCAGTCCGAGACGCGGGTCAAGCGCGTCATCGCCACCAGCATCAAGGAATACCTGCCGCCGCTGCTCCGCGTGCTGTTCACGCTGTTCAAGGAAAAGAAGGGTGGGCACCGTATCGAGCTCGAGCCAGGCGACCAGTGGTTCCAGGATTGCCTTGGCCATCGAGCCGATCGTAGTGCCGGCCTTCAGGCCGGATCGGCCCAGCGCCAGACGATCCAGCAATCATGTTGATGAGCGGCGGAACGACCGGCGTGCCGAAGGCCGTCGTCGGACCGCATCGTTGTCTCGTGGCGGCCGGCATGCAGCTGTCGACCTGGCTTCATCCGCCGAAGAATGCGCCGCAGGATATTGCGCTGGTGCCTCTCCCTTTGTTTCACGTGTACGCGTGCGTCGGCGTGCAGAGCCACTCAATCGTCAGCCGCACTCCGATGGCGCTCGTCCCCAACCCTCGCGATATCGGAGACCTGCTGAAGACGATCACGACCGTCCGCCCGACGCTTTTCAGCGCCGTGCCCGCGCTGTTCATTGCGCTGCTCAATCATCCCAAGGTGAAGAACAAGTCAGTCGACTTCAGCTCGATCCGGGCGTCATTCTCCGGTGCGGCTCCGTTGATGGCGGCAACAAAAACGCAGTTCGAGGAGCTCACGGGCGGCCGCATCGTCGAAGGCTACTCGCTGACCGAAGCGATGATGGCCTGCGTCGTGAACCCGCTGAACGGCGTCAACAAATCCGGATCTGTCGGCGTGCCGCTGCCGGACGTCGAGGTCGCGATCGTCGATACGGAGTCCGGTACCCGATTCCTGCCGGCCGGCGAAACGGGCGAAATCGTTCTGCGCGCACCTCAGCTGATGACCGGGTATTTCAACGACGTCGAGGAGACGGCTCGAGCGCTGCGCGCTCATCCCGCAGCGGAGTCTGGACGTGGCGGGGAAGGACCGTGGCTTCACACTGGAGACCTGGGATACGTCGACGAGGACTCGTTCCTGTTCATCGTCGACCGCCAGAAGGATTTGATCAAGACGAGCGGCTATCAAGTGTGGCCGCGTGAAGTCGAAGAGGTTCTCGCCGCACATCCGTCGGTCCAGGATGTCGGCGTCGCCGGCGTGCCGGACGATCTCAAAGGCGAGGTCGTGAAGGCGTGGGTCGTCAAACGCTCCGGCACCAACCCTACAGTCGACGAGCTGCGCGCGTACTGCCGGCAGAATCTCGCGCCCTACAAGAGCCCGGTCCACGTCGAGTTCAGAGACGCCCTGCCGAAAACCATGGCTGGAAAGGTACTACGCCGCGCTCTCGTGGCGGAGCATCATGACGCGGCAAAGGTGAAGTCGTCATAACGCTTTCAACTCTATGCCTGCCGCTTCGAGTGCCATGCGCACGGCGGCTGCCAGCTGGGCAGCGGCCGGCGTATCGCCATGCACGCAAATCGTGTCGGCGCGAAGCGACAGCGTAGAGCCGTCACGCGCCGCAACCTCGCCGTCGCGCACCATTCGGACGACGCGCTCGGCGACCTGCGCCGGCGTCGACAGCACTGCGCCGGCCACCTGCCGCGGCGTCAACGATCCGTCTGCTTCGTACGAGCGATCGGCAAACGCTTCCGCGGCCGTGCGCAGGCCGGCGCGCGAACCGGCAGAAAGGAGCGCCGACCCGGGCAGCCCCACGAGCACGAGCGCGGCATCGAACGAGGCGGTGGCCTGCGCGATCGCCTCCGCGATGTCGTCCCGGCGCACGCTCATGTTGTAGAGGGCGCCGTGCGGCTTCACGTGGCGAAGCGACGCGCCCTCCGCCTTCGCGATCGCGCTCATCGCCCCGATCTGATAGAGCACGAGATCGGTGATGTCTCTCGGTTCGATGCTCATCTCACGGCGTCCAAAACCCGCGAGATCCGGAAACCCCGGATGCGCGCCGATTGACACGCCCGCCTCGACGGCCATGCGCACGGTATGGCGCATCACTGCGGGATCGCCCGCATGAAATCCGCAGGCGATGCTGCCGGATGTGATGCTGCGCAGGAGATCCCGGTCGTTGCCGGTTTTGTATGTGCCGAAGGACTCGCCGATGTCGGCGTTGAGGTCGATTCTTCGTCGCGGGACGCCCCGCGCCGCCGCGGCGACATCAGTAGTTCTCGGACGTCGTCTGGAGGAGTCTTTCCTGTGGCGCCAAGCGCAAACTCTTCGCCCCAGCGGCCTGGACCATCGACGTGGACGCCGAACTGGTCAAGCATGCGGACGACGCTGTGACTGACGAGGTCGTCGACGCTCGACGGATGCTGATAGAAGCCCGGCATCGGCGGGCAGATGACGACCCCCATGCGCGAGAGCTTGAGCATGTTCTCGAGATGGATATCGTTCAGCGGCGCCTCGCGCGGCGCGAGCAGCAGCTTGCGGCGCTCCTTCAAAACGACGTCGGCGGCGCGGTGAATCAGGTTATCGCCCAGCCCATGCGCGACGGCTGCGAGCGTCCGCATGCTGCAGGGCACGATCGCCATCCCCATCGTAAGAAACGATCCGCTCGAAATCGCCGCGCCCTGGTCGGTGGGCGTGTAAGTGACCGTGGCCAGACGCTGTACCTGATCGACGGTGTAGGTCGTTTCGTGGAGCAACGTGCGGCGGCCCCAGGGACTGATGACGAGGTGTGTCTCGACGGCGGCGTCACGGAGCATCTCGAGCAGCCTGACGCCGTAGACGGCGCCGGTCGCTCCCGTAATCGCCACAATCAATCGCTGCGGGGTCACGCTCCGCAGTATAGCGTTTGTTGGATGAGGGCCTGTTTGCGGGGAAAAGCGGCCTGAAAAAGTGAGGGGCATCGCCGAAGCGATGCCCCAAATTTACGCCGTCAACCCGGCTCCCCCAGCTCACGGCACCTGCCGCGTTTTACAGGTCGATGACGCGCCCATTCCTAACGCAAGCAGCGCGCCGTCGAAAATGCTGGGAAATTTGACGATCACCGCCTCGGTGGATTTCGGTACCGTTATCCGGGTTACAAAAGTGCGCGCCAGCAGCATTAGCCGGAGCGACGTACGGTAACGATCACATGGCAGCGCCTTCGGGATACTGCAGAGCCAGCTTGAGCTCTTTGGCGAGCGACTCGACGGTCGTGCCGCTTCGCTTCCACTGCCCTTCCGTTTCGAATCTCAGATCGCCGATGCGGCGGCCCCAGGGGGAAATGACACGGCCGATCGCACGAAAATCGCCGCGCTCGGCGTGTTCCTGGTCGAGCCTGCGCACCACGTCCGGAGCGACGCGAATGAACGCGCGAAGCGCGGTGGCGCTCTTGATGCTGTATTTGCGCCCGTTCCAGGCGCCGCCAAACACGAGTGCGATTTGCTTGAAGTAGTTCACGAAAAACTTCTTCATGTCTTCGTAGAACGCGGCCTTGTTTTTCGATCCAAACGCGTCGACGGCGAACAGCTTCTTCAGCTCCTGCGCAAGCGGCGCCTGCGCCACTCGCCCCGTGCCGACGCCGAGCAGCTTGATCTCCCCCGCAAGCGGTGAGTCGTCGCGGTCGTTGAGGGCGCGGACGATGTCATGCGCAATGGCCAGGGAATCGTCGCGGTAGAGCTGGCGTCCCGACAGGCTCACCAGATGCGACGCGTTGAGCCGCGTGTGCTTGGCGTTGATCGTGACGAACATCTGCACCACGTGATCTTCAGGCAGACGGTCGAAGATGATCGCGGGAACGGAAAAATCTTCTTCGCCGAAGCGGTCGATGTCGGCGTGGAGCGCCAGCAGACGATGCTGCCCGTCGATCGCACGGAGGATGCCTTCGCGCTCGGGCACCTTCAAGATGCCCGACGCGCGCATTGTCCTCGGCTGGCTGAAACGACAGCTTCTCGTCGCAGGAGATGATCACCGCGCCAGGGATCGATGGCAGATCGCGCGCCTGCCGGCATTGCTCGTAGTACTGCACGAGCTCGTCTATCTTCCGCCTGATGATCTGGCGCTGATAGGCCTTCTCGCTCGAGGCGATGCGGCGCTCCAGCAGGTCCCAGTTCACCTTGGAGGGCGTGCCGCGCCGCTTCCCGCCACGGACCGGCGGTTCGGCCTGCTGCCCGTAGCTCAGGACTTCGAAGCGGACGAGTTTGTCGATGTCACTGGCGGTCAGTGAGGCCTGATAGAACTGGACTCCGAATTGCTGCATCCGAATGGCGGCGACATTGATCATAGGGACACTGTTTGCCACACCGGAGCGCGGAGCGCGAAGGCGGGCCGGGACGAGTTATAGGAACGCGAATTCTATCGAGTCTCGGTCGATCTATATAACAGATTTACTGTCAGTTAGATAGATGCCCTTCCCTTCCATAATCCAGTTCTTCAGCCGGACGACGCCCAACAGAAAAACTGTGAAGAGCACGCACGCCGCCACCGCGCCTTCGACGCTCAATGCGCGCCGGATGGGTCGGCTGAAGAACCCGTACACCATCTCGACGTGAATCCAGTAGACGAACAGGGACGCCCGGCCGAGTTCCTCTAAAGGACTCCAATCGCTGAACTTATGTCGGCCAGGAGCGTGCTCCCACAAGATAGCCGAGCGGCAATATCAGGATGAGGAGTCCGACCCTGAGGAAGAAGAAAGAGGCTGAAGTCGTCCAGTACTGCGACTGGGGGTGGACGGGTGGATGGTACGACGCCTGGTGTGCCATCCACATCAGCAACCCACCCGCGACAGCGAGCGTCAGTTGAAGCCGTCTCGCCCGTCCGGCGGATCGCAGGCCATCGATGACCTCACCCACCGCAGCTCCTGCGAACACGAAAGCCGCCCACGGGAACAGCGTGAAGTTCGTGCGCCCGGGCGACGGCCTGAGGTACCACTCCACCGGGTCTGGAAGCCAGGCCAGCAGAGGAGTGACGCGGACGAGAGGGGCAGCGAGGGATATCGCGACGGCGGCCGCCGCAAAGAGCACTCCGCGCGTCGGTTTGTTCCGGGCCATTCGCCCTGTCATCGCCGCGAGGGCAATGGCGGGTCCCATCACGTTGAGAATGTCGACTTTCAACAGGCTGATTGCGCTATAGCCGCCGCTGAGGATGTAGGACTGGAGCCGGAAGAGGAACGCGAGGCCGAAGATCTGCCATCCTCGCTTCTGGACTGCCCACCATGAACCCGCGAAGTCGCCCGTCTTCCGAAATTTCGACTCGCCCGACAGCGCGACCGCGACGCCCGCAAGAAACAGGAACAGCGGCGCACCGAACCCGCCCAGAATCATCGCGTAACCGAAGACCGGCCTCGTCCGATCGGCGGCGCTGGTCCATGCATCGAGCACGTGCGCCTCGATCATGATCAGCACGGCAACTCCGCGCACCCAGTCGAGGTACGCGTGCCGCACCGTGCCGGCTGTCATCTGGGCAGGCGAATTTCGAGGTCGCCGAGCTTCAATTGCCGGGCGGCGGTCCAGGTGAACGTGTAGTTCGCGGGTGGAGATGTGTAGAAGAGGCGGCCGGTGTTGGCGTCGAACACTTCGACCCAGGACGTGCCGCCGTTCGTCACGACGATCCCGAGCAGCATCCCGTCGGGCGACCAGCGCGGGCCCGAAAATGCGCGGTAGTTGAACTCGATCGATCCGAGCGGCAGGCGCGATTCGACGCGGAGGGCGCCTTCGGCTGAGTTGGAAGGAAACACCCAGAGTCCCTCCGCCGCCGTCACGGCAAGGCGTCGTCCGTCGGGCGACCAGGCAGGATCGCAGGCGCCCAGCCCGGCACGAACGCGGTGCAGGTTTGTGGCTGCGCCTGCCCAAACTGCGGTGCTGCGGATCCTTTTCGAGCCCTGCTGAATGACAGGCTCGCCGGTCTCCGCGCAAAGCGCAACCATCGATCCGAATCGATCTTGATTGACGAGAGATACAGCGCCCGCAGGTAAGGCGGTTTGTGCGGCAACCAACGGCCATGAAGACACGACGGCCCACAAAGCGACTGCGCTATGGATCGTCGTCGTCGTGACCCGCATGGGCCCTAGTTTACTTGCGCGGGAGTCTGCGTGGGAATGGGCTTGCGGCCGCCGAACATCGACGCGAACGCCAGCCAGCCCATCGGCATCAGCACGAGCAGATACGTCAGGTATTTGCCATACAGGCCGTCGGGACCGTACGGCTCAGTGGCAATGTGGAGCGGTTCGCTGTAGGGAAAGATGTTCGCCTCGGTAAGTTCGTGAAAGCCGTAAATGAGCAGCTGCACGACGAAGATCATCAGGAACACGGCGGTCACCTGGAAAAACAGCCCGAGGTTCACGCGATGTCCGAAGCGCGACCAGAGCGACGCCACGAAAGCGGCGAGCGCCATGCCCCCGAGCGCGCCGATCACCATGTCCGCCGGCGCCTGCATCTGGAACAGCAGCGTGCCCATCAGAAGCGCGGTCTCCATCCCTTCGCGGGTAATCATCAGCAGCGTGAAGAGAAACACGCCCGCGAACGCCGCGCCGCCGCTCCTCAACGTCGAGCTCTGCAAGTGTCCTTCGATGTCGCGCTTGATCCGCTTCGCGTGACGCCACATGTGGACGGTGAGCGACGCGACCGAAACCGCAGCCGCGAGCGCGAGCACCCCTTCCCACAACGCCTGATTCCGCGCCTGATAAAATAGCCACGCGGCACCGATGCTGAGCACGAGCGATGCTGCGATGCCCCAGTGCACCGCGGGAATCAATTCGGCGCGGCGGCTTTTGCGGAGATAGGCAAGACTGATCGCGATGATCAGGAAGGCTTCGAGCCCTTCGCGAAGGGTGATGACAAACGCCTGCAGCATATGACTCGTTTCGGTGAACGTCCGGAGATCCGGAGCAAAGTGAGACTCGGTCTCGTTTTGAAGAAGTCTAACCAACGCATGTCCGACCAGTCAAGTCGGATTTGAGATTGCGCGTCCGGCGGGGTTTTTCGTAAACTGTTGTCCTCCCATGGAGTTAAGAAGTCGAAGTTTGGCCGCAATTCTGCTGGTTTGCGGAGGCTTTTCCGCCTTTGCCCAGCAGCCGACGTTCCGCACGGGAACCCGCACGGTCGCCCTGTACGCGACCGTCACGGACGCCCAGAAGCGCCTCGTTCCCGATTTGGCACAGGACGATTTCCAGATCTACGACAACGACAAGCTGCAGACGATCGACCTGTTCGTCAACGAAGTGCAGCCAATCACCATCGTCGTCATGCTCGATACCAGCGCGAGCATGACCGGCAACCTGAAGCTGCTCGAGCAGGCGGCCGAACAGTTCCTGATGCGCATGCTGCCCAAGGACAAGGGCCTGGTGGGCTCGTTCAACGACAAGATCGAGTTCTTCCCCTCCACGTTTACCAACGATCGCGACCGGCTCATTCGATCGCTGCGCGATCTGGATTTCGGCAACCCCACTCGTCTCTTTGACGCTATCGCCGCCTCCATGGACCGGCTGGACAATATCGACGGACGCCGTGTGGTCCTCGTCTTCACCGATGGCGAGGATACAGGAAGCCGCGCCGACGATAGCGCTGTGCTCGATCAGGCGCGGCGCGAAGAGGTGATGATTTACGCGGTCGGTCTTCGCAGCGACTATTTCAACGGCGCGCGCCAGGTGCGGAGCAAACCCGACTCAGGCCTGAAGAAGCTCGCCGAAGAAACCGGCGGCGGATACTTCGAGCTCGACAAGACGAGCGACCTTGCGCCGACCTTCACGCGCGTCGCTCAGGAACTTCACAGCCAGTACGTCCTCGGCTTCACGCCCGCGCAGCTCGACGGCAGGATTCATCGCGTGGCCGTCAAGGCCAAGCCGGGCATGACGGTGCGCGCGCGGCGCAGCTATCTGGCGTCCGCGGATTCGAATTAGTCAACTGACGAACTCGTGAAATCCGGTGATTGAAGCCGAGCCTTCAATCGTTGGGAGAACCGAGTCGAAGTCGCCGGTCTGGCCGCAGCTCACTGCATTTCCTGCCAGGCTGGTCCCAAGTACGCCTTCGTGGATGAATGGGTGTCCCTCGGGCAGCACGCCCATCGCGAAGAGTATCGCCATCAGCGCGGCGCTGCCCGTGGCTCCGGGTGACCGGCGCAGCACTTCCCCCTCCAGTACCGTGGCGCTTCGCAAGTCGGCTCCAGTACGGGGCGCCGCCGTGAAAATCGTGCCTTGTATGCCCTTCAGCGTGCTGTCGATCGGATGCCGCACCTGAACGGCCGAGTCCACGGCATCCTTGATCTCCCGACCCATACGAATCAGGGCAGCGGCATTCGCCATCTCAATCGGGATGCCGATCGCCTCGCTGTCGGCGATGGCGTAAAACTCGCCGCCGAACGCGATATCCACGGCGAGCATGCGGGTGCCGATTGCGATGCGCAATCCGGCCGAGTGCACGAACGACGGCACGCCAGTCACCATCACGCTCGTCACGTCCGCCTTCGCGCTTTGCGCTTCGGCGGACAGGCGCGATGCACCGAATCGTGGTTTCGCGCGGAACAGGCCGGCGGGCGTGTCGATCGAGCAGTTCGCCGTCCGCGCCTTCAATCAGCCGGTGCTCGAGCGCAATCGTGGCCGCGGCGATGATGCTTTCGCCAGAGACAATCGGAAATCCCTCCGCGTGCATCGAAAGCACTCCCGCGTGGCTTGCGGGAGAGACCGGCTCGGTGAGCATCGCGCCGTGCATGCCGGAATGGCCGCGCGGTTCGAGCATCAGAAGGCGGCGAACGCCGTCGCCGTGCTTGCGGAGCCAGTTCCGCTTCTCTGCCATCGTGCGTCCGGGCACCGACGGAGCGCCCTCGACAATCAGGCGCACCGCTTCGCCGGCCACTTCAGCGTCGATCGTCTTGATGCGGGTCATCGGCAAACAAAAGAGGCAAACAAAAAGGGCCGACGCCATCCGGCACCGGCCCTGAGTTGGAACTCGTGATATTCGTTTTTCGTTCTTCGTTTTTTCGTTCCGTTACTTACCCAGCTCCGACGCGGCGGTTTCCTTCAGCCAGGCCTCGTAGTCGGCCTGCGACTTGATCGAATAGAAGCCGCGCATCCGATAGTGACCCAGGCCGCAGAGCTGCGAGCAATTGATCTCCCAGTCGCCGACCATCGTCGGTGTGAACCACACGGGAATGCTCTCGCCGGGGATCGTGTCCTGCTTGACCCGCATCTGAATGAGGCTGAAGCTGTGGATGACGTCCTTGCTGGAGAGGTGAATGATGACCGGCTTGTTCACCGGCAGCGCAAGCTGGTTGATCGAGTTGAAATCGTCCTTCGCCGCCGGATCGCTTCTATCGAGGCCGAGCGGGTTGTCCGCGGACACCAGCTTGATGTCCGTGCGGCCGAACTGGCCATCGGCGCCCGGGTAGTGTGCGTTCCACGCAAACTGCTCGGCGACGACGCGAACGACCGTCGATTCGCTCTCGGCAGGAAACGCGTCGACGCGCGCGGCCCACGCCGGGATGGCGAACGCGACGATCAGCACGAGCTCGACGCCGGCCACAGCCCACTCGATGTAGCTGGCCATGTGGCTCTTGACGCCGTGATAGTCCGCCTTCGGGTTGGCGCCCTGACGGAAGCGCACGAGCGTGTAAATGAAGAACGCGCCCCAGCCGACGAAGAGAATCGCCATCAGCCAGTGGGTGAGAACCGTCATCCGGTCGATGTCGGCGGCGTGCGCCGACGCGGCAACCGGGATCTCGAGAAATTCATGCATCTAAAAGCTCCCTCTTGTTCGACTCTTCGAACAACCTGATCCGCCGCCGCAGGTACACGAAAAAGAACCCCGCAATCGACGCGAGCATGCCGACGGTCACCACGAGCAGCGCGAGAATGCCCGTCTGCGCCGCCTGAGTCTGCGGCGAATCGGGGCCGCCGAAACACACGGGACATGCCAAGGCAAGCCTGCGGTACCGCCAGCAACGCGAACGTGGCCAGGGCGATCTTCATACGCCGAGTTTCCGCAGCTTGCTCATGAAATAGTTCCCGTACAGCACGAGCCCAACCGACGCGCCGAGCGACACGATGCCGAGCGCGATCTGCTGGTTGAACAGCCCCCACACCCCAAACCACAGGGACAGGAGCACCGACAGCGAGATGAAGACGATGTGGAACCATTTCAAGGACATGGTGTTACCAGATCGTTCCGGGGATCGTCCCGGGAATCTTGTTCGAGTTCGTCAATAGCGGCACGAACATCAGGAAGATGAAGAAGACCACCGTCAGCATGAGCACCCAGTAAATGACCTTGCGCTCGTGCAGCAGGTGCATGAAGAACATGGCGACCATTGACCCCTTGATCGTCGCCACGATGAGCGCAACGGTCACCGCCGCAGCAACGGGCAGGTGCACGTACGACACGCCGACCGTGATGATCGTCAGCACCATCAGGGCGCCGAACACCATCATGTAGGTCTTGACCGATTTCTTGATGTCGTCAGCCGAGTGCGCGTCCATCAATCCTCCAGAATGCTCGCCTGAAGGCGAGCACTACGCTCCCCAAGCTCGCCTAAAGCGAGCACTACGCAGTCCAACTCGTAGTGCCAACTCGTAGTGCCGACCTTCAGGTCGGCTTACAGCAGATACAGAACCGGAAACAGAAAAATCCACACAAGGTCGACGAAGTGCCAGTAGAGTCCGGCGATCTCGATGCGGTTGGTAAACCGCTCCTTCGCCGTGTGCCACATCTTCGCGCCCGGCCCCAGCAAATAGCGTGTTCACGACGATGCCGCCGAGAATGTGCAGGCCGTGCAAGCCGGTGATCGTGAAGTAGATCGCGTAGTACGTGTTGTGCCACGGCCCTTCGCCGGCGTGCAGGTGGTGCGAGTACTCGAAGTACTTCACCACGAGGAACACGAACGACAGCAGGATCGTCAGCCCGAGATACAGCCGGAACTTGCCGAAGTCGTTCATCTTCAACGACGCCCACGCCATGACCATCGTCACTGAGGACGTGATGAGGACGACGGTATTGAAGAACGCCATGGGCACGCTGAGCTCTTCATAGCCGTGCGGCCACTCGGTCGAGCCGACGCGAAGCAGGATGTACGACGAGAACAGCGCCGCAAAGAGCATCACTTCGGACGCCAGGAACAGCCACACGCCGAACTTGCCGTTCGACAGCCCGGTATCGGGCCTGGCTTCTACTGTGTATGGAATCTCCATCGCTCTCCCTAATCTCTCTGGTTCTGTGGCAGGTAGTCCTGCGCGCGACCGGGCACGCTGTATTCATACGGCCCGTGAAACACCTCGGGCGTCGTCTCGAAGTTGCCGTGCGCGAGCGGCGGCGACGTGGTGGCGGTCCAGTCGAGCGTCGTGGCCTTCCAGGGATTCGACCCGACCGGCTTGCCCTTCCAGATGCTCCAGAAGAAATTGAAGATGAACGGAAGCTGGAACAGCATCAGGCCCCATGCCGCGTAGGACATGAACTGGTTCCAGTGCAGCACCGGCTGCGCGTGCGCGTACTGCACGCCGCCATCGTAGAGGCGCCGGTTCACGCCGTGCAGCCCCTGGATGAACATGGGGAAAAAGATGCCGTTGATGAAGATGAACGATCCGATGAAGTGCAGCTTGCCGAGCATCTCGTTCATCTGGCGCCCCGTCACCTTCGGGAACCAGTAGTAGATGCCGGCGAGCAGCGCGAAGATCGTCCCGGGCGCGACGACGTAGTGGAAGTGCCCGATCACGTAGTAGGTGTCGTGCAGATGAATGTCGCTCGGCGCCAGGCCGAGCGGCAGCCCGGTCAAACCGCCGATACCGAACATCGGCAGGAACGCCAGCGCGAACAACATCGGCGTGTTGTAGCGAATCGACCCGCCATACAACGAGAGGAACAGCGCGCTGAGAATGATGACCGACGGGATCGAGATGATCATCGTCGTCGTCTGGAAGAACGAGTTCATCGTCGTGCCCATGCCGGTCATGAACATGTGGTGCGCCCACACGATGAACGACATGAAGCCAAGGAAGATGATCGCGTAGACCAGCACGCGATAGCCCCAGAGCGGCTTGCGCGTGTTGTTCGCGATGATCTCGCTGACGATGCCCATCGCGGGCAGAATCAGCACATACACCTCGGGATGCGCGAGGAACCAGAACAGGTGCTGCCACAGCAGCGCGTTGCCGCCGCCCGAGATCTCCAGCGGGCGGTTGCCCACGACGAGCCCGCTCGGCAGGAAGAAGCTGGTGCCCGCGACCTTGTCCATCAGCTGCAGCACGCCGGCCGCTTCGAGCGGGGGGAACGCAAGCAGCAGCAGGAAGCTCGTCACGAACTGCGCCCACACGAAGAACGGCAGCCGGAAGAAGCCGAGACCCTTCGCGCGGAGCTGCACGATCGTGACGATGAAGTTCACCGAGCCGAGCAGCGACGACGTGATCAGGAAGATCATGCCGATGAGCCACCACGTCTGCCCGTTCGTCGCGGTGATGACCGAGAGCGGCGGGTACGAGGTCCAGCCCGACTGCGCTGCGCCGCCGGGCATGAAGAAGCTCGCGAGCATCACGCATCCGCCGACGAAGTACACCCAGTAGCTCGCCATGTTGAGCTTGGGGAACGCCATGTCGGGCGCGCCGATCATCAGCGGCATCACGTAGTTGCCGAAGCCGCCGACGGCGAGCGGCACGACGCCGAGGAACACCATGATGGTGCCGTGCATGGCGCCGAGCTGGTTGTAGAACTCCGGCAGCATGATGCCGCCAGGCGCATTGAGCTGGCCGAGGTACGGGCCGATCACCGGGATCACGGCACCCGGAAACGCCAACTGGTAGCGCATCAGCGCCATCAGGCCGAATCCGAACAGCAGAAACAACAGCGCCGTCATGGTGTATTGAATCCCGATGACCTTGTGGTCCTGGGAAAAAATCCACTTCGTGACGAAGCTCTGCTCGTGGTGATCTGCGTGCGCGTGGCTCGTATGGCCATGCGCGTGGGTGCCTGGTGCGTGTCCCGCTGTGGTCACGTTATCCAACTCGTGACTCCTTCACTGGAAAAAGCTTTTTGCCGACGGGTAGGAACGCCAAATGCGAATTGTCGGGCGATTCTATATGCGACCCCGCTAGGGTGCAAGCGTTCCGCTCGAGGTTGACCCATGGAAACCCGCAGACTAACATTACATGTTCTGGTACCACGCGAGCCGCTATCGTCTAGGGGTCAGGACACGTGGTTCTCAGCCACGGGACCGGGGTTCGAATCCCCGTAGCGGTACCAACTTTCGTGTAACATTTCCCCGCGTCATTCGGTGTGATTTCTACGTCCAGGAGAGTTTCGAATGCATCTAAGACTTCTCGCGGTATTTCTCGTGCTCAGTTTCGGCGTTGCGGCATGCGGCGGAGGCTCGACGCCACCCGCAGGGACGCCAGCGACCCAGGAACCCGCAGCGGCGCCGGCAGCCACGGTTGATCCGGCGACGGCGGCGACGGTGGCAGGCAAAATCAGTTTGGAAGGCACGCCCCCGGCCAACGCGCCGATCCGCATGAACGCCGATCCGGCGTGCGTGGCAGCCAACAAGGGTCAGAACCCGACACAGGAGACGTTCGTCAGCGAAGCCGGCGGGCTCGGCAACGTGTTCGTCTACGTGCAGAGCGGCCTCACCGGCACGTTCCCGGCGCCCACGACGCCCGTGGTGTTCGATCAGCAGGCATGCCGCTATCACCCGCACGTCTTCGGCGTGCAGGTCGGCCAGCCGATCGAAGTCCTCAACAGCGACGCCACGCTCCACAATATTCACGCGACGCCGAAAACGAATGCCGAGTTCAACACCGCCCAGCCGATCAAGGGCATGAAGACCTCGCACACGTTTACCGCGAAGGAAGCCGACGTCGTCGTGCCGTTCAAGTGCGACGTGCACGGCTGGATGAACGCGTACGCCGGCGTCCTCGACCACCCGTATTTCGCGGTGTCGAAGCCCGACGGTTCGTTCAGCATCCCGAACCTCCCGCCCGGCAGCTACACGCTGGCGGCGTGGCACGAGAAGCTGGGCACTCAGACGTTGCAGGTCACGGTTGCGGCGAAGGAATCGAAATCGGACGCGAACTTCACGTTCAAAGCCGCCGCGGGAGCGAACTAGTCCCGCGGGGTTCCGCGTTCCGTTCCAGTTCCGCGTTCGGGTTCGGGCTCCTCAGAGCCTCGAGCCGGATGCGGGGCAGAGCCTGAACGGAACCTGAACGCCGGAACCCGAACCTGAACTTGGAACCTCGGAACCCGGAACCATCCCCCCATGTGGCTCCACCGTTACGCGAAACTCGTCTCAGCCGCCACAGTCCTCCTGATCGTTGCCGGCGGCCTGGTGACCAGCACCGGGTCAGGCCTTGCCGTGCCCGACTGGCCCACCAGCTACGGCTGGAACATGTTCACGTTTCCGATGAAGCACATGGTGGGCGGAATCTTCTACGAACACGGCCATCGGCTCATCGCGAGCGGCGTCGGGTTCCTCACGATCGTGCTGGCGTTCTGGATTTGGAAAGCCGAGCGCCGGAGATGGATGCGGATGCTGGGCCTGACGGCCCTGGGATCCGTTTGCCTCCAGGGAGCTCTGGGCGGCATCACAGTCCTCTATTTCCTGCCTACGGCGGTGTCGACCGCGCACGCCGGACTCGCGCAGATATTCTTCTGCATGACGGTCGCGATCGCGCTTTTCACGTCGCCGGGCTGGACGGCGCCAAAATACTCGCCGGTTGACGATCACCTGCTCCGGCTCGTCGCCACGACCACGACCGCATTCATTTACCTGCAAATCATCGTCGGCGCTACGATGCGGCACTCCGAAGCCGGTCTCGCGATCCCGGACTTCCCGTTGGTCTTCGGAGGCATAGTTCCGCCCGCGTGGACGCCGCAGATTGCGATTCACTACGCGCATCGTGTGGGCGCACTGATCGTCACGCTCGGGATCGCCGCAACCGTCGGCCACGTCTGGTTTCATCACGCGCAGCGCTCCGAGCTTCGCAGGCCGGCGCTTGCGCTCGCGTGCCTGGTGCTCGCACAGGTGACCCTCGGCGCATTCGTCATCTGGTCCGAGAAGAACGTCGCCATCAACACCGCACACGTCGTAGTGGGCGCCCTCACGCTCGCGAGCTCGCTTGTGCTCACACTTCGATCGCACCAGGTGCGCTTCAGCCATAGTGCGGCCCGAACGATCGGGGTTCACACACCGCCGCTCACGGCATCCGAGGCGCGGGCGTGAAAGACGCCGACGCCAGCGTGCCCGGGCAGTCGCTCGAGCTTCCGGCGCCGGCGGTGCATCGTCTCGCCGATTTCGTTTCGCTGACGAAGCCGCGCCTCAATTCACTCGTCGTCGTCACGGCGGGCATCGGGTACTACCTCGGCGCTGCTCGCGACGTCCACCCGTCGAACCTGTTCGAAGTGGTGCTCGGCATCGCGCTCGTCGCGGGCGGAGCGGCGGGGCTGAATCAGATCTACGAGCGTGACACCGACGGCCTGATGTTCCGGACGCGCATGCGCCCGGTCGCGGCGCATCGCGTCACAACCGGCGAGGCGCTGGTGTTCTCGCTCACGCTCTCGGCACTCGGGTTGGGCATCGTCGCCGCCACGTCCAATCTTCTCGCGGCGCTTCTGACGCTGTTGACCCTGATTTCCTACAACGTCGTCTACACGCCGATGAAGCGGCGCTCGCAGCTCGCAACGCTCGTCGGCGCGGTGCCAGGGGCGTTGCCGCCGATGATCGGATGGGTCGCCGCGCGCGGGGCCCTGACGCCCGAAGCCTGGGCGCTCTTCGCCATCGTCTTCGTCTGGCAGATTCCGCATTTCATGGCCATCGCGTGGCTGTACCGCGCCGATTTCAGCCGTGCGGGGTTCCCGCTGCCGCCGGTTGTGGAGCCAACCGGCAGGAGCACCGCCCGCCAGGCCGTGCTGTTCTCGCTGTTGCTGGTGCCGGTGAGCCTCGTTCCGTACTTCCTGGGGATGAGCGGGCGCGCGTACGCGGTCGGTGCGGTCATTGGCAGCGCCGCCCTGCTGTGGCTGGCAATCTCCTTCGCCTTGCGGCGGAGCGACGAACGAGCGCGGCTGCTCTTCTTCGGCTCGATCTCGTATCTGCCTGTCCTCTGGGGGATGTTGATTCTGGACCGCCTGCAATAGGGGTCAGACCCCATTTTTACGTTTTTCGAAAATGATCGACTACACGGTGCTGCCGACGGTCAACGCCACGCTGAACGCTGTCTCGGGCGTGTTCCTGCTCGTCGGCTACATTCTGATTCGCCGCCGCCAGATCAACGCTCACCGCAACGCCATGCTCGGCGCGTTCGCATCGTCGACTCTGTTTCTGATCAGCTATCTCCTTTATCACGCGCATGCGGGCTCGCGGCCCTTCACCGGCCTGGGCGCGATTCGTTACGTCTATTTTGCGATTCTCATTTCTCACGTCATCCTCGCCGCTGTGATCCTGCCGATGGCCATCGCGACGCTCTCGCGTGGGCTGCGCGGCCGGTATGAAGACCACAAACGCATTGCGAAATGGACGTTCCCGACGTGGATGTACGTGTCGGTGACCGGCGTGATTGTGTACGTGATGCTCTATCAGATGTAGCCAACGCGACGACGGGACTCTCAGTAGACCGTACGCGACGAGCCAGGCCGCGGACGAGCAGTCCGCGGCCCAATCTCCAATCTACCAATCTTCCAATTCTTACAGCCCTTCGCCCTTCATCATCAGCATCATGTGCTGATTCGCCTGCGCCAGGCCGCCTTCGCCGGCCTGCCAGCCGATGGTGCCGTCCTTGTTCGCATCGAGGCCGTTGCTGATGTTGTTGGTCTGCGCGATCAGCTCGGTCACGAGCGGCGCCGCTTCGGCGGCCGATGTCGCAGAGCGGATTTTCTGGGCCGTCGCAACCGCCGCGTCCGTCCACTCCGCCACATTGGCGAGCGACGCGGTGACGTGGCCGGCGTGCGTCTGCACACCCTTCGATGCGCCCTCTGACTTCGCCGCCAGCTGCGCATGCTGCGATGCGCCTGCCGCGGCTTTCTTCACTCCGTAACCGGAGCCAGGCCCCTTCATCTCGATGCTCGGATCGAGCGCATTAATCACGTGGCCCGCATGAAGCTTCAGCGAGTCGAGATTGTCCGGCGACTTCTGCATGTATCCAGCGTGCGTCGCAGCAACCTTGGCATCGGCGAGCGCAGCCGGCAGAAATCCCTGCGAGGCCGGCGTGTCTTTCCACTGCGTCATGACGTGTCCGATGTGGTTGTGTGAGGGGTTCGCGGCAGCGGCGGGAGCGGCCGGCTCTGGCGCCTGCGCGGCAAGCGAACCGCGCTAAGCGCGATCGCGGCGACGATGGCGGCAGCTGGCGATTCCGACGTAGTAATTCTTTTTCACAGAGCGCTCCTTCAAGGTTGGCGTGATTCATGCTGGCTCGGAAAAAGGGCCGCCGTGGATTTCTCCCCGGCGGCCCTGTCGGTGATTCTGAAGACTGCACTGGTTGCTATTTTTGAGGCTCCAGCGCTCCGCGTCCGCGCGCCGGGAACGCGAATCCGTCGTGTGACGGCCCGTTCTGCACGAAGTGCGTAGACGCGCTCAACCGATGGCCCGTCAGATACTGCTGACCTGCGTTGCCCCAGTACTTGCCCGCCTTCAGCGTCGCGTTGTGGCTGATGGTCAACAGCGCCTCGTAACGCGCGTCGGTCTGGCTCCAGCCCGAGAATTGCGACAGGTCGCTGTTGCCCTGGATCACGACGTCGAGGCCGAACGTGTTGGCGATCTCGTCGGCGTTGATGATGCTCTCCACCGTCTCGAGCATCACGACGACGAGGAAGTTGTCGTTCGCCGTCTGCCGGAATCCGCCGGGCACCTTCGCCCAGAACTGCGACGCCGTTCCCGGCGCCAGAGCTCCTGCGACCGAATGGCGGATAGCGCGAGAACCGCGCCGCATCACGCGCCTCGAGCGCATCGTCGACCGTCGGAACGATGATGCCGATGACGCCCAGGTCCACCGCCTTCTGGATGTTGGCTTCGAGGGCATCCGGCATGCGGATCATCGGGGCACCGCCCCCGGGACCCGGGCAGGCGGCGAGCATTTTCTGGACATCGGCGAACGACATCGTCGAGTGCTGCATCTCGAACCAGATGTAGTCCCAGTGCTTCCGCGCTTCGCAGTACGTCTCGGGTTGGAGGCTCGAGATGGTGACGCTCGTGACCTTGCCGTCGTTCAGCAGCTTCTCCTTCGCCTGGTTCCACAGCGGCCGCTGGGCGTTGGCCACATACTGCTTCACCATCCAACCCCACCCGCGCGCATCGGGCGTGAGCGCCTGCTCGCCCCACGCGCCGGTGATGAGGTTGCCCGGCTGAGGTGGACCGGCCTGCCGGCCTGCGCCACCTGCGCGGCCGCCGCGCCCACCCTCCCTGCGCCAGCCCTGCGCACCGCCTCCGCCTTGCGCATAGATACCGACTGTCACACTTGCGGCGAGCGCAAGCACAGCGACGACGATTCTGCGTGCAGTCATAAAACCTCCTGGTAAGCCCCTGGAATTCAAAGCGATTTGTCTGGAAATTTGAGGGCGGCAGTATTACACAAAAGCCCGCTGCCGACTACGTACTATCTATTCAGGCAGTCGGAGTTGTCGAAGCAGTGCGCTGTAACGGGCGTCCCGGCGGAGGGGGTCGAATCGCGGCTCGACCTTGAGATTGACGACCGCCGGCTCGCGATCGGCGCACGCGGTCGCGAGCAGCGCAAACGCGGCGTCGCGATCGCCGAGGCCCGTATGAGCGATGGCAAGGTGATACCGCGGCACATACACGCCTGACGCGTTCGATGCGAGCCTGGCCGTGAGCGCCCCGGCCTCGTCTCGCTCCCCGGCGAGCGCCTTCGCATGCGCGAGCCACGCCAGCGATACGGCATCCTCGCCGTCCGGACCTGCGGCCACGGCTAATTCGGCGACCGCTTCATCCGCTTTGCCCGCTCCCAGCAGCGCTGCACCCAGCAGGCGGCGAGCCGGCACGTAGCTGGCGTCCATGTCGAGCACCTGCCGGCTGCGATCGGCGGCCGATGCGAACTCTCCGGCCGCGTAGCGCACCCACGCCGCGCTTGTCGTAACGACCAGACAGAACGGGTCGACGTCGCACGCGCGGTCTGCTTCGCTTTTCGCTTCGCCGAAGCGCGACATCGCCGCGAGAAACTGCGCGTAGAACCGGTGCGCCGACTCGCAGCTCGGTGACAGCGCAATCGCCGTTCGATAGGCGTCTTCCGCGGTGCGCCACTCCCACTCGAGCGTGCGGCGGATTTCGGCCAGCGCGAGATGCGCATCGGAGATTCCGGGGTCGAGCTCGATCGCGCGAAGCGCCGACGCCTTGGCCTGCTCCAGCAGTGCGCGGGCCGGTTGCTTCGAATTGTTGGCGAGCGATATGCGAGCTCTCGCCATCGCCGAGTGCGATGCGGCGAAGTCCGGATCGAGCTCGAGCGCCCGCTCGTAATACGAAATCGCCGAGCGCACTCCCTCGAGGCTGCCACGATTCCAGTGGTACCTGCCCTTCAGGTACGCCTGGTACGCTTCGGTGCGCCGCGGCGTTGCGCGGCCGATGACATCGACCTGATCGGGCACGAGCTCCATCGCGAGCGATCGCGCGATGTGGCCGGCGACTTCGGTCTGCACGTTCAGCGTCTCACCAAGCGACCGGTCGTAGGTTTCGACCCACAGATGCACCTCCGTGCGGGTGTCGATGAGCTGAGCGGTAATCCGCACGCGATCGCCGTCGCCGCGGACGCTGCCCTCGAGGAGATAGTCCGCCGACAGCTCGCGGCCGATCTCGCTGGCGCTTTTCGCCGAGCGCTTGAAGAGCATCGACGACGTGCGCGCGATGACGCCGAGCCGGCCAGGGCACAGCCGGCCAATCTGCGTGATCATTTCTTCGGTCAGGCCGTCGCTGAAGTATTCCTGCGTAGGGTCGTTGCTCATGTTCGCGAACGGCAGAACGATGAGCCTCACGGTGAAGTTGTCGGCTATTGGCTTCGCGGGCGGCCTTACGACGTGCAGATTGCGCACAGGCTGCCCCTCGGCCTCGACCGCGGCGATGAAGCGATACCCACGCCGGTGCAGCGTCTCCACGAACCGCGGGTTGTCGGCATCGTCGCCGAGCGCCGAGCGAAGCCGCTTGATCGCCGCATTCAAGCTGTGCTCGAAGTCGACGAACGTCCCTGCCGGCCAGAGACGCTCCCGCAGCTCCTCGCGCGTCACGATCTCGCCCGGCCTCTCGATCATCACCGCGAGAATTTCAAACGGTTGATCCTGAAGCCTGATGCGGATTCCCCCTTTCCGCAGCTCGCGCGCGCGCAAGTCGACCTCGAAGGTGCCGAATCGCCTCACGTTCGATGAGCGCCGTTCCAGCGGGAGCATCGGAAAGGAGAAGTTTACCAGCCCCGCGCCGTGTTCGAGCCATTTCACCAAAGTATGACCCGCGCATAAACACCGACGGATCAGCGCTTTAGCCGGTCACCAACGTTTCTCTTCCGCGTCACCACCCGTGCATTGAGGCACGCGGCCGGCGACTCCACAGTGGTCGCATGAAGGTTGCCATTTGCTTCATGCTGACCATCTCGGCGGCGTACGGAGCGACGGTCGACGCGGCGCCACGCCCGCACGCGGCCGTGGCAATCAGGACCTACAACTACGCCGCCGTAGATATTGAGCAGATGTCGGAGGCGCGCTCGGAGGCCGCGCACATCTTCAAAGGCGCCGGCATCTCGCTCGAGTGGATCGAATGCCGCGTACCCGGTGGCGGCGCAGGTGCGGCCTGCACAGAGCCGCTACTCGTCGGACGCGATCTCATGTTGAGGCTCGTAGACCGGACGCCGTCTCCCGGCGAGCGCGTCGTGGCGCTGGGAGAATCGATGCTCGATCGCGAGCAGCGCGGCGGGGTCCTGATGACGATCGACGTGTTTCCTGTTCGCGCCGTCGCGGAGAGGACGGCCACTGCTGTCTCGACGCTGCTTGGCCGGGCGATCGCACACGAAATCGGGCACCTCCTGCTGGGCAGCGCCGAGCATCCCCGGGTCGGTCTGATGCGGGCGCTGTGGTCGCACGAGGAACTCCGGGGCCTCAAGCCGGCTCACTGGGGATTTTCATCGCGCGAAGCGGCGCACATGCGCGAAACGCTGCGGCAGCTCACCCGCACGGCCGACTAGCCCGCCTTCGCGCCGGGTTTCATGGCGCTTCGGCGCGGCAGGCCGCGTTCGCGCCGGGTTCCATCGCACCCGTTGCGCGTTGCAAGCCCGTTCGCACCCATTGCACCCGCCCCACCCATTGCACCCATTGCGCCCAATCGGTCTATACTCCCGCCTATGACCCGATCCACATTGGCTCTGGCGGCCGCTATGGCGTTCGCATTCTCGGCTCCGGCGTGGGCGCAGACCAACCGCATTGGCGGAGTCGTACGGGACGAGACCGGCGCAACCATTCGCGGCGCCATCGTGCGGGCGGAAACGGGCGGCACGAACACGAGCGCCGCGCCGGTCACGCTGACGACCGCGACCGACGATCGGGGACGGTTCGTGTTCGTGGTCACGCGCTCGGGCGAGTGGCGGCTCACACTCGAGGCCCCCGGCTTCGAGGCTCAGACGATTCCTCTGGCCGTGCGCCTCGGCGGCGCGGCGCCGAATCTCGACGTGAAACTCGAGCGGCGGGAATCACCCGAGGCGTTTGGAGCACTGGCTGGTGTCGATTCCAAGCTCCTGTCAGCGCAGCTCGAAGCTGCGGCGGTACTCTATGACGAGGGGCGCCACGATCAGGCGATTGCGGCGTACCGCGAAATCAAGTCACGGGCGCCTGCGTTGTCGCTCGTGAATGTGCAGATCGGGAATTCGTATCTGGCGAAGAAGTCCTACGCGGATGCGGAAGCTGCCTACCAGGAAGCCTTGAAGAGCGATCCTGCCGACTCGAATGCGCTTTATGCGATGGGTGTCCTGAGGGAGGCGCAGAACAATGCGGCGGAAGCGCAGAGCTTTTATCAGAAAGCCGCCGAGGCCGATGCGGTCTGGACCCGGCCCTTGATGAAGCTGGCGGCGCTCGCCAACGCCGCGGGCGATCGTGCCGCGGCGTCGAAGCTGCTGACGCGCGTCGTCAGCATCGACGCCGCCTCTGCAGACGGACAGAGCGCTGCAGCCCTTCTGAAACAGTAGGTCCGGCTGCAGTCGGACTACTGCAACTGCTTGAGCGCGTCCTCTATCAGCCGCTCGTTGTCTTCCTTCGTGATGTTTTTCTGAATCAGCTTCGACGCGATCGCCACGGACAGATCCGCGGCCTCGTGGCGAATCTGTTCGAGCGCGCGAGCGGTCTCCAACTGAATCTGCCGCTCGGCATTCTTGATGATGCCTTCCGCCTCGCTGCGTGCCTTGTCCCTGAGCTCGCCGCGGAGGCGCTCGGCATCGGCGCGGCTCGCTCCGACGATCGACTCTGCCTCGACTCGCGCCTGCCTGATAATCGCCTCGGACTCCTGGTTGAGGCGCTCGAGCTCGAGGCGCGCTTTCTCGGCGTCCGCCAACGATTTGCGGATCGTCTCTTCACGCGCCGCCAGCGCCTGGAGCAGCGGACGCCAGGCGAACTTTGCCAGCAGCGTCAGCAGCACGAGGAAGGTCGCAATGGTCCAGATGAAAAGTCCTGGATCCACCTGGACCAGCGGGTTGTTCATGTCGAATACCTTTCACAGCCGACCTGAAGGTCGGCACTACGTACGGCACTGAATCAGTCGGCACTACTCACGGCCGAGCTGAAGCTCGGCACTACGACGGCAAGCTCGGCACTACGACGGCAAGCTCGGCACTGTACGGCAAGCTCGGCACTACGTACATATCAAGACGGCACGAAATCACGATGTACGTAGTGCTGGCCTTCAGGCCAGCTACTTCATCAGCACGATCAGCAGCACGAACACTTCCGCAAGAATCGCAACGCCTTCGAGCAGGAAGAGCGGGAGGTTGACTGCGCCCGTAATCTGCGCCGCCGCCGCCGGCTGGCGCGCGATGCCCTCGGCCGCGGCTGATGCAAACTCGACCGATGCCAAGCGCGGCGCCGATGACGATCATGCCGAGTCCGATAGCGGCACCGAAGTAGTGGAGCACCGGCGCCCGCCGCGGCTCCCGCCTCCTGGGCGAAGACCACATTCGAGGCCGCCGCGAACACAGTCGCGACCATCAGTGCCTTACGGACGAAACGTACGCTATTCATTCTCAATCCTTTCGTAGTGAGACTCTCTTAGTGATGAACGTGAATGGCCATCCCGATGAAAACCGCGGTCAAGAGCGTGAACACGTAGGCCTGCACCAGGACGACGATGATCTCGAGCGCCGAGATGCCGACCGCGAGCGGGACTGAGACGGCCATCCCGACGCCCACGCCCGCGAGCGTGCTGCTGAACATCTCCGCGAACAGGAACACGAACGACAGAATCGCGAGAATCGCGATGTGGCCGCCCGTCATGTTGGCCGCAAGTCGCATGGTGAGCGCGAACGGCTTTACGAACATCCCCATGACTTCAATGGGGATGAGCAGAATGTAAATCGGCCAGGCGAGCCCGTGCGGGACGAGGTTCTTCCAGTGGTTGATGAACCCGTGCGCTTTCGTGCCCGCCACGATGATCGCGCCGAACGTAATCGTCGCCAGCGCCGCCGTGACGTTGAAGTTCGCGGTCGCAGTGGTTCCGCCGTGCACCACGTTCTTCAGAAACGAGTCCGGTGCGGTATGCAGCACGTAATGATCGATCAGCGCGACGACGTCGAAAATGGGAATCAGGCCGATCGCGTTTGCGCTGAGGATGAAGATGAAGAATGTCAGCAGCAGCGGCGTCCAGGTGTTGACCCACTTGCGCCCGACGTTCGGCTGCACCATTTCATCGCGCACGTAGAGCACGACGGCCTCGAGCGCGCTCATGAAGCCGGTCGGCACCGGCCGCCCCGATTTCAAGAACCGGCGCACGACCGTCGTCACGAGGATGAAGACGACCGTCGCGACAAGCCACAGCATGAAGACGTGCTTGGTGACCGACAAATCGATGCCGGCAATAGTCGGGAGATGAATCAGCGGGTGATCGAGCGAGCTGTTGGAGACGTGATTGATGATCGTCTCGCCGGCGTTGAATCCCTGGGACGCGGCGTGACCGCCGCCATGTGAGGCCGCCTGGGCAGCGCCGTGTGTCGCCTGGGTTGCGTGTTCTTGAGAGAGCATCTTTTGAAGCGGGGTCCCTTTGCCCCGCGCCTCGTCGCGACGACGGTACAAACAGACGCCTCAACAGAGCGCCTCAACCACGTTGAGCACGATGAAATACGCGGTGAAGCTTGCCGCGAACGGCACCGGCCTTACACCAAGCACTGCGATCGCCGCCGCGACATAGGCGCCGAAGAACAGAAGCTTACCCGCAAACGCCGCCATCATCACCGACGTCAGGTTCTCCGGACGCGCCCTGTACACTCGCTCGGTCAGCACCCACGTGGCGCTGACGACGATGAGCGGGGCGAACATCCCGAGCCACACTTCCCTGCCGAACCGCGCGCCCAGCACTGCCGCCGACACGACGCTGGCGGAGGCGAGCCACAGCACCGGCTTCACTCGTCCCCTGCCCCTTGCCCGTCGCCCCTTCCAAACACCGTCTTTGCCAGGTCGTAGAACCCGACGATCAGACCGAGCAGAAGGCCGCCGAGCAGAAACCACGGAGACGTGCCGCGCCATTCATCGACTGCGTATCCGATGCCGCCGAGCAGGATGATGGAACCAATCAGCGTGTAGCTGGCAGCCGCTGCGGGTCCGGATCTGCGGATAGTCTCCTGCATGTACCGGAAAGACCGAGCGAGGGAATCCTTATCCTCGGGCATGCAGACTATAGCATACCTTGTGAAAAAGTTCACCAGCGCCATGCGCCCTGTTTTCGGCCTGATTTTGACGGTTTTTAGGGCAATGTTTGTGTAACGGCCGAGGCCCCGAGCGTCGCCGCCGACGCCTGCGCAAACTCGAACAGCGGTTGCGGATACACGCCCAGCAGCAGCGTCGCCGCGACCGCCACGCCGAGCGCCACAGCCAGCGCAGGACTCTGGCGCGGCTCCGATCCGGTCGGCTCGTTCTTGAGCATCATGTAGACGACGATGCGAATGTAGTAATAGAGCGAGACCGCGCTGTTCAGCACGCCAATCACCGCGAGCCACACATACCCTGACTCGATCGCGGCGCTGAACAGCCAGAACTTGCCCATGAACCCCGCCGTGGGCGGAATGCCGCCAAGCGACAACATGAACAGCAGCATCGCCAGCGCGGCGAATGGCTGCCGGAAAAACAGGCCGTTCAGATCCTTCAGCTCGTCGCCGACGACGTCGGCGCGGCGCATCAGCGCGATCACCGCAAACGCGCCGAGCTGCATGAACGCGTACACGAACAGGTACACGAGCATCGCGGTCACGCCGCGCGCCGTGCCTGCGACGACGCCGATCAACAGATACCCGGCGTGCGCGATAGACGAATACGCGAGCATCCGTTTCAAGTTGCTCTGCGTCAGCGCGGCAAAGTTGCCGACGGTCATCGTGACGACGGCGAGGATGTAAAACATGACGCCCCATCCAATGGTGGGGCTGCTCTGGAGCGAGCTTGCGCTCTCTGCGCGCATCGTCGGAAGGCTCTCGACGAAGATCCGCAGCAGCATCGCAAACGATGCGGCCTTCGAACCGACGGAAAGGAAGCCGGTGATCGGCGTCGGCGCGCCCTCATAGACGTCCGGCGCCCACATATGAAACGGCACGGCGGCAATCTTGAAGCCCATGCCGGCGACCACCAGAATGACGGCGAGGATCAGCCGGGGGTCGGACTCCTGCCCCGCAAGCTGCGTCGCAATGGCACGCAGGTTCGTCGTGCCTGAGAGGCCGTACATGAGCGACATGCCGTAGAGCAGGATGCCGAGCGAAAACGCGCCCAGCAGGAAGTACTTCACGGCCGCTTCGTTCGATCGCCGGCTCGGCTTGAGGAACCCCGTGAGGATGTAGAACGAGATCGCCATCGTCTCGAGACCGATGAAGAGCGTGATCAGATCGGTCCCGCCGGCCATGAACATCATGCCGAGGGTGGCGCACAGAATCAGGAAGTAGTACTCGCCCGCGCGGGTGCCTTCGACGTCGAGGTACTTGACGCTCATCAGGACCGTGAAGGCCGCCGACCCGAGGAAGATCACCTTGAAGAAGAGCGCAAACCGATCGACCGCGATGAGCCCGCGCGAGACCTGGATGTTGGCGTCGGCCACCGGCAGAAGGGCCACAGCTGTCGCGCCGAGCACCGCGAGCGTCACCCACGCGAGGAGCGACTGCTTGTCGCGCGGAGTCATCAGATCCGCAAGCAGCAGGACCAGCGCGCCCGTGGTGAGAACGATCTCCGGCAGCAGGTAGTAGAAATCGCTCAGGTTAATGCCGGCAGGCACTAGCGGGCTCCCTGCGGTTCCACGTTCCCCGTTCCCGGTTCCTGGGTCGTCCGCGAGGCGAACGCGGAACCTGGAACCGGAACCCGGAACCTTTGCCGCGCGGTACTCAGGGTTGATGCGCACGACGACGCGATCGACCGACGTCTGCAGGCGATCGATGAACGGCTTTGGATAGAGGCCAATCCACACAGCGAGGATCAGAAGCGGCGCGAAGGTCGCGAACTCGCGGAAGTTCAGGTCCTGCAGATGCTCGTTCTTCGGATTCTCGATCTTGCCGAACATCGTGCGCTGGTAGAGCCACAGCATGTACGCGGCGCCGAGTACGACGCCGCTGGCGGCGAAACCGGCCCAGATCTTGTTCGCGACGAACACGCCCTGGAGGATGAGGAGCTCGCCGATGAAGCCGTTCAACGCCGGCAGGCCGATCGACGACATCGTCATGATCAGGAAAATGACGGCGTAGGTCGGCATCACCTTCGACAGACCTCCATACTCGGAGATCTGACGCGTATGGCGCCGCTCGTAGACGTTGCCGACCAGCAGGAAGAGCGCGCCGGTCGAGATGCCATGGTTGAGCTGCTGGACGATGCTCCCCATGATGCCAACCGGGTTGAGCGCGAACATGCCCAACATGACCATGGCCATGTGACTCACGCTCGAGTACGCCACGAGGCGCTTCCAGTCCTGCTGCGCCATCGCGCACAACGCGCCGTACACGATGCCGATAATCGAAAGCGTCACCATCATCGGCACGAAATGCCGTGTCGCATCCGGCAGTATCGGCAGCGAGAAGCGGATGAAGCCGTAGGTGCCCATCTTCAGCAGAACAGCCGCCAGGATGACGGAGCCGGCTGTCGGCGCGTCCGTGTGCGCGTCGGGCAGCCAGGTGTGGAACGGAAACATCGGCACCTTGACCGCGAACCCGAGGAAAAACGCGAGGAACACCCACCACTGCAGGTTGAACGGCACGTTCATGTTCTGGAACTGCGTGATGTCGAAGGTGTACACGCCGGTGACGCTGTAGCTGTAGAAGTAGAGCGCCAGAATGCCGAGCAGCATGATGACGCTGCCGACGAGGGTGTACAGGAAAAATTTGATCGCCGAGTACAGCCGCCGGTCGCTTCCCCAGATGCCGATGAGGAAATACATCGGCACGAGCATGACCTCCCAGAACAGGAAGAACAGCAGGAAGTCGAGGCTGACGAACGCTCCCACCATGCCTGTCTGCAGGATGAGCAGGAAGATGTAGTACTCCTTCACGCGCTCGGTAATCGCCGTCCACGAGGAAAGAATCGCGATGAACCCGAACAGGGTGGCCAGCAGCACGAGCAGCGCGCTGAAGCCGTCGACGCCCAGGAAGTACTGCGCGCCCACCGAGGGAATCCAGGGCATCCTCTCCACGAACTGATAGCCGGCGTCCTGGACGTTGTACCAGAACCACAGCGGCACGGACACGAGGAATCCGGCCAGCGCGAAGAGGTTTGCGATCAATCGGATTGCGCTGCTGTTCTCTTTGGGGACGAACATCAGCACCGCCGCGCCGAGAAGCGGGAGGAACAGAATTATCGACAGAAACGGAAAGCCGGCGGCATTCGTCACGGGATTACCTCACGAGCAAATAAATGCTCACCAAAGCGCACACGCCTGCCAGCATCAGCAGCGCGTAGTTCTGAACAAGTCCGGTCTGGACCCTGCGGAACACGAAGCTCGATTCCTCGGACGACCGTCCGATGAGATTGACGGCGCCGTCGACGATATAGCGATCGAGCAGGCTCGAAACCCACGACGAGAACACCGTCAGCCATCCGGATCCGTTGACGGCGCCATCGACGACGCGTCGATCGAAGCCCCAGAGGCCGAACGCGCTCTTCATCGTGCCTTTGATGAACGTGGCGTTGTACAGCTCGTCGACAAAATATTTGTTGTAGAGCAGGTTGTGGGCGCCCGCATAACGCTCCTTCAGTCGCGTCGCGGTCTCGGGTGTCTGGACGTAGAACCGGTACGCGGTCGCGATGCCGATGAGCGCGATCATCACCGAGAAGGCCATCAGCGCGAGCTCTGCCCCGTGCGAGATATGCGGCTCTCCGTGCTCCCCTTCAGCGGCTGCGGCCTCGTGCCCCGCTTCGGCGGCCGGCGCTGTTTCGGCGGCCTGTGCCGATGCACCTTCGACCGCGTGGCTCGCGGCCGTCTGCCCGGTGAAACTCGGCGCGAGGAAGTGCTCGAGTACAGCGCCGCCGCCGAGCGCCGGCGGGATGCTGACGAATCCGGCCACGATGGCGCCCACCGCCAACGCCATCAACGGCATGGTCATGGCCTGCGGAGACTCATGCGGTCCGTGCCACGGCCCATGGCCGTGCCCATGCGCATCGTGCCCGGCATCGAAATCGTCGGCGGGCCCGTGCGAGACGTCGTGTTGAACCTTGTGCGCCTGCCCATGTGCATGCGGATCGACGGGATGCGGCACGCCGTGCGCCGCCGCGGCATGCGCGGCAGCCGGCGTCGTGTGCTCCCATGCCGGCCCGCGATAGCTGCCGAAGAACGTCATCGACATCAGCCGGAACATGTAGAACGCGGTCATCAGCGCGGTGATGACGCCGAAGCCCCAGATGATCTTGTTCGTCAGGAAGGCGCGGAACAGGATCTCGTCCTTGCTGAAAAACCCGGCGAGCGGAAAGATGCCGGCAATCGCGAGCGTGCCGATCATCATCGTCGTGTAGGTGACCGGCATGTAGCGCTTCAGGTCGCCCATCTTCCGCATGTCCTGTTCGCCCGCCATCGCGTGAATCACCGAGCCGCTGCCGAGGAACAGCAGCGCCTTGAAGAACGCGTGCGTCATCAGATGGAAAGCGCCGGCCGCGAACGCAGCAAGACCGATGTGCGTCCATCCGTGGGCGGTGGCGTATGCACCGACGCCCATCGCGAGGAACATGTACCCGAGCTGCGACACCGTCGAGTACGCCAGCACGCGCTTGATGTCGTACTGCACGAGCCCGATGGTCGCCGCCATCAACGCCGTCAGGGCGCCGACAATCATCACGATCTGCGCGACGATCGGAGCGTGTCCGAACAGCACGGCGTTGCGGCCGACCATATACACGCCCGCCGTCACCATCGTCGCCGCATGGATGAGGGCGGACACCGGCGTCGGACCTTCCATCGCATCCGGCAGCCAGACGTACAGCGGAATCTGCGCGCTCTTGCCGGTCGCGCCGACGAAAAGCAAAAGGCAGATGAGTGAAATGACGCCGAACTGCTCTTCGACCGGCATCGACGCGGCCGCATTCGCGACGGCACGGAAGTCGAGGGTGCCGAACGTGTAGAAGATCAGGAAGACGCCCAGCACGAATCCCCAGTCGCCGATGCGGTTGACGATGAACGCTTTCTTGCCGGCATCAGACGCGCTCTTCTTTTCGTACCAGTACCCGATGAGCAAGTACGAGCACAGGCCCACGCCTTCCCACCCGACGAACATCGTGAGGAAGGTGCTGCCGAGCACGAGCATGAGCATGAAAAAGCAGAACAGATTGAGGTAGCAGAAAAAGCGCGCGTAGCCTCCCCGCGGCTCGTCGTGCATGTAGGCGGTCGAATAGATGTGGATCAGCAGCCCGATGCCGGTGACGACCAGGATCATCATCCCCGAGAGCGGATCGAGGCGAAATGCCCACGGCACCTCGAACGCGCCGATGCCGTGCGCCGTCGCGAGCGGAATAGGTGGAATCCAGTGGCCGAGGTTCACGACGTGATCGCGTGCCTCGGGCGGCAAGCCGAGCAGCTGCGCGAAGGCATAGAGCGATACGCCGAGCGCCGCCGCCATCGACGCGCACGCCACCAGCGCGGACGTCTGACGGTTGAACGAGCGTATGCCCACGAGCCCGTTGATCGCGGCGCCAAGTCCTGGCAAGAATTGGAATCAGCCAGATGAAATCCATGCGTTTGTTCTGACCTCTCCGCCCTCTGATCCCTTTCGCTCTCGCGCGCTACCAGCGCATCAAGTTCATTTCGTCGATGTTGATCGTTTCCTTGTTCCTGTAGAACGCGAGGATGATGCCGAGTCCGACGGCAGCTTCAGCCGCCGCAACCGCGATCACGAAAATCGCAAACACCTGTCCCACGCCGTTCTGCAGCTGGTAGGAAAACGCGACCAGATTGATGTTGACCGCGTTCAGGATCAGCTCGATCGACATGAAGATGACGATGATGTTGCGGCGCAGCATGACCCCGGCGACGCCGATCATGAAGAGAGCCGCCGACAGAATCATGTAGTGAGTGGGTGTAATCATGCGCTTCTTACGAAAACCGTAAAAAGGGGGTCTGACCCCTATAGCTCCCGCTTTGCCAGAATGATGGCGCCCACCATCGCGACGAGCAGCAGCATCGACGCGACCTCGAACGGAATCAGATAATCGGTGTAGAGCAGCATGCCGATGCGCTCGACGTTGTTGATGGCAAGGTCGGTGTTCTGCATCGTCTGCGGGTCGACCGGCATTCCGGCGCCGCCCCAGACAAGAATCGCCGCCAGCTGCGCGAGCACCGCACCCGAGAGCGCGAACCCCAGCCACGGCCGCCGCTGCGGCGCCGAGTGGTCTTCGGGCTGCCGCTTGAGATTCACGAGCATCACGACGAACAGATAGAGCACGACGATGCCGCCGGCATAGACGAGCACCTGGATGACGGCGAGAAACTGCGCCGTCAACAGCACGTAAAGCGCGGCGACGGCCAGGAAGTTCAACACCAGGAAGAGCACCGCATGCACGGTGTTCTTGGTGGTCACGACGAGCAGGGCGAATCCCAGGATCAGCGCCGCGGTGACGTAGAACGCGATCGCGTTGCCCATTAGAACAACACCTTCATGATGCCGGTCGCGATGACGTTGGCGATGGCAACCGGAATCAGCACCTTCCATCCCAGGCGCATGAGCTGGTCATAGCGATAGCGCGGCAGCGTCGCGCGGACCCAGAGGAAGATGTAAAGAAATACGAAGGTCTTCAGGAGGAACCAGATCCATCCGGGAATCAAATCCAGGAAATTCAGCCATGCGACGTTCGGAAACGGCGCCAGCCATCCGCCCAGAAACAGCGTCGTCGCGACCGCCGAGACGACGATCATGTTCGCGTATTCGGCCAGGAAGAAGAGCGCGAAGCGCATGCCGCTGTATTCGGTGTGAAAGCCGCCGGTCAGCTCCTGCTCCGCCTCCGCCATGTCGAACGGCGCGCGGTTGGTTTCGGCCAGGCCGCCAATGAAGAACAGCACGAAGGCGACCGGCTGCACGAAGATGAACCACAAGTGCGCGCTGTCCTGCGCTTCGACGATCTTCACCATGCTCAGCGTGCCCGCCGTCATGATGAGGCTCACCAGCGTCATCGTCACGGCGACTTCGTAGCTGATGAGCTGCGCCGACGCGCGCAGGCTCGCGAGCAGCGGAAACTTGCTGTTCGACGCCCATCCGCCGAGGATGATGCCGTACACGCCGATCGACGCGACCGACACGATGTAGAGCAGGCCGACGTTCACGTCGGTGATCTGCAGCGGAATGTCGCGCCCGAAGAGATGCACGCTCGGCCCGAACGGGATCACGGCGAACGTAATGAGCGCGGGCACCATCACGATAATCGGCGCAGCGGTGAAGACCCACTTGTCGGCGCGCGTGGGCGTGATGTCTTCCTTGAGGATCAGCTTGATCGCGTCGGCAATCGGCTGAAGGCTCCCGTACGGGCCGACGCGCATCGGTCCGAGACGCACCTGCACCCACGCGATGACCTTGCGCTCGAGGAGCACCATGTAGGTCACCCCGATGAGCGTCGCGTTCAGCACGAAAAGAATCTTGACGAGCGGTATGACGTACGTGTCGATCATTGTTCAGTTTCTCGTGGCCCACCCCACGGCCTACTCGCGGCAATGATCTGCTGAGTGCGGCTCATCGATCGACTTCGCCCAGCACGACGTCGAGCGAGCCGATCAACGCGACGACGTCAGCCACCATATGCCCCTTGATGAGCGGCGGCAGCGCCTGGAGGTTACAGAACGACGGCGGCCGCACGCGAAAGCGGTACGGGTTGGTCGACTTGCCGTCGCTCACGATGAAGTAGCCGATCTCACCCTTGGGTGACTCGATCGCGTGATACGTCTCGCCTGCCGGCGGCTTGATGAGACGCGGTACCTTGCCCACGATGGGACCCTCGGGCAGCCCTTCGATCGCCTGACGAATAATCCGGACCGACTGCCGGAATTCCTCGAGCCGGACGAGATACCGATCGTAGGTATCCCCTGCCGTGCCGATCGGCACCTCGAACTTCATCTCGTCGTAGGCCGCGTACGGCTCGTCCTTGCGGACATCCTTTGTGACGCCAGAGCCGCGGAGCGGCGGGCCGCTCAGGCCAATGGCAATCGCCTCGGCGCCGGTAATGACGCCGATGCCCTTGGTACGCTCGAGCCAGATGCGGTTGTGGGTGAGCAGCTCTTCGTACTCGTCGAGCTTCTCCGACATGATGTTGCAGAACTCGAGCACCTTCTTGTCCCAGCCGACGGGGATGTCGAGCGGCAGCCCACCGATACGCATCGAGTTGTAGGTGAGGCGCGCGCCGCAGTACTCCTCGAACAGATCGAGAATCAACTCGCGCTCGCGGAACGCGTACAGGAACACGGTCATCGCGCCGATGTCCATCGCGTGCGTGCCGAGCCACAGGCAGTGGCTCGCGATCCGCTGCAGCTCGCACAACGCCACCCGGACGTACCGCGCGCGCCGCGGCACCTCGAGTTGCATCAGCTTCTCGACCGTCTGGCAGTAGCCGACGTTGTTGGTCGCCGCCGCGACGTAATCCATCCGATCGGTCAACAGGATGATCTGCGTCCAGTTGCGGTTTTCGCTGAGCTTCTCGATGCCGCGATGGAGATAGCCGATGACGACTTCAGAGTCGACGACCTTTTCCCCGTCGAGACGGAGCACCACCCGCAGCACGCCGTGCGTGCTGGGATGCTGGGGCCCCATGTTGATGACCAGCTCTTCCGTGTCGAACATCGGCCGGGTTTCAGTAGCCATTACTCGATTTCAGCCTCTTCCCGCGCTTGTTTCAGTTTCAGCCAGTCGAGCGGGTTCTCCATCAGCAGCTCGCCCGGGCCCTCGAGCGGGTAATCCTTGCGCTGCGGATGTCCCTGCCAGTCGTCCGGCATGAGGATGCGCTTGCGATTGGGGTGGCCAGTGATATTCACGCCGAACAGATCGTAGACCTCGCGCTCGAGCCAGTTGGCCGACGGCCACAGGCCGCTGACCGAGGGCACGGGTTCGGCTTCGGCGGCGCGCACTTTCACCCGCACACGAACGCGCTGGCGCGTCGAGAACAGGCAGTAGATGACGTCGAACCGCTGCGGGCGCGTCGGCCAGTCGCTGGCAGTGACGTCGGAGCAGAAATCGAATCCAGCCGTGTCGCGCAGGAAGCGGCCCACGTCCAGCAGCTTCGCCGCGGGCACGATGACGGTCCAATCGCCCACGTAAAAGCTGATTTGCGTCACGCTCTCGGGGACGGCCGCTTGCAGCGCGGTGATGAACGCTGGAAGCTCCGTGCCGGCGGGCGGCGGCGGATCGGTCGGGCCGGACGGCGGCGCCGGTTTGGTGTCGTGCGCAGCGGCCGCCGCGGCGGGCTTCGCAGCGGGTGTGGCGGCAGGCTTCGCGGCGGCCGGTGCCGCGGGCTTCGCAGCGGGTGCGCCGGGTGCGCTGGGTGGCCGGCTGCAGCGGGTGCACCGGTTGCGCGGGCGGACGGGTGCGGCAGGCGGCGCCGGCGAACCGGCGCGACGCCTCGGCTTCAGAGGCTACCGGTGCGCTCTCGCTCGCGGGCTTGTCGCCGGCGGCCTTAGGGTCCTTGGGCTCGTCAGTCATTAATTCGTTGCTCGGGCCTCGCTAGGCCCAGTCGAGCGCGCCTTTCTTCCAGGCGTAGGCATATCCGGTCACGAGAATCGCCAGGAAGATGATCATTTCAATGAGACCAAACAGCGCCAGCTCGTCAACGATGACCGCCCACGGAAACAGGAACACGGTTTCCACGTCGAAGATCACGAACAGCATGGCGACAAGGTAATAGCGGACGCTGTACCGGTCGCGTGCGTCCGTCGTGGGCTCGATGCCGCATTCGTACGGCTCGAGCTTCACCTTGTTGTACTTCTTCGACTGCACCAGCTGCGACATCATCAGGGTAAACAGGGCAAACCCGATGGCGACGAGCAGGAAGATAAAGATCGGAATATATGCGTTGAGCATCGTGTGGAGTCAGGGAGCGCCGTTCCACCCCAACGCGGGTGCCGCGTTGGGGACCCCGGTGTTGTGGGAAACGGCGTGTTTATAGCACGCGGGCAAAGAGACCGTCAAGAAACGCAAATGTAAGATTGCCAAGGGTTTTTGGCCGCGAAGGCATCCTTGACGCTCTCCTGACCGCCACCTATACTGACCTTTTGCCCGTCATCAGTTGAGTAGCTCCATGACGCAGAGACCGCTGCCTCTCCTTCTCCTCGCGGCGGCGCTGGCAGCGCCGCTGGTTCTCCAGGCGCAGCAGCCCGCATTTCGCTCGGCGATCGACGTCGTCTCCATGAACGTCACGGTCATCGACTCGACGAGCAAATACATCACCGATCTGACCGAAAAGGACTTCGAGATCTTCGAAGATGGGGTCAAGCAGGAGCTGACGCTCTTCAACCGCACCAACTTGCCTGTGGCGTTGTCCCTGCTCATCGACACCAGCTCGAGCATGGAAGATCGCATGGCGGTCGCCCAGGATGCCGCCATAGGGTTCATCCGCAAACTGCGCCCCACCGACCTCGGCGAAGTCATCGGATTCGACAGCCGCGCCGAAGTGCTGCAGAAGTTCACCAGCAACACGGCAGAGCTCGAGCAGGCGATTCGCAAGACGGTCGCGGGCGGGTCGACGTCGATGAACAACGCGCTGTATATCTCGCTGAAGGGGCTGAAAAAGATTCCCGTGCGGCAGGAGGAGGAAATCCGGCGCCAGGCCATCATCCTGTTGTCCGATGGCGAAGACACGTCGAGCCTGGTCACGTTCGAGGACGTCCTCGACCTCGCACGGCGATCGGAAACGGCGATTTACGCCATCGGCCTCATGGACGATGCGGCGGCCGGCCAGTCCAAAGGCTTTCGGGAGGCGACCTACGCGCTTCGGCAGCTCACCAACGACACGGGTGGACGCGCTTTCTTCCCTTCCGACATCAAGACCCTCGCGAGCGTCTACGGGCAGATCTACGACGAGCTGTCGAGCCAGTACACGATTGGCTACACCTCGAAGAATCCCCGGCGGGACGGCGCATGGCGGCGGCTGATCGTGCGCGTGGCGCGCCCGAACGTGCAGGCGCGCACCAAGCAGGGGTACTTCGCGCCGCTTGCGCCGACTGTGCGCTAAGGGGGTCTGACCCCCTTACCCGTGTAAGGGGTCAGACCCCTTTTTCGCCGATAATCATGACTATGAACGCGATTCTGCTGTTCCTTTATGCCGCGGCCGGCGTGGCTTATGCCGTGCAATTCGCGCGGCGCACGTTCGGCACCAGCCGCATCGCGACGGTGCTGCTCGTCTTCGCCACATTCGCGCATACGTTCGTCATCGGCATGGAAACGATGCGGGTGGGGCACGTGCCGTTCGCGAGCGCGACCTCGGCCATCTCGATGTTCGTATGGCTGCTGGCGCTGTCGTACCTCTACGTCGAGCTCACGACCGCCGAGCGCGCCATGGGCGTGTTCATTCTTCCGCTGCTGGTCGTGCTGCAGACCATTCCCGCGTTCAGCGCCGGCGTCACCGAACCGCGCTCGGTCATTCTGGAAAGCCCATGGTTCGGCGTGCACGTGTCGTCGCTGCTCTTCGCCTACGCGAGCTTCGCGCTGGCTGCCGTCCTGGGCATCACCTACGTGCTCCAGTTCAAGGAAATCAAAGCGAAGGCGCTCGGGTTCTTCTACGAGCGGCTCCCTTCGCTGAACGTGCTCGACGAGATGAACCTGCGCGCCGTGAAAATCGGTTGGCTGTTCTTGACCGTCGGACTGATCACCGGCGCGATCTGGGCGTCGCAGCTGCCGCCATCGGGGGATCTCAGCGCTTCGATGTCGCTGGCCGATCCGAAGATCTTCGTCGCGGTGCTGTGCTGGGCGGTGTATTCGTTCGAGCTCTACGCCCAACGAGCTATCGGGTGGCGCGGGCGGCGAGCGGCGCTGCTGTCGGCGATCGGCTTCGGCATCGTGCTGCTGAACTTCGTGCCCGTGAGCTATCTTTTCACGACGAGCCACAACTTCTAGCATGCAACTGCTTCTGGTCGGCGTCAGCCATCGCACCGCCCCGATCGAGCTTCGAGAACGGCTCGATTTCTCGGCCCGTGGTGTCGATCGCGCGCTGACCGCCCTGTCGGGTACGGGGGCGCATCACGAAGCTACCATCGTCTCGACGTGCAATCGGGTCGAGCTGTACGTGGCGTGCGACGACTCCAACGCCGCGCGCGGTGCCATTCAGCACTTCCTCTCGGAGTTTCACGGCATTCCGCGCGAACAGCTTGCGCCGCACATCTATTCGAAGACCGGCCACGAAGCCGCGTCGCATCTGTACCGCGTGGCCGCCGGCCTCGATTCGCTGGTCATGGGCGAGCCGCAGATTCTCGGGCAGGTCAAGGAAGCGTACGGCGTCGCGTCGCAGATGGGATGCACCGGGCCCCTCCTCAACAAGCTGTTCCACTCGGCGTTCGCCGCTGGAAAACGCGTGCGATCCGAGACCGCCCTTGCCGAAGGCGCCGTGTCGGTGAGCTATGCCGCCGTCGAACTGGCGCGCAAGATTTTCGGGACGCTCAAAGGTCGCACAGTGCTCGTCATCGGCGCTGGCGAGATGGGCAAGCTCACGGCCGTCCACATGCAATCACAGGGCATCGGCCGGCTGATAATCACCAGCCGGACCGCGGCGCACGCTGAGGCGCTCGCCTCGTCAATCGGCGGGAGCTCCATGCCGTGGGATGCGCTCAGCACGAGCCTCGTGGAGGCCGACATCCTTATCACGGCGACCGGCGCCAGCACGCCAATCATCTCGCGCGCCGTGATCGCCCAGACGATGAAGGCCAGACGGTCGCGGCCGCTGTTCATCATCGATATTGCCGTGCCGCGCGATGTCGAAGCGAATGCCGGCGATCTCGAGCAGGTGTTCCTGTACAACATCGACGACCTCCAGGCGGTGGTGCAGGAGAACATTTCCAAACGTGGCACCGAAGCCGCGGACGCAGAAAAAATCATCGGGCAGGAAGTCGCGAAATTCGTCAGCTGGCTCAACTCTCGCGGCGCGGTTCCGACGATCGTGGCGTTGCGCCAACGGTTCGAATCGGTCAGGCAATCCGAGCTGCGGCGCCTCGAACCGAAGATGGCGTCGCTGCCGCCCGAAGCGCGTGCGCGGGTTGACGAGATCACGCGGCTCATCATGGAAAAGCTGCTCATCAATCCGACCGAGCAGCTGAAGTCCGCATCCGATGCGGATACGGTGGCCGCCTACAGCGATGCGCTGACGCGGCTGTTCGGACTCGCCGCTGATGACGCGCCGGACGAGACGCTCACCACCGCGGGCTCGACCCGCGCCGCGAAGAAACCTGCACAGTGACCACGCTTCGTCTCGGCAGTCGAGGAAGTCAGCTCGCCCTCTTTCAAGCGAGGCTGGTGGCCCAGCGCCTTCAGACGGCGGCCGGCACAGCCTGCGAGATCGTCGTCATCAAGACCTCGGGCGATCGCCTGCAGGACGCGCCTCTGTCGGAGATCGGGGGAAAGCGCCTGTTCGTGAAGGAAATCGAGGATGCGCTGCTGACCGGCGACATCGACCTGGCCGTTCACAGCAGCAAGGACATGCCTGCGGTGTTGCCTGAGGGACTGGAGGTCGGCGCGGTGCTCGAGCGCGAAGATCCAAGAGATGCCCTGGTGCTGCCCGCAACGGGGTCTGACCCCCGTACCGGTACGGGGGTCAGACCCCGGATCGGCACCGGCAGCGTTCGACGCATCGCGCAGCTCCAGAAGCGATTTCCGGGCGCTCAGTTCTCGAACGTTCGCGGCAACCTCGATACACGCCTGAGGAAACTCGACGCGGGTGAGTACGATCTCCTCGTGCTTGCGGCCGCAGGTTTGCGGCGGCTGGGATTTGGCGCGCGAATTTCGGTGTCTGTGCCGCTCGACGAGTGCGTGCCGGCGCCGGGCCAGGGCATCATCGCGATTGAAGTTCGCGCCGGCGATCGGACGACGCGCGAGGCTGTCGCACGGGTGAACGACGCCGACGCTTCGGATGCACTGGCCGCAGAACGCGCGGTCGTGACGGCGCTCGGAGGCGGCTGCCAGATGCCGATCGGCGCCATCGCGCAGCCTGTCGCCGGGAGCGGCCTCGAGCTGCACGCGGTTGTGGCATCACTCGACGGCGCCCGTATCATCCGCTATAAGAAGGTTGGCCCTCGGACGAATGCGGGGGCTCTGGGCCGCGAAGTCGCCGAGCAACTGCTACAGCAAGGGGCGGCGGACATTCTTCGCGAGGCAAGACAGAACGAACCCCTAATCCCGAATCCCGAATCCCTGCGACTCACGTGATGCGACCCATCGTCTACCTCATCGGCACCGGGCCCGGAGACCCGAGTCTCATCAGCGCACGCGGCGCGCGATACCTCGCCGCGGCCGATGTGGTGCTGTACGACCACCTCGTGCACCCGCGACTGCTCCGCTATCCGCGTCATGAAGCTGAGAAGATCGACGTTGGCCTGGCTGCGCCTCAGCCGCTCGATCAGGAAGCCATCAACTACCTGCTCGTGGAGAAGGCGCGCGAAGGAAAGATCGTCGCGCGGCTGAAGTGGGGAGATCCGTTCCTGTTCGATCGCGGCGGCCAGGAAGCCTTGTTCCTTCACGAGCACGGCGTGCCATTCGAGGTCGTCCCGGGCATCCCGGCCGCTATCGGCACCACGAGCTACGCTGGCGTTCCGCTCACCTATCCGGGCGGAGGCGACTGCGTGACGTTCGTACGCGGGCACGAAGACGAAAGCACCACGGCGCCCAACGTCGACTGGGCGAGCCTTGCGCGCCTTGGCGGCACGGTCGTGTGTTACACGGGTGCGAGGCAGCTCCACGAGATTCTCAACGCGCTGCTCGCCAACGGATTCGACCCGGCCGAGCCCGCGGCGATTATCTACGACGGCACGCTGCCGACGCAGCGCACGACCGACGGCACGCTGCAGGAGCTGGCCGACATGAAGAACCTGCGCACCAAGCCCGCCCTTCTCGTCGTCGGGCGCGTAGTCGCGCTGCGCCAGCACTTGCGCTGGTTCGACGAGCGTCCGCTCTTCGGCAAGAAGATTGTCGTGACGCGATCGCGCGAGCAGGCGGGCGAGCTCGTCGATCTGCTCGAGTCGCTGGGCGCTGAGCCGATCGAAGCGCCGATGATTCGCGTGGAAGCCCCCGACGACTACGGTCCCCTCGACAAGGCGACGACCGAGGCAGGAACCTACGACTGGATTATTTTCACGAGCGCGAACGGCGTCGATTTCTTCATGCGGCGGCTGATGGCGACCGGCGACATCAGAGATCTCAAGGGCGTCAGGCTGGTGGCGATCGGCCCTGCAACATCCGAGCGCCTCGCGAGACACGGGCTCAGAGTCGATCTGGAGCCGGCCGAGTCGCGCGCCGAGGCGATCGTGCAGGCACTCCGCGAGGTGGGCGACGTCAAGGGCAAACGGTTCCTGCTGCCGCGCGCCGACATCGCGCGTGAGGTACTGCCGGAGGAGCTCCGCAGAAGCGGCGCCGAGGTCACCGAGGTGGTGGCATACAGAACCGTGCTCGCGGAGATCGAGCGTGAAGGCGATCCGGATATCTACCGGATGCTGCTCGAGAAGCGGATCGACGTCGTCACATTCACGAGCGCGTCTACCGTCAAGAACTTCGTGCAGATTTTCGGCGCCGAGCAGTCGTCCGACTTGCTGAACGCGACAACGGTCGCGTCGATCGGCCCCGTTACTGCCGAGGCCGCGGAGCAGTACGGCATCAAAACGGCCATCATGCCCAAGGAATACACGATTCCCGCCCTCGTGCAGGCCATCGTCGACCATTTCCGCGCGTGGTTCGCCAGGCCAGCCCGGTGCCGGACCGTCGTAAACTAACCCCATGAATCCTGTCAAAACGGCGCATGCGCTCGACCTGATTCGGCGTGCCCGCCGGCTTCGCCGTACGACCGGCATCCGCAGCTACGTGCGCGAAACCCGCTTATCAGCCGAGCAGTTCCTGTACCCCCTTTTTGTAACGGCCGGCACCGGCATCCGGCGCGAGGTCCCATCGATGCCGGGGGTTTATCAACTATCGGTGGACGAAGCCGTCCGCGAAGTTGAGGCCGCGCGCGCCGACGGGGTTCCTGGCGTTCTGCTCTTCGGATTGCCTTCGACGAAAGACGAAATTGGCTCGGGCGCGTATGACTCGGACGCGCCGGTGCAGAGCGCAGTACGGGCGATCAAACGCAGCTCGCCGGACACCGTGGTTGTGACGGACGTGTGCCTGTGCGAATACACCTCGCACGGCCACTGCGGTGTCCTCGAAGGCCACGACGTGGCAAACGACGTCACGGTCGAGCAGCTCGTGCGAGCCGCCGTGTCACATGCGACTGCCGGGGCGGACATCGTCGCGCCCTCGGACATGATGGACGGGCGCGTGGGGGCCATCAGACGAGCGCTCGACGAACGCGGCTTCGAAAACGTCGCGATCATGTCGTACGCGGTGAAATACTGTTCGGGTTTTTACGGGCCGTTCCGCGACGCTGCCGATTCGGCGCCGCAGTTCGGCGATCGCCGTACGCACCAGATGGATCCCGCCAATGCGGAAGAAGCGCTGCGTGAGGTCGAACAGGACCTCGACGAAGGCGCCGACATCATCATCGTGAAACCCGCGATGCCGTACCTCGACATCGTGCGCCGCGTAAAGGACACGTTCGGCCATCCAACCGCGGCCTATCAGGTGAGCGGCGAATACGCGATGATCAAGGCCGCAGCCGCGCGCGGGTGGATCGACGAGCCGCGCATCATGATGGAGTCGCTGACGTCCATTGCCCGCGCGGGCGCCGACATCATCATCACCTACTACGCTCGGCAGGCTGCGCGCCTTCTCGCGGGTCGATAGCCACACTCCGACGGACGATCGACCGCCGACCATGGCTCATAGACGATCAACCAACACGAAGTCGTCAACGCTCTTCGCCCGCGCTCAGAAAGTGATTCCTGGGGGGGTGGATAGCCCCGTTCGCGCCTTCAAGGCCGTCGGCGGGACGCCGCTGTTCATTCGCAGCGCCTCAGGCTCGCGCATCACCGACGTCGACGGGCGCTCGTACATCGACTACGTCATGTCCTGGGGTCCTCTGATTCACGGGCATGCGCCCGCGAGCCTGACCAGGGCACTCACGTCGGCGGCTCGAAAAGGCACCAGCTTCGGCGCTCCCACCGAGCTCGAGGTCGAGCTCGGCGAGCTCGTGCGCTCGATGATGCCGTCGGTCGGCATGGTCCGCTTCGTCAGCTCTGGAACCGAGGCGACGATGAGCGCCGTGCGCGTCGCGCGCGCCCACGCGCGACGGGAGAAAATCATCAAGTTCGAAGGCTGCTATCACGGTCACGGCGACCAGTTTCTGGTGCAGGCGGGCTCCGGTCTGACGACGCTGGGTGTGCCGACGAGCCCGGGCGTGGCCCGCGCCGTGGCCGCCGATACGCTGATCGCCACCTATAACGACGTGGCGTCTGTCGAGCGCCTGTGCGAATCGTTTCCCGATCAGATTGCCGCACTCATCGTCGAACCTGTCGCCGGCAATATGGGCGTGGTGTTGCCGGAGCCGCGATTTCTTCAGCAGCTCCGCGCTGTGTGCACTCGCTATCGCATCCTGCTCATCTTCGATGAGGTCATCACCGGATTTCGCGTCGGCGCCGGCGGAGCGCAGGGGTGGAGTGGCGTCGCGCCCGATCTCACCTGCCTCGGGAAAATCATTGGTGGCGGCTTACCCGTCGGCGCGTACGGAGGGCGGGAGGATCTGATGAGACTCGTCGCGCCGTCCGGGCCTGTCTACCAGGCGGGCACCCTGTCCGGCAACCCGCTGGCTATGACGGCCGGTTTGTGGAGTCTCAAGCGGCTGTCGAAGGGTCTCTACAAACAGCTGAGCGGGCTCGGCGCGGATCTCGCTGAGGGTCTTGCGGATGCCGCGAGACGGGCGGGAGTCGCGCTGCAGGTAAACGGCATCGGATCGGCCCTGACGCCGTTCTTCACAAGTGAGCCGGTCCGGAACTACCAGTCAGCTCTTCGCGCCGATGCCGCGAAGTACGGCGTGTTCTTCAATGGCATGCTCGCGCGCGGCGTCTATCCTCCGCCATCTCAGTTCGAAGCGTGGTTCCTGTCGGCCGCGCATACCGCCCGCGACGTCGACAAGACCATCAAAGCCGCCCGCGAAGCAATGGAGGAGGTCGCTCGTTCCTGACGACCTCTCACCATTGGCGCAGTCGCAGGCATGCCGTCGTAGTGCCGACCTCCAGCGCGGCTACTGAGCCTACTGTGCCAGATCGAGCGGTGCGTCGAGCCTGACGCGCAGCACGGTTCCTGGCGCGAGATCGACTTCTTTGCCTTCGGTTGCCGCGACCGTCCCGCCGCCGCCGATGAGAATGCCCGTGAGCGCTCCGCGCGTGCCCCCGAGAATGGCGCCAATAAGCGCACCGACACCGGCGCCGGCCACAACACGGCCCGTATCGGACTCGCCCTGCAGCGCCTGCATCACCGTCGCGCGAATTGAATAGGTGCGCCCGTCAATCGAGAAGCGGTCGAAGACAAGCGTCAGCTCGCCCTTCCGGTTGATGCCGCGGCTTGCCGGCGTGACGGAGTTGACGACCCCACGCATCACGGAGCCGGCAGGAACGAGCACCCGGCCGTTGCGGTCATAGGGCACGATCGTCGTGGCGTCGAAGCGATCCTCGACACTGGCGGTACCCGAGTTCAAGCGCGACTGCAGCCGTACATCGAACTCGGTGCCGACAGGAATCTCCGTCGCGCTGAGCTGTTCTTCGACGGCGGGCCTTCGCGTTGACGGGGTCGATGCGGGCGCCGCGTCGCCGCGCGCCTGGCTGCGAAGCCGATCGATGCGGTCGCGCAGGTCCGAGTACTCCGCGCGTGTCGCGCCGGACTTGCGCATCTTCACTTTGAGGTAAATCACCTCATCGCGCAGGTCGTCGAGCTCGCGCTCGAGGCCTTCTGCGAGCCGCGCATCGCGCTGCCGCAGTCGCGTCACATCCGCGCTCGCGTCGTACACGCTGTCCTGGAGCCGCTGAATATCGGCTTGCGTCAACTGGGCCTGTGCCAGCGCCGGCATCGGCAAGAACATGAGCGCCGCTGCGATAATCCATGCCTTCATGAGCCTGTCTCCTTGTGGGGTCACGTCCGGCCCCAAAACGGGACGAAACCGGGGAATTCGTACACAAAAAAAGATCGGAAGCACCTTTCACGCCACCGATCTTTCGACGTTGCCCTCTGCCCTTTGCTCTTTGCTCTTTGCTCTTTGCCTCTGCTTTGCTCTCCCCGTCAGTTCCTCCAGGGCATCAAGCGCTCGATGATGGGGATGCGGGTGAGGTCGTTATAGATAACGGTCACCATCAACATCAACAACACCGCGAACCCGGCGAGGAACATCTTCTCTTTGACGCGGAGGCTGAAGTCGCGGCGCGCGAGGCCTTCCAGCGCCATGATGAAAATATGGCCGCCGTCGAGAACCGGAATGGGCAGAAGGTTGAGCAACCCGAGATTGAGGCTGATGGACGCCATCAGCGCGAAGAGCGGCATCCAGCCCTGCTGGGCAGACTCGCCGGAGAGCTGCGCAATCGCGAGCGGCCCCATCAGCTGGCGCGTGGATGTCTCGCGCGTGATCAGCTGGCCGATGGTCATGAAGATGAGACTGGCCGACTCGTAGTTGCGCTTGATGCTCATCGCGAAGGCGTCGACCAGGCCCGGCTTGATGCGGGTGACTTCTTCGCCGATGCTGATGCCGATGCAGCCCGCGCCCGATGCGAGCGACGGGCAGCGTCCTGTGTTTGCCTCCGGGACGACCGTCACGTCCATCGGCTTGCCTTCGCGCACGACGGACATCAAGACCGGCGTGTTCGCCCGCTTCGAGACGGCGGCGATCAGCTGTTCGCGGGAGGAGATCGCTGAGTTGTCCACGCGCAGGATCACGTCGCCGACCTTCAGGCCCGCTTTTTCAGCGGGCGCGCCCGGCAGCAATGCGCCAACGAGAGGATGCGAATCGGGGCTCACCCCGATATCGCCGATTTCAAACTTTGTCTGGGGAGCGGGCGTTGCCTTGACGGTCAGGCGCTTGCCGTCGCGGAGCAGCTCGATATCGGTCTCGCGGTCGGCGCGCGTGCCCACACCCACGAAGAATTGCTCCCAGGTCTCGACGTTGCGGCCGGCAACGCTCACAATCCGATCGCCGCGCTGAATGCCTGCTTTCGCGGCCGGTGAATCCGCGGTCACCTGGCCCACGACAGGCGGCTTGTTCTGGTACGCGGGGATATCGGCGCCGTTCATCAACACGCCCGCGGTCACCACCACGGCGAGGATGAGGTTCATCAGCGGCCCCATGATGAGAATCTGGAAGCGCTCCCACTTGCTCTTCGACAGGAACTCGTCATCGCGGCCCGAGCGGGGGTCGTCGGGATTCTCGCCGGCCATCTTCACGTAGCCGCCAAGCGGGATTGCGCTGATCACATATTCGGTATCGCCGCGCGTGAAGCCGACGAGGCGTGGGCCAAAGCCGAGTGAAAATTTGAGCACTCTGACGCCGACACGGCGGGCCATGACGAAATGGCCCAGCTCGTGGACGAAAATGAGCACGCCAAGAACGAAGAGAAAAGCCAGGATTGTGGTCAAAACGGGAACCTCAGACCTTCAATTCTACCGCCTTCGCCAGGGCTATGGCGAGTCTCGCCGAAGCGCTACGCGCGGAGGCGGAACCCCGGGCCACATTCTGGGAATAGCGGCGGGCCCAGCGATCGATCTCGCGTATGGACTCGAGCGCTGGCGCCGGCACCGGAGAGTGCGCGTCCATGGTTTGCTCGATGACGCGCGGGATGGACACAAAAGAGATTTTCTCGTCCAGATAAGACGCCACAGCCACCTCGTTGGCCGCATTCAAAACCACCGCATGGCTGGGCCCCGCTTCGAGCGCGCGATACGCCAGCCCGAGACACGGGAAACGCGCGACGTCGGGCTTGTGAAAATCGAGCCGGCCGGTCTCGGTCAGATCGAGCCGTGGAACAGGAGCTTCCCATCGATCCGGATAGGAACACGCGTACTGAATGGGCAGCCTCATGTCGGCGCCGCCAAGCTGCGCGATGATCGAGCCGTCGGTCAACTCCACCATCGAGTGCACGATCGACTGCGGGTGAATGACGACGTCGATGCGGTTGCCCGGCAGATCGAACAGCCAGTGCGCCTCGATCACCTCGAGGCCTTTGTTCATCAGAGTGGCTGAATCGATGGTGATCTTGCGGCCCATCCGCCACGTCGGATGACGCAGCGCATCTTCCGGCTTGACGCCGGCGAGCGCCGCGACCGGCATCTCACGGAACGGTCCGCCAGACGCCGTCAGGATGATGCGTCGAATCTCGTCGCGCCGCCGCCCGTGGAGGCATTGATGGATGGCGTTGTGCTCGCTGTCAACCGGAAGGATGGCGACGCCGCGCGCACGCGCAGCCGCGGTCACGAGCGCGCCTGCCATCACCAGCACTTCCTTGTTGGCGAGCGCGATAGTTTTGCCGGCGTCTATCGCGGCAAGGACGGCCTCGAGCGCGTCGGTACCCGACGAGGCGCAGATCACGATGTCGACGTCAGGGTGGGTGGCGACGGCAATCAGCCCCTCGCTGCCCGTTGTGGACGCCAACGCCGTTATCGTGGCGCCGAACGCCGCCGCTTGTTCGCGCAGGCGATCGGCATTCGACCCGGCGGCAAGCCCGACGATCGTGAGCTTGTCGGGATGCGCGCGGACCACGTCGAGCGCGCTTTGCCCGATCGATCCCGTCGAGCCCAGAATAGCGAGCCGTTTCATAGGTCGAGCGCCTCGCCTTGCGGCCGGCTCAAAAGCTGTACCTCACGAAGATGTAGTACACAGGCGCCGCGAACAGCAGCGCGTCGATGCGATCAAGCACGCCGCCATGGCCCGGAATCGCCGCGGATGCGTCTTTCATGTCGACGCTCCTCTTCAGCATGGACTCGAACAGATCCCCGACGATGCCGACCGCAGCAATCGCGAGCCCGAGAACGGCGCGCGCCGGAAGGCCCATCTGTGGAAGCCACCAGTGTCCGATGACCGCAAGACTCAACGCTGCGCCGGCAAATCCTCCGATCGCGCCCTCGATCGTCTTCTTCGGGCTCACCACAGGCGCGAGCAAGTGCCGGCCGAGCGCGCGGCCGCTGTAGTACTGAAACGTGTCGCTGATCGCCACGGTGAGAATCAGCAGCAGCGCGGCTTCCCTGCCAAGCATCCAGCGTGTGGCCGCAAGCAACCCGAGAGGCAACCCGATGTAGATCGGCGCGAATGCGGCGATCGCCGCCGACTGCAGAGCGCCGCCACCCGCCAATTGCGTGGCCGAGGCGGAGAGCGCGAGCGCTGAGAGTCCCGAGGGTCGCACCCGCGACCGCCACGTCGACGGGCATGCCCGGGACTGCGGACGCCACGCAGACGAGCGCAACCGCAATACTGCCGGCGGGCCGCGACACGTGCGCGCCGGCTTTCGCGGCGATGCCGGCATACTCGCCGAACGCGAGGACCGCCACGATCACGGTGATGCCGAGCAGAAAAATCGGTTGCAGGAACCACAGCGCCGCGATCACGCCGACCAGCAGAATCGCGCCGCTGATGACTCTGATCATTTCTCGGCTTCTCGCGGGGTCCCACCCCCGCGAGCTGTGCCTCGCGGCCTTCGGCCGCTCGGTGTGCTTGCGGCAACATACTCCCTGGTGTTGCGGTGTGCCACTAACGTGAGAGCGCTGGCGTGGGGTTGATGCCGCCGTAGCGGCGGTCCCGTTTCTGATAGGCGAGCACGGCCTCGAGGAGATGACGGCGGCGGAAGTCGGGCCAGAGCGTATCGGTTACCCAGATTTCGGCATACGCGATCTGCCACAACAGGAAGTTGCTCACCCGCATCTCGCCGCTGGTGCGGATCAGCAGATCCGGATCGGGCTGCCCTGCCGTGTAGAGAAACTCCGCAAACTTGCGCTCATCGAGATCCTGGGGTCGCACTCCGGCCTGAATCGCTCGACGCGCGGCGTCGACGATTTCTGCGCGGCCGCCGTAATTGAGCGCGATGTTGAACAACATGCCGGTATTGCGCGCGGTCGCTTCCTGGCCAGCCTCGAGCTCCTGCAGCACGTCCCCGGACAGCTCGTCGGTGCGGCCGATGACGCGAAACCGAATGTTGTTGCGGTTGATCGCATCGAGCTCGAGCCGCAGGTAGCGCTTGAGCAGCGTCATCAGCGCGGTCACTTCAGTGACCGGGCGCTTCCAGTTCTCGACGGAAAAGGCATACAGGGTGAGCGCGCCGATTCCCAGCCGCGCCGAGGTCTCGACCGCATCGCGCACCGACTCGATGCCGGCGCGGTGCCCCTCGACGCGCGGCAGGTGGCGTTGTGCGGCCCAGCGGCCATTGCCGTCCATGATGATGGCAATGTGCGACGGGAGCGCGTCGAAGTTGACTTCGCGCGCGAGCGTTTCGTCGGGAGATCCTCTGGGAATGGTTTCCAGAAGCTGTTCGAGAGACATGCCCATCAGAAGGATACCGGAGCGGCCGCATCGTAATCAACGCGAACGAGATACAGCCCAGAAGGAGGTGCCGTCGGGCCCGCGGCGGCGCGGGTTCCCGACGTAATCAGGCCGCGAACCGACGCGGGGGTGCGCCGCCCGTCGCCCACCTCGATGAGCGTGCCGACGATCGTGCGCACCATGTACTTCAGGAAGCCGCTCCCCTCGATTTCATATGTCAGGAGGCGCCCACCGCCGGCCAGCGGTTCCTCGGTCCAAACCGAGCGCGTCATGGTGCGGATGCTCGTGCGTTTTTCTGCCGTCGCCTCGCTCCGCCCTCTCCGGGTCAGCGGCGGTGTCTTCGCCTGAAAACACGAAAAATCGTGCTCCCCGAGCAGCTCGCGCGCCGCGTCCCTCATCGCATCGAGGTCGAGCCGGCGCGAGATATGCCACGCAAACCTTCGTTGAAAAGGGCTCATGACGCGCGTGTTGCTGATCCGGTAGCGATACATTTTCGACCGCGCAGAGAAACGTGCGTTGAAGCCAGGCGCCGCGACGTCGACCGACAACACACGGACATCCTCTGGCAGCTTGGCGTTCAGCGCGCGGAGAAGATCGTGCTCGGCTATGGTGTTCGCGAGCTTGAAGCTCGCGACCTGACCAAGCGCATGCACGCCCGCATCCGTCCGCCCCGCGCCCGCCACGGTGACGTGCTTCCCTTCGATAGCTGCCAGCGCGATCTCGAGCTCTGCCTGCACCGAGCGCGCATTCGCCTGCCGCTGGAAACCGGAGAAATCGGTGCCGTCGTAACTGACAGTTGCTTTGAACGTACGCATATAGTTGGTTCCAAGTTCCGGTTCCCGTTCCAGGTTCGTTGGACGCCACAATTCAGCGCGTCTCTCAAGACGGCGTCGAATCGTCGCCCACAGCGAACGGGAACCGGAACGGAACCTGGAACCGGAACCGCTAGCGGCCTCGACCCCGGCTTCACTACCGGAACGCCCTCGGCGCAGAGAGGGCATTTGTCGGGTCGTACGTGGGCACCTCAAGGGTGACGAGCGCGAATGACGGCACGCCGAAGTCGATGGCGCCGCCGCTGCGATCCACGATGGCCGCCGCACCGACGACCTGGGCGCCAGCCTCGCGCGCCACCTCCATCGTCTCGCGCGTCGACTTGCCCGTTGTGAACACATCCTCGACAACGAGCACGCGATCGGCGGATGTCATCGCAAATCCGCGGCGCAGCGTCAGCGCCGTTCCACCGGCGCGCTCAGCGAACATCGCGCGAACACCCAGCGCACGCGCGACTTCGTGACCGATGATGAGTCCGCCCAGGGCCGGCGACAACACCAATGTCGGGTTCAAGTGCCGGACATGCTCGGCGATGCCGGCTCCGAGCGACTCCGCGTCCCTCGGGTGCTGCAGGACGAGCGCCGACTGCATGTAGCCGGGACTATGCAGCCCCGATGAAAGGCGAAAGTGGCCCTCCAGATACGCGCCCGTTCGCCGATACAAATCCAACGCCTCGTTTTGTTCCATATCAACCGCGTAGTATACGATGCCGCTGCAGTGCCTCCCGTGTCCGCCATCGTCATCACGAAGAACGAAGCCGAAGCGATTGCCGACGCATTGGCGTCTCTCTCCTGGGCCGATGAGATCATCGTCGTCGATGCGGAGAGCACGGACGACACCGTCGCGATCGCGCGCCAGTTCACCGAACGTGTGTACGTCAGGCCCTGGAACGGGTACGTCGAGCAGAAGAATCATGCCGCTTCGCTGGCGACGCATGACTGGATTTTCTCGCTCGATGCCGACGAGCGCGTCACGGACGAGCTGCGGGATGAGATCCGTACGCTGCTTCGATCGGAGCCGACGATGCGCGGGTACAGGATGCCGCGTGTGTCGTTCTATCTGGGGCGCTGGATGCGGACGACGGACATGTATCCGGACTACCAGCTGCGTCTGTACGATCGGCGCCGGGCGCGATGGGACGGGATGCACGTGCACGAGTCAGTCAAGGTTGAGACGGGAGTCGCCGGGTACTTAAAGGGCGAGCTGCAGCACTATCCGTATAAGGATCTTTCCGAGCATCTCATCCGCATGGATCGGTACACGACGCTCGCGGCACGGCAGATGTTCGAGAAGGGCAAGCGTGCGACGCGGCTCGAGCTGCTGTTTCACCCGCCGATCGCCTTCGCGCGCAACTACATCCTCAAGGGCGGGTTTCGCGACGGCAAACCCGGCCTCATCATTTCGCTCGTGAACTCGTATTACGTGATGCTGAAGTTCGCGAAGCTCTGGGAAATGCAGCGCGACTAGACTCTGGACTCTCGACTCTGGACTCTTCGACTCTTCGACTCTGGACTTTCAACAGTGTTCTCCATTCACGCAGACACGGCAAGGACGTGGCGAGGCGGACAGCGGCAGGTGCTGCTGACCGTGCTCGGTCTCCGCGAACGGGGCCATCGCACGGTGCTCGTCGCGCATCCCGAGGGCGAGCTCGCCGGTCGCGCGTCCGAAGGACACGATCTCATCCGCCTCGCGCCGCGCGCCGAGGTCGACCTGCACGCGGCATGGAAGCTTTCGCGCATCATCAAAGACCTGCGGCCCGACATCCTGCACGCGCACGACCCGCATGCCGTCGCCCTGGCGTCGCTCGCGCTGTCGTTTCTGACCAGCGGAAAATGCCCGGGCCTTGTTGCGTCCCGCCGCGTCGCATTCCATCTCAAAGGGAACGCGTTCTCTCGCTGGAAATACCAGCAGGTGGACTGCTTCATCGCCGCCTCACGCGCGATCCAGGACATGCTGATCGGCGATGGGATCGATCCCGATCGGGTCGTCACCGTCTACGAAGGGATCGATCTCCATCGCGTGCAGGGTGAGCCTGCGGCGAACATTCATGCCGAGTTCTGGCTGCCGACACAGGCGCCGATCGTCGGGGCAGTGGCGGCCCTGACCCAGGAAAAGGGCCACAAGTACCTGATCGATGCGGCGGCGCTCGTCGTGCGCGAGGTACCCGACGCGCGGTTCGTGATCCTTGGCGAAGGAGACCTCCGCCCCGCGCTCGAGCGGCAGGTCAAGGAGCTGCGCCTCGACAAACACGTGCTGCTGCCCGGATTTCGCGCCGACATCCTGTCGTTCATCAAGAGCTTCGATCTCTTCGTCATGGCCTCGCTGTTCGAAGGGCTGGGCACGTCGCTGCTCGACGCGATGGCCTTGTCGAAGGCGACTGTCGCCAGCGACACGGGCGGAATTCCCGAGGTGGTCTCGCACGGCGAGACAGGACTGCTGGTGCCGCCGCGCGACGCGCGCGAGCTTGCGTCCGCGATCGTGGCGCTGCTGAAAGATCCAGGCAGACGGGAGCGCATGGGATCCGCCGGCCTCGAGCGCGTGAAGCGTCTGTTCAGCGCCGACGGGATGGTCGAGAAGACGCTGGGGGTGTACCGGAATCTGAACGAACCGAGATCTGACCTAGTTTTCTGTTTCAGTTTCCTCTTTGCCCCCGGGTGGCACAAGCCCCGGAGCGGGCACTCCGAATCTCCCTGCCCGCGGTTGAACCCGCACTGATTCGACATGCCCAGGTGGCACAACGAGAAATCGTATTTCACCGGATCATCCGCATCCAGCCGGCGCAGCGATGCCGTGATGTCGGCCGCCATTTTCCAGCCAGGGCTCGTGTAGCGCGTCAATCCGAGACAGCGTCCCACTCGAATGACGTGGGTGTCGAGTGGCACGACGAGCTTCGACGCAGGCACCTTTTTCCAGATGCCGAAATCAACGGCGTCGCTGCGGACCATCCATCGCAAGAAAGAGGTTCAGCCTCTTGCACGCGCCTCCGCACGACGGCCGGGAGAAGAAGTACGCCACACCAGGACGTGGCGTACGGTTGCCGTATGCGGGCCGCAGGTCGGTCTGCAGCGCGCGGGATGAGAACGAGTCGAGCGCCGCCGACAGATCGGGCGCGGCAGCATCATACCCTTCGAGGAAGAACGCCTCGATCGACCCCTTCTGCAACATGCGTTGAAGGATGATGACGAGCGCCGTCAGATCGTCGCCCTTCGTCCACCGGTGAACGATGGGCTTCAGATCGCGCGCCTGCCGCCTGGGCTCGAAGGATCGCACGTACGCAGATGGCGATCGTCCCATCACCGACAGGAGGCGCTCGATCGATTGCAGCACGCTCGCAACGCGGCCGAAGGCGAGCGCCGCAGCGCAGAATCCAGCGACTTCCCTGTCCGCGGGATCGTCGAAGCGGCGCACGAGCTGGATGGGATCGGTGGCCGAATCGACGCAGTTGAACGACGCGTAGAGCGCGTCGAGCCGTTCTTTCAGCACGCTACTGAAACCGTTCGGCGCCCGTCGCGTGCTTGTTCACGTAGACCGTGCGTCCGCCGACGAGAGTCGCCGCCACGCCGCCTTTGAAGTGCCATCCGGCAAAGGGAGTATTGCGCGCCTTCGATCGGAACGTCGCCGGATCGATCGTGACCGCAAGGTCCGGCGCGAGAATCGACACGTCGGCGATTGCGCCTTCGCTGAGCGTCCCCGCGGGGACGTTGAGGATGCGGGCGGGGTTGGTCGACAGCAGCTCGATGAGCCTTGGCAACCGTATGAGCCCTGAATGAACGAGCCGGTCGAAGCAAATTGACACACACGTCTCGAGGCCCACGATTCCGAACGGCGCGAGGTCGAACTCCATCTTCTTCTCGTCGTAGTGGTGCGGAGCATGGTCGGTCGCGATCACGTCGACGCTGCCGTCGACGATGCCCTCGAGCATCTCGTCGCGGTCGGCCGCCGCGCGCAGCGGCGGGTTCATCTTCATGTTCGTGTCGTAGCTCACCGGCGTCGACAGCGACTCGTCGGTCAGCGTGAAGTGGTGCGGCGCGACCTCGCACGTCACGCGCGCGCCGTGCAGCTTCCCCTCGCGCACCGCGCGCAGCGACGTCGCCGCGCTCATGTGGCAGATGTGCACGGATGCTCCGGTCACTTCCGCGAGCGCGATATCGCGCTGCACCATGATCGACTCGGCCACTCCAGGAATGCCGCGCAGCCCGAGCGTCGATGCGTGGTACCCCTCGTGGGCTACGCCTTCTCCCTTCAGCGACGGATCTTCGCAATGCTCGAGCACCGGCATGTTGAACATGCCCGCGTACTCGAGTGCGCGGCGCATCAGCAACGCGGTCTTCACCGGCCGGCCGTCGTCGGAGATCCCGACGCAGCCAGCGGCGCGGAGCTCAGCGATGTCGGCGAGTTGATCGCCGTTCGAACCCTTCGACACGGCGCCGATGGGGTAGACACGCGCGAGACCCGCCTGCGCGGCCTTCTGAAGGATGTACTCGGTCACACCGGCGTTGTCGTTGATTGGTGTGGTGTTCGGCATGCAGGCGACCGCCGTGAAGCCGCCGGCCACCGCCGAGGCCGTCCCCGTCGCCACCGTTTCCTTGTGCTCCTGGCCGGGCTCGCGCAGATGGACGTGCATGTCGAACAGTCCGGGTGTCACGACGAAGCCCGCCGGTACGTCGATGACGGTCGCGCCATCGACCGGCAGATCCTTGCCGACGCGCGCCAGCCGATCGCCATCGATCAGGATGTCGAACGTGCCATCGCGTCCATTCGCCGGGTCGACGACCCGCCCGCCCTTAAGCAGCCGCTTCATGTTCCGCTCCACCCGCCAGTAGATACAAAACCGCCATGCGCACGGCGACGCCGTTCGCGACCTGTTCGAGAATCACCGAGAACGGGCCGTCAGCGACGTCCGAGTCGATCTCGACGCCGCGGTTCATCGGTCCCGGGTGCATGATGATGGCATCCGGCTTCGCGCGGCGCATCCGCTCGCGCGTCATCCCGAACACCGTGAAGTACTCGCGCAGCGAAGGGAAGAACGCACCCTGCATCCGCTCGAGCTGCACGCGAAGGAGCATGACGACGTCCGCGCCTTCGACCGCCTCGTCCACCGACGTGGTTGGCCTCACGCCTTCGCGCTCGATGCCGATCGGCATCAACGTCGGCGGCCCGCTCACCCACACCTCGGCTCCAAGCTTCGTGAGGAGCTGCACGTTGGACCGCAGCACGCGGCTGTGCAGCAGATCACCGACAATGGCGACCTTCAAACCTTTGATGCGTTTCTTGTGTTCGCGGATGGTGAAAGCGTCGAGCAGCGCCTGGGTCGGGTGCTCGTGCATCCCGTCGCCGGCGTTGATGATGCCGGCGCGGCAGATGCGCGACAGCAGGTGGCACGCGCCGGAGTAGGCATGGCGCAGCACGATCATGTCGGGGGCCATCGCCTCGAGGTTCAGCGCGGTGTCGACGAGCGTCTCGCCCTTGACGAGGCTCGACGTCTGCGCCGCGATGTTGAGGGTGTCCGCGCTCAGCCGCTTCTCGGCAATCTCGAAGGACGTGCGCGTTCGCGTGCTCGCTTCGAAGAACAGGTTGACGACGGTCTTGCCGCGCAGCGCGGGTACTTTCTTGATCGGGCGGTCGCCGATCTCGCGCATCGCCTCGGCGGTGTCGAGGATGAGCAGAATCTCGTCCGGCGTCAGATCCGAGATGCCGAGCAGATCCTTGTGCCGCAGCTTCGAAAGCGGAGCGACCTGTTGAGTCGTCATGGGCGCGACCTCATTACGTCTGGCTCACCGAGACTTCGTCGGCGCCGTCGGTCTCCGACAAACGCACGGTGACTATTTCCTTGAGTGACGTCGGCACGTTCTTGCCGACGTAGTCGGCCTTGATCGGCAGCTCGCGATGTCCGCGATCGACGAGCACAATCAGCTGAATCTCCTTCGGGCGCCCGAAGTCGATCAGCGCGTCGAGGGCCGCGCGAATCGTTCGTCCCGTGTAAAGCACGTCGTCCACGAGCAGAATCTTCTGGTCGTCAATCGAAAACGGGATCTCCGTCCGCCGCACGAGGGGCTGGGGACCGACGGTGTGCCGCATCACGTCGTCGCGGTAAAGCGTGATATCGAGCGCGCCGGTCCGCACCGGGTCGTTGGTGATCTGTTCGAGGACCTTGGCGAGGCGTTTGGCGAGCACGTCGCCCCGCGTACGGATGCCGACCAGGGCCACGTGCTCGGTCCCGCGGTTGCGCTCCAGAATTTCGTGCGCGATCCGCGTCAGCGTGCGTCCCATACGGTCGGCGTCCATGATGATCGGCATCAGGAACCCGCCTTCGCTCGCCTGAAATCGCCGAGCTTCGGCCCGGCAAGCCACGACATCGGAATGTGTGGGGGAAAAGTTGGGCGGAGGGCGGTGCGCGTCTTCATAACTCTTGTCGACCTCGCTGGGCCGCTCTTAAAGAGATGGGAAGAGTATACAGCATCCGTGAAACTGGGATCTAAACTGGAATCTGAATCTAGTTCTTTACGGGCTGTTGCCTGCATGACGGGTGCGGCAAAATCGTAAAGACCTTGCGCCGAAAGCAGATAGGCGCGGGCGCTGCCGACCGGCCCGCCTTGATTGCCGGTGCGTGCGAGATAACCATCGACCAGGCGCGCGAAGAATCTGTCGGGCCAGTTCGCGTGCGCGCCGTCGCCGGCGGTGTTCACTTCCTCGACCTCGCGCCAGACGATCTGCCCGTCAACGTCGCACGGCACCCTGTAGCGTGAGATTTTCTTTCCCGCGAACTCCACGGTGTGCTCGACGTGGTGTAGAAACGTGACCTCGTCGTGGTCGCTGCCGAGCAAGAGTATCTTTCCGCCGAGCGCGCGAAACCTGTCGAGAGGAGAACCCGTGCCGTACGGAAGATTCCACGGGTGCTCCGCCATCAGCCGATCGGCATGTGCACCCGCGGCGGCGAATCGCGCGATGTGATTGTTGACGACGGTGCCAGGGAACGTCCGGAAGAACTCGACCAGAACGCCATGCGCGCGCGCCGATCGCGTCGTCAGGGCATCGAACGCCGGCTGCTTCTCAAGGACCTCTTTTTCCTGTTCCGGCGTGAGCACTCCCCGTCCTACGTCGTCGTAGTAGTTCGGACAGCCGACATACATCATCAGCGTGCCCGCGGCGCCGAGCGCGTCGCGCAACGCAAGATGGATTTGATCCGGGCCGCCGGCAATTTCTCCAACGCTCCTCACCGACGCGTGGAGCATCACGACGTCGCCCGCGGCGACGCCAAGCGCACGAAAGTCTCGAGCAAGCTCCTTTCGCGACCACATCTCTTTGCCCTCTGCCCTCTGCTCTCTGCTCCCCCAGCCGACCTGAAGTCGACTTGGTCGGCACTACGCTGGACTATTGCATCGGCGGGATCATGATATCGCCCTTCGCGTCGTATACTTTCCACGTGCCCCTGGACGTCGCAGCCGAAGTCATCTCGAACGTCCACCTGTCTTCCGATTACAACGTCGTCGCACTCGCCGCTCCGGAGATCGCAGAGCGGGCCCTGCCGGGACAATTCGTGATGGTGAAAGCCGGCGATCGCCTCGAGCCGCTGCTCCGCCGGCCTTTTTCGGTGTTCGAGGTGCTCCGCGAGAACGGCCGGATCCTCGGCCTCTCGCTCCTGAGCAAACGCATCGGCCCATCGACGACGCTCATTTACGAAGCAAGACCTGGCGATCGGATTCAATGCCTCGGGCCGCTCGGACGCCCGTTCGTCCCTGTCGCCGCACCCGACGAAGCATGGCTCGTCGCCGGCGGCGTCGGCCTCGCACCATTCGCCACGCTCGCACAAGTGCTGCGCGAGCGCGGCACCGAGGTGAAGCTCTATTACGGCGCCCGGCGCGCGAGTGAGCTGTTCTACCTCGACATGTTCCGCAGCATGGGCGTCGAGCTCGTGCTGACCACCGAAGACGGAAGCCTCGCCGAGCGCGGACGAATCACCGCTCCACTCGAGCGGGATCTGAAAACACGGCCGGCAGACGCGGCCGTCATGGTCTATGCGTGCGGCCCCGAGCGCATGCTCGCCGCGGTGGCCAGACTCGCGGCAGCGTACGGACGGCCGTCGCAGGTATCGGTCGAGCGCGTGATGGGATGCGGTGTGGGCGGCTGCTACAGCTGCGTCATTCCGATTCAGGCGCCCAACAGCAAACCGCACTTCGTGCGTGCGTGCCTCGCCGGGCCGGTGTTTCGCGGCAGTGAGATCAGCTGGGGGGCTGCCGAGTAAACATGGACCTGTCAGTGCGGATCGGCACACTCACCCTGAAGAACCCGCTCATCGCCGCCAGTGGTTGTTTCGGGTACGGCACCGAGTACGCCGACTTGATCGATCTCTCATCGCTCGGCGGTATCGCGGTCAAGGGTCTTTTTCTTGCGGAGCGTGAAGGGCATCCGCCTCCGCGCATCGTCGAGACGCCCGCAGGGATGTTGAACGCGATCGGCCTCCAGGGAATAGGCGTGCACCGCTTCATTGCGGAAAAGATGCCGGAGTTGCGGGCTCGAGGCGCTGTCGTCATCGTCAATATCTGCGGAACGACGCTGCACGAGTATGTCGAGCTCGCGACGATCCTGTCCGACGTCGAAGGGGTCGCCGCGCTCGAGCTGAACATCTCGTGCCCGAACATCAAGGAGGGCGGCATCACGTTTGGCTGCAGCCTCCATGGCACCGCAGATGTCGTGGGCGCCGTGCGCGCTGCCACGCGGCTGCCGGTCATCCCCAAGCTGACCCCGAACGTCACCGACATCAGCGCGATTGCCAAGGCTGCGGAGGACGCCGGCGCCGACGCCGTTTCTCTGGTCAACACATTTCTCGCGATGGCGATCGATGTCGAGACACGGCGGCCGAAGCTCTCGAACATCGTCGGCGGGCTCAGCGGCCCGGCGATACGCCCGATCGCGGTGCGCATGGTGTACGAGTGCCGGCAGAAAATCCGCATTCCGATCATCGGCATGGGCGGCATCGCAACGGCGAACGACGCCCTCGAATTCATCATCGCGGGGGCCGCCGCAGTGCAAGTCGGCACCGCAAACTTCGCCGATCCGCTGATCTGGCCGAAGTTGCTGGACGGCATGCGCCGTTACGGCGAGCGCCATGGAATCAACGCCATCACCGATCTCATCGGGACCATCGACACACGCGCGCGCGAAAAAGAATGGATCAGCTCCTAGTCGCGCTCGACGTCGACAACGCCGTGCACGCGACCGAGCTGGCCCTTCGTCTCAAGGACCGCGTCGGCGGGATCAAGATCGGCAGCACGCTGTTTACGGCTGAAGGACCAGCCCTCGTCCGCCGGCTGATCGATCTAGGCCACCGCGTATTTCTCGATCTGAAGTTCCATGACATCCCGCATCAGGTGTCCGGCGCCGTGGCGGCAGCGACGAAGCTGGGGGTCTGGATGCTGACCGTCCACGCCTCCGGAGGCAGCGAGATGCTGAAGGCAGCCAGGCGGGCCGCGATCGAGGCGGCGGCCGCGGCAAACAGGCCGGCACCCATTATCGTGGCGGTGACGGCGCTGACGAGTCTCGACGACAACGCCCTGCTCGAAATCGGCGTCGACCGATCGATGGAGCGGCAGGTCGAGGCGCTCGCGGCCCTCGCCTCACGCGCTGGGCTCGACGGCGTCGTCGCATCGCCGCGAGAGATCGCGGTGCTCCGCGCGAAATTCCCCTCACTCACGATTGTCACGCCTGGCATTCGTGCCTCGTCTGCGCCAGCGGACGATCAGTCGCGCACGCTGAGCGCGAAGGAAGCGATCGCCGCGGGCGCCAGCTATCTCGTGGTGGGGCGCCCGATCGTCGCCGCGGCCGACCCCCGCTCGGCGGCCGAGGACATCGCGCGATCGTGCGCCTGACGATTTACAGCAAGCCGGGCTGCCATTTGTGCGATGAGATGAAATCCACGGTCCGTCGCGTCTTGTCCACGCGCACCGCCGAACCCGCGATCTCTGTCGAAGAAATCGATATCTCGGTCGATCCCGCGCTGATCGATCGGTACGGCCTGGAGATTCCTGTGCTGCTGATCGACGGGAAAAAGGCGGCGAAATACGAGTCTCGGAGCAGGAACTCCGCAGAATGCTGGATCGGCGACGTGGGTGACGTGGGTCGCGTAGGGCGCGTGGGGGCATACCCACGAAGCCCACGCGACCTACGAACCCTACGAACCGCTTACTTTGCTGTCACTATGTGAAACCCGCGTCGATTACGCTGCCAGCACGCCTCGTTTTCTTCGGTGCACACTGGTTGTTCCTTGCCCTTGCTGACGGTTGCGATCCGATCGGCCGGCACACCGAGGCTGACGATGTAGTCCTTGACCGCGGCTGCCCGCCTTTCGCCGAGCGCAAGGTTGTATTCCGATGTGCCGCGCGTGTCGGCATGCCCTTCCACCGTGACGCGCACGGACGGCCATCGCTTGAGGTAGTCGGCGTTTCGCGACGCGGCCGCGCGCCCATCGTCACGCAGCACTGAGCTGTCGTAATCGAACAGCACGTCACCAAGTACCCGCTCAGCGTTCAGTTGCTCGACCGTCTTTTTCGCGAAGATCTGATCTTCCGTGAGCGCCGCCGGCGGCGGTGGCGGCGGCGGTGCCGGTTGTGGCGGCGGCGGTGGCGGTGGCGGTGGCGCAGCCGGTGGAGGTGGCGGTGCCGGAGCCGGGGCAGGCACGGGCCGCTTGCAGGCCGCGGCCGTCAATCCCAGGATGGCGCACAGTGCGCCGACCAGCAGGAAACGTCGCATGAGTTTCTCCTAGCTGAAGTTGTATGTTGGACGAGTGGATCGCGTGACAGAGTACCGTGGCGCCGTACGACTGTCAATTATCTCAGGCATTGTTGGGAGATAGAATGCGCCTGCATGGAGGTGTTGCTCGAACGAACGTTTGAGGCGGAACAGCGGCACTTCTGGTTTCGCGGCTTCAAGCGGTTCGTCGCGCCGTTGATCGAGGAGGCGACCGCAGGGCGATCGATGCCTCGATTGCTCGACGCGGGCTGCGGCACCGGCGCAAACCTTCCCTTCCTGCAGCAGTACGGCGTCGCGTTCGGACTCGACTACTTCTGGCGTGGACTCCAGTTCGGCCGCTCGCGCGATTTCCCTCGATTGCTGCAGGGCAGCGTGACGCATCTCCCGTTCGCGAATGCGTCGATCGACGTGGTGCTGTCGTTCGACGTGCTCTACTGCCTCCAGGCGGATGCCGAGCGCGCCGCCATCGACGAGATGTTTAGAGTGCTCAGGCCTGGCGGTGCGGCTGTGATCAATGTTGCGGCGCTGGATATTCTGAAGGGGGACCACTCGTCCCTCAGCGGCGAAATTCGCCGATACACCAGGCGGCAGCTGAATGAAAAGCTGACGAGGGCGGGCTTTCAGGTGCGGCGCCTGACCTACACCAACGCCTCGCTCTTCCCGATCACGTTGACGATACGCGCGCTGCAGCGGATGCGCGGGTTGAAGGCCGGAGACGAAAACACGGGCGATTTCTACGTGCCGCCCGCGCCTGTCAACGCACTCTTGTCAGGCATGCTCGGGCTGGAATCCAGCCTCGTCGCGGCAGGCGTCAACATGCCGCTCGGCAGCTCGCTGCTTGTGTCTGGCGGGAAAGCCGGGACTAAATCGCAGATCGCGGAGCTCAGCAGACGATCGTGGTCGACGCGATTCGCTCGATCTTCTGATCTTCTGGTTATCGGATCGTCAGCTCGAACAACCGCAGCCCAAGCGTCCGGCGATCGGGGCTGCCCGTTCGTTCGTACGGCACGAACGATTCGTCGGTTTCGATCGTCAGCATCCCATCCGAGGCCGCCAGCGCGGAGGCCGGCACCTTTACATCGAGTTCGAAGTCGCTCGAAGGTTCCGCCGTCGCCAGCACCTGATTGCCGGCGCGGATGGTGACGTGCGGTGGTTTGTCGAAATAGCGCAGGGGCGATTCGCCGGCGATTCGCAGCGTGAGATCGCGTCCAGCGGAGTTGACGAACGTCTCCGCTCGGGCTGTCGTCCACTGCCAGCGACGCTGCATTTGATCGCTGTACTCGACTTCATTCCAGCCTGTGTGCTCGACACGAAATACGGATTGCGGAGAGGCGACCATCAATTGCGTCAGCCGAATTTTTTCGGGCCGGCCATCGCCGCCTTTGTACGACACCACCAGCGTGCTGAACGGTTTCTCACCCGCCAGCGCTCCCGGCTCCAGAAGGACACGCCTGAAGAAATGTTCGCCGGCGGCAACGTCCCATTCAGCGATCGGCCGTTCGCCGATGGTTGCCGACACGCGAGCCGGTTTGCCGCCTGCCGCGGCGACGTTCTCGCCGCCGATGACAAGCAGCGCGGCGTCAGGGCGATTCCTGATCTGTGCGACGCCTTCGAAACGCCCCTGCTGCTCCGAGATGTTGAGCGTTTCGGGCGTGAGGTGCCATCCCGTTTCCGCAAACCAGCCCGGCGGCGAATCGATCGCGTTCACGTCGAGGATGTCAGGCCGAACGCCGTTGATGAAGGCCTCGCGGGGAAACTGCCATCCATAGTGCGCGTGTACGCGCCGGCTGAGCGGATCGATCAACTCCAGGTCGCCGCGAGCAGGGTCCGACAGGTACCACACCGGTGCCGTCCCGCCGCCGCGCCAGTACGCCGCAAGGGCGGTCGACTCGCGCATGACCGGCGACGGCAGGATCGTCGTCGCGATTTCTCTCGTTTCGAGCGCCCGGGCAAACCGCTGATGCGCGCCGACCACACTGCCGGGAGTACTCGCCACGAGCTTCTGGACATCGCTGATGGCCAGGTAGACAGGACTGGGATACGTCCCGTACGCCTTCGCCGCGGGCAGCGTGAGGACGAGCGAGGCAACGACAATCGCCGCGCTGCCGAATGCCGCCGCCTTCGCTCCAGCGGCTGACAGCCCTCTCACCATCAGGTAGCCGACCGCAGGCACTATCGGGAGGGCGTACCGGCTGTACGACTCCTGAACAACGAGGTGGAAAACCGCGTACGGCACGTATGCCACGAGCAGCAGCCCCGCGGCCAGCGGCGCTCGCCAAGCGAGCAACGCGAGCCCAGCGATCGCAATCGCCACCACAATCCACCCAAGCGGCGGCGCAGCCCATGGACCGACGAGCGCGGCGATGATCCCGAGCGCCAATCGCCTCGGCGTCGGATGACTGAGAAAGATATCGAGGCCGGTGAACTGCTCTGCCGCCTGGCCTGCGAACGCGGCGCGATACCGCGCGAGTCCGCCGCTCGCGACGAGCAGTGGCACTGCCCACGCCAGCACTCCGATCGAAAAAGTCATCGCGCTGCCGAGGAGCGCGCCGGCGCCGCCGCGCCCGGTGCGATCCAGCAGCACCACGCCGAGCAGCGGAAGCGTCAGCCAGATCGTTTGTGTACGAGCGCCGACAGCGAGACCCGCGATGAGCGCGCCAACCACAATCAGCCGGCCCGACTCGGCAATAGCTGCGGGATGTGCGGCGTCCGCCATTCGCCGCCGGACGACGGCCGACGCAAGGCACGCTTGCGCGACCAATGCCATGCCCAAGCCCCGTCATGTCGCTCAGCGGGCGGAGCGCAGTGAACCAGAAAAGCGGCGAGGTGACGACGACAATCGTCGCGAGCATGACGCGGCGATCGCGTGCCACAGGATCCGCGGAACGATCCAGGGCTTCGATGCTTCGAAACAGCGCCACGAGCGCAAACACGGACAGCGCGCCGAACACCGCTCCCCACACCGATAACGAGCCGGCCTCGGACGGCCAGATCGCATGCGACAGTTTGCCGAGGGCGATAAAGACCGGATATCCCGGCGGGTGCGGCTGATGCTTCGACGGATCGAAGTCGCGCACGCCAAGCGCAAAGTTCATCGAGTCGAGGTCTTCGAGCGCCGGAGGCAGAAGGGCCAGGTGCGCGATCAGAAACATCGCGGCGAGAGCGGCGGCCCAGAGGCGCGTGGGAGAGGTTTTCATAAGGGAGCGTGCCGCGATCAAGCGTGATGCGCGACGGCGGGTCAAACCTGGCGGAGTATCAGGCCCTCGTTCAGGCTGCCGGTGCGGTACCCCTTCGGGTCGATGGTCACCGACGCGTAGCCGGCGGCCTGCAGCTCTCGCACGATCGCGCCGTGCATCTCGGGCTCGAGCGCTCGAGGCAGATCCTCGCAGGCCACTTCCACGCGCGCCAACGTGTCGTGGTGACGAACTCGGCACACACGGAACCCGAGCGCGTGCAGGGCTTCCTCCCCGCGCTCGATCTGCCGCAGCTTTTCCGGCGTCACTTCGTGATGATAGGGAATGCGCGACGACAGACAGGCGGATGCCGGCTCATCCCACACCGGCAAACCCGCGAGGCGCGACTGCTCGCGAATCTCGTCCTTGGTCATGCCGGCTTCGTCGAGCGGGCTGCGCACGCCGAACTGCTTCGCGGCGGCGCGGCCGGGACGGTAGTCGCCGCGATCGTCAGCGTTGGTGCCGTCGGCGACACACGCAAAGCCGCGATCACCCGCGAGGCGCGTCAGCCGCGTATAGAGCTCGTGTTTGCAGAAGTAGCACCGGTTCTCGGGATTCGCGCGGTACTCGGCGCGATCGATTTCGCCGGTGAAGATGATCTCGTGCTGCAGGTTGAACTCGCGCGCGACGCGCAGCGCCAGCTGGCGGTGGTGCGCCGGATAACTGGGGCTGTCGGCCGTGACGCAGAGGACGTTCTCGCCGAGGACTTCGGTTGCGGCCCATGCCAGGTAGGCACTGTCGACACCGCCGCTGAACGCGACGACCACCGATTGCATGTCGGACAGGACCGACCGCAGCTCAGGCGTCACTCGTCCCAGTCCTCTTCCTCCTCGGTCTCCTCGTCCTCGTCGATGTCGAGCTCCTCTTCCTCGCCTTCCTTCTCGTCCTCGTCATCGTCGTCCTCGTCCTCGTCGTCCTCGTCGCCGGCGACGTCGAGTTCGATGGGTGCGATGCCTGTGACTTCGAGGTTCGAGCCGCACTCGGGACAGCTGAGAAGATCGCCTTTGTCCACGTCGTATTCGTCGACTTCGATCTCTGCGTCACACTCGGGGCAAGTAGCCATTTGTTCCGGATTATAGCGAGAACCTGATAAATTCTGCAACGCGCACTAACGCTTTTGCCGTCGGTTTCCGATACATCAGGTGGGACTTCCAGCGACACATGACCACTAGCGCGCCCAGCGCAAAGACCGTTCTCGTCGCCGACGACACCGCGTTCGTGCGCGACCGCTTCAAGAGCGCGCTCGAAGGCGCCGGCCATCGCGCCGTCGCGGTCAAAAGCGCCGCCGAACTGCTCGCACGCGTGCGCGCCGACCAGGCGCAGCTCGATCTGCTGGTCATCGACCTGCGTTTGCCGCATGCCGCTGGGGTGGAGCTCGTCCGAAGCATCCGCAGGCTGGACGATGGGCGACTGCCGATCCTCATCTTCAGCGGTACGATAACGAGCGCGGAAGAAGTGCGCGAGCTGGCCGCGCTCGGGGTCGCGGGCTACGTCAACGAATACAGCGCCGTGCAGCACATTCTGCCGTCGCTCGCGCCGCATCTCTTTCCCGACAATTTCAACCGCCGCGTCAGCCCGCGCGTCGTACTCGGCATCCCCATCGCCTATCGATTCGGCAACACCATCGCCGCTGCGCTGACGCTGAACCTCAGCCGCGGAGGCATTGCCATTCGCACCACGAGCCCGCTCGAGAACGGCGCGAAAGTGCGCCTCAGATACCGCCTGCCTGGCTCGAAGCGCGACATCGACGCCGAGGGCCGCGTCGCCTGGAGCGATCGCCGTCACGGCATGGGACTGCAGTTCGAGAAGGTCGAGCCGCAGGATCAATCCGCCATCGACGAATTCGTCGATGCGCATTTCTTCTCCAGCAGAAAGAGCTAGGCGGTTCGGCGATAGGCGGTAGCACGAGCGTTTGCTGCCAGCTACGACCTCCGACGACCTACCGACGACCACCTACCAGCTAGAATCAGTCCGGAGGTCTGGTCAATGGACAACCCCGTCCTCGACGTCAGCGTCCGTCTGTTCGTGGTGCTGGCGCTGGTTCTGGCAAACGGGTTTTTCGTCGCAGCCGAGTTCGCGATCATCTCGGTGCGCAAGACGCGGATCGATCAACTGCTTGCCGAAGGGAGCCGGATGGCGCGCCCGGTGCGGCGCGCGCTCGAGAATCCGGATCAGTTCATTGCGGCGACGCAGCTCGGCATCACCATGGCCAGTCTGGGGCTCGGGTGGGTCGGCGAGCCCGCGCTCGCGTCGCTGCTCGAGCCGCTGCTGCGGTGGCTGCCCGCGCCGATTTCCGTCGCGACGTCGCACACGATCGCGATCGCCATCGCGTTCTCGATCATCACCGCGCTGCATATCGTGCTCGGCGAGCTCGCACCGAAGACCGTGGCGCTGCAATATCCCGAGCAGGTCTCGCTCATCGTCGCCAAACCGACAGAGCTGTTCCTGCGCGTGTTTCACCCGTTCATCCGCGCGCTCAACGGGATGGGGTGGGCCGTGGTGCGGCATGTTCGGCATGAAGGCCGCCAGCGGCCACGGCGGCGTGCATTCCGAGGAAGAGCTCAAGATGCTGGTCACGGCGAGCCAGCAGGCGGGTGTGCTCGAAGAGGACGAGGAGCAGATGCTCCACCGCGTGTTCCATTTCGCCGAGTTCACGGCAGCGGAAATGATGGTGCCGCGCACCGAGATGACCGCGGTGAAGGCGGACGCCACGATGAGCGAGGTAGTCGACCGCGTCTGGCGCGGGCGACACACAAGCCTGCCCGTCTATCGCGGCGAGCTCGACGACATCGTCGGCATCATGCTCGTGCCCGATCTCGTTCGCGCGCTTGCGTCGCCGCCAGCCAACTTCAGCGTCGCGGCCATCGCCCGCGAAGCGCTAACGGTGCCCGAGACGATGAAGGCCGACGAACTGCTGCGCCAGATGCGGCGCCACCGTACGCACCAGGCGATCGTGATCGATGAATACGGCGGGACCGCCGGCCTCGTGACATTCGAGCGCGTCATGGAACGGATCGTGGGCGAACTCGGCGGAGATTTCGGCACCGGCGCATCCGCGCCGATTCGCCAGCTTCCGGATGGATCTGCCGAGGTCGACGGCCTTGCGCTCGTGACCGACATCAACGAACAGTTCGGCCTGGAGATCGACGAGGAAACCTACACGACACTCGGCGGGTACATGCTGGGCAGGCTCGGGCGCCGCCCGCAAGTCGGCGATACGATCGAGGTCGGAGGAAAAACGCTGCGCGTCGAAGCGGTCGACGGCCTGCGGGTGTCCCGCGTGCGGATAATCTGATAGAACAGTGGCTCGATGCACCTTCAGTCTGCGCGCAGCAACCGCATCCCGTTTGCGATCACGAGCAGCGATGCGCCCATGTCGGCGACGACAGCCATCCACAACGTGGCAGAGCCGACAACCGCGAGCGCCAGAAAGATCGCTTTGAGCGCGAGCGAGAGCGTGACGTTCACGCGAATGTTGCGCAGCGTGGCGCGGCCAAGGCGAATCGCGAACGGGATCTTGAGCAGCTCGTCGGCCATCAGGGCGATGTCAGCGGTCTCGAGCGCCGCGTCGGTTCCGGCGGCACCCATCGCGATGCCCACGTCGGCCGCCGCAAGCGCGGGCGCGTCGTTGACGCCGTCACCCACCATCGCCACCGTTCCGTATTTCTGCTTCAGGGCCTGAACAACCGCGACTTTGTCGTGGGGCAGCAGCTCGGCGTGCGTCTCGTCGAGGCCGATGTCGCGCGCCAGCGCTTCGGCGCTCGCGTGGTTGTCGCCGGTCAGCATCACCACGCGTTGCACACCCTGGCGGCGGAGCATGTCGATGGCGTCGGCGGCCGATTCGCGCGTGCGATCGGCGAGAGCGATGATGCCAAGGGGGCGGCCCTCCCGCGCCACGAGAACCGCGGTGCGGCCCGAAGCCGCCAGCGCGTCAAGCTTCGAGTGAATGGCGGCGTTGCAAAGCCCGCGCTCCTCGATCAGCCGGTGGTTGCCGACGAGCGCGGACGTCCCGGCAACGACGGCCTCGGCGCCGCGGCCGGGTATCGATTGAAAGGCGGTCGCGGCCGGCAATGCAATTCCAGACTCGACAGCTCTCGCGAGAATAGCGCGGCCAACCGGGTGCTCCGATCGCGCTTCGAGACCAGCGGCGATCTCGAGAATTTCATCGAGCGCGGTATCGTTCAGCGGGATGACTTCGACGACATGGGGCGCGCCTTTCGTCAGCGTTCCCGTCTTGTCGAAGGCAACGCAGCGCACCGCGCCAATCCGCTCCAGATGCACGCCGCCTTTGATGAGCACACCCCTGCGCGCGGCGGTCGCGATCGCCGACACGACTGACACAGGCGTGGAAATCACCAGCGCGCATGGACAGGAGATCACGAGCAGCACCAGCGCACGGTAGAACCACGTCCCGAAGGGCTGACCGAGCACGAACGGCGGCACGACCGCAATGAGAACGGCCAGCGCGATGACAGCAGGCGTGTAATAGCGCGCGAACCGTTCGACGAATGCCTGACTCGGCGCGCGCTGGGCCTGCGCCATTTCGACAAGCGCGATGATGCGGGCGAGCGTCGTGTCCTGCCGCAGGTGAGTCACGCGTATGTCGAGCGCGCCGTACCCGTTGATGGTTCCCGCAAACACGTCGTCGCCGCGGGTTTTCTCCACCGGCAGCGATTCGCCCGTGATAGGCGCCTGATTGACCGGGCTCGTGCCGGCGACCACGACGCCGTCGAGCGGAATTTTTTCGCCGGGCTTCACGAGCAGAATTTCCGCGACGCGCACGTCATCGACGCCGACCCGCGTCTCCTGGCCACCGCGGCGCACAACCGCCTCGGGCGGCGTGAGATCCATCAGCGCACGGATCGCGTTCCTCGCGCGATCCATGCTGCGGGCCTCGAGAATCTGCGCAAACGCAAACAGGAACGTCACCGTCGCGCCCTCTGACCACTCCCCGATCACGATCGCGCCGACAACCGCGACGAGCATCAGCACGTTGATGTCCAATGACATCACTCGCGTTGCGGCCCAGGCACGGCGGGCGGTGTAGATGCCGCCCGTCAGAATTGACAGCAGATAGCAGCCACGCGCGAGCGGAAGTTGCGCGTCGAAGAACTCGAACAGCAGGCCGGCCGCAAGCGCCGCGCCGGAAGCGATGACGAGGGCCTGGCGTGTGGTCGCCGCGGCGGTGTGTCCAACCGGCACCTCGTGCTCGAGCCACGCGCGCATTCCCGTCTGCGCGACAGCCTCGACGATGGCGGTGGTCGACAGCTTCGCGGCGTCATAGCGCACGCGAAGCCGCTGCCCGACGAGGTCGGCCGCCAGATCCTCCAGCCCCGGCAGAGGCTTCAGCCGGCGCTCGAGGATCGCAACTTCCTCGCGGCAATCCATCCCGTCGATCTTGAAGACCGACTCTGCGTGGATCTCGCAGACGCCGCATACGACCGGCTTATTTGCCAAGTTGTGAGAGAGCCTGGTTCAGTTTGGCGTAATCGGGCTCGTTCCTCGCGTCCTCGAGCACCTCTCGATACCGCACGACTCCGCCCTTATCGATCACGAACACCGCTCGTCTGGCGATGTTCTTCAGCCCAATCATGTCCGGATTCACGACTCCGTATTTGTTGATGACTTCCTTGTTGTAGTCGCTCAACAGCGGAAACCCGAGCTTCTGCTGATCGTCCCACGCTTTCAGCGTGAAGAACGTGTCTGTGCTGATGCCCAGCACGTTGGCGTTCAGGTTGCGGAAGCTGCTCATCGTGTCGCGCAGATTGCAGAATTCCTTGGTGCACGTCCCGCTGAACGCACCGGGGAAAAAAGCGAGCACGACATGGCCTTTCGCAAGCTCCTGGCTGAGCGTGACGTTCTCGCGATCCTGGTTGACCAGGGTGAAATCCGGGGCCTTGCTGCCGACTTCTGCCGCCATTCGTTTTGTCTCCTCATAACCGCCGACCTGAAGGTCGGCACTACGGATACACCGCCGACCTGAAGGTCGGCACTACGACTGGCCAGCCTCGCTACGGAACCAATTCCAGTCTCGAAACCGTCGCCGATTCGATCGCCGGTCGCGTAAACGGCAGAGCGCGATATTGTCCCTGCCGCCACAAGCCATTCTGATCGAAATAGTGGGGACTGAGCGGGTGTCCCGATTCCCCGGTAATGTTGACGCCCAGGGACGCGTCCCAGGCTCCTACATCAAGTATCAACCTGTACGAGGCTGCTTCGGAAGTTGCGTACGGACGCCGCAGATCGGTGGTCGTCTTGTTGATCGTCGTGCTATGGCCGCCAACCGGCACTGGCCCTCGGCTGAAGAACCAGTCCAGCACCCATCCGCCGCCCGATAGCGGATGCGAGAACTTGACCGCGTGCGCCTCGTCCCAGCGCCATCCTGCCGGCGCGCCGTAGCGCGCGCGCAGCCCGCCGATCGCGTCGTCTGCCGCCCGCTTGACGACGTCGTCGCGCGTTTCAACCACATTCGGGGTGGTGCGATCGTCGAACCAGGGCGATTGGCGATCCGCTATGACTGCGTGCAATCCGACGAGCCGCTCCCTCGCGGCGTAACGGTAAAAGCGCTCGTACAGCGGCCCTGACATCTCGTCGGCGAACGTCCGCCACCACAGCGCCTCCTCGAAGGCTTCGTAGAGAAGGGACACCGGGCGATGGTCCACGCGGCGATCCCACGTCCGAAGCTCCTTCACTGATTCGGGCACGTCAATCGCTTTCAGGACGCGGTCCGCTGACGGGCTGATGATGTCCGCCTGGATCTCTCGCATGGCGGTGACGTCGAGGCCGCGCCGGTCGCCGAGCAGCGCGGCGATGCGCTGAGCGCGGAACGGCGCCGCCCAATCGCGTGTGATCAAATAGGTGAGCCCTCGTTCAACTTCGTTGTTGGCGGTGACGATCTGCCCCGACGGCGGATTCAGCACTGCCGGAAGCCGGCTTGTATCGACCCACTCGTGCCAATCGGCGTCACGCGAAGCGCCGGACACCGGCAGCACACCGTCGGAGCCGCTGCGAACCGGCAGGAGCCCGGACATCGCATAACCGATATTGCCGTCGACGTCCGCATACACGAAGTTCTGTGCGGGAGCCGAGAATTGGCGAACGGCGTCAACGAACGCCTCCCAGCTGCCGGCGCGCGCGAGCCGATCGAATGCGGCCGACGAGTTGGCTTCGAGCACCGGTTGCCATTTCAGCGCGAGCACGGTGCCACCAAGCCGCTCGGGCGGCGGCGCGTCGCCGGCATAGATCTCGTCCCAGTCGTCGGGATTGCCGACGGGACCATGGCGCGTCGAGCGCACCTCGAACACCAGCGGCGACCTGCGTCCGCGGACGCGAATCTCGTGACGCTGGACCTCCAGGGGCACCCATTCCTCCCCAACGCGATAGTGCTGTCGAGATGGATCGAGCTGCTCGACGAAAAAGTCCTGCACATCGGCGCCGGCATTCGTCAGACCCCAGCCAATCCGCGCGTTGTGGCCGATGACGACGAATGGAATGCCCGGAATGGTGACGCCCGCGACGTCAAAGTCTTTCGCCGCGACGTGCACTTCCCACCACACCGATGGCATCTCGATAGCAAGATGTGGGTCGTTGGCGAGAATGGGACGGCCCGACGCGGTGCGCGACCCGTGGACCACCCAACTGTTACTGAGCGCCTGCGCATCAGGCGAGAGCCACTCGAGGCCTGGTGGATATGCGATTTCTGACCCTCGCGCCGTCTGCCCTCTGCCCTCTGCGCGACGCTCTTCGCCCTGCTCTGCGGCGACTATCACCGGCGCCCATTCGGGCGAATCCGGAAACAGTTCGAGCGCCCGCGGCCCAATCTCCTCGGCGAGCGCATACCGCAGCAGCTCCGCCCGATGATTCTCCCCAAGCCGCCAGGCGAATAACTTGCTGATCGCAAGCGAATCGATTGGCGACCATGGCTCCGGCTCGATGCCCAGCAGCTGATGCTCGATCGGCAATCGGGCGCGTCCTGACGAGGTGACGGCGTTCACCCCCGCCGCGTAACTTTCGAACACTGCTCGAAGGCCCGGCGGGGTTCGCTCCCACTCGCGCTCGGCCGCGCGCCGGAGCCCCAGAGTGAGAAACCTCTGATCGATCGCAACCGTCGCCTCGCCGAGCAGCTCCGACAGGCGGCCCGATGCCGCACGGCGGTAAAGCTCCATCTGCCACAACCGGTCGCGCGCTTGCAGGTAGCCGACCGCCCGCCATGCGTCCTCGTCGGATCCGGCAAAAACATGAGGGACGCCAAACCCGTCGAACCGCACTTCGACGGGACTGCGCAGACCAGCCAGGGGGATCCGTCCGTCTAAAGGGGGTACTGAGCGGTGTATCCACCACCATGCGGACCCGAGCCACGGCGAGGAGAAGGCCCAGCAAAACCGCCCCGCCTCTTGCTGCCATCGCGGCGGTTCTATTAGGATTGGGGGTTGGTGGCACGGTCGCTGCCGCTTTCAGAAGCTTACATCGATTAAATTCCGAGCGGGGAAGGGCCCCGAACAACATGGAGAACGCCGTTGATTGAGGTCCAGCACCTCACCAAGCGCTATGGCCGCGTCACTGCGGTCGACGATCTGAACTTCCGCGTCGAGCGGGGCGAGATTCTCGGTTTCCTCGGCCCGAATGGCGCCGGCAAAACGACGACGATGCGTATTCTGACGGGCTATATGCCCGCGACAGAAGGCAAAGCGGTCGTCGCCGGCTTCGACGTCTTCGATCAGCCGCTCGAGGCCAAGCGCCGAACAGGATACCTTCCAGAGACGCCGCCGCTCTACCCGGAGATGACGGTGCGCGAGTACCTGCAGTTCGTCGCCCGCATCAAGACAAAGGGTATGTCGTCGAGCGAGCGGAAGAATCGTGTCGAGGAATCGATGCGCCGTACGCGCGTCGACGACATGGCGAACCGGCACTGCGGAAAGCTGTCGAAGGGCTACCGGCAGCGCGTCGGTCTCGCGCAAGCGATTCTGCACAACCCGGAGGTGCTCATCCTCGACGAGCCGACCGCGGGCCTCGACCCCAAGCAGATCATCGAAACGCGGCAGCTCATCAAGGAACTGGCCGGCACCCACACGATCATCCTGAGCACGCATATCCTGCCGGAAGTCTCACAAACCTGCGACCGCGTGGTCATCATCAACAAGGGCCGGGTGGTGGCGATCGACACGCCGTCCAATCTCACGGCCCGCCTGCGCGGTTCGGAAACGATGTACCTGCAGGTCGACGCGGCGGGCCAGGATGCCGCGCCCGCGCTGCAGTCGGTACCCGGGGTGCTCAACGTCTCGATCGCTGACACGCACGACGGCGTCGTGGCGTATGAGATCAGCAGCGATCGCGGCCGCGACATCCGGCGCGATCTCGCGCGCGCGGTCGTCACGAACAACTGGGGACTGCTCGAGCTGCGGCCGTCGCGCATGAGCCTGGAAGAAATCTTCCTGAGCCTGACGACCGAAGAAAAAGCCGAAGAAAAGATCGACGTGAAGACTGAGGAGCAGCCCCATGAGTAACGTTCTCGCGATCGCGCAGAAAGAGCTGCGCGGGTATTTCGCGTCGCCGATCGCCTACATCATCATCGGGTTCTTCGCGCTGGTGTTCGGCTGGTTCTACTTCGTGTCGCTTACCTTCTTCATGCAGGCGAGCCTGCAGATGGGGATGCCGGGCCAGGGGCAAATCAACATCAACACGATGGCGATCCGGCCGCTGCTGCAGAACGTCAGCGTCGTCGCGCTCTTCGTGCTGCCGCTCATCACGATGCGGACGTACGCCGAGGAAAAGCGGTCGGGCACGATCGAACTGCTGCTCACCTCTCCCGTCACCGACACGCAGATCGTGCTCGGCAAGTTTTTCGGGGCGGTCGCGCTGTATGCGCTCATGCTCGCGGTCACCTGGATTCACATCGGCATTCTCTTCATCTACGGCAACCCGGAATGGAAGCCGATTCTGTCCGGCTATCTGGGCCTGCTGCTCATGGGCGCGTCGTTTCTGTCGATTGGGCTGCTCATCTCGAGCCTGACCAGAAATCAGATCGTCGCCGGCATGGTGACCTTCGCCGTGCTGCTCCTCCTCTGGACCGTGAACTGGATGTCCGAAGGCGCGGGGCCGACGATGCAGAAGGTGCTGTCGGCGCTTGTCGATTACCGATCATTTCGATGACTTCTCCAAGGGCGTCGTCGCCCTGAGTCATCTCGTGTATTACTTGAGCTTCATCACGTTCGGGTTGTTCTTGACCGCAAAGTCTGTCGACAGCGAACGCTGGCGCGGGTGAGTCTGCATGCTTAATACGATTTTCGGCATCGTCGGGTGGATTGGCACGCTGCTGGTGTTTGCCGGCGTCGCAATCAGGATGTTTCGTCCCGAATGGGATCAATATGCGTACTGGTCGGCGATTGCCGGCCTTGTCTGCGTCGTCTTCTACACGTTGACCCAGTGGCGCGACATCGCCCGGTCGTTCCAGAAGCGCGAGACGAAGCTCGGCGCGATGATGAGCATCAGCGTCGCGGCTGTCCTTGCGATCCTCATCGGCGTCAACTGGGCCGTGACGCGGCGCGACAAACGATGGGACCTTACGGCGGCCGCCTCCTACACATTGTCGGATCAGACCGTCAAAGTGCTGAGCGGCCTGAAATCGCCGGTCAAAGTGCTCGTGTTCGACGCGCCCGGCGCATTCCAGCGTTTCCGCGACTCGCTCAACATGTACACGGCCGCCAGCCCGAACATCCAGCCTGAATACGTCGACATGGATCGAGAGCCGGCGCGCGCGCGCGAATACGCCATTGTCGCCCCTGGCACCGTCATCATGGAATACGGCGGCCGGCGCGAGAAGGTGATGAGCGAGCGCGAGCAGGACCTGACGAACACCCTCATCAAGGTGACGACCGGCCGGCAGGTGAAGGCGTATTTCGTTCAGGGCCATGGCGAGCGCGACACGCTCGGCAACGATCGCCCCGGGTACGCGAGCGTCGTCGACGCCCTGAAGCGCGATAACTATACGGTCGACAAGATCGTCCTCGCGCAGTCGCAAGCCGGCGTTCCGGCCGATGCGTCGGTGTTGATCGTCGCGGGCCCAACCGCGGACTATTTGAAACCCGAGGTCGATGCGATCAGAACGTATCTGCGCAAGGGCGGCAAAGCGCTCTTCATGCTCGATCCGCCGGTAGGCGAGTCCGCGCGCAGCGCGCCGACTCTCGAGGCGCTGCTCAAGGAATGGGGGATCAGCCTCGGCCACGACGTCGTCATCGACATCAGCGGCATGGGGCAGCTGCTCGGCACCGGCGCGGAGGTGCCGGTGGTCGCGGCGTATCCGTCGCATCCCGTCACGGAGAACTTCGATCTGCTCACGGCGTTTCCGCTCGCGCAGTCGGTCACGCGGCGAGGCCGGCGTCGAGCTCGGCACGGCAAACACGCAGAATGTGATCAACACGAGCCGAAAAAAGCTGGTCCGAGTCTGACGTGAAGTCGGTTGCGGCCGGCAAAGTGTCGCTGGATGAAAAAGCCGGCGACCATCGCGGCCCGATCACGATCGCCTTGTCGTTGTCGATGGATGCGCCCGACGCGCCCGCCTCCGCGGCTGATGCCGCTTCCCCCCGGCGCTACGGCGGACAAGCCGGGGGACAAGCCCGCTGAAGGTGAAAAGCCTGCCGACGGTGCGAAGCCGGCGCAGAAGCCGCAGATGCGGATCATGGTCGTCGGCGACTCCGACTTCGCCTCGAACGCCGCGGCGGGCATTCAGGGCAATGCGGACCTGTTCGTCAACATGAACAACTGGCTGACGCAGCAGGAAGATCTCATCTCGATTCACCCGCGCGATTCGGGAGACCGGCGCGTGACGATGACGGCCGATCAACAGCGCCGGGTACTCTGGCTGTCGCTGATATTCATTCCCGGGTTGATTCTCGGTTCTGGCGTGTATACCTGGTGGCAGAGGCGTTAAATGGGACGTACCGGCTCGACTCTGATCCTGCTCGTTGTCGCGCTCGGCCTGGGCGGTTACCTCTACTTCGTCGAATCGGAGCGGCCCGTCGCGGACGAGAACGCGAAGGCAAAAGTCTTCACCTACGACGCAGCCAAGATCAATCAGCTGCAAGTCAAATCGAGCACCGGCGAGGTGACCGCGCTTCGTAAGGACGCCAAGGACGTCTGGACGATCGTCCAACCGGCGAATGCGCCCGCGGACCGCAATACCGTGAGCGACCTCGTGACGAACCTGGCCAATCTCGAGGAGCAACGGATCGTCGACGAAAACGCCGCCGACCTGAAGGCCTACGGACTCGCCGAACCGGCCGTCGACGTGACGTTTCACGTGGACGGCGAGAAGGAGCCGAAGCGGATTCTCCTCGGCGACAAGACACCTGCCAGCTCGGGAACGTACGCCAAGCTGCCATCGAGCAACCGGATATTCCTGGTCAATTCCGCTCTGGAGACTGCCGCCGACAAATCGGCCTTCGACTTTCGCGACAAGGCGGCGCTCGCGTTCGATCAAGCCAGCGTGACGTCGCTGGAGCTCGCGTCTGGCACCCAGACGATTCGCCTGGAGAAGAGCGGCGAAGAGTGGAAGCTCGTCAAGCCGATTCAGGCGCCCGCGGACTTCGTCAGCGTCAGCGGCCTCATCGGACAGTTGCAGTCGGCGCAGATGACGACGCTGAAGGACCGCCCCGAGGATCTCAAGGATCTGAAACAGTACGGACTCGACAAGCCGGCCGTGGTTGCGACACTCGGCACGGGCGCGTCCTCGGTGAAGTTCGAGCTCGGCAAAGAAGCGGATGCGGGATCCGTCTGGGGACGCGACCCGGCGAAGGCCGCGGTGTTCAGCATCAACAACGGCGTCGCGATGGAATTGAAGAAAACCGTCGATAATTTCCGGCGCAAGGAAGTGTTCGACTTCCGCCCGTTCAACACCACACGATTCGAGATTACGCGCGGCGCCGATACGCGCGCGTTCGAGCGTGTCAAGGGCACCGGCGCAAACGCGGTCGACACATGGAAGCAGATCGCGCCTGCCGCGAAGACGGTGGATTCCAGCAACTTCGAAGGTGCGCTGCTCGATTTCTCGAATCTTCGCGCGGAGAGCTTTGTGCCCGCCGCCGGCGCCGCGACCGGCCATGACAAGCCGGCGGCGGTCATCGTCGTGAAGTTTGACGACGGAAAGAAGGAAGAGCGCGTGGTATTCGGCACGTCGGGCGCGGGCGTGTTCGCGACGCGAGCCGACCAGCCGGGCGCGTTGAAGATCGAGGCCGGCAAATATCAGGACGCGGTGAAAAAGCTCGACGCCATTCAGTAAGATGAGGGCGTGACGCGCGCCGCAATTGCCCTCGCCGCTGCGCTCGCTGTATCGGCGTGCGGCGCTTCACGAACCGTCGCGATCGCTCCCGCCACGACCGCGAGCACGACCACTCCTGTTCAGCGGCTGCAGGCCGATCTCTCCGCTATCTTCGAGACACCCCAATTCGAGCGGTCTTTCTGGAGCGTCCTCGTGAGCTCCGCGGACGCTGGCGACGATCTCTACTCCCTGAACGCCGCAAAGCTGATGATGCCGGGCTCGACGATGAAGGTCGTGACCCTGGCGGCCGCGGCCGAGCTGCTCGGCTGGGATCATCGCTTCGAGACGCGAATCGTGTCTTCCGCTCCACTCGACGAAGGCGTGCTGCGCGGAGATCTCGTGATCGTCGGCAGCGGCGATCCGAGCATCAGCGAGCGCGGCGACATGCCTGGCACGCTGAGAGCCATTGCGCGTCGCGTGCGCGACGCCGGCATTGCGCGGATCGAAGGAGGGGTGATCGGGGACGACGACCTCTTCGATGACAACGGCTTCGGCGACGGATGGACGCTCGACAACCTCCCCTATGGCTACGCCGCGGCGGTCAGCGCGCTCGAGTACAACGAAGGGTCCGTGGATCTCGTCATTCACGCCGGCACCACAGCCGGCGATCCGGTCGCCATTCAGGTGCGACCGGATGGCAGCGGGCTGCACGTCGATAACCGGCTCGTGACCGTCGCAGAGTCGGGCACGGGCGCGCTCAGGCTGAGGCGGCTTCCAGGTTCGTCGCGGCTCGTCGTCGAGGGGCAGATTCCGGCCAAGGCAGCGCCGTTTGTACGCACGGCCTCTGTCGACAACCCGACCGGGTTTTTTGCGTCGGCATTTCGAGCCGCGCTGATCGCCGAGGGCATCCAGGTGAACGGAGATGCGGCCGACATCGATGATTTCCTGACGAAGCCCGATCTCACGGCTGCCCGGGTGCTCGTCTCGCATGTTTCGCTGCCGCTCCGGCACATCGCGGCGTCGATGATGAGGGTGAGCCAGAATCAGTACGCGGAGACGCTGCTCCGATCGATCGGCGGACGAGACAAGGCGGTCGAATGTGCTGAAGGGTTGGGGACTCGCCAACGACAGCTACGTCATCGCCGATGGCTCGGGCCTGTCGAGATACAACTACGTCTCGTCGGAGGCGCTGGTGCGCATCCTCCGCCAGATGCGCACGGATCCGAAGCACGTATCACCATTCAGCGAATCCCTGCCGATCGCCGGACGCGACGGTCCGCTGTCGAGAAGGCTTGCGGGGACGCCGGCCGAAGGGCGAGTGAGAGCGAAGACCGGGACGGTCGATAACGCTCGCGCGATAACCGGTTACGTCCATACGGTCGGCGGAGAGCTGTTGATCTTCTCGATACTCGCAAACAACTTCACCGTGCCATCGGGCACGATTGACGCGGCCGCCGACAACGCGATCCTTCGCCTTACGACATTTACGCGATGACGAATCGCCGCGGCTCGCGCGGCTGCGCAGGCTTCATGACCACAGGCGGGGCGCCGCTCCGGTAGTCCGCTCTGAACCGCACGAACTCCCTGCCGGCCGACCGCGTCGGTGAGCTCGAGCTTCAATTGACCCGGGACCGTCACGTCGCAAACCGCCCGCGACTGCGGGCTCGTCAGGACGAGGCAACCTTGCTCGCGCCGCCAGTCACCGAGCCGTGTGGTGACGCGGCGATCGGCTGGTTCGAGGGAAACCAGCACATGACGCCGCTCGCTTCGCTCGTACCCGATGTAGAACACCGCCGACCATGCCTCTCCCCACGTATCGGCGTGCAGGGACATCTCGATGAAACGTCCACCGAGTACCCACCTGTTATCAGACTTCGCGGCCAGCTGCTGGAATGGCTGCTCGGCGTACGCGCGATGGAGCAGCGTGCCTTGCCAGCATCCCACGAGCCGGCTCAACACCGATTGATCGTGTTCGCGCTCGCTCATCGCGTCTCCTGTATGTAGCTGGCGAGCACGCGGCGCGGCAGACCGCGATCGGGCGGCCGATCTTCCTTGTCGACGCGAAAGTACGAGCCATCGCCACCGGGGGCAGCGACACGTGAGGCATAAACGGGGCGCGGCGACAACGGCGACACCGTGGCGTGCGGCGCGACCTGTCCAACGTGTGCGTGCAGCATGAGAGCGATGACGGCGGCACTGGTGACGCAGCTGACGGCAATCCAGGTTGCGCGCCGCCGACCGAGACGTTTCTGCACGGCATCCTGCCACTCGAGACGTATCGCCACCTCGATTCGCCGGGCACTGTCGCCTGGCGCCGGTGGACGTGGGCCGGCCGCACGAAGCAAGGCCTCGACGACGTCAGAGTTATCCGTCATAGACCACCTGCCCATGCACCAGGACCGAGAAAACCTGGCGGAACGACTTCCGGGCGCGGCCCAGCAGAGACTCGACGGCTTTTGGGCCCGTGCTCATCCGTTCGCCAATCTCGGCGACGCTCAATCCGTAGATGTATTTCCACTCGAGCACTTCGCCGTAGCTGCCCGGAAGAAGATCGAGTGCCACCCGGACGAGGCGAGCGGTCTCCCCCGATCGAACGCCTCATCGGGCTGCGCCGCCATTGCCGCCAGAGCGGCAATCTGCTGCCGAATCTCCGGAGCATCCTCCGGCAGCATCATCGCGAAGTGCCGACCGCGCGCGACCGCCATGCCGCGGCTTCGCGACGGCAGATGGCGCATAACCAGGTGAACAAACTGGCTTCTCCCCGGTACGCCTGCAGCTTTCGCATCGCCGCGATCAGCGTCTTCTGCACGATCTCTTCGGCGGCGTCGTGGTCTCCGTCGGTGCGTGTCAATGCGAATCGGTAGAGCCGCGGAAAATGGCCGTCGAAAAACTGGCGGAATGCGGCCTCATCGCCTGATAAGAGACGGCGAACCAGTACCTTGTCGCTGACGCGGGCCGCAGGCGGCAGGCCGGACATGGGGCTCATATGGTTAGAGGGGTCCATCGCCGAAAATCCTTCGGACGGGCGGCTTGTTTATATTTTACTGATTGGTAAAATTGTTTACCGGTCGGTATACTCTGTCAAGTCACCAGTTTATGACCCGGTACCCTTCGAACCGCGAGCGGCTCATGGATGCGGCCGGCGAGCTGTTCTACCGCGAGGGTCTTCATGCCATCACGGCCGACCGCGTCGCCGATTCGGCCGGATTGACCAAGCCCACCATCTACAACCTGTTCGGATCGAAGGACGCGCTGGTTCTCGAGACGCTCCAGCGCCGTGCGGAGCAGATACGCCGTCACATCGAGCAGCGCGCCGCCGCGCATGACGACCCCGAGCGGAAGCTCGCGGAAGTACTGCAGGTCCATGCCGAGATGCTGACGTCGGACGGGTTTCACGGTTGCCCGCTCATCATCGCGGCGGTCCAGGCGCCGGATTCCACCGAGGCGCGCGAGCTCGCCGCCGCGCACAAGGCGTGGCTCCGCGCGCTGATTGCCCGGTTCGCTCGCCGCGCAGGATTGAAATCTTCCGATAGCCCTGGCTTCATCTCTTGTGCTCATCCTCGAAGGCGCCGCCGCGATGTCGTCGGTGCAACCAGCGGACGTAGTCGTCAGGCACGCGCGCGCGGCCGCTCACGCGTTGATCGCCGCGCATAAGCCATAATGCCGGCGTGCTCCGGCCTGCGGATTTCATCCTGCTCATCGCGTCGGCGGTGCTGCTGTTTCTCTCGATGTGGATCGTTGTCCCGGCTCCGCACTCCGCTCTCTATCCCATCGCCGTCGGCTCGCCGGAAGTCAGCCCGGTCCTTCTAGCCGGGAGCGTCATCCTTCTCATCATCTCCGCGCGCCGCGTCCGGCGCGATCGCACGGCTCGCCTGACGCTGTGCCTTTGCGGCGATGGCATCGGTGCTGGCGCTCGTGCCGGTGGTACAGCTCCCCATCGCACTCGCGCGGTTCGATCGCGCCATGGCAGCAACGACGGCGAATGCGCCGGAGGTGCTTTCGGGTGAGATCCGCGTGACGCGGAACGTGCAGTTTTCGAAAGCTGACGGCGTGCCGCTGTCCCTCGACGTCTATCAGCCGGCGGCGCGGGGACCGGTTCCCGTCATCATGCAGATTTACGGCGGCTCCTGGCAGAGCGGCACGCCGCGCAGCCAGGAATGGTTCTCGCGATACTTCGCCGAGCGAGGTTACCTCGTCGTGGCAATCGATTACCGGCACGCACCGGAGTGGAAATGGCCGGAGCAGATCGTGGACGTGCGCACCGCTCTTTACTGGCTGTCGCAGGAGGCGGCGAAGTTCGGCGGCGACCCGAGCCGCATCGTGCTGGTGGGCCGATCGGCGGGTGCGCAGCTTGCGATGCGCCTCGCCTACCAGGAAGGGCCGTCATCCATAAGGGCGGTCGTCAACTACTACGGCCCCGTCGATCTCGCCGCCGGCTGGCGTCAGCCGCCAAGACCCGATCCGGCGAACGTGCGCGCGATTGTCGAGGCGTTTATCGGCGGCACGCCGGATCAGAAGCCGGAACATTACCGGCACGCGTCGCCAATCACCTGGGTATCAAAGGCGGCCGCGCCGACCTTGAGCATCTATGGCTCGCGGGACCACATCGTCGAAGCGCGCTTCGGACGGATGCTGCATTCGGCGCTGACGAGCGCCGGGACGACGTCAGTGCTGCTCGAGCTGCCATGGTCCGAGCATTCCTTCGACGCCGTGCCGAACGGCATGGGAAGGCGGGTTGCGATGTACTACACCGAGCGGTTCATTGCGTGGGCTGTGACGCGATGAATGTCCGGGCGGCGTCGAGCACGGCTCGAGGGTCGCCCGTCAATCCACCGCCCTGCGCCATCGCTCCCTTGCCACCGCCGCGTCCGCCGAACTGATCGACCAGGGTCTTGAGAACGGCGCCTGCGTCGATCCCGAGATCCTGAGATCGGGAGACGACGGCAAGCATGGGCGCGTCGGTCGTGATCAGCACAGCGATCGTCGCCGGCTTCGTGGCAATGGACGCCGCGAGTTTCTTCAGGCCGTTCGCATCCCATCCTGAAACAGGAGCAAGAACCGCGTTGACGGCGCCGATGCGCTCAGCTGACAGCGCCAGACTCGCAGCCTCATGAGCGGCCAGCCGCTCGTACAGACCTTCCTGCGATTTCTGGTGGCTGCGGCCTGCGCTCTGCAGCTTCTCAATGGCCGACGGCAGCTCATCGGGCAGCACGGACAGGAGCCGCACGCTGCCGCTGACGGCGTTCTTCAAGCCTCGATACGCTTTGAGGGCGCGAGCGCCGCACACGAATTCCACGCGGAGGCCGCCCTTGAACCGCTCGACGCCGGAGATGGCGATGACGCCGATCGCTCCCGTGCTTTTCACGTGCGTCCCGCCGCAGGCCGACAGATCGTAATCCTGTATCTCGATGATGCGGAGCTCGCCTTCGCGCGTGGGATCCTTTCGAAGCGGGAGCTTGGCCGCCTCGGCTGCCGTGACGAACCTGACGCACACCTCGCGGTCTTCCCACAGCACCGCGTTGACCGTGTCTTCGACCCTCGCGATTTGATCGGCCGCCAGTTCCTTGTCGAGATCGATCGTCGAAGCGGACGTGCCGAGGTGGAAGCTGACCGTCCTGGCGCCCGTCTCGCGCTCGAAGGCCGCGGACAGCAGATGTTGGCCGGTGTGCTGCTGCATGTGATCGAAGCGCCGGCTCCAGTCAACATGGCCGCGCACGCGCGAGTTGGTCTCGAGCTCGCGGTCCACAAGATGGCCAATCGTGCCGTCCTCCTGGTCGAACACGTCGACGACCTTCGCCTCTCCAAGGGTCCCGATGTCGAACGGCTGGCCGCCGGAAGTCGGGTAGAACGCCGTGCGATCGAGCACGATCTTCCAGCGGTCGTTCTGCGGCTTTGCCTCGCGGACGACGGCGTCGAACTCGACCAGGTAGGCGTCGGTGTAGTACAGGCGCTCAGAGGACATGGGCCACCAACGGATCCTTCACTCCCGCTTCTTCGAACCCTCGGGCGCGCAGCACGCAGCTATCGCATCGGCCGCACGGCGCGCCCTGCGGCAATGGATCGTAGCAGCTGTGCGTGAGGCCGTAATCGAGGCCGAGCCCAATGCCACGCTGGATGATCTGAGCCTTCGTCATCGCAATCAGCGGAGCCTGGATGCGGAACCGGCCGCCTTCAACTCCCGCTTTCGTTGCGAGCGCCGCCGTTCTCTCGAATGCCTCGATGAACTCGGGCCGGCAATCGGGATAGCCGGAGTAGTCGAGCGCGTTCACGCCGATGAAGATGTCATAGGCCCCGAGCACTTCGGCCCACGCGAGGGCGAGCGCCAGCATGACCGTATTCCGCGCGGGTACATAGGTCGCCGGTATCGTGTCGGGGTGCGGCCCATCCTTGGGCACCTCGCCATCCCCGAGCAGCGCCGACCCGCCGAGCGTCGCGAGATCAACCGCCAGCTCGCGGTGCGCTCTCGCGCCAAGCGCCTCGGCAACCTTGCGCGCCGCGAGAATCTCATGGCCGTGGCGCTGGCCGTAATTCACCGTCAGCGCATAAATCTCGAACCCGGCGTCACGCGCAAGCGCCGCTGCGGTATAGGAGTCGAGCCCGCCGCTCAGCAACACGACCGCCTTGCTAGACGCCGCGGACATGCGCGCCCCAGATATGCTTGTGGATTTGCAGCTGCAGCCGCACCGGCAGCCGATCGGCGAGGATCCACTCCGACAGATCCTTCGGACTCATCACGCCATGAACCGGCGAGAACAGCACGGCGGCGCACCGCCGATCGAGCGCGTGGCGCGCGACAATCCCGCGCGCGAACTCGTAGTCGGCTCGGTCCTGGATGACGAACTTCACCTGATCGCGCGATCCCAGTCGATCGATGTTGCTCCACTCGACGTTCTCGGACTCGCCGCTCGCGGGGCATTTGACGTCGAGCACTTTCACGACCGCGCCCGGAACACGGCTGACGTCAATCTGCCCGCCCGTTTCGAGCAGCACCGTGCGGCCGCTCTCGAGCAATCGTTCCATCAGCGGATAGACGTCTTCCTGCAGCAACGGCTCACCGCCGGTCACTTCCACCAGAGGACTGCCATACCCCTCGACCTGCTGCAACACATCGTCGATCGACATCTTCTGCCCTTCGCCAAAGGCATACGCCGTATCGCACCACGTGCACCTGAGGTCGCAGCCGGCGAGCCGCACGAACACGCACGGCTTCCCTGCGTACGTCGATTCGCCTTGAATCGAGTAGAAAATCTCATTCACGCTCAGCACAACATCCCATTCTACCGTCTAGAATAAAAAGCGCGGAGGCGCGGCGGGCCGCCGCGATGACCAATGTCCAACCTGCGGATCGGCACGTCTGGCTGGAACTATCCAGCAGGTCAAGGCACCTGGAATGGCCTGTTCTATCCCCCGGCGGCCAAGGGACGCCGGCCAAGGGGCGCCAGGCCCAAATTCGACGAGCTCGCGTACTACGCCGAACATTTCGATACCGTCGAAGTCAACACCACCTTTTACGGGCAGCCGAAGGCGACCGTCGCGCAGACGTGGGCCGACCGCACCCCGCCTGGTTTCGAGTTCTCACTGAAGCTATACCGCGGGCTCACTCATGCCGATATCCCGGGCGTGCCGCCGCTCGACATGGAAGCCATCGACACGTACCGCCGGGGGGTCGAACCGCTTGCCGCCGCAGGAAAGATCGGGGCGCTGCTCGCGCAGTTCCCTCCCAGCTTCAAGCAGAACCCGGAGTCGCAGGGCTATCTCGATGCCCTCCTCGAACGGTTCCGGGACTACCCGGTCGCCGTCGAGCTCCGGCACCGGAGCTGGAGCGACGACTTCGCATCGACGCTGTCCCTGTTGAACTCGCACAATGCGGCGCTGACGCAGATCGACGAGCCGAAGTTCAAACTGTCGATCCGGCAGAACCAGCTGCCGAACATCTCCGGCTTCTACTACATGCGCCTGCACGGCCGGAACGCCGCGCAATGGTGGAAGCACGACAAGTCCGAGGATCGCTATAACTACCTCTATTCGGCGAACGAGCTGACCCCCTTCGCCGAGACTGCCGGCGCGGCGCGCAGGCTCGTCAAGAAGTTCTATCTGTATTTCAACAACCACTTCGCGTCCAAAGCCGTCGTCAACGCGGTCATGATCAAGAGCCAGCTCGGCGAGCCTGTGCCCGGCGCATACCCGAAGGCATTCGTCGAACGCTATCCGGAAACCGCATCCATCGTCTCCACGGAGACAGCGCCGCAATTCGTGCTCGGTTGAATCGCGTGGACAAATTTCCCGCACTCAATTCCGTCCCGCGAGCGTCCGCGATTTCGTCGGCGTTGCTGACCTATGAGCCGTATTACGGTCTGCGTGAAAAGCCGTTCAGCCTTTCGACCGATCCGAAGTTTCTATACAGGAGCTCCGCGCACGCCGGCACGTTCGAAGACCTGTTGCTCGCGATTCGCCGCCGTGAAGGATTGATCGTGCTCGCCGGCGACATCGGGACCGGCAAGACAACGCTGTGTAAAGCGGTGCTCGAGAGGCTCGACCGCAAGACGTTCACTACGTTCGTCCCCGATCCGTTCGTGACGCGCGACGATCTGCTGAAGATGCTGCTCCTCGACTTCGGGGTGATGTCGGTCGACGATCTCAAGGGCGGCAGACTGGCGGGCGCGTCGTACGCAGACCTCAGCTACCCGTTGTACGACTTTCTGAAATCGCTTGTCCCTCTTCAGGCATTTGCCGTTCTCATCATCGACGAGGCACAGAACCTTTCGCCGGCGCTCCTCGAGGAACTTCGCATCCTTTCGGATCTGGAATCCCCGGAAAAGCTCCTGCAGGTCGTACTTGTCGGCCAGCTCGAGCTGCAGGCCAAGCTCAAGCTGCCGGAAATGCGGCAGCTCGATCAGCGCGTGTCTGCTCGATGTCACCTTCACCCGCTCAGCCGGGAAGGTGTTGCGGGATACATCTCGCACCGTCTGAGCGTGGCAGGCGGAGGCGACGACCGCGTGCACTTCTCGCCGAACGCCATCGATGCGGTGTTTCGCGTGTCGGACGGCACGCCGCGGGTCATCAATCTCGTGTGCGATCGGGCGCTGCATCGGGGCCACCTCGCACGCAAGAGTGCGATCGACCTCGAGGCGGTGACACAAGCAATCGACGACCTTGGTGTTGGCGAACTCACGGCGGCGCCGCTGTCAATCACGTCGCGTAACAGGACGCGGAGCCGGCCATGTCTGTTGAGCCGGCACCGCGCCTGTCCCGCCACCTGCAGTGGTTGTCGCCGCCCACCGGGGGCGACTTCACCTGTTGCTCCGCTGCACGGCGCCGCCTGCGCCAGTCGTAGCTACGCCGGCCCAGATCAGCGAGTCGGCCGCCACTGACCTGTCCGGCCTCGAAGTGCACGACATCGAAGAGCCGACCGCTCCTCCAGGCACGCTACAGCGCCTTGATGTACACCAGCGGGTCGATCTTCGGACAGCATCGCCCACGCACGACGCTGGCGATGGCGCGTGATTCGCTGGGCCGCCGCCGCCGCCGTCATGTTCGGGATTGTGTTCTTCGCACTGCTCGGCGAGGCTGTCTTCATCCACTACTTCCCGACGGTCGACGAATACGATTTCCGTATGCCAACCGCGCCACCGTCGCGCGTGGCCCTGGCGAACGCACCCGTTCCAATTCCGGCAGACGTCACTCAACCTCCGCCGCCGCCGGAGCCCTCGGATGTCCGGCGCCAGGCGCCACCAATCGGCTTCAGGTGAGTCGCATTTCCGGCGCCGAACTCCGTCAGGCCATCCGCCGCGGCTGGAGCAAACATTGCCCGCATTGCGGCGAAGGTCCGCTCTTCATCGGCTGGAATAAACCCCACAGGAACTGCCCGGTATGCGGGTACCTATATGAACGGGACTACGGTGATGTGTGGTGGGTTTGGATCGTCACCGACCGGATACCTGTCGGCATCGGCATCGTCCTGCTGTATTTCGGATTTCGGGTGAAGACCTTCTGGATGGGGGTGCTCTTCTTCGGCTCGCTGTCTCTACCACTTCTGCTGACGATTCCCCGCCGGTACGGGCTGGCGATCGCAATCACCTACCTCATTCGGAAGAGATGGCCGGACCCGAAGGATACCTTTCCCGAAATTTCTCACAGGAACCATGATCTCGTAGTGCCGACCTTCACAGGTCGGCCTGACTGACCTTCTGTGGCAACTGCCTCTGTGGCAACCGGGGCAAGGAGCCGATACAGCCTCCGTGATGCTTTGGACATTTGGTAAGGAAAAGGCACGTATCAGTCTCGGCCGGCAGCCTGACTCGTGCGTGCTGATCGTAGTGCGCGGCCGAGACCAGGTGCGCGAGTACCGGTTCGCCGACGTAACCCGCCTTCGCGTCTTTCAGACCGACATGGAAGGCTTTCTGCGGAAGACGGGCTGGACGCTACTGAGCTTCTCCCCTGAACGGCGGCGTCGGGACCGCGATCGGCGGCGGTTCCCGCGGCTGGAAGAACGACGCCGATGGTGGACCGACGCCAGGCCTGCGGAGCGGGACAAGGCGGTCTGGGGCGGCAAGTGCGCAGGTCAGGCCGGCTCCAACGGATAGCTGTCCGGCATCGTCTTGCTGACGACCGTCACGCCGATCCGCGGGCAGAGATCCTTGATGGCGCACGCCGGGCAGCGTGGATACACCGGCCGGCATACGTTCTGGCCCCAGGTGACAAGGTACAAGTTGATGTACGGCCACCATTGCGGTTCCGTCGCGCGATAGAGCGCCTGCTCCGTCTCGTCGGGTGTCTTCGTCGTTACCCAGCCAAGGCGATTCGCAATGCGATGCACGTGCGTGTCGACGCAGATGTTCTTCCGGCTCTCGTACGCGAGGATTAACACCAGATTGGCGGTCTTTCGCCCAACGCCGGGCAGGCTGAGCAAGCCTTCCATCGTCGACGGCGTCTTCCCATCGAAATCCTTCAGCAGCTTCGCACACGTCGCCTTGATGTACCGCGCCTTGTAGCGGTAGAAGCTGACGGGATAAATCAGCTTCTCGATCTGTTTGACCGTCAGCTTCGACATCGCGTGGGGTGTCGCAGCCTTCTTGAACAGACGCTCGGATGCGGCATAGGTCGTCGCGTCCTGCGTCCGCGCGGACAACAGGGTTGCGATCGTGACCTGGAAGGGATCCTCCTCGCGCGACTGGGAGATCTTCTCGACGGCAGGCAGTTCGAGGCCGGTGATGGCCACCGCGAGCCGGCGCATCACGGCTTCGACGTTCTTACGGTATCGGAGTGACGGGCGGCTGGCCTTGGAGGACATTCACGACGTTCCGGGCGACGAGGTCGTACATCGCCGCGCGTGTTTCAGCCGTGGCGCTCGCCATGTGCGGCACCAGGACCACATTCTCGAGCGCCAGCAACCCGGAATGAATCCTGGGCTCGTCCTCGTACACGTCGAGACCGGCGCCCTTGATGATCCCTTCGCGCAGCGCCCACGCCAGGGCATCTTCATCGACGACCGGGCCACGCGACGTGTTGATCAAGTAGGCCGACCTCTTCATTCGGGACAGCGCGGTGCGATCGATGAGATGTCGCGTCTGCGGTGACAGAGGCACGTGAAGGGAAATCACGTCTGACGTCGCAAGAAGTTGATCGAGCGACATGCTCTCGTAGCCCGGCAACGGAGCGCGCCGATGGATTGTGATACGCGATCGCCATGCCGAAGTGCCGAGCCTTCTCGGCAACAGCAAGCCCGATGCGACCGAGTCCGACGATGCCGAGCTGCCGATCGCGCACGTCCGATCCGATCATGAAGTCGAGCGCGAACCCTTTCCAGTCGCCGCGCCGTACGACGCGATCGCCCTCGACGATGCGGCGCGTGACGGCGAGGATGAGCGTGATCGCCATGTTCGCCGTCGCCTCGGTCAGCACATCCGGCGTGTTGGTCAGCACGATGCCCTTCGAGCGCGCGTAGGGCACATCGAGGTTGTTGTAGCCCACGGCGACGTTCGACACAATCTTCAGATCGCTGCCCGCGTCGATGACGTCCTTGTCGATCTTGTCGAGCGCGGCCACCACGAGGGCGTGCTTGCCCTTGACGCGCCGGATCAACTCCTCTTTCGAGAGGACGCCATCGCGATAGACCTCCACGTCGCCGACCGTCGTGAGAGGCTCGATTGCCGAGGAAGGTAGTTTGTAGGTGACCAGAATCGAAGGCTTCGCCATGGGACTAGTGACCGTAGGACTGACAGAACCCGCAGTGGTTGCAGCGCACCCGTGGCTCGATGACGCACATGCCGTCGTCGACTTCGCTGCCAGGGAGGACATGTGAAAAGACATGTGATGGGGTGAGGGGTGAAGGCCGGCCTAGAAGAGTAGGCCGCGACGGATGACTCCGTACCCGTGACGATTGCCGCCTTGCCCGTCGCCCCTTACCCGCTTGCCCGGGTCTCCCCAGATGCCGTTCAATCGCTTCGCGCACGAGCGCGCGGACGTCCTGTTCGTTCATAAATGCTCGCGGGGCCCCACCCCCGCTCGCGCGCGCTCCGCTGCCGCTCCGCGCGGGCCGCAGGCGCTCATCCCAGATCCACTGTATCAACGATACCGACGATCGCGGCATCGACCGGCGCGGCTTTCTTGCCGATGGCATCGCTCGCTGCCCGGCCCTCGAGCACGATCAAGACTTTTTCGTGCACGCCCGCGCCGACGCCATCCACCGCAAGGAGCTCGGGCCCGCGCGGCGTGTCTTCGAGTGTCAGCGGCTGCACGAACAGCAGCTTGGCGCCTTCGAGCTTGCGGTTTTTTTGCGTGGCGACGAGGGTACCGGTAACGCGCGCGATCTGCATGGCCTATCCCATGTGCCAGGAATCGACTATGCCGACAATGCCGGCGTCGGCGGGAACCTCAGTCGGATAGAACGGAAAACTCGCTTCTTTTCCGCGAACGAAGAACACCTCTTCGCCAACACCCGCGCCCACCGAATCGGCGGCGACGATGACGCGTCCGAGGGGTTCGCGCGCAGACGACATCGGTTGTACAAGCAGCAGCGTCACGCCATTGAGGGTGTCGTTCTGATTGTTCAGCACCACGGTTCCCACGACACGTCCCAGCTGCATATGTTCTTTACTTGATCCGCGTGGGGCCCCACCCCCACGCGCTGCCGTGGCTTACGCTCCGGATCTTGAAGTGATCGACGATCTGCTTAGTCCCTGATTCAGTCACTGATCTCGATCTCATCCACGATGCCGACGATGGCGGCATCGACCGGGCAGTCTTTCAGACCACCGCCATGCGCGCAGAGCTGCCGCTCACGATCAGCACCGTCTCGCCGAAACCGGCATCGACCGTGTCGATCGCGACGACGTAGTTGCCTTCCGCTTTGCCTTTGGGATCCATGGGGCGCGCGATGAGCAGCTTGCTGCTCACCAGACGCGGATCTTTGCGGGTCGCCACGACCGTGCCGACCACCTTGGCCAATATCATTGGTTCGTCCGCGTGGGGCCCCACCCCCACGCGCTGCCGTCCCGCCTTCGCTTCGCTTCGGCGAGGCTCGCCGAAGCCCGTCTCCCATAAACCGCCTGGGCGGAGGCGGCGCCGCTCCGGATCTTGAAGCAGTCGCTTGTCTGCTTGGCCATCGACGTTATCAGGGCCGGAATAGCTCTAGGCTTTGACGCCGGACTTGCCGATCGGCAGCGCGTCCTCGAGGTTGGCATGCGGACGCGGAATCACGTGCACCGACACGAGCTCGCCGACACGGCGCGCCGCAGCTGCCCCGGCGTCGGTTGCCGCCTTTACTGCCGCGACGTCTCCGCGCACGATCGCCGTCACATAACCGGCGCCGATTTTCTCCCAACCGACAAGGGTCACTTTGGCGGCCTTCACCATCGCATCCGCCGCCTCAATCATGGCGACGAGTCCTTTGGTTTCGACCATGCCGAGCGCCTCACCCATGCTGACCTCCCAATAGAGCCTTCACGGCATCCTCAATGAGGGCCGTAAGCTCGCGGTATGATAGCCGAATTTCCCCGTCCAAACCCGGTGCGCCCAGCGCGGCAGCCGCGTTGACGTGGAAGTCGGCCGGATCGGTTGGAATGAGCCGCGCGCCGCGCGAGGATGGAGCTTCGACGATCTGGCAGGATGCCTGATCGTCGTTGGCGGGCTCTGAACCGTCCGCGCAAATCGGCGCGGGCGCTTTGATGCCGTAATTGCCGCGCAGCTCTTGAAGCCGATGCACCTCTTCGCGCGACAGCAGATTCTCGCGGCCGAGCTGCCGCGTCACCAGGCTGATCTTCGCGAAGTGCTCGATCGTCTCCATCTTGTAATAGGCAGCGTACACGTCCGGGCCTATCGTGAGGGCTCCATGGTTTGCGAGCAGCAAACCATCATGCGCCTTGATGTACTTCCGCACTGCTGCCGGCAGCTCGGGTGTCGACGGCGTGCCGTACTCCGCGATGGGAATGCTGCCGAGCGTCGTGACGACCTCGGCGAGCACGGCGCGATCGAGCGGAATTCCCGCTACGGCAAAGCCGGTGGCGATCGGCGGATGCGCATGCACGACTGCCCGCACGTCCGGGCGGTTCTTGTACACCTCGAGGTGCATGAGCAGCTCTGATGACGCATCGCGCGTGCCGCGAATCTTTTTGCCGTCGAGGCCGACGACGACCATCATGTCCGGGGTCATGAAGCCCTTCGACACGCTTTTCGGCGTGGTCAGGATGGTCGTGTCATCGAGCCTGATACTGATGTTGCCGTCGTTCGACGCGACATATCCCCGCGCGTACATGCGCCGGCCGACCTCGACGATGTCTCCGCGAAATCCCTCTTCCTCGCGCTGACTCATTGCGCGTTTCCGTGGGCGGACGAGAGACTTTCGAGTGCCTGCCTGGCCTGACGGCCTTCAACGCTTTCGGGTGCGATCTCGACCAGGCGCCGCCAGATCTCGGTGGCGCCCTTCAGATCCTGCTTGCCGAATGCGCGCACGACGCCCAGGTTCAGCAGCGCCTTCGTGTGCTTCGGATCGACCTGCAGCGAATGCTCGAGCTGTTTGAGGGCCAGATCTGGCTGGTTGTTGTAGTAGTAGCTCACGCCGAGATCGGTGCTCACGCTTACGTCTTTCGGGTTGAGGGCAAGCGATTCGGAATACCACTTGATGGCATCGGTGTAGCGCCCGGCGTCGTAGTACAGATTGGCGAGCTGCGCGCGCGCAACAGCGTTCTTGGGATCGCGGTCGACCACGTTTCGCAGCGCCTGCACTTGCGCCTCGTCGAGTATCGCCGGGGGTGGAGTGCCGGGAACGGCTCCGGACGACTCTGCCGGCGGAGCGGATTCTGCTGCCACGGGCGCGGCCGGGCGCGGCGCCATGGACGCCTGCTGACTGCCGATGATCCACCCGGCGATCAGGCCGAAGAACACGCCGGAAATGGCGTAGATAACGGATTCAAGCTTCATTCAGAAGTGAGATCATACCGCAACGCATCGAGATAATCGCCGACCGATCGCTCGAGCCCGACGTACAACGCGTGGCTGATGAGCGCGTGGCCGATCGAGACTTCCTGCAGGTGAGGCAGCCGCCGGAAGAGCGGAAGATTGGCCAAATCGAGATCGTGTCCTGCGTTCACACCAAGACCCAGCGAGTGCGCCAACTCGGCGGCATCAGCGTAGGTTCTGAAGCTCGCTTCGCCCTGGCCGGCTTCGAACGCGCGTGCAAAAGGCTCCGTATACAGCTCGACCCGATCGCCGCCCACCGCTGCGGCCCACCTGACCGCGTCGGGAACGGGATTGACGAACATACTGACGCGGACCCCGATCTTTTTCATCCCGCTGACGACGGCTTTGAGGTCGTCTACCGGAGTGTCTGCGGGCCAGCCGGCCTGGCTCGTGACTTCACCTGGCATCACAGGTACGAGGGTGCACTGCGTCGGCCGGACCTTCAGCACCAGCTCGAGGAAATCGGGGCGCGGATCGCCCTCGATGTTGTACTCGACCTCCGGGGAGCGCTTCAGCAACTCGGCGATGTCGTACACATCCGAGCGTCTGATGTGACGCTCGTCCGCGCGTGGATGAACAGTAATGCCGGGAACGCCCGCCGCGACGCACACGGCGACAGCCTCGAGCACGTCGGGCTCGCGGCCGCCTCTCGAGTTGCGCAGCGTCGCAACCTTGTTAACGTTCGCCGATAGCTTTATTGACGGCGTCGACAATTTGCCGGCCCCACCGGTCGATCTGTTGCAAATCCTGTCCTTCCAGCATCACGCGCAAGAGCGGCTCGGTGCCCGAGTAGCGCACGAGCAGGCGTCCGTTGCCGCCAAGCTGTTGCTCCACATCTGCCATGACGGCCGCGACGTCCGGGAGCGACGCGAGCTCCCGTTTCTCCTTCACGCGCACGTTCAACAGCACCTGCGGGTATGTCGTCAGATCGTCCGCAAGGTCTGCCAGCTCTCTTCCGCTCGAGGCCATGGTCCGAAGCACGCTGAGCGCGGTGATGAGCCCGTCGCCGGTGAACAAATGTTCGGAGAAAATAAGGTGCCCCGATTGCTCGCCTCCGAGCGACAGATTCCGCTTCTGCATTTCCTCCATCACGTATTTGTCGCCGACCTTTGTGCGCACCAGCTCGATGCCGAGTCTCTTCAGCGCCAGTTCCAGTCCGATGTTGCTCATGACCGTGGCGACGACGGCATTGCCGCGCAACCGGCCCTCGGCCTGCATCTGCTTTGCGCACATCAGCATGACGTGGTCGCCGTCGATCACCCGGCCGTTTCCGTCGACGAGAATGGCACGGTCACCGTCGCCGTCGAATGCCACACCCAACCGGTATCCGTCCTGCCTCACCACCTCAGCCAGCTTGTCCGGGTGTGTCGATCCGACGCCCCGGTTGATGTTGCGGCCGTCCGGCTCCGCTCCGAGCACCGTGACGTCAAACCCGAGCTCGCGGAACAGCACCGGTGCGACCGTCGTCATCGCGCCGTTGGCGCAGTCGACGGCGAGTCGAACGCGTCCCAGCGATTCGGCGTTCGGAAGCACGGCCAACGCATGTTGCATGTACTTGCGAAGGTGATCGGCCTGAGGAACGTCGCGCGCGTCTCCCGCGGATACGTCCCACGACCGATCGGCGACGAGAGTCTCGATGCGATTCTCGAACCCGCCGCCGTACTTGACGCCGGCGCCGGAGAATACTTTGATGCCGTTGTCCTGATAGGGATTGTGCGATGCCGAAATCACGACGCCGGCATCGAAATCGAGCGATCCGGTCAGGTACGCGACTGCAGGTGTCGGCGCTACGCCGATGCTGTGCACCGTGGCCCCCGCCGTGCGGGCGCCGTGCGCCAGCTCCCGCTCAATCCACACACCCGATTCCCTCGTATCCCGCCCGACGAGAAGCTTGGCCTCGGAATGCGGAAGCGCTTTGACCAGTGCGGCGCCGACGCGCCGGACGGTGGGTGCATCCAGGGGAAATGCGCCTGCCGTTCCTCTGATTCCATCAGTGCCGAAAAGTGCATGAGTCATTCGACGTGAATACCGACGGTAGTGGGATCCAGTTGATCGACGCCGATACCAGCCGCCGGCTCGAGCCGGACCGGGAGCCCGTACTCCCCGCGGCCCATGCTTTCGAGATCGACGTAGGCGACGATTGACGAGTCCTTGATCTTCGCGAGGGATTCTTTCGTTCCGCGCACGCGCACGCGCACGTTCGGCGGCGTGATCGTCGCCGTGAGACCGCCGGCAAGATTCCGCGCCCGCACCGGCACGGCGGTCAAGTGCCGTTCTTCCGGCGCCGGCACGATCGCAACGGCGACGACGGCCGTCTTGACGCTCTTGAGGCGCACGCCTTCGTCAGCCACGCCGACGACGACGCTGGAACGTACATCGGCTCGCGCCGACCCGACCCATAGGGGCTCGGTAATCGCTTCGCTCACCCGCCGCAGCAGGCTTTCAGGCCCGACGATTTCCACGGTCGGCGGATCAGCGGAGATCCGTCCGACGATGAACCCTGGAGCCGGCTCGCCCTCGACGGAAGCGATCACCGGCACGACGCGGATGGCCGAGGGCTCGAAACGAATCGCGACAGATGATGGCGTCACCTGCGTGACAACGACGGCGAACGGTGCCTTGACCCGCTCTGTCGATAGATGGAAGAGACGCCGGCCTGGCTGGGCCGCGCTCAAGTCGACCGTGGCCACGAGATCGCCCGGTGCAATGCGCCCGAGCGCGTCGGCTGTGCCACGCACTCGAACGTCCACCGACTCCTGGGGCGGGTCGACCATCTCGAGGTTCTCAGGGAGATTCTGCAGCTCGAGTGGAATGCGAAGCCCACGCTCTACCGACGCGCGCTGCGACGACACCATCATCCACAGGACCACGGCGAGCGCGATCGAGACGATCTTCAACCCGGTGTGCGCAAACGGGTGTTCGCGGAGGCTCATTTGAGTAACGCCCGCAGCCGACGCTTGAGGTTTTCCGAATCGTACGGGCCTTCGATTTTTCCATCCAACGCAAGGCTGACGCGGCCGGTTTCCTCCGACACGATCACGGCGACCGCGTCGTTCTCCTCGGTCAGGCCGATGGCCGCGCGATGGCGCGTGCCGAGGCTCCTCGCGAGCTGCGGATTCACCGTCAGCGGAAGAAAGCACGCAGCTGCTGCGACACGATCGTTCTGCACGATGACGGCGCCGTCGTGAAGCGGCGACTTCGGCTGAAAGATGCTCACGAGCAAATCGTATGTGAGCATGGCGTCGAGAGGAAGCCCTGCCTCGATGTAGTTACGCAATCCGATCTGCCGTTCGATGATGACGATCGCGCCCGTGCGCGCCGCCGAGAGCTGCGCCGCCGCAACGGCAATCTCCTCGATCGTTTCGTCGGCGCCTTCCTGCGTCAGAAAGTACCGGAAGAACGGAGCGCGGCCGAAATGCGCGAGCGCGCGGCGGATGTCGGCCTGGAACAGCACGATCGCGGCGAACACGAGATACGGCAGCAGGTTGCGGATCAGCCAATCGACGGTCTGCAGGTGCCCCCACCGCGACAGATAGAACATCACAGACAGGAGCGCAAATCCGGCGGCCATCTGGATGGCCCTCGTGCCGCGAATCGCCTTGAGCACCTCGTAGATCACCAGCGACACGATGGCGATATCGAGGATGTCCCACCATGTCATGGCGGGCAGACGCGGAATGAGGGGCAGCCAGTTCATAAAAGTAGGCCGGTTAAGCGCCGGCACCACGGATACGGTCTGCGACGCGAACGACGTCGACCATCGCCGGCACGTTGTGCACGCGCACGACGTGCGCCCCGAGCAGGACCGCCGCGGCGACCGACGCCGCCGTCGCCATGTCGCGCTCACCGGGCGGGCGGTCGCCAATCGCCGCGTTGAGAAACGACTTTCGGGACGGCCCCGCGACGAGCGGGCATCCGAGCGCCGCGAAGGCGGGCAGCGCCGCAAGCGCCGCGTAGCTGTGTTCCGGACGTTTCGCGAACCCGAGCCCCGGATCGAGCATCACCGATTCGCGCCGCATCCCGGCTGCCAGCGCGCATTCGAGGCTCGCGCGCAGCTCCTCGCCGACTTCAAGTGGCACGGAGGCGTAATTCGCGTCCTTGTACATGTCCCTGGAGCGCCCCCGGGCATGCATGAGGATGAGGCCCGCGCCCGAACGAGCGGCGATTTCGGCGAGCGACGCATCATATCTCACGGCTCGCGGGGCCCCACCCCCGCTCGGGCCGCCGGCGCCTCTCAGGCCCGTCACGTCGTTGATGATCGAGGCTCCTTCGCCAACCGCGACTTCCGCGACCTCAGGCTTTGATGTGTCGATCGAAATAGGAATGGTGAGCGATCGCGATAGCCGCTCGAGCACCGGCCGGATACGTGCGATTTCTTCGTCCGCGCTGATCGGATCGGAGCCGGGCCGCGTCGACTCTCCGCCAACGTCGATGAGGTCGGCGCCGCGTGCTGCCATCTCTATCGCGGCCGCCTCCGCCGCCCCTGGATCGAGATACAGACCGCCATCGGCGAACGAATCGGGCGTGACGTTGAGGATCCCCATGACGAGCGTGCGGTCCCCGAGCGTCAACGCGCGGTTGCCGGGAAGCTGGAGGGTGAAGTGGGCTCGGGGAATCACGGTAAGGGGTGCGGGGTAAGGAATCGCCCCTTACCCCTTGCCCCTTTCTATTCTTGCGGTAGCGGGTCTGTGAGCGGCGGAACGATTCCCGGCCGCTCTTTCCGGCGTCCGGTCTCCTCGTCGTGCGACGACACCGGGCCAGCGGGCGTGGCCGGCTTGATCGCTTCGAGCGGCAGGCCGGCAACGATGCGGCGCACCTGCTCTCCGTCGAGGACTTCGCGCACCAGAAGCTCAGCCGCCACTTTCTCGAGGCTCGTCTTGTGCTGCGTCAGGACGCCGCGCGCACGCTCGTAGTTGTCGGTCACGAAGCGCTTCACTTCGTGGTCGATCTTCAACGCCGTGTCTTCGCTGTAGTCCTGATGCTGGGCGATCTCGCGGCCGAGGAAGATCTGCTCTTCCTTCTTGCCGAACGTGAGCGGCCCCATGGCCTCGCTCATGCCCCACTCGCACACCATGCGGCGCGCAAGCTCGGTGGCCCGCTCGAGGTCGTTGCCGGCGCCGGTCGTCATCGCGCCCTGCATGGTGATCTCTTCCGCGATACGGCCGCCGAGGAGAATCGCGATCTGATCGATCAGATAGTCGCGCGAATAGTTGTGCTTTTCGTCAACCGGCAGCTGCTGCGTCAGACCGAGCGCCATTCCGCGCGGGATGATCGTGACCTTGTGCAGGTCGTCCGCGTGCGGAAGCAGGACGCTGAGAAGCGCGTGGCCGGCTTCGTGCACCGCGGTGATCTTCTTTTCTTCGTCGCTGATGATCATCGAGCGGCGCTCGGATCCCATCAGCACCTTGTCTTTCGCGAACTCGAAGTCGATCATCCGCACGGTCTTGCGGTTGTACCGGGCGGCGTTCAGGGCGGCTTCGTTGACCAGGTTGGCGAGATCCGCGCCCGAGAAGCCGGACGTTCCCCGCGCCAGCACCGGCACATCCACATCGTCGGACATCGGAATCTTGCGCGTGTGGACCGTGAGGATGCCCTCGCGTCCTTTCACATCGGGGCGATTCACGACGATACGGCGATCGAACCGGCCGGGGCGAAGCAGCGCAGGATCGAGGACGTCGGGCCGGTTGGTGGCCGCGACGAGGATGACGCCTTCGTTCGACTCGAATCCGTCCATCTCGACGAGCAGCTGGTTGAGCGTCTGCTCGCGCTCGTCGTGCCCGCCGCCGAGGCCCGCGCCGCGGTGGCGGCCGACCGCGTCAATCTCGTCGATGAAGACGATGCACGGCGCGTTCTTCTTGCCTTGCTCGAACAGGTCGCGCACGCGCGACGCACCGACGCCGACGAACATCTCGACGAAGTCAGAACCGCTGATCGAGAAGAACGGGACGTTCGCTTCCCCCGCGACCGCGCGGGCGAGCAGCGTCTTGCCGGTTCCCGGAGGGCCCATCAGCAGAACGCCCTTGGGAATGCGGCCGCCGAGCTTCTGGAACTTCTGCGGCTCCTTGAGGAACTCGATGATTTCCTGGAGCTCTTCCTTCGCCTCGTCAACGCCGGCCACGTCCTTGAACGTCACCTTCTTTTGCGAGCTGGAGGAGAGCTTGGCTTTGCTCTTGCCGAATGAGAGCGCCTTGTTGCCGCCGCTCTGCATCTGGCGCATGAAGAAAATCCAGAAGCCAATCAGGAGAAGGATCGGCGCCCAGGAATACAGCAGCTGCGCCCAGGGGCTCTGCGTCGGCTCTTTCGCCGTCACCAGAATGCCCTGCGCGATCAGCTTGTTCGCAAGCCCTTCGTACTGGGCCGGCGCGTAGGTGTGGAAGGTCTCCTTGTTGTCGGCGCGAAAGGTGCCGATAATCTCCTGGCCGGTGATGGTGACTTTCTCGACTTTGCCGGTTTCCACATCGGTCATGAAGTCGCTGAACGGCACTGGCTTGGAGGGACTCTGGAATTTACTGGAGAAATTCCACACCCCGACCGCCACCACGACCAGAACCATCCAAAACACGAGACTTTTCAACGTGGAATTCACCCTCTACCCTCCCACGACTAAATAGGTAACCGTTTCAAGATTACCACGTCTTTTGTAGCGTCCGTGACCTTAAACTCCTCTGCCAACGCGTGTCCCGCGACCCATACAATCTGCCCCGCGGAATCGATAATCACGGGCGCAATCTCTCGCGCAAACCGGTCGATTTTCGCGTCAACGAAGAAGTCCTGCAGCTTCTTGCTTCCGCCCAATCCCAGCGGACGAAAGGTGTCTCCAGGACGGCGGTTCCGCACCGACAGCGGCGCCGCCAGGCGGCCCGCGTCGACAACCGCCTCGTCGCTCCGCGCGGCACGCTGCGCGACCTCGGCGGGGGCATGGCCTGACAACACACCCTTCATATCGGCCGAAATGGTGCAGAACGCTTCAGGCACCGAAACTCGGCCCGGAACGTCGAGCCGATACAGGAAGTCGGGCGCCGGTGTGGGTTTCTCGCGGCCTCGGCTCTCTGTTAAGACGATACTGCCGCCGCGACGGTTCACCCGGTGGCCTGGAAGATCGAGCTGGCCTGTTGATTTAGACACCACGAAGCGCCGAACGGCTTCGCCCGCATCGAATCCCACGAACCGCCCGGGCCCGGCGGCCATCTGCTGTGCGAGGCGGATCACGCGCCGCGCGATCGCCGGCGGTTCCGCGAGAAGCGCCGCCGCATCGAACGTCACTTCCCGCGCGCGTTTTGAGATCAGACGTTCGGCCGCCTGTCGCGCTGCCTCATCGAGAAATTCGGCGTCCTCTCGGGCGATGGCGGCCTCGCGATCGAGCACGTCGACAATGCCCGGCGCGAAGCGCTCGTCGAGCAGCGGTAACAGTTCGTGACGGATGCGATTGCGTGGAATCGCAAGATCCGCGTTCGACGCGTCCTCACGAAACGCGACCTGGCGCTCGCTGAGAAAAGCCCGGACAGCCGAGCGGGGCGTGTCCAGAAGCGGCCGCACGACAAGGCCGGCTCGCGGGTGCATCCCGCTGAGCCCCCGCGGACCGGCGCCGCGCAACAGCCGCAGAAGAAACGTCTCTGCCTGGTCGTCCTTCGTGTGGGCGACGGCAATCGCCGTGGCGCCGAGCCGGGCAGCCGCGCGAGAGAAGAACGCATAGCGTTCGGTATGCGCCGCCTGTTCGATCGATACACCTGTGTCGCGCGCGCGCTGAGCCACGTCGACGCGCTCGACATCAATCGGCAGCGCCAGCGTGGCCGCGAGCGCCCGGCAGAACTCCTCGTCGGCGTTCGCATCCGCCCCTCGAAGCTGGTGGTTCAGGTGCGCGGCGCCCACAAGCACCGCGCCTTCGCCGCCGGCGATCTCGCGGAGCGCGAACAGCAGCGCGACCGAATCCGCTCCGCCCGACAGCGCCACAGCGACACGGCTTCCCGGAGGAAGCAGCGCGTGACGCCGGATGGTGTGGCGGACGGAATCGATGACGTTCCATTAGCGGGTGCAATCGGGTGCAACAGGTGCGACGGGTGCAATGGGTGCGACGGGTGCAACAGGTGCGATGGGCGACAGCGGCCAGCGCACCCATATGCACCGCACCGCACCTGTTGCACCCACCGCACCCGAATAGTGGTGCCGGTGCAGGGACTTGAACCCCGGACAACGCGGATATGAGCCGCGTGCTCTAACCAACTGAGCTACACCGGCGAATCCTCCAATTCTACATTGGAAGATTGTGGGATTGGTGGATTGGCAGATTGTTGCTCGGATTGAAGAATGGCAGATTGGCTGACTACCTATCGAACAACTCGTGGCGCTGACTCCGAAGGCCTCACAAACAGCCGTGGCACATCCGCATGCTCACACTCTCGCGCGACCAGGCTAGGAGTATGCTCCAAGCACTGGCGCAACGTTGTGGCTCATCGCCCGGAGGCGAGTGATGGCGCTCGCATGCTGTGCCTTGCACGTCAGTCCTCGCCCGTAGCTCTCGTCGGCAGGTGGCTGACCGCGACAGATGTCGGCGTGACAGCAGTCCACGTCCCGGCTGATTGCCGTTGCAACTTCGACATTCTGCCGGATTGTACGAGCGTTCCGCCACCCTCATCTCGCGCCCAGGCAATCCGTCGACGGTCGGCTATTCCAGCACTCAACGCTGGATCGTCAAATGCGAGCATCGCGATGCTTGGCTATCGAACTCGAGGGCGTCGATAGCTGTGTGACGCAGCTCCATTCTGGCTGGAGGGCCTGAGGCGTGACTCTGTGCTTAATCTTCAATCTTCCGTCTGACACTCTGGGAACATTCCGTCAATCTTCCAATCTTCAATCTGCCAATTCAGAGTATCAGCATCGCATCACCGTAGCTGTAGAAGCGATATCGCTTCGCAACAGCCTCGCGATAGGCGGCAAGCACGTTGTCGCGGCCGCCGAAGGCGCACACCAGCATCAGGAGCGATGACTCAGGCAGGTGAAAGTTCGTCATCAGCGCGTCGACGATGCCGAACGTGAAGCCGGGATAGATGAACAAGTCGGTCCACGCCGACTGGGGCGTGATGATCCCTCGACCGGCTCGCCCCGCCGCCTCGAGCGCGCGGGTCGTCGTCGTGCCGACCGCAACGATGCGCCGCTTCTCGCGTTTCGCGGTGTTGATCGCGTCGGACGCGGCCTCGCTGATCGAAAATCGCTCCGGATCGATGGTGTGCGCCTCCACCTGATCGACGCGCACCGGCTGGAATGTGCCGTAGCCCACGTGCAACGTGATCGCAGTGCGCTCGATGCCCCGCGCATTCAGTGTGGCCAGAAGATCCGGCGTGAAGTGCAGCCCGGCCGTCGGCGCCGCAACTGACCCCCGCTCGCGCGCATACACCGTCTGATACCGATCGCGATCGGCGGGCGCGTCGTCGCGCTTGATATACGGTGGCAGCGGCATGTGACCGATGTCGTCAATCGCATCTTCGACTGTCGTACCGCCCTCCGACCAGAGGCGTATCGTGCGGCGGCCGTGGTAGTGACGCTCGAGCACTTCTCCGTGAAGCACATGCCGGCTCCCGCGAAAGACCATTCGCGCGCCTGGCTGCAATTTCTGACCGGGATGTACCAGGGCATCCCATTGCCCTTCGGTTTCGTGATTCGCCAGCAACAGGCACTCGACCGCGCCGCCGCTCGGTACGCGGGCACCGAGCAGGCGCGCGGGAAATACCTTCGTGTCATTGACGACGAGCAGGTCGCCCTGGCGGAGGAACTCGGCGAGCTGGGCCACACGCGCGTGTTCCACGCGCCCCGTGTCTCTGTGAAGGACGAGGAGTTTCGACGCCCCGCGCTCGGGCGCGGGGGCCTGCGCGATGAGTTCCGCCGGCAGATCGAACCCGAAGTCGGAAACGTTCATCGCTTTTTATTGTGTGGGGAAGCCGTCACGTGCGCGCTGGGGTTGCGCACGAAATGTTGACGCGCCGGAAGTCGTCAGTGCAATCTCGGGCCCCATGCCACCTTCGTCTGCCGCCAGTCGTCCTTGAGAATCGACCAGAGAATCTGGTCGAAGTACCGCCCGTTCCGCTGGAACGAACGGCGAAGCGTGCTTTCCTGGTACGCACCGACTTTTCTCAGCGCCGCGTTGCCGCGGCCGTTCGACGCGATCGATCGCGCCTCGAGCCGCTGCATGCCGACGACCCCGAACGAAAAGTCGATGACGGCCTTTGCGCCCTCCACGAAAATTCCCCGGCCCCAAAACGGCGAGCCGATCGCAAACCCCCATTCGGCGCTGCCGAATCCGGGCTCGAGCTGGCGCACCTGAAACAACCCCATCGCGTCCTCGTACCCCTCCGGCACGATCCCGAAACAGAAACTATTGCCGCGCATCCGATCCTGCTGCGCTTCGGCGATGAACCCTTCGAACCCCTCGACGGTGCGCGGCAGAGGCGACACGAACTCCGCCACTTCTTCGCTGGTGAGCATCGCCAACAACGCCGGCGCATCGCCGGCGTGCACCTCGCGAAGCGTCGCTTTCTCGCCACGAATAGTGGGTAAGCCGAAATGCCAGGCGAACGGGATCGACCCCCTGTCCACCTGCGATTGATCCTGGTAAGGCATCTTTTCCATGCCCCGGTATTGAGCAAGTCGCTTACCAGCCGGCATTCCAGCCATGGAAATAGCGAATAAGACTCTTTGTATGCAATGCTTTAAGAGAAATAAGCCTGTACAGGCCAGGTGTGCAGATCTGTAAATCATATGTTCCATTACGGAACTCAAAGATTAGTTATTTCTGCTAAGTATTTGATTTATTGCTTTTACAGTGAATGTGTCTTAATTGAACAACTTGTTCCGCTTAACGCTGTTCTAGATTGACCAGCGCAGGAGCACCGACCCGACAGTAAAACCTGCGCCAACAGAAGCGAGAAGGACGAGGTTGCCCTTTTTGAGTCGTCCATCGGCGACGGCATCGGCCAGCGCGAGCGGAATCGTCCCGGCCGTGGTGTTGCCATACTTTTCGATGTTGATGACGACCTTCTCGGGCGACAGTCCCAGGCGCTCCGCCGCCGACATGATGATGCGCCGGTTGGCCTGGTGCGACACGAACAGATCGATATCCGCGGGCGTGACTCTGATTGCGCTCCATCACCCGGGCGCAGATTTCTTCGGTCTTCCTCACGGCGAACTTGAAGACCGTGCCGCCGTCCTGTTTCACGTAATGGAGCCGCTGGTCGACGGTTTCATGCGATGCCGGCCGCAGGCTGCCGCCCGCCGGCATGCAGAGCGCCGGTCCGCCGCCACCGTCAACCTCGTGGGCAAAGTCGATGATGCCGCAGTTGTCGGTCGACGGGCTCACGACGACAGCGCCCGCGCCGTCACCGAACAGCACGCATGTCGAACGGTCTGTGTAGTCGATGATGCTCGACATGACGTCGGCGCCTATGGCCAGCGCGTGCCGATGCGTGCCGGCCGCGACCATGTGGGCCGCGGTCGTCAGCGCGTAGGTGAATCCGGAACACGCGGCGCCGAGATCGAATCCCCACGCGCGGTCGGCGCCGATCTTGTTCTGGACGAGGCACGCGGTACTTGGAAACATCATGTCGGGGGTGGTCGTGCCGACGACGATGAAATCGATGTCGTGAGGAGTGAGGCCCGCCTGGGCGATCGCTTTGAGAGCCGCCTCTTTCGCAAGATCGGATGTCGCGACGCCGGCATCGACGACGTGCCGTTCCCGAATCCCGGTGCGCTGAAGAATCCACTCGTCCGATGTGTCGACGAGTTTTTCGAGATCCTTGTTGGTGAGCAGACGGGGAGGCACAAAAGTCGCGAGACCGCTGATCTTCGTCGGACGATAGCCGGCGTTTTTCACCACAAACCCCTTCCGGGTGCAGTCAATCCAAAGTAGTTGTAAGCCAGAGCCGTGGCCACCCGCCCTCTCGGCGTGCGATCGAGAAATCCGATTTGAATCAGGAACGGCTCGTAGATGTCTTCGATGGCGTCTTTCTCTTCGCTGATGGCCGCCGCGATGCTGTTGATGCCGACCGGTCCGCCGCCGAACTTGTCGATGATCGTCCTCAGCAGCTTTCGATCGACCTCGTCGAAGCCATGCTGGTCGACTTCGAGCAGTTTCAGCGCATCCGCGGCCACCTGTTCGGTGATCGTCCCGCCCGCCTTCACCTGGGCGAAGTCGCGGACCCGGCGCAGCAACCGGTTCGCAATGCGCGGCGTGCCGCGCGATCGCCTCGCTAATTCCGCCGCGGCGCCGTCGACGATCGGCACGTTCAGGATACGCGCCGAACGGCGCACGATCTCCTCGAGGTCGGCGGCGTTGTAGAAGTCGAGCCGGTGGACGATGCCGAAGCGCGACCGCAACGGGCTCGTCAGCAATCCGGCGCGCGTCGTCGCGCCGATCAGCGTGAACTTCTGGAGCGGCACTTTGATCGAGCGGGCGCCAGGCCCCTGCCCGATGATGATGTCGAGCTCGTAGTCCTCCATCGCCGGATACAGCACTTCCTCGATCGCCGGCGACATGCGGTGAATCTCGTCGATGAAGAGCACTTCGTGCTCGCCGAGGCTCGTCAGAATGGCTGCAAGGTCGCCCGGCCGCTCGAGTACCGGGCCCGCCGTCGCCCTGACGGCGACGCCGAGCTCCTGGCCGATGACATACGCAAGCGTCGTTTTGCCGAGACCTGGAGGTCCGTAGAGCAGCACGTGATCGAGCGCCTCGCGGCGCTGGCGTGCGGCGGCAATGGATACCTGAAGATTCGCGCGGACGCGCTCCTGGCCGATGTAGTCGTCCAGCGTGCGGGGCCGGAGTCCGGCTTCGTACTGGGCGTCTTCATCGACCCGTGAAGCGGTCACGATCCGCGTCGGGTCTGAGTCATGTCACGGCGGAGATTCTATGAGACGGCACGCCCCTCAGCAATCTTCGCCTTGATCTTCTTGATGAATCGCGCCCGGACATCGGGGCTGTAGTCGGCCGCCCTGAACGCATCGTCCCATTGCGCGTCGGACACGCGGTTGAGCAATTCCGCAGCCCATCGCACGCTCGACGGGTGCACGAGATCGACGACCGATCCGTAGATGGTGTCGGAAATCGAACTCCACTCGATCCTCATCCACGCGCTTGATGAAGCCCTGCGACTCGAAGTCGTCAATGTCGTTGCGCGACCCCTGACCGAAGCCGCGAACGGGAATAGGCAGGATCCACAGGAGGCGTGACGGTTGGTCTTTCCGAGCGACGCGCCGAGATCGCGCACGACGTAGCGCTGCGGCGGAGACGCGCCGCTCTTGACGCGATAGATCTTGTTGTTCGACGTCTTCCAGTCCCAATTGTTCAGCAGAATGTTCGCGACGATCAGCCCTTGATACGGCTGCGTGCCGAGGAACTCGTTGTCGGCCCACGACCAGTCGCCGATCGACTTCCGTGTCGTCGGACTCGAGCCGAAACCGCGCGCCCTGCTGCTGGCCGCCAGGTCCGCCGGCGAGCTGCCAGTTCGAGACGTAGTAGGTTGCCGGCTGGTGATAACCGATCGCCCACAGCACGCGCGACGCGACGACTTCGGATTGCGCCTCGGGACCAAGCTTGACGTCCCAGGTGCGGCCGTCCGGTCCACGCACTTCGAAGCCCGGGACTGTAACCCGTCGTATCGGTCGACACCCATGTGTAGCTCGCTCCCGCCGCAGGCTTCGCGTCGGCGCCGCCGGGCCCATGAAACAGATCGCGCGACGCGAGATCATGAGGGTGCTGCCAGAGCTCGGCGAATTTGTCCGCCGGCGGCGGCGTTGAGTTCGCGAGCCGCACGCGGGGCGCGCACGCTGCCAGCGAGCGCAAGAGTGACCAGAATCGATGCACGGAATCAGTGACGGCTTCATGCCGCCACGTGTGCAAAACGTGATCCCGGCTGAGCGTCTTCTCAATTACTTCGGCCAACTCGCGCAGCGCGTGCTTGAGGACGCTTTCGAAGCTGGAGCCGGTGCCGTGCTTGAGGGCCGCGTCGACAGCGCGCTCGGCCAGAGGGCGGTGATACCCGAGATTCATGAGCGCAGACAGCACGTCGGTTCGAAGCGTCTCGCTGGCTGCGGCGGCCGGAGACGCAGCCACTTCGGCCGGCAGGAAGCGACGCCATCTTGTCTTTCAGCTCGAGGCCAATCCGCTCGGCAGTTTTCTTGCCGATGCCGGGAATACCAGTCAGCCGCGCGACATTCGCGGTCCGAATCGCCGACACCAACTCGTTCGGTTCGATGCCGGACAGCACCGCCAGCGCGAGCTTCGGGCCGATGCCGCTGACGCTGATGAGGCGCTCGAAGATGTGCAGCTCGAGGACGGTGGCGAAGCCGTAGAGCACCAGCGCATCTTCACGCACGTGCGTGTGGACGCGCAGCGCGATCTCGGCGCCGGGCTCCGCCATTTCATAGAAGGTCGAGAGCGGAACATGCACGTCGTAGCCGACGCCGTTGACATCGACGATGACGCGGTTCGGCTGCTTCTCGAGCAGCCGCCCCCGCAAGTGGGAAATCATTCAGCGGGGAGGCCGAAATGCGCGCCAGCTCGTGGCGCGGCTTGACGCTTTCGGCAGATCCGACGGCGGAGCCGTCAGACCCCGCAGGTTCATTCTGTGAAGATGGCAGATGGCGATCGCGAGCGCATCGGACGCATCGAACGGCGCGGGCGGCTCGGCGAGGCCGAGGAGCAATTGGATCATCGACTGCACCTGCCCCTTCTCGGCGCGTCCGTATCCCACCACCGACTGTTTCACTTCGGCAGGGGTGTATTCCACGATGGGCACGCCGGCCTCGACAGCCGCCAGCATCGCGACGCCGCGGGCGTGGCCCAGTTTCAATGCGCTGCGGGCGTTGGCGGCGTGAAACAGATTCTCGATGGCCACGACGTCGGGACGATGGCGCGCGAGCAGGACGCCGAGCTCGACGTGGATGATTCTGAGTTTTTCGGGAAAGGCATTGGCGGCGGGGATCGTGACGGCGCCGCACGCGATCATCCGATGGCGGCTGCCATCGCTCTGCACGCATCCGTAGCCGGTGCGCGCCGAGCCGGGATCGATCCCAAACACCCTCACGCGAGCGAGGCCTCTATCTCCTTTTCCTCGATGTCGAAGTTCGACCACACGTGCTGCACGTCGTCGTGGTCGTCGAGGGCGTCCATCAACCTGACCATCTGCTGGGCGGTCTTGCCTTCGAGCTTCACGTAATTCTGCGGAATCATCGAGACTTCGGCGGACGCCGGCTCGATGCCGAGCTGCTTCACCGCGTCGCGCACGCCCTGGAACGCATCCGGCGCGCTCAACACTTCCCAGTTGTCCCCATCGTCCTGAAGATCGTCCGCGCCCGCTTCGAGCACGGCGCTCATCAGCTTTTCTTCGTCGGCTTTGGACTTCTCGACGACGATGTAGCCCTTCTTGGTGAACATCCACGACACAGCGCCGGCAGCGGCGAGGTTGCCGCCGTGCTTTTCGAGCATGTGGCGCAATTCACCGACCGTGCGGTTCTTGTTGTCGGTCAGCGTATCGATGATGACGGCGGCGCCGCCGGGCCCATAGCCTTCGTAACTCACTTCTTCGTAGCTGACGCCCGGCTCTTCGCCCGTGCCGCGACGGATGGCTCGTTTGATGTTTTCGGCCGGCATGTTCGCGGCCTTCGCGTCCGCGATAATCGTGCGCAGCCGCGGGTTCATGTCGGGGTCGCCGCCGCCGCCCCGCGCGGCGACCGTCAACTCCTTGATAATGCGGGTGAAAATCTTGCCGCGCTTGGCGTCGAGCGCGCCCTTTTTATGCTTGATTGACGCCCATTTTGAATGGCCTGACATGGCGAAATTCTAGCACTTCTCAGCGAGGATCAGCCACACGTCGGCCCTTGGATCCCAGGGCTGTCCGCTGTAATCGCCGAGGACTGCTTTAATCCGGAATCCGGCGTTTTCCAGCCGCCTGGTCATCTGCGGCACCGTGAGCGTTCGGAACACCAGCGAAAACCGGCGTGACTTTCGTTCGCGGCCGCGCTGCTCGATGTATTCCTGGTCGAACAGCGTCAGCTTCTTCGCGCGATCCTGCCGCACGGATTCGACGAGCGTGATGCGCGACTTGCCGCCGCGGCGCAATCCGCGAAAACGAACCTTGTTGCGGTATTCCTTCCAGACCGGCAGATCGGGGACGAGGTCGACACCGAAGAGGCCGCCGCGCGCGAGCACACGCGCGACGGATGCCAGCGTCGCCTTGAGATCGGACTCACTGACGAGTGACTGGAGGATCCCGTACGGCGCCATCACGAGATCGAACCGTGCCGCGCTCCGGAATGGAAGGAACCTGATGTCTCCGCGCAGCCATGTCGGGCGCGGATGTGATCGCATCCGCCGCGATCGCTTCAGCGCGCGGCCGAGCATTTCGGTGGATCGATCGACGCCGATGATGCGTGCGCCCGTACGCGCGACGGGAATCGTCACGCGCCCCGTGCCGCACCCAAGCTCGAGGATCGGCCCGTTCGCGCGTTCGGCCATCGCCTGCCAGAACTTCACATCGCGGCGGTCGAGCGTCTGCGCGTTCTCCCAATCATAAAAATCCGCGTAGTCGTCCCAGCCGGTCCATCCTTGTGCTTCGTCATTGGCAGATTGGTGGATTGGAGGATTGCAAGAATGCTGTTGGATTGACGAGTGGGATTTTCAGAATCCTGCAGTCTTCCAATCAACAATCTGACAACACTCTACCAATCTTCCAATCCTCCAATCTGACCATGCTGCGTAGTCAGAAACAGCCAGCTCGCCGGGGACGATCGGACGAGTGCGCGGCAGGCGGCCGAGCCGCGCGAGGTTGCCGACGAATGCGAGAATGCCGAGGAAGATGGCGAGCTTCAGCGAGTTGCCGGCGCGCGTGTTCGGGAGCACGTACCACATCAGCCACAACGCCGGCTGCGCGAGGCACATGGCCCAGACCGTGCCATAAAAATATCGCCGTTCGTGACCTTCCCCCTTGGTCGACGGCATCACCCGCGGAAGCCGTCCCATCGCGCCGAGCAGCCAGACGGTACCGGCGATCGGGAAATACGCGTAGCGATAAATCTGCTTCAGGTACCACTGCCCCGTCACGATCGCGATCACGAGGCCGGCGATGTTGAGCACGGCAAACGTAATCGCGGCGCTCCACGCGAAGGTGTAGCACACGCGCCGGTAGAGCGGGTTCGGCCGATCCTCGGTGAACCGGATGATGTAGGGCGCGGGCTCGACACCCGGCAGCTTGCCCCGCGCGCCGGCGATTCCGGTCAAGAGCATCACGATCCCGAGCCACAGCACCATGCGGCCGTCGAAACCGCGCTCGAACAGGTCGAACGTCAGGGGCCCTGGCGCAATGAAGAACACGAAAATCCAGATCGGCCAGTGGTTGAACCGGTAATACAGCTTGTTGCGCGTGCGAATCTTCCGTTCTGACGCGTATTCGACCGGAATCGAGCTCACGGATGTCTTCAGCTCCTTGCGCAACTAGCGCTGCGCTCTACTCAGAATCAACTTGTCCAGGACTTGCCTGGGCGTTTCGCACCCTCGCGCCGCTTTCCGGTCGGTCAGATACGTTCGCAGCCGGCTCAGCGGACCGGCATATGGCGCTGCCGAACTGTAGTACCTCACCGGCGTGTGCCCTTTCACCACGCCAGCGACACGAGCGTAATTCCCCGGATCGGGCCGAGGCGGCTGCGCATACTCCACCGCCCTGAACACGCTGATCAGATTTCCGCCGTCGGCTGACGTTGTGGTCTCCACAGGCTCGAAGCCCGCTTTCCGGCCGAGCGCCTCGAGTACGTCGCGATTGAAATTATAGAAGTGCGCGAAGTGAAACCGGTGCGTCGGGGCAATGCACACGGCCTCGACGTTCGGCACTTCGATCAGCAGCACGCCGCTCTCGACCATCCAGCCGCGGAGTCGCGAGAGGATCGACGAAGGATCTTCAACATGCTCCAGCGCGTGGTACATGGTCACGACGTCGAAGCTGGCGGCAGGAAACGCCGCGTCCTGAATGAACCCCGTCGCGACGGGCACGCCAAGCACCTCGCGTGCATGGCGCGCGTACTGTTGATCCGGTTCGAGGCCAGACGCATCGAAGCCGAGCGAGCGCAGCACGTACACCACCTCTCCGCCGCCGGCGCCCGCGTCGAGAATGCGAGCGCCGCTCTTTATGTAAGGTGCGAGCGACCGATAGCGATTCAGCGCGCCCCGCGCGGATCGGGCAACGTGTCGCATCGATGGCGTCGATTGCCCCTTGTAGTCGAGCCGGTATTCGGTCGAGTAATAGCGGCGCACGTCCTCTTCGCCTGGCCGCGGGTTCGACCAGACGAGCCCGCACATGCGGCAGATCGTCGTCCGCAGCGGATGCCCGTCTCGATCGCGAGTGCCGAGCACCTCGACATCGGTCGAGCCGCAGAGATTGCAGGGGATCGGGCACTCAGTCACGGTTGGAGACCAGCACGAACCGCGGCAGCTCCGACCCCTCGAGGAAATTCCTGGGCTTCAGGTCGAACATCTGCTGGCGCGCAAGGACGTAGGTGTCGACCGGCAGGCGGTCCTTCACGCTGTTGTACTCGTCTTCGGCCATGATGAAATACACGTCGCTGCTCGAGTAGAACACCGCGCGAAGGTGATCGGGAAGCACGACTTCCATCACCGGCCGGTGCAGGTAGAAGACCATGCTCGGCAGGGAAAACTTGTACGAGCCGACGATGGCGCCGATGCTCGCGCGCGAGCGGATGATGTCGGAGAAGGGCTTGACTGGCTTGTAGCGCTCGAAGTCGGGCAGCGTGCACAACACAACGCACCACGCGATGACAACGAGCGACGTGACAATCGTCGCAACCGACGCGAGGAGATTGCGACGGAGCAGCCACACAAGCGCGACGGCTCCGCCAACAGCCGCCACCGCGCCGACAAACGCAGCGCCCTCCAGCGCGTAACGCCGCACGATAGCGAAGAACCACAGCGCTCCCGATCCCGTGGTGAGCAACAACACAGCCGTCGCGGCCGCGGACCAGGCGAGCGGCCGAATGGCGGCGACGTCTTCAGCAGCGGTCGCGAGCATCGCGCCAATCAGCGCCGCTTCGGCCGTTACGATCGGGAGGATGTACAGGTCCTCCTTGGTGCCCGACAGGGAAAAAAACACGACGACGACCGCAATCCACACGACGAGCAGCCGCGCAACGCGATCGCGCCGGTGGTAGCGAATCGCCCACCACAACGCGAGCGGAATCATCAGAGACCATGGAAAGAGGTCGGCAAGCATCACCGGGATGTAAAACAGCAGGCCGCGCGATTGCTCGCCCACCGCCTCCGCGTAGCGGCCGAGGTTCTCTCCGAAGATGAACGAGCCGATGTATTCCCATCCGTGCTCGCGGTACAGCAGGTCAGTACCACGGCACGACGATGGCGAGGCTGATGACCGCGCCCGTGGGCAGGAGCATGTGTCGCAGATCGCCGAGCCGCTTCTGCGAGGCGAGATATATGAAGAACACCACCGCGGGCAGGAACACCGCCACCGGCCCCTTCGTCAGCACGCCAAATCCCGCCGCGACGTACATCAGACACAAATACAACCGGCGGCGCTGCGGTCTCGTCTCGGCAAGCGCGAAACACAGCAGCACGAGCCCCATCCACATCGTGATGTGGATGTCGATGATGATGCGTCGCGCCAGCAGCAGGAGCCGCGGCGACGTCGCGAGCACCAGCGCAGCGAGCAGGCCTCCGAACGTGCCCGACAACAGCCGGCCAAGACCGAACGCCGTTCCGATAATCACAAGCGCACCGAGGGCGATCGGCAGGCGCTCGCTCCACTCGGAGATGCCGAACAGACGGTACGACGCGGCGACATTCCAGTACGAGAGGACCGGCTTGTTCATCCGCAGCTGGAAATTGAAGCTCGGCGTGACGTAGTCGCCGGTCTCGATCATCTCGCGCGGGGTTTGCGCGTAGAACGCCTCGTTCGCATCCCAGATGGACGAAACCCCGAGGTTGAGGAAATACGGAACGACAGCAGCCAGAAGCAGCGCGGCAAGCAGCGTGTGTTTCGAGCGTCGCGGCATCGGGTGGTTCAAGGTATCACGGCGAATGTAGGGATTGGGACAGGGCGGGATGGCCGGTCGGCGGTGGCCAGATTGAGCGAATCGACTTCGCGGCACATCGGAATTCGTGCGCGCACATCCGCCAGCGCTTCGGCTTCTTCCGACAGTCCAGGTCCTTCGCTGCCGACGAGCAACGCGATTCGCTGGTTGTGCTGGTCGCCGGGCGCATCGATGCAGTTCCATCGCGTCGTCGCGAGGCGTCAACGCCACAACGGTGAACCCTTCGCGCTTCAATGCCCGCAGATCGTTCGGCCAGTCGCCCGCACGCGCGTACGGTACTCGCAGCACGCTTCCCATCGAGGTGCGAACGGCCTTGCGATACAGCGGATCGCAACACGCCTCGCTGAGAACGACGCTCGCTCCAAAGGCGGCCGCATTCCGGAAGGCGCTGCCGATGTTGTCGGGGTCTGACACGGCCTCGAGCGCCAGGATCAGATCGGCGCCGCCGATCACATCAGCCAGGGGACGCTCTGTTGGCCGCTGCGCCAGCGCCAGGCAGCCGCGATGAAGGTTGAACCCGGTGATGGCGGTGAAGTCCTGCGTGTCGCACACGTAAATCGGCACATCCGGCGGCACTCGCGACAGTGGCGCCTGGAGTGCCTGGAACGATGCGTCGTTGAGAAGAATCGATTCGACTGCGTGACCGCTCTCGAGGAGACGGCCGACGACGAGCCGGCCTTCCGCGACAAAGCAATTCCTGCGGCGCAGTAATTCGGCGTCGGACACGTTCCGATAAGTTGCGAGACGCGGATCGTCAACCGATCGATCCGGATTACCTGCATGGATACACCTCGCGCCACACATCTGGGCGCTCGCTAGGTCGCGCAGCGCTCTGCACCGGGCTAGCCATCTGGACGGTGTCGCTGCTGCGGACGCCACTACCGGCGCTTGGCGGCTCCTTCATGCACCTGATCAACCTGGTGTTTCACGAAGCCGGACACATCGTCTTTGCGCCGTTCGGCAGCTTCATGATGTCACTTGGCGGCTGGTGGGCCGCCGAGAGCCTGCTCGACCTTTCCCCTACATCGACGATGCGCGATCGCTGCAACTTATGCTGCTTGGCGGTCCCGCGGCCGAGTCGGCTCACTGTTCTATTCGTTTTTCGTTCTTCGCTCTTCGTTATCGCCTCACTCATAATCTTCGGCATGGAGAACTACCGCGTTCCCGCAGGCGCCGGGATCGGCCACGTCCACCTGAAAGTCTCGGATATCGAACGCGCGCTCGCGTTCTACACGGGCGTGCTCGGGTTCGATCGGATTCAGCGGCTGGGTGACCACGCCGCTTTTATCTCGGCCGGTGGCTACCATCACCATATCGGCCTGAATACCTGGCAGAGCCGGCGCGGCTCCCCTGCCCCTCCGCACCACACCGGCCTTTACCATTTCGCCATCCGCTATCCGACGCGCCGCGATCTTGCGCGCGCCGTCCGCCGCGTCGTCAGCGCCGGCGTGCCGCTCCAGGGCGTCGCCGATCACGGCGTCAGCGAATCCATCTACCTCAGCGATCCCGACGGCAACGGCATCGAGCTGACTTACGACCGCCCCGAGTCGGAGTGGCCGCGCGATGCTGCCGGCAATATTGCACTCTCGATGGCCGACCCGTTGGATCTCGAGGCCCTGCTGAGTGAGGACTCTGAATAGAGCAAAGAGCGAGAGCAAGAGCATGAAGAGTTGGCTCTATGCTCTTCGCTCTATGCTCTACGTGAATCATGCGCATAGGTATCGACCTTGGTGGGACGAAAATCGAAGCGATCGCCATCGACGGTACCCGCGAGGTATTGCGGCGGCGCGTCGCCGCTCCGCGCGGTGACTATGCGGCGACGATCTCGACGGTCCGAGAGCTTGTCTCGGCGATCGAACGCGAGTTGGGGACAACGGGAACAGTGGGCATCGGCATCCCCGGGGCCATTTCACCAGCGACCGGGCTGGTCAAGAACGCGAACTCAACGTGGCTCATCGGCCAGCCTCTGGATCGCGATCTCGCGCGCGCCCTCGACCGGCCGGTGCGGGTGACGAACGACGCGAACTGCTTCGCGCTGTCGGAGGCAACCGACGGCGCCGCGCAGGGGGCACGCACAGTGTTCGGCGTCATTCTCGGCACTGGCACCGGCGGCGGGATTGTGGTGGACGGCCGCGTGCTCGAAGGCCGCCATCGCATAGGCGGAGAATGGGGTCACAACCCGCTTCCCTGGATGCAGGACGACGAGCGCCCTGGTCCATTGTGTTATTGCGGGCGCACCGGCTGCATAGAGACGTTTCTTTCCGGACCCGGTCTGTCCGCGACATACGCCGCGATTGCCGGACGACAGGTCGAGGCGGCCGACGTCGCCAGCCTCGCGGCATCCGGCGACGCGGGTGCGAATCGAGCGCTCGGTATTTACGAAGCCCGTCTGGGCCGGGCGCTGGCGAGCATCGTCAACGTGCTCGATCCGGACGTCATCGTTTTGGGCGGCGGCTTATCGAACATCGCCGGACTGTACGCGCGGGTCCCCCCGCTGGTGACGCCTTTCGTTTTTTCCGATTCTGCCGATACTCCAATTGTGGCGGCCCGCCATGGCGATTCCAGCGGGGTCCGCGGCGCGGCATGGTTGTGGCCGTAACTAGCTGGTAGGTGGTAGGTGGTAGGTGGCTAGTAGCTTGTAGCTGCTAGTCGGTAGCGCGTAGTGCCGACCTTCGGGTCGGCCCAAAGGAGATTGCATGAAGGCTCGTTTCAGCACGATCGCCCTGCTCAGCCTCGTCCTCTCGTGGACCGTTCTCGCGCAGACCCAGTCGCCGATGCGCCCGGGCAACTGGCAGGTCACGATGCGAATGAACATGCCGGGCATGGGCGAGATGCCACCGATGACGCAGACCCAGTGCGTCACGCCGGCCATGTTGAAGGATCCGCAGGGGGCAGTCCCGAAGGGCCCCGAGGGCGGCGATTGCAAGGTCAGCGACTACAAGTTCACCGCGAGCACGGCCACCTACAAGCTGACCTGCACGCAGCCGATGGCGATGACGATGAACGGCGAGATGAAATACAGCGGCACCGACGCCTACACAGGCACGATGACGATGGACGCGAACGGCCAGAAGATGACGATGGCGTTCGACGCAAAGCGAACGGGAGAATGTCCGGTGAAATAGCATCTGTAAGGCGGTAGCATCGGTAGATTCGTAGCATTCTAGTTTCTAGATTCCAGACTTTCCGCCTCGCTCACTCACGTCCCGTCCTCAATCGTCAGCACGCGCGTGGCGAAGTCTTCAGCGAAACGCTCGTCATGGGTGGTGACGAGCAGCGTCCTTCCAGACTCCGTCAGCTTCTGCAGCAGCGCGCCGAGCTCGGCGCGCCGCGACGCGTCGAGCGACGCCATTGGCTCGTCCATCAGCAGGACCGGTGGATTCACCGCCAACGCTCGCGCGATGGCCACTCTCTGCGCTTCTCCGCCCGACAGCTCGCGCGGTAACGCGTGAGCCCGCGATTCGACGCCAAGCTGTTTCAGCAGATCGCGAGCGGCGCGTTCCGCTGCCTCGGGCGCCACTCGATACACATGGCGGGGTGCGAGACAGACGTTCTGCAGTGCCGACATGTGCTCGAAGAGGCAGTGAAACTGGAACACGAGCCCGACGCTGCGCCTCAACCGGTGCAATGTCGCGCGATTCAGAGAGGCGCCCCCTTCGAGGCGCGCGTCGCCCACCGAAATCGTCCCGCGCTCGAACGGATCGAGACCCGCGATGGCGCGCAGGATGGTCGTCTTGCCGCATCCAGATGGTCCGCGCAGAGCAATGAGATCGCCCGGGCGCGCATCCAGGTTGAGTCCGGCGACAAGCGTCCGTCCAGCGCGAGACAGCGTGACATCGCGTAAGGCGAGCAGCGATTCCACGCGGGACTCGTGGCCACGATGTCGATGGCGTCATTGCCACCGCCGTTCGAGTCGACGGGCCAGTGCGGCGAGCGGGAGAGACATGGCGAGATACAGCATCGCGCAGACCGCGCCGGGAATCGCCCAACTGCCGAGATTCGTCGCGAAAATCTGCGTCTGTTTCGTCAGCTCCACGACCGTGAGCACCGAGACGAGCGACGAGTCCTTGAGCAGCGCGACGAAGTCGTTGGTCATCGGCGCAAGCGCGAGGCGAAATGCCTGTGGGCCCCTCACCAGCCTCAGCGTCTGAAATTCGCTGAACCCGAGCGTGCGCGAGGCCTCGAGCTGTCCGACGGGTACCGCCAGCAGCGCGCCCCGATAAATCTCGCTCTCATAGGCGGCGTAGTTCAGCGCCAGCCCGAGCAGCGAGGCGACGAACGCCGGCAGCCGGATAGCTGCGGCGATGCCGTAGTACAAGACAAAGAGCTGCAGCAGCAGCGGCGTCCCGCGAATCAGCTCGACATAGCCGGTCAACGCCATCTGCGCGAGCCGTCCGCCGTAGAGGCGGCCGGTCGCAATCCCGACGCCGAGCGCCACGGCGAGCAGCATCGCGCCGCACGACAGCACGAGCGTGATCGTGGCGGCACGGAGCAGCGACGGCAGATAGCGACGCGTCGCTTCCCACTTCGACAGCGCCGCGGTGCTGTCCGTCTGATAGCCGGTCACGGGCGCGATGGATTCGCCTGCGAGCGCCTGCGAAAAAAGCTGACGCTGGTCGTCATTCCAGATCTTCCACTTCCGGTAGATCGCCTCGAGGCGCCCATCCCTCATCGCGTCCAGCAGAATGCCGTTGATCCGATCGCGAAGCGCTTCGTTCCCGGGCGCCAACACACCCACGTAGTGCGACACGGCAACCGGTTCGGGGTGGGTGATGAATCCGGGCGACGTGCGGCTGCGCCGATCGGCCAGCACGTTATCCAGCAGCACCGCGTCAAGCCTGCCGATCAGGAGATCTGAATACGGGTGCACGTCATCGTCATACGACACGGCGACGATGCCGTGGTCACGCTCGGCCGCCAGGAGAATTTCGTAGGCGATCGTGCCGCTCAGCGTGCCGACGCGCCGCCCGCGCAGATCGGCAAGCGTACGAAACTGTCCGGCGTCGGCCGAACGGACGCTCAAGACTTCGCGGAACTGATAATAAGGAAGGGTGACGGCGTAGCCGGCCCGCCGCGCGGGCGTGTCCTCGATGCCGCTCAAGCCGATGTCCGCGTCGCCGCGAACAATCGACTGATCAATCGATGTAAAGGCGACCTCGACGAAGCGCGGATCGCGGCCCAGCCCCTTCGCGATGAGCTCTGCCACCTCCACGTCGAAGCCGACGACGCGCGATGGGTCGGACGGATCGGCCTCGACGTACGGCGCGCCGCCTTCCGCGTCGCCCGCCCATCGGAGGATCGCCGGAGATTGTGCCAAAAGCGTGGCAGCGCCCGCCGAGATCAGCACGATCGTCGCAACGAGCCGGAACATCGAGCGCCCAATATACAAGGTCCGGACACCACGCTGGACAAAGGGCCAGCGCGAAGTAGAATGGCCTGACAGTCGCCATTGAGAACAGAGGTCAGCCGAGAGCACCGTGTTGGACTCGCTGTTTGCGTTCTTCTTCAAGTATTCGCCATACGTTTTTGAGCAGGGCGAGCTGCGCCTCGCGCTTTCGTCGCCCGTCTTCATCGCGGCGGGACTGGCGGCCGCGGCGGCGCTGGCAACCGTGCTCACGTATCGCAGCGCGCCCGGCGACGCGAGCTGGTTCGATCGCGCGGTGCTCATCACGCTGCGCCTCTGCCTGGTCGGCATCGTGCTCTTCTGCTTGTTCCGGCCTGTTCTAATCCTGCGCGCCGCGGTCCCGCAGCAGAATTTCCTCGGCATCCTTCTCGACGACTCGCGGAGCATGCGCGTCGCCGATTACGACGGCAAGCCTCGAGGCGAGTTCGTGAACGCGACTTTCGCGCCCGACAGTCCGGTGATGAAGGCGCTGTCGAGTCGCTACGCGGTTCGAGTGTTTCGTTTTGCCTCGAACACCGACCGCGTCGGATCCGCCCGCGAGCTGTCGTTCGACGGGACGCAGACCAAGCTCGGCGAGGCGCTGGAGCGGGCGAAGGACGAGTTTACCGGCTTGCCGCTCGCGGGCCTCGTCATGGTGACCGATGGCGCCGACACCGAGGAGTCCTCGATCCAGGAATCGTTGCTCGGGCTGCGTGCGAGCCAGGTGCCGGTGTTCACGGTCGGCATCGGCCGCGAGACCCTCGGAAGCGACATTCAGATCAGCCGCGTCAACACGCCGCGCAAGGTACTGAAGGGCACGAACCTCTCGGTCGATGTCATCGTGTCGCAGAGCGGGTTCCGCGGGACGACCGTGCCGCTCAACGTCGAGGACTCCGGACGCATCCTCAGCTCGCAGCAGATCGCACTGACCAACGACGGCGAGCCGACGACGGTGAAGGTGCACTTCACCGCCAACGAGGCCGGCGCGCGCACGATCCGGTTCCGCATTCCGCCGCAGCAGGGCGAAGAGATTACCCAGAACAACGTGCGCGAGGTGCTGCTCGACGTCCAGGACCGCAAGGAGAAGATCCTTTTCTTCGACGGCGAGCCGCATTTCGAGGTCAAGTTCATCCGCCGCGCGGTTGCCGACGATCCGAACCTGCAGCTCGTCGTGCTGCAGCGGACGACCGACACGAAGTACTTCCGCATCCTCATCGACAGCCCCGACGAGCTCGCCGCAGGATTCCCGAAGACGCGCGACGAGCTGTTCTCGTATCGCGGCCTGATTCTCGGCAGCATCGAAGCCAACGCATTTACCGGCGACCAGCTGCGCATGATTGCCGACTTCGCCGATCGACGCGGCGGAGGGTTGATGATGATCGGCGGCCGCAGATCGTTTGCCGAAGGCGGATATGCGGGAACGCCGGTGGCCGACGCCCTTCCGGTGGTGCTCGAATCCAAGCAGCCGGACACGACCTCGCGCATCCAGGTGACGCCGACGCGCGCCGGCCAGTCGCACGCGGTCACGCAGATCGAGAAGACCGAGGAGGAATCGGTAAAGCGGTGGAGCACTCTTCCTCCTGTCATCAGCGTCAACCCGATTCGGCAAATCAAACCCGGCGCCACCGCGCTGCTCCGCGGCGTCGACGAGAACGGCCGCGAATCCATCGCGCTCGCCTACCAACGCTACGGCCGCGGCAAGACACTCGCGTTTCCCGTCTACGATTCGTGGACGTGGCAGATGGACGCGAAGATCCCCGTCGAAGACATGACGCACGAAACCTACTGGCGGCAGTTGATGCGCTGGCTGGTTGACGGCGTGCCCGATCAGGTCGAGCTGACGACGACGCCCGATCAGGTCGAGCCTGGCGAAGAGGTGACGCTCATCGCCGAGGTGTCCGATCCCGGCTTTCTGGAAGTGAACGACGCCGGCGTCAACGCGCACATCACCGGGCCAAAGGGGATCGTCATCGACGTTCCCCTGCAGTGGACGGGAGAGCGCAACGGCGAGTACCGCGGCACCTTCTCGCCGACCGAAATTGGCGCGTACGAGGCGCAGGTCGAGGCCGCGCGCGGCGGCACGACGCTCGGCACCACCGTGGCGCACGTGCGCGTCGCGCCCAGCGACAGCGAGTATTTCGACGCGGCAATGCGCGCCCCGCTGCTCCGCCGCATTTCGGAGGAGACCGGAGGCGTCCATTACACGCCGCAGACCGTGGCGTCGCTCGCGGACGACATCAAGTACACGGGACGCGGCGTCACGACGGTGGAAGAGCGAGACTTGTGGGACATGCCGATTGTGTTGTTCCTGCTGCTCACGGTGATGCTCGCCGAGTGGAGCTACCGCAGGGTCAGGCATCTGGCGTAAAGAGTCTATCAGCTTCGTCGCAGCTCGAAGCGGCTGAGAGCTATTTGGAGGATTCAGTGGCCCAAATCGAACAGGACATGCCGCAGGACGACGTCGCGCTCGCGGACCGGATGAAACACGGCCGTCAGCGGATCATCGAGGAGCTGAAGAAGCTCATCATCGGCCAGGACGAAGTCGTGAATCAGGCGCTCCTGACGCTGTTCGTCGGCGGCAACAGCCTGATCGTCGGCGTGCCGGGCCTTGCGAAGACGCTGCTCATCCACTCGATGGCGCGCGTGCTCGACCTGAAGTTCAACCGCATCCAGTTCACGCCTGACCTGATGCCGTCCGACATCACCGGCACCGACATCATCCAGGAAGATCCGGCGACCGGGCGGCGGCAGATGGTGTTTGCGCCAGGGCCGATCTTCGCGAATATCGTCCTCGCCGACGAAATCAACCGCACGCCGCCGAAAACGCAGTCGGCGCTTCTCGAAGCGATGCAGGAACACCGTGTCACGGTTCAGGGCCGGACCTACACGCTCGAGGAGCCGTTCTACGTGTTCGCGACGCAGAACCCGATCGAGCTCGAAGGCACGTATCCTCTCCCGGAAGCGCAGCTCGACCGCTTCATGTTCCACATCGTCATCGAGCATCCGCCCGAGGACGAAGAGTACGAGGTCGTCAGGACCACGACGGCCATCCTGAACCCGCAGTTCGAACGCCCGGTGAGCGGCGCGGATCTCGTCGCGTTTCAGCGGCTCGTCCGCCGCGTGCCGGTCGCCGAGTCGGTGATGCGTTACGCGCTCGAGCTCGTGCGGATGACGCGCCCGAAGGGAACACAGGTGCCCGAGGTGGTCAAGAAGTGGGTCGCGTTCGGCGCGAGCGTTCGCGCCGCGCAGTACCTGATTCTCGGCGCCAAGGCACGCGCGCTGACGAGCGGGCGCTATCACGTCAGCTTCGACGACATCCGGGCGCTGTCGCATCCCGTGCTGCGCCATCGCGTGCTGACGAATTTCCACGCCGAATCCGAAGGCATCACGAGCGACTCGATCATTGACCAATTGCTGGAAGCGGTCCCGACACCGAGGTCAGGAATGTAAGCAAGCGAAGCGATGCGCACTCAGCAGATCGTCGAGCGTATCAAGATCCGGAGCGTAAGCGACGGCATGCGCGCGGCGGTGGGGCCTCGCGCGGACTAAATAATGGAACAGCACTCCCTTCCCGGCGCCCGTTTCGTCGACCCGAAGGTCCTCGCGCGCATCGGCAACCTCGAGCTGCTCGCGAAGACCGTCGTCGACGGGTTCATCAACGGGCTGCACCGCTCGCCGTACTTCGGCGCGTCGGTGGATTTCGCCGAGCACCGGGGCTACATGCCCGGCGACGACATCCGCCGGGTCGACTGGAAGCTGTTCGCGCGCACCGACCGTTACTACCTGAAGGAGTACGAAGCCGACACCAACTCGAACTTCTCGGTCATCCTGGACATCTCGCGGTCGATGGATTTCTCGAGCCGCGGCATCTCGAAGCTCGAGTACGGCAAATATCTGTGCGCATGCCTGGCCTACTTCGCGCAGCGCCAGCGCGACCGCATCGGCTGCGTCACGTTCGACAACGACATCGTCACGCACATCCCGCCGTCGGCGAAGCACCTCGACCGGGTGCTGCACACGCTCGATCGGGCGAAGTCCGAGCGCAAAGGCGATCTCAAGGTGCCGATGCAGAAGATGGCCGAGCACTTCGGCCGCCGCGGCATCCTCGTCATCGTATCGGACTGGTACGAGTCGCCTGAGGCCATCATGGATGCCGTCAAGCCGCTGCGGTTTCGCGGCAACGACCTGATCGTCTTCCACGTGCTCGACCCCGCGGAGATCGATTTCAATTTCACCGAAGCGGCGAGCTTCCAGGACCTCGAAACGGGCGAGCAGATTCCCGTCGTGCCGACGGCGCTCGCCGCGCAGTACAAGTCGCTCGTGCAGGAGCACATCACCGCGCTGACGTCGCGATTCTCCCAGAACCGCGTCGACTACACGCTGGTGAACACCGCGACGCCGCTCGATTACGCGTTGTTCAAGTACCTGTCGGCGCGGCAGCGCCTGAGCCGGGTGAGATAGATGGCGTTTCTTGCACCTCTCTTCTTCGCCGCGCTTGCGACGTTCGCGATTCCGATACTGATCCACCTGACGCAGCGCGAGCGGAAACAGGTCGTCGAGTTTCCGTCGCTGATGTTTCTCGAGAAGATTCCGTATCAGTCCGTCCGTCGCCGCCGCATTCGCGACTGGCCGCTGCTCGCGATGCGGCTCGCGGCGATTCTGTTGATCGTGCTCGCGTTCGCGCGCCCGTTTTTCGATCGGCCGATTTCGGCGCTGTCGTCGTCGGCCGGGCCGCGGGAAGTCGTCATCCTGCTGGATCGGTCGTACAGCATGGGATACGGCGATCGCTGGACGCGCGCGCAAGCGGCCGCACGTCAGGCGGTGCAAGGGCTGACGGCCACCGACCACGCCACGCTGATCCTCTTCGGCACCAACGCCCAGGCCGAAGTGCGGGCCAGCGCGGACCTCTCGCGTGTGATTGGCGCGATTGACGGCGCCAAGGTCGGCGCCGAGGCCACGCGATACGCGCCCGCGCTGAAACTGGCGCAGCGCGTCCTCGCCGATTCGACGCTGCAGACGCGCGAAGTGGTCATGATCAGCGACTTCCAGCGCAACGGCTGGGTGCGCGACGAGAACCTGCGCCTGCCGGAAGGCACGACGTTCAAGGCGATCCCGATTACCGATGCGCAGACCGCGAACCTCGCGGTCGCAACGGTCCTGCCGCAGCGATCGCTCTTCTCGGGCCAGGAGCGCGTGACGGTTGCGGCCAGCGTCGTGAACCGCGGACCGGCGGCGGTCAACAACGTGCAGGTGCGCCTCGAACTCGACGGCCGCGCCGTCGAAACCCAGACCGTCTCGGTGCCGCCCGGCGCGCCCGCGTCCGTCACGTTTCCGCCGTTCACGCTCGCGCGCTCGTTCACGCGCGGCACCGTGCGCATCGGCGACGACGCGCTGAAGCAGGACAACGCGTTTCACTTCGTCGTCTCGCCGGCGCAGCGGCTTCCCGTCCTCATCGTCGAGCCGTCGCGCGCGCCGCGCGAGGCGAGCTTCTATCTGCAGAAGGCGCTGTCGATCGGTACCGCGCCGGCGTTTCAGGTGGACATGCGTCAGGGTGAATCGGTCGCCAGCACCGATCTCGATCGCCATCGGGTCGTCATCCTCAACGACGTGGCCGCGCTGAGCTCCGGCGACGTGCTGAAGAGCTTCGTATCGAAGGGCGGCGGCCTGCTCGTCGTCCTTGGTGAGCGAGCCAACTGGGGCACCGACTCGAACGATATTCTTCCGGCGTTGCCGGGCAACGTCGTCGATCGTCAGGGCCGCGGCGGCGCACTCGCCGAGCTCGACACCAGCCACCCGGTGCTCGAGCTCTTCAAGGCTCCGCGAAGCGGAAACCTGTCGACCGCGCGATTCTTCCGCTATCGCGCCGTGACGCAGAAACCCGAGCCGGCCGGCGACAAGGAAGGCGAGCACGGGCCGAACAACCGCGTCATCGCGCGATTCGACGACGGAGCGATCGCGATGGCCGAGCGGACGATCGGATCGGGCCAGGTCATGATCTGGTCGTCCACGCTCGACAACTACTGGAACGACCTCGCGCTGAAGCCGGTGTATCTGCCGTTCGTGCACGAACTCATCCGGCACCTGGCGACGTACGAGGAGCCGGCGAACTGGTTCACCATCGGAGAAGTCATCGACCCGGGGCACCTGCTGCGCGCGTCGGGCCTCGGGATGCAGAGCGGCACCGGCGCGATGGTGCTGACGCCGAGCGGCCAGCGCATCGAGCAGTCGGGCACGCCCACGCCCGTTCAGCTCGACCAGCCCGGCTTTTACGAGGTGCACGGCCGCTCGAACCAGGCGGGCACCGTCAGTCTGGCGGCGAATCTCGACACGCTCGAGTCGGACCTCACCGTGCTCGACACACAGGAGCTCAGCGCCGCGCTCGCAGGACGCCCGGGGACGGTCAATCCCGCCTCGGCTGACGCCGCCACGCTCACGCCGGAAGATCAGGAGCGGCGCCAGAATTTCTGGTGGTACTTGTTGATGGCGGGCATCGTGCTGCTCGGTCTCGAGACCGCGATTTCCAACCGCATGAAGGGCCCGGTCGAAGGGACGCGCATCACCCCGACGATCGCGTAGCCGCAGCAGCGCGAGCGCATGAACGACTGTCACGTCCATTTTTTTTCTGAGCAATTTTTCGACACGCTGGGTCGGCAGCGGCCACCCGGCTCGCAGCAGTCAGCAGCCGAAGTTGTCTCCGCCCTCGGCTGGGAAGCTCCGGGCACACCTGACGATCTCGCCGATCGATGGGTGCAGGAGCTCGATCGCGCCGGTGTCGGCCGAGCGGCGCTCATCGGCAGCGTCCCGGGCGACGAGGCGTCGGTCGCGAAGGCGGTCGCGCGCCATCCTTCCCGGTTTGTCGGGTTCTTCATGCTCGACCCGACGGCCCCGGACGCTCCTTCTCGCACCGAACATGCGGTCGAGCGGCTGGGACTCCGCTGTATTTGTTTGTTCCCGGCCATGCAACGCTATTCGCTGCACGACCCTCGGGTGAAGGCGATCGTGGCGCTCGCCGCAAAGCACTCGGGCACCGCGGTGTTCGTGCACTGCGGCGCGTTATCTGTCGGAGTGCGAAAGAAACTCGGGCTGCCCAGCCGGTTTGACGTGCATTTCGGGAATCCACTCGACCTGCATGCCCTCGCCGCCGATTTTCCAGGGGTGCCGTTCATCATCCCGCACTTCGGCGCGGGACTGTTTCGCGAGGCGCTGCTTCTCGCCGATCTCTGCCCGAATGTGTACCTCGACACGTCGAGCACCAACCGGTGGATGTCGTACCACCCAGGGCTTGCGCTCGCCGACGTCTTCCGGCACGCCATCGGCGTTGCCGGTCCGGAGCGGGTCGTGTTCGGCACAGATTCGTCATTTTTCCCACGCGGGTGGACCCGATCGGTCTACGACGCACAGGTGAGCGCGCTGCGTGCGGCGGGCGTAGACGACCACGACTGCCAGCGTGTTCTGACGGGCAATTTCGACCGATTATTCCCCGCCTAAAACGGGCCTTGACCGGGCGTCTTTGGTGCTACGATCGGAATAATTTCATCCCTCGACTCTCGCTCGGGATGCCCTGAGCTTGTCGAACAGCAGGGAGAGCGGCATGCCTTATGAACCGGTGTCGACGGCGAACCGATCAGAGCTGACCAGCATCATCCGCGATATCCGAAACCGCTGGCGGCTGAAGCTCGCCGTGCGCGGCGCCGCCTTTGTCGTCGCGGGCTTCCTGCTCACGCTACTGGTCTCGGCATACTCGCTCGAGACGCTCAAGTTCAGTCCCGGATCGATCATCGCGTTTCGTGTCGCGATGGTCATGATTCTTGGCGCGCTCGCGGGCTACTTCTTCGTTCTCCCGCAATGGCGCCGCGTCACCGACGAACAGGTCGCGCTGTATCTCGAAGAATGCGAGCCCACGCTGGAGACCGCGATCCTGAGCGCACTGGAAGCCGAAAAGGGATCGTCGTCGCACTCGCCGGAGCTTGCCCGCCGCCTCATCGAACAAGCGATCGATCGATGCGTCTCCATCGAGCGCGGCCGCCGGCTGGAGGCCCAGCCACTGCGGCGTTATGCGGGCGCCATCGCAGGCACCATCGCGGCGGCGCTTCTTCTTTTCGTGCTGGGCCCGGTGTATCTGCGCCAGGGCGCCTCGGCACTGCTGCTCATGGCCGGCGACGTCCTCGAAGCCAGCCCGTACCGCATCAACGTGAAGCCCGGCAGCACGACGGTTCCGCGCGGCTCCGATCAGGTGATCGTCGCCACGATCCAGGGCTTCGAATCGGACAAGGCCGAGCTGCTCATCCGCAAATCGATCAAGGCGCAGTTCGAGCACATCCCGATGGTCTTCAACAACGACACGAAGACCTTCGAAGGCCTGCTGTTCGACTTGCCGGGTTCGATCGACTATTTCGTCGAGTCGGGCGGAGTGAAGTCCGACGTGTTTACGATGCACGCGGCCGATCTGCCGTACGTGAAGCAGCTCGAGATGGAATACGTGTTCCCGTCCTACACGGGCCTCGCGCCGCGGAAGATCGAGAACGGCGGTGATATCGCGGTGCTGCAGGGGACGCAAGTGCGCGTGCGCATCACGCCGACGATGAAGTCGCCGTCGGGCCGCATCCTGATCGACGGCGGCACGGTGATCCCGCTCTCGGCCGACGGAGACGCGTTCACCGGGACGATTCCCGTCACAAAGGACGGCTTCTATCGCATCGAGCTGCAGGGCGGTCCCGAAAACAAGCTCGTCAACGCGTCGCCCCAGTACACGATCGACGTGCTCGAAGACCAGGCGCCGACCGTGTCGATTGCGAAGCCCGGCCGGGATACGACGGCATCGCCAATCGAAGAGTTCGCGATCGAAGCACGCGCCGACGACGACTTCGGCGTGCGGCAGCTCGAGCTGGTGTACTCCGTGAATGGCGGGCCCGAGCAGACGAAGAAGCTCATCGACGCGGCCGGCAAGGCCTTGCCCGAAATTTCGGCCGCGCACACGTTCTATCTCGAAGAGCTGAAGGTCGCACCGGGAGACTCCGTTTCGTATTTCGCGCGCGCGACCGACAACATCGGACGCAACGTATCGAGCGACCTCTATTTCATCCGGGTCCGCAAGCTCGACGAGCAGTTCCGCTCCGCCATGTCGATGGGCGGCGGCGGAGGCGGCGGGGGTGGCGGCGGCAACATGCAGGTCGATGCGCTCTCGCAGCAGCAGCGCGAGATTATTTCGGCCACGCATAACATCGTTCGCGACCGCAAGGCGATGACGCCGGCAAAGCTGCGTGAGAGCCTCGTCGTCGTCGCGCTGTCGCAGTCGAAGTTACGCGAGCAGGTCGAGGGTCTGGTGAGCCGCATGAACAGCAGGCTGGTCGAGCCGGACCCGGCGTTTCTGCGCATCGCGGAGCTCCTGCCGAAAGCGGTTGAAGAGATGCGCGCCGCCGAAGGAAAGCTGCAGGCACAGGCTCCGACGGACGCACTTCAGCCCGAGAACCGCGCGCTCGCGGAGCTGCAAAGGGCCGAGGAAGAATACGAGAAGCAGGTCAGCCAGCAGCGCGGAGGCGGTGGTGGCGGCGGCGGTGGCGCCGGATCGGTTCAGGAAGATCTCGCCGAGCTCTTCAAGCAGGATCTCGACAAGCTCGCAAACCAGTACGAAACCGCGCAAAGCGCGCAGCAGCAGCAATCGGATCAGCAGGTCGACGCGCTGATGGAAAAGCTGCGCGAGCTGGCCCGCCGGCAGCAGCAGGAAGCGGAGCGCCAGCGGCAGCAGGCGCTCGCCGGGCAGGGCGGCCAGGGCGGCGGCGCGAGCCAGCGCGCGCTCGCCGAACAAGCTGAAGAGACGGCGCGACAGCTCGAGCGCCTGTCGCGCGAGCGCAATCGTCCCGATCTCGCGCAGGCCGCTCAGGCCGCGCGGCAGGCCGCCGACGCCATGCGGCGCGCGGCATCGTCCGGAGATCCGAGCAGCGCGGGGCAGGCCAGCGCGGCGCTCGGTCAGCTGCGCGAGGCGCAGCGCCGGCTCGAGCAGGAGCAGGGCGCCCGCGGCCAACGCGACATGCAATCGGCGCAGCAACAGGCCGAAGAAATCGCGCGCCAGCACCGCGAGCTGTCACAGGAGGCGATGTCGTTGACGCAGTCGAACACGACAGGCCGTCCGAACGACAAGGCTCGTCAGGTCGCGCAGGAAAAGTACGAACTCGAAGCCAAGGTGAACGAGCTCGAAAAACAGATCGACCGCATGTCGGGCGAGATGCGGCGCAACGATCGCGAAGCGTCGCGCAAGCTTCAGGAAGCCGCCGACGGGATCCGCAATAACCGGCTCGAGGAGCAGATCCATTACTCGGGAAGCCTGATGCGGCAGAGCGGCCAGACCAGCCCGGACCTCGAGCGCAACATCGGCAACGAGATCGACAATCTGAAGCGCAAGCTGGGTGAAGCGGCGGGCGCGGTCGGCGAAGGCGACAAGAACAATCGCATGGCGAACAACCTCGACCGTGCGCGTAATCTGGTGCGCGGCGTCGATTCGATGCAGCAGCAGATGCGCGATGGGCAGCGCGGCCAACAGGGGCAACAGGGCCAGCAGGGCCAACAGGGCCAACAGGGCCAGCAGGGCCAGCAGGGCCAACAGGGCCAGCAGGGCCAGCAAGGCCAACAGGGCCAGCAGGGCCAGCAGGGCCAACAGGGCCAGCAGGGCCAACAGGGCCAGCAAGGCCAGCAGGGACAAGGTGGCCAGCAGGGCCAGGGGCAGCAGGCCGGTAACCGCGGCGGCGACAATCGCGACGGCTTCGGCCGCGCGGGTTCGGCGACCGACGGTGATAACTGGGGCGGATGGGGTCAGCGGGTGTACACGCCCGGAGAGATTCGCACCTTCCGCGATCAGGCGCGCTATTGGACCGGCGAGGCTCAGCGTCTCCGCGATCAGCTGCGCAACGACGGCGCGAACCCGGCCGATCTCGACGAGGTTCTGCGGGCGATGCGCCAGCTCGATGACGACCGCGTCTACAGGGACGCGCGCGAGCTCGAGCGGCTCCAGACGCAGGTTGCAGAAGGGTTGAAGCGATTCGAATTCACTCTGCGGCGGAAGGTCGAGGATTCCCAGGGCGACCAACCAGCGCTGACGGCAACCGACGAAGTGCCACGCGGATTCCGCGATCTGGTGGATGAGTACTACCGCTCGCTTTCGCGCGCATCAAAATAGGAACTCGGGTGTTCCGTGTTGCCGCTGTTTTCGTCATTCTGCTAATCGCAGCGTCGGCGTACGCGCAGATCTGGACGGACAGCGACATGTGGCGGGGATGGCGCGGCGAGCCGCCGCGCTTCGCTACTCGCGCCCTTAAGGACGGCCGGTTTCACTTCTGCCGTCTGATGTATCCCAGCGCATATCGCGAAGCCGGCGGACAGGGCTGGCGCACGGACTACCCGGGCGCGGACATCAACTTCAGCGTTCGCCTTGCCGAGCTCACGAAGACCGCAGTCGGCATCGACGGCGAGGGGGAAGGCGACCCCGAGCATTTCGTCGTGCGCAGCAGCGGCGACGACAACCTCTTCAACTGCCCCTTCGTCCACATCGAAGACGCCGGCACGGCCCAGTTCAGCGAGGCCGATGTCGCCCAGCTCAGGACGTACCTGCTGAAGGGCGGGTTCATGTGGAGCGACGATTTCTGGGGCTCCCGCGCGTGGACAGTGTGGGAGCACGAGATTGGGCGCGTCCTTCCACCCGAGCGCTTTCCGATCGTCGACATCCCCGTGACGCACGCGATGTTCCAGACCGTCTACAGCGTCAAGCGCATCCTGCAGGTGCCCGCGATCAGCCGCTGGCGTTACAACGGCGGCGAGACCTCAGAGCGGGGACTCGACAGCGCGGTGGTGAACACGCGCGGCATCTTCGACGAGAAGGGCCGCCTCATGGTGCTCATGACCCACAACACGGATATTTCGGACACGTGGGAACGTGAAGGGGAGGACGTCGAGTACTTCTACCGCTTCTCGCCGGAAGGATATGCGATCGCCATCAACGTGATGCTCTACGTGATGACCCACTAGAACATATCGAGGCCGAACTTCGGGTTTTTCCGGGTCCCCTCGATTTTGATCGGCAGCACCGTTCCCGCATCCTTCTCCCTGAAGAACGGATCGAAGGCCTTGAGGAAGAACCCCTTGACGCCGCCGCCTGCCACCTGCGACAGCGTCGCCTGCATCTTCAATTTACCTTTGAAGCCGATCGTCTCGTCCCGCAGGCCGTAACGCCCGGCGAGCTCGACCGCCGCACCAGGAACGGAGAAGGTGAGGCTCGAGAAATGCGCGGCCGCATTTTCAACGGCAAAGCGGCCCCGCAGGTTCGACAACACTTCCCCAACCTCCTCGTCCTGGTTCATGCCGCGTCCACGGCGGCTCAGGCCCACCAGCTTCGTCTGCACACCGGCATCGGTAAACGTCGCCTGCGACAGCACGAACTCGCCGTTGAGCTGCAGCTTGTCGATCACTTTCTTCTTCTCAGGCGGGATCACGAGCTTCGCCTGCAATCGCGCGGCTCCGCGCAGGATCGGCTTCTCGGATTGGACCGCGAGCTGCAGCAGATCTTCGATGCGACCGTTCTCCATGTTCACGTCGACTTCTATCCGGCGGCCCTGCACGCCCTCGAGTCCGATGACCGCGCCGTGCGCGGTCATCGACGTGTCGAGAAACGACGCATCCACCTGTTTCAGGTAGGTATCGCCGTCGGAGCCATCGACGATGGCGGTGAAGCGTGTTTTCAGCGGAACGGGCGAACCTCCCGCGTCGACCTGGAACTTCGGCGTGTCCGTCGTCCCCTGAACCTCGATGCGGTTGAGGGGACCGTGGAACTCGCCCGTCGAGCTCAACACCCCTGCAAGCCCTTGAATGGTGTCGAGATTCGCGTTGGCGAAGGTATATTTTCCGGTGACGGGAGTGCGCGCAGGATGGGCGACGTTCCAGGGGCCGAACGTACCTGACGTTTCGATCTCGCCCTTCGGCACAGGATTGGTCAGCGTCGCGATGTAAGGGATCGTCTGGTTGACGCCGAGCGAGTCCATCACGAGGTGATGCACGGTGAAGACCTTCGGCGGTTTCCCCGCCCGCTTCGGGATGAGCGTGATGACCGTGTCGGGCGCCTCGAACTTCTCGATGATGACCCGCTGAAGGCTGCGGATGTCATCCTGTTTCTGAGCCTCGGACTTGTCCGGCTTCGCAGGGTCGTCTGTATCATCCCCCGGCGGTATCTGGACCTGCAGGCCGCGCAGCCGCACCTCTCCAACCCGCCGCGGGTGCTGCATGAGATCCCGCAGAGAGCCGCGAATTTCGAACTCGTCGATCGAGATGAGCGGCGGAACGTCCGTGCGGCCCTTGTGGCGAATCACCACGCCCCTGCCGCTGACCGACACGCGCGGAAAGACCCGCCCCTCGAGCGACTCGATGGTCACTTCGCTCTCGAGCTGATCGCTCAGAAGCGCAATCACTTTGTCTTTGAGGGTGTCCGATCGTATCGGAATCGTCGACAGCGCCACGCCGATGATGATGGCGGCGACGATCGCCATGAGCGCGACGAGCACCAGGATCCGGGTGCGTCTCGTCATGTTTCTGTACACACGCAGCATTGCGCAGGACCTTAAAGCAAGGCGCGAGCCATTGGCAGAGCTGAGATCGGGTCCACCTAGAAGCTGCCGGATCGAATCTCTGACTTGGTGAGGAAGCGGCGGTAATTGGCGAGCGTCTGCTGGATCCGCATGCTGGGCACTCCTCGGAGCACGTGAAGTGTGTCGATAGACGCCGGCAGCATCAGGGTCTCGTCGGGTTGCTGGAAATCGACCTTCGAGAAGCGCAGGCTGGTTTCAGATTTCTCAACTCTGATGGCCGGCCGCACGCCAAAGGACCCCTCCGGCAACGGTATGAGAAACGGCTTCGTCAGCCGGATATCCACTCTCAACACGTCGTAGCTGTCTCGATCGAACCACAGGCGCCCCTTGTGCGCTCCGCCATCGGCCTCGAAACAGTTGCCTGCCCACGTGATTCGGACCCGCTCCGGGGGCGACTCCTCGAAATCGAGCGCTCGCGCGCCGGGAGGGCCGTCAGCCGCGTCTGCGAGGGCAAACCGGTAGCGCCGCTGGTTGTGCGCGAGCAGAAACTCCAACGGCTCGGGCGTGCCGGTTTTCGGGTCCGTGCACTCAGTTGCCTGATCTTTTCTCGCGGGCCGGCCGTTCACCGATTGAAGCGTTCGCTCCACGCGGAACGTGCCTCCGTCCTTCCCGCTCGAATCGCGCGACACGCTCAGCTCGTACACGGTCGTTCTCGGCCGCCCGACCGGCATGAGATTGGTTCTGAGATCCTGCTTGTGGACAGTCTCGGTGCAGATGATGCTGATGAACCGGTCGTAGTACTGCTGCGTGCGCTCGGCGAGCCCGCCGAGGACGAACGCGAGATCGGACTGCTGCGCCTGCCCGCGGACGCCGCAGCACACGATGACGGCGCAGATGATCGGGACGAACCGCCGCACCCGGGAATTCTAATTTGTTTTCGCCGGCGTGTGGTCGCGAACCGCGAGCGCCTGCGCCACGATCTCGGCCGCTTTTTCGATGTCCGACCGGCTCACGTCGAGATGCGTCACCATGCGCACGCGGTCGGCATCCACGGGAACCGCCAGGACGCCGCGCGCCGCAATCTGCGCGAGGAAGTCGGCGGACGACAGCCCGCTCGGCTTCACGCTGAAAATGACGATGTTCGTCTGCACTTTCGACGCGTCGAGCGCGATGCCCGGCGTGCGCGCCAGTGCCCGTGCGAGAACCTGCGCGTTGTCGTGGTCGACCTGCAGACGCTTCGGGCCCTCCTGCAGCGCCACCAGCCCTGCGGCCGCGAGCACCCCCGCCTGGCGCATGCCGCCTCCGAGCATCTTTCTGACCGACCTGCACCGTTCGATGAACTCGCGGCTGCCGACGATCATCGACCCGACCGGCGCGCCCAGTCCCTTGCTCAGGCAGAACTGCACTGAATCGAACTTTCTCGTCATCGCCGGAACCTGCTCGTTCAAGTAGGTCGCCGCGTTGAACACCCTGGCGCCGTCGAGGTGAACGTGAATTCCGCGCTCGTGGGCGTGGTCGCAGATCTCTTCGACGATCTCCGTACGGTACACAGTGCCGCCTGCCATGTTCACGGTGTTCTCGAGACAGATGAGGGACGTCTGAGGACGGTAATACACGCTCGGCCGGATCGCCGGCGCGATAGCATCCCACGTGAGCACGCCATCTTCGCCGTTGACGACGCGCGGCAGAACCCCCGCGAGCGCCGCGAGCGCGCCCATCTCGTAGTTGTAGATGTGGCCGTTCGTCTCGCAGATCACTTCCTGGCCGGGGCGCGTCTGGGCGATCACACACGTCAGGTTGCCCATCGACCCCGACGGGACAAACAGCGCCGCCTCGCGCCCGAAGAGCGCCGCAGCACGCTCCTGCAGAAGGTTGAGCGTCGGATCCTCGAGAAACACGTCGTCGCCGACCTCGGCCTCGGCCATGGCCCGCCGCATCGCGGCGGAGGGACGGGTCACCGTGTCGGAGCGCAGATCGATAGTAGGCATGAGGCCTAATGATGGTCGAGGATGCCGATGTCTGTCGAGATTCGGCGGGGCGGGCGTGCTTAGGCGACCCTGGGGAGCTTGCGCACCACGATACGGGCGGGCTGGTCGTCGTCGCACTCGTGCCACCACAACCCGCTCTCGATCCACCAGCCGTTTTCCCCCTGATCGTCGAACAGGGTGCCGCACCGGCCGCACACGTCGTACTCGAGCTTTATCTGGGAATTCTTCTTCACACTCATTTAGACTGCCGTCGGCCGGCCTCTGGTTCCCTGCCAAAAACGGTTTTTTAGGGCTTTTCAGGGTCAAAATCGAGCGAAACCCCGTTCATACAGTAGCGCAGCCCGCTCGGGCGGGGTCCGTCTTCGAAGACGTGGCCGAGGTGCCCCTTGCAGCGCGCGCAGTGCACCTCGACCCGCTCCATGCCGAGGGTCCGGTCGGTCGTCGTTTCGACAGCGTTTGCCATCGGGGCCCAGAAACTGGGCCAACCGGTGCCGCTGTCAAACTTCGTGTCGGAGCTGAAGAGGTCCTGGCCGCAGCCGGCGCAGCGGAAGATGCCCGCGCGGTGCTCAACATTCAGCGGGCTCGTGCCCGCACGTTCGGTCCCATGCTTGCGGAGGACGTGAAATTGCTCCGGGGTAAGCCTGGCGCGCCATTCGTCGTCGTTGGCCGGGATGTCCATGAACCCAATCTATCAGATTCACATCGGGAAGCAGGTCGTTAAGGCCGCTTCGTCGGGCATTTCTCGCAACGGAGATTCGATAAACTCGCGAAGCCATGAGACTCGTGGTGGCATCGGGTATCGTCGTTCTCGCGATTCTCGTCGCGATCTGGGCGATGCAGCGCAAGCTCATTTACTTTCCGTCTTCGTACGTGCCAGACCCGCACACCATCGGGCTGACTGGCGCGGTGCCGGTCTCGTTTCCAACCTCGGATGGGCTGACGTTGGGCGGCTGGTTCGTCAGCCGGGTGGCAACACCCGAATTCGGCGTCATCGTCTTCAACGGGAACGCAGGAAACCGGTCCCATCGCGCGGCGTTTGCGGACGCGCTGGCACGATCGGGGCTCGCCGTGCTCGTCTTCGACTATCGCGGGTTCGGCGGCAACGGCGGAACGCCCACCGAGGACGGGCTCAGGCTCGATGCGCGCGCGGCGCGTGACGCGCTACTGGCGTATGTGGATATCAAATCAACCCGTGTGGTGTATTTCGGCGAATCGCTGGGCACGGCGGTCGCTGCCGAGCTGGCCTCGGAACATCCGCCGGCCGCGCTCGTTCTGCGATCGCCGTTCACGTCGATGACTGACGTCGGCCGGCATCATTACCCGTGGCTGCCCGTCGGCTGGTTGCTTCGCGACCGGTTCGACACGCTGCGACGCATTCCACGTATTCACACGCCCACGTTCGTCATCGCGGGGGACGAGGACCAGATCGTGCCGATCTCCCAGAGCCGCCGTGTCTTCGAAGCGGCGAACGAGCCCAAATCGCTGCTCGTGATTCCTCATGCCGAACACAACGACGAGGCGCTTATCACCGGCCGGACGATGATCGAAGGAATGCTTCGATTTCTCCGTCATCTCCGGTAGGCTGAAACGGACCCATGGGCGATTCCGCGATCGTCGTTCGCGACCTGGTCAAGACATTCACCCACCGAGGACAGCCGGATGTTCGGGCCGTCGACGGTCTGACGTTCGCGGTGCGCCGCGGATCGATATTCGGGCTCCTCGGTCCGAACGGCGCCGGAAAAACAACCACGCTCAAGATGCTCACGACGCTGCTCCGGCCGTCGTCTGGAACGATTGCGGTCGAGGGTTTCGATCCCGTCAAGGACCCCTTCGAGGTACGCAAACGCATCTCGGTTGTCATTCAGGAGAGCGCTGCTGATTTGTTTCTCTCGGTCCTCGACAACTTCGCCACCTTCGGCAGATTTCACGGCCTCTCGCCCAAAGCCATTCACGATCGGACCGAAGACGTGCTGGATCAGTTCGAGCTGCGGCCAGAAGCGAATCGCAAGGTCATGGACCTGAGCGGCGGCTTCAAACGCCGCGTCCAGGTCGCGAAGGTGTTCATGATCGACACGCCGGTGGTGTTTCTCGATGAGTTCTCGACCGGAATGGATCCTCTCCTGAAACGATCGGTGATGGCGCGGCTGCGGCAGGAGTCGTCGCGCGGCCGGACGATCGTGCTGACCACGCAGATTCTCAGCGAGGCGGAAGAGCTCTGCGACGACATCCTCATCATGCGCTCGGGCCGCCAGGCCGCGCGCGGCGATATCAACACGCTGAAGATGCTGTCGGGAGGGCTGTACGAGATCTCGGTCACCTTCGCCGCGCTTCCGGATTCGCTCGAGGCGGCGATTGCGGCCTATCACCCGCTTCGGGTCGACGTGTCGCAGAATTCGGCGCTGATCACCGTGCGCGAGCAGGAAGGGCGCGTTCTCGATCTCGTCGCGCACCTTGGCCGGATCGGCCGGGTACTGCGGATCGAGGTATCGGGCGCGAGCCTCGAGGACATCTTCATCGAGCTGACCGCGGCCGAACGGGTGGCGCCCGCATGAGCGCACTCTCGGCCATCTTGTACCGCGAAGGCAAGATACGTGCGACCAACCTCACGTTCATCTTCTGGGATCTGTTTTACCCGCTCGGCTATCTGCTTGTGTTCGGCGTCGGCATGACGCAGGCGATGGGCATGAAGCCGCTCGCGATCGGCGTCGACTACAACGCCTTTTTTCTGGCCGGCGTGCTTGGCATGGCAAGCTTCGGGATCGCCTCGAATACGGCGTGGTCCTTCTTCATGGATCGGGACAACGGCATTTTCTTCGAGATGCTGACCTACCCTATGCGGCGCTCGGAGTATCTGCTCGGGAAGGGCCTGTTCAACCTTCTGGTCTCGATCGCCCAGGCGGTCGTCACGGTAGTGCTCGCGGAGATCGTGCTCGACGTGCCCATCCGCTGGGGCTCGCTGCCGTTGCTCGCCGCTGCGGTGTTCATCGGCACGGCGGGATGGTTCTTCTTCTACGCGATCTTCGCGTTGATCATCCGCCGCAACGACGTGTTCAACACTGTGACGTCGGTCTTCTATTTCGTGCTGCTGTTCGCCAGCTCGATGTTCTATCCCGTCGAGCCGCTGCCCACGCCGCTGCGGCAGCTGTCCTGGGCTAACCCGATCACGTGGCACGTTGACGTGTTGCGGTACGCGACGATCGGCATCGGCGAGCCGACCTTCATCGCCGTCGAAGCAGCGGCCTTTCTCCTTTTCACCGGCGTGGCGTTCGGGGGCGCACTTCTTGCACTGAAGCGGCAGTAAG
>CAWDIK010000027.1:0-74266 GCA_963802345.1 Vicinamibacterales bacterium
GATCTGGCGCAAGCTCGAGGCCGTCGCGCATACGCTTCCGTACGACGCCGCATTGATGACTGCCTTCAGGATTCCACGAGAGCGCTTCTCCGCGATCGGTATGCCTGTGTTGGTCATGAACGGGACGAAGACCGATCAGAGGTTGAAGGAGGCCGCGCGGGCGATCGCGGGGGTCATTCCCGGCGCGCGTTACAACGAGCTTGCCGGGCAGACGCACAACGTGAAGCCGGATGTCCTGACACCTGCGGTTGTCGAGTTCTTCACTGCGTCGAACGCGACGCCGAGCCGGAGCTGACGTACATGCGGTTCATCATCATGCACAAGACCAACGCGCACTGGGAGTCAGGCGCGATTCCGACGCCAGAGTTGATCGGGCGCGTGGGGGGACTGCTCGGCAAGCTTGCGAAGGCAGGGAACCTTCTCGCTGGAGAAGGTCTCCGCGCGAGCTCGCAAGGTGTGCGGGTCAAATTTTCCGCGGGCACGCGGAGCGTCATCAACGGTCCCTTCGAGCGCGGCAACGAATTGCCGGCCGGTTTCAGCATCGTGCGCACACGGTCGCTCGACGAGGCCATCGAATGGGCCTCGCGCCAGGCCATGGTGCTGGGCGACGGCGAGGTCGACATCCGGCCGGTCACCGAGCCTTGGGATATCGGAATCGGATCCCGGCCTGCAGAGATCGTCACAAGGCGATACATGGTGCTGCGAAAGGCGACCGACGCGACGGAGGCCGGCGCGGCGCCGACGCCGGAACAAAGGGCAGAGCTGTCGCGGCTGATCGAAGAGACCGCGGCTGCGAACGTGCACCTCGTCACGGAGACAATGCGCCCCAGCGCAAGGGGCAGGCGTTACAAGAACTCGCGCAACGGCGTGAAGATGATCGACGGTCCGTTCACCGAGTCGAAGGAGTTGATTGGCGGATACGTTGTCGTGTCGGCGGAGTCTCTGGAAGCCGCCGGGCAACTCGCGCAGATGTACATCGATGCGGTCGAGGCCGAGGAAGTGGACGTTCGCGAATTAGCTTAGGATAATGCGACAGATAGGAGGCCAGGATGTCCAATCGCGTTTGGCTTGTGACGGGGGCTTCGCGGGGCATAGGCGCTGAAATTGCTAAGACGGTCCTCGCGTCGGGCGACAAGCTTGTGGCAACAGCGAGAACCGCTGATAGCTTGATGCATCTGGGAACCCATGAGAACCTGCTGTGTCTTCCGTTAGACGTGACAAGCGAACAGCAGGCTGCTGACGCAGTAAATGCGACTCTGGCGCGTTTTGGTCATATCGATATCCTCGTGAACAATGCCGGCGTCTGCGTGTTGGGCGCGGTGGAAGAAACCAGCGTCGAGCAAGTCGACTGGCTTTACCGAACGAACGTGTTCGGCCTCTTGAACGTCACGCGAGCAGTGTTGCCGCATATGCGGAAACGCCGCGCCGGACACATCATCAACATATCTTCAGTTGCGGGTTACAGCGGTTACGCCGGGTTTGGCGTTTATTCGTCAACAAAATTCGCGGTGGAGGGTTTATCGGAGGCCCTTCACGCAGAACTGGCGCCTTTGAGCGTTCGTGTCACGATCGTTGAACCTGGGTTCTTCCGCAGCGACATTCTCGATAAAGACAAATCCCTCGTCGAAGCAGTCCTGCGGATTCCAGACTACGATTCAACCGCCGGTGCCGTTCGTGCAGTAGTGCCAGGGCTTAGCCACAATCAGCCGGGCGATCCGGTAAAACTCGCACGTGCCCTTGTGGAACTGGCGAACTGCCCAGATCCGCCGCTTCGTTTGCCTCTTGGTCCTGACACATTGCAGCGAATGGCCGAGAAGAACGCCATCGTCGAGCGTGAAACGGCGGCGTGGCGCGCATTGGCGGCTTCCACGAACGTCTGAACGGCGCTGACCAGTAGTGAAGAAACGCGAAAGGCTGAGAAGGATCGCGACGACGAAAGCTCCCGGTTACACTCTTCCAGGCGACCATGGATAAACAGCTCCTCCACATTGCCGCGATCGTGTGCTTTGGGTTATTCGGAGCGTCGAGCTTCGCGCAGACCCCACGCGCGGACACAGATACCTCCAACGGTCCCGATCCGCGCGAGATTCCGGTGCCGCGTATTGCGGCGCCGCTTGGGACTCTGCCCGGCGTGAGCGAGCTGCCGACGCGCGCGGCCATGCCCGATGTCATGGTGATGAACGATGGGACGCGCGTCACGACACGAGGTCAGTGGGAAGCACGGCGCCAGGAAATGCGGCGCATCCTTTCGTACTACGCCGTTGGCCAGATGCCGCCCTCGCCTGGGAACGTGAAGGGCCGCGAGATTCACTCCGAGCTCGTGCTCGACGGAACAGTCAAATATCGGCTCGTCCACCTGACGTTCGGCCCGAAATCTCAACTCGGTCTGGACATCGGCGTGTTTACGCCCGTGACGGGAGGGCCGTTCCCCGCCGTGATTCTGCAGGGAGGAACGCCTCCCGGCGGAACGGTACTGCCGCGGCTGCCGCAAGGCCCGAATCAGGGGCGCGGTGAAAACGTTCTGTTGCTCGTGGGACCGGTACCTCCGGCGGCGAGCGATGCCGCAGCGTCTGCGGCGCCGGCGCGTGGGGGGCGCGGTTCGGTCGCGCCGCCAACGGCTGCCTCGATCGCGGCTCAGCGCGCGGATGTGTTGAAGCGCGGCTACGCGCTCGTGCTGTTCAATCCCAACGACTGCGCCGAGGATACGACGCTGCGAAACATGGACGGCAGCTGGGCATTCCGCAACACGCGTTTCTTTCCTGCCTATCCGGGCTACGACTGGGGCATTCTGGCGGGCTGGGCGTGGGGCGCCTCGCGCGTCGCCGACTATCTCGAACACGACTCGTCCATCGACGCGAGCAAGCTCATCATCACGGGAGCCTCGCGCAACGGGAAGTCTTCGATGATCGCGGCGGCGTTCGACGATCGCCTGATGGGGGCGCCGGTCGTGACGGGCGGCGGTGGCGTGGGCGCGTACCGGTTTGCGGGACCACGAGGCAGCGAGACGCTCGACATCATGCAGAAGAAATACCCGAACTGGTTTTCTCCGAACCTGCATCAGTTCTGGGGCCAGCGGGAAAAGCTGCCGTTCGATCAGCACTGGTTCCTGGCGCTCGCGGCGCCGCGGCCGTTCATCGCTCTCGAAGGCGATACCGACCGGATTTCACTGCCTGAGGCTGTGCGGCAATCGATGCTCGGCGCGCGTCCCGCGTATGCGCTCTTTGGCGCGCAAGATCGCCTCGGCGTGAACTTCGCCCGGCACGGTCACGCGTTCACGCCTGACGATTGGACGGCGATGCTGGATTTCTTCGACAAACATCTGCGGGGAAAGCCAACCGATCGCACGTTCGATCGGTTCCCCACGGAGCAGGAACTCGATGCTGCCCTCGCGGCAGCCAAGGCGTCGCAATAAATTCGTGTCGCGTCGTGGTTTCGTCGTCGGGCTCGCCGTGGCGAGCGTCGTGCTCCTGCTGCCGCCGGCGCTTGATGCCCAATCCGATTCCCGCGGCGTGCTCGCGCCAGCCGTCGACGCCGCCAGGCAGCTGCCGCGGCTTTACAGCCTTCTCGTATCGCAGCGGGGCGTCGTCATTCTCGAGCGCTACTTCAACGGCCGGCGCGAAACCACTCCAGCCAACGTGAAATCGGTGTCGAAGAGCGTCATCTCTGCGCTGGTCGGCATCGCCGCCGACCGCAAACTGCTCGCGCTCGACCAGCCGATTTCGAAATATTTTCCCGATTTGCCGGAAGCCAAACGCAACATCACGATAGAGCACCTCCTCACGATGCAGTCCGGGCTCGAGTCGACGAGCAATCGCAATTACGGATCGTGGGTGCAGAGCTCCAACTGGGTGCGGCACGCGCTGGCCAGGCCGCTGCTGGCGGCGCCGGGGACCCAGATGATCTACAGCACGGGAAATACCCACGTGCTCTCGGCGATCCTGACGAAAGCCACCGGCAAGAGCACGTGGCAATTTGCGCAGGAGGCGTTGGCGACGCCGCTCGGATTCTCGCTGCCTCAATGGGCGCGCGATCCGCAGGGCATCTACTTCGGCGGCAACGAGATGACGATGACGCCGCGGCAAATGCTTGCCTTTGGCGAACTGTACCGCAACGGTGGGCAGCTGAACGGCCGCCAGATTCTGTCCAAACACTTCATCGAGCGTTCGTTCGAGCCGCGTGGGCGCTCGGCTATCAGCGGGCGAGAGTACGGGTATGGCTGGTGGATCCGTGAGATGGCGGGCCGTCAGACCTTCTATGCCTGGGGTTTCGGCGGTCAGTACATCGTCCTGGTGCCGAGCCTCGATCTCACGGTCGTTTCGACTTCGGCCGCCACCGTCAGCGAAGATCGCCGCGACCATCGGCGCACGGTCGAAGAGATCATCGAACAACTCGTCGTCGCCGCCCTCGGCTCTTGAGCGGCGCCAACCGTAAAGTTACCGTTAAAGTTATAGGAAATTTTGCTTCCTCCGGTTTATGTCCTAGAATCCGCTCCATCCAATAACTGAAATTTCTCCGTGGCGGAGCCTTAGCGCCTATCTATCTATCAGGAGGGGTGGACATGCGTGGATACCAGATCTTCGTGAGAGTCCTCGCGATTCTCCTTGTCATCGGCGGTCATGCGGCGCCTTCCGCGGCGCAAGGTGTCGGCGCGATCGCCGGCAACGTGACCGACGCATCAGGCGCAGTGCTGCCAGGTGCGACCATTACGCTATCGAGCCCGCAGGGCACGGTCGGCGCCAACCAGCAGACCCTCAGCGACGAACGCGGAGCCTATCAGTTCCTCCGCCTTCAGGCCGGCACCTACATCGTCAAAGGAGAGCTGCAGGGGTTTCGCCCGTTCGAGCTGCGGGACATCCTCGTGAATGCGAACGCCACAGCGCGCGCCGACGTGCGGCTGGAAATCGGGACGATGGCCGAAGGGGTGACGGTGACGGGCGACGCGCCGCTCCTCGACACGACGAGCGCGCTCAAACAGACGGTCATCACCCGCGAGGAGCTCGAGGCGCTGCCGAACCGCGTCGACATCTGGTCTGTGACGCGCGTCATGCCCAGCGTCATCATGAACAAGGTCGACGTCGGCGGGTCGCAGATGTTTCTGCAGTCGCAGGCGACGACGCGCGGCACGACGACCGAGAGCGGGTACTTCATCGACGGGCTCGACGTATCCGGCCAGGACGGCAACGGCGGAAACGCGGTTCTTTACATCGATCCGTACGCGTTTCAGGAGAGCACATTTCAGTTCGGAGGGGCAGGGCAGGCGAACACGAACAAAGGCGGCCTGCTCTATAACGTGATCAGCCGCAGCGGCACGAACCAGCTGCACGGCGGCGCCACGTTCAACGGCACGAACAGCAGCATGAATTCGGCGAACATCAGCGAGTCGCAGAAGACCGAGCTGCTGGCGGGGCTGAATCCGGCCGCGCGCGCGCTGGCGGAGGAACGCTTCGTCGGCAACGAAATCCTCAAGCTGTACGACTACGGCGCCTGGGTGGGCGGGCCCGATCATCAGGGATCGCCTGTGGTTCTCGGGGTCAACGCACATTCAGGGGATGGATCAGTATCCCCTCGGCAGCTTCGACGCCCAGGGGAATCCCGTCATCGACGACTACCTGATGTCGACGACGACGGTGAAGATCTCGTGGCAGATGACGAAGAGCGCGCAGCTCTCGTACTTCGACAACCTGCATTACAAGGGCGTGTACCACCGCAACGGCGTGGGCAACAACAACACGAATTTCTCCGACAACCTCGCGCGGACGTTGAACACGAAGTGGCCGAACGTGCAGCAGGTGAAGTTCACGACGCCGTGGCGCTCCAGTTTCGTCTTCGACGTGGCGTACGCCAGGCTCCGGGACGACGACCGCTTCGATCCGCGGCCCGAAGTCAGCGACGGCGCCATCTCGCGCTTCGACTCGGCCACGAACACGTACACCGAGGCGTGGCCGACCTATAACTTCAATCTCCACAAGCGCGATCAGGCGCACGCGAGCGTCAGCATTTTCGCCGGCTCGCACGACATCCGCGCCGGCTATTCCATTTTCGTGAACGGCAAGCCGTCTGCCATCTGGTCGACCTCGGCGATGCGTGCCGATTACGTGAACGGCTTGCCGAACGTGGTTCGCACGTATAACGTCGCGACCTACGACGTGTCGCAGGCCTACGACGTGCGAGCCGCTGTTCACCCAGGGCAACCGCGAGCAGGGCTACTACATCCAGGACAAGTGGACGCCGACGCGCAAGCTGGTCATCAACTACGGCCTGCGCTACGAGTCCAACTACGGATGGCAGGACGCGACATGCCAGCCGGTCACGGTGTTCTTCACGACCGGGCGCTGCTTCGATGCGATCAAGGGCGCGCCCGATTTGAAAAACGTGCTGCCGCGGTTCGCCGTCGTCTATGACGTAACCGGCGACGGCCGGACCGCGGTGAAGTTCGCCGCGAACCGGTACGACCAGCCGATTCAGATGGAATTCGTCGGCCGGCTCAACCCGGTCGGAGCCGTGAGCGACCAGCGGCAGTGGCTGCCGCAGTTCCGCTGCAGCGATCCCACCGTGCGTGGATGCGATCGGAACGGCGACCTCGTGCCGCAGATCGACGAGCTCGGTCCTTCGAGCGGGTTCGCGCTCGGATCGACGGCGCGCTATGCCGACGATCTGCAATATCCCGTGTCGAACGAATACAACTGGGAGGTTCAGCGCCAGCTGCCGGGAAACATGGTGCTGTCGCTGGGGTACACCTATCGGCAGACCCGGAGGAACCTCGGCCAGCGGAACATTGCGGTTCCGGAGAATACATACATCCCGATCAACGTGTTCGACCCCGTCAGCGCAGCAGACGCTGGTTGTCTACAACCAGTCGCCCGCGCTCGCGGGACGCAACGAATCGGTGTGGGACAACGAGGAAATCCTCGACAGCAACTACAACGGCGGCGACATCACCATCAACAAGCGTATGAACAACGGCTGGTCGATGATGGCGGGGGCCAGCTTCGGCAAAAGCATCGGCGAGGTCGTCGGCGGCGATTTGAACAATCCGAATTCGAAAGAATTCCGTCGAGGGCTTCTCGGCAACGACGTGCCATGGTCCTATCGTCTGTCCGGCGTCTACGATCTGCCGCACAACATCGCGTCGGTGAGCGGGACGATGCAGTACTACAAAGGTGTGCCCGAGTTGACGACCGTGCTGATCGGCGCCGGCACGGTTCCCGGCGGTCTCACCCAGGTGACGCAGTCCGTGGTCGTGCAGCCGCGGGGCGAGGTGCGCCTCCCGAACGTGTTCTCGCTCGATATCAGCTTGAGGAAAACCATCCGCGTGGGTAATCAGTCGCTCGAGCCGCGGCTCGATTTCTACAACTTGACGAACGAAGCGACGGTGACCAACTGGTTGACGCAGTTGGGCTCGACCTATCACCGCGCGAGCACGATTCAGGCGGGGCGGATGATTAAGATCGGGTTTAATTTCGAATTCTGATTCCTTTCACAGATAGGAGACCAGGAGTTTCTTTTTTGAAAAGAATTCTCCTGATCTCCTAGACTGCTGTTTATGAAAGCCATTCACCAATGCGTCGTCGCGGTGATGCTGTTGGCCGGCGCAATGCCCGGTGCGGCGCAGAGGCAGGGTGCTGCGCCGTCCGACGTGGCCATCTCTGGAGAGCTGAAGCAGTGGCATAAAGTCACGCTGACGCTGACCGGGCCGCAGGCTGACGAATCGTCCACCGCGCCGAACCCCTTTACGGACTATCGCATGACGGTGACGTTTGCCCACGAATCGGGCACGCCGACGTATCGCGTTCCCGGATATTTTGCCGGCGACGGCGATGCGGCCAATTCGTCGGCGACGTCAGGCAACAAATGGCGCGCGCATGTGGCGCCCGACAAGGCGGGCAGATGGACGTATCGGGTCTCGTTCGTGTCGGGTAAAGCCGTCGCGCTGGCCGCGGCGTCGGAGGGGCAGAGATTGGCGCCGCTTGACGGCAGGTCGGGCACGTTCCAGGTGACCGCGACCGACAAGAAGTCTCCCGACCTTCGAGCGCGCGGCCGACTGCAGTACACCGGCAAGCACTATCTGCAGTTCGCCGGCAGCGGTGAATACTTCCTGAAGCTCGGGGCCGATTCACCAGAGACGCTGCTGGCGTATACAGACTTCGACGGCACCGTTGCCCTCAAACCGCAGGTTCCTCTACATACGTTCACGCCTCACGTCCAGGACTGGCGCGCCGGAGATCCCACATGGAAGGGTGACAAGGGGAAGGGGCTTATTGGCGCCGTCAACTACCTCGCGTCCAAAGGCGTCAACTCGATTTCTTTTTTGCCCTACAACGCCGGCGGCGACGGCGACAACGTGTGGCCGTTTGTCGCGCGCGACGACAAATTCCACTACGACGTCTCGAAGCTCGACCAGTGGCAGATCGTCTTCGATCACGCGCAGCAGAAGGGCGTCTACCTCCACTTCAAGCTGCAGGAGAACGAGATCGACGACAACTTCCGGAGCGGCAAGACGGTGCCCATTCGAGAGTCTCTCGACGGCGGGGACACGGGTCCCGAACGCAAGCTCTACATTCGCGAGCTGACGGCGCGATTCGGCTACGCGCTCGGACTGAATTGGAACATCGGAGAAGAGAACACGCAGTCGAGCGAGCAGCAGCTCGCGATGGCGATGAATCTCAGGGACACCGATGCCTACGGCGGCCATCACATCGTCGTGCACACGTTTCCGAACGAGCAGGAAAAGGTGTATCCCGCACTGCTTGGCAGCCGATCGCCGTTTACCGGAGCATCGCTGCAGATGATGTGGAACACGGTGCACGAACGGACATTGCGATGGGTGCTCGCGTCTTCGGAGGCGAAGAAGCCGTGGGTCGTGACCAACGACGAGCAGGGGCCGGCGGGTCTGGGCGTGCCTCCCGATCCCGGGTACTCGGGCTTCGCAGGAAAAGATGCCAAGGGCCTCGACGTCGGCTACACGCTGCACGACATTCGGAAGCACACGTTGTGGGGCAATCTGATGGCGGGAGGCGCGGGCGTCGAGTATTACTTCGGCTACGGGCTTCCGGACAACGATCTCGTGGCCGAGAATTTCCGCAGCCGCGACAAGAGCTGGGAGTACGGGCGCATTGCGGTCGACTTTTTCCATTCTCAGAAGATTCCGTTCTGGGAGATGACGAATGCCGACGACCTCGTCGGGAACGAGAAGCACGACAACAGCCGATACTGCTTTGCGAAGGCGAACGAGGTGTACCTGGTGTACCTGCCCTCTGGAAACACCACGACGCTCGACTTGTCGAACGCGTCCGGTCAGTTCACCGTGGAGTGGTTCGATCCGCGCAATGGCGGCGCGATGAAGAAAGGCAGCGTGACCACCGTCAAGGGCGGTGCGCCTGCGCCGCTGGGAATGCCTCCCGACAGCCCGAACGAAGACTGGCTGGCAGTGGTGCGAAGGAACTGACGAAACGAAAAGCGAATGAACGAAAAACGGATAAGGAAACTCCCTGTTCCTATTCCGTGCGCTCGGCGAAAGTAATCGCAGTAGCATCTATCCGAATGGCTCTGCTCGGGAACGCTGGCATCGTAATCTTCGACGCGCTCTCTTCGTGTAGACGTCAGCGTGCCATCGCAGCCACCGATCGTCTTGCGGCGCTCGAACGGGGCCTGCTGCTGATGACGGTGCTTAGTTTGATGTGAAAGCCTGTCAGGCGACTAGCGACCATCGACCGGAGCGCCATCGATATCCAGGTGAACGATCGGCGCGATCTTGGTTGCGCCAAGCGGCGCTTCGATCGCCTTGCGATCTCCCACCACCACGATGGCCAGATGATCCAGATCGATGTATTTCTTCGCGACGCGCACGACGTCGTCGGCCGTGATTGCCGCGATTGATTTCGTGTACTGCTGATAGTAGTTGTCGGGCAGCGATTGCACCCACAGACCCGTGAGCGCGCCGTTGATGGCCCCGACCGACGCAAAGGTCCCCGGCAGCCGCTGGACCAGTGAGTCCTTGGCGATCTTCAGCTCTTCCTCGGTCACCGGCCTTTCGCCAAGGATGCCGCGCAGCTCTTTCATGAACTCCACGAGGGCCGCGTCGGTCTTGTCGCCGACGATGTCTCCGCCAGTGCGGAAGGGGTTGGGCCCCTTGCCAAAGCCGAAGAACGAGCTGACGCCGTAGCTGTACCCCTTTTCCTCGCGGATGTTGGCGTTGAGGCGCGCCTGGAACATGCCGCCCAGAATCGTGTTCATCACCTGCAGCGCGAAGTAGTCGGGGGTTGAGCGAGGTGGGCCAGGCAGGCCGATGGCAAACGTCGACTGCGCGGCGCCGGGTTTGTCGACCAGATAGATCGTCGTCGCCTTTGCCGCTTGAAGAGGCGGAAACGAGAATGCCGGCTTCTCGCCGCCAGGCGCCCAGCCGGCGAGGCCCTTTTCGATCACCGGGCGAATCGCCGCGGGCGTGATGTCGCCCACGACGGTGACGAGCGCGCGGCCCGGTTTGAAGTAGCGCTGGTGGAAGTCCACCACGTCCGCGCGCGTGATCGCCTTGATCGTCTGTTCGGTCGGATTCTGTCCGAGCGGGTGCGCGTCGCCGTAGAGCACGCGTGGAAATACGCGCCTGGCAATCGCGCCCGGCTGTGCCTTCGCCTGATTGAGCGCGACGAGCCGCTGCCCGCGCAGCCGTTCGAGCGCCTCGGGCGGAAACGTCGAGTTCACCAGCATGTCGGCGAGGATATCGAGCGTCGCCGCGAATTTCGCCGTGGTGCTGACGAAGCTGATCGATCCGCTCTCGGCGCCGACGCCGACCGACACGTTCGTGCCAAGCAGCTGCAGCGCGTTCGACAGGTCGTCGCCGTTCCGCGTCTTCGTGCCTTCACTCATCATCGAGGCAGTGAGGCTTCCGACGCCGCGTCGCTCGGCGGTTTCGAACTGATCGGATCCGCCGAGGAAGGTGAGCGAGAACGACACGAGAGGAAGATCGTGTTTTTCCGAGACGATCAACTCGGTCCCGTTCGACAGCTTCGCTTTCGTCCAGGCCGGCACTCGAAGCTCCGGCACCTTGCCGATAGGGGGCTGCTTCGAACGGTCGAGAGTCTGGGCGTACACCGCGAGGCCGAGTGAGGCCGGCTAAAGCCGGGCACGACGTAGCAGACGAGCAGACGGTGCACAGAGCAACGTATGAAGATGCGGCGCGTCATTGGACTTTTGTGCTTTCTGCCGGTTTCGATGCCTGGTCGGTCTGGCCCATCGGCACGACGCTCATCACGATTCGGCCCGCCGTCAGGTATTTGTTCGCGACACGTTGGACGTCGGCCGCCGTCACCGCCAGCGTCTTCTGATACTCCGTGCGGAAGTACCCGGGATCGCCGTGGATCGCGGCTCCATTCGCGAGCTGGAATGCCTTCCCCAGATTGGACTCGAGCCCGCGAACGAACGACAGCTCTTCGCCGGCGGTCGCCTTCTGTACTTCCTCAGTTGTGGGTCCTTCGCGCTTGAGCCGCTCGATGACGGCATCGGCGGCGATCTCGAGGTCCGACAGGGAATGTCCCGGGCGCGGCGTGATCGACACCATGAACTCGCCGACGTTCTCCGACGTGTTCTGCCCGGCATTCACGGACGCGGCCGCCTGTTCGTCGAACACGAGCGCCTTGGTCAGGCGGGCAGTACGAGGTCCGGACAGGATCGCGCCGAGCACGGACAAGGCGAACCGGTCATCGTGTTTTTCGCCGACCGTCGGCCACTGCAGGTAGAGGCGCGGCACCTGAACGCGATCCTCGAACACGAGGCGTTGCGGAGCGGACAGCGTGACCGGTCCGGCCGTGGGCCGCGTGATCGGTTTTCCCCGCGGGATGTCACCGAAGTATTTCGCGACGAGGGCTTTGGTCTGCGCCGGATCGATGTCGCCGACGATCGTCAGGTAGGCGTTGTTCGGCGCGTAATAGAGGCGGAAGAAGTTCTTCACGTCTTCTTCCGATGCCGCCGACAGATCTTCCATGCTGCCAATCACGGGCCAGGAATACGGGTGCGACGGCGGGTACATCGCCTTCGAGAAGATTTCGAACACGCGGCCGTAGGGCTGGTTGTCCACGCGCTGCCGGCGCTCGTTCTTGACGATGTCGCGCTGCGCGTTCAGTTTGGCGAGATCGAGCGAATCGAGGAGAAAGCCCATCCTGTCGGCCTCGATCCACAACATGGCTTCGAGGTAATTCGACGGGACGGTCTCGTAGTAGTTGGTGATGTCGTTCGACGTCGAGCCGTTGTTCATGCCGCCCGCGCCCTCGGTGAGCTTGTCGTGCAGGCCGTAAGCGACGTTGCCGGACCCGGTGAACATCACGTGCTCGAACAAGTGCGCGAACCCGGTACGTCCCGGCATTTCGTTCTTCGATCCGACGTGGTACCAGATGTTCACGGCGACAGTTGGCGTCGTGCGATCGATCGAGAGCACGACGTTCAAACCGTTCGGCAGCGTGTAGGCCTCGAATGGAATGTTGATCGCGCTTTGGGCCGCGGCCGCGACGGTCAACGCGACGATCAGGGCGCCTGCGGCGAGTGACTTCATGCCCGAATTATGGACTAGAATCATGGGCCAACCAAGCGCACAGGAGCGTGGATGTCTGTATCCGCTGAGCCGGTTTCCGCAGCGTCGCGACGACCGGCGTCGCTGAGTTTTCTCAAGCTCGCAGGCCCGGGCCTCGTCGTCGCCGCGACCGGCATCGGATCAGGCGACGTCGTCGCCGCGACCGTCGGCGGCGCGCGTTACGGCGTCATCCTGCTTTGGGCGATCGCCGTCGGCGCGTTTTTCAAGTACGTGCTGAACGAAGGCATCGCGCGCTGGCAGCTCGCGACGGGAAAAACCGCGCTCGAAGGGTGGGCGGAGTACCTGCCCGCCTGGGTCAAGTGGTACTTCGGCATCTATCTCGTGCTCTGGACCGTGTTCGTCACGCCGCGCTGACCAACGCGACGGGGCTTGGCATCAGCAACCTTACCGGCGGCCGGATCGCGCAATCCTGGGGGGGCGTGCTCCACAGCCTGTTCGGATTCGTCTTCGTCATGCTCGGCGGGTACGGCGGGTTCGAGAAGATGATGAAGACGCTCGTGGGCGTCATGGGCTTCAGCATTCTCGTGTGCGCGGCGTTGACGTTTCACGATCCTGCCGGCGTCGTGCAGGGCACGTTCGTGCCGACCATTCCGTCCGGCGCCGGGTTGTACGTGCCTCTCGATTATCGGCGGGATCGGCGGCTCGGTGACGATGCTGTCGTACAACTACTGGATGCGCGAAGAAAAACTCGCCGGTCCCGAGCAGTTGGGCTACGTGCGCGGCGACATCACGATCGCGTACCTGTTCACGGCGCTCTTCGGCATGGCGATCATGATGACCGCGAACCAGGCGTTTTACGTGCCGGGCGTGGCCATCACGAATGCGCAGGCTGTGACGAAGATGGCGGAGATGCTCGGCAGCATTCTCGGCGCGTTCGGACGCTACGCGTATTCGATCGGGTTCTGGGCGGCCGTGTTCGCGTCGCTGCTGGGCGTCTGGCAGAGCGTGCCGTATCTCTATGCGGACTTCTACAGCATCCTCAAGAAGCTGCCGGCGGATGAGCGCGCCCGTGTCACGAAAGTCACGAGCACGCCGTACCGGCTGGCGCTGGTGTTCGTGACGCTCGCGCCGATTCCGTTTGCGTTTACCGGCCAGCCGCTGCAGGTGATCGTCGCGTACACGATTGTGGGCAGCCTCTTCGTGCCGTTCCTCGCCGCCACGCTTCTGTATCTCAACAACCGCGTGCAGTGGATGAACGGCGTGCCGCACAACAATCTCGCCACCAACGCGCTGCTCGTCGTGATCCTCTTGCTGTTTGTGATCGTGGGGGGAGACGAGGCGATACGCGCGGTGAGGCCGTTGCTTCGAAGATAAGGCTCTGGGCTGTGGCTTTGGACTTTAGGCGTGGATCGGACACGACCCAAAGCCTGAGCCCAAAGCCCAGAGCCTACGTTCTCGTCAGCGGGAACCTGAAGATCGTCTGCGGCTTGGTGCCGGCGCTGGGCTTGCGGCCGCCACCGAGACCCGCGTCGGTGAAGTACACGTGGTTGTTGTAGACGCACATGCCGTGGGGATCCGGATCGTTCGGTCCGAACGGCCACACTTCCTGGACTCGACCGTTCTCGGGATCGATGCGCTGAACCAACCGATCCGCGCCGTCGATCACCCAGAAGGATCCGTCATAGAAATCGAGCCCGTGCGGTACGCTCTGATGAATCTGCAGCATGCGCACGATGCGCAGGTCGTCTTTCGGATCCATCTCCGCCAGAAATCCGAGACCCGGCGCGACCGCCCATAGTTTGTCGGTCTGCTGGTTGTAGTAGGTGCCGTGGACGCCGCCCCACGGCGTGCGGTAGCCCTTTACCTGCTTGCCTTTCATGTCGAGCTTGACGATCTCGCCGTAGCTCTTGTCGAACGGCCGCTTGAACTCCCGCAGATTCGACGCGGTGCCGGCGCCATTGCACCCGATCCAGATGAACCCGCCGCCGACCGCGAGGCCGCTCGTGTTGTGCGCTTCGCCGACGAAGTCCTGGAGAACTTTTCCGGTTTCCCAATCGAGCAGGTTGATGCGCTCGGAAACCTGATCGCCGACCCAGAGCCCTTCCTTCGAGGCCTCGAGGGCGTTGGGATAGCGATCGGGACTCTTGTAAAGGAGCTCGATCTTCGGTGTGTAGGTCGCCGGTTTCGGAGGGCCGCCGGCCCGCGCCGGGGCATCCTGCGCCGACGCGCGCGTGCCTGCCGCAAGTCCCACTCCCGCGATCGCCGCCGTGTTGAGGAATTCTCGCCTTCGCATCTTCATATGATCTCCATCGGCTCTCAGCTGTCAGCTCTCAGTCTATTACTTGAACGGCGCGTACACGTCGAACGGCTTCATCCGCGTGTACGTGGCGCTGAATTTCTGCCCGGCCGCGTCGGTGCCCGTCCATGTGAACGTGTCGCCGCTCAGCGCGAAGGTGCCGGTGCTCAACTTGTCTTCCAGGTTCGGGTCGGTGTCGCCGATATGCCGGCGCACGAACGTGGTGCCTTGCACATTGTACGTGCCGCGCGACGCGCTCATTCCGGCGTAGGCGCCGGCGTACTGTTGCGGTGTCCACTGCTCGGCGGGCACTTTCGGCACGCCTTTGCGCCCCGCAGGCAGCGTCGTCGCGTGGTACCAGCCGTCCTCGCCAAGCAGGAGATGCTCGGGGGTCGTCGTGCCTGGCGCGCCGTTCACGGTGTACGCCGTGCGTTGCCACGAGCCGACGAGCGCGGTCGAGCCGAGCTTCTGATTCGGCAGCTTGCGCGCGTGAATCTGCGGCGACTTCGTCGGGCCCGATCCCTCGAGCACGAGGACGTTGCCCTCGAACCGCCACGCGCGCTCCTGCGTGTTCTCGCCGTCGCCGGGACCGAGACCGGCTTTGTGGTGGCGGAAGTTCACCTGCCCGCTGTTGCTGTAGTTGCCCCAGCCGCCTCCCATCTTGTCGAAGCGCGAGAACAGCTCTTTGGTCGTCTGCTGCTCGAGCGGCTTGTTGATCTTCGGCCGGTTCGCGGGGAACTCCATCATCGACCAATAGCCGTCTCTCATGAACTTCACATACAGCGGCGCGTCCGGCGGCTGCACGCTGAACCCGTTGCGCAGCAGCGAATACCTGACCCATGTTCCGACGAGCGGGATGTAGTCGGGCGGCGGCGCTGGCGCCGAGTCACAGGCGTTCTCGTCCTTGTGGGTACAGCCGTAATCGCTCATGTCGTGCGGAAAACTGGCCGGTTCCTGGGCCTGCACGCCCAGGGCGGCGAATGCCAATGTTGCGCAGACGCCGGCGCACAACAGGGCAGATCTGAAGCGCATTCGAAGCCTCCTGAAAGCTGTAAAGTGCGAAAGCTTAGCATACGGGGTTCCGAGTTCCAGTTCCGGTTCCAGGTTCCGGTTCCGCAGTTCCGGTTCCGGTTCACGTGGTTCCGACATGGCCGGCCGTGAGTCAGGTTTCGAAGCCGAAGAGTTGGCGTGGAACTTGCGCGTCGAAGACGTCGTGTTCACTGCACGGCTCGCAGAGACTTCTGCGAGGATGGAGTCGGTCGCTTCGCCCGACAACTCGGACTTCGAAGATTGCTCCAATTCGGATTCGCGGATCACCGACTTCGCAGAATTGCGCGCGCGCATTCGGCAGTCGACGAAGACGCGCCTTCAATCGCATCAAGCGCCACGGTCGAACTCTGGGCTTCTGAAACCTCGCATGCGCCGATCGCGCATCCGGAGCACCTGAACCGCCATGGACCGATCCAGGAACTATGGAACCGAACTGAACGTGAACTGGAACGGAACCTGAACCGGAACTGGAACCGGAACCTGGAGAACCCCGAACCCACAGTTTAGAATCCGCCGCATGCCAACAACCGTCCGTTTCAAGCTGTCGGTGATGATGTTCCTCGAGTACTTCATCTGGGGCGCATGGTACGTGACGATGGGGACGTGGTTGGGGGCGTTGGGGTTTTCCGGCGAGCAGATCGGGCTGACGTATGGGACGACGGCCCTCGCGGCGATGATTTCGCCGTTCTTCGTCGGGATGATCGCCGATCGGTTTTTTGCGACGCAGCGGCTGCTCGCGGTCCTGCATCTCGCGGGCGGCGCCGCGTTGTTCTATGCGTCGACGCAGACGGTGTTCTGGCCTCTCTACATAGCGGTGCTGATCCACACGCTGTTCTACATGCCGACGCTTGCGCTGACCAACTCGCTGTCGTTCCGCCAGATGCGCGATCCGGGACGGGAATTTCCGCCGGTGCGCGTGCTGGGCACGATCGGCTGGATCGTCGCGGGCCTTGTCGTCGGCACGCTCGGCGTAGAAGCGACCGGACGTCCGATGCAACTGGCGGCGGCCGGCTCGGTCCTGATGGCCGTCTTCTGCCTGCTCCTTCCCCATACGCCGCCGCAGACCACCGGCAGCGTGCGCGTCCGCGATGTCCTGGGACTCGACGCACTCGAGCTGATGAAAGATCGGTCGTTCGCGGTGTTCGTCATCGGATCGTTCCTGGTCTGCATCCCGCTTCAGTTTTACTACGCGTTCGCAAACCCGTTCCTCAACGCTATTGGCGTGACGAACGCCGCCGGCAAGATGACGATGGGACAGATGTCCGAGCTGGTGTTCATGCTTCTGATGCCGTGGTTCTTCCGGCGCCTCGGCGTGAAACAGATGCTGCTCGTCGGCATGGCGGCGTGGGTGGCGCGCTACGTCCTGTTTGCGTATGGTGACAACGGCCCACTGGTCTGGATGCTGTATCTCGGCATCCTTCTTCATGGCATCTGTTACGACTTCTTCTTCGTCACGGGGCAGATCTACGTCGATCAGAAAGCGCCGCCGAACGTGCGCGCCGCGGCGCAGGGATTCATCACGTTCGTCACGTACGGCGTCGGGATGCTGATCGGTTCGTGGCTGTCGGGACGCGTGGTCGACGCCTACGCCACATCGGGCGGATCCGGCCACGACTGGCAACACATCTGGCTGGTGCCGGCTGCGATGGCCGCCGTGGTGCTCGTCCTCTTTGCCCTGTTCTTCAGAGCAAGCGATAGAGCGGAGACCGCGTGATGATGCGTCGTCTATTCGCTGTCGCGGCGATGCTCTGCGTTTTTCCCTACGCGCCCCACGCCACCTACGATCCCTACGCGCCCCGGGCGAGCTACGCCGCTCAGGTCCAGGCGGCGCTTCAGACAGGTGCCTTCACCTTCCGCGATGGCCGCAGCCGCGTGTTGGCTCTCACGATCGGCGAAGTGGATGGCGTCCCGGGCATCGTCTGGCCCGAGCTCGTCGAAGCACGGTGGGACACCGTGCTTCTCGGAGTGCAAATCCGCACCGACGCCGGCGCTTCCGAGCCCTACGTGGAGATTGCCGCGGGAAGCGCGTCCGAACGGCAGTACTTCCCTCCCGGCGACGAGGGCGAGCGCTGGCTGAATGTCACCTTTCTGCGCGGCGCGATGGTCGGCACCCGTATCTCGCTGCGTGGCGACGGTGTGATGTTCACCGCTCCGGCCGCGAGCCTTCGTCTGTTCGACGGCGGCTTCGATCTCTCCAGATCGCTGCTGGTGCTCGCACCCCATCCGGACGATGCGGAGATAGCCGCATTCGGGCTGTACGCGAACCGCAATGCGAGCGTCGTGACCGTCACCGCCGGGAACGCGGGCGCGCCGACCTACGAGGCGGTGTTCGACGATCCCGCGGACCACTACCTTTTCAAGGGACGTATCCGCGTCATCGACAGCATTACCGTTCCGTGGCAGGGAAGGATTCCGCCGGAACGCGCGTTCAACATGGGGTACTTCGACGCGCGGCTCGCGGAGATGCACGACAAGCGCGATGCGGTGGTGCCCGAGATGTACCGTCCGAACGCGGACATCAACGTCTATCGCAGGGAGAACGTCGGCTCGCTCTTGCCGCTGCGGTCCCGTGAATCGAAGTGGGGAAATCTGGTCGACGACATGCTGGCGGTATTGAAAAAAGTGAAGCCCGTCGTCATCGCGGCGCCGCATCCGCAGCTCGACACGCACAGAGATCATCAATTCACCACGGTCGCGCTGTCCGAGGCGCTCGCGCGATGGGACAGGCCGGTGACGCTTCTGCTCTATACGAACCACGCCGATCGCAACCGCTATCCGTACGGCCCGGCGGGCACGCTGATGTCGCTGCCCCCGCCGCCCGGCGGCAACGTCGTGCTCGATCGCGTGTATTCGCATCCTGTGCCGCCGGCCCTGCAGCGGCTCAAGCTGTTTGCGCTCGAGTCGATGCACGACCTTCGGTACTCGCCGACGCGACAATATCAGCTGGCAAGAGAGGAAGTGCGCGCCACCGCACCCGAGAAACCCGGCCCCGAACCGGACATCACCTACCTCCGCCGGGGGCCGCGTTCGAATGAGCTGTTCTTTGTATACGACAGAGACAGTTTCATGCAGGTCATACAGAGCTTCCTGAAGAGTCGAAAACCACCGGCTACTGACTGACGCCTGCCGGCTGAGGCTGCCGACTGACGACTGCTTTGTGATACAAGAACACCTACAGACAGGGGGGATTTCCATGTTGACGCGACGCGAGTTCACCACGTTGGCGCTTTCGAGTCTGGCGTGGCCGAAGCTGCTGGCCCAGACGAATTCTGTCGGCGGCGTCACGCTCGGGGCGCAGACCTATAGTTTCCGGCAGCTTCCGAGGCCCGCGGGTGGCGACATGGTCGACGTGATTATCCAGGCGTTCACCGAGTGCGGTCTGCGCGATTGCGAGCTCTGGTCGCCGATGCTCGAGCCGGCCGCCACACCGCCGGCCAAGGTGGCGCGTGAGGAGTTGCGGAAGTGGCGCCTCGAGACGCCGCTCGAACACTTCACCGCGATTCGCAAGAAGTTCGACGGCGCCAAGATCGCCATTCGCGCATTCAACTACAGCTTCAACGACAGCTTCACGGAGCCCGAAATCGATCGCGGCTTCGACATCGCGCGGGCGCTCGGCGCCGGATTCATCACGGCGTCGAGCACGCTGACGGCGGCGAAGCGGGTCGCGCCCTTCGCCGAGAAGCACAAGATGATCGTCGCAATGCACAATCATTCGGACGTCAAGAACCCCAACGAGTTCGCGACGCCCGAAAGCTTCGCCGCCGCGCTGGCGATGTCGAAGTACTTCAAGATCAATCTCGACATCGGCCACTTCACGGCGGCGAATTACGATGCCGTTGCCTACCTCCGCGAGCATCACGCGAACATCACGAACCTGCACATCAAGGATCGCAAGCGCGATCAGGGTGCGAACGTGGAGTGGGGCACGGGCGACACGCCGATGAAGGAAGTGCTGCAGCTGCTGAAGCAGAACAAGTGGCCGATCGCGGCCTACCTCGAGTACGAATACAAGGGCGCGGGCACGCCGGTCGAGGAAGTGAAGAAAGGCCTCGCGTACATGCGGGCCGCGCTTGGTTAAGCGGCGGAGCGAGTGGGGCGATGGGGCCCCGCGAAGCGAAGCCGCCTTCCGGCGGGTAGGGGCCCCGGATCAAAAATGCGCCGAATCGGGATGGGCCTTGTGGGCCCCGGGTTTGTCGGAGCGCACCACATCGACGCGGTGAGGCGGCTCGGGTTCGTCGATGTCGTGGCCGTCGCATCGAGCTCGGATCGCTCAGCACGCGCGAAGGCCGACGCTCTCGGAGTGCCCAAGGCGTACGGCAGCTACGAAGCCCTCGCCGCGGATCCTGACGTGCACGTCGTCCACAACACGACGCCCAACCACCTGCACGTGCCGGTGATCATGGCGGCGCTGAGCCATCGAAAGCACGTCGTCTCGGACAAGCCGCTTGCGCTGAACGCAGAAGATGCGCGGTCACTGGCCAACGCGGCGCGCGACGCCGGCGTCGTGCACGCCGTGACCTTCAATTACCGCGGCAACCCGCTCGTGCAGCAGGCGCGCGAGATGATTCATGACGGCGAAATTGGCGAGCCCCACTTCGTCCACGGGGCCTATTTGCAGGACTGGCTGCTGCAGCCCACCGATTTTTCATGGCGCCTCGAGCCCGAGAAGGGCGGCAAGAGCTCGGCGATTGGCGATATCGGATCTCACTGGTGCGATCTGGTTCAGCACGTCGTCGGCCGCACCATCGAAGCGGTGCTCGCGGATCTCAACACGGTGGTGACCACGCGGTTCAAACCGCCGGAGAACAGGGAAGCGTTTGCCCACTTCGCCAAGGCTCCGGCGGGCAGGCGAGCGCCGACGAACGGGGCGAAGAGTTCCGCGTGCAGAGCGAGGATCTCGCCACCGTGCTCGTGCGCTTCGAGGGCGGCGTACGAGGGTCGGTGTCCGTCGGCCAGGTGTGCGCCGGTCACAAGAACGATCTCTGGTTCGAGGTAAACGGCCGCACGGCGTCCGCTGCGCTGGCAGCAGGAAAGGCAGAACGAGCTGTGGATCGGCCGGCGCGACGCGGCAAACGGCACGCTGCCGAAAGATCCGGCGTTGCTTCACGAGGGTGCGCGGCGGTACGCGCACCTGCCGGGCGGGCATCAGGAAGCCTGGGCGGATGCGTTTTGCAACGTCATGAGAGATATCTACGGCTTCATCGCCAGCGGTCGAAACGCCGACGAAGCGAAGCCACCTGCGTTTGCCACGTTCGAGGACGGCTATCGTGCCGCATGCGTGGTGGACGCGATTCTGAAGAGTCACGCCGACGGCGGCGTCTGGACTCGCGTTCGTTATTGAGAGGCGACGATGAAGCTTGGGTTGTTTACGCCGGTGTTTGCGAGACTCGGTCTCGAGGACATGCTCGCGAAAGTGCGATCGCTCGGAAAAGTGACGGCGATCGAATTGGGCACCGGCGCCTGGCCGGGCAGCGATCACGTCGACGTCGATGCGTACTTGAACGACAAAACCGCGCCGCTGATTTCCGCAGGATGATTGGCGATGCAGGGCTGACCATCAGCGCGCTGTCGTGCCACGGCAACCCGCTCCATCCGAATCCGGCGAAATCGAAAGCCGACGACGAGCTGTTCCGCAAGACCGTCCAGCTTGCCGAACGTCTCGAGGTTCCGGTTGTGGTCACGTTCTCCGGTTGCCCGGGAGATTCAGAGACCGCCACGCATCCGAACTGGGTGATCACGCCCTGGCCGCCCGAGTTTCTCGAGGTGCTCGAATGGCAGTGGGACAAGAAAGCGATTCCGTACTGGACGAAGACGGCCGCATTCGCGCGCGAGCATGGCGTGAAGGTCGCGCTGGAGGCGCATCCGGGCTTCATCGTCTACAACGTGGAGAGCGCGCTCAAATTACGGCGCGCGTGCGGCGAGAATCTCGGCGTCAACTTCGATCCGAGCCATTTCTTCTGGCAGGGCGTGGACGTGCCCACGGCGATCCGCGCGCTGGGCCCCGCAATCTTTCACGTCCACGCCAAGGATGTATACCTCGATCGGCAGAACGTCGCGGTGAACGGCGTGCTCGACACCAAAACCTACCGGCTCATGGCTGAGCGATCGTGGCTCTTCAGGAGCGTGGGCTTCGGGCACGACGAGTTCGAATGGAAGCGCATCGTCAGCGCGTTGCGTCTCGCGGGATACGACTACGTCATGAGCATCGAGCACGAGGACGCATTGGCGTCGATCGACGAAGGGTTGAAAGCGGCCATCGACGTGCTGTCGCGCGCCATCCTGACCGAGCCTCCTGTGGAAGCGTGGTGGACATAGGATGCAGGGATTGGGCGATGGGTGCGATAGGGATGTGGGAATGGTGATGAACGGATGTGCAACGTGCGTGGTGCGATGGCGGTGAGCGTTCTCGCGTTCGGGCTGCTGTGCTCGACGCTGTGGGCGCAGGGGCGCGGCGGCATCGCCAGTTTCCCCGCGCAGCAGCGCGACCCGGCCGACCCGGCGCTCGTCGCGCGCGGGCGCTCGACGTACGACACCGAGTGCCGGTTCTGTCACGGCGCCGACCTTCGCGGCGGCGAGCGCGGCGGATCGAACCTGCTGCGATCGCCGCTGGTGCTGAACGATCGCGAAGGCGAGTCGATTCAGACGGCCTTACAAGGGTCGCACAAGGATCGCCTGTCGGCCGCAGGAGTCAGCGCCGACGACATGAAGGCACTGGCTGCGTACATTCACAGCGTGCTCGCGCTGGCGCCCGGACAGGGCGCTCCTCCTCCCGGACCGGCTGTCGAGCTCAAGGTGCTCGTCGGCGATGCCGCGGCAGGACGAGCGGTATTTCGCCGCGAAGTGCGCGAGCTGTCACTCGGTGACGGGCGATCTCAAAGGCATTGGCGCACAGGATCTCGGACCTGCTCAGCTTCAGAATCTCTGGATTGCCGGAGGACGAGGCGCGGGAGGAGGCCGCGGTGGACGAGGTGCGGGCCCTGCTGCTCAGGCTCCGCCGATGACCACGCGGCGTGAAACGAGGGTTGTGGTCACGATGCCGACCGGGCAGAAATACGAGGGCCGTCTGGAACGCATCGATGACTTCATGGTGACGCTGACGCAGGCCGATGGAACGCCGCGCTCGTTCCGCCGGAACGGCGACGTGCCGAAAGTCGACGTCCGCGATCCGCTCGAGGCACATCGAAACCTGCTGCCGGTATACACCGACAAAGACATTCACGACGTGACTGCTTACCTGGCGGGTGTGAAATGACGTTCAAAACATTTGTCGTTGTGACGTCGCTCCTCGCGGCCCCGGTCGCGCTGATCGCGCAGAACCCAAAACCTGGAACCGGAACTGGAACCGGAACTGGAACCCCGACCCGCGTCATCGTCGATCCGGCGGCGCTGAAGAAGCCGCTCGCCGATGACTGGCCGACGTTTGCCGGCGACTACACGAGCCGCCGGTACAGCACGCTCAAGCAGATCAACACGGCGAACGTGAAGAATCTCACGCTCGCGTGGATGACGACGGTGGCGACCGGCCCGCGCGGTGGTCTGCCGCCCACGATCATCGGCGGTGTGGGCACGCGCGAGTTCACCGGCGGCACGATTAAGGGCGCCGTTCTGCAGGTCGGCGGGATTCTGTACGTCACCGCGCCGGACAACGTGTGGGCGCTCGACGCGCTCGACGGCCGCGAAATCTGGCACTACTTCTGGAGGACGCGCGGCGCGACGCACATCGGGAATCGCGGTGCGGCTATCTGGTACGACTCCCTCCTTTTCGAGACACCAGACAATTACCTGGTCTCGCTCGATGCGAAAACCGGCAAAGAACGCTGGTTCGTCGAAATCGCCGATTTCGACGCGCAGTATTTCTCGACGCCGGCGCCGATCATCGTCGACAACCACGTGATCGTCGGCACGGGCAACGACCTCGACGGCCCCGGATTCCTTCAAGCCGTCGATCCCGAAACCGGAAAGCTCCAGTGGAAGTTCTATACGGTGCCAATGAAGGAGGGAGACCCGGGGCTGGAGACATGGCCCAGCCTCGAGGCGGCGAAGTATGGCGGCGGACATACGTGGATGCCGGGCTCGTACGATCCCGAAACACGGCTCTACATCTTCGGCACCGGGAACCCGACGCCAGCCTACACGGGTGTCGGGCGGCCGGGGGACAACCTTTACACGTGCGCTCTCGTTGCGCTCAATGTCGACACGGGGAAGATGGCGTGGTACTACCAGATGTCGCCGCACGACACGCACGACTGGGACACGGTTCAGAACCCGATGCTCATCGACGCGACGATCAACGGGAAGCCGCGCAAGCTCGTGTCGGTCGCCGCGCGCAACGGATACTTCTTCACCGTCGATCGCGTCACCGGCGAGCACATCGTCACGACGAAATACGGCACGCACACGAACTGGGCGGGCGGGCTCAACAGCAAGAACGCCCCGTGGCCGGCGCCGGAGAAGGAAGCGATCGTTCCCGGGCGCTCTGGTCTCTCCCGTCGAGGGCGGGACGACGAACTGGCAGCCGTCTGCCTACTCGCCCGATACCGGGCTGGTCTACGTACAGGAAGCCAATTCGTTCAACATGCTGTATCTGACCGATCCCGATCCGCGCGGGTCGATGGGGCTTGGAGGAAAGCTGCGTGTAGAGGTCGGGTCGGCGGGCAAGTTCCTCACGGCCATCGAACCAGCGACAGGCAAAGTTGCCTGGCGGCGCCCGTACGCGAATAGCGGCGGCGGCGGCATCGGGTTCCTGACCACCGCAGGGGGTTTGCTCTTTGGAGGCGACGGCAGCGGCAACCTGATCGCCCACGACGCCAAAGACGGGAAGCCGCTCTGGCACACGCGCGTCGGCAATATCAGCAACGCGCCCCAGACATACGCCATCGACGGGAAGCAATACCTTCTCGTCGCCACCGGCGACATGCTGTGGGCCTTTACCTTGTACTGACGCGGTCAGGGAGAACGGAGCGAGAAGACGAATAGGCAGCTGCTCGCTACACGACTTACTCGCTTCGCTTAGCGTCTTGCCTGTCGAGCGCTACTTACTCCAGAGCGCGCCGTGCCTAAGCTCTTGTCCGGTCAGCTTCGCCGGATCGGCGCCTTTGCGCGGGCGGAATTTCTGCGCGCGCCCGTTGAAGACTTCGGCGACGTAGAGGTTGTTCTCCTGGTCCACTGAGAACTGGTGCACGCCGTTGAGCCGGCCAGGCAGAGGTCCGAACGTTCCCCACCCGTACAGGAACTTCCCGCTGAGGTCGTACTTCAGCATCTTGTGGGTCTCGCCGTCCGAGATCCAGAGGAACTGGTCGCGGCTCATCAGCACGTGGTACGGACGCCGGATGTTCGTCCACATGTCGAGAAACTTGCCGTTCTCGTCGAAGATCTGGATGCGGCTGTTGGTCCGGTCGGAGACATACACTTTGCGATCGCGTCCGACCGCGACGCTATGGACGGTGTGCATCTCGTTCGGGCCCGGGTTGCTTTTCCCCTCGCTCGACGTGCCCCACGACGTCAGGTACTTGCCTTCGGGCGAAAACTTGACGACGCGCGTGTTCGTGTAGCCGTCGCTGACGAAGAACGTGCCGTCGGGCAGCCAGTCGATGTCGGTCGGCCGGCCGAAGTGCCTGTCGTCTTCGCCGCGCACGCAGCTGCTCGCCCCACGTCTGCACGAGCTTGCCGTCATAGGTGAACTTGAAGAGCTGATGCAGGTTGTCGTCCATGATCCACACGTGCTTCTGCGGATCGTAGGGGTTCATCTTGATCTTGTGCGGCCCGCGCGCGCCCTTCACGGCGAAGATCTTGTCGTGCTGCGTCCAGGACTGCACAAGGCGGCCGTTGCGATCGACGACGATGATGCAGTGCTGCCATTTCTGCCCCTGCGCTCCGGTGGCATTGCCCTGCAGCGGCACGCCGAACTTCGCCCCTGCCGGCAGCGGAAGCATGCCGCGCTGGACAATCCACACCCTGTCTGGGGTTTCCGCGAAGACGCCGCCCGTGGATCCCCACGTGTAACCCTCGGTGCCCGGGATCGGCTGCGGCCAGTTCTCCACGACTTCGTACGGCCCGAATTCGTCCTCGCCGCCTTTTTCCTGCATCAGGGCCGACGAGGGAACGAGCAACACGACGGCGAGAAGGAGGGTCCAGCTTCGCATCGCGAATTCCTCCGTGAGGCAGGCACCGGCAGTGCCGCCGATGCGGATTTACGGCACGACCGTGATCAGCGTTTCCCTCGCGAACGGTTTTGCGTCGCCGACGTTGCCGCGCACTTGTGCTTCCACCCGGAGCGCGTAACGGCCCGGCGGGATGTCCTTCAGCGCGAATTCGGTCTTGTACCCGTAGAGGTTCCACGGCTTTTCTGCGCGGCGCCGCCGTTGGTCAGATCGTCGCGGACCGCGAACACTTCGGTGCCGTTCTCCGAGATCAGCCGCGCGGCGATGTCGATGTGGCGAGCCTGCGTCGATTCGATGTTGTCGTAGACCTCGGTGTAGATGGCCAGCAGATCGCGCCGCGGGAACTCGCGCCGGCTGGTCGCCGAGGCAGGCATCACCTTCGCGACGACGGGATCGGGTTGAATGCTTGGAGTGTCCTGGCCGGACGCCGATGCCAGGAGGATGCCGCCCAGCATCAATTTCTCTTTGCGGAAATCGGGAACCTCCAGCGTCGTAGAACACCGAGCCGGTCAGTCCGCCGACGGCCTCGCGCGCGCCAATCCGCAGGTGATAGCGTCCGGGCGGAAGACTGACACGCGGGTTCACACGCACGCCGAACGTCTTCACCTTCTCTCGTGTCTCGGGCCGGAGAGTCAGGTCGAGCACCATGTGGGTGCCCGCCAGCGCCTTTCCGTGCTCGTTCAGGCCGTAGAAAGACAATTCAACCTTGTTCGCGACGTAGCCCTTGGCGTCTGGGGCCGAGTACGTCAGCTTGTCGCCGTCGAGCTCGATCGCGAGCGCGACGGACGCGTCCTTCTGGTTGTTCTTGAACGGCGCCGCCTGAACCGTGAAATTCAGACCGCTCTGCTGAAGGGGGCTCGTGAGAATGTCGCGCAGCGCGGGCGTCGTCTTGTCTGCATTCGGCCGCCGCGCTTCCTTCAGGCGCTTCGCCTCGTCATCCCGTTTGCTTTCTTCCGCAGTGCGGCCGCGCGGCGACCCATAGCCTCTACGTGCTGCGACGCGCAGCCCCGGCCGCTTTGTCTTGACCTCGATCTTGTGGAACCGTCCGTCGCGCGGATGGGTCGGCGGGTAATAGCCGAGCACGTAATACCGGCTGTTGGTCTCCATGATGCGGGTGTAGGCATCGGTCAGCGAGTTCATGTTCACCGCCGCAATGCCGCCGGTCTGTTCGGCGAGCTCGCGCAGGCTGCCCTGCGACAACATCAGCTCGGTCATGAGGTCGGACTGTGCGTTGAACGTCCCGCCGGTGAGGCCGGTGATCGGCTCGCCCGTCGCCGTGCGCATCGGGGCGCCGCCGGCCAGTTCGGGCGCGCCGTTGCCCGCCATCTCCATGAACTCGTTGGTCATGCCGACCAGGCCCCGCGGGTCGATCGTGTGGAAGTTCACGTTGGCGCGCGCCGCCATCGTGATCGCATCCTGGGTCGCCCGGATGACGTCGGTGGCGCTCTGCCCGCCGAACGAGTTCAGGATCGGGTAGTCGATGCCTTCGCTGAAGAACAGGACCGCCTTGCGGCGGCCCCGCACGGACGTCAGGAACTCCGCGGTGAGCCTGAGCGTGTCGAGCACGCCGACCGCCCGGAATCCGCGCTCGAACTCGGTCGGCTCGAGCCGGCCGTGCCCCCCGGGATCGGTCGTCGGCGCCTGGTCGGTGCCCTGATTCTCCTCGCTCACGATCATGGTCTGGTAGTAGGCGTCGAGGCGCTCGATCGTGAGCGACCGCATGCGGCGCCCCATGAATTTGTCGATGGCGGCGTTGAGCAGTGTCTTGTTGCTCGTGAATTCCTGCGAGGCGTCGGTCCGGCCGCTGGTATGGACTACCGCGGCGACGTCGTTGGCCCCCATGTACTTGTCGACGAACTCTTTGGCCGACTTCTTCACCTGCATCGTTCGCATCGAGCTGACGTCCTGGTCGTCGAGCACGATCACGAAGAGGCGTCCGGAGAACGGCACGCGGTTCGTCTTCGAATCGGTCGAGACCTTTCGATCGCCGAGGACGAATGCGTTGTCCGGCGCGACAGGGATCTCGACGTACGCGAAGGTGTCTACCTTCTGCGGCTTGCCGTCTTCGAACACCTCGAAATCCTCTCGCGCGAGGCCCGAGACGAACTTGCCGTTCTCGTCGGTGACGACCACGTCGACGTCGACGTAATTGACTTCGACCTGGAAGGTGACTTCCGGCGGCGCAGGTTTGTCCTGAGCGCGGAGAGCGGGAGTCTGAAGCGCCGCAGCGCAAAGCACGAGCGCGATGAGTATTCGATTCATCATGCTGGTCCTACCGTACCGTAATCAATGTTTCTCGAACGACTGGAGTTGAGCTGCCGCGCGCGCCGGCTTCGACCTTCAGCAGATACCTGCCGGGGGGGACGTCCTTGAGCGGAATGTCCCGGGTCATCCCATGCGTCGACCAGCGCCCGTCGTCGCCGGCCCCGGCCGGCGTCGAGGGATTGCCGAGGCTGTCGCGGGCACGGAAGACTTCCTGTCCGCTCTCGGCAACCAGGGTCACCGCTGTCTCAATCTGGCGCGGCTGTCTGCTCGAACTATTGTCGTAGATCTCGGCAAAAACTGTCACGGTATCGTTGCGGGCGAACGTTCGGCGGCTGACCGCGGGTCCAGGCAGCACTTTTGGGGCCGCTGCATCGGGCATGGCTGTCATGGCCGACTGGGCCGATCCGGCCGTAATCAGCACGCCGCTCAGCATCAGCGGCGCCTTCCTGAAGTCCGGGACCAGCAGGTCGTAAAACACCGTACCGACGCGGCTGCCGACGCTTTCCCTGGCGCCCACGCGAATCTGATACCGTCCGGGCTCCAGGGTCAATCGTCGGATTCAGGCGCAGACCGCCCGCCCTGACCCGCGCGAACGACTCAGGTCGCAGCGTCAGGTTGAATTGTGACCGGGTCGACCGCTGCGCTTTGCCATCCTGGTTGATGCCGAAAAACGTGAGCTCGATCGTGTTTGTCACCACCCCGCTGCTGTCGGGCGCCGTAAAGGGCAGCGACCCGCCGTCGAATTCGATGGCCAGCGCAACCGACGCTTCCTTCTGCGACAGTTTGAAGGGCGCTGCCTGTACCGTGAAGGTCAGGCCGCTCTGCTGCAGCGGGGCATTGAGCGCGTCGCGCAACTCGGGCGATGTGTTGTTGACGCCGCCGCGTCTGCGCCTCGCGTGCCCTCCGTGTCTCTTCGTCGCGCTTTCGCTCGGCGGGCGTGCGGCCGCGCGGCGAGGCGTAACCGCGGCGCGCGGACACGCGCAGCCCTGGCCGTTTCGTGCGCACCTCGATCTGATGGAATCGGCCGTCGCGCGCCGAGGTCGGCGGGTAATAGCCGAGCACGTAATACCGGCTGTTCGCGTCGACGATGCGCTCGAAGGCCGATCCGAGCGTGTTCTGGTTCACCGCGGCGAATCCGCCTGTTTCCTCGGCGAGGGTGCGCAGGCTGCTTTGCGACAGCCTGATGTCGTTCAGAAGACCCTGCTGCGCGTTCTGCGATCCGAACACGCCCGTCGCCACGTTGGGCGCACCCGATCCCGCGAGCTCGATGAACTCGGTCGTCAGGCCGATGAGCCCTCTTGGATCGAGGGCGAAGAAGTTGACGTTCGATCGTGCCGCCGCGGTGATCGCGTCGCGAATGGCCCCGCCGACGTCGGTCGGCGTGTGCATGCTGTAGAGCTCGCTCATCGGCAATTCCAGGCCCTCGCTGAACAGCAGCACGGCCTTTCGCCGGCCCCGGACGCCGGCGAGGAACTCGCCGAGGTTGCGGAGCGTGTCGAGCACCGCCAGCGCACGCTGCTCGCGCTCGAGATCCAGCACGCTGATGGGCGACGCTGTGTCTTTGATGTCGGTCCCGGTTTCGACTTCGTTGTCCTGCCGATCGAGCCGCGTGAACTCGCGGTAGTAGTGCTGCTCGAGGGCTTCGATGGCCGCCGACTGCAGCCGGCGCCCGACGAACTTGTCAACCGACGGCAATCAGCAGATCGCGGTCGTTCGTGAAGTCCTGCGTGGCATCGGTGCGGCCGCTGGTATACACGACGGCCGCGAGATCGTTGGCGCCAAAATGCCGCTCGATGAACTCGCGCGCCGACTTCTTGACGATGGAGGTGCGGAGCGGACTGATGTCGACATCGTCCAGGACCAGCACGTAGACCCGGCCGTCGAACGGCCTCGCATTCGAGCGCACGTCTGTGGTGACGGGACGACCGAGCACGGCGAATCGATCCGGGCGCTCGACCGGCAGCTCGACGTACGAAAACATTTCGACCTTCTGAGGCTTTCCGTCCTCGAAGACCTCGAAGTCCTCACGCGTCAGGCCGGTGACGAAGTTGCCTTTCTCATCTGTGACGATCGCGTCGACGTCGACGTAGTTCACCTCGACCTGAAACGTCACCGACGGGGGAGTCTGCGTCTGTGCGACGGCCGAGCTGAAGCTCGGCACTACGACCATCGTAGTGCCGGCCTTCAGGCCGGCCTGCGCGGCGAGCAATGCGGTCGCCGCCACGAGCGGCAGACTTCGCGTGAGATGCATGGGAGTTCCCATTATGTGCGTGGTCAGATTGAGGAGATGCGAGGGACTACAGACAACAATTGGCAGACTGCCGATTGAATCCGTCAATCATCAATCAGCAATCTGCCAATAATCGATCAATCTGCCAATCTACCAATCTGCCAATTCTAGAAGCCCAGGCGCAGTCCGATCTGCCCCTGGCGCGGAAAGCCGGTTCCGCCCGAAGTCCGGTCAATCGCAGGAAGTCGGCGATGACGCGGCGGTTGCCGCTCGGGTTCGTGAAGTTCGCGCGATCGGTCACGTTGAAGGTCTCGTAAAAGATGTCCAGCGTGCGGCGTCCGCCCAGTCGCGCCCGGTAGCCAAGGCGCATGTCGAACTGCATGAATCCGGGCCCGACCGCGCCGTTCCGGCCGCCCGTCGTTCTCGACATCGCGCATCACGTGCTCACCGGCCCGCGCGGCCGGGTTGTACGTGCCTGCCGGCAGCGGCTGGAAGTTGATGCGGTTCATGTCGAGATCCAGCGTGTCGTCCTGGATGGTGAAACGCTTGCCGGTCATCATGCGGAGCGTCCCGCTCAAGCGTGAGCCCGCGTGTCTTGGGAATCTCGAGTCGGCCGCTGATGTTGCCGTTGTGCGCCCGGCTCGGTGCCCGACGGCGCGTCGTATTCCGTCGAGCTTGAGGTCGGCGCCGACCTGCAGTTGCGGCGTGTCGCCCTGGCCGGCGGCGACGCCGCGCGACAGGCTGAAGGAATATGCGCCGCGGAGGCTGAAGTTGTTGGAGTACCGCTTTTCGACGGACACGTTCAGCGCGTCGTAGGTCGTTGAAGCCGTATTGCGTCGTGAGCAGCGAACGGTGTTGTTGTATGCCGCCTCTCCCGGGCGCAGGCTCGGGTTGAGCACGCCGAACGGATCGGGGAAGACGCGATTCGGACCGTCTCGCACGGTGTCGAGGCCCGATGCGGGATATTCAGGTTCGGGATTGAAGAACATGTCATGGCCGGACATGCGGACGTAGTCGACCGATGCCGAGACGCCGGTAAACACCTCGCGCTCGTATCCCGCGCTGAATCTGATGGAAATATGGTTGCGCCCGGTTCGGGATCGTCCCACGTGACCGTGCGCGGAGTTCCGCACCGTCGTTCCCGCCGGATACACGCGAATTGATGTAGCCCGCACCTGCGGGAGTGAGTGCGGCTGACGTCGCCCGAGTTCAACATCGGATCGGTGGGGAACCGCCCGTTGCGCGGGCCGGTGTCCGCGCCCGCCTGCGGGAAGTTCGCCACGAACGAGTTCGCGTACTTGAGATCCGTCAGGAAGTTGTCGACGGTGCCCAGCAGCGTCCGGTCGTAGAACATGCCCGTAGCCGAGCCGCACGACCGACTTGCTTTCGCCGTCGGGATTCCACACGAGACCCAGACGCGGAGCGATGTTGTTCGTGTCGATCGGATATGGCCGGGAACGGCCGCTGAACAGCGGATTACCGGGGTCCTGTTCGTACGGGAAGACCTCGATGTCGTAGCGCACGCCCGCGCTGAGCGTGAGGCCGGGCTTCATCTGCCATTTGTCCTGCGCGAAGAACTCGCCGACGTGCATCTTCATCTTGTACTCGGAGGGTCCGAGCACGCGGATGGCGAGCCGCTCCGGGTACGACCGCGGGTTGGCGGGATCGAACTTGATGTCGCCCTGTCCCCGGAACTGGTAGCTGCCGTTCATGTCGCTCCAGATCGGGTTGTGATTGGTCGTCAGCGAGTAGCGCGCGCCGAACTTCAGATCGTGGCGTCCCATTTTCTCCGGGATGAACCACGAGAAGGTGTTGTCCAACGAATAGCCGCGCTGAATGGACGAGTAGTCCATGGTGGTGGCGGCCTGGATGTCGAGCGTGTCGTAATCGAGGCGCGGCGCCGCTTCCGTGATGCGGAGGCCCGCTCCGTCGGGGCACGGCACGCAGCGTTCAAATTCCGGATCGAGGGCGCGCCATGCTGGATTCGCATGAACGGTGTCCTCGAACACGAAGCCGACGCGCACGGTATTGACCTTGGTGTCCGACACGACCGAGGTCAGCGTGCCCACCATCGTCCGGTCGAAGTCGGTCTCGTCGTTGTAGCTTTCGATCGTTTCCTGCTCGGCCTCGAGCCGGAAGAACTGGGGCGCCCGTTCCTGCAGCCAGCGGAACGCCCAGGAGTGCTTCGAATTGATTTGATGATCGATCCGCCACAGGTAGTTCCACGCCGACTCTTCGCTGCCAACCGACGTGCTGTACTCGGGACGCGCGCTGAAGCTCTTCGTGAAGTTCCGGCTCTGCGCGATCCGTTCGAGACTGAAGAAGAAGTGCAGCTTGTTCTGGACGATCGGTCCACCGATCGTGCCGCCCCACTCCTTCTTGCCCACGTCCGGCTTCTCGAGCCCCTGCGCCTTCGTGAAGAAGTCTTTGTTGGTCATGCCTTTGCTCGTGTAGAAATTGAAGGCGGACCCCGAGAAGTTGTTGGTCCCCGACTTCGTCACGGCGTTGATGACCGCGCCGGATGCGCGTCCCCACTCCGCGTCGAACTGGTTGGTCAGAATCTGCACTTCCGCGATCGATTCGTTGGCCGCGCGCGTCTGGCCGCCGACGTTCGATCCGCGCTGGTCGTCGGTGTTGTTCGCGCCGTCGAACACGATGTTGTTGGCCGCGGTCGGCTGGCCGTTGGCCTGGAAGCTGTCGTTCAGGAACTCGCCGCTCGGAATGAACACGGTGCCGGGCGCGTTGCCGATGAACGCCATGTAGTTGCGATTCGCCGATGGCAAATCGTTGAGCTCTTCGGACGAGATGTGGCCGCCGATCTCTGCCGATGTGATGTCGACGAGCGCCGCTTCACCGGTGACGGTCAACGTTTCGGCGAGGCCGCCGACTTCCATCGCCAGATCCAGAGTCGTCGTTTGTCCGACGGTGAGCGTGATCCCCGGCGGTCAAGCGCCTTGAAGCCTTCGAGCTTGGCGGCGACGCGGTAGCGTCCGGGCACGAGCTGCGAAGCGAAATAGCTGCCCTCGGCCGCTGGCGAGCTCGCGCGTCGCGCCGGTATCCTCGTTTGTGATGACGATGTTCACGCCAGGGAGTACGGCGCCTTGGGCGTCAACAACCCGTCCGCCGATTTCCGTCGTGCCCTGTTGCGCCAATGCCGGCGTGGCACGCGCCACCAGGACCAGTCAGGATAACCCGAGTGCCAGTCTTCGCATCTGCCCCTCCAAGTAGAAACTGACGAAGGTTGAACGCCGCAAGACCCGGGGGTACGCTGCCGCGTGGAAGCCGCCGAACACAGATCGATTTGAATAGCCATGATGCGCCCGCACAGTTGGAAGTTCAAGTAGTTTTCACGCAGGAGCAAGAGCGTATCGTGAAACCAAGTTTCTGGATCTGGATCCAAGAGGTGGAAGTACAAACTAAGACGGAAAACTCCAGAGACCGGGAAATTGGCCCCAGATTGACTGTTGAGTTACGGCAGCGCGAACACGAAAATCGAATTCGTCGCCTGCGGAATGCGTGCCTCGGGAATCGTGTCGGTCACGATGCTGCTCGCCCAGGACCCGCCGCCCGTGCCCACGGGCACGGCGATGTATTGCTTGCCGTTGACGGCGTACGTGATCGGGAAACCCTGAACGAGCGTCGGCATGCGCGGGCTTGTGTACAGAATCTTCCCTGATCGCCGCGTCGTGGATGCGGAAGTAGCGATCCCAGTAACCCTCCAGCACGAGACCATCGCCCATCGTCAGGGCCGACGTGTTCGGCGGGGTGCGCGTGCGATGGCGCCACAGAATTTTCCCGTGGACGTCCATCGCGAGCAGCTCGCCGAGGCCATCGGGACTCTCGGGATGCATCAGGTTGATGCGTCGCACCGGACCGGAGCCGCCGCCACCTTCGACCAGCTTCATCGGTCCGAACGTGCCATCCTCGCACGTCAGATTCAGCGGGATGTAGAACGCACGCGTCGCCGGGTGATACGCCATCGACCGCAGGCTCTTGAAGCCGCCGGTGCTCGGGCAGAAGCGGAACTCCACGCCTTCTTTCGGGATCGTGTTGGGGCGGTACGACGCGCGGCCGGTCGTCGGGATCGACGTCGATCAACGTCTGGTATCCGGGGTCGTGCGCTGCGATGAACTTGCCGGTCTTGCGATCGATGTGCCAGAGAATCGCCAGCTTGCCCATCGAGAACGAAGAAGCCCGGCCGTCGACGTCCACGAGCACGCGTTCGAACACTTCATCCATGTCGTGCGTTTCGCCGGGAATGTGCTGGAAGTACCAGGCCATCTTTCCCGTTTTGGGATCGAGCGCGAGCGTGCTGTTCGTGTAGAGCGCGTCACCGGCGGTCCCGCGTTGAAATTGCGCCCACGGTTTCGCCTGGGCGGTGCCCCAGTACACAAGGTTTGTGGCTGGATCGTAGCTGCCGGTCATCCACGCATCGCCGCCCGCTCGAAACATGAGCGGCTGGTTGTCCCAGGTGTCCCCGCCGGGTTCTCCCGGCCTGGCGATAGTCGACGTGCGCCACAGTTCCTTGCCGGTCTGCGCGTCGTGGCCGAAGATGTAGCAGGTGTCGTTCTTGAACTTCTGGCAACCGGTCAGGGACGAGATGATGACGCCCTTGACGGCGAGCGCTCCCGCTGTGTAGGTGTAGCCCTCCTTCGGGTCCATCACCTGTGTGTCCCACACCACGTCCCCCGTCCGCGCGTTCAGCGCGATGAGGCGCGCGTCGCCGGTCGTGACAAAAATCCTCTCGCCGTAGATCGCGATGTTGCGCGTCGGCGTCGGCCGAACGCTGCCGTTGCCTTCCTTCGGTGCCGGCGGGCGGAACTCCCACAGAAAATCGCCGTTGGTGGCGTCGACGGCTTGCGCGCCGCCGCCGGGCGTCGGCAGAAACATGACGCCGTCGTGCACGAGCGGGGTCGGCTGATGTTGTCCGGCGGGCATGCCCCACGACCACGCGAGCGTCAACTGGCCGACGTTCTGTTTGTTGATCTGTGTGAGCGGGCTGTAGCCCGTACCGTCGTAGGTGCGCCGCCAGTTAATCCACTCGCCAGGCTCCGGCTTCTCGAGCATCGCGTCGGTGACGGGCCGAAACACGCGGTCGCCGATGCCGAGATTCCGCACCTGGCGCTGCACCTGCGCCCCGAGGCTTCCGCCCATGCCCGCAAAACATGCAGTTGCCAGCAGGGCAGCCGATACGAGTACTCGTGCGCGCTTCATATATAAAGGTCCTTCTGGAATGCCGCTGAGAAGACCAAAAGTTTACATCATCCTCTTGACGGTGATGACGCTCTGGGCGGAGGGCGCGTCAGGCCAGGGACACCACTCGGGCGAGAAGTTCGTGGCCGTGCGGGCGGGGGCAAATCTGGTCGGCAACACGTACCGCGTACGCGAAACGAAACCAGAGCCTGGAGCCGGCGCGTCGATTGGCAGCTTTCTGTCGCAGCGATGGGCGGTCGAGTTCGAAACGTGGATGCGCGCGTCGAACCCAGAGTGCTGCGCTCCGCGGCGCACTGAGATGCTGTACAGCGTCAGCGTCGTGCGGGTGCTGGCGAGCGAGGGTATTCAGCCGTATATGCTCGGCGGTCTGACATTTCTGCAGGCCGACCATCCCGAGCTGCAGGTGCAGATCGGCGTCGGCGCGCAGTTTCCCGTCTACAGGCGTCTCGGGATGGCCATCGATGTTCGGGGCAACGGCGGCGGATCGACGATGATCGTGCGACCTTCAGCGGCGCTGATCTACAACTTCCACTGAAAGCGAAATTCTTTAACAGCAACTGTGTTTAATTAAGCGCTAACGGTCACTGCGCGCGCCGGCCTACTGGGTGAGGCCGGCGTGCTCGCAACCTCCGAATTCCATCGACACTGATGTTTCATCATCGCATTTAGGATCGTGAGGAGCTTTCGCATCGTGGCGACGAGCGCGACCTTTGCGGGTTTGCCCGCCTGACGCAGTCGCTGATAAAACGTGCGCAGGACCGGATTGCAGCGAGCCGCACTCAACGCCGCCATATACACGCTTGTCCGCACCGATGCGCGACCGCCCCAGATGTGCCGTTGTCCGCGGTGCTGACCACTATCACAATTGAACGGTGCCACGCCGACGAGCGCCGCGATGGCGCGGCGATCCAGTCGGCCGAGCTCCGGCAATTCCGCGAGCAGCGTGCGCGCGGTGGTGGGCCCGACACCGGGCACGCTCTGAAGCAGATCGTCCTGCACGCGCCAGATCGGACTCGCCTGGATGGCGGTGCCAGTCTCATCATCGACATCATCGATGCGCCGTTCGAGCCACCGAATATGATTCCGGAGGTCGCGTGTGATGCGGCCGGTTGGGGGCGCCTGTTCGAGACGCCGCTGCTCCATGCCGAGCATCTCGAGCAGCTGCCGGCGGCGAGTGACGAGAGCGGCCAGCGCGTGCGTCTCCGCGTCTGCGATCGCTCGTGCGGCAGGCTGCACACGCGCACCAAAGTCGGCCAGCACCGCCGCATCCACCGCGTCAGTTTTGGCGGTGCGGCCGAGCGCCTGCGCGAACGCGCGGACTTGACGCGGATTCACGACGGCCATCGGCAGGCTCGCTGCCGCACACGCCGCGACGAGCGCACGCTCATACCCACCGGTCGCTTCGACGACGACAATCGTGGGCGCCAGGGCGCGCAGGCGCGCGACCAACGTCTCAATCGCTGCCGGTGTGGTGTCACTCGTCCACGACTCGCCACGGGGGTGTACCGCGATGACCAACGCCGTCTTACTCACATCAATGCCGACGCTCACCCGATCCATCGATCGACTCCTTTGCGTCGCAGCACCCGACCTTATGCGTGTGCGGGCTCGTGGCCCCATCAACTGTCCGGGCTCGACGACGCTCAACGTGGAAGAGCGCCCGTGCTGTTTATCGGTGTGGTCACCGGGAGATAAACGGGCTACTCTTCCACGCGGAGTTTTATCAGATTTCGAAGACATAAGGAGATTAGGAGAGCAGGAGGAACTCTTTTTCTTGTTCTTCGTGGTCTTGATCGCGCTCACCCTTATTCGGATGGATCGCACGCTCTCTTGATGCCGTGCCTCCGTCTCCTGTTTGTATTTAGAATCTCTGCATGTCGAGACAGCTCATCTCAACCGGCAGCAAGTGGGAACCGATCATCGGCTACTCGCGCGCCGTGCGCATCGGCCCGAACGTCTGGGTCTCGGGCACGACCGCGACGGGCGCGAACGGCGAAATTGTCGGCGTCGGCGACCCGTACCAGCAGACGGTGCAAACCCTCAAGAACATCGAAACGGCGCTCGCGCGCGCCGGTGCGACGATGAAGCACGTGGTGCGCACGCGCATGTATGTCGTCGACATCATCGCGAACTGGGAAAAAGTCGGCCGGGCGCACGGCGAGGTGTTCGGCGAGACGCGTCCCGCGACCGCAATGGTGGAAGTGCCGCGCCTCATCGATCCGCAGATGCTGATCGAAATCGAAGCGGACGCGTACGTGGAGTAGGTGCGACGGGGCAATGGGTGCAACGGGTGCGATGGGTGCAACGGGGGCAATGGGTGCGGTGGGTGCAATGGGTGCGGTGGGGGCAATGGGTGCGGTGGGGGCTATGGGTGCGGTGGGGGCGATGGGTGCGGTGGGTGCGATGGGTCGCGGTGGCGGTTGGGGGCGCGCTCGGATCGCTGGCGCGTCATGGCGTGAACAGTGCCGTCGCGCACATCTTCGGCCGGCCGGTGCCGTATGCGACCGCGGCCGTCAATCTGCTCGGCTCGGCCGCGATTGGCGTCCTCGCGGGGCTCCTCGCGTCCGGGCGTCTGACGATGGCTCCGACCATGCGTGCCTTCGTGTTCGTCGGAATCCTCGGCGGATTCACGACGTTTTCGAGCTTCATGCTCGACACGCTCACGCTCGCGCAATCCGGTCAGGCCTCGCTTGCGATGTCGAACGTGGTAGCACAAACGGTCGTAGGGTTCATCGCGGCTGTACGCCGGCTACTATCTCGCCGTCAGCTAGTTCCGGCGTGCCATGTACTTCCGCCGCAGCGGCTGAGGAAACTTCTCGACCGCATAGCGCAGCATCGTCCTTGGCATCCGGGGCGCGTGCGCGCGCAGGAAGCGCTCCTCGGCTGCGCGATCGCGCTTGCCGATTTCCCGCAGCATCCAGCCGACAGCCTTGTGGATGAGGTCGTGCTCATCGCGACGAAGCAGCGCCGCGATCGCCAGCGCATCCTTGAAGTCGCGCTGACGGATGTAGTGGTAGGTCGCGATCATCGCGATGCGGCGCTGCCACACGGATTTCGATCTGGCGAGCCGGCGCAACACCCGCCGGTCTCGCGTTTCGAGATGCGCCCCGACGATCTGCGGCGCGGAGCTGTCCACAAGATCCCAGTTGTTGATCGAGCCGGTGTTGCGGAGATAGAGCTGATGGATGGTCCGGCGCGTGCGCTCGTTGCCGCGGACATACTGGCCAACCATGATGAGCAGGGCGAGCAGCCGTTCTTCGTGCCATGGAGAATGAAGCAGCCGGGCGACGTACTTCAGCGGCATGTCGCGGTATTCGCGCGCCAGCACGCGCAGTTGCGGAACGGTGACGCCGAGAAATCGATCGCCCGCTCCGTATTCGCCTGGCCCGGTCTTGAAGAACCACTTGTTGATTTCGGCCCGTTCCGGACGCGCAAGCTTTCGGATGTCGCGCCTGACCGAGCTCAGTGCGCCTTTTTCAGCGCTCACGACCCGCCCAGGTCTCGGCCGTTTCACCGCACCCAATGCACCCATCGCACCCATCGCACCCATCGCACCCATTGCACCCGTTTCACCCATTGCACCCGTTGCACCGCGCCGCAAGAGGCCCCACTCGGGGCCTGTCTCCCGCAGCGACTCTTTGACCGCGCCGCAGACAGTGGTCGTGACGCCGCTCGAATGCCAGTCGAACCCCAGCACACACCCAAATGCCTGAAACCAGAACGGATCGGACAGGCGGCGCAGTCCCTTCGCGCGCGCGCCGTACTCCTGAACGATGTGGGAGAGAATCTCCCGCGAGAGCAGCACCATTCGCGAGAAGAGCCAGGCCGGGGCCTTGCCGCCGTGGGGGGAAGCGACGCATAACCGGTTCTCTTTCCCGGTGACATCGTTCGATTCTATGCGACACTATGGGCCGGTGCGGAGCGGGTCGAAGGACCCCCGCGACAATTTAAAAGGAGATTTGATGGCCAAGACAGCGAAGAAGAAGACAGCACGGAAAGCCAACGCCGCTTTCATGAAGCCCATGACGCCAAGCGCAGCACTCGGCGAGGTGATCGGCGACAAGCCGATGCCGCGCACTGAAGTCACCAAGAAGCTCTGGGCATACATCAAGAAAAACGGCCTGCAGGATGCCAAGAACAGGCGCAACATCAATGCTGATGACAAGCTGAAGCCGGTGTTCGCCGGCAAGAAGACGGTCAGCATGTTCGAGATGACGAAGCTGGTCAGCAAGCACCTGAAGTAAAGCGAGTCGACGCAGCGGTCGGTGGTTCGTGGTTGGTAGTTGGCGCGTCCGCCCCTCCACTAACCATCACCACCACCAGCAGCCATGTTCATCGGGCATTTCGCCCTGGGCTACGCGGCGAAGCGGTGGGCACCCAGCCTGTCGCTTGCCGCGCTGTTCGCCGCGGCGCTGTTCGCTGATCTGTTGTGGCCCGTGCTCGTCGCGCTCGGCATCGAGCAAGTCCGCATCGCCCCGGGCATCACGGCTTCGACGCCGCTCGAATTCATCAGCTACCCGTACTCGCACTCGCTCCTGACACTGACGCTCTTCGGCGCGGCCTTCGGCTGGGCGGTCCGCCTTCGCGCGTCACGCGACGCCGCACCCATCGCACCCATCGCACCTGTTGCACCCATCGCACCCGCCATCATCGTGTTCCTGCTCGTGATCAGCCATTGGGTGCTCGACGTCGTCACGCATATTCCCGATCTGCCGCTCTACCCAGGCGGGCCGAAGTTCGGACTGGGCCTATGGAATTTCGTGACGGCCACGCTTGTGACTGAAACGGTGATGTTTGCCGTCGGTGTCTGGATATACGCGAGAGCGACGACGCCGCGCGACAGGATTGGGACGTGGGCGTTCGCCGGCGTGACGGCATTTCTGTTCGTCGGGTTTCTCGTCAACGCCAATGGCACGCCGCCACCGTCGGTCACCGCGTTGTGGGTGATGGCGATCTCGCTCGGCGCGTTCACGCTCTGGCTGTCCTGGTTTGCCGATCGTCACCGCAGATCGTAGAAGGAGGAGACATGGCTACGGACGCAGCCCCGGCCGCCGCTCCGCGCGTGGGAATCTGGGAAGACTTCATCGACATCTTTTACGCGCCGAGCGCGGTCTTCCGCCGCCGGGAGAACGGCAACGTCTTCATCCCGCTCGCGGTCGTCACGATCGCCTGCGGCGTGCTCTTCTATCTGAACAGCGGCGCGCTGCAGCCGATGTTCGACGCCGAGTTCGACCGGAGTATGGCGATCGCGATGCGGCAGAACCCGAATATCCCGCCTGAGGCGGTCGAGCGTATCAGGACCTTCGCCGTGCGTATGCAGCAGGTGGGGACGTTCATCTTCATTCCTCTCGCGATCGTCGGCATCGGGGTCACGACATGGCTCGCCGGCAAGCTCGTCGACGCCAAGCAGACCTTTCGTGCGGCGATGATCGTTGCCGCCTATGCATACACGCCGCGGATACTCGACAGCGTCCTGCTTGGGCTGCAAGGCCTGTTTCTCGATCCGGCGCAGCTCGACGGCCGATTCCGGCTGTCGTTCGGCGTGGGACGATTCCTCGATCCCGATACGGTTTCACCGCTGCTCCTCGCGATCGTCGGCCGCGTGGATGTCATCACGATCTGGATTACGGTGCTCATCGCCATCGGACTGTGCGTGACGGGCCGTATTCCCTTGCGGAAAGCGGCGATCGCCGCCGTCATCGTGTGGTTCGTGGGTGGGCTGCCGATGATTATCGGCGCGCTTCGCGCGATGTAGGTCTATCGTCTCAACGCAAAGACGCAAAGACGCAGAGTTCAGTTTTCAGATTTCAGATTCCGTCTTCTAGATCGTCACACCAGCCCGTCAAGATCCGGCAGGCGGCGTTCGTACACTTCCTCCATCAGGGGGCTCGACAGGAGGAAGTCTGCCGTCGCCCGGTTGCACGCAATCGGCACGTTGTAGACGACCGCGACCCGCAGCAGCGCCTTGACGTCGACATCGTGCGGATGAGGAGCGAGCGGGTCCCAGAAGAAAATGATGAAGTCGATCTTGCCTTCGGCCACGCCGGCGCCGACCTGCTGATCCCCTCCAAGCGGACCGCTGCGGAAGCGGTGAACCGTCAGGCCGAGCTCTGCCGCGATCATCCCGCCGGTGGTTCCGGTGGCGAACAGCTCGTGACGCGCGAGCGTCCCCTGGTTGTAGGTGGCCCACTCGAGAATATCGGGCTTCATATTGTCGTGCGCAATCAGCGCGATGCGCTTGCGCCGCGCGGTCATCAGGGAGCGAAATGCCATATGGGACGCTCGAATCTGTAAACTGACGACTAATCTGAAAAGTCTAGAGAATCCGGAAACGACAGGATAGATTCCAGATTATAGGTTTGAGTTTCCAGATTCGGGTATCTCTCTATGCCGAGAGTCATCGCCGCACCTTCAGTCATTCAGGCCGCCGGACAGCCACCGAAGCGCATCGAAGAATACGCAGGCCGGGTGAACTCGGGCCACGCGAACGTCAGCGTCGCCCGCATGCAATCGCCATCCGGATGGAAAGAGCCTGGTCAGCGCCCCGATTTCGAGGAGATCACGATTGTGCTTCGCGGCATGGTTCGCGTCGAGCACGAGCAGGGTGTCACCGACGTCCACGCGGGTCAGGCGGTCGTGACGTACCCTGGCGAATGGGTGCGCTACAGCTCGCCGGGACCCGAGGGCGCCGAGTACGTCGCGGTGTGTTTGCCTGCGTTTTCCATGGACACCGTCCACCGCGATCCCGACTAGATTCTAGATTCCAGATTCCAGATTCCAGATTCTAGATTCCAGATTCCCGAGGCTCCCATGGCCATTGCCGAGTCGATTCTGCCGGAGTTCGATCATGAGACCGCGACGACCCGCACGCTGCTCGAGCGCGTGCCTGCAGACAAGGCCGAGTGGAAGCCGCATGCGAAGTCGATGTCGCTCGGCCAGCTCGCCATGCACATCGCGAACCTCCCGAACTGGGCGTCGATCACGCTCGAGCGGACGGAATTCGACCCCAATCCGCCGGACGGCCCGCGCGTGACGACGCCCGCGTACGAATCAGGGGCGAAGTTGCTGCAGACCTACGACGCGAACGTGAGCGCCGCGCGCGTGCTGCTCGCGCGGACCACCGATGCCGAGTTCATGGTGCCGTGGGCCTTGAAGAACGGCGGGAAGAGCCTGTTCAGCATGCCGCGCATCGCCGTGTTCAGGTCGTTCATCCTGAACCACGCCGTGCATCATCGTGGACAGTTGAGCGTGTACCTCCGCCTGCTCGACGTCCCGATCCCCAACATCTACGGACCTACGGCAGATACGCAGAGCTGAGAGCGTCTCGCATCTCGACGCCAAGACGCAAGACGCAAGAGATTCTGTTGAAAAGAATTCGTCTGCGGCTTTGCGTCGCTGCGGTGAGGCTCACCGTTCGGCGAACAGGCTCCGGACGACGAATGCCACGTTGGCCGGCCGCTCGCCCAGGCGCCGCATGAAGTACGGAAACCACTCCCGCCCGAACGGCACGTACACGCGCATCCGGTAACCGGCGTCTCGAAGCGCGTTCTGAAGGTCGCGGCGGATGCCGTAGAGCATCTGAAATTCGTAGGCGTCCTGGGAGATCGCGCGTTCGGCGGCGAAGCGCTTCACGGCGTCGAGGATCTGCTGATCGTGCGTGGCGATCGCGGGATACACCCCTTCGGTGAGGAGCCGCTTCGCCAGCCGAAGGTAGGCGTCGTCCACATCCGCCTTGAGTTGGTACGCGACGCTTTTCGGTTCGCGATACGCGCCTTTGACGAGCCTGATGCGCGCCCCCAGCGCGTTCACGCGCTCGAAATCCTTCTCGGTGCGGTAGAGGCACGACTGCAGGACGATGCCGGCGTTGTGGTGGCCGAGCTTCCATACGGTGTCGAAGATGTCGAGCGTCGCGTCCGTGTAGGCCGAGCCTTCCATGTCGATGCGGACGAAGAAATTGCATTGCTCCGCCGCCTTGAGAATCTTCCGCAGGTTATCGACGCAGATCGCGCGATCGACGTCGAGTCCCAGCTGCGTCAGCTTGAGCGACAGATTGCGCTCGACGCCGGCCCGGTCGACCGCTTCGATCAGCTGCAGATATTCGCGAGTGGCGGTATCGGCTTCGGCGAGAGACGTGACGCTCTCACCGAGATAGTCGAGCGTGCTCAGCAAGCCCTGCGACTGGATCTGGCGTACTGCCTCGATCGCCGCGTCGACGGTCTCGCCGGCGATGAAACGCCTGGCGAACGCGCGCGGGCCGGACATGCCGTACTGCGACGCCAGCCTCTTCAGCGTCTGACTGTGCGAAAGCGTCTGGAAGAAGGCTTTGGATGCAACATCCAGCATCAGTGGGTGCGGCCGGACCCCGACGTCAGCAGATGTTCAATCGTGCGGGCGTAGTAGCGAAGGACGTTCCGGTCGCGGACGCGGAACCGCCCTCGGTCGCAGACGATGATGCCGCGGGCCTCGAGCGGCTGGGCGGCCTCGTCGACAGCCTGGCGTCCGCTGGACACGCCGAGGTTGGCGCCGACGGCGCGAAGCGTCTCGATAATCGCTTCGGCGCGCCCTTCGAGATCGCGCCTCGAGATCGACGGGCGCATCGCGGTCGCAATCACAGCGGTTGGCAGCACTTTCACGAGCTTGCCGATCGACGTGGTCGTCAGCTTGCCCAGCTCCATCACATCGCGCCGCGATTCGGGCTCCCACCCGTCGAGAGGAATGGGACGGCCGAAGGTCAGGAACGCGCGCGATCGATAGCCGACGGCGTAACGGACCATTTCCGCGAACTCCCGCGCGAACGGCCGCTGCCTGCGTTTGACGCGCTGTCTCGCGAGGATGTGATCCTCGAGCACCAGATCGTAGGAAATGGCGGTCGGCACGATCATCAGTCCGGGTGTTTCAGACGTCAGGGCGGCGTGCAGCAGCCCGGTCTTCGGCGGCTTCAGCTCGCCGCTGTAGCTCCGCCCGCCCTCGGGATAGAACAGAAGATCGTGGCGACGCAGCAGCTCGGCGACGTACGCCTTGAGCGTCACGTGATACGCCGGGTCCTTGGCATTGCGGCGGATCGGGATGGCGCCGGTGACGTGCCGGTGGATCAGGCCGAGCGGTCCGCCGAACAGATTGATCCCGGCGGCGATAATCGGCGGACGCACGCCGTTGTCGTCGAGGACGACCGGCTCCACGAGATAGTCGGTGTGGCTCTTGTGATTGGACGCGTAGATGACGCGTCCGGCGCGCGTCGCGGCTTCGACGATGTCGAGATGCTCGACGTGCCGATCGATCTTCCGCAGAATCGGATACAGCGGATGTTTGAGCGCGCGGTAGAACGGGTAGCGCTGCGTCGTCTTCAGTTCCTCGAGATAGGCGTAATACCCGTTCGCGGCCATCGGAACCGCCGTGCGAGCTCTGCAGATATCGCATGACGTCCTCGCGCGAGAGGACGGCTTGAGCCAGTTCGTCAGAAATCATGAAGTGCCAGCACTATAGCATGCGCGAACTCGGTCGTAGACGCTTTCCCGCCGAGATCGCGCGTCGTCCGCTCGGGCGTCGCGAGCACGCGAAAGAGCGCGGCTTCGATGCGGCGCGCGGCTGCCGACTCGCCGATGTGATCGAGCATCAGCAGCGCCGGATCTGAGAAGCGCCGTCGGGTTCGCGATGTCCTTGCCGGCGATGTCCGGGGCGCTGCCGTGCACCGCTTCGAACACCCCCACCGTTTCGCCGAGGTTTGCGGCGCCGACGGTGCCCAGCCCTCCTACGAGACCTGCGCACAGATCCGAGACGATGTCGCCGTAAAGATTGGGCAGGAGCAGGACGTCGAGCTTTTCCGGCTTCATCACGAGATTCATGCACGCCGCGTCGACGATCTGTTCGTCGTAGGCGATGTCGGGATGCATGGCGGCGACGTTGCGGGCGCATCGAATGAACAGCCCGTCCCCCAGCTTCATGATGTTCGCCTTGTGGATCGCGGTGACGCGCCTGCGCCGCATGCGCACCGCGTAGTCGAACGCGAAATGCGCGATGCGCGTCGACGCCCGCTCGGTGATGATCTTCAGGCTTTCGACCACGCCCGGAACGACCTCGTGCTCGAGGCCCGAGTACAGGTCCTCGGTGTTCTCGCGCACGATGACGAGGTCGACGTGCTCGAATCGCGAGCGCACGTTCGGCAGGTTCGACACGGGCCGAAGGTTGGCGTACAGATCGAGCGCCTTGCGCAGTCCCACGTTCACGCTCGTGAACCCCTCGCCCACGGGAGTGGTGACGGGCCCTTTCAGCGCAACCTTGTTTTTACGGATCGAGGCGATGAGCTCGTCGGGAAGGGGAGAGCCGTGCTGCTCGAGCGCGACCACGCCTGCGTCGTGACGCTCCCATGTAACCGCCACTCCGGCGGCTTCGATAATCGACACGACGGCGGCCGTCACTTCCGGCCCGATGCCATCGCCAGGAATCAGCGTAATTGTGTGGCTCATTCAGTTAGTGATCTGAGGTGATAGGCTGTCACGCCGCTCGTGTGCCGTCGCGCGCTTCCCAGAAGAGCAGCGCCAATCCGCCGGCCGCAATCGGCGCGAGGACATCGATGGAGAGGGTTCGAAGCTGCAGGCCGGCGTAGAGGGTCAGTGCGAGCATGGCCACGGCGACTGCGAACCTGGCGAAGAATCCAGACGGGCGCGGCCCGAGCAGCGCCATCCCGAACAACGTCGTCAGCACCAGCCCGCCGGCGACGTAGAGCGAGAGAAAGAACCGGCGTTGCACGGCCTCCGAGACCGGCGACGCGATTGCGCCAATCGTAATAGTGCCGCCGAACCAGATAGAGAGCGCAAGCACGTACACATAGCGCAACGCGAGCACACGGTCATTATAATTTGAAGCTGTGAGCATAATGTGGCTCGAGTGGTCGGCCGAGGCATTTGCCCGTGCCGCCACTGCGCGCAAGCCGGTTTTGCTGTCGCTTGTCACGGCATGGTCGGACGAGTGCGCCACGATGGACGTCACGACGTACTCGCATCCCGGCGTCGAGTCGCTCGTCGCGGATCGGTTCATCGCGATCCGTGTCGACGCCGATCGACGCCCCGACATCAACGAACGCTATAACCTCGGCGGCTGGCCGACGACGGTGTTCCTCACAGACCGCGGCGATACGCTGTCGGGCGGCACGTATCTCGACCCGTCGCAGATGATGGCAGCCCTGCAGCAGGTTGCCGACGCATATCGCGATCGTGCAGATGAGATTTCGGCGCGCAGCGCGCGCCTTCGGGCGGTTCGCGGCGCGCAGCGCGCCGCACGCAATGCCGATCACGACCCGCGCGCGACCATCGCGCATTTCCGATCCCTTTTGTTAGAGCGGTTCGACCCTCTCAATGGCGGGTTTGGATCGGCGCCAAAGCTTCCACATCCCCATGCGCTGTCGTTCGCGCTTTCCATGGGCGGGGACGGAGACAGCGAGCTCGCGACGATGGCAGGTGTGACGCTTCGAAGCCTGCGAGGCCTTTGGGACGCCGGCTCTGGCGGCTTCTTTCGCTATGCGGACGGGAGCGATTGGACCCGGCCCGGAACCGGGAAGACACTCGAGGACAACGCCGCGCTGTTGCACGTGTACGTCGAAGCGGCGCAGCGGCTTCGGCACGCCGAATGGCTCGAGCACGCGTCAGCGATCGTCCGCTGGGTCAAGGACGCGATGGTTGACGCGGCGCACGGCGGATTCTTCAACGCTGCGTCGTCTGGCAGGATCGATCGGACGATGTACGTCGACAAGAACGCGATGATGGTTGGCGCGTTCATCAGGGCGGCGGCCCTGTTCGACGACATCTGGCTGCGCGACTATGCGTTGAAGTCGCTCGAGGCGGTCATCGTACCGGCGTATACGCCGGGCCGCGGAGTGGCGCACGTGATCGGCGATGGCGGTCATCACGACGTCCGCAACCTTCTCACCGATCAGATTCACGTCGCCTCGGCGTTGATCTGGGCGCACGCCGCCACGGGGCAGCTCCCGTACTCGATGCTTGCGGCCGAGGTGGTTCAGTTCGCTGTTCGCAGCATGTGGGATGAGGACGCCGCGAGCTTTCGCGATCGCGTCGAGACAGAGGATCCGCTCGTGCCGTTCGAGCTGAATTGTCACGCCGCGTGTGTCCTCGATCGGCTCAGCGTGCTGACGGGGGACCTCGCCTATCAGGACCGCGCCCGCGCTATCCTGCAGTCACTCGCGCCGGAATATCGCGAGCAGGACATCTTTGGTGCGCCGTATGCGCTCGCCGTACGTGAGGTCTTCGATCGTCAACCGCCGGCCGGCCTCGAGCTCAGTCCGGTCGATTGGCAGCTGGGACAAGCCAAAGACTAGGGATTAGGGACTGGGGATTAGGGATTAGCGCAGGACCGTAACTGGAGTTTCACGCGAGACTGGATTGGCGCCGCCGCCAAGGAGGCGCGCTTCGACGCGGAGCACGTAACGTCCCGGCCGAACGTCCTTCAGCACAATCTGCTTCGAGAGAGGAATACGCGAGCTCTTCACGTCTGCCGACGGCGCCGGCGATTGATTCGCGCGATGAGAACGCCGCATTTCCATCTTCGCCCACCAGAGTGGTCGTTACCTCGATGCGCCGCGCGTCGCGTGACGCTCCGCTGTCATACACCTCGGCGAAGGCGCTCAGGGTGCTGTTCCGGCTGAAGGTCCGGCGGCTCGTGGCGGGCGCCGGCAGCGTTCCTGCCGGAAGCTGGTCGTCGGGCTGCGGTGAGAATTCCCCACGGGCGGCCTCGTCTGTGAGAAGCAACCCGCTCATCGCCAGGCCGCGTGCGCTGTAGTCCGGCACCTGCACATCGGCGAAGACCGAGCCCATTTCCCCAGCGCCTGTCTCGCGGACGCCGACCCGCAGCTGGTAACGCCCTGGCGGCAAGGCAATCCGCGGGTTCAGACGCACGATCGAACCCCGCACTCGCTCGTAGGTCTCGGGGCGCAACGCCAGATTGAACTGGAAGAACGTGCCACCCAGCTGACGGCCTCGCTCGTCGAGGGCGAACAGGGACAGCTCCACGCCGTCAGCAAACGTCTTGTTGGGCTGCTCGGTAAACTGCAGGCGAGACGCGTCTACTTCGATCGCCACTGCCACCGAGGCTTCTCTCGCCGGCCCCTTGAACGGCGCGGTATGCACGGTCAAGGTCAAGCCATTCCGCTGAAGCGGCTGGTTCAGAATTTCGCGCAGTTCATTTGACGTCTGCGTCGAGCCGGCGCGTCCGCGGCCACGGTCGAGCTCGCGCTCCCGCCGCGCCTGTTCCTCGGCGCTGACGATCTTCGGCGAGACGTATCCCTTTCGCGCCGACACGCGAAGGCCGGGTCGCTTGATGCGAACTTCGATCTTGTGAAAACGCCCGTCGCGCCGGGCGTCCTTCGGGTAGTAGCCGAGGACGTAATACGTGCTGTTCAGCCGGACGATGCGGTTGAGGGAGTTGCTGAGGTTGTTGGAGTTCACGGCCGCATAGCCGCCCGTCTCTTCGGCGAGGGTGCGCAGGCTGTCCTGCGATAGATACATGTCGGCGAGGAGCCCCTTGGCGTCGAAGCCGAGACTCGGGTCAGTTGCCGCGTTGAGCTCGATTGCCTCGCTCGTCATGCCGACCAGGCCGCGCGGGTCGACGGCAAAAAAGCTGACGTTGCCTCGCGCCGCCGCGGCGATGGCATTTTGCGTCTCCGTCAGGATAAGCGTCGCCGCCTGCGATCCGAAAATGTCGTAGATCGGATAGTCGATGCCTTCGCTGAACATCACGATTGCTTTGCGCCGTCCGCGGATGCCTCCCATGACGTTGGCAAGCTTCCCCAGGGCGCTCAGCACTTGCCGGGCGCGGTGACCTCGTTCGAAGTCGTCGGGATCGGTCGTGATGTCCGAATAGCCGTTCGGCCCGCGAATCGTCCCCGACTGCGGAGGGGCCGTCGAGTCGGGATCGTCGGACTGATTGACCTCCATCTCCTTCAACGTCTGCGAAAAGTAATAGTCGGCCTTTTCGATGACGGTCGACCGCAGCTTCCGTCCCTGAAACTTGTCGATCGCAGCGAGAAGCGCCGCCCGCTCGGAGGTAAACTCCTGCGCTCCGTCGGTCCGGCCGCTGGTATAGGTAATGGCGGCCATGTCGTTCGGGCCGAAATGCCGCTCGATGAGCTCGCGCGCGGCATTGACGACGACCTTCGTTCGCACAGGGGCGACGTTGAGATCGTCGAGTACGATCACGTACAAGCGTCCGCTGATGGGCTGCGCGTTGGACCTGACGTCACTCAGCGACGCCGTGGCCGCGGCCGGCCGCGCGCTCGCCGACGGCATCGGAATATCGACGAGCGAGAACGCGCTGATATCCTGCGGCTTGCCGTCGTCCAGCAGCTCGAAATCGTCCTTCGTGAGATCGCTCACGAAGTTGCCCCGTTCGTCGGTGACGACGGCGTCGATGTCGACGAAGTTGACCTCGACCTGAAACGTCGCGGAGGGAGCGGGCTGTTGCTGCGCCGAACCGAGCAGGGACGCGCTGGCGAAGATGGCGGGCAGTAAAGCGGCCCGAAGAAGGACCTGTCCCGCCGAAGCTCCGTGGAAGCGGAGAGAGCGAGGCGGACTTGCATGACCGCAATGCTACTATAAGCCGCTTCAATGCAGGCTCCGACCAATCCGCAATTGAGCGAACTCGAGCGCGTTGCCGCCCTGGCTGGAGAGCCGCGCAACGTGAGCGCCGCGGGCGTGACGCGAACGGCAGCAGCGGATCGCTCACGCTCGAGAACGATTCTCCCTTCGACTCGTCGGCGAACTCCCGCCGCCGGCTCGTCATCGTCGCCGACAACGATCGCGCGGCGCGCGCAACGCTCGCCGCGATTCGCTGGTTCAAAACCGCCGCCCCTCGAAACGTCCGCGATCGCTGGTCCATCAGCGCCGTGCTGCTGACATCGGCAGCCGATGCGACTCCCGCTCAACGGCTCGAGTTTCCACCGGCCAAAGGGTTTCTTCGATCATCCGGAACAGCCGGAAAGCCGGTATCTCTGGCGATGGGTGGCGTATCAGGCTCCGGACGCTCTTGCTGCAGATTCGAGGCGGAGACGTGCTCTCTCGCAGCAGCTCCGCCCGCCGGTTCACTGGCGGCGGCGATGGCGGGGGGTTCGGAGATGGGCACCGTGCAGGCCATCTTTGGATCGGCGCGCGAAACAGATGGTCCCGCGCTTCTCGAACACACGCTGAAGGATTCGGCATCGGCGCGCGAATCGGAGATCCACGCCACGCTTCGAGCTCGCGCGTCGCGCCCGCCGCTGGCGATCGCCAGAGTCTTAGCCGCAAAGTACCCGCAGAGTCCGATCGTCAGTTACATTCCGTCGGTGGCGTGGGCCAATACGCTTCGCCTTGCTGACGCCACCAAAGACAACGCCCTGCAGCAGAAAGTCGTGAACGAGACCCGCCCGTGGCTCTCGGGGGCGCAGCCGCTGTTTGGAGAGCGCATTGCGTTGACGGCAGTCGCCGGGACTTTTATTTACGCCGAGCTCGCGCAGCGCGGCGAACAGGCGGCGCGGCCGCTCGCCATTCAGGGCGCCGACGAGGCGCTGAAGGTCGCCGCGGCCACCGGCTACGCGCAGCATGGGGCGGGTTGGACCGACGACATGTTCATGATGTCCGTCATTCTGTCGCGCTCCGGCAGAATGCCTGGCCGCGAACGCGATTTGGATCATCTGGCGAGCATGCTGCTTTCGTACGCGCGTCGCCTCCAGCGCGAGGATGGCGTGTTCGTTCACTTCACCGACGGCCGGATTGCGTGGGGACGCGGAAACGGATTCGCGGCGTTGGGACTGACCGAAGCGCTGACGGCGCTTCCACCGAGTCATCAGGCGCGCACGCAGGTGCTGGAAAGTTATCGCCGCCAGATGAACGGCATGAAGGCGATGCAGGCGCCGGACGGGATGTGGCGCCAGGTGGTCGACGAGCCGGGCGCGTACCGCGAAGAATCGGTGACGGCGATGACGCTGACCGCTATGGCGCGCGGCATCCGGCTCGGCTGGCTCGATGCGAAGACGTTCAGGCCGATCGTCGATCGCGCGTGGCGTGCGCTTGCCGCGCACATCACCGAGGACGGCGCCGTCGTCGATATCTGCACGGGCACGGGTTCGCAGGCGACGCTGCGCCAGTACCTCGATCGCGCCGCGATCAGCGGGTTCGACGATCGCGGCGGCGCGATGGCGCTACTGGCCGCAATGGAGATGCACGAGCTCCATTGACGTCACGTTGATGCGGACAGCGGACGCCGTTTTGACGAACAGACCTTTCACAAACACGGTGTTGTCCAGCAACGCGGTGGGACGCGGATACACGCTCAACAGCTCGATGGTTTGCGTGCCGGCCGGTGCGGCGGACAACGCTTCTTTATCTGCGGCCGTCGTCGGCTCGCGTGTCGTCACCTGCGGATCGCTGCTGCCCGTAAGGGTCAAGACGTTGGGCTTCGCCTCGCGGAGACAGCCCACCGCCTGAACGAGTGCGCCGGAGCGCGGCGGGCTGGGCCCGTCTCGAGGGATTATGCGGAGGTCCGCGAGCGTAGCTCCCTCGGTCAGTTCAGTAGCGCCGGCGGGAAATCCGTTCTGCTGCAGGATGTAAGCGACAGTCTCGAGCTTCTCCCCGTCCGACACGTCGCTGCTGCCGGCCTCGGGCATCGTGTCGCGGATCTTGTGGAACAACCGCTCGACCGAGTTCAATTCCCACTTCAGCATGAACGTCGGCCCCACGAGCGCGGGCCCTTCGCCCCCGCTCAGGTCGTCCTGGTGACATTCGCCGCAGTGAGCCTCGACGACGGCGCGGCCCCGCTCGGCCTGGGCCGTTGTGTACGCGCCGGCCCAGATAGGCGGGGGATTCTGCGCGATAACGACGGTGAAGAGAGTGGGGGTGAGTGCGGCGACGATCGCCGCCAGTGCCAACCGCATCTCTCAAGAATAACCGGGGTCAGACCCTCTTTTTTCGTTTTCGTAACTGCGGGGTCTACTCGCCCCGCAATTTACGAAAACGAAAAAAGAGGGTCTGACCCCGGTTAGCGGAGGAAGGCTTCGGTCAAGCCGCCGTCGACCGGAATGATGTGGCCGGTCGTTTTGGCGCTGTCGTCGCTCAACAGCCACACGATCGCGTTCGCGCAGTCCCGCGGCAGGATCGGGCGCCGCGTGAGCGTGCGCTGCGCGTAAAACTCCGCGAGCTTCCCGCGCAGATCTTCGGTCGACTCCGACTCGGCAAACGCGATGTTGTATTTCTGCAGCGACTGAATCACCCGATCGCGCGGGAACATCGTCGAGCCCGACACGACCGTGGCGGGCGCGATGCCGTTCACGCGGACCAATGGCGCCAGACCAATCGCCAGCTCGCGAATGAGGTGATTCACGGCGCTCTTGCTCGTGTCGTACGCTTCGCTGCCTTTCTTCGACACGACAGCGTTCGCCGAGCCCGTCAGCACCACGGCGGCAGGCAGTTGTTGATCCTGGAAGATCCACTGCGTCTCCTGGCCGAGAAGGTAGTTGCCGGTCACGTTCACCAGAAACGTCTTCGACCACTGACCGTCGGTGAGCCGCCCTGAAGCGTCAGGGACCGGATAGATCGCCGCTGTGTTGACGATGCCATCGATGCCCCCGAACTGGAGCACCGTGAATGCGGCAGCGCGCGACAGGCTTTCGGCCGAGCTCAAGTCCACCGCCGTAGCAGCCACGAACTCCCTGGACGAGATCGCGGCGGCCTCCTCTGCCACACGCGCGGCGCTATCGGCAGCCGCGTCGGCAACGACGACGTGCGCGCCTTTCCGCGCCAGGAGAAGGGCCACTTCGCGGCCGATGCCGCTGCCTCCGCCAATCACGAGGATCACTTTGCGGCTGAACTCCGCTTCGGCAGGCATCCGCTGCAGCTTCGCTTCCTCCAGCGCCCAGTATTCGATGCGGAAGGCTTCCGACCTCGGCAGCGCGACGTAATTGTGAAGTTGTTCGAACTGGGCCGCCTGTTCCGGCCGGCGCGCCTGCGGCAGCGCACCCTCGGCCGACCTGAAGGTCGGCACTACGTACGCGGGCTCGTCGGTTTCTCTCGTAGTGCCGACCTTCAGGTCGGCCGTTTCAAGGGCGGTGGCGCCGGCCATGACGTTGATGGCGTTGAGGAAAAACTCGGTGGCAATGCGTGCTTCCTTCTTGTTGCGGCCGAAACCGAACAGCCCCACGCCGGGGATGATGACGACCGACGGGTTGACGTCGCGCAGTTTCGGCGAATCGGGCGCCGCGAACGAGTCGTAATAGCGCCGGTATTCGTTCCGGTACTCGCCCACTTGTGCGCGAATAGCCGCCTTGAGCGTATCGACCGAGCCCGTCGAAGGATCCCATTCGACGAAAAACGGACAGATGCGCGTGCGCAGGAAGTGATCGGGACAGCTCGTGCCGAGACGGCTCAGCGCCCTGGCCCATTCCGATCCCGCGAACGTGAGCGCCTCGTCCGCGTCGGTGAAGTGCGCGATGACGCGCCGGTTCGACGACACCGTTCCGCGCAGCGCCGGCAGAATTCGAGCGGCGATGTCGTGCCGTCCGTCGAGCGGTTTGTGCGCGAGGCCGCCGAACACCTGCGTGCCGGCGCGATGTTCGTCGATGAACGCTCCCATCTGGTCGATCGTGCGGATGCTGTTCAGGTAGCACTCGCGCTGGGTGGCGCCCCACGTGAACAGGCCGTGGCTGCCCAGGATCAATCCGTCCGCGCCGGGGTTGTCCTTCACCGCCGATTCGATCAGCAGTGCGAGCTCGAAGCCTGGCCGCTGCCACGGCACCCAGATGATGCGCCGGCCGAACCGGCGATTGAACTCCTCGAGCTTCTGACGGCCATTCGCGGAGGCCGCCAGCGCGATGGCCCAGTCCGGGTGCAGGTGGTCGACGTGCGGCGCCGGCAGAAACGCGTGCAGCGGCGTGTCGATTGATGCCGCCACGCGGTTGTGGCCGAAGGCGGCAGGCGGATAGTAGTCGACCATTTCGTCTTCGAACGCTTCGCCTCGATAGCGGGCCTTGAGCTGTTCGAGCTTGTCGAGATACAGCAGCGCGAATCCCGCATCGGTGATCGAGCCGAGATCGCCGCCGCTGCCTTTCACCGCGAGCACGCGAACCGGAGCGCCGGTGAACGGATCGGTCATGTCGATCTTGGAACTCGTGTTGCCGCCGCCGAAGTTCGTGATGCGCAGGTCGGCGCCGAGCAGATTCGATCGATAGCGAAGCAGCGACAACTCGTTGCCGCCAAGGCGATTGGCGGCCTCGTCGTCCCAGAGATCCGCCAGATGTTTCAGGGCTGTGGTTTCAGGCATAAAGCAGTCCGCAGTATTGCTGGAAGCGTGTCGCTTCCCGGTTCCAGTCGTCAGAATCTCGTGGTGAAAACGCGGTCGTTGGGACCGATCGATCGATGATGGCGCGGGCGTCGGCGAGTGAGGCCGCCGCTCCCGTTGCGAGCATCTGCACGGCGACGTTGCCGAGCGCGGTCGCTTCGACGGGACCCGCAATCACCGGCAGGCCGGTCGCGTCAGCCGTCAGTTGATTGAGCAGCGCATTCTGGGAGCCGCCGCCGATGACGCGAACGCGCGAGATCGGGTGTCCGATGAGCGAACCGAGATCGCGGATCACGAGGCGATACTTCAACGCCAGGCTGTCGAACACGGTTCGCGCATACGCGCCGACGCTCGATGGAGCGGGTTGATCGGTCCGCCGGCAGAACCGGTCGATCGCGTCGGGCATGTCATCGGGGTTCGAGAACGACGCATCGTCGGGATCGATGAGGTGGCGAAACGCCGGTTCCTGCGACGCGGCGTCCATGAGCTCGCCATAGGAGAACTGGCGATTGCGCTGCGCCCACGATCGCCGGCAACCCTGCAGCAGCCACAGGCCCATGACATTCTTCAGCAGCCGCGTGGAGCCTTCGACGCCACCTTCGTTCGAAAAATTCAGCTGCATGGCGCGGGGCGTCAGCACGGGCGCGTCGATTTCGGTGCCAACGAGCGACCAGGTGCCGGAGCTGATGAAGGCAACGCCATCGCGCGCGGTGATCGCCGCGACCGCAGATGCCGTGTCGTGGGAGGCGGCCGCGATCACCGGCGTGCCGGCCATCGTCGCGCCGGCTGCGACGTCGGCCTGGATGGGACCGATGATCGATCCCGCTTCCACGATCGGCGCGGCCAGTCGAGAGGGCACGCCAAGCCGCTCCATCAGATCCGCCGCCCATGTGCGCGTGCGCGGATTGATCAGCTGCGTTGTCGAGGCGTCGGTGTACTCGCACAACACCTCGCCGGTCAGCCAGTAATTGAACAGATCGGGAATCATCACAAACCGCTTCGCGGCGTCGAGCGGCGATGGCGTGAGCCGGGCCGCGGCGAAGAGTTGATAGATCGTGTTGATGGGGATGAACTGCACGCCCGTGGCTGCGTAGATCGCCTCGCGCGGGACGCGCTCGAGCGCGGCCGCCATGGCCGGAGCGTTTCGCGCATCACGATAGTGATACGGGGTCTCGATCAACTGGCCGTCCGCGCCCAGGAGGGCATAGTCGACGCCCCAGGAATCGACGGCGATGCCCGACAACTCCGTGCCACTCACGCGCGACAGCGCGTCGCGCATCTCGCGCCACAACGCATTGACGTCCCAGCGGAGCGTACCTGCCTCAGAGACCGGGATATTCGGGAAGCGATGCACCTCTTCCATCCGAACGATTCCCGCCTCGAGGCGGGCGAGGACGGCCCTGCCGCTTTCGGCACCGAGGTCGAACGCGAGATACGATTGCGGAGTCACTCCGACCGTTATGATATAGCGCCTTATGCACAACAGCGTTTCGATAGACGCCGCGTTCATTCAGCGCGCGAATGCCGCCGGGACGGCGCCGCTCGAGGAAGACTACGACCATCTGGCACGGCAGCTGGCGCGCCGCGGCGTCGACGCCGAGACCCTCGTCGAGCGCGCGATGGCGTTCACGGTGGCCGTGCCGTCGTGGGGACTGGGATCGGGCGGGACACGGTTCGCGCGATTTCCGATTGCGGGCGAGCCCCGCAACATCTTCGAGAAGCTCGAGGATTGCGAGGTCGTGTTCAGGCTGACGCGTTCCACCCCTGGCGTCTCGCTGCACATCCCCTGGGACAAGGCCGCCAACCTCGTCGATCTGCGCGCGTCCGCCGAGGCGCGCGGGCTGTTCTTCGATTCGATGAATTCCAATACCTTTCAGGATCAGCCGGCGCAGCCGTTGTCCTATAAATTCGGCAGCCTCAGCCACACGGATGCGGCAGTGCGGCGGCAGGCGATCGAGCACAACCTCGAATGCCTCGATATCGGCGCCGTCCTCGGCGCGCGCGCGCATACGGTGTGGATCGGCGACGGCGGCAATTTCCCGGGCCAGCTGCACTTCCGCCGCGCGCTCGATCGCTACCTCGACAGCCTGAAAGCGATTTATCGAGCGGTGCCCGAGAACTGGCGGCTGTTCATCGAGCACAAGTTCTACGAGCCCGCCTTCTATTCGACCGTCCTCAACGACTGGGGGACGAGCTACTACTGCGCCCGGGAGCTCGGCGATCGCGCGTGGTCGCTCGTCGATCTGGGACACCATGCGCCGAACGTGAACGTCGAGCTGATCGTCGCGCGCCTGATTCAATTCGGAAAGCTCGGCGGGTTCCATTTCAACGACAGCCAGTACGGAGACGACGACCTCGATGCCGGGTCGGTGAAGCCATTTCAGCTGTTCCTGATTTTCAACGAGCTCGTCGATGCAGAGCGCTCGCGCGTGAAGGGGTTTTCCCCTGCGTACATGCTCGACCAGTCGCACAATGTGACGGACCCGATCGAATCGCTGATTGTGTCGGCCATCGAGGTGACGCGCGCCTACGTGCAGGCGCACCTCGTCGATCGCGAGGCGCTCGCCGGCTATCAGGAATCGAACGACGCGCTCATGGCGCTGCAGACGCTGAAAGAGGCGTTCACGACCGACGTGACTCCCGTCCTGGCGACGGCGCGGCAGCGGGCGGGTGGCGCCATCCATCCGATTGCGGCGTACCGATCGAGCGGCTACCGCAAGGCGGCAGCGGAGCGGCGCCCGCTGGAGGCGCGGTCGAGCGCGGGGATTGTCTAAGCCGCGAGCGGCGACGGCGGGCGCGGGGCAGCGACTAATCATGATTCGCAAAGCGTTTCGCATGTCGGTGCACGCAGGCTGCGAGGATGAGTACCAGCGCCGGCACACGCCGATCTGGGAGGAGCTCGCCCACACGCTCACCACGCACGGCGTGCATAACTACTCGATTTTTCTCGACCGGCAGACCGGCGATCTGTTCGCCTATGCGGAGATCGACAGCGAAGACCGGTGGGAGGCGATTGCCCGCACCGACGTGTGCCGGCGCTGGTGGAAGTACATGCGGGATCTGATGCCCTCGAAGCCGGACGACGAACCGCTGTCGCGCCCGCTGCACGAAGTGTTTCACCTGTGAGCCCGATCCCCCTGCTCGCCGCGAGCCTCATCACAAAGTCGTACGCAGGCGTGCGCGCGCTGTCGAACGTGTCGTTCGATCTGCACGAGGGAGAGGTCCACGCCCTGGTCGGCGAGAACGGCGCGGGGAAGTCGACGTTGATCAAGGTGATGACCGGCGCGGTCGCCGCCGACTCAGGGACGTTGTCTGTGGCCGGCGCTCCGGTGGCGCAGATGAGCCCGGCCGCGTCGCGCGCGCTGGGCATCGCCGCGATTTATCAGCAGCCGGCGCTGTTCCCGCATCTGACGGTTGCCGAGAACATCGCGTTCGCGCTCGAGCCGCGCGCGCGGTGGCGCCAGATCGATTGGCGGCGCCGCCACCGGGACGCGCGCGATCTGCTGACGCGGGTCGGCGCAGACATCGACGCCGATCGGCTCGTCGAGACTCTCAGCATGCCCGAGCAGCAGCTGGTCGAGATCGCCAAGGCCATCGGCTCGAACGCGAGGGTCCTCATCATGGACGAGCCGACCGCCTCTTTGAGCGAGCGAGAGGTCCAGCGCCTCTTCGAAGTCGTCGCGCGCCTCAAGTCCGAGAGGGTCGGCATCATTTACATCTCGCATCGCCTGGAAGAGATTCTGGCAATTGCCGATCGCGTCACCGTGCTGCGCGACGGCAGCACCGTCGGCACGCACGCCCGCGACGGCCTGCACGGCTCGACGCTGATCAACCTGATGATCGGCCGCGAGCTGTCGGCGATTTTTCCGAAGCGTCCGGTCGCGCTGGGATCGGTGGCTCTCGAGCTCCGGAATCTGACGTGCAAGGCGGCCGGCGTTCGGGACGCGTCGCTCGCGGTGCGGAGCGGCGAGATTGTCGGCCTTGCCGGCCTCGTCGGATCGGGCCGCACCGAATTGGCGCAGGCGGTGTTTGGGCTGATGCCGGCCGATTCCGGCGACGTGCTCGTGCACGGCCAGCCGATCGCCGCGCGATCGCCCGCCGCAGCCATCGACGCCGGCATCGCGTTACCTTCCCGAAGACCGCAAGCAGCACGGCGTCGTGCCGGAGATGGCGGTGGAAGAAAACATCAGCCTCGCGAATCTGCCGGCTGTCGCCGGGCGCGGGTTGATCGATCGCGCCCGCGAGCGCAGTCAGGCGGAGCGCTTCGTCGAGCAGCTCAGAATCAAGACCGCCTCGGTCGCGTCGGACGTCGAGTCCCTCTCGGGCGGCAATCAGCAGAAAGTCGCGCTCGCGCGCTGGCTGGCCACCTCGCCCAAGGTTCTCATCCTCGATGAGCCGACGCAGGGAGTCGATGTCGGGTCGAAATCCGAAATTCACGCGCTGATGCAGGAGCTGGCCGAGCGAGGCCTGGCCGTGTTGATGATCTCGTCGGAGCTCCCGGAGATTCTCGGCATGAGCGATCGAATAGCCGTGATGCGGGGCGGCACCATTGCGGGCGTGCTCACCCGCGAAGAGGCGACCCAGGAGCGGGTGCTCGCGATGGCCCTGGGGCATTGACGTGTTGAGCCAGCATCGCCGCGAACTGTGGGTCGGCATCGCGATCGTCGCGCTCTTCGCGGCGCTCGCGATCGCGCGACCTGAATACTTCGGACGCGGGAACCTGATCGACCTGTTCCTCGCGAATGTCGCCGTTCTGATTATTGCCGCCGGCATGACGCTCGTCATCCTCGCCGGCGAAATCGACATCTCCGTTGGGTCCGCATTCGCGGTGTGTGCAGTCTCGGCCGGCGCGCTCTCGAAAACCGGAGCGCCGATGCTGCTGGTATTCGCAGCGGTCTGCGTACTCGGCGCGCTTCTCGGCGCCCTGAACGGCGCGCTGGTCGCTTACCTGCGCCTTCCCTCGATCGTCGTCACGCTGGCGATGATGATCGTGCTGCGCGACTCGCTCCGGTGGATCACGCAAGGCGCCTGGGTGCAGGATCTGCCGCCGGACTTCCAGTGGCTCGGGTTGTCGCAGGGAACCTACCCGTTCGCCGCCGGGCTGCTTGCCGCTGCGATCGTCGCGGCGCTTGCGTGGGGTTTGCGATACACGGCCGCCGGCCGGCTGTTCTACGCCACTGGATCCAGCCGAGACGCCGCGCGGCTCGCGGGCGTGAACACCTCGCTCGTCACGCTGTGTGCGTTTGCGTCGCTCGGCGCGCTGACCGGCCTCGCCGCGGTGCTGAACGCGATGCGGTTCAACCAGATTCCGGCCAACACCGGGCTCGGCCTCGAGCTGAAAGTGATCGCCGCCGTCGTCGTCGGCGGCACTGCCATTACGGGAGGACGCGGCACGCTCGCGGGCACGGTCCTGGGCGTGGTGCTGCTCGGCGCGATCGGTCCGGCGCTGACGTTCCTCGGCGTGAGCGCGTACTGGGAGCGCGCGATCCAGGGCGCCATCATTCTCGTCGCGGTGGCCGCAGACGCGCTCCCGCGCATCAGACACACGCATGCCGCCCTCCGTGAAGCCCGGGCATAAGAGCTCTTTCCTGTACTCTGGCGATCGCCATCGAGGTGGCGATCTTCGCCCTCGTCGCGCCGAACTTCTTCACGCTCGCGAATTTCTTCGAAATCGCGCGGCTGAATGCCGAGCTCGGCCTTCTCGCCGTGGCGCTCACGCCGATTCTGATCGCAGGGGGCATCGACTTATCGGTCGGCGCCGTCATGGGGCTTGCGGCCGTGTGCTTCGGCGCCGCGTGGCGCGATCTGCACCTCCCAATTCCAGTCGCGGTGCTCGTCGCCCTCGCGGTGGGGGCTCTCGGCGGCGGGCTCAACGCTGTGCTGATTTCGCGGTTGAAGCTCCCGGCGCTGATCGTGACGCTCGGCACGTTCTCGCTCTTTCGCGGCGTGGCCGAAGGGATTACCGAAGCGGCGGTGAACTACAGCGGGTTCCCGCCGGCATTTCTCGCGCTCGGGCAGGGGTATATCGGCGGGGTCATTCCGGCCCAGTTGCCGATCTTTCTCCTTGTGCTGACCGCGTATGCCGTTCTGCTGCATCGATCGGTCATCGGGCGGGCGCTGTATGCGATCGGCTTCAGCTCCAGCGGCGCGCGGTTCGCCGGCATCCCCGTCGAGAACAGAGTCGGCCTGGTGTATTTGCTGTCGGGCATTGTGTCCAGCATCGCGGCTGTCATCTATGTCGCCCATCTGGGGCAGGCGCGCTCGGATGCGGGAAACGGATACGAGCTCGACGCCATTACCGCGGTGGTCCTCGGCGGAACGTCGGTGTTCGGCGGGCGCGGGACTCTCGGCGGAACCGTGCTGGGGCTCATCGCGCTTTCAGTGCTGAAAAACGGATTGCAGGTTGCCGCGCTGCCGACAGAGTTGACTGGGATTCTGACCGGCGTTCTACTCGTGTCGTCTATGAGTCGCGGGGGCGCCTCGCTCCGCTCAGCCGCTCGCGAGCGGCCCGAGCCCCGCGCCGCTCGCGGCGTTGACTCTCCGTTGGAGGTCTTTAACGTGAGGAATAGCCAGGTTGCTGTGCTGTGTGGCGCCATACTTCTTGGCTCGTTCGTCGTCGCGGGCACGAATGTATGGCTTGTCCGATCGCTCGGCGCGCCAGGCGCGCCATCCGCGGGTGCGCCGTCGAAACGAACGGTCATCGCGATGATGCCGAAGGCAAAGGGCGATCCGTACTTCGTGAGCTGCCGCGTCGGCGCCGAGGCGGCCGCGGCCGAGCTGGGCGTCGATCTCATCTGGGATGGCCCGACCGGCCTCGATGCCGCGCGTCAAAACGAGCTCGTCGAGAGCTGGATCACCAGGGGCGTGGACGTGATTGCGGTTGCGGTCGAGAACCGCGCCAGCATTTCGACGGCGTTGAGAAAGGCGCAGGATCGCGGCATCCGGGTGCTCACGTGGGACGCAGACGCCGAGCCCGATGCGCGGCAGCTTCTTCGTGAACCAGGCCACCGCCGAAGGCATCGGCCACGGGCTCACGGACGAAGCCGCGCGGCTGCTCGGCGGCAAAGGCGAGTTCGCGATCATCACCGGCGCGCTCAGCGCCGCGAATCAGAACGAGTGGATCAGCTTCATCAAAGCGCGCGTCGCCGACAAATATCCCAACCTGAAGCTCGCGACGATTCGGCCGAGCGACGACGACCGCGATAAGGCGTTTGCGGAGACACAGACGATCCTGCGCGCGTTCCCGAATGTGAAGCTCGTGATGGCGATATCCGCACCCGCGGTCCCGGGCGCGGGTGAGGCCGTTCGCCAGGCGCGCCGTCCCGACGTCAACGTGATCGGCCTGTCCCTGCCGAACATGAACAAACCGTACGTGCACGAAGGAGTCGTTCAGACGGTCATGCTCTGGAATACCGCCGACCTTGGATACCTGACGGTATATACCGGCGCGCTCATGGCGCAGAACAAACTGGCTCCTGGCGCGGCGTCGATCGACGCGGGACGGCTGGGTACCGTCAATATCCGCGGAAGCGAAGTGATCCTCGGGCCGCCGCTCCTCTTCACGAAAGAGAACATCGACAAGTTCAATTTCTGAGCCGCGAGAAGCCATGCAGGCCATCCGTGCATTTCTCGAACGAGCCGGGCTTGTTCTCCCGGGCGACGTCGCGCGGTTTGAACCGCTGGCTGGCGGCGTGTCCTCCGATATCTGGCTGGTGCGCGCCGGATCGGCGGAATTCTGCGTGAAGCGCGCGCTCGACAGATTGCGCGTCGCGGCCGACTGGCGGGCAGACGTCTCGCGAAACGCAAGTGAGGTCCGCTGGCTCACCGACGTCGCCAGGCTGGATTCCGATCTGGTCCCGGCGGTGCTCGCGTCAGATCCGTCTGTGGGTGCCTTCGCGATGGAGTATCTGCCGCCGGATCAGTACGAGCCGTGGAAGGCGCAGCTCGCGCGCGGCTGCGTGATCCCCGAAACAGCCTCGACAGTCGGCCGGCAGCTTGCGTCCATACATGCCGCCTTCGCGAGATCGGGGACAGCCGCCGTGGACTTCGACACCGACGCCTCGTTCCATGACCTGCGCATCGAACCGTACCTGCTGGCGACGGCGCGGGCGCATCCGGATCTGGCACCGGTTCTCGAGGCGCTGGCGGAGCGCACCGCTCAGACGAAGCTCACGGTCGTGCATGGGGACGTCAGCCCGAAAAATATTCTGCTCGGCGCGCGCGGTCCGGTGTTTCTCGATGCCGAGTGCGCGTGGTTCGGCGACCCCGCCTTCGATCTGGCTTTTTGCCTCAACCACCTGCTGCTGAAGACGCTGTGGGTTCCATCCGTGGCGCACGAGTTGCTCGCGTCGTTCGACGCGATGGCCGGCGCGTATCTCGCCGGTGTCGACTGGGAGCCTGCCGCGGCGCTGGAGCAACGTGCCGCGCACCTTCTTCCGGCGCTGTTCCTGGCTCGCGTCGACGGAAAGTCGCCCGTGGAATACCTGACCGATGACCGCTCGAAAGATGCGGTCCGGAGTTTTGCGAGGTCGATGCTGGCCCATCCGCCAGACACGTTAGGCGGCGTCCGTCGCGCATGGAGCACGCGCGAAAGCGGAGCGCGCCGTTCGTCTGGCTCGCACGGTGATGTCATCGCCGCCGTCATCGGCAGGCGCGTATGGGATTCACGAGGCCGGCCAACGGTTGAAGCGGAGGTCGTGCTCGAGAGCGGCGCGCGTGGACGGAGTATTGCGCCGGCCGGCGCATCCACGGGCGTCAACGAGGCGGTCGATCTTCGCGATGGCGGCAACGCGTTCGGAGGGCTCGGCGTCGATCGTGCGGTCCGCCATGTCGCCGCCGACATTGCGAATGCGCTCGTCGGCATGCCGGTGATGGATCAGGAAGCGATCGATCGCAGGCTCGTCGAATTGGACGGCACTCCAAACAAGGCCCGGCTGGGCGGAAATGCGACGGTCGCCGTGTCGATGGCCGCGCTGCACGCCGCCGCGGCTCAGCGCGGCATGCCGCTGTGGCGCCATCTTGCGGATGGAGCCGAGCCGCTACTGCCGATGCCGATGGTGCAGATCTTCGGCGGCGGCGCGCACGCGGGACGCCGGGTCGATATTCAGGATTTTCTCGTCGTGCCGATCGGCGCATCGACGTTCGACGAGGCGATGGTGATTGCCGTGCGGATCTACGAGGCTGCGGGACGCATCATGGCAGAGCGCGGCGGGCTGCGCGGCGTCGCAGACGAGGGAGGCTGGTGGCCGGAGTTCTCGTCGAACAGCGATGCGCTCGACGCGCTGCTCCTCGCGATTGAAAAGGCCGATCTGAGGCCGGGCATCGACGCGGCGATAGCCGTCGACGTCGCTGCGTCGCAACTGCGAGCGGGGCCACGCTATCGATTTGCCGCGGAGAATCGCGAGCTGACCAGCGAGGAGCTCGTGGACGTCCTCCTGCAGTGGTGCCGCCGCTATCCCATCATCTCTGTCGAAGATCCGCTGGCCCAGGATGACGATGCCGGAATGCGCGAGTTCACGGCGCGCGCCGGCGACCACGTGCAGGTCGTGGGGGACGATTACCTCGTGACATCCGCCGGCCGAATCTCGGCGGCGGCTGCGCTAGGAGCGTGCAACGCCGTGCTGCTGAAGCCCAACCAGGCCGGGACGATCACGGAAACGAAAGCCGCGCTTGCACGCCGCGCGTGCGGCGGGCTGGTCGTCGATCGTGTCGGCGCGTTCCGGCGAAACCGAAGATGTCACGATCGTGCATCTCGCTGTCGGTTGGGGAGCCGGACAGTTGAAAGTCGGGTCGTGCGCGCGATCAGAACGCACGGCCAAGTGGAACGAGGCGCTGCGCATCGAGGAGTCGCTTGGGAGCGCAGCGGTGCTCGGCCGGCTTCCTGTCCGCGAAACCTTTCTGATCTTGAACGAGAGATCAGGAGATCAGGAGAATCGTTTCTGAAAACGCAACCTTCTGATTTCCGATTCTGACTCTGTTAGGAATGATTCTGACTGTGAAGGCTGTCCTCCAATATCGCGCCACGCCCGGTTTTCGCGCGGCCATCTCGGCGATCGAGAACGAGTGGCTCAGCGTCGCCGTCGTCGACGAAACCGACAAGCAGACGTTCGCACGAGAAATTCACGACGCCGATGTTCTCCTTCACGTCCTCGAGCGCGTGACGGCGGCCACGATCGAGCAGGCGCCGCGTCTGCGCTTGATTCAAAAGCTCGGCGTGGGAGTCGACACCATCGACCTCGAGGCGGCGCGCGCCCGCGGCGTCGCCGTGTGCAACATGCCGGGGGCGAACACGCGCGCCGTTGCCGAGCTGACGTTGCTGTTGATGCTTGCCACGCTTCGGCGGCTCTGCGAGCTCGACCGTCAGACGCGAGCGGGGCGCGGATGGACGCTCGATGCCGAGCTCGTCGACAGCCTCGGCGAGCTCGGCGGCCGCACGGTCGGCCTCGTCGGATTCGGCGCCGTCGGAAAGTGCCTCACGCCGATGCTGCAGGGCATCGGCGCACACGTCATCTATACGTCCCGCGCTGAAGCTGACGGCGCCGCCGGCGAGATTCGTCGCGCTGCCGGCGTTGCTTATCCGATGCCGACGTGGTGTCGCTGCACGTGCCGCTCACAGCGCAGACGAAGGCGATGATCGACGACCGGGCGATCAACAGCATGAAGCCGGGCGCCGTTCTCGTGAACACCGCGAGGGGAGGCCTCGTCGATTACGACGCGCTGTATCGTGCGCTCGCTGGTGGCCGGCTTCGCGGCGCCGGCCTCGACGTATTCGAATCCGAGCCGGTGAACCCGGCGCACCCGCTCTTTCAACTGCCCAACGTCTTCGTCACGCCGCACGTGGCGTGGTTCACGTCTGAGACGCTGCAGAGGGGCCTCTCCATTTTTTTGGAGAACTGCCGGCGGCTGCGCGCACGGAGAAGAGCTTCTTCATCGAGTCGTGTGAAAGGGCGGAGGCCGATCCGATAGACACGCCCTGCTGTTTGGTGTTACAAAGGATCCCTCACGCACACACGCTGTCGTTGGCACTATCTGAGACTTCGTTCAGGGAGGCCTCCATGATGACTGCTTCGCGTATTTCCTTCGCTCGTTCTGCTCGCCTTCACAACTCTTTTCCTGACGTCGAGCAACGCGCGCGGTCAGGTGCTCGAAGCCACGCTCTACGGCACCGTGCAGGACAGCTCGGGCGGGATTCTTCCCGGCGTCACCGTGACGGTCACGCATCAGGGCACCACGCTGACGCGAGACACCGTTTCGGACGCACGCGGCGAATTTACGCTGCCCGCGCTCCCCCCCGGTGCGTACACGATCCGGATCGAGCTTTCGGGATTCAAGACGTATGAGAACAAGGGGTTGACGCTGAGCGCCGGCCAGACGGTGCGGCAGACATTTGCGCTCGAAGTGGGGACGCTGGCAGAGACCGTCACGGTCGCCGAGAACGCGCCTCTCATCGAGACAGCAACGACGGCGCAGGTGCAATCGCTCGGCGAGGAAGTGCGCGAGATTCCGGTCTCGCGGCGGAACCTGCAGAACGTCATCCTCCTGGGCTCGGGTGTCAGTTCGCCCGACTCGTCAGTTGCGGGCGGCCGGGCGTTCCGCGTCAACGGCGTCGGCGACGGCGGCAGCGCCATCACGGTGGACGGCAGCAGCGCCCAGACGAACCCGGAAAACCGCGGCTTCGGCAACTACGGCGGCCAGAACCAGATCGAGATCCTGAGTGTCGAAGCGGTCGCCGAGGTGCAGGTGGCCAAGGGCGTCCTGCCGGCCGAGTACGGCGGCTCGATCGGCGGTCAGGTCAACATGATCACGCGTTCGGGGACGAACCAGTTCCACGGATCGCTGTTTGAAAACTTCCAGAGCGACGCGTTCTCGTCGCGCGATCCATTTCTGCCGCCGACGACGGCCAAGCCCAAGATCAGCTTCAACCAGTTCGGCGGATCGCTCGGCGGGCCCATCCTGCAGAACCGTCTCTTGTTCTTCACCAGCTACGAGGGCTATCGCGAGGAGTCGGGCGTGACGGTGCAGGGGAACGTGGCAACGCAGGCGACGCGCGATCGCATGATGGCCGCGCTGCCATTTCCCGAGACCAAAATGGTGCTCGACAACATGCCGCTGCCGAACGTGCCCATCAACGCCGACATCGGACGGTACACGGATGCCAAGTTGCTCACCCGCCGCGACAACACGTTCCTGGGCAAAGTGGACTTCCAGGCTGGCGCCGGCAGATTGTCGGTGACCGCCTCGCGGATGCGGCCGTTCGCCAACGTTCCGCGAATCCAGATCGAGAACGACCAGCAGTACACGAACGGCTCGAAACGCATCTCGACCAACTACGTGATGACGCGCAATGCGTGGGTCTCCGAAAGCCGGTTCGGCTGGAATCGCAATACGCTCGATCGTTTCGACGAGTTCTGGCTCGCGGAATCGCCGACGCGAGGGGCGCAGGAGGACCTCTACAACGTGCGCAAGCGTATCTCGACCTTCAGCGTGACGGGCTTCTTCGGCAGCGGAGATACCGAAGTCCTTGCCTTGACCTACGACGCGTACAACCTGGACCAGAAAATCACGCGGGTTTCGGGTGCCCACACGCTGAAGACCGGGTTCCGCTGGGCGCGCGAGATCGGCTTCAAGTCGAATCCGCAAACGAACCGGTTCACGTACGCCACCCTCGACGACCTGCTGGCAAATAAGGCGAGCGACTTCCTGCTCGCAATGGGCAACCCGCCACACAAAGCGTGGGTCGATCAGTTCGGAGGCTTCATCCAGGACGACTGGCGCGTCACAGAGAAGTTCGTGCTCAACCTGGGTCTGCGCTACGACTACTATCCGGGATTTGGCTACAAGTCCACCGATGCCGCCGATCCGGCGGAGGTCAATAACCTGAGCAATCCGACCGACATCCGCAAGATGGATTTCGGCGCGCCGCGCCCTCTGGACAAGCCGATTGACGACGACAAGATGAACTTCGCCCCCCGCGCCGGATTTGCGTGGACGGTCGATGGCTCGGGCGCGACCGTCGTTCGCGGTGGTGTCGGGATGTTCACGACCGGTCACATCATGGCGTTGTTCCAGAACGCCGTCGCGCGTCCCTTCACCCCTATCCGCCAGGGCTGGAATCGCACAGAGCAGGAGGCACGCGGCATCGTCTGGCCCAACACCTATGCGGAAGACGCCGAGAAGATCACGATCGCGGACTCGGGCGGCAAGAAGAACCTCTATTACATGTTTCAGACCGACATGAAGAGTCCCGAGACCGTGCAGGCGACCTTCGATGTGCAGCGGCAAATTGGAAGACGGGCGTCGGTCTCGGCGGGCTACGTCCACACCAGCGGGGAGAACCTGCCGATCCTCTTGAACTTTGCGAACGCCTACGATCGGGTAACCGGCGCCCGGCCCAACCCGGCCATTCACGCCCGGCGGGTGGTACGTCACCAGCGGGCAGACGATGGTCTACAACGCGTTCGAGGGGAACTTCAACCTCAGACGGGCCCGTGGCCTCGATCTGGCGGTGCACTACACGTTGTCGAAAGGCTGGTCGGAACAGGGCGCTAACCTGATTGGCAATTTCAACAGCTCGATCGGTGACACGTCCACTTACAACAACACGCAGGACTTCTTCGATCCCTACATCGACGCCGACTACTCGCCGTTGATCGGGGAGGTCCGCCATCGCGTCACGAGCACGGTCGTCTACGACCTCCCGTGGCTGGTTGACCGCCAGGACGTGGTGGGCAGCGTCTTCGGCGGATGGCAGCTTTCCAGCGTCCTCAATTTCCGAAGCGGCGAACCCCTGCGGATTACCCAGGCGTCGGGCATTGCGAACAGCCGGCCCGATTACAACGGCGGCAACCAGATATTCGACGACTGGCGCGATACGCTGCAGTACCTCGATCGAAGCGCGTACACGCTGGTGCCGACCTCCGCGACCACGGGTGCAACGATTCGGCCGGGCAACCAGAACTCCTCCGATGTGCGCGGGCCCGGCCGTCGGCGCGTGGACCTGACGTTTGCGAAGACGTTCACCTTGCGCGGCACTTCGCAGATCCAGTTTCGCTTTGAATCGTTCAACGTGTTCAACTGGCGGCAATTGAACAATCCCAGTCACCAACGTCACGGCGCCGACGTTCGGGCAGATTACGAGCGTGGGATCGACGAGAACGGGGCAGATCGGGTTGCGGTATATGTTCTGATCTGGAAGGATGGACAGAAGATCAGGAGGCTAGGAGATCAGGAGGGTTCTTTTTCAGAAGAGATTTCTCCTGATCTCCTAGATCTCCTGTTCAGACCGTTCAGCGCGCGACAGGCTCCCACTTCCGCGACTGCGCGGAGCGCAGCACCGCGTCGGTCACGAGATCGGTCGCAAGACCGCTGCGGAATGTCGGCTCCGCGGCCGTTCCGCTTCCAAGCGCGTCGAGAAAATCCGCGAATTGATGCGTGAACGTGTGCTCGTAGCCGATCTGCAATCCCGGCACCCACCACCGCTTCATATACGGATGATCGCCGTCGGTGATGTGCACGTTCTTCCATCCGCGCAGCTGCCCTTCGTCGCGGTGATCGAACACCTGCAGGCGATGCAAATCGTGAAGATCCCAGAAAGCCGACCCGTGCTCGCCATTGATCTCGAGGGTATACAGCGCCTTGTGCCCGCGCGCGTACCGCGTCGCTTCGAACGTCGCGAGCGATCCGTTCTGGAACCGGCACAGAAACGCGCTCGCGTCGTCGATGCCGACAGGCTCGACGCGTCCGCTGACGTTGTGTTTGCGCTCCTTGATGAACGTTTCCGTCATCGCCGTGACTTCGGCGATCGGCCCGTTCAGCCACATCGCCGTGTCGATGCAGTGCGCGAGCAGGTCGCCGGTCACGCCGCTGCCGGCGACGGACACATCCAGGCGCCATAACCCTTCGCCGCCCTGCGGCAGATCAGTCGAGATCGTCCAGTCCTGCAGGAACTTCGCGCGATAGTGAAACACACGGCCGAGCCAGCCTTTGTCTACCAGCGACTTGATCAGCGTGACCGCCGGCACGCGCCGGTAGTTGTACCAGACCATATTCGGCACGCCGGCCGATTCGACCGCCTCGACCATCCGCTTCGCTTCGTCGCCGTTCCGGCCGAGCGGTTTCTCGCACAGCACCATCTTGCCCGCGCGCGCGGCGGCGACCGCGATTTCGGCGTGCGTGTCGTTCGGACTGGCGATGTCGATGAGATCGATGTCGGGCCGCTCGATCAGCGACGCGCCAGTCGTTTTCGACCGACTGGTAGCCCCAGTTGGCGGCAAACGTCCTGGCGCGATCGGCATTCCGCGCGCACATCGCCTTGAGCACCGGCTGATAGGGCAGATTGAAAAACCGTGGCGCCTGGAGAAACGCGTTGGAATGCGCGCGCCCCATGAAGCCGTAGCCGACGAGTCCGATGTTCAGCGGTTTGGTTGTCATAGCAAAGAAGCTTTTCGCGGCGTTCCGTCGCGGCGTTGAAGATTCAATCGGTGCCGTGAGCGTTTCTGACGGCGATCATCGCCGCGAGCACATCGTTCCAGGTTTGCGGATTCATCATCGTGGCGTTCGGGAACATGCACCCGTCCCAGCAGATGTGCTCGAACGCGCGCGTCGGACGTCCTGTCTCGTCGCGCATCCAGGCGCCGGCGACGCGGACGATGTCCATCTTGCCGTTGGGGTCTTTGGGCAGGCAGTGACGGCCGGTCTTGTCGTGCGATCCGGATCCCTTGACGGTCGCGTCGTTCTGCGCGACATGGAAATCGATCGTCCACGGCCGTAGCGCGTCAGTCATCGTCTTGATGGCGCGATCGAGCGTGTCACGATCGGACCAGTCGTAGCCTTCGGGCAGAATGCGGTCCTCGGGCGCGTTGCAGCCCATCGTGAACAGCAGCGTGTGCGCCATGTCGGCCTGAAAGCCAATCGTGCCGGGGCGACCCGACCATTTCGAGCAGCTCGAGCATGCGCTTCCAGCTGTGCATGCCTCCCCAGCAGATTTCTCCTTCGGCGGCGAGGCGCTCGCCGTGGTCGACGGCGATCGCGCCCGCTTCGCGGAACGTCTCCGCGATGCGCTTCGTGTTGCCGGCCGGATCTTTCGCCCAGTCGGACGGACTGGCGGCCGAGTCGATCCGCACGACGCCGTAGCGGCGGATGCCGAGTTCGCGAAGGGTCTTGCCGATGGCGCATGCCTTTCTCACTTGAGTGAGAAAGCGCTTGCGTTCCTCGTCGCCGCCCATGGCCGAGCCTCCGCCGGTCGGCGGCCACACAGGGGCGACGAGCGATCCGACGACGAAGCCGCGCGCGCTGATGCGATCGGCAAGCCGCTTCAGCGTCTCACGATCGGAATCGATGTCGACGTGCGGGTCGAACAGGAACAGGTCGACGCCCTCGAACCGGGCGCCGTCGACGTTGGCGGCCGCCGTCAGGTCGAGCATCGTGTCGAGATCGATCGGCGGCTCCGAGTCGGGCCCCTTGCCGACGAGCCCCGGCCACATCGCGTTGTGCAGTGCGGGTTTCGTATGTGCAGTCATAAAAAGATTCTCTGCGTCTCTGCAGCTCTGCGTCAGGACAGCGGGTTGTCCGGATTGCCGGGACCGAAGTGCTTCAGGATGACGAGCGGTTCGGCGTCGCTCAGGTTCTCTATGCGTACCCCTTCGCGCGCGACGTCGGCGGTCACGAAGAGCTCGTCTTCTGTCATCTCGCCGAAGCGGATCATCGCCGGCGTCGATACGTGATGCCGCCCGATCGTGCCGTGACCCTGGGTCAGGATGAGTCCATACGCAGCGGCGTCCTTGATCGTCACCGTGCGCCGCGGCATCACCGTCAGCTCCTTGGCCGAGTACCACGGCGTGCCGTATGACACCCACTGCTCGCGATAGCCGGCTGCGTCGGCGTCGTGCTCCGCGCCGTGCACCGGCCGCGGGAATGCGCGATTTGTCTTCGCGAACTCCGGGTTCACATTCGCGTCCCAATCGAGCATGCTGACGAGATAGTCGAGGTCGTTGTGATACTCGGGCCTGACGTCCTTCGTCAGCAGGCTGCGATCGACGACGCGTCCATCGACGAGCGACTGGAACATGGCGAACACGTCGCTGTTCACCTGGGGCTCGTAGGTCACGAGCGATCCGGGCGCGTGGAGAATGCCGGGATTGATCTGCCAGCCGGTTCCCGGCTGGAGCCGATAGGCGCGCGAGAGAAAGAGGATGCCGTTGTCGCCCTTGCTCCAGTCCTCGAGGCAGCGCCGCACGTCGTCTTTTGTCGTGCCCGGCTCGAGTCCCATGAACGTGAACGGAAACGCGTTTTCGATCTGGTTGTACTGAGGCGGGAAAGTAGTACGCCTCGGGCTTGCCCTTCTGATCGACCAGCTTCGCGAACGCATCGTTCTGGTGCAGGTGATGTGGAATCGCTCCCATGTTGTCGAAGAACTTGCAGAGCAGGTTCCATCCGCCTTCGCGCTGCATGGTCGACGCCCCGAGCAGGAGATCGCCGCCCTCGTCGACGAGCGACTTGAACAGCACGCGGGCGCCGTTTTCCGTCCGCACGTAGCTCAGTCCTTCGTCGTCCGGTGTCCCGGGGCCGTTCGATGCGTGCGTCGTCGAGGAGAACCAGCGCTCGTTGATGCCGCCGCGGTGCGCCCCGAGGGCGTACAGATCGTCGGGATGCAGCCGGAGCCGCCTGCCGGGGATCATGAACGTGCGCGGGACCCAGCACGGCTCGAGCCGTAGAATGCCGGCGCCGGCGTCAATCGCGTCCTGGGCAGCGCCCCGTGTGGAAGATGTCTTGGTTACCATGATCTGTGTGATGTATCACTCCTGACGACATCTCTGCAAGCGCGCTCGTAATGCCGACCTTCAGGTGGGCTATGCTGCGCTGACCTAAGGTCAGCACTACGCCTGAAGTCGCTGTTCGTGTTGTCGTAGTGCCGACCTTCAGGTCGGCTTGACTCGTAGTGCCGACCTTCAGGTCGGCCTTGAAAGGAGATAACTGGCGATGGAGCGATACCACGGCCGGCGAGCGGCCCGAATCGAGAACGCGCAGGTGAGAGTGACCGTGCTGCAGGAAGGCGGCCACATCGCGGAGATTCTCGACAAGGCGTCCGGCGTGAATCCGCTGTGGACGCCGCCCTGGCCGACGATCGAGCCGTCGGCGCACGGCCCCGGCCACGAACACACGTACGGCGGCGGCTCCGATGCCCGCCTCCTCGCGGGCATCATGGGACACAACCTGTGCCTCGATATCTTCGGCCCGCCTTCAGACGACGAATTCATGGCGGGTCTCGGCGCACATGGCGAGGCGCCCGTCGCGCCGTACGAGCTGCGCGTCGACGGCGACGCGCTGATCGCGAGCGCGCATTTCCCGATTGCCGGGCTCGTGTTCGAGCGCCGGATCGCTCTGCGCGACTCGGCGGCCGTCATTCGGGAAACGCTGACGAACATCGCGACCACCGATCGCGCGATCGGCTGGACCGAGCACGTGACGCTGGGGCCGCCATTTCTCGAGCCGGATCGACGCAGTTCAGAGCGTCCGCCACGCGATCGAAAGTATTCGAGTCGACGTTCGGCGCGGATGATTACTTGACGCCTGCGGCGGAATTCGACTGGCCGATCGCGCCGACGCTCGACGGGCGCAGCGCCGACCTGCAGGTCTTTACCGATGCGGCGCATTCGAGCGCCTACACTGCGCATTTGATGGATCGCAGTCGCAGCCACGCCTACTTCGCCGCGTTTTCTCCCGGGCTGGGCGTGATGTTCGGTTACGTATGGCGACCATCCGATTTTCCCTGGATGGGCATATGGGAAGAGAACCGCAGCCGTCTGCAGCCTCCCTGGAACGGGCGGACGATCGCGCGCGGCATGGAGTTTGGCGTGTCGCCGATGCCGGAAACGCGGCGGGCGATGATCGCGCGCGGCGACCTGTTCGGCACGCCGTGCTTTCGATCGATACCCGCCGGCGCTTCCGTCTCCGTCGAGGACCGCGCCATCGTGCGGCGCGCCGCGCGAATTCCCGAATCCCTCGATTGGCCGGCATGATAGGGCGATATGGCTGAGAGGCTCCGTTATAGACACAGAAGGGCGCTCGCGCGTAGCTTTCAGGAACCATGAATAAAGCGCTCGCTCTCGCGATCGTCGTGTTGTCCGTTATTGCCCTCTCCGGGCAGCAACCGCCACCGCAGGGCCGCGGTGGACGCGGAGGTGGTCGCGGACCCCAGGGCGCTGAGCCCCTCGTGATCGACG